>NZ_JPOL01000002.1:1055000-2363946 GCF_000733945.1 Flavimarina sp. Hel_I_48
CATGGACCTTAGCACCCATGCCCTCACTGCTGATCAACATTTTATAGCATTCGGAGTTTGTCAGGAATTGGTAGGCGGTGAAGCCCCCGCATCCAATCAGTAGCTCTACCTCTATAAAACTATAAATCAACGCTGCACCTAAATGCATTTCGGGGAGTACGAGCTATTTCCGAGTTTGATTGGCCTTTCACCCCTACCCTCAGGTCATCCCAAGACTTTTCAACGTCAACGGGTTCGGTCCTCCACTATGTGTTACCACAGCTTCAACCTGCCCAAGGGTAGATCACACGGTTTCGCGTCTACTCGACCCAACTCTGTCGCCCTGTTCAGACTCGCTTTCGCTACGGCTCCGGTCCTTAAGACCTTAACCTTGCTGGATCAAGTAACTCGTAGGCTCATTATGCAAAAGGCACGCCGTCACCATTATGGCTCCGACCGCTTGTAGGCGTATGGTTTCAGGGTCTATTTCACTCCCCTGTTCGGGTTCTTTTCACCTTTCCCTCACGGTACTGGTTCACTATCGGTCTCTCAGGAGTATTTAGCCTTAGCGGATGGTCCCGCTTGATTCATACAGGGTTTCTCGTGCCCCGCACTACTCAGGATACCACTATCGTTACATTCTTTGCCTGTACCGGGCTGTCACCGTCTATGGCACCGCTTTCCAACGGCTTCCAGTTCTGTCTGTATTGAATGTTGTGGTCCTACAACCCCGGACGGCCCGTGAGCCGCCCGGTTTGGGCTAGTCCGGTTTCGCTCGCCGCTACTACCGGAATCACTGTTGTTTTCTCTTCCTCCGGGTACTTAGATGTTTCAGTTCCCCGGGTTTGCCCCTTGCGGGTAACATACCTTCAGTATGCTGGGTTGCCCCATTCGGATATCTGCGGATCAACTTGTATGTGCCAATCCCCGCAGCTTTTCGCAGCTTATCACGTCCTTCATCGCCTCTGAGAGCCTAGGCATCCCCCATACGCCCTTGTTTAGCTTATTGTACTAATTGCTCTTTCAAGGGCACAGGTATTAACCTGGCCTTTTGTATTCGTATTCTAATGAGTTCTATCTATAATTTCAGCGGGCACCTCCCCATAACTAACATGGCAAGCCATGTCACGTAAGGTAAATGCCCACTTGCATTTGTTTCTCTCGTATTCTTAAATTATTTCCCAATATGTCAATGAACGTTTCCCCCTAGCCCCCGAAGGGGGATAAAGGATCCACCTGTTTTGTCCCTCCCCTTGGGGAGGTCAGGTGGGGAGTGGAGAATATCGGAGTCGAACCGATGACCTCCTGCGTGCAAGGCAGGCGCTCTAGCCAGCTGAGCTAATCCCCCATTATAATAGTAAATTGTCAACCAGTTATCAGTTAACAGTACTTATAACGGCTACCCAACCTCTAAAATTTCCTTCAGTATTTATATATGAACTTGTGTCTCGGTAAAATTACCCTCGACCTCCCGCACCCTAAGGCACAAAGTAGTCTCAGGCAGACTCGAACTGCCGACCTCTACATTATCAGTGTAGCGCTCTAACCAGCTGAGCTATGAGACTGTCCCATTAATCGGTGGAGTGGCCCCTTGAAAAGGGCCATCCTCCCGAATAATATCTTGAATTGACAACGGAAAAAAATCAGCGACCGTCTTGGCTATGGGAACAACAATACCCCTGCGCCGTGTCTTTCCCGCCAATGGCGGGGAAGCTCTAGAAAGGAGGTGTTCCAGCCGCACCTTCCGGTACGGCTACCTTGTTACGACTTAGCCCCAGTTACCGGTCTTACCCTAGGCCGCTCCTTGCGGTGACGGACTTCAGGTACCCCCAGCTTCCATGGCTTGACGGGCGGTGTGTACAAGGCCCGGGAACGTATTCACCGCATCATGGCTGATATGCGATTACTAGCGATTCCAGCTTCACGGGGTCGAGTTGCAGACCCCGATCCGAACTGTGATAGGGTTTATAGATTCGCTCCTTCTTGCGAAGTGGCTGCTCTCTGTCCCTACCATTGTAGCACGTGTGTGGCCCAGGACGTAAGGGCCGTGATGATTTGACGTCATCCCCACCTTCCTCACGGTTTGCACCGGCAGTCTGGCTAGAGTTCCCGACATTACTCGCTGGCAACTAACCACAGGGGTTGCGCTCGTTATAGGACTTAACCTGACACCTCACGGCACGAGCTGACGACAACCATGCAGCACCTTGCAATCTGTCCGAAGAAAAGGGTGTTTCCACCCCTGTCAGACTGCATTTAAGCCCTGGTAAGGTTCCTCGCGTATCATCGAATTAAACCACATGCTCCACCGCTTGTGCGGGCCCCCGTCAATTCCTTTGAGTTTCATTCTTGCGAACGTACTCCCCAGGTGGGTTACTTATCACTTTCGCTTGGCCACCCAGCCCTCAATCGGGCCGGACAGCTAGTAACCATCGTTTACGGCGTGGACTACCAGGGTATCTAATCCTGTTCGCTCCCCACGCTTTCGTCCCTCAGTGTCAATATATTGTTAGTAGCCTGCCTTCGCAATCGGTGTTCTATGTGATATCTATGCATTTCACCGCTACACCACATATTCCAGCTACTTCACAACAATTCAAGACCTTCAGTTTCAATGGCAGTTCTGCGGTTGAGCCGCAGAATTTCACCACTGACTTAAAGGTCCACCTACGGACCCTTTAAACCCAATGATTCCGGATAACGCTTGCACCCTCCGTATTACCGCGGCTGCTGGCACGGAGTTAGCCGGTGCTTATTCTTACGGTACCGTCATCGGACCACACGTGGTCCTTATTCTTCCCGTACAAAAGCAGTTTACAACCCGTAGGGCCGTCTTCCTGCACGCGGCATGGCTGGATCAGGCCTCCGCCCATTGTCCAATATTCCTCACTGCTGCCTCCCGTAGGAGTCTGGTCCGTGTCTCAGTACCAGTGTGGGGGATCTCCCTCTCAGGACCCCTACCCATCGATGCCTTGGTAAGCCGTTACCTTACCAACAAGCTAATGGGACGCATAGCCATCTTATAGCGATAAATCTTTAACCTCCTAGGCATGTGCCAGAAAGGTGCCATAGGGTATTAATCCAAGTTTCCCTGGGCTATCCCCTACTATAAGGTAGGTGCTATACGCGTTACTCACCCGTGCGCCACTCGTCAGCGGGAGCAAGCCCCCCTGTTACCGTCCGACTTGCATGTGTTAGGCCTGCCGCTAGCGTTCATCCTGAGCCAGGATCAAACTCTTCATCGTAGTGTCTTATATACTATCCACGATGCAGGGATTGTCGGTTCCCCATCGCCCAAGGGCGACGGTTTGCTCAAAAATGGTCGTTAATGTTTTTCCTAATTCGTTCCCCTCAATGAAGAGGTTCACGCGTTGTCAATTCAATATTTCAATGAACCGGGACCAATGAAGATCCCACTCTTGCCGCATGGAGGGCTTCGAGACCCTTTCCAAATTACCACCCTTTAAAGCGGTCATGCTTGTCTTTGTTGCCCTCACAGTGCGTGTGAAAGCGGCTGCAAATATACAACCTTTTTTATTTACAAACCAAATAAAATTTTAATTATTTTTTTTGGTTAAAAGTTGAAATTTCCTCTCTGAACTTACCCTGAATAACTTTCGTTATTTTGGGAGTGCAAATATACAAAACTTATTTATATCTGCAACAATTTATTTTCAAAAATTTTATTTCTTTTTTCAGTGAACATCCGACTCACATTTTGTTCGTGTTTCGGGACGGCAAATATACAACCTCTTTTCGTTTAGAAGCAAGCTTTACAACAGATAATTTCAAATAATTTATAAAACGTTAATCCCTAGTAAATTATATTTTACAAATCTTTCAGACAACTTAAAATAGTACTTTAAAAAGGTATTTTTGAGTTCAAAAGGCCTATTAAAAGGGTCTTTTTACCAATTTATATGTATAAGATCGTTGTATTACACTTCTCTATATAGCAAACTGGAACAGTTTAGTGCAAAACAAGACTGTCAAAAGATTTTAATACTTCACAGTATAAAGAAAATCAAACGTGGATAAGTCTAAATAAATATCTTTAATTATAAAAAGAAATTCCAAACCAAACCAAACCGTACTATAAAATCACGGTATGGATAGCCGGGTGCACTAAAGTAATCATTACCGGTAAAAGAAGAGTTTACATGTTCAGCAATAAAAAATACACGTGTTTGCTGAATTTTCATATTAAAGAAAATATCAATTAAAGGGAATGCACCAATATTTGTATCGTTCTGAACATAGAACTCTGCTAATACGGGATCATAAGCATTTATTGAATACGCACTAAAATATTTAAAATTTACACCTGTCTGAATAAATAGTGCTTTATCAAACCATTCATCTGTATAATACAATGTATTGCGGATCGTAAGTTCTGGCACATTCATATAATCGGCACCACTACTTACATTTTGATAAGCGACCGTATTATCAAGTGATAACTTACCGTAATTAAATTGCTTGTGTGCTTTTACCTTCCAATACGATACGCTTTCACCTGCCTGAAAAGAATTTACCAAAGTATCTGATGGATCAATAGCAAAGTAAGCATAGTTATCTATGGATGAAAAACTAGCTTCGAGATCCATCCACTTTTCAGATTTTATACCCACTTTCAGCGTATTTGTCTTTACATTACTATACTGAGGTTCATTAAACCAATTGTAATTGCTGTAACTACTTTGATACAGTAAGTGATTGAAATTAGCAGCCCTTGAGTTTGCAATGAGCTCCGCTTCAAATTTTGCCTTGTTTTTCCAATTATAAGATGTCTGGGCATGCAGGTTATACCCGTCAAAAGGACCACTAACGTTTATTTGTGCATCTGTTCTAAAATCAAAAGTTCCTATTTTTTTGTCATAATTGGCCCCAGCTGCGATTATATCTCCCGTAAGCCTATTCGGGATACGATCGCCAGTTTCTAATATAAGTACGGAATTGTAACCGTAATCATAATGGCTATGACTCAAACTGGCTCCAAGCTTACCTAAGATAGGGTTAGAAAATACTACTGATAACTGATTATTAAAATCTTCCAAATCTACGCGATCCCTTAAGTTAGATGCCTGAAAGGAATCTCCAAAAAGTGCCGAAGGCGAAGTCTGATCATAGCGGTAAAATTTATCAGTAAAATTCAACCGGTGACTTACTTTGAAACTATTGCCTGGCACGGAATCTCTTTGAAGAAGTAATTCATAAGAATGGTCAATAAAAAACCGCTTTCCTATCATAATATTTTCGGCATCTTCAAAATTCACAGCAAGGGTAGAACGGTCGTCAAATTGACCATCGTTACTTTGGAAATTCAAAAGCGCTTGCTCTGTTATTCCGCCATTTTCATTGTTCAATAAATCCTGTGCCGCAAAATGCGCCTTTAGATTGTAACGCTTGTCTTTAGTATGGTAACTAAAAGCAAATCTAAAATTGCCAGTGCTTGTTAGAATATTCTGATACTTCCCAAGACTACGAGACCCTTTGTACCCTATAGAAAAATTGAACTGTTTACTTGTATTCATTGTATAAAATGCATCCAGGGTCTGCCCCTGCTCAAAAACACTTTTAAAGTAAAGTTCTGTCAGCGGCGTTGGCACTTCATAATAGTGAATATCTTCAACTTCCATATAATTGAAATGCTTCGCACGTGCACCAAATAATGGCATTGAACTTTGCTCATCAAAAGTATAAACCAGCGTATTATAGGTTTGACCCGTATTTGCAAATGGCAACAGCTCAAAATTATCACGCCTAAGGTAATTGTATTTGTAAAACTTTTCTATAGTAAGTGATGTATCCACCACGGTAGTGTCATTCTCAATGGATATAATTTTGTATAGATCTACCGGAGGCCTGGGGCGTTTATCTTTTTCGTTGGGGTCTTTTCTTAGGGAACTTCGTTGTGAACTCTCATTTTGAGTAGAGGTACTATCGACGGTTCTTACCTGAGCATAGGCTTGAATAAAAGAGATAAGCAAAAACCCTAAAAGTGTAAGCGTGTTTTTCATTCATTTGTATTAAAAGCAAATGTATAGTATTTAACGAAAATATGATTTTAAAAGTATGGCAAAAGAAAAACCACCTATTTGAAAGTAAAACAATACAATTTAGGGTAGAAACTATAATAACACCAAAATATAGCCTACCACTTTCAAATGTATATAAATTCGAAATATTAGGGTTTTCACCAATCAAGATTCTACTGGCATTCCCTAAATGCAAAAAACCGCTTCATATTTAATGAAGCGGTTTGTATAATTATTTATTTTCAATTCCCTTAATTTCCGTAACCCGTGTTTTGTGTAATGTTTGAATTCGCATCTATTTCACTAAGAGGGATAGGATACGCCATTCGATAATCACCATAGGGAACAGTTGCGGCAAGGTTTTGAAGTGGAGATACTTTTTCTATATCCATTTCATTTCGCAGAAGATCCCAATAATAAAGGCCTTCAAATATCAGCTCTTTCCTTCGTTCTAAAAGAATGGTATCACTACTAGCTACTGTGTAAGGCTCAGCATTACGAGCAGCAGTCAGCGTATTTAACCAAGTTAAAGCCTCTCCACTCTGACCTAGTTTAAACAGCGCCTCAGCATAAGCAAGTACAACCTCCTCATATCTTATTACGCTAATATTCGCTTCTATATTAGGGTATTTACCAATATTTCTTAACATATCATCCTCATAACCAAATATATTCAACCTAACATCATCTTCATCATATATATCCAAAACTTCTGGAATCACTTCAATATCACCATATGTTGAGCCACGGTAAATAAAATCTATTCTATCAGAACCAGGATAATCAGTTGTACTCTGAGCGATTTCGAAGATTGAATTTACTCCTCCATCTTCATCAAAAGAGGTAACATAAGTATCTGCTGGAGCTATTGAATATATTCCAGATTCAATAACCTGTTCTGCTGCATCACGCGCAACTTCCCATCTTTCGAATTGAAGTGCTACACGCGATTCAATAGCTTTTGCACTATATTTTGAAATAAACTCCTTTGAAGCATCAAAATAATTTGGATCCATAAGGTTGAAGGCTTCTTGAAGATCCCCTAAAATATTATCTACGTTAGAAGTTATGGAGCCTCTCGATGGAAAATCATCCCCTCCCTTAAACGCAGTTACATAGGGCACTCCCAAATCGCCACCTACATTTTGCTGACCATAGGTTAATAATAAATCATAGTGTGCCAATGCCCTGATAGCATAAGCTTGTCCTTTTATATGCTCTCCGTAAGCCAGGTCCCCGTCCAAAGTAGATACATCAGTAGCAATAAGGATATTCGCAACAGCGATTACAGAATATGCATTGTCCCACATATAGGTAGAACTGGGCAAGTAGGCAAAAGCGGCCTCTGTAGTAAATCTGCCTGAACTACCATTTGCAAATACATTTGGAGTACGTACCTCATTGGTAACAAGATAATCCCTGCCGTAATAGCCTGCCTGAGAAAATCTATTGTAAGCCCCTTTTACAAGTCCTTCCATATCCCCTACAGTAAGAATGGCATTATCAGATCTTTTTGATTGTTCTAAAGAAGGATCCAGATCCTCAGTAGTGCAGGATCCCATCGCGACTAATGCCGACATCAGAATTGCAGTATAGAATTTATATATATATCTTTTCATATCAATTTAAAATTTTAAGTTAACACCAAATACAACGGACTTAATAGGAGGAGTTGTTATACTCGTAAAACCAGTTGCATCAACTTCTGGATCGTGAGATAGATTATCGTCCTTGACCCATGTATAAAGATTTGTACCCCTAACAAATAATCTCGCACTACTTACACCGATATTTGCTAAGGCATCTGCATTAACATCATATCCTATTGTAACATTTCTAAGGCGGAAATAATCACCGTCATGCAAAAATTTAGAATTGTAAGTCCAGGGCTGATATTCATCTACTACCTTGGCAACACGGGTGATATCACCAGGCGACTGCCATCTATCTAATAAATCAGTATATCCATTATACGTTTCTGTAGTATATCTATTACCCTGATTTAAATACCGGTGCCAAGATTCGTAAATTTTATGTCCCCCTGCATAATATCCTGAAGCATCAAGGAAAAACCCTTTAAAATCGACATGAAGATTTATCCCAGAAGTCAAAGTTGGCAGCGCACTGCTACCTTGATAAACACGATTTGCCTGTGTATAACTTGTAGTAACTTCACTACCCACTCCATCAGTATAATACGTATCTACACCAGTTGCAGGATCTACACCAGCCCAAGTAGGGAGGAACCATTCATAAACCATAGTTCCAGAAGTAGATCTTTGATAAGAAGAATTAGGATTAGTAACCGGGATTTCTACACCATTGGCATCTAGTGAAACTTCAAGAACTTCGTTCTTTACCGTTCCAATATTTCCTCCCAGGGTAATATTAAAATCATTAGAACGTACCACATCGACACTAAGTTCAGCTTCAAAACCTTTGTTTTCCATTCGTCCTACATTCCTGGTTTGTTCAGAAAATCCGGTTGTGAACGATAATGGAACCTCAAGTAATAAATCTTCAGTTTCTCTTCTATAATAAGCAAACGAACCGGTCACTCTATTTTGGAACAAACCAAATTCTACACCTGTATCAAAAGTATAGCTGGTTTCCCAACTCAGGTCTTCGTTACCATAACCTGCGGGATAAGAAGCTCCAGTGCCTGCGTAATCAGCATCATAGTTGAACAGCACCTGATAAAGATTAGTATCTATATTTGCATTACCTGTCTTACCATAAGATGCGCGAAGCTTTAAATTATTTAAAAGGTCGTTGTTCTTAAGAAAAGATTCCCTATGTAAATTCCAGGCAGCTCCTACAGACCAGAAATTACCCCAACGGTTTTCATTGGCAAACCTTGAATTCGCTTCTCTTCGATAGGTACCGTTTAAAATATACCTACTCTGATAATTATAAGAAGCAGTACCTAAATACGATGCCACTGCCCAATCATTGAACTGAGAATTTACGCCTGTAGGATTACCCGCGGAAGCAAGATTGGTAAGACCATCGGTAACAAAGTTATCCCCATCGGCAGAAAGATAGCGACTATTGTATTTTTGATATTCCTGAAGCAATTTGAAATCCATATTATGATCTCCAAGGTTCAGAACATAATCTAATGAGTTCTGAAAAACATAAATAGCACTATTTCTACTGATCTCAAAACTACCTCCATCGGTATCACTACCATCACCTGAAATCCTATTGTTGTAAGATTTGTAGTTGTAAACCTGATAATCTATTGATGCTCTTGAAGTAAATGATAAACCCTCAACAGGAATATCCCATCTCAGTGTATTATTGGAAAGAATACGCGTCAAACGCGATTGATCTATATCATTTTCTGCGATGTAAAGAGGATTAGGTAAGCCAGTGTTTAAATTATATGATCCATCGTCATTATAAGGCTGATCTAAAGGGGACATGAAATATTTCGCACTATGAGGTGATGAAAAGTAAGCGCTACCTTCTAGAAGACCATCCTGAAAGGAATGCGAAGCGGTATTAGAAGAACTAAATTCAAAATCATCAGATATTTTTTGAGTAACATTCAATGCTCCTGAAATCCGTTCAAAATCTGCACCCACAACGGTAGCTTCCTGCTCATAAAAGCCCAAAGAGGAATAAAATGTATGATCCTCGCTTCCGCCATTTGCTGATATTGTATGTTCCTGAATCGTTGCATCCCTATTCGTTACAACATCCTTCCAGTTTGTACTTGGTCGTCCGGCAGCATTCCATGCTCCATATCCAGCACGGTCACCTAAGGTTTCCACAGCGTACGTTCTTGCTTCTGCCATAGAACTAAGCCCATAACTATTCATCAAACCTTCGTAATATAATGTCTCACGTTGGGATCCAGACAAAGGTTCTGGCCCATCTATCGCGTTATTGGTAAACCCGTAGTAAGAACTTACACTTATAGCAGTTTTCCCACTCCTACCTGATTTTGTTGTAATAACAATAACACCATTTGATCCCCTTGCACCATAAGCAGCAGTTGCAGACGCATCTTTAAGCACTGTCATACTCTCAATATCATTGGAGTTTAAACTTGCCAAAGGCGAAAGTGAAGATGTTGCGAGAGCATCACCTGCGCTATTCGTTGCAGAATTGGTATTTATAATAGGAACACCATCAATAACGTAAAGCGGCTCATTACCCGCTGTTATCGAACTCACACCTCGAATTCTAATGTTCTGTACGGCACCAGGAGTACCAGAGGAACTAGAAATTTGTAAACCCGCAACTTTACCCTGTAAAGCCTGATCTACAGAAGCCATTGGAGTTTGTTGAAGTTCATCAGAGTTAATTTGAACGGTAGATCCTGTAAGATCCTCGCGTCGCTTAGAAACATACCCCATGACGATGACTTCTTCAAGTTCTCCGGTCTCCACTTGTAAAGATGCATCATAGGTGTCTGAATCCCCTATTAAAATCTCTGTAGGCTTAAAACCTATATAACTCAATACCAAAGTGGAACCTCTTTCGGCAGATATGGAATAATTCCCATCAAAATCTGTTTGAGCACCTTTTGTAGTACCCCGTACCATAACACTTACACCCGGCAAGGGCATATTTTCATTATCTGTCACCGTACCGGTAATCGTTTTTTGTTGCGCAAAGGCAAACTGTGTCAATAGGAAGAACCCCATGACAAAATACCATGTAATTTTTGTTTTCATATGAAATTGTTTGAATTAGCCTATTGCAAACATGAAGTATTTATTTCTTGTTTACAACAATTACAATCACAAACAATAAATATTCAGAAATTAATATTCTATAAGCTTAAAATTTAAAAATCCTGATTTTATCAAAAGAAATCTAATGAAATCCGAAATCATATCTTAACATGGATTATTTTGAAATAAGTAATGCCGTATTTGTATAGATTAAAATCCATATTTAAAAGAACAGGTTTCAAAAAAAAACCACCGCAGTTGCGGTGGTTTTTAGATACTTCGATAAAAAAAACCTTAATTTTGACTTGTAATATTATTGTTATCCTGTATTTCTTGTTGAGGAATTTCAAAAGTCATACGTTCATCATCAAAAGAAATCGATTCTCCTACTAAGGATAAGTGATTAGCACCTCTTTCTACTGTACCTCGATTACGTTTTAAGGCCAGGTATGTTTTTCCTTCCCCCCAAAATTCTAAACGGGTCTGTTTATATATTTCATCTATCAGATTTTGTCCGCTCAAAGCATCAACAAATGATGGATCGTCAACTCTAGTAGAAACAAAATCTTTAAGTGCAGATTTTGCAGCACCTTCTTGACCTGATTGTGCTAAGGCTTCAATATTTAACAATACAATTTCCTCGTATCTCATATAAATATAGTCTGCTTTAACAATTTGAGAACTACCAAAGATAACCCTATCTGAATCATAGAATTTAAATAAAGGTTGTAAGTATCGCGGAGATTCTGAATCATCTAAAAATTGTTCTCTTCTAACATCATCCTCGGACATACTATTATAAAGATTTACATCCATAGCTTTATTATCACCAATAGCCGCGTACCCATAAGAATATGCATCAATCTGCCCCCACCAAGATACAAGAGATAAACCAATATCATTATTAAGATCCACACCCCACATCCAACCAGTGGCATTAACATCATTGAAACCACCTTTAATTCCATTTACTGTAGAAGTTGTATCCATAGGTGACGCAGTAGTATTTGCAAGAGCGTTTTCTGTTACTGTTACTACATCTTGCCATCTGTCTCTTCTAGAAGCGAGGACATAACCTAAAATGGTCTGCGCAATTGCCTTATCTACTTGTGTTTTTGACGGTCTAGCATATCCATCTAAAAATTCAATTGCTTTATTTAAATCATCTTCCATAAGTGCATACACTTCGGCAGTTGTTGATTTAGGATTACCAACAAAACCGGGCTCAGTATATATTGGTAGTGTTTCTGAATTAAAAGAAGCTTCTACATCATTTATCATGTATTGAGATAAATAAAAGTAAGAATGCGCACGCATGGCAAAGGCCTGTCCCAATGTATATTTGTTATCTTCTGACTCAGGAACAGCATCGTTACCTCCAAAACTATCAATTATCAAATTCGCTTGATTAATGATTCTATAATAGTAACGCCAAACTTGATAATTCTCATTTCGTGTAAAGTCTACTGGTGATTGATACTCTGTTATAGACGATCTATACCAGCCGTAACTACTAGTAGTCAAAGCCATATCACTAGCAAGCATATCTCCATAAATATCAAAACCTTTCTGTCCAAAATCAGTCTGAGAGGTTGTACCCCCAGTCCCTGTTGTAAACATGGTAGCGTAAATACCCGTTAGAGTACCTTCACCCAATTCAGGATTTAGTTCAATTGCATCAGCTAACTGTTCTGAATTAATAATTGATCCGGTCGGTTGTTCGTCTAAGAAGTCATCTTCGCAACCTATTAATGAAGCCAAGCATGCTACACCTATTATATTTCTAATATATTTTTTCATGATTATATCTTTTTTTAAAATTTAGCTCGTATTCCTACTGTAAACGTTGTTAACGGAGCATAAAGTCCCCTGTCAGAATTACCGCTTTCGCTAGTTGTAGGATTAAAACCATCTCTAGCACCTTTAAAATAAAGGTTATCCCCAGAAGCATAAATATTTAAGCCACTCATACCAAAACTTTCCAATGTTTTCTGCGGAAAGTTATATCCTAGAACAACATTGTTTAATGCGATATAATCTGTGCTTGTTAAGAACCTGGTTGAAGTAGAACTCACATTAGGTATCACACGATCTGCAATAATTGGTACAGTGGTAATATCTCCCGGTTGCTGCCATCTATTCCTTACATCTTTATGTCTATTTGTAGCTACGATACCACCATTGTTATCGTGAATCAATTCAGAATACTGAGCATCATAAGCCCATCCTCCTAAGGAGTAAGTAAACTGTGTAGAGAGATTAAAATTGTAGAAATTAGCATTTAAACGGAACCCTCCTGCTATGTCGGGAATACCATTTTTATCTACAAATTTCTGAGTAGCATCCGCATATGTTTTAGTTGTTTGACTATTTATGTTCGCATTTTCATTCTCTGCTAAGTAAGGGGTTAAAGAACCAATAGCCACATCACCTTCATCAAAAGAACCATTCCCATTTACATCATCATAATACTGATTCCAAATGGGGTATCCGTCTTGAGGATCTACTCCTGCAGATTCTCTAATATAAAAATCATATATACTTCTTCCCTCTGAATAACCATAACGACCTACAATATTGAGATTAGATGGAGCCCCCGTTTCAGGATCAATTGGCATCGTGCGAATCTTATTATTATATATAGCTCCATTTAAAGAAAGATCAATTGCTACATCAGCTGTTTTAAGTATATGCCCGCTAAGATTAACTTCTAAACCACTGTTTCTAAGAACCCCATCATTAACAACAATAGTTGCAACCCCAGAAGAAGGAGATATCCTTCTATCAAAAATTAGATTATCAGTATCCTTTATAAAATAGTCAACACTAGCATCTAAAAATCCACCTAAATCGAATTCAACACCCACCTGGTACTGCTGTGCAGTCTCCCAGGTCAAATCTGGATTAGCGAAAACTTCGGGTGCGATTGCAAATGCATCATTGACATTTGTAACGCCAAAGGTGTTAAGCCCGGTATAGTAATCCACTCCACTTTCATCACCCGTTACACCATAAGAGGCCTTAAGCTTTAAAAACTGAACCAGATTACTGTCTGACAAAAAGCTTTCGTTTGAAATTACCCAAGCAGCACCCACAGAGCCAAAAGTATCCCACTTATTGTTGGCAAATCGAGATGAACCATCACGACGTATAGTTCCTGTCAAATAATAGGTGTCATTAAAATCATAATTCAATTGTCCAAAATATGACTCTAAAGTACGGCCTTGCGAGAAACCAGTTGGCTGTTGTAGATTGATGATATAGTTATCCAATTCCAATCCCTGAGGAATAATTGCCTTTCCTTTGAAGTCTGTACTTACAGTTTCTTCTAAATCGTTGCTTTCGTGGGCAGCCAGAAGCTCAAAAGAATGAGACCCAAAGGATTTATTATAACGCAACAATTGCAAAAAGTTTGATGTTAAGGTTTCCCTTTGCTGAATAAACAAATCACCGCTATTTGCCGTAGCAACTCCGTAGAATTGATTACCCATAGACTTAAATACGTTATTGGAATATTGAAGACCAAAAGTAGTCTCGAAATTTAAACCTTCCAATAAATCAACTTTTGCATTGAAACTACCTATGATTTCATTTCTGTCCGTTCCATTAAAATCATAAAGAGAAGAAGCTACAGGATTTAGGTTGTTTGAATTTGCTCTATCCCTAAAACCTGAATTAGAACCATAATCATATTGAAACCCTCCAAAAATAGGATCAAGAACAAGCTGATAATTGTCATCTCTGAGAAAGACTGGATAAAATGGATTCATTTTATCTGCGAATTCAAATAAGTTTTCCGCCCCATCAGTTTGCCCATTATTTACAGTTTCAGAGTAAGTATAACCCAGATTTGCACCTACATTCAACCATTCTTTTACATTTGAGTTCAAATTAATTCTCGTGTTATATCTCTTGTAACCCGTGTTTATTGCGTAACCATCGTCGTCAAGAAAACCGCCAGAAATAAAATAAGTAGATTTCTCGTTACCCCCACCCATTCTTAAAGTTGCCTCTTTTCTAAAAGATGGACTAAATGATGCATCTTCATAAAGTTCTGGAGTATATCTCCTGGTCACACCAGGCCTAACCATACCAGTAGCTGGATCTATTAATTCAGCTCCATTTGCGACATTCCACATGTTATATCCAGGGGCAAGATAGCTAGTAAACAAGGCATCATTAACAGTATTTATAGCATCTTGCCTAGAGACATTTCCACTACCTAGAAGTAATTGTCTATTTACCTTTGCTTCCCAAACTAGACCTATAGATTCCTCAGGAGATGTTAGAACATCATATCTGGGTAAAATTTGCGTGTTCACCCCAGTTTTCAGATCTACCTCTATATAGCTTTCTGATGCAGAACCAGATTTTGTTGTAATAAGTACAACACCATTAGCGCCTCGAGAACCATAAATCGCTGTTGCGGAAGCATCCTTTAGTATTGTCGTTGATTTTATATCTGCTGGATTAATAGAATTTAAGCTACCCGTGTTTATAGGTTCTCCGTCGGCATCAAATGAAGATGTTGTCAATGGAACTCCATCAACTACATAGAGCGGGGATCTATTTCCATTAACCGAACCGAAACCTCTAATACGTACGGTAGATGTAGTTCCTGGCTGACCAGAAGTATTTATAACCTGAACCCCGGGAGCTTCTCCCGCAAGTGACTGTGTCAAGTTTGAATAGTTTTTCAATTCAATATCTTCCGAATTTATAGTTGTAGCTGTTCCGGTAAAAGCCTGACGTGTTGTCGTACCATAACCTACAACTACGACCTCATCGAGAGCCTCACCAGCTTCCATACTTAAAGTTATTGTATTTGAGGAGCCTACTTTAACTTCTTGCCTTTTAAAACCAATGTATGAAAATACTAAAAGCTCTCCTTCAGATGTCTCAATAGAATATTCTCCATCAAAATTAGTTTGAGTTCCTGTGTTTGAACCTTCCACAATAATATTAACTCCAGGAAGTGGTAACCCGTCAGGATCAGTCACCGTACCAGTAACCGTTTTTTGTTGTGCAAAGGCAAACTGTGTCAATAGGAAGAAACCCATGACAAAATACCATGTAAATTTTGTTTTCATAAGAAATTATTTGAATTAGCCAGTCACAAACATGACCTTTTTTTTTATATAAAACAAAAATTAAAGTTAAATAGCTCGATTTTTAACATAATTACTATCCTTATTTTTAAGAAAAAAATGCTGATAAACGAAAAATTTGATAAAATAATTTGCCAATATGATAATAAAACAACTCAACTAAATCGATTTTTGTATTATTGGCAAATACCTTTAAAATACAATATTTTAATTATAATTTAACCTTTTTTAGCAGTGAATTTAGTATGTATTTTTAAATTCTTAATATGATTTTAAAACATCAAAACAACCTTATTGAATGTGGTACTGATGAAGCGGGTCGTGGTTGCTTAGCAGGCCCGGTGACCGCTGCCGCAGTTATCATGCCTCCTAAATTTAAAACAGGGTTAATTAATGATTCCAAACTTCTCTCTTCAAAGACAAGAAGTGCACTCCGGGAGATTATTATAAATGAAGCGCTCGCCTTTGGCATAACCCATATTTTCCCTAAAGAAATTGACGAAATCAATATTTTAAACGCATCATTCAAGGCTATGCACCTGGCCATTGACCAGTTGAGCCTGCGACCTGAGCACATACTTGTAGATGGAAATCGCTTTAATAAATACAAAAACTGCTCTCATGACTGCATGGTCAAAGGGGATAGTCGTTTTCTGAATATTGCCGCGGCATCTATCCTGGCGAAGACCGAACGCGACCTGTACATGGAAGCGCTCGCCCTGAAATTTCCTGTCTACAGCTGGCAACAGAACAAAGGTTATCCTACAAAAGCCCATCGTCAAGCGATCAGGGAATTTGGCATAACCAGCCATCATCGCAAATCCTTCAGGTTATTGCCTGAACAGTACACATTTCAATTAAACCATACAGAAACCTAACCTACTAACGGTTTGGCATAATAGGATTCTATTTTAAAAAAAAGCCACCTTATACAAGTGGCTTTAATCATGCTAATAACTGACTTGTATTACATCAAGAACAAAGCGGCTATAGCTCCTGCATCATCACTCGTAAGTGGTTCATCATAAGCCTCTGTAGAGGACTCAAACGTGAATGGAGTGCCATCACCTAATGTGGTTACATCAACACCGCCCTGCATCGTATTATCTTCATGAATATAAACTGCCTGCGCAACAGGTGGTAAGCCCATACCACGGTCATCACCCGTGATCCAACCTTTTAATCCTCTCAACCTTCGTATTTCTGAAGCATGTCTTGCTTCAACTGAATGGATCTGGAGCGCAACGGTAAGCAATGCGGGATCGTTCATCAAATTAGTTGCCTGACCTTTATACGCTCGCACTCCCGTATCTTCAAAAGCCTGCGCCAAAGCCAAAAGTTGTTGATAAGCAATAGCAGAATTGGTCCCATCTTTACCAAAAGGATCAAAATTTCCACCAGCGGTAAAATCAAATTCTGGAGCTTCAAAGGCATTATCCTCCAGAGCACCTTTTAAAAGGCTTACATGGGCATTTTCATGTTTTGAAATTTGCATATACACAGCCTCCGCTTTTGGATAATTTGCTAATACACCAGACTCTAAAGCTCTGGTATAAAATTCGGCTTCAAGATATTCAAGAACAAGTGCCAACTGTAATGACGAATTGGGATAAGTCTGTACGGTAGCGGCTTTAGCTTTACTGGAACTGGCGGCAAGGCCAAAGGGAATTGCTGCAATTGCGGCTTTCTTTCCAAGAGAACCCATTGATCCAAACATTTGCCTACGGGAAGAGGGCGCTACGGTGAGCTTTTCCGTGGTGAAATCTTCTAAAAGTTTTAGTATACTCATAATATATTTTGTTTAAGGTTAATTGTAGTGTTGTTGATTATGGTAATTTGTTTGCCGTGAATTCGGTAACGATAAAGCCACCTGCTGCGGCAAGAATCACCGAAGGATTTTCGGCGCCGTCCAGACCAGTTTCCGGATCTACCGCATCATCACCTGCAAATAATTTGAAATCGTCCATATTGCCACCACGTATGCTGCGTATGGCTGCTGCATGCCTAGCCTCCACAGAAACAATTTTACCGGCAAGTACTAGATAAAGTCCGGTCTCAATAATTTTTCCTGCACCATTGTATGCTTTAACCCCGGTGTCTTCCAGAAGTTGGGCGGTAGAAAGTACGGCATCCCTGTCGTTAAAATCTACACTGCTAAAATCAAACTCCAGTGTAGGTAGTCTTTCATCTTCACTAAAATTTGCCCCAATGGCGACTTTCAAAAAGTCCCTGTGGTTCAATTCGTGATTGTATAAATCCTGAATGATCATTTTCTCTTCTTCAGCTGCACCAGACCAGTAGCTACCGTTCAAAACCTTAGTATAAAAATCGGCTTCAAGCTGCTCAAGGGCGTAAGCATAATTTAAAACACCTAAATCCCCGCCACCTAAATCAAAAGGGCCGTCGTTGCCATATAATTCCTTGTCGTCAAAACAGGCTACTAAAAGCCCAGAACCGGCAACGGCCAATCCGCTCGTTTTAAGAAATTGACGCCTGTTACGCCCATTTACGGTGGATACCTTAATTTGTTGTTTTTTCATAATTTAAATGTTAAAGTTAATGTGGTTATCTTTTATGCTATACATACGAAGCTAAATCGTTATAAGTTTTTGATAATCAGTTATTTAACATCTATTTGTGACTAAAATCGATTTTATATTTCTTGAAATAGCATTTCGTCAATAAAAAATAACCTTTTATCAGATTATATTAAAATCTATAAATGTCAGTTAGTAGATTATCAATTTATATATGTAAACATTGAGATATTGATATTTAAATATACCATTCGTCTAGCAAGTATTGATTTACCTCGCAATCGATGGTAGTTTTAACAAGTTTAAGCCGAAAAACCGAGTTAAATAGGTGATTTATATATGGAAATAACCAGAATAAAAGGGAAGATAATGCTGTATCAGACCAAAAAGAATCCGTGTAGAAAAATGATATAAGGTGACAGTGGCCTTATCTAAAGGCCATTGTCATATGAAATTGCAGTAAAATAATTGAAGTATGACTGTTGAGCTTGTAAAGCTTATTGATTGGTATACTCGTATTCTGCCTCGAAGAGAGTTTTAAAATGATGCAGCAACTTGCCTTTTACCTCTTCCATCGAGACAATTTTTTTTCCAAGTTCAACATTTAAGGAAGTGACCGCTTTACCTTGAATGCCACATGGAATGATATTATCAAAATAGCCCAGATCTGCGTTGACGTTAAAAGCAAAGCCGTGCATGGTGACCCATCGGCTGGCACGTACACCCATGGCACATATCTTACGCGCATAAGGCGTTCCCGCATCAAGCCATACGCCCGTTTCTCCTGGAGACCGGCCAGCCTCTATATTGTATTCGGCGAGGGTGAGAATAACCATTTCTTCAAGAAACCGCAGGTATTTGTGTATATCTGTAAAAAAATTTTCGAGATCAAGGATGGGATAACCCACGATCTGACCGGGACCATGATAGGTAATGTCCCCTCCCCTGTTTATTTTGTAAAAACTGGCCCCTTTTTCTTGAAGTTGCGCCTCCGTGCACAGCAGGTTTCGTATGTCCCCGCTTTTGCCCAGCGTATACACATGGGGATGCTCAACAAAAAGCAGGTAATTGGGAGTCGGTTCATTTTTATTTTCTCTCCTATTACTGATTTTTAAGTCAAGAATCTCCCTAAAGAGCTGCTCTTGATATTCCCAGGTCTCTTTGTAATCCTTAAGCCCCAGGTCGCGTATTTCAATTTTTTTGGCCATGTGTAAAATTACAAATAAAGACAGAACTATAGCCCAGAGCACTTCATCTGAATCGCCTTTTAATTCAGAATAACAGACTGAAAACAATTAAAATCAAACTTCCCACTACACTATAAGGACACCGCTATTTATACTGATTTTTGCTTGCTAGTACTTATATTTGCGCTTAAAACCAAGCTAAATGCAACTTTCAGAACAGGAAATCATAAGGCGTGAGAAACTCGCGACCCTGCGCAAAATGGATATTAACCCATATCCCGCTGCGGAATTCAAATTTACGCATACCTCAAAAAAGATAAAAGAGGACTATAAGGAAGGTGAAAAAGTGGTTATTGCAGGCCGCCTGATGACGCGCCGTATTCAGGGGAAAGCTTCTTTTGCCGAGTTGCAGGATAGCGACGGTCGCATTCAGGTCTACTTTAACAGAGATGAGATCTGTACGGGCGAGGACAAAACGCTATACAATGATGTCTATAAAAAATTGCTTGATATAGGTGATATTATAGGTATTACAGGTGAATTATTTACTACGCAAGTAGGTGAGAAAACAATCATGGTCAAAGATTTTCAGATCTTGAGCAAATCGTTACGGCCCTTGCCACAACCGCGCACAGATGCTGAAGGAAATACATTTGACGCCTTTTCTGATGCTGAGCAACGTTACCGCCAGCGCTATGTAGATCTTATCGTTAACCGAAAAGTGCGCGATACGTTTATAAAACGAACTAAAATCACGAATACCATTCGCCAGTTTTTCAATGAGCGGGATTATCTGGAAGTTGAAACACCCATTTTACAACCTATTCCCGGGGGTGCCACGGCAAGGCCATTTATAACGCACCATAATGCGCTTGATATTCCATTGTATCTGCGTATCGCCAATGAACTTTATTTAAAAAGACTTATTGTAGGTGGTTTTGATGGAGTGTATGAGTTTTCAAAAGATTTCCGAAATGAAGGGATGGACCGTACCCATAATCCTGAGTTTACGGTGATGGAACTTTATGTAGCCTATAAAGACTATAACTGGATGATGAGCATGACCGAAGAATTACTTGAAAAAGTTGCCATCAACACCACTGGGAACAGTAAAATAAAAGTGGGCAAAGAAGAAATTGAATTTAAAGCGCCCTACCCACGCGTTCCCATTCTCGAAGCTATTAAAAAACATACGGGCTACGAAGTTGCCGGTAAATCTGAAGAAGAACTGCGCACCATTGCAAAAGAACTGGATCTGGAAGTTGATGATACCATGGGCGTGGGCAAACTCATTGATGAGATTTTTGGTGAAAAATGTGAGCACCATTATAAGCAGCCCACATTTATCACAGATTATCCTAAAGAAATGAGTCCGTTGACTAAAGAGCACCGCTCCAATCCCGCACTCACCGAACGTTTTGAACTTATGATAAACGGTAAGGAAGTGGCAAATGCCTATTCTGAGCTCAACGACCCGCTAGAGCAGCGCGCGCGTTTTGAAGATCAGCTGGCGCTAAGCGAAAAAGGCGATGATGAAGCTATGTTCATTGATCAGGATTTTCTTCGTGCGTTAGAATACGGTATGCCGCCCACATCTGGAATAGGTATTGGTATTGATCGCTTAGTGATGCTCATGACGGATAATGCTTCCATTCAGGAAGTGCTGTTCTTTCCTCAAATGAAACCGGAGAAAAAACCATTGGATCTTTCCGAATCTGAAAAAGCGATTTATTCCATACTGAAAAAAGAAAAAAACCTGCCCCTGGAAACGCTCAAAGAGCAAAGCGGACTCAGCAACAAAAAATGGGATAAGGGCATTAAAGGTTTGACAAAACAGGAACTTGCAATAGTAGAGAAAAACGGGGAAGAAATAACCGTCAAAATAAAAGAGTAATTTTGAAACTTCTGAATTACTGAAAGTTCTCAGAAGGATAGAACCATTAAAATCAATAAAAAACGCCCGATTTTCAATGAAAATCGGGCGTTTTTAGGTCTTAATAAGCTGTTTTTACACTAAATTAATTCAGCGTTGGAGCAATTTTCGCTACTGCGGAAATCGTTTCATCCAGATCCTCGTACGTTAATGCATCTGTGATAAACCAGGATTCATAAGCACTTGGTGCAATATAAATGCCGTTATCAAGCAAACCGTGAAAGAACTTTTTGAAGGTTTCATTGTCCCCTTTTGCAGCTGATTCAAAATCAGTTACCGCAGCCGAGTCAAAATGTACCGATAGCATAGATCCCTTTCGGTTTATGGTATGAACCACATTGTTCTTATTAAGGGCTTCGGCGATACCCTTGTGAAGGTATTCGGTTTTTTCGGCAAGGTTTTTAAAGATACCGTGATCTGCGTCTAACGCTTCAAGCATTTTGAGACCAGCAACCATTGCCAGCGGATTTCCGCTCAATGTTCCTGCCTGATAGACGGGCCCAAGAGGCGCAAGATAGTCCATGATCTCATTCCGCGCAGCGAAAGCCCCCACTGGGAGTCCGCCACCTATCACTTTACCAAAAGTCACAATATCTGCCTTTATGCCCAGAAGTTCCTGCACACCACCGGGAGCCAACCTAAAACCGGTCATGACCTCATCAAAAATAAGTAACGCACCGTGAGAATCACAGAGTTCGCGCAGTCCTTCCAGAAAACCTCCTGCGGGTGGGATGCAGCCCATATTTCCGGCGACCGGCTCCACAATAATACAGGCGACTTCATTTGTATTTGCCTCTAATATTTCTGCAACTTTATCCAGGTTATTGTAGGGCGCCAGCAAAGTGTCTTTTGCCGTTCCCCTGGTAACTCCGGGACTATTGGGCGAACCAAAAGTAACCGCGCCACTCCCCGCCTGTATCAGGAATGAATCAGAATGACCGTGGTAGCATCCGGCAAATTTGATAATCTTATCCCTTCCGGTAAAACCGCGCGCCAGCCTTACCGCGCTCATGCAGGCTTCGGTACCGCTGTTTACAAAGCGTATTTTATCAATATTCGGGACCATTTTTACGGCCAACTGCGCAATTTTGGTTTCCAGTTCCGTGGGCATCCCAAAGGAAGTCCCCTTTTTGGTTTTTTCGATCACCGCATCAACCACGGGTTGATAGGCGTGCCCCAGGATCATAGGACCCCAGGAATTTATATAGTCAATAAGCCGGTTGCCATCTTCGTCATATAAATAAGCGCCTTTGGCCTCTTTTACGAAGATGGGGTCACCACCTACTGATTTGAACGCGCGTACTGGTGAGTTTACGCCGCCGGGTATTACTTTTTGCGCCTCAACAAATAGCGCACTGCTTCTTTTATACTGCATCATTAAAATCCGTTATATTCGGGTGTAACATTAAGTTCCTGGCCTATTTCTATGGTATTTCCAGAAAGTCTGTTTTTACTTTTTAATTCTTCCACCGTAAGGTTATATCTCTTAGCGATCGCGTAGAGGGTATCCCCTTTTTGCACGGTGTGAATATTGACAACGTTTTTAGACCGCTCAGCAAATTTACCGGGATTATTGCCCAGCACTTCACTGTCATATATATATAGACGGTAACGTTCTATAATACTTATCAATTTTTCGGGATATTTTCGGTCTGTGGCATAACCTGCCTTGCGCAATCCCTGGGCCCAACCCTCATAATCATCTGGCTTGAGGTTAAAGAGACTGGCATAGCGCTGCCGGCCGGTCAGAAAAAGGGAATGATCCCTAAAAGAGAATTTAGGATCATTGTATTTCCTGAAACATTCGCCGCGGGCATCATCATCATGGTAAACCACATCGCCGGTCCAGTCGTGGCATTTTATACCAAAATGGTTATTTGCCTTGAGGGTTAGCGCCCCTTTTCCCGCGCCAGATTCAAGCACGGCCTGCGCCAGTGTTATACTTGCCGGAATTTTATACGTACGCATTTCTTCCTGAGCAATACGCGAGAAAGCTGCCAGATATCCCTCAACACTGGAGTAAGAGGCACTGGTCACTTTTTTTTCAGTAGACGGTGATGTTGCTGCAGGAATATTGGTTTCCGTGTTTTTTCGGTCAATAACGACTGTTTTTCGGGCATTTTCACGGTATTTTCGCTTACTGCTACCACAGCTCAGCGCGATAAAACAAACCAGAATTATACTAATTATGTGCTTAATTCTCATAATCTATTAACTTAGATCCCTGTTTTTTGAGTCGGGCATTGATTCCCGGAATACCTTGCAGACCTCCAGTATGAACGGCTAAAATACGGGTATTTTTAGAGAAATAGCCACTTCTGATCATTTCGTGTATCCCATAAAACATCTTGCCAGTATAGATGGGATCTAACTGTATTTTGTAGGTCTTTTTGGATTCATTGATGAACGTGATCAAATCTGAACTCACGCGTGCATAACCGCCACAATGATAGTCTGTGATCAAACTCCAGTTTTGTTTTGTGGTAAACCGCGCAATTTCCTCCTTTAGAAAATCTCCCTTTAAAGCCGAAAAAACGAGTATTTGTTGGTGTTTTTCGGAAGCTTCAATGATCCCGGCGGCGGTTCCACCCGTGCCCGCCGGGCAGCAAATATAATCGTAATCCTTATCCTCTGCATTAAGGATCTCTTTACAACCTTTTATGGCGAGTGCATTGGTGCCACCTTCCGGCAGTTCATAAAAATCCTCAAAATCCGTGAGCACGCTTTCGCGGAAGCAGGGCGTTCCTTTTTCCCGGTACTGGCCGCGCGAGATAAATTTGAGTTGCATCCCGCATGCATCTGCTAACCGCAACGTAGCATTTTGAGAAAAGGTTTTTTGCAAGTCTGCGCCTAGTTCGTCCCCACGAATAATCCCTACTGTTTTTAATCCGGTAATTTTTCCTGCCTTGGCGGTAGCCGCAATATGATTTGAAAAAGCACCGCCATAGGTAAGCAATGTCTTAAAACCATTTGCTTTTGCCTCTGCGATGTTATATTTAAGTTTCCTGAATTTATTTCCGGAAACGGCCGCATCCAGTTGATCCTCCCGCTTTACAGTCAAACGGATTCCAGTAGCTGAATCTTTAAAAAGAAACTGATTTTTACTATCTAAATGCTGATCAAAAATGTTCATAGATATAGGCCGAAAGACCACATTTTTCTCGTTTTTAGGTAGGATAATGATTTTTCATGATGGTAGGCTTCCCTTTCAAAAGAGATATTTTTGTAAGCCAAATAAGTATTTTTATATTGAATCCAGCGAATAACATATTCTATACCGTACCAAATATAAAAAGGTAAAATCAATAATTCTGCCTGCTGCCTTAAATGAATACGCTCATGATTTACAAAAACAGCATCTTGCTTCAATGCTTCGTATTTTATAATAATAAAAGGCCAAAGGGCGATTCCTAAATATCCCCTGCTCAGTAAGCGTTTAGAAGTTAAAAAGTAGTACATCGATGGGTCAAAGATAAAGAAATAAAAAACAGAAAAAGTAGTAATTATTGTCGCTATCTATATCGATAAGTCCGTTGAATATCATTAAAATAATTATACAACAATGTAACCTTATGATTTACAAATACTTATAAAATAATAAAAAATAAATCCTACGGTATTCTCACAAAATAATCTCTATTTATGAAAAATAATATACTTTTGCGACTGATTTTTGTTTAAAAGGCAAAGTCTAAACCCCCAAATTTATGATGAATATTACTTTTCTACTACGAAAGGTGCTGCTTTACTGTGCCATACTACTAACTTGCAATAGTATTGCCCAGATAGGAATAGGCACGGAAACTCCGGAAGAATCTTCTATTCTTGACATTAGATCTACCAATGGTGATAAAGGTATTTTGATACCCCGGGTAAACATCACTGATTTAAGCACACAAGCACCCATAACGGGAAATATTCTAGAAAGTGAGAGTCTTCTGGTGTATAACCTTAATGCTACTACCGGTAAAGGTTTTTACTACTGGACCGGAACAAACTGGGCTAAACTTACCGTAGAGGAAGATGATGATAACACCAGCATTTATACTGACAATGGAACGATAACAGATAACCTGCGAACCATTAATCTGGATGATCATATATTTGGATATATCAATAATGCTGTAGATAATGATTATTTATATCTATCACCGGCAGGTCTAAACTCAAATGAATATTACTGGTCATCCAGTACCGGTCATGGTTTTGCCATAGGCACTACAGAAGCTCTTGTCATAGATACTAATAGAATGACGACCTTAATTTCTAACAACTCCCCACCCTCACCCACTAGCGGATCCCTGGTAATAAAACATAATGTAAATGATGGTACTGGAGTTTCCTCTATAGTCTTTCCCAGTTCAAGCAACAGGGGAACTGATTATGGATATATAAGTTACCAGGATGACGTGGATACCACAGACGCAGCCTTAGAAAAAGGATTACTTACCATAGGGGTAGAAAATGATGGAACAACTAATAATCGGGAAGATATTGCAGATAATATGAACCTTGTAGCCAGTGGCTCCATAGGAATTGCAAACACAAATCCTAATATAAGAGCTTCACTGGATTTAGGACAGAAAAATAAAGGTCTGCTCATAAACAGAGTAGCATTAACGAGTATAACTTCCGGAAGCCCTATATATGGGAACCAAGCAGATATCCCAGAATCCATGCTCGTTTATAACACGGCAACAGCCGGTTCTGGCGATACCCAGGTTAAACCTGGTTTTTATTATTGGTCGGCAGGTAAATGGAACCCCATGTCTATCTCAGAGAAGAATATCTATACAAATGATGCCACTCTTACAGAAAACAGGAAAGTAGACCTCTCTAATAAAAGCTTAGCCTTTACAAATTCTACCAGAAACGGTAAAATAGGAATTAATATAGATACACCGGTTGCTCCTCTGCATATCTATGAGTCCACGGGTAGTGCAGCTACAAACCAAACAGGAAGTCTAATACTAGAGCATGGTAACAGTGGTGGTGAGTCTTCCATTTTGTTTAAGAGTAAAGCAAACTCCGGTAGTGATTATGCATACATAAGCTATAAGGATGATAGCGACAGTACCAACGTCTCAAATGAGAATAGCCTTCTTACCATAGGTGTTGAAAATGATGGTAGTGCTAATAATGATTCTGCAGATATTGACAACATTAATCTTGTAGCCAGTGGCTCTGTAGGAATCTCTAACATAAATCCTAACATTAAAGCTTCTCTGGATTTAGGTTCAAAAAATAAAGGCCTTCTTATCAATAGGGTTGCCTTAACTGGTTTAAATTCTAGCACTCCTATTTATGGTAATCAATCAGATATGCCAGAATCAATGTTAGTATACAACACAGCAACAGCAAATTCAGGGTCTAACCAAATTACTCCAGGCTTTTATTATTGGCAATCGGGCAAATGGATTAAACTACGCACTGGCGATGAACAAAACATTTACACGACCAGCGGAAAGATAACCCAGGACCGCACACTTGACCTTGACAGTCATGCCTTTAATATCAGTTTGGGAAGCACACAACGCTTTCGGTTCAATTCTAACGGGCGTTTAAGATTAAATGCCTATGGAAATACTGCTTTTACAGAAAGCCCTAGTTTCCTACTAGGAGTAAATACCAACGGTGAGGTCACTCAGTCCACTCCAAGCTCAATATATGAATCAACCAGCAAGGCCTGGTACAAACAGCAAACTACAACGCCGCCCACTTCCATTGATGATAATATTTATACAAATGGAAAGCTCGCTATTGGAAAAAATAATGCTTACGGTGCCCTGCACCTTTACGAGGTTACCGGATCTACACCTAGCTATAACGGAGGGTCGCTTACGCTTGAGCATGGCAATACCGGAGGAGAATCATCAGTTGTTTTCAAGAGTAAGGTCAATGGAGACAGTGATTATGCCTATATCAGATATCAGGAAGATTACGATGGGACTGCTACAGGATCTAATGAAAATGGCCGGCTCACCATAGGTATAGAAAATGATGGAGAAGGGACTGTGCAAGATGATATAAACTTAAAAGCAACAGGTGTAATTGGTTATAGTGTAGGCAGTACGACTACCAGCACCTATAATATGACGGCAAATGCTTTCTATCCTTTGAGTACTAATACAAAAGATCTGGGCCTAACGGGCAACAGATGGCGCAATCTGTTTGTTAAGACTATAAACACTTCAAATTTAAGCGCGGCTAATATAAATGCATCTGGAAACATAACAGCCGCAGCAAATATAACCGCAGGGGCAGATATCACCACTACAAATCTAACTGCATCTCAAAATATAACCGCGGTAAGTGTCACAGAAACATCTGATGTTCGTTTAAAGGAAAATATACAAAACCTTGAATACGGCCTTCGTACACTTGAAAGGATAAAGACCCATCAATACAATTTTAAGAGCGATAATACAAAAAAAATACATTATGGTGTTATCGCGCAAGAACTACAGCAGATTCTCCCCGCCCTCATACATGAAGGTAATGACCCAGAAAAAATTTTAAGTGTAAATTATATCGAATTGATTCCTATTTTAATTAATGCAGTTAAAGAGCAGCAACAAACCTTAGAAGGTCAAAACAGCAAGATTAAAAATCTGGAAAATGCTGTTGTCGAAATCAAACAGATGTTATCTAATGAAACAGCGCAGAATACAGTTGGGGGTTATTGAGTACTTATAATTAATAGATTCAACATATTTTATAGGCATGATTTAATCTAATCAACGAGTTTTTAAAATAAAATTACTGGTCTTATACTATTTAGAATTAATTATTCATCCCTTACCTTTACTGGATGAATCACTATAAACAACATGTGCCGGTAGAGGATGGGGACTTCTATCTTACCCCAGAAGGCTATCGCTGTTTTACCGAACAATATCATCTCAAACGAGGTTATTGTTGTGAAAGCGGTTGCCGCCATTGTCCCTACGGTTATGATAAAAAGACAAACCGTAAGAGCTACTAAAAATCAGTTAGATATGGTACGATTTTTGAACTTTGTAAATTAAAAAAGCGTATCTTAATAAGTAGGATATACTTTTTTTAAATCTATAAATCAAATCTTGCATTATATGAAAACACTTAAACCCATCCTGATGTTCTTGCTCGTAGGGCTTCTTGCATCCTGTAGTTCTGTGCGCGTAGCTACAGATTATGACCAGAGCGCGAACTTTAATGATTACAATACTTTTGCTTTTTTTAAACCTGGGATAGATCAAGCCGAAATTTCTGATCTTGATAAAAAACGCATCCTCCGTGCTATTGAAAGTGAGCTTATGTCTAAAGGTTTTACAAAATCCGAAAATCCCAGTATGCTTGTAAGCATTTTCACTACCGCGCAACAGCGCGTAGATGTTTACAATAACATGGGATGGGGATGGGGCGGTTTTGGTCCCTGGGGCTTTGGACCTTATGGTTACGGTGGTTTCTACGGCGGCAACAATATTGCCCGTACCACGGAAGGAACGCTTTATATAGACCTTATTGATGCCCAGAAAAAAGAATTGGTTTGGCAGGGTCAGGGCAATGGCTATCTTGCCGCGGACGTGAACAAAAAACAAGCCCGCATCAACGAGATCGTAAATGAGATCATGATGCAATATCCACCGCAAGTGGCTAAAAACTAAGAGAAAACCTCCAATTTTGATGCTAAAAACCCCAAAAATCTGCCGATTTTTGGGGTTTTTTTATTTATTATCCTTATTAATTCACCTTAAATTTTTGGGCCTTTCCCTACGGATCGGGCTTTACATTGTAATCTTTTTGCACGTGCCTCACAAAAAGGCCTCCTCCCGGAAGGGGTAGAGAAATTCACTGCAATCCCTAACGCAAAATCCATTTTGGATATATAAGACAGTTTGAAACCTTATCTAATGATTTCTGGGCATTTCTCATAATTGTTCTAACTTTTAAATACTATGCAATCCTGTATTCAACCAAAAAAAAGGCGATCCTTTCAGACCGCCTTTTCAATTCAATATGCATTCTTGATTATTTCAAATCGTATCGATCCAGGTTCATCACCTTATCCCATGCTTTCACAAAATCCCTTACGAACTTTTCTTCTGCGTCATCTGTAGCGTATACTTCAGCGTAAGCCCTCAATTCAGAATTGGAACCAAAGATTAAATCGGTTCGGGAACCGGTCCATTTTACTTCTCCAGACCTGCGGTCGCGCCCTTCAAAGATCGTTTGATCATCTGAGGTCGCTTTCCACGTCGTACCGAAATCCAAAAGATTTTTAAAGAAATCATTGGTGAGTTTTCCGGGACGATCTGTAAAAACGCCATGTTTGGAACCATCAAAATTAGTATCCAGAGCACGTAAACCGCCTATAAGAACGGTCATTTCTGGAGCGGTAAGCGTCAATAATTGTGCACGGTCTATCAATAATTCTTCTGAAGATGCAGAAATGTTGTCCCGGTTTCTAAAGTAATTTCTAAAACCGTCAGCATTGGGTTCAAGCGGTTCAAAAGCTTCCACATCCGTTTGCTCCTGGCTGGCATCTGCCCGTCCAGGTGCAAAAGGTACTTCAATAGTATGGCCCGCTTCTTTTGCCGCTTGCTCCACCCCGGCGCATCCTGCCAGTACGATAAGGTCTGCAATGGAAACCTTTCTGTTTCCATGTTCTCCTTCATTGAATTCCTGCTGGATACCTTCAAGATTGTGGATCACATGCCACAATTTACCGGGATTATTTACTTCCCAGCCATTCTGTGGCTCTAGTCTGATGCGGGCACCATTTGCCCCTCCGCGTTTATCTGAACCTCTAAAGGTTGATGCAGACCCCCAGGCAGCGCTTACAAGTTCTGAAACAGAAAGTTCGGTTTCCAGAATTTTAGCTTTCAACGCGGTAATATCTTCCGCATTGATCAGTTCATGTTCCACATGAGGAATAGGATCTTGCCAAAGCAGTTCTTCCTGTGGCACTTCAGGGCCAAGGTAGCGTTCTTTTGGCCCCATATCCCTATGGGTCAATTTAAACCAGGCCCTTGAATACGCGTCTGCAAACTCCTCCGGATTTTCAAGGAAATGTCTGGAGATTTTCTCGTATTCTGGATCCATTTTTAACGAGAGGTCTGTCGTTAACATAAATGGAGCATGTTTCTTATCTGGGTTATGCGCATCAGGCACCGTACCGGCGCCGCCACCATCTTTAGGCTGCCACTGGTAGGCACCGCCCGGACCTTTGACACATTCCCAGTCAAAATTGAACAAATTTTCAAAATATTTGTGGCTCCACTGGGTGGGCGTATCGGTCCAGGCGCCTTCTATCCCACTGGTAATGGTGTGCTCGCCTTTTCCGGATCCAAAGTTGTTTTTCCAGCCTGTTCCCATGGCTTCAATTCCCGCTGCTGCAGGTTCTGCCTCCACATATTTTTCAGCATCTGCCGCGCCGTGCGTTTTACCGAAGGTGTGACCCCCGGCAATAAGTGCTACGGTCTCATAATCGTTCATGGCCATACGGCCGAAGGTTTCCCTTATAAAATGTGCGGATTCCACAGGATCTGGATTACCGTTATGCCCTTCTGGATTTACATAGATCAAGCCCATATGTGCCGCTCCCAACGGACTTTCCAATTTACCTTCCTCGTAGCGCTTATCATTTGCCAGCCACTCCGTTTCTGCTCCCCAGTAAACACTTTCTTCGGGTTGCCACACGTCTTTTCTTCCGCCGGCATAGCCAAACATTTTTAATCCCATGGATTCATGGGCGCAATTACCGGCAAGTACAAGTAAATCTGCCCAGGATAGTTTTTTACCGTATTTCTTTTTAATGGGCCAGAGCAGTAAACGCGCCTTGTCAAGGTTCGCATTATCTGGCCAACTGTTAAGCGGTGCGAAACGTTGCTGGCCTCCACCGGCACCACCACGACCATCACCTATTCTATAAGTACCGGCGCTATGCCAGGCCATACGGATAAAAAACGGTCCGTAATGCCCGTAATCTGCCGGCCACCAATCCTGAGAATCTGTCATTAATTGGTATAAATCCTCTTTTACGGCTTTTAGATCTAGACTTTTAAAGGCTTCGGTATAGTCAAAATCGGTATCCATGGGATCACTCAATTCTGAATTCTGGCGCAGGATGCTTATGTTTAATTGATTGGGCCACCAGTCGCGGTTGCTTTGTCCGGTACCGGCAGTATAATTGAGGTCTCCACCTAAAAACGGACACTTACTGGATTCGTTTACTTCCCAGACTTTATGATTATCAGGATGATCTTGTGACATAACGTATAGCTTTGATTAATAAAATATAAATTTATGATAATACAATCTTATGCTTAAATGTTTATGATAATTAAAATCTATGACACCTTCGCATGTTTTTTATTAATAGCGTCTGCCTATTCATTAATACTTCTCCCTTTATAGCTTTTTCAGAAAATTACTTAAACCGTTCCAAAGCTTTTTTAGTAAACTCAGAAAGAACCAGATTTCCACTTATTTCTGCCCTTTTTTCGAGCAATTTTGACCAATTTTCGGTGTTTTCCCAGAATATTTCCTTGCTCGCTTGTAATGCTTCCGGATTGTATGAAGCCAACTTTTGAGCTAGTTCTTCAATCGCCTGATCCATAGCTTGGGTTTCATCAAAGATTTCATGAAAAAGCCCTTTGTCCTTAGCCCATTGCGGTTCAAAAAAGTGGTGGGCATTTAGTGTGAGTTCGCTAAAAGCGGAAGTTCCAATTTTACGTTCCACCGCGGGCGCGATCACAAAGGGACCTATCCCTATACTGATCTCACTTAACTTTATGGCCGCATGTTGCGTAGCAAAACAATAGTCTGCCGCTGCTGCCAGTCCCACGCCACCACCCACGGTTTTGCCCTGTACGCGTGCAATGATGATCTTTCCACAATTGCGCATCGCCAGGATAACTTTGGCAAATCCCATAAAAAATGCTTTTCCTGTACTCTTATCTTCAATCGCAATAAGTTCCTTAAAACTGGCCCCGGCACAAAATGTGCGATCACCACCACTTTTTAATACAATAATCTGAACACTATCTTTTGTACCTGCAGAAATAATTTCATGTTCCAATTGGTTTAATATTTCACTGGGAAGCGCGTTGTGTTCTGGGGTAAAAAATTCAATAGTGGCAATTCCATTTTCAATTGTGGTGGTTACGTGGGCTTCTGACATATTTTTGTATTAGTAATTAACTATTCTTAAAATAATAGGGTGATTATTGACAATGTGCGATTTTTTTATATCTTTTGATCGGTAGAGGTATTAAATTTACAACATGGAGAAAATGCTAGATAAAGATATAAAAAGTAACCCGCTTCTGGATTCGCTTCCGGTCCATCTCAAGCAATTTATAAAACCGCAAAATTATGAGGATTACACGCCTATAAATCAGGCGGTATGGCGCTATGTGATGCGTAAAAACGTAGATTACCTAAGTAAAGTCGCGCATAAAAGTTATCTCGACGGACTCCAGAAAACGGGTATTTCAATAGAAAAAATACCGAACATGTACGGCATGAACCGTATCCTTAAAGAAATAGGTTGGGCAGCGGTTGCCGTAGATGGTTTCATTCCGCCCAGTGCCTTTATGGAATTTCAGGCCTATAACATTCTGGTCATCGCTTCAGATATTCGCCAGCTCGAGCACATCGCCTATACGCCTGCGCCAGATATTATTCATGAAGGCGCCGGTCATGCCCCAATTATAGCAAATCCCGAATATGCAGAATATCTGCGCCGTTTTGGTGAGATAGGGAGCAAGGCAATTTCGTCTGCGCGGGATTATGATTTATACGAAGCCGTACGCAAGATTTCTATTTTGAAAGAAGCCGAGGGCATTCCGCAGGAAGAAATAGAAAAAGCCGAAAGCGGGTTGCTGCATATTCAGGAAACCATGGGTGATCCCAGTGAAATGGCACGTATACGCAACCTCCACTGGTGGACCGTTGAGTACGGACTCATAGGAAGCACTGAAAATCCTAAGATATATGGCGCCGGCCTGCTTTCCTCCATTGGGGAAAGTGCATGGTGCATGACTGACAAAGTAGAAAAACTGCCCTACTCCATAGAAGCGGCAAGCAAAGAATTTGATATTACCCAGCCACAGCCCCAATTGTACGTAACGCCAGATTTTGCTTACCTCAGCGAAGTCTTAGAAGAGTTTGCAGATACCATGGCCCTGCGCACTGGCGGGCCAGAAGGTCTTCAGAAACTTATTAATTCCAAAGGTTTGGGAACTATAGAACTGAGCACGGGACTTCAGATTTCTGGTCATTTTAGTGAAATGATCGTCACGGGCGACCGCGTTGCCTATTTGCAAACCGAAGGTCCTACCGCCCTTTCCTATAGGGAAAAAGAACTCGTGGGCCATAGCACAAAAAAACATGCAAATGGTTACGGTACGGTGCTGGGCAAACTTAAAGGCATCAATCTCGCTATTGAAGATATGAGCCCTAAAGACCTAAAAGCCTATAAAATTTATGAGGGTGAACGTGTACAACTGGAATTTGAAGCGGGGATCAAGCTTGAAGGACGTATCATTACCGGAACCCGGAATCTACAGGGAAAAATAATCCTGATCCATTTTGAGGATTGTACGGTTACCCTGGGTGAACGTGTACTGTTTAAACCAGAATGGGGCGCGTATGATATGGCGGTGGGCAAAAAGATTGTTTCCGCATTCACGGGACCAGCAGACAATGCTTCTTTTGACCGCATCACCCATGAGGTTTCAAGTAGCACGGTAAAATCAAAACCTTCCGCAGAGCGGCAGGAACTGGAAGAATTATACCAGTCAGTACGTGATTATAGGGATGGAAACACCGTAAAATTCTCTCCGGAAGCTGTTTTTGAAATCCTACAGAAAGCACACCCCAGGGATTGGCTGCTTTCAATAGAATTGTATGAAATCGCAAGTGAAAGGGAGAATCCAGATTTTGCGGAAGAAATCAAAGACTATCTAAACCAGAAAATGAAAGAAAATACCGCACTTACAGAACTCATTACTGATGGAATAGCCCTAATAGAATCTAAAATGACGGTGGTTTAGGAATAAATATTGAGAACTTCCACAACTAAACTAAATGGAACTGTCTATATAAAAGAAGTCGGAACTTTGATTATTTAACGATATCAAAAGTCCCGACTTTTTTTGTTTTTTCATTTTTGAGCATTTACTCAAACAGCACGCAAACAGGATTTGGGGCACTGATTTCCGAAACATAGGTTAGCAGTCCTGTTTCTGGATTACGTTTAAAAGAAACCAAATTATTTGAATCTTTATTGGCTACCACAAGGAAATTCTCACTGGGGCTCAAACCAAAATTACGTGGATGTTCCCCTCGTGTAGCAACATGATCCACGACAGTCATCGCACCATCTTCACTGATTTCAATAATAGCTATGGTGTCGCTTCCACGGGTAGAAGCATAGACAAAACGACCATCTTTAGAGATATGAATATCTGCACCCGTGCTCTCGCCTTTGAAGTTTTCATCTAAAATACTCACATGATCCGCTTCCTTATAATTGCCATTTTCCATAGCAAATCGGGTAACGTTGTTATTCAGTTCGCTAAGCACAAAAATCCATTCCTTACTGGGATGAAAAGCAAGATGGCGAGGACCTGAGCCAGGAATAAGTTGGATAGTTCTGGGATCATTGGGTTCCAGTTTTTTGTCCTGTTCATTCAATGTGGAGAACCAAAGATCATTGGTCCCTAAATCTACAGAAATCACCTTATTTTCTTCTCCAAACCAGGCAGAATGCGCGTGCGGACCTTCCTGGCGATCTGTGGTTCCCTTGCCTTCATGTTGATCTACATCCAGAAGATCAGAAAGTTTTCCGGAGTTATTCAATTCAAGCAAACCTACGTTGCCGCTGCCATAATTCGCGGTAAGCACAAAACCCTCTTCGTTTGTCGCCACAAAACAAGGATAGCTTCCGCCAGAACTGCTAACGCTCAACTGTTCTAAACTATCAGGCTGAATGGCATAAGACCTTACCATACCCTGCTCGTTTTCATTTACGGCAAGTAATACAGTATGTTCTTTATTGAAGCCTAAAAAAGAAGGGTTTTCGGTTTTTGCAACCAGGCCTACCCGCATTAATTTTCCGGTAGGGTTTAGTTCATATTTATAAATACCCTCACTGTTTCCTTTGGTATACGTGCCCACATAAAAGGGGACTTGTACTTGAGTAGACATGATTGGTTGGTTTTTGGTTGGGTTGTTATTGGTTTTGCACGAACCAAGGCTAAAAAAAATCGCGATAAACAATGACCACGATAAAAGACCGCGCAAATTCATCATACTATTTCGTTTTTTTAGGTTCAAGGTTAAAAGGGTACATTTCGTGTTTAAATCAGCTATCATATACTATTAATATTGGTTGGGTACTAGTTGTTTTAATTCTTCTTCCTGCGTGATGACCTGGCCGTTGTACATTAGCGTCCAGTCGAGGGAATTGGTCAAAAGATAAATATTTGATAACTCTGAAATAAGCCTGTTTGCGGCATTTCTCTTAAGGTTTGATTTATCGATCTTTTCCCTTACCAGTTGATCCACACGTTTTTTTATCGTGTTGTAATCCTTAGCTTCAAACTTATTGAGATAATCCTGTTTTACATCATAATACTCAATGTCAGGATTAATATTTATTTCAGGTTCTGGAATATAGGTGATGCGTATTGTTTTTGTATTGGCATCCATTTCGGTTTTCAACTTGCGCAGATCGTAGCTGATGGCCACTTTTGCATTTACGATAATAAGCGCTTTTTTTCTTGCCGAAAACACATCAAGATAAAATTTCTTTGAATTCTCATAAGTGAACACCTGCGAGAAACTACCCTCGGTAACTACAAGTTTACCCACATTTTTGATTTGCTTTTCAATAAGTGCGGAAGATTCGGTAAGTTTTCCAGTATCCTCTTTGTCAGCAAAATAACGAACCGCAAAGACGACGATTAAAGCGATAAAAATACCAAGGATAATTTTGCGCATAACTAACGACTATATAACGAAAATCTGTAAAAAACTTCCGTTTAAAAATGACTTAAATGTAGCTAAAATCGGTCTTTTTCCGGCCATTTTTAACGTCTAAAACCGAATATTTGGCAGTTCTTTTTCTATTGCAGCCTTGTTTATTTCCAACTTTTCAAGGAATTTAAGGTGCGCATCAGATTCCGCATCAAAGGGACGGTGCGCCAGCCCTTTTTGCACTTCATCGATTTTCAGCGTCATTTTCTGAGTTTGTGGCGTCAAATAAACAGACACAAATTTACCCCAAATATAATCTATTGCAAGGGCGCTGGGGTGTACCATATCCCGCTCATAGAAACGGTAGTCGCGCAGCTCGTCCATCATAAGTTCATAGGAAGGGAAATATTCGGCCTGTGCAGAATGCGCTACGATTGAATGAACCGCAGCGATCAAATGTGCTTTGCTGCGCTGGTTTTCAACAAAACCGTCTTTGAGGTGTCGAACCGGTGAAACGGTAAAAACCGTCTTAATTTGTGGATTAATAGCTGCTAAAATGCCAAGAATGGATGATAAATCGGTAGAAATATCGTCGATTTTGACCAATTTTTTATCAAATTCCCGTTGTGGGATTTTATGGCAATTTGCCACGGCTTCGCCGGTTTTTTTATAGTTATATCCCCATGCAGTTCCCAGGGTTATAATCACGTGCGTGGTGTTTTTTAAAAAATCCAGCGTAGTCTGAAGGGAAGTATTGAGATCATTGAGGACTTTCCCGGGATCCTTTCCACTTTTTATGGAATGCGCTTCAAGACAGTGCCAGCGCTCGTTGTGAAAAATAAGATCTGCTTTGGTAAAAAGCCTCTGCTGAAGTACCCGTTCCAGAAAAACAGCAATCGCAGCAGGCTGGAACAAAATCCCCAAAGGGTTGATTACCGTCTGGAATTTAAAATAATCCAACTTCCCCCCGATGTTTTCCACAAAACAAGAGCCTATCATTAAAACCTTGGAATTATAGTCCATCAGATTTTGCGAGGGCTTTAACGGGGTATTCGTTTGAAGTTTCAACGTTGTGAAGAAATTTTAGAGAATTAATTGCTTTCTACTGTCAAAAGTATGGTTTGCAGTTTTAAATCTGGTCTTTTACGGCTTGACAGCGCGCAACATTTCACGTTTTCCCGGGGGACCGGGCAGGCGGGATACGACAAAACCAACTTCCTGCATTGCCCTTCTCACGCTGCCCTTTGCGGCATAGGTTACAAGAACCCCTTCCTTCCTGAGGGCTTCGAACATCTTTTTAAAAATTACCGCATCCCAGAGTTCAGGTTGAACCTGCGCCCCAAAGGCATCAAAATATACAAGATCATGAATAGCGTTATCCGTAAGTTCTTCAAAACGCTCGAGACGCTTTTTAAGGTAGAAATCTGTTTTTAATGCTGTTTCTTCATCCCAGGGAGCATCGTGCATTTCTTTAAAAAAAGATTGAAAATCAGTACGTTTCAGTTGATCGACATAGTTTAATTGGGCAACTTCATCTGCGGCCACTGGGTAGGCTTCCACACCTTCATAATAAACTTTCATGGGGACTTCGGAAAGATGGACAGCCGTGAGCAGCGCATTTAGGCCGGTTCCAAAACCGATTTCTAAAACATGCACCTCATCCTGCTCAGGATGAAGCGCGCGCCAATGCTCAAGGCCGGTTTTTAAAAATACATGGCGGGATTCCTGTATGGCGCCATGCATGGAATGGTATTGCTCTTCCCAGCCTACCAGTTGAATAGTGGTAGAGCCGTCTCCCGTAGCTACGATTTTACGCTTCATTCGCCTATTTTAACCCCGTCTGCAGTGAAACCCATGCTGCGCTGTGGTTGTGTAATGGCTTCTACCGCAGCCTGGTTTTTACCCGCATCTTCGGCTAAATGCCGTTGCTCCTCCACCCCTACTTCGGCAAGAAAAGCTTTACCATGAACGGTTACTTCTTTGTTTTCTATATTTTTTGGCACAAAAAATCCATAATCCTTGAAGCGCACCATTACTGGTTCGCCAGTGCCCACATCCACCTGCATCCAGCAACCTTTCTCTTTGCAGACAGCCTGTACGGGAGCTTTAAAAGTGACGTTTACCGTATCACCAGGTTTGAGATTGTTATAGATATCCCCTACCTGATCTGGACTCAATGTCTTTACATTATTAAAATTTTCCCCATATAACTCCTCATCTTCAACCGCAGCAAGATCAATGTCCCGTGGCGTTTTTATCTGTTGCTCCTTTTCCTTACAGTTTATAAAAAGTGCAGCAAAAGCAAGTATAATGATTGTTCTTTTCATGGTCAGAAGTTTTTAAATATGATCCAGGGTTTAAATTTAATCAATTCATAAGTATAGATGCTTGGAGAAAATGATAAATTTACAGACTATAAAAGATGCTATCATGACTGAAACCATATCGATTACCCGAACAAAAAAATCCAAAATAGACCAGGTTGATTTTGACAACCTCGCTTTTGGTACTGTTTTTTCTGACCACATGTTTATTTGTGACTATAAAGATGGTGAGTGGCAAACTCCTGAAATCGTGCCTTATGGCCCAATGGAATTTGATCCATCCGCTAAGGTTTTTCATTACGGCCAGGCCGTGTTTGAAGGCATGAAAGCTTACAAGGACGAAGATGGAAAAATCTGGATGTTTAGGCCAGACCAAAACTTTGAACGTATCAATAAATCTTCAGAACGTCTGGCAATGCCCGCGTTCCCTGAAGAGTTTTTCTTTGAAGGCATCAGCGAACTCCTAAAACTTGAAAAAGACTGGATCAAGACCGGGATTGAAAACTCCCTATACCTTAGACCCTTTGTGATTGCCACAGAAAATGGGGTTTCGGCTTCTCCTTCTAATTCTTATCGCTTTATGATTATCTGCGCTCCCGCACAGGCCTATTATTCTGGTGAGGTACGGGTTGTGTTTGCAGACACTTATAGCCGCTCTGCTGATGGTGGGGTAGGTTTTGCCAAAGCTGCCGGGAATTATGCCGCACAGTTTTACCCTACCGAGCTGGCCAAGAAAAAAGGTTACCAACAAGTAATCTGGACCGATGCAAAATCGCATGAATACTTGGAGGAAGCGGGTACGATGAATGTGTTTTTCCGTGTGGGCGATACGTTGATCACCGCGCCTACAAGTGACCGTATCCTGGATGGTGTAACCCGTAAGAGCATCATTGAACTTGCAGAAAGCAAAGGCATCAAGGTAGAGGTTCGCCCGGTATCTGTTGCCGAAATCCTAAAAGCCGCACGCAGTGGCGATTTAAAAGAGATTTTTGGCGCTGGGACAGCGGCAACCATTAACCCAATCGCTGGTTTTGGCTATAAAGAGGATGATTTTGAACTTCCAAAACTGGAAGATTCGTACGCTTCCAGACTCAAAAAAGACTTGAAGGAAATACAGGCAAATCTTGCCGAAGATCCTTTTGGATGGCGCTATGAAGTGAAATAGGAAAATAGTTTTTAATCCATTTCGCATTCCTTAAGACTAAAAAAAGCGGCTAAAAAGTCAATAAATCTGACTTTTTAGCCGCTTTTTTCATTTTTTATATACTGTTAATTCTGATTTTTTTCGGTAGTAAATAGAAAACTCGAGGTTTAAAAGCATTTGATTTTTTAGCGCTACACTTCAGCGGATATTTTTTTTGAAAAACCCAAATAAAACAGAATTGAAAAATGGCATAACAGAAGAAACCTGGCTTTTTCTCGTATTTATGCTTTAAAGCGTAAATTTGCCAAAAATCAAAAGAAATGTTTACCACCGGTCAATGGACTTTTGCGATTTTCTTTATCATCGCGTTTGTCATCCTACTTATTTACAGCTATAAAGGGGATAGGCGTTTGCATCAGAAGCATTACAAGGGAAGCTTATGGATCCTGGTCTGCTTCTTGGCATTTGTTGGCCTGTTGTTTATCATTAAAATCGTGATGAACAAATAATGATTTTCTACTACCTATTATGACATCTATCAAAGAAACAGGTAGTATACGTTTCAAATCCCTTATATTAGCATCATAACCCGTCCCCATGAAAATAATAAAATACCTGTTCTTTCTTCTGCTCCTCGTTTTTATAGGTGGGGCGCTCTATTTTGCGACAAAAGATGGAAGCTTCCAGATTGAAAAAAGCGAACTTATAGAAGCACCTGTACCCGTTGTTTTTAAAAAGGTGAATGATTATAAAAGCTGGGAAAACTGGGGTCCATGGAAAAAAGAAGACAGCACGATGATCTTTAACTATCCTGAAAAAACAAGTGGCGAAGGTGCAGGATACAGCTGGAACGGCAAAGAATGGGACGGTTCCCTAAAAACCGTTGAAGTGATACCGAATCAATCCATAAAACAGACGATCAATTTTGAGACCGCAGCCAGCCAGCGTGAAGCAGATGTATACTGGCGTTTTGAGAAGAATGATAAAGGGACGGAAGTGACCTGGGGAATGCAGGGTGAACATTCACTTGTAGACAAAGCATATTTTAGCATATTCAACGTGGATTTTGATACAGATATGCGCAAAATGATAACTGATGGCCTCACCGATCTTCGGAAAAATGTAGAAAAGGAACTTGAAGTTTATACCATTAATGTAGACGGCGTTACCCAGTATGGCGGCGGCTATTATATGTACAGAACCACGGCAACCAGTCTGGATGCTATTCCGCAGAAAATAACAAAATTACTTCCTACCGTTGCCAGTTATATGGAACAAAACACTATCACACGGGCCGGTAGTCCCATGACGATTTACAATTCATATGATAAAACTGGAAATACGGCAATAATCTCTGCCGCAATGCCCACTACCACACGCGTGATCGTACCAGATGACAGTAGTGTCCTTTGTGGTTTTATGCCTGCGCAGACCGTTATAAAATCCACTTTAAAAGGAAATTATAAAAACCTGAATGAGGCTATTGAAGAAAGCATGACCTATCTTACTAAAAACGGTTATGAGAGAGCAGATGACAGTAATTTTTTTGCCATTTACGTCAATGACCGGGAGAATGTTCCCAATCCAGCCGACTGGCTCACAGAGATCTACATTCCTATAAAATCCCAGGAAGAAGGGGTGGAAACTTCCGGAATCGAAATGCAAATGCAATGAAACAGCTGTTGCTCGTATTTTTAGGGGGCGGCCTGGGGAGCATTTTACGTTTTATGGTAGGCAAATGGCTCAACAGCCCGAAAACAGGTATTCCCTATGGTACGTTTATGGCAAATATTCTTGGCAGTCTGCTCATAGGTTTTATACTGGGATGGGCCGCTAAAAACAATAACCTCAACTCCAGTATGGTTCTTCTCTTTGCGACTGGATTTTGTGGCGGTTTTACAACATTTTCCACTTTCGCTTATGAAAATCATGTACTGTTGAGAACAGGGGATTTTACAAATTTTCTCCTATACACTTTTACCAGTCTGATAGTGGGTTTTGCAGCGGTTTTCGCCGGAATGGCAATTTCAAGGTATCTTTAAAATTTATATTCAATTTCCAGTAACTAAATACTGAAAAATCCCTCTTAAAATTTAACCGGTAATTCACGTTTTTAGCTCTAAAAACGGTTATTTTACCCCTATAAACCACTCCAATAACGCCATATTTTCGGGCTTTTAACTGAAAATCACCCTAATGTCACGATTTGTTGCCGCCTATACAAAAAGTTTTAAAGGTCTTTCCGCGGAAGTATGGTGGCTGGCGCTTATCACTCTCGTCAACAGGGCCGGTGCGATGGTCATTCCCTTTCTTTCCCTTTATCTAACCGAAGATTTATTTTTTAGCTTAGAACAAGTTGGTTGGATCATGACCTGCTTTGGGCTGGGTTCCTTTTTTGGTTCATGGCTGGGAGGAAAACTTTCTGACCTCATAGGGTATTACAAGGTTATTTTATACAGCCTGGTGGGCACGGCCATTGGTTTTTTGAGTTTGCAGTATATTGAAAGTTTTGCAGGTATTTGCATTGGTTTTTTCTGTCTTATTGCCATTGCAGACAGTTCCAGACCTGCGTTTTTTGTCGCCCTGAGCGCCTACAGCAAACCCGAAAACAAAACACGTTCGCTCACCCTTATTCGGCTGGCGATCAACCTTGGTTTTTCTGCTGGTCCCGCACTCGGCGGACTCATAATTGCGGGATTGGGATATTATGGCCTTTTCTGGGTAGATGCCCTCACCTGTCTGGGCGCTGCGCTGGTGCTTATAAAAACACTGAACCCTAAAAAAGCCAGAATTACAGATGTGGAAAAACTGCTAAATAATCCGTTGCCACCGCATAAGGACAATACTTACGTTCTGTTTTTAATTGCGCTGGCGCTATTTGGGTTCGTTTTTGTGCAGTACTTTTCAACGATGCCTCTGTATTACAAAGACATTTATGGTTTGAAAGAACAGGAAATAGGTCTGCTTCTTGGCTTTAATGGTTTTCTGATTTTTTTACTCGAGATGCCGCTGATCACTTTTATGGAGTCCAGAAAATGGTCGCAAGCGGGCAATGTGGTCATGGGAATAATCTTTCTAGCCCTTAGTTTCCCACTCTATGTATTTACAAATTGGGGCGGAATTTTAATTGTGGGAATGGCATTTGCCACGCTGGGTGAGATGATCGCTTTTCCTTTTGGAAACGCTTTTGCGTTGCGGCGTTCTAAGTTGGGCCGTCAGGGCGCGTACATGGGGCTTTATAGCATGTCCTTTTCGCTGGCGCATATTTTTGGCCACAACGCAGGAATGCAACTGGTTGCCGCGCTGGGATACAACAGCACCTGGCTTATAATGTTTGGCGTATCTATGCTTGCCCTTACACTCCTGCTTTATGTACGGAAACGACTAAACAAAGAATCAATTTTAAATACACTATAAATAAAAAAAGAAGAACTGAAGAAACTAGAGAAAACCTCAGCGTCATTAAACAGGCCACAAATGACCATTTCTAATGGCTTTTAATCAAAATTTAGACTTTCCGAAGTATTCTTCGACGATTTTATTGAATTCTTCCGAAATATGGAGCACTTCCGTATCAGGGATTTCGTATAAAGCTTCATAATCTTTATAGCCATTTTTCAGCATTTTATCCAAGTAAAAATAGGCGGTTTTATCGTCATTATCTTTTGCCGTAAGGCTTATGACCTTTTTGTAAGCTTCATAATCCTTGCGATCAATCACAGTTTTGAGCACATTGTAAAATATAACCTGTTCTAAATTGAACGCACCAGATGCAAATGCGGCATCGTAGGCTTCGAGCGAACTGTCCAAAAGTCCTAACATACGCCTGGCCACTTTTTGCTCATAAGGTTTTGCTGTGTTTCCGGCAGCAGTATCCAACTCCTGTATGCGCTCATCCCAATAGCCCAGATTCTCAAAACTCGCTGTCGCAATATCCTGTTCCAGAAAATAATTGAGATCTTCTTTGAGAAAAAGTTCGTCTTCACTATTCCTGTTCTCCCTTCTTCTTGCCGCTGCATATCCGCGTTCCCCGCGTACTTTCCTAATTTGCTGGCGCAGGGGTTTCAATTTGATTTTGCCCCGGTATTTATCTTTTAGCGCATCTATAAAATCGTAGGCTACTAAAAATTCCTGTTTGCGGGCGAGCATCTCTGCAGTTATAGAATCCCGAACAAAATGACGTCTTACCAGCGTATCATTCAGCTCTTCACCAGCTCTTTCCGCTGCGCGGAAATACAACGTACCGAACATTGCCGAGAGATAACTGGACTGTGGCCATTCCCCTTCCCCTTCATACTCAAACAAACTATTTGCTTTGTTCTTAGCTTTCAAAGCGTCAAAAATACCATACATTTTATAGTAATTTGCTGACGCATCTCCCACTAGACCCATGAATATAGGTTGCTCCGGCCCCTTTCTCAGTTCGTTTCTATAAAATATATCGTCAATGGCAAGAATTCCCGCAAAACCACTAAGAACATAACTAAGCGCACTGGCGGTTGTTGCGCCCTGCTTGAGACCGGCTGCATAAATATGGCTAGAATTCATACGTATATTTGATGCCACACGTTGCACCATTGCAGCGGCATTCGCAACATTTAGTTCCAGGTCTTCGCCCAGTTTCCATTCATTTGAGGCAATAATAAAATCATCGCCTGCCATATCTGAAATAAAAAGCTTGCTTGCACGCGCGCCATTACCGTCTGGATCTAATAGAAAAAGTGTTTTATAGTTGGTATTGGGGTCAAAATCTTTAGGGACATAAAGCGCAAAAGTTTCCTTTATGCTATCATTGATAGATATATTTTCATTGACAACACCTTTAGTAAGTTTTAAAGCCTGAGCTACGGAAGCCTGGCCTATACCTAAGCTAAATAATAGTAAAAGAATGTACCGCATATTTTTTTAAGTAGAAGTAACAAAAAGTATGCTACAATTTAAACAATCTTTTTTAGTGATAATCTGCAAATGTATCGATGTGAAAAAAGTAGCGCTCAAAAACCCGTATAAACCACCAAAACCACGCTTAAAATAGATCGAAAACCCTCAATTAAGGCGAATTTTTCAAGAAAATCGAACCTGATTTACGTCATACGCATATGAGGTTATATTTGGCCTACAATTTGTATCTTTACATTCTAAAATTGCCTGATAATGAATACCGAAGTTTTAGAAGCACCCGTACGCCAGCCAAAACCAAAATGGCTTCGTGTTAAACTGCCCACCGGCAAAAAATACACTGAACTTAGGAGTCTGGTTGACAAATACGATCTACATACCATTTGTACTTCTGGTAGCTGCCCCAATATGGGTGAATGCTGGAGCGAGGGTACAGCCACTTTTATGATACTGGGCAATACCTGTACCCGTTCCTGTGGTTTTTGTGGGGTAATGACCGGCAGGCCAGATACAGTGGACTGGGAAGAACCAGAAAAAGTAGGGCGTTCCATAAAACTTATGCAGATCAAACATGCGGTAATTACTTCGGTAGACCGTGATGACCTTAAGGATATGGGATCTATTATGTGGGCCGAGACGGTAAAGGCAATACGCCGCATGAATCCTGACACCACGCTTGAAACTTTGATACCAGATTTTCAAGGAAACGAGCGCAATATTGACCGTATTATAGAAGTTGCCCCAGAAGTGGTATCCCACAATATGGAAACCGTAAAGCGACTTACCCGCGAGGTACGTATACAAGCGCAATATGAACGCAGCCTTGGCGTGCTCAAATACCTTAAGGATAATGGCATAAACCGAACAAAATCTGGTATTATGCTTGGACTTGGTGAACACGAAGAGGAAGTATTGCAGACCATGCGGGACTTGCGCGAAGCAAATGTTGATATTGTGACCATAGGCCAATACCTGCAACCTTCAAAAAAACATCTGCCCGTCAAACAATTCATCACCCCAGACCAGTTTAAAAAATATGAGACACTGGGTCTTGAAATGGGTTTTCGTCATGTGGAAAGTGGCGCATTGGTACGCTCTTCTTACAAAGCGCAAAAACACCTTTTATAAGTCCATTTTAACCTAATAATTCTAATTTAGACCCGCTAGCATTTTATAAATTATAGATTGGAACCGCTAAAAAAGATCAATACAATTGACATCAGCCATAACCAGTATTAAATAAAGCAATTGCAATGACCAGAATAAGACTGGGAATTAATGGTTTTGGCCGTATAGGCAGAAGACTTTTTAGACTACTTCACAACCACCCAGATATTGAGGTTGTCGCTATTAATGATATTGCCCCGGTAGTGACAATGGCGCATCTGCTTAAATACGACAGTATACACGGCACGTTTAATGGGCAGATTGTAGCTACCGAGCAAGACAACGTTTCTTTTATTCAGGTAGACTCCATTAAAGTACCTTTTTTTTCATTTAAAAGTCCGTCAGCTATTCCGTGGAAAGATTATAAGGTGGATCTCGTTATAGAGAGTAGCGGCAAGTTTAAAACCTACGAAAAGCTTGAAGGACACCTCAAAGCCGGCGCGCCAAAGGTTATTTTGAGTGTCCCGCCCCAGGATGATCGCATTAAAACCGTTGTATTAGGTGTCAACGAACATATTTTAAATCCACAGGATCTTATAATTTCCAACGCAAGTTGCACTACAAACAACGCGGCACCTATGATCAAAGTGGTCAATGATCTCTGTGGAATCAAACAAGCCTATATAAGTACTGTCCATTCTTATACTACAGATCAAAGCCTACATGACCAGCCGCACCGGGACTTGCGACGTGCAAGAGCAGCGGGTCAATCAATCGTCCCCACCACTACGGGAGCGGCAAAAGCACTTACAAAGATTTTTCCTGAATTAGACAATTTAATAGGGGGTTGCGGCATACGCGTTCCCGTGGCAAACGGTTCCCTGACTGATATAACGATAAACGTACAGAAGGAAACTGACATAGAAAGTATAAATGAAGCATTTAAACGCGCTGCTTCAAAAGAACTTCATCATATTATGGAATACAGCACCGTACCATTGGTTTCGGTAGATATTATAGGGAACACACACTCTTGCATTCTTGATGCCGAAATGACCTCTGTTATTGGTAATATGGTAAAATTAATTGGCTGGTATGATAATGAGACGGGATACGCATCGCGCCTTATAGACTTAACGATTCTGGTATGTAGGAAACTTAATCAAAAACTTCACTGAGCAATTGGATTAAAGTAGGTATATTTAAGCCAAAATAATCTCTTACCAATGCCTTTAATAAGTAGAATACTACTTTTTACGCTGCTCATGTGCTACCAGCTAGCAATTGGTCAACGCACCAGTACCGAAACCCGCATAATAGAAGACAAAATAGATTCCCTGTACATAGAAGCCTTTGACAGTGTTCAACAAAAGGACTATGATGTTACCTTAAAGAATCTTAAAGAAGGCAAAGAGCTTTCTCGCAGTATAAATGCTAGAGAAAAACTTGCACAAACTACCAGCATGCTTGCTTCTGTTTATCTAATGCTGAACAATCTCGAAAATGCAAGTGCAGAATGTGTACAAGCCATACAGTTACAGCGTGAATTGAAAAATAAAGATGAATTAGGCAAAAGCTACCTCACGTACGCTACAATCAACCTTCAGGCTGGCGACTATGCTGCGGCACAGCGCTACTTAACCGAAGCCGAAACCATTTTTTTAATTACTCAGGATGATGTACATCTAGCACAAGTTTATCTCGTACAAGGTACTTTGTTTCTCAAAAAAAATAAGCCAAATGCCGCAGTTTTAAAACTTCAAAGCGCACAAAGTTTTTTTTCTAACAATGACGGTTCTGACTATTTAAAAGCAAAAACCCTTTTAGAAAGTGCTAAAGCACAAGAGGTTCTAAAAAATAACGTCAAAGCCGAAAATTATGGAACCCAATCCCTAATTTTAAGTCAGAACAATAGTTTCTCGCAAATCGAACTTGAAAGTCTTTTTTTCCTTAGCAACCTTGCCAAAAGCCAGGGAAATTTTGAAAAAGCCTATAGTCTTTTACACGAATTTTACGCAAAACAATCCTTTTTAAAGAAAAAGAATCCTGGCATCAGCAACATGATTGCAGACAGCCAAATGTTAACAGAGCTTGATCCTAATGGATTTCAGGCACAGCGAAGGATACAGGCCAGTAAAATAACCACTGTTCTTGTGATTGCACTATTTACAATGCTCTGCCTTCTTGCACTTTCTTTATATAAAAACAATAACCTTCGCGCGAAGGCAAACGAACTGCTACAGAACAAAAATGCACAATTGCTCGTTGCAAAAGAAAACGCAGAAAAAGCCTCAATGATTAAGGCGCAGTTTTTATCTACCATAACACATGAATTACGCACGCCTATGTATGCGGTCACGGGTCTCACGCATTTATTAATGGAAGAAAGCCCAACGGATGAGCAGAAAAAGCACCTGGATTCCCTTAAATTCTCTGGTGAGTATTTACTTTCCCTCATCAATAACATCTTAGATCTCAACAAGTTAGAAGCAAATAAAGTTGAAGTTGAATATACAACGTTCAATCTAAAAAAACGGGTTGATGATGTGATTTTTGCCCTTTCCCGCTCTGCCGAAGAACGAGGAAATAAGCTGAAACTCAGCTATGACCAGGATATACCTGAGCAATTGATGGGTGATCCTTTGATGATTTCTCAAATTCTTATAAATTTAATAGGCAATGCCAATAAATTCACTAGAGACGGCGATATTAACGTCAGGATTAATCAAAAAAGTGAGACTGACAATCAAATTTACCTTCACTTTGAAGTAGAAGATACAGGAGAGGGCATCAGCAAAAAGAAACAGAAAAACATTTTTCAGAATTTTACACAAGGCTCTGTACAGATCAACAGGAAATTTGGCGGTACAGGTTTGGGTCTTTCTATAGTACGCAGACTTCTTGATTTACAGAATAGCACTATAGATCTTGAAAGTACTCTTGGTAAGGGCTCTAAATTTTTCTTTGATTTAAAATATAATGTTGTGAAACAGAAAGACCTAGATGAACATAAAGAAAAAGTCTATGACATAGACTACGATTCCCTTAAAGGACGCCGCATTCTGGTGGTTGAAGACAATAAAATCAACCAAATGATAACGCGTAAAATACTGGAAAAAAACGGTATGGATTGTGATGTTGCAGATAATGGTGAAATCGCGATCGAAAAAATTCGGTTTGAGAATTTTGACGTCGTCCTTATGGATATTCACATGCCCGGTATAAGCGGCACAGAAGCTACTAAAAGGGTGCGTCAATTCAACGAAGGTGTTCCAATACTTGCACTTACGGCGGTAACCATTGATGAAAATATAGATGATTTCTATTTAGCAGGCTTTACGGATATTATTCCTAAACCTTATAAAGTAGAAGAATTCTTCTCGAAAATTTATAAATGCCTAAAGGATGAAGATATTGTATCTTAGGATCTTTAATTTCTATCGTTTTTCATATAGTTCTTGATTAGATCGTTAAACGCACGTTCTCCATTCAAAAAAGAAAACCGAATAGGCAGGTAAAAAAGCTTCGTTTTTTTTAGATATGGCTTTAAGCGTACATAATCTTTTTCCGTGGTAAGTATTACGGGAATTTCATCAAGGGTGGCAAGTTCCTTTTCCGTAAAATTATGATGATCTGCAAAGTGTTTTTCCTCAAAATGGAGTCCTTTCGTCAATAGATACTCCATAAATGGCTGCGGTTTTGCAATACCGGTAACTAAGGTAAACGAACTCTTTTTAAACTCGGACAACACCTTATCTTCAACTCCGCGTGCCACGTCGTCGTAAGTTATACTTGAAAAATAAACAGGCGAATCAGTATATTTTTTTACCTTTTGAGCACTTATTTTTTGGGTATTGACATCTAAATCAGGAGGGCATTTAGTTATCACCACCACATCTGCGCGCTGCGCACCACGCCTTGACTCACGTAAGTTTCCTGCCGGCAGCACCAGATCTTCATAAAATGGAGCATCGTAACTGGTGAGCAATATTAAAAATCCGGGATGCACTTTACGGTGTTGGTAAATATCATCAAGAACGATAACATCAGCGGTATTTTCATCTTCTCGGATTTTTTGTATTCCGCGAATGCGGTTTTCGTCTACGGTAACCGATAATTCAGGGAACTTCTGCTTAAATTGTAAAGGCTCATCCCCTACCTCTTTCGCAAGGCTTGAGACCTGAACTTTGCGGTATCCTGAAGTTTCCCTGCCATAACCGCGGCTTAGCGTGGCTACTCTGTATTGATCATTCAAAAGCCTTACGATATATTCTGTCATGGGTGATTTGCCGGTTCCACCGGTACTTAGGTTACCCACTCCAATTATAGGAAGTTTAAAACGTTTAGACGCAAACCACTGTTGATCGTACGCGTGGTTGCGCAATGCCATAATACCCTTATACCCAAGAGAAAAAGGAAAAAGTAATTTACGTAGATTCTTCACAGGAAACGAAGGTATAATTTTATCTTTACTTCTCTTAAAACATTTGTATGACAGTTCAGGAAATCACCGATAGTTTTGAAGAAATTGCCCCATTGGCCTATGCCGAAGATTTTGATAATGTAGGCCTCCTCGTAGGTGATCCACTTATGGAAGTTAGCGGTGTGCTGGTAACGCTAGACACTCTAGAAACCACTGTAGAAGAAGCGATTACAAAAAGATGTAACCTTATCATCAGCTTTCATCCTATTATTTTTTCCGGTTTAAAAAACATGACGGGCAAAAGCTATGTAGAACGTGTTGTCATGCGGGCAATCAAAAATGATATTGCCATTTTTGCAATCCACACCGCCTTTGACAATTCCCCGCAAGGAGTGAATAAAGGGATGTGTGATGCGTTGCAGCTCCAGGATCGTGAAATATTGCTTCCGAAGAAAAACGTTATAAAGAAACTCACCACCTACGTTCCCAAGAATGAAGTTCTTGGAGTACGTGACGCCTTGTTTGCGGCTGGCGCCGGAAATATAGGAAACTACGACCATTGCAGTTTTTCCACAAAAGGCCATGGTAGTTTCAAAGGGAATGAACTCAGCAATCCTACCGTAGGGGAAAAAGGAATAATCCAGGTGGAAAAGGAAGTGCAGTTGAACATGACTTACGAAGCACACAGGGAAAAATTGATACTTAAGGCTTTGTTCCGGGCGCATTCTTACGAGGAAGTGGCGTATGAAACGATTACTTTAGAGAACGAAAACCAGACCATGGGAATGGGAATGACCGGTTTTTTACAGGAACCTATAGATGAAATGGCTTTTCTAAGACTTGTACAGAAAGCGTTTAATGCACAGGGCGTACGACACTCTGCATTGCGTGAAGAACCTATCAACAAAATAGCGGTACTGGGAGGTAGCGGTTCTTTTGCTATCAATGCGGCAATAAAGGCCGGAGCAGATGCGCTGATCACCGCTGATCTTAAATACCATCAGTTTTATCAGGCTGAAGGAAAGATACTTCTCGTGGATGTAGGGCACTATGAAAGTGAACAGTTCACAAAAAATTTACTTACTGATTTTCTTAAGGAAAAATTTAGTAGTTTTGCAGTCATTTTATCGGACGAAGACACCAATCCCATTAAGTATTTATAATATGGCCAAGAAGAAAACAGAAGCGAGCGTAGAAGAAAAACTAAGGGCGCTGTATGATTTACAGTTAATACATTCACGCGTTGATACCATAAGGAACATGCGCGGTGAGTTACCCCTTGAAGTTGAGGATCTTGAGGATGAAGTCGCAGGATTGACCAAGCGCCAGGAAAAACTGGATGGTGAACTAGGCCTTATAGATGACCAGATCAAAGCAAAGAAAATACAGATAGAGGATTCTAAAGCAGCGATCAAAAAATATACAGAGCAACAGAAAAACGTAAGAAACAACAGGGAATTCAACTCCCTGAGCAAAGAGGTTGAATTTCAAGAACTTGAAATACAGCTAGCTGATAAAAATATAAAAGAATACCGCGCTCAGATAGAACAGAAAAAAGAAGTTATTGCCACAACCAAGGAGCGTATTACAGAACGGGAGTCCCATCTAAAGCACAAAAAGAATGAGCTTGATGATATTCTTTCCGAAACCCAAAAAGAGGAAGAGGAACTTTTAAAGAAAAGTGAGGGTTATGAAGAGCAGATTGAGCCGCGTCTTGTAAAAGCCTATAACCGTATCCGTAACAACGTACGTAATGGCCTTGCCGTTGTTGCTATAGAACGCGGTGCTTCAGGAGGTTCTTTCTTTACCATACCACCACAGGTACAAATGGAAATAGCCGGCCGTAAAAAAATAATTACTGATGAGCACAGTGGCCGTATCTTAGTTGATGAGGAGCTTGCTAAAGAAGAACAGGAAAAGATGGATGCTATTTTCGGTAAGATGTAAATCTACCTTTTAGCAACGATTTTAAAAACGCCGGCTATATATAGCCGGCGTTTTTTAATGTATCAAACCGTTAGTTTAACATCGCTTTAGCGACAAAACTTTTGGTTACGTTTAAATTTGCCTACTAAAAAAGATTCAATATGAAATTGTACCTTAGTCTCTTAGCCCTATTTTTTATAAGCATTGCTTGTAAAAATCCTACCCAGAATAATGCTGTGGATAGTGAGATCGCCATGAAAGATCCCATACAGATTCCCGCTCAGGATGGTATGGAGCACGCCTATTTTGCAAGTGGTTGTTTCTGGTGTGTTGAAGCGGTCTTTGAAAGCGTAAAAGGTGTTGAGGAAGCAGTAAGTGGATATAGTGGAGGAACAGAAAGCAACCCTACTTATAAGCAGGTAAGTGCAGGATCCACAGAGCATGCTGAAGCTGTAAAGGTCATCTACGATCCTAAAGTGGTAAGTTATGAAACACTGGTGAACGTATTTTTTGGCTCTCAGGATCCCACGACAAAAAATCGTCAGGGCCCAGACCGTGGAAAACAATACCGTTCTATCGCCTTCTATCAGAATGACCAACAAAAAAACATTATAGAAAGCACCATTGATCGTCTTAATAAAAGCACCTACGACGGTAAAATAGTTACAGAGGTACTTCCATTTCAGAAGTTTTGGGATGCCGAGGATTATCATCAAGATTACGAGCGAAATCACAAAAATGAGCCTTATATTCGAAGTGTTTCAATACCTCGCTTAAATAAGTTCAAAGCAAAATTTCCTGAGCTCTTAAAAGAAAATACAAACCATTAATGAGAACCGTTTCAACTTTGGCCTTATTCCTTTTTGCAATGCATGCATCTGCCCAGCAGGATCTTTCTAAATATAAATGGCGCAACCGGGTTTTGCTCTTTTCAGCGAGCAGCTTAAAAGAAGAAAACTTTGTTGCGCAATACAAAAATTTCCTTGACTATCCAAAAAAGCTTGATGATCGTAATCTTATTTTATTTACACTGGTCAAAGGGCGTATTTATGACAAAGACTTAAATGTGGTAAGCAATTATGATGTTGCCGCACTTCGTAAAAAATACGGTTTACCGGGCAATTTCAATGGCTTGGCACTGATAGGTAAAGATGGGGCTACTAAACTGAAAAAGGAGTTTCCAGTAGAACCACGGACTGTCTTTGAATCTATAGATCAAATGCCCATGCGACAGAAAGAAATGCGTGAAAATATTGATGATTAATCTCATATTCTTTACGCATTGGTAATTAAGAGTACGCTCAATATGTAGCGGTTATTTTTTTAAAAAGCATAAACACATTCCCAAAGCCTTAAACTTTGGGAATTTTATTTTCAGCATCCCATAAACCTTCATTAACACCCTTTTTTGTTAAGCTTTCCAGAAATAGGGAATGGCTATTTCAACAACGATTATATCTATTAGCGTATACACATATTGGGTATTCGTATAATTACATTTACTTCAAATAAAAAAAAAGAAAACTATGCAGACTGATCAAGCATTATTGCAATCATATACAATGGGAGACTTACTATTAAAGAATAGAGTTATAATGGCCCCCATGACAAGAAGTAGAGCCGTAAATGACGATACAGCACCCACAGATATGCATGTGGAATATTATACACAGCGCGCTGGTGCTGGACTAATTATTACTGAAGGCTCTCAAGTATCTGAAGAGGCCGTAGGATATATATATACGGCGGGTATACATAACAAAGCGCAAGTTGAAGGATGGAAAAAAGTCGTGAAGTCCGTTCATGATAAAGGCGGAAAGATTTTCATTCAATTATGGCATGTGGGAAGAATGTCTCATCCTGATTTTCACAATGGTGAGAAACCACTGGCACCCAGTGCTGTTAATCCAGAAGCGCAAGCTTACACACCTGATGGCTTTAAGGATACGGTAGAACCTCAAGCTATGAGCCTGAAAGATATTGAACGCACGCAGGAAGATTTTGTAAACGCAGCAAAAAATGCAAAAGAAGCAGGTTTTGACGGTGTTGAAATACATTCTTCCAATGGCTACTTATTTCACCAGTTTTTTAATACCAACTCAAATTTAAGAGACGATAATTACGGCGGAAGTAAAGAAAATCGATCAAGATTCTTTTTTGAAGTTTTGGATAAAGTTAAAGATGTGTGGCCTCCTAATCGCATAGGGGTACGTTTAAATCCTTCTTTAAATGAAATCTTCGGTATTCACGCTACAGAAGAATCCATTCCTACCTTTGATTATATTATTGATCGTTTGAACGATCATGATCTTGCTTATCTTCATTTATCTGAGCCATTCAATGATGTAAGCGATATAGATTATTTAGAATCTAATATTGCAAAACGTTATAGACCTATGTATAAGGGAACACTTATGATTAATTCCAACTTTGATCAGGAATCTGGTAATAGGGTAATTGAAGAAGAAGAAGCTGATCTTGTCGCTTTTGGTAAATTATATATTTCGAATCCAGACCTTGCAGAACGTTTCGCCATAAACGCACCTATGGCTGACTGGGACAAAGACACGTTCTATAGCCAGGGCAAAGAAGGGTATATCGACTATCCAAAATACGCTGAAGAACACGTTGAAAATTCTTAAACACTATTAATAAAATTTTAAATGGTGTTAAAGCCTTAATTTGTTTAAGTATTTGAACGTAAATTGATCAAAATTTCAAAATTATGGATCAAAAGAAATATGATCAGATGCAGGGCATGTTGAACAAGCTTGAAGATGTCAAAAACAGTCAGGAAAGTATTCTTGATAAAATCAACCATGTAATCACAGATCTCTTTCAAGACCCTGATAAGGATTTAGAGAAAGCGATGGAAACAGCTCATGAAAAGGCTTCTGAAAATGTGGAAGCAATCGCATCTGCTATCGAAGCGTATGAGATGAAGTTCAACAAAGCGCAGCAAAACTAATTTTGTTTATTATTAACAGAATTAGTTTAAACAATAATTAAATTTAAGCCAGTTAATAACTGGCTTTTTTTATGCAATATTATTCCTTAGAAGACCTTAACAATTTACCATCGCGTGACCGCGCTCACTTCATCAACAGTTGTACGGGTTACAAATCTGCAAATTTGCTGGGCACGGTATCAAAAGATGGTCTCACCAATGTGGCTATTTTTAGTTCTGTTATTCATTTGGGTAGCAACCCACCTTTACTCGGTTTTATCTTACGCCCTACCACGATTGCCAGGAACACGTACGACAATTTGAAAAAAACGGGTGTATTTACCGTAAATCACGTGAATGAAAATATCGTTCGTGCTGCCCACCAGACTTCAGCAAAATATCCAGGTGAAGTAACCGAATTTGATAAAGTTGACCTCAATACAGAATTTCTAAATGACTTTAAAGCTCCGTACGTTCAGGAAAGTAAGATAAAACTGGGCTGTGCATATACAAACGAGTACTTTATAGAAGAAAATGACTGCCTTTTTATAATAGGTGCGATCAAACATATTCATATAGCGGAGAATATACAGCGAGAAGACGGCTGGCTTGATCTGGAAGCTGCAAAAACCGTAAGTATAAATGGTCTTGATGGCTATGCGCTTCCCCATTTGCTGGAACGCCTTTCCTACGCAAAACCAGACAAGGACCTCAAAAGCCTGAATAAGGATGGCGCATAAAAAACCGCACCTACCAGAAAAAATCTGTCCGGTTTGTGAGAAGCCATTTGCGTGGCGCAAAAAATGGCAAAACAACTGGGAAAACGTAAAATATTGCAGTGAACGCTGCAGGCGCTCCTCTTAAGTTGACCGCATAAATAAAGAACCGTAAAACAATTCACTTTGATGAAAAATCTGATTTGGTTTAGCGCTACAAACCTTCGGGTAGCGGATAATAAAATTCTTTTTGAAGCCTGTAAAGAAGATAAACCCGTGCTTGCGGTTTATTGTTTTGACCCGCGTCATTATACCGAAGGGGATTTTGGTTTTAAAAAAACAGAAAAGTTTCGTGCACAGTTTTTAATAGAATCCGTTAAAAACCTTCAGGAAAACCTTCTAGATCTCAATATTAGCTTACTTGTTTACCATAAAAAACCCGAAGAGATAATTCCGCAATTGATCGAAGAACATGGGATTACAAATGTCTTTCTTCAACATGAGTGGACAAGGGATGAGCGTGAAATTGTTGAAAAAACAAGACAAAAATGTGCTGAAAGCGTTCATTTTCTATCCTTTTTTGACCAATTTTTATACCATCCAGACGATATTCCCTATAGTGATTATCAAGAAATCCCAAAAGTTTTTACACATATGCGTAAGCGACTTGAGAAAGAAGCGAATGTACGTGAACCCCTCAACAAACCTGAACCGTTTTCTGAAGATAACCGTATTGAAGGGCCTTCTAAATTACCAGACCTCCATACATTAGGCCTCGACACTTTTGACAAAGATGATCGTTCCGCATTTCCTTTTACCGGCGGCGAAGATGCTGCGTTATCGCGTATAAAGCATTACTTCTGGGAGACAAAGAATCTTTCTGATTATAAAAAAACGCGCAACGGTATGGTAGGGACAGATTATAGTTCTAAACTTTCGGCATGGCTGGCAAATGGCAGTATTTCTGCGAGAACCGTTTATGAACAGGTAAAATCTTATGAAAAGGAAAACGGGTCAAACGAAAGTACTTACTGGCTTATTTTTGAACTTATTTGGCGGGACTTTTTTAAATATGTTTCCCTTAAACACGGGGATGCACTTTTTCATCAAGGCGGAATTTTAAAAAAATCATACGACTGGAACAACGATTCAGAAGTTCTTAAAAAGTGGATTGCAGGGAAAACCAAATATGATTTTGTGAATGCCAATATGCGTGAGATCGCAAAAACCGGTTTTATGAGCAACCGGGGACGGCAAAACGTGGCAAGCTTCTGGAGCAAGGAACTTAAGCAGGATTGGCGTATAGGTGCGGCCTATTTTGAAAGTATGCTAATAGATTATGATGTGCACAGCAACTGGGGCAACTGGATGTATAACAGTGGTGTGGGGAACGATCCACGCGATAGAAAATTCAACATCACCTCGCAGGCGCAACGCTACGACAGCAATGGGGAATATCAACAACGCTGGCTTCAGGAAGAGCTTTTTTAGTAAAATAAAATTAATCGGTAAATACAAAAAATGAAAATTTTACGCCTTATCCTTGGCGATCAGCTCAACCACAAGCATTCCTGGTACGATCAGCCAGAAAGCGATGTCATTTATTTTATGGCCGAAATGCGCCAGGAAACCGATTATGTTATGCACCATATTCAAAAAGTAGTTGCCTTTTTTGAATCCATGCAAAACTTCGCCAAATATCTCCGGGAACGAGAGCATAATGTCATTTACTTCGGTATAAATGACGATAACAATGAGCAGGATCTGGCTAAAAATCTCAGCCAACTTATAAAAAATAACCAGATCGAGAAATTTGAGTATCAACTTCCTGATGAATATAGACTTGATGAGCAATTAAAGGCATTTTGTAAGGACATAGATATTCCTTCGGAAGTTTATGATACCGAACATTTTCTCACTTCGCGTAATGATCTGGAAAATTTCTATAAAGGCAAGAAACAGTTCACTATGGAATATTTTTACCGTGATATGCGGAAAAAATATGATATCCTTATGCTCAATGCAAAGGATCCCGAAGGTGGCAAATGGAATTTTGACAAAAGCAACCGCGACAAATGGAAGGGCAAACCTGAAATTCCGCATGAGCGTGGTTTTAGAAAAGACGTATCAGATACTTTAAAAGAGATTGAGGAGGCCGGTATCAAAACCTTTGGTAATATAAATACTAAATCTTTTAACTGGCCCACTTCCAGGGAAGATGCCCTTGCTGTTCTCAACTATTTTTGCAAAAATCTTTTGGTTCATTTTGGGGATTATCAAGACGCGATGGATCCTGAAGAAGCCTATTTATATCATAGCAGGTTAAGTTTTGCCATGAATAGCAAAATGCTTCACCCGCGTGAGGTGATTCATTCGGTAATAGATTATTGGCGCGATCACCAAGACAAAATAGACATTAGTCAGGTGGAAGGTTTTGTACGGCAGATTTTAGGTTGGCGGGAATATATGCGCGGCATTTACTGGATGAAAATGCCGGGGTATGCAGAAAAAAACAGTTTGGACAACCATAATCCCCTACCCGATTTTTACTGGACGGCAGAAACAAAGATGAATTGTCTGCACCACGCCATCAAGCAAAGTCTTGATCATGCCTACGCGCACCACATTCAACGTCTAATGATCACGGGTAACTATGCTCTGCTCACACAAACAGATCCCAAAGAAGTGGACGCCTGGTATCTTGGAATTTATATTGACGCCATAGAATGGGTTGAAATTACAAATACCCGTGGCATGAGCCAATATGCTGATGGGGGTCTGGTAGCGACAAAACCCTACGTTTCAAGCGGCAGCTATATTCATAAAATGAGTAACTATTGTGGGGACTGCACCTATAGCGTTACTAAAAAAGATGGGGAAAACGCTTGTCCATTCAATAGTCTATACTGGAATTTCCTGGATGACAAAAGGGAATATTTTAAAGGTAACCAGCGTATGAAACTTATGATGAGCATACTTGACAAAAAAGACAGAAACCAGTTGGAATCTCTCAAAAACAGGGCATATGATATCATAAATCATCCAGAAAAATATTAATGCTAACGTTAAACCGGTGTTAAGCAACTCTAATAAAATAAACCAATTGCTATCTTTAATAGCGTTAAATGACAATAACATGAAGTGATAAAACCCAGGGAATAAGCATCTGAACCAAAACAATTAGTTTTTAATTAATTATATATAATATTCAGAATTGCGAATTATTTTATTGAAAAATGTATACATTAGTAGTAGTAAACCTGAATCATTTAGGTTATTGTCAAAAATATTTAAAACATTAAATTTTAATTTAACTTAATCATTATGAGAAAATTATTTGTAGCCCTTTTTATGATGGGCCTAGTAAGCACGGCGTTTGTAAGCTGTAGAGAAACCACAGGAGATAAAATTGAAGACGCAGCAGATGATGCAGGAGATGCAGTAGAAGATGCTGTAGATTAGATCACCAATAAATAGTACATTTTAAAAAACCTCACGGATTTTCGTGGGGTTTTTTTATGTATTCCCTAATAAAAGTTTAGTGCAATTTAACAGGGCGAACCCGCCATTGTACCCGAAATTTATAGTGACTTCAATAAACTATTGAAGAGCTGAAAAAATTCGATTTTTAAAAGTTCGAACAGCTTAAATTTTTCAAATTAAACTTTAAAATGGAGAAGAAAATAACGGATATACAAGGAACATGGGAACTTTCAAACGGCGTAAAAATGCCCTATGTAGGATTAGGTGTCTGGCAATCTGACCAGGGTGAAGAAGTAATGAATGCAGTAAAATGGGCCTTAAAAGCAGGTTATAGACATATTGATACCGCTGCAGCCTATAAAAACGAAGAAGGTGTAGGCAAGGCTATTAAAGAAAGTGGTGTAAACCGCGAAGATATTTTTGTAACCAGTAAATTATGGAACGATGATCAGGGTTACGAAGAAACCCTTAAAGCATTTGAAACCACAATGGAGAAGCTCCAGCTGGATGTACTCGATCTTTACCTCATTCACTGGCCGGTAGAAGGTAAATACAAAGATACCTGGCGCGCCATGGAAAAACTCTACAATGATGGCCGTATACGGGCAATAGGCGTAAGTAACTTTCTTAAGCCACAGTTAGAGGATCTTTTAAAAGATGCCAAGGTAAAACCAATGGTAAACCAACTAGAATTCCACCCCTGGCTTGTACAACAGGAACTTCAGGACTTCTGTGAGAAAAATAATATTCAGTATGAAGGTTGGTCACCATTGATGCAGGGCAAGCTTTTTAGTGAAGATATTGTAAATGATATTGCTGAGAAATATGACAAATCCCCCGCACAAATCGTACTGCGATGGGATTTACAGCACGGAGTGATTACCATTCCTAAATCTGTCAATGAAAAGCATATCAAATCCAATATCGAAATATTCGATTTTGAACTTTCTGATGAAGATATGAAAACTATTGATGCGCTGGATAAAAGCGAAAGATTAGGACCAGATCCTGCCAATTTCGACTTCTAAATACAGCTAGAATCAGCTTTTAATATAATATATAATAGGCGTATTTACCAGAATAGACGGTAAGTACGCCTATTTTAATTCAAACAACAATTTATGTGGAATCTTAAAACAAAAACCGCTCTTGTAACTGGAGGAACAAAAGGGATAGGCAAAGCCACCGTACAGGAATTTCTTCAACTTGGAGCCAAAGTAATTTTTACCGCACGCAGTGAAAAGGACGTTAAGGCACTAGAAAAAGAACTTAATATAAACGGCAACGAAGTTTATGGATTTGCCGGTGACGTAGCCAGCGAAGACGATCTAAAGTCCCTTCATGCTTTTGTTACTGAAAAATTCAACAAACTGGATATTCTTGTAAATAATGCGGGAATAAATATCAGAAAACCGGCAGTTGACTATACGACGGAAGAATTTGAAAAAATCATTTCGATAAATCTTGCAGCGCCTTTTCATATTTGCAGGTTGTTTTATGAACAGCTCAAAAAATCTGGGGAAGCGTCGATCATCAATGTAGCATCCGTAGCAGGAACGCAAGATGTAAAAAGTGGCAGCCCGTATGCCATGGCAAAAGCCGGACTGTTACAACAAACGCGCAGCCTGGGATCTGAGTGGGCTCCTGACCACATTCGTGTTAATGCAGTATCGCCCTGGTATACCGAAACTCCACTTACCGCTTCGGTTTTTGAGAATGAAGAACGTTTCAACAAAATCAAGGAACGCACCCCTATGAACCGCGTTGCACAACCCGAAGAAATTGCAGATGCGATTGCATTTCTGGCCATGAACAAATCCTCTTACATTACAGGTCAAAATATTATTGCAGATGGTGGACTGAGTGCAAATGCGCTATAATTTGAACTTTAGGACATTTCCTTATTAGAATATATTTTCTGATAAAAATATAATAGTAGCATAGAAAAGATAATCCCACGGAAAACCCTAATTGTACGTATAAAAAAATTTATAAATTAAGTTATACGTACAATTACTTTATCTTTATACCCTCAAAATGAATAGAATGGATGCGAAACTCACATTAAAACTTGACAAAAAGGTTATCAGCGATCTCAAAAAATATGCAAAGGAACATGAAACCAGTATTTCTAGGCTGCTTGAAAACTATGCGAGGAAACTTACCCGTAAAAAAGAAATTGTTGTAGAAGAGCCTCTCCCGAAATGGCTAGAGGAAATTGCAGAAATCACAAGCAAATATCCTGCTGACACCAGGACCGATGAAGAAATGCAAGCAGATTATGATGCCTATAGAGACAAAAAATACGGAGGATGACTACCATTTTTATTGACACAAATATTGTTCTCAATATCTTATTGAACAGAGCGTTTAAGGCAGAATCCTTAAAAATTCTTGCTCTGGCTACAAAAGAAGGTTATAGTCTTTGCATTTCTGCTTTATCCTATATGAATATCCATTACCAACTGAAAAAGAAATATACAGAGCGCGAATGCCGAGAACTGATAGCGAAATCAAAAAAACATATAACGACTATCGATCTCCATGATCTTCATATTGATAAAGCTTTAATTTCAGAATTCAAAGATTTTGAAGATGCCGTTCAATATAATGCTGCACTTTATGCTCAGGCTGATTGTATCATTACCAGAAATAAAAAAGACTTCAAAAAGAGTGTTATAAAAGTGCTCACACCTACCGAATATCTTGCTCAATTGAGCCAATAATCGCTATAAAATGACGTTTTTCGGGTATAAATCAGATTAAAATCAGCAATTTTTCCTGAAAAATATTTATTTATATCCTTGCGCCTGTAATTCAAAGAGCTCTGCGTAAAGATTTGGGTTTTGCATCAATTGCTCGTGTGTGCCCAGTTCTAATATTTTCCCGTCCTGAAGCACCAGAATACGGTCTGCCATACGCACGGTACTAAACCGGTGCGAAATGATAATACTGGTTTTTCCTTGCGTAAGGTCAATAAAGCGTTCAAAAACCTCGTATTCTGCCCGGGCATCTAGCGCAGACGTGGGCTCATCAAGGATCATAACTTTTGCATCTTTCATATAGGCACGGGCAAGGGCAACTTTTTGCCATTGACCGCCAGAGAGTTCGCTGCCTTTTTTAAAACGTTTCCCCAGTTGGGTGTCATAGCCTTTTTTAAGATCGTTCACCACTTCACTGGCGAGGCTGAGGCTGGCAGCATTGGCAATTTTGGGATCATTGTTGATCTCCTCGATATCACCCACGGCAATATTTTCACGAAGCGTGAACTCATACCTGAAAAAATCCTGAAAAATCACCCCAAACATTTTCTGATATTCTTCCCTTCGATACCGCTGTATATTGACTCCGTCTATTAAAATGCTCCCCTGAGTAGGTTCATAAAAACGCAACAATAATTTTATCAAGGTGGTTTTACCAGCGCCATTTTGCCCTACAAAAGCCATTTTTTCACCAGCTTTGAGTTCGAAGCTAATGCCTTTAATAACTTCTTTTTCGCTCCCGGGATATCCAAAATGGAGATCCTCGATAACGATACCTTGGTGGATCTTTAATGGGATCTCGAGGTAATCGATTTCCGTATCCTCTACCTTAATATCTATAAAATCAAAATAGTCCTTGAGATAAAGCGCACTTTCGGTAATACGGGTAAAGTTTGAAAAGAATTGCTGCAAGCTATTCCGTAACCGGTTAAAAGAAGCCGATAATAATGTAAGTTCACCTATGGTAATATCACCAAAAAGCACACTGCGAATAATCACCACATACGCCCCATAATAACAAATGACACCCAGACTATTAAAAATCGCGCTATAAGTGCTCCGCTTTACGGTAAGTTTTTTATTTATATTGTAATACGTATCGCTAAGCCCCTTAAAGCGGTCAGAAACAAAGTTGGTCAGGCCGAAAAGTTTGATTTCCTTGGCCGTTTTATCATTTGCGCCTATGTACCTTAGGTAATCCAGTTCGCGCCGCTCTGCCGTCCAGCTTCTGGTAAGGGAATATTGCTGGCCGCTAAAGCGAATCTCATTGATAAAAAGCGGAATTATACTTAATGCAAGCAAAATTATCAGCAGGGGTTCAAAATAAATAAGTATCGCGATAAGGGAAATGATCGAAATTATGGCCTGTGCCTGCCCCAGTGCATTACTCATAAGCCCTACCCTGCCCTGTGTTTGCGTACGGGCACGTTCGAGCTTATCATAAAATTCTGAATCTTCCAGCTGCGCCATGCTGATACCACCGGTTTTTTTTATAATCGTAACCGAAGAGCGGTTGTTGTACAAATCACCCAGGAGACCGTCAGTCACACTTGTTAACCTGCTTATCAAGTCTGAAGCGATGGTAATAATAAACTCAAGAATGACATAGCGCCATAATTGCTCATAATCTGGAACATCCGCCGCTATCTGCGCAATAATTTCGTCAATGATCAACTTTCCAACCCAGAGGATTACCACAGGCGCAAAGGCATTGATCAATCTGGAGATCGCATTAACAAGAAACAAAGACGGACTTGTCGCCCAGATTTCCCGAAAAAAACGAGGTATATAGCGCAAAGCCTGAAAGGACGCTTTTATATCGGTTTTCTTCTTCTTGTCATTTATACTATTGAGGCGTGAAGCCATGGGCAGATTTATTGGGAAATTCAGTCAAAAATCGACTATTTAAGGGCATTTTTGAGTCAATAAAAGCAATTTTTCCGAAGAAAGCATCGCTGAATTTATTGAAAAACAAACGGATTTTAGGCATGCACCGGGGTGAATTCAGCCTTCTGCCTATAGATAATTATGAGTGCCAGGCTACAAATCGCACAGCCTACCAGTATATAAAAGAGTGGGATAATGCTTTCTGTTACAAATGTTGAAACAAGCACACTAAAAACAGAACCAAAAAACATGCTCATACTCCCTATAAGTGCCGAAGCACTCCCCGCCTGGATGGTAAATGGATCCAGCGCCAGTGCGGTAACATTGGGATTCTGAAAACCTATAAAAAACAACATAAAAAAGAGTATGGGATAAATCACCCAAAACGAAGGCGCTAAAAACGCGGCGGCCAGACCTCCTATCGTCAATACCGTCAACATGATACTGGTGGAAAAAGTTATACTGAAAAGGGAGAAATGTTTAAGAACCACCCTGTTGATCTGACTACCAAGTATAAGTCCGGCGGCATTTCCACCAAAAACCCAACCAAACTGCTGCTCATCCAGCCCAAAATATTGACTGAACAGAAATGGTGCGCTCGAAACATAAGCGAGCAAAGCACCCAGTGAAAATCCCCTTGCAGTCGCAAATATGAAAAATTCCCTGTTCCTCAAAATAGAAATATATTCCCTGACAACCGCTTTAGGATGAAGACTGGTATTGCGGTTAGGCTTAGCACTTTCCGGCAAAATATAGGTCACATTAAAAAGCATCAGAGCTGCAAAAACGGCAAGGATAAAGAATACTGCCTGCCAGTTGAACGCGGCCACAATGACCCCGCCCACCGTGGGGGCAATAATAGGCGCAACACCCATAATGAGCATAAGCGTTGAAAGTACATCAGCAACCTGATTTTTTTTGAAAAGATCACGTACAATGGCTTTTGAAGCAACCATGCCCGCACAACCACCCAGGGCAAGAAAAAAACGGGAAATGACAAGTGCATATAAATTCCAGCTAAAAGCACAAAGCAAACAAGAAACAATAAAAATACCAAGGCCGATAATAAGTGGCTTGCGACGACCAAAACGGTCCATAAGTGGACCGTAGGCCAATTGACCCAGGGAAATACCAATAAAATAACTTGTTAAGGTAAGTCCCACTCGGCTAATATCTATCCCAAAATCACTTGCCACGTTCTCAAAACCGGGCAGGTACATATCTATGGAAAATGGACCCAATGCAATGAGCGTTCCCAGGATGAGTACGATTCTATTTTTTGATTTTGTGCGCAGGCGTTCGGTCATAAATTTTACTAAGCTGCAAAATTAAATGGAGGTTTGTAGACAATGCAGTAAATAACGTTATTAAAATGATAAATTCAAGGTAACGTTATCGCGCCAAAGCCCATATCATCAGTGTTTTGTTCAATAATTACATGGGAATTTCCATTATTAAAACTTCACTGTCTTTTATAGCATTGATCTTTAAAACGTCAACATCCCAAATACCAAAACCATCCCTTTTATCAAGCGTTTGACCTTCCACTTCGAGTGTGCCTTCAAGTACAAAAATATATACGCCGTTTTGGTTGTTTTTTACCTTATACTCTAAATTCACATCCGTATCAAGGTTACCCAAATGAAACCACGCATCCTGATTGATCCATACCCCGGCATCTGTTTTTTCTGGAGAAATAATTTGCTGAAGTTTGTTTTTTCGATCAGCGGGATTTAAGGTTATTTGCTCATAGCGCGGTGTTATATCAAGATCCCTGGGAAGTACCCAGATTTGCAAAAATTCTACCTTTTCATCCTGGTTTTTATTGCGCTCGCTATGTCTTACGCCCGTACCGGCACTCATGATCTGGACATCGCCGTTCCTAATAACGGTTTTATTGCCCATACTATCTTCATGAACTAAATCCCCCTGTAGCGGTATAGAAACAATTTCCATGTTTTTATGAGGGTGCGTGCCAAAACCCATCCCGCCAGCAACCTTATCATCGTTTAGGACTCGGAGCGCTCCAAACTGCATACGTTCTGGATCATGATAATTTGCAAAACTGAAAGTATGCCTACTATGTAACCAACCGTGGTTTGCATCTCCTCGTGTTTCTGCCTTGTGTAAAATAGCCTTCATTAGAAATATTTTTGGGGTTTCAACTTTAGTGCTGTTTGAATATACTTTATAAATATTCGGAAACTGTTTTTAGGTAGTCGTAAGAACCGGGCAAAAAATACAAATGGTTTTAAAAAAGCTTCTAAACTTTATAAAACACAACTGGGAAATACTGAATAAAGCAAAATATAAACGTAATTTTTACAGTTATCCAACCCAAATAATGAAATAAAAACGTCTTTCGTTTACCATTTTTAATAAAAAAATCTTTCGGATTTTGCCATATAGAATTCCAAATTCGCCTGAGAACCAACTAATCGAAAAAAATAACACAAAAAAAATAACACCAATTGCAATTCATAATTTATCATATATTAAGCACCCAAAAAATCAACAACCAACAATCCAAAGCATGAAGAAATTCTACACGCTGTTCCTATTCTTTCTCATTTCAATAAACCTTCAGGCTCAGGAATCCTACAACCTTGCCATTCCTGTAGATAGATATCAGATAGATCCTACCAATGGAATCATAATTTGCAATATTGACATTTCACAATTTCCAGATCTATCCAGTTTTGAATCGGTTGTACTCGAACTTGAAAACACTTATAAATTTATTTCAAATCCTGGTAAGATCAGCCATCAAACGACATACACTGTAGAAAATGAGGCCAGGACCTATGTGCTTTATTTCAGTAATATACCGCTTATAGCCATTAATGCGGAATCTATAGTGGATGAACCCAAAAAAACCGCAACTTTTGTTTATGCAGATGCTGATGGGGTAAAAAAATCTATCACCGGTATTGAACTGCGGGGAGGTTCCTCACAGCGATTTCCAAAAAAAACCTATGATCTGGAATTTTGGGAGGATGAAGCTGGGGAAGATAATAAGGACATGCAATTTGATAACCTGCGTGAAGACGATGACTGGATTTTAGATGCTTTATACAATGAACCCTTGCGCATGCGCGCTTTTTCAAGTCATAAACTTTGGCTTGATATGCACACGCCCTATTATCTGGACGAAGAAGAAGATGCAAAATCTGGTGCAGATGTCATGTACGTAGATTTATTCCTGAATAATAAATACAATGGTCTTTATATGCTTTCTGAGCAGGTTGACAGTAAACAACTTGAATTAAAAAGTTTTAAAGATGAGGAAATACGAGGTGAGCTCTACAAAGCAGAACTTAAGAAAGATGCAACTTTGTTTTCAAATGCAAATGCTTATGATAATACAAAGGAAAGATGGGACGGTTTTGAACTAAAACATCCAGATGAGGATGAAAAGATAGACTGGTCAAAACTATATGATTTTGTAGATTTTACAGCAAATTCCAGTAAGACTGATTTTGATGCGGGTATAGCAGATCGTTTACATATAGAAAACGCTATAGATTATTATATTTTTCTAAACGTGGTTAGTGCTTACGACAATAGGGGCAAAAACTATTATATAGGTAAATACAATCAGGAAAATCCGTACTTTTTCGCGCCATGGGACCTGGATGGGACTTTTGGTGTTAAATGGGATGGCACTTATCAGGATGTTACCGAAGGTATTTTGACTAACACCCTTTTTTCAAGACTCTTTGGAGATGGCACTACCAAAGAAATGAAACATCAGGTTTATGATCGCTATGTGGAGCTGCGCAAAGGTGTTCTCAGCAACGAGCAATTGTTAGGCAGGCTTTCAGCCAACTACAATACGCTGAGATATAATAAAGTTTACGAGCGCGAAAACCTGATATGGAAAAACTATCCCTACAACACCGCCGCAAAAGAATACACAGATACCTGGACGGCAGAAAGACTCGCGTATCTGGATTCTTATTTTGAGGAATATAATCTGGGGATCAACACGCCAGGTAAAGAACAACAGCAAGCGATCATCTATCCCGTACCCGCCAGTAGCACATTGTACATCAAAACAAAAGTCCTACAACCTCAACCTTTTACCATTTATAACCTTCAGGGACAAACAATTGAAAGTGGTGCGATACAAACTGCGGAAACTTCTATTAATGTTAGTCTTCTTAGTAACGGGATTTACGTCTTGCACTTAGGAAACGATAACATGAAATTTATTGTTCAGCATTAATATTAGGGTTAGTACAAAATTATTTTTACCTATAAACCTCTTAAACAGACTGGTTCCTGCCCTAACTAGCAAGAATAAAGGCGTTTTACTAAAATTAAAATTGGCAATCATTTATAACATCTACAGTTTAAAACATGTATTTTTAAAGGAACCAATTAAAATTTAAAAATGAAATATAGAATTACCACAGTTGCTTTAATGCTAACCCTTATGGCGTGCAAGACCGAAAATAAACCTAACGGAGAGACTGTTCCAGAGAATGAAATGGCGCAGGAAACCAAAGAGAATCTTAGTCCGGCGGAAGAAACCGGTAAGGAGATTGCTATGGCCAGTGGTGCAGACAACTGGGATAATGTAAGCGAAATACAATTTACGTTCAATGTAGATCGTGGGGAAAGCCATATGGAACGCAGCTGGGTATGGAATCCTAAATCGCATGATGTTAAGATGATGAGCGAAAAGGACACGGTAAATTACAACCGCGACGCGGAGATGGATAGTATTGCCACAAACACTGATAAAGCTTTTATTAATGATGCTTACTGGCTTTTGCCCCAGATGCACTTAATCTGGGATAAAGATGCTACCGTAACGGTACAGGATACGGCAACCGCACCCATAAGCAGCGAGAAAATGAAAAAAATCACCTTGACCTACCCAGACCAGGGCGGTTACACACCAGGTGATGCCTATGATTTTTTCTACGGTGACGACAATATGATCAAAGAATGGATCTACCGTAAAGGCAATGCTTCAGAATATTCTATGGTAACGACCTGGGAAGATTATAAAGAGCATGGTGGAATAGACATTTCCACAATGCACAGTTCAAAAGATGGTAAAACGAAATTATTTTTTACCGATGTGGAGGTAAAAACGGAATAAATCAGGTGTTTTTTACCTTAAAAAGGGCTTTTGCATGCGTGCGAAAGCCTTTTTTTTATTTTCGTTTTAGAAAGAAACCGAGAAACGCGGCGATCAAGACGAAACACAGCAAAGCAAAAAAACTACTCTTCAGATTGAAAGATTGTGCTAAAAAACCCAGAAAAACAGGTCCCAGTAAAAGTCCCACAAAGCCAGATCCCGCAATAAAGCTTATACCTTCCGCGGCCTCTATTTCAGTAAGGTTTCCGCTATAGCGAAAAAGTTCTGGCACTACTACAGAAAGTCCCAATCCCACAAAACCAAAACCTGAAATGGCCACCCAGGTCATACCGCTGAGCACCAGTCCAAAACCCAGCGCTGCAAGGATACAACCTGCGATTATAATCTTACGTGAACCGTAATTATTACTTACCGCATCTCCAAAAAAGCGACCAAAAGCCATCATTCCATTAAAAACTGCATAACCAAAACCAAAAAGCCCGGCTGCCGCCAGCGTTACCCGTTCAAGATACAGCGCGCTCCAGTCTACGATAGCGCCTTCTGCCGCCATGACCATAAAGCTGATAATGGCGAGCCCCAGTAATGGCCTTAAATGCTTTAGTTTAAAGCCTTCTTCATTCTTGGCCTTTTCTGCACGAAGATATATGTATGTATTCATACAAATAAAGTTCACAAAAAGTAGCAGGAGGATTACAGCGATCACATGCACGAGAGCAGATGGTACAATGGGGATCAATAAAGTACCCACGCCAGCGCCCAGCATACCCCCCAGGCTAAAAAACGCGTGGGATAGTGACATAAACTGAATTTTATCTTCTTTTTCCATATGGGTGACAAGGGTATTCATAGTAACGTCGGTAAGTCCTGAAAAAGCACCTATAATATATAATGAAGCACAAAGCCAAAAATAGTTGGGAGCTGCAAAGGGACCGGCAAAACTTATGCAAAATGCGGTAATCGCAAATGCCATGACCCTCCCCAGGCCAAAACGAACTAGGAGTTTAGGTACAAACGGAATCATGCTCAAAGTACCCAAGGCCAAAAAAAATACCGCAAAGCCCAATTCCCCTTCCGAAATGTTCAAATTTTCGGTTATACGAGGAATATATATCGCCCAGGTACCAAAGAGCACATTAAGGCTTAAAAACAGGAGTACGGCAGAAAAGTAACGTTTATGGGTTAGGATAAGCTTTAGGGACTTCATGAATTGGTTGTTTTTCGGCAACTAAAAAATAACACAAAAGCTTTTAAGTCATCTATTTTATATTGATAAATTTCAATTGCGATTTGACTCACCACTGCTGTCAAAACTAATTAATAATGATAAGGCCTTAAAATGTGCAATTTAAGGCCGTAAATTGGCGGTTTTTAAACATATTTGGTAGTTTCTTAATACATTTTTCCTTTCAATAATCATTACTTTTGCATTCTATGCTAAAGAAAGAAAACGATACCTATCAAGATTCCCGAACCTATGCTAAAGATAGGGACCTCAATGATCCACTAGGACATTTCAGGGAAAAATTCATTATACCAAAGGATCCCAATGGTGATCCGCTTATTTACCTCTGCGGAAATTCGCTGGGCCTACAGCCTAAAAAAGCAAGGGAGTATATTGAGGAAGAACTTACTAACTGGGGCGAACGCGCGGTTGAAGGTCATTTTGAGGCCAAGGTACCTTGGACAGAATATCATGAAATCCTGGCCAAGCCCATGGCAGATATTCTAGGTGCAAAACCCAGCGAAGTGGTGATAATGAATACCCTTACCACAAACCTGCACCTGATGATGGTTTCGTTTTACCAGCCTACCCAAAAAAGACATAAAATACTTATAGAAAGCGATGCGTTCCCGTCAGACAACTACGCTGTAAAATCCCAGATCGAGCAACGCGGCTTTGATCCTGAAGAATCTTTAATTTTCTGGAAACCCAGAGAAAATGAAGAACTTTGCAGGCTTGAAGACCTTGAACAAATTATAGAAGAACAAGGCGACGAGATCGCACTGCTCATGATAGGGAATTCAAACTATTACACCGGCCAGCGCTATCCTATTAAAGAAATTACCGAAATGGGCCATAAAGCGGGCTGTATGGTAGGTTTTGACCTGGCGCACGGTGCCGGTAACATAGTGGCTGACCTGCATGATAATGGCCCTGACTTTGCCGTTTGGTGTACCTACAAATATTTAAACAGTGGCCCGGGAAGTCTGGGCGGTTGTTTTGTACACGAGCGACATGCAAATAACCGGGATTTACCCAGATTTACGGGCTGGTGGGGCCATAAAATGGATTCCCGTTTTAATATGCGTGTGGATTTTGATCCCATACCAGGCGCAGACGGTTGGCAATTGAGCAATCCTCCCATTCTTAGTATGGCGCCCATCCGCGCTTCGCTGGAAATTTTTGCGGAAGCAGGATTTAAAAATATCAGGAAAAAAGCGATCGCACTTACCGGTTATCTTGAATTCCTGATAGAAAATATAGGTGATGAGCGCATACATATACTTACGCCAAGAGACCCCGAACAGCGGGGCTCCCAACTTTCAATACAGGTAAAAGATGCAGACCGCAGCTTATTTGACGGTTTTATGAATGCAGGTATTATCTGTGATTGGCGCGAACCTGATGTGATACGCGTTGCCCCTGCCCCACTATACAATAGTTTTGAAGACGTTTATGAAATGAGTGTAAGGCTCAGGGAACTCCTCAAAGGATTTTAAAACGACCTGTAGCATTGTAAACAACCCACCAACCAATACAATTTGAAGAAACAAGAACATATACTTATCATAGGAGCGGGACTTTGTGGTTCGCTACTTGCACTGCGAATGGCACAGCGGGGTTATAAGGTTTCCCTTATGGAAAAACGCCCTGACCTTAGGAAAGAATCTGTAGATTCTGGACGTTCCATCAATTTGGCATTTTCAGATCGTGGCATGAAAGGGCTTCGACTGGCGGGGCTCGATAAAAAGGTACTCCCGTTATGTATCCCCATGCGAGGCCGAATGATCCATCCTGAAAACGGTGAGGAGTTTATGAGTCCGTACAGTGGTCGCGACCATGAATATATCAACTCCATCTCAAGGGAAGACCTCAACATTCTGCTTTTGGATGAATGTGATAAAATGCCTGATATTTCCATATTTTTCAATCAGAAATGTACGGGTGTAGAACTTGAGCATGCAAAGGCGAGCTTTGAAGATTACCATACAGGAAAAACCAGCACACATCAGGTAGATGTGATCATGGGGGCTGATGGTGTGGGCTCTGCTTTGCGCAAAAGCATGCTGGAACATAGAAAATTCTTGTTTAGCTACGGTCAGGACTTCCTTACCCATGGTTATAAAGAGCTTTCTTTTCCACCTGCTGAAGACGGGGGATATCTGACCGAAAAAAACGCGTTGCATATCTGGCCGCGAGGCAAAGATATGATGATCGCACTTCCCAATCTTGACGGAAGTTTTACGGTAACGCTTTTTCTCTCCTGGGATGAGGGAAAAGATAGTTTTCAAACGTTAGACAATAGAGAGGCCATTACATCATATTTCAAAAAGGAATTTCCCGATGCGCTAAAGTTGATGCCCAATCTTCAGGAAGAATTCGAGGAGAACCCTACCTCGCCATTGGGAACCATAAAATGCTCTCCCTGGCATGCTTACGGAAACGTACTATTACTGGGCGATGCCGCCCACGGAATCGTCCCCTTTTACGGTCAGGGAATGAATGCGGCCTTTGAGGATATTGTGGTACTCGACAAGGCGATGGATAAGTTTCCAGACGACTGGAATGCCGCTTTTAAAGCATTTCAAACAGAACGAAAAGAAGATACCGATGCGATTGCAGATCTTGCCGTAGATAACTTTCACGAGATGAAGGCACATACCGCAAGTGAGATTTTTCAGGAAAAAAGAAAATTGGAAATTGCCTTTGAAAAAGAATTTCCAGAGGAATATTTTTCAAAATATGCCCTGGTCACCTTTAGGGAAGATCTGCGCTATTCTGAAGCCATGCGCCGTGGAAGAGTACAGGACAAAGCAATCCTTAATCTAATTCACGATAAGAAAATCACTCCAGGGCAATCCCTGAGACAAAAATTGAGCCTTGTGCAAGAAGAGACGCGTAAAATGCTGCATGATGATGCAGTAGTGCAAGGCATGGAAAATGAATAACAGACAGCATGCATTTTATACCTGAAGAACTAGAAGACTACGCTGCAGAACATTCTGAAAAAGAACCTGAACTTCTACAGCAGCTCCGCCGGGAAACCTATCAGAAAATTTTACAACCCAGAATGCTGAGCGGTCACCTGCAAGGGCGTTTGCTAAGCATTGTTTCTAAACTCGTAAATCCTAAAAACATACTTGAAATAGGTACTTATACCGGTTATTCGGCACTTTGTTTGGCGGAAGGACTGCAGCCTGATGGCCTATTGGAAACCATAGATCACAATGAAGAGTTGGCTTATTTGCAGCACAAATATTTCAAAGCATCCTCATACGCAAGTCAAATTAAGACCTATGTAGGTGATGCATTAAAAGTGATCCCCACACTTCAAAACACGTTTGACCTGGTGTTTATTGATGCAGATAAACCGAATTATCCAGCCTATTTTGATCTTATTATCCCTAAACTAAATACTGGGGGATTATTAATTTCAGATAATGTGTTGTGGAACGGAAAGGTATTAGATCCTACAAAGAACACGGATCCCTCTACACAGGCCATCCTAAAGTACAATAGCAGTCTGGCAAATGATGACCGACTGGAAACCGTTCTCCTTCCCATACGTGACGGACTTACACTAAGCCGTAAGAAATAGCTTCAAGCTTCTGTTGAAAAAAATACAGACTATCAGTATATCTGGGCATTAAGATTTTCAGCTTTTAGATTGTATGCTGTACTTTGAAATAGTACTAAAGGAGGATAATAAATAATTTTTGAGGAACAACAAATCAGCTTTGGAATTCACATAAAAAAAGCCCTGCGAATGGCAATCGCAGGGCTTTTCACTAATAAACTAAGTTAGTAGGGTTATCGCAACCGGTCCACAGATTTTACAAGATCCTCATCCCGCTTGATTGCCCTGTTAGCCAGGGCGATAAAAACGATAGAAATGACGGGTATAAGCATCCCAATACCTTTCTCCGAGGCCGCCGCCCCTCCAGATATGATTTGCGACTGGTAAACCAATACTCCTAGTAAAATAAAGTTCAATATTATATTGAGACGGCCCAGAACAAACTGTAGCTGTCTTTTTTTAAACAGAAAAATCGTAAGCAATGATAAGATCGCACTTGATACAAAAAGACTCAAATAAAGAATATTTTCTATTGCCCATACTGTCTCTCCTTCTGGATTAACAAACAGCGGGAAAATAAAAATAAGGCCGGCAGAAACAAGTGCAGCCAGCAAAAGATAAATGGTTTGTATGCGTTGAATCATAATTTTATATGCTGCCGGCAAAAATAACAACTTCTTTTTAACTCTTGACACTAATTTGAAATTAATGTTGTATAATTGCATACATAATATATAACCTTCTCTGTGTATGATGGTTATTTACTTGCCAAAAACCCCTAAAATCTTCTCTCTAGATTTTTTACACGCATTCACACTAAATTCAAAGCAATCCTTATAATTAATGTTTGATATTTCAGAACTTAAAGCTAAAAAGCTTCCTGAACTTCAGGAAATAGCTAAAGGTCTTAGCATCCCTAAATTCAAGACCATAAAAAAATTAGATCTCGTATACAAAATACTTGATGAACAAGCTGCAGATCCCAAAGCGGTCGCAATTGCTGCTCAGGACAATCAATCTTCTTCAAAGACTGACAGCAAACCAGCCCCTAAAAAAAGAGGGCCTAAAAAAGGAAGTACGCGCAAAACCTCTTCTGACAAAGCTGAAAATAAAAGCGCCGAAACCAAAGATCCTGAAAGCAAAACAGAGAAAAAGGCCAGTGCCCCTGATGCAAATGACAATAGCAACAAGCCTGCTAATACCAATAAAGGCCAAAGTCAGAACGATAAGCAGGACAATAAACCTAAGAATAACCGCCCACGTAAGGACAGCAAGGATACTTCTACGAACAATAATAAGAACACAAATAGAAATCCTAAAAAATCCAACACGAACAAAAACAACAACAATAACAGCGGTAATTCCAACAGCAACAACAGCGGTAATTCAAATAACAACAACAACAATAACAACCGCAACAATGGCAATAAAGATAGCCGCAACCGCTATCGTGAGCCTGATTATGAATTTGACGGGATTATTGAAAGTGAGGGCGTTCTTGACATCATGCAGGACGGTTATGGTTTTCTAAGATCTTCAGATTACAATTACCTTTCCTCACCTGATGATATTTACGTATCACAGTCACAAATACGTCTGTTTGGACTAAAAACCGGAGACACTGTACTTGGCGTTATTCGACCACCTAAAGAGGGAGAGAAGTATTTTCCGCTTATAAAGGTTTCAAAAATAAATGGACTGGATCCCAATGTGGTTCGTGATCGCGTATCGTTTGAACACCTGACACCTCTTTTCCCCAAGGAAAAATTTAATTTGGCTGACCGCCAAAGCACGATTTCCACCCGGGTAATGGATATGTTTACCCCTATAGGCAAAGGACAACGGGGTATGATCGTTTCCCAGCCAAAAACGGGTAAGACGATGCTTCTTAAAGATGTAGCAAACGCAATTGCCGCAAACCATCCTGAAGTTTATCAAATGATCTTACTTATTGATGAGCGCCCGGAAGAGGTTACAGATATGCAGCGCAATGTTAAGGGAGAGGTTGTAGCTTCTACTTTTGACAAAGAGGCACATGAGCATGTACGTGTGGCGAATATTGTACTTGAAAAGGCAAAACGCCTTGTAGAGTGTGGTCATGATGTAGTGATCCTGTTGGATTCTATTACCCGCCTTGCACGTGCGTATAATACGGTACAGCCTGCTTCTGGTAAAATATTGAGTGGTGGTGTTGATGCCAATGCATTGCACAAACCCAAGCGCTTCTTTGGAGCTGCCCGAAATATTGAAAATGGAGGTTCGCTTACCATAATTGCCACAGCTCTTACGGAAACCGGCTCTAAAATGGATGAAGTAATCTTTGAGGAATTTAAAGGTACCGGTAATATGGAACTTCAACTGGATCGAAAAATTTCCAACAGAAGAATTTACCCAGCAATGGACCTTACTTCTTCAAGTACGCGTCGTGATGATTTACTGCTCAGCGAAAATGTAATCCAACGTATGTGGGTATTGCGTAAATACCTTGCTGACATGAATCCTGTAGAAGCTATGGAGTTTATAAACGATCGTATCAAGCAAACTAAAAGTAACGAAGAGTTTTTAGTTTCTATGAACGGATAATCAATTTCCTGATAGATAAGTTTAAAACAAAAAAAAGCGGAACTTCAATTGAAGCTCCGCTTTTTTTGTTTTATTAAGTTTGTGAATGAAAGTTTCTCTTTACTGCTTATCATTTTTAGGAGTATCCTTTTTCATCATTTCATATTTGTCGTACTGCACATCTGTAAGTATAGCTTTCATTGCATTATCGCGATGATCGCCGTTATCATCATTTATTTCACAGGTTTGTTTACCATCTAAACTAGATTCATACGATTGTATCTGCTCATCGCTCATTTCTAATTCAGAATAGGTCTGCGACATATCCTGATTCATAAAACCCGCTTGATCCATATCGCCCTGTGAATAGGTTACGATATTATTAGCAGCACTTTTATTTGCAGCACTGGTGACGGTGTCACTGGATGTCGTTCCATTTGCATTATCGCCAGGGGTATCACTGCTGGAGGATTCCCTGCATGCTGTAAACGCCAATAAAATCATCACAAGTACAACGTATTTTCTATTCTTCATGATCGTAAAATTTTGGTTTGAATTTTTATACCGTATCCTGCGTTTAAAGTACTTTAGTTTTAGTCATAATTATGCTTCAAAATTGTTAAAATACTGATACGGTCACTTTTTAAAGAGAATCAATACGAATATCTAGAAGAGCAATCACGCAGTGGACTCCATTTAATCCAAATGGGTTTAGGACAAAAAAAAGACCCTCACGTTACGTGAGGGTCTTAATATTAAATAAGTTTAACTACTACTTAAAGTGCAGCAACGTGTCTGGCTACTTGAGACTTTAAGTGACCTGCTTTATTATCATGAATCACGTTTTTCTTAGCGAGACGATCAATCATAGATATAACTGAAGGTAATAAAGTTTCAGCTTCTTTCTTATCTGATTCTTTCAATTTCTTTATAGCGTTACGGGTGGTACGGCTCTGGTATCTGTTTCTTAGCCTGTTTTTCTCGCTGCTACGTATTCTTTTTAAAGATGACTTATGGTTTGCCATTGTTCTAATTGTAAATTAAAAATTATGAATTCAGGATCATTAATAACTAATACAGTACTGTCTCCTGAATTCAACATTCCGTATTTTAAGTTGTAGCCCGTAGGGGAATCGAACCCCTCTTACCAGGATGAAAACCTGGCGTCCTAACCGATAGACGAACGGGCCATTATGTCAAATATGCTCCGCATTTGATAATTCAATAGGACTTCTAGTAGTCCGTAAGGGAATCGAACCCCTGTTACCAGGAAGAAAACCTGGCGTCCTAACCGCTAGACGAACGGACCAGTTTTCTCTCAAATGCGGATGCAAAAATAAACATATTATTTAATGTTGCAATAGGAATCTCAACTTTTTTTAAAAAAATTAATATGCTTTAGCAAACAAGACTCTTTTTGTGGCCTTTTTGCCACTATAAACACACACGCCTTCCTCTTCTTTCGCATCAATAGGAATACAACGAATCGTAGCTTTGGTCTCCGTTTTGATCTTTTCCTCAGTTTCTGTCGTGCCATCCCAGAAAGCGCTAATAAAACCTCCTTTGTTCTCTAATACGTCCTTAAAGCCTTCGTAATCGTTTACCTCTGTGATATGCTCCTTCTGAAAATTAGATGCCTTAGCAAACAAATCTTTTTGCATTTCCCGAAGCAGTTCACGTACGCGGTCCACTACGTTTTCTTTTGACACAATTTCTTTACTAAGCGTATCCCTACGTGCAACCTCTACCGTGCGTTTCTCTAAATCCCTCGGACCTATAGCTATACGTATGGGCACGCCCTTAAGCTCATATTCGTTAAATTTCCATCCTGGTTTAAACGTATCCCTATCGTCATATTTAACTGATACGCCATGCATTTCAAGTTCACGTTTGACCTCACCGGCAACCTGGGATATGGACTCCAGTTGTTCTTCCCCCCTGTAAATGGGAACGATCACAACCTGTATAGGTGCAAGGTTAGGAGGAAGCACAAGACCGTTATCATCACTATGCGTCATGATCAAAGCCCCCATTAAGCGCGTAGAAACCCCCCAGGATGTTGCCCATACATATTCCTGCGTACCTTCTTTAGTAGCGAATTTGACATCAAATGCCTTTGCAAAATTTTGTCCAAGAAAATGGGACGTTCCTGCCTGTAAAGCTTTACCATCCTGCATAAGCGCTTCGATACAGTAAGTTTCAAGTGCACCCGCAAAACGTTCACTTTCGGTTTTTGTTCCTTTAATCACGGGAACGGCCATAAAATGCTCAACAAAATCTGCATAGACCTTCATCATCAATTGCGCCTCTTTTATAGCCTCTCCCTTTGTTTCATGTGCAGTATGACCTTCCTGCCATAAAAATTCCGAAGTACGTAAAAAGAGACGGGTACGCATTTCCCAGCGCACTACATTTGCCCATTGATTGATAAGCAAAGGCAAATCGCGATAGGACTGAACCCATTTTCTGTAGGTGTCCCAGATTATCGTTTCTGAAGTGGGACGTACAATAAGTTCTTCCTCAAGTTTCGCGTCAGGATCTACGATAATACTTCCATCTTCATCGGTTTTGAGACGGTAATGCGTCACTACGGCGCATTCTTTTGCAAAACCATCCACATGGCTTGCTTCTTTACTGAAATAGGATTTCGGGATAAAAAGCGGGAAATACGCATTCTGATGTCCGGTTTCTTTGAACATACGATCCAATTCTGCCTGCATCTTTTCCCAAATCGCATAACCATAAGGCTTGATAACCATGCACCCTCTAACGCCGGAATTTTCGGCGAGATCTGCCTTGACAACCAGCTCATTGTACCATTTGGAATAATCTTCTTCTCGCGTGGTTAAGTTCTTTCCCATATACTGTATTTTGGCATAACTATTGCTCCTTGTGATAGTAGAATACCTAGTTATTGTTTATCTTTATTATCTAAAATATGTAAGCGGCAAAACTAATTAAATTTACTATCTACAACAATTAAATACATACGTATATGCGACATATAGAAAGAATAAAAAAAATAGGCGTAAGGCCGGGATTGCTCCTAATAGGTTTATTTACACTAGCCTCCTGCGGTTCTTTTCAATATGCATCGTACGATGATGGCATATATGGAAGCAGGAGTACAAGGATTGCTTCAGCAGAACAACCTCAGGGCGGAAGGCAACAACAAACTTCTACGGAAAGAACAGGATATTATTCCAATTATTTCAGTCAGGGGGCGGAACAGGTACAGCAGGCAAACGAAGACATAATCTTTACTGATGTTGATTCTTATACCTCAACCGGTGAGTACACGGAAGAAGATATCGTTCAGGAAGAACGTATGGGATACAATGGCCAGCCAGCCTGGGGATCCACGTACGATGAAGTTATTGTAAATGTATATCCTTCCAATATGGGATGGGGTTATGGTGGTTTTGGTTATGGCTTCAATAACTTTGGCTATGGTGGCTTTTATGGCGGATTCCCATTTAGGGGTGGTTACGGCTATGGCTACAATAATTTCGGTTATGGTGGTTTCTACGGCGGTTATCCATTCGTAGGAGGTTTTGGCTATCCTTATGGCGGGTATGGTTATGGTTACGGCTTTGCCGGAATAAACCCATACTATGGAGGTTATTATGGCTATAACAATGGATATTATAATAGAAACAGATATTATAATAACTATAACAATTATGCTTACAACAGGGGAGCACGTTCTGATGAACGCAGAAGCAGAAGAAGTTCTGATATCAACGCATCTAACAGTATACGAAGGGGAAATACGAACTACTCCAATAGAAGATCTTCAAGGAGCGCAACGGCCAGTTCTGCCGATTCCAGATCCAGTAGAAGAACGTATAGCAGGAATAATGTAGGTGTAGATACACGCCGCACTTCAAGAAGCAATACTGCATCCAGTGGCCGCAACAGCGTTTACAATTCCAACGCATCGAGCAGAAGAACTTCCTCGCAAAACAATTCATACACACCCAGCCGTTCTACCCGGAGTTCAAATTCCTATTCTAGAAGCAATAGCACCAGGACAAGTGCACCAGCACGATCTTCGTATTCTGGCAGTAGCAGTTCTAGAAGTAGTGGCGCCACAAGAAGTTCTGGATCATCTTCCAGAAGTTCAGGAGGGTCATCGCGAAGTTCAGGCGGATCTTCCAGAAGCAGCAGAGGCGGTGGAAGATAATTTGTAAAATTCAGTGGTTCTAAGTGCAGGTTTAAAAATCTCGTTTAGAACCATTTTTTTGTTCTTTTGCATAATAATGATTCAAGAACACCTCTAAATAAGGTGTTTTTCAGCTTAATAAACCAGTTTTCTTTCCATAAACGACTGTTTTTCAATGAAAAAATCAATTTTCCTACTTTTAATCGCTTATTGCTTAACCCCTTTCACATCCAGTGCCCAGACTGTAGTGGATGCGGTACGTTATACACAACAGAATATAATAGGTACTGCTCGATATAATGGGGTTAGCGGAGCTTTTGGCGCTCTTGGCGGTGATCTTTCCGCACTTAACAATAACCCTGCAAGTTCTGCAATATTTACCGTAAGTTTTGCCAGTTTTACGGGCTCACTCAATGCCTACGACAATGATGGCTATTATTTTGACGGTATAAATAGCAGGGATGATAGTGCTATTAATTTTAATCAGTTGGGCGGTGTTTTTGTACTGAACAATTCCAGAATAGAATCCCCGTGGAAAAAATTAAGCTTTGCTGTAAATTATGACCGTATCCAGAATTTTGACGACAGCTATTTCGCTTCAGGAATTAGTAATTCTTCCATTTCAGATTATTTTCTGGGGAATGCACAGGGCTTTCGGCTAGCAGATTTAAGTGTACTTTCTGGTGAAACCAGCGATGATGCTTATTTTAACATAGGTCAGGACCTGGGATTTCAAGCTCAACAAGGATTTCTAGGATATCAGGCATTTATCATAGACCCCGTGGAAGATACTGACGATAATACCGCCTATGTTTCTAATATTGCGAATGGGAATTTTAGCCAGGAATATGACTATACTTCTACCGGTTATAATGGCAAGATCAATTTTAATGTAGCTACACAATATGGCGAACGTTTGTATTTAGGTCTTAACCTGAATTCTCATTTTATAGATTTTGAGAAGCAGACGGTATTTTTTGAAGACAACGATAATAACGGCAGCAGAATCAACAGTTTGAGGTTTGGCAATAACCTGGAAGCTTTGGGTAATGGTTTTAGTTTTCAATTGGGCGGTATTTATCAACTTGCCCAAAACTGGAGACTCGGCGCCAGCTATGACTCTCCTACATGGTTTACGATTGAAGAGAAAACCACCCAGAGTTTATTCAGCAACGGTGCTGATGGCTCCAATACGCTTTCCCCCAATGTTGTCAATGTTTTTGAACGTTATGATTTAAAAACACCCGCAAAAGCCAACGCAAGTATCGCTTATATTTTTGAAAATATCGGATTTCTTAGCTTTGACTATAGTTTTCAGGATTTTTCAAAAATTGAGTATAAAAGTAATGCTGTTTCAGACTTCAATGGTCAAAATCAAAACATTTCCAACCAGCTTTCAGGTGTTTCCACATATCGCTTAGGTGGCGAATATAGAGCAGATGCCTGGAGTTTCCGTGGAGGTTATCGCTTTGAAACAAGTCCTTATGAAGATGCATTCGCCCAGAGTGATATTACCGGTTTTTCTGTAGGTTTAGGATATTCTTTCGGCGCTGCGCGTTTGGACTTTGCATATTCAAGATCTTCCCAGGAAATAAACACCCGTTTTTATGAAGGTGATTTCACGAACACTGCCCTAATTGATAAAGCGAACAATACATTCATGACAACCCTTAGTTTCCAACTATAAATCCCCTAATCCTGCAAGTTTTAGGAATAGGGAACGATACTATTATAGTGCTACGCTCAACCTAATGCCTTAAGGATATTATAGACCTTGTTTATTAGCTTAAAACCTTACCTTTGCAGGCCTTAAAAGAATCAGATATTATTAAGTCACAATGAGTACATCCACAAATAAGCGGGCACTTGAAAAAGAAGATGCCCTAGGCGACAGCCATCAAGCAACGGCAGCGCAAACACCTATGCGTGAAGATGCTTTTATACAAAGCGATAGTGAAAAGATAGAGAGCATCAAGAAAAATGTGTCTGAAATAATGCACACGTTAGGCCTTGACCTTACTGATGATAGTCTTGCCGGAACGCCTAACAGGGTAGCAAAAATGTTTGTAAATGAAATTTTTGGCGGATTGAATCCGCAAAAAAAACCCAGGGCATCCACCTTTAATAATCCCTATCAATACGGGGAAATGCTGGTTGAAAAAAACATCACGCTTTATTCCACTTGTGAACATCATCTTTTGCCCATAGTGGGTCGCGCGCATGTTGCCTACATATCTAATGGAAGTGTTGTTGGCCTTTCTAAAATGAACCGCATCGTAGATTATTATGCAAAGCGCCCACAGGTACAGGAGCGTCTTACCATGCAAATAGTTCAGGAACTGCAACACATTCTCAATACAGATGATGTGGCCTGCGTCATAGATGCAAAACACCTTTGTGTGAACAGCCGTGGTATACGCGATATAGACAGCAGCACCGTAACCAGTGAATTTGGCGGTAAATTCAAGGAAGAAGCGCTGAGACGCGATTTTCTGGATTATATCAAACTGGATACGAGGTACTAAATCTTCTTCTAAAAAACTACATTTACAGCTTACCATCTAATTTTAGCGATTATGTCCCCTTTGTATCAAAAGCAGCAGTTAAGTATTTATAATTCGCTTTCTGGCACTAAAGAGGTTTTTAAACCTATTCTGGAAGGAAACATAGGCATGTATGTTTGCGGCCCTACCGTTTACAGCAACGTGCACCTGGGCAATGTGCGCACATTCATGTCTTTTGACATGGTTTTTCGCTATTTGAAACATCTGGGCTATAAAGTACGCTACGTACGCAATATTACAGACGCAGGCCATCTGGAAGATGACGCAGATCAGGGTGAGGACAAAATTGCAAAGAAAGCCCGTCTAGAGCAGATAGAACCTATGGAAGTGGTACAGCAATACACCATTGACTTCCACAATATCCTACAAAAATTCAACTGCCTGCCCCCCAGCATAGAGCCTACGGCCACAGGTCACATTATTGAACAGATAGAGATCGTCAAGGAAATTATTGAAAATGGTTTTGCCTACGAAAAAAATGGTTCAGTATATTTTGATGTCCTCAAATTCAACGAAAGTCACGAGTACGGTCGCCTAAGCGGTAGAAAGCTGGAAGATATGATCGCCAACACGCGAGAACTGGCAGCACAGAGTGAAAAAAAGAACCCGCAGGATTTTGCCCTTTGGAAAAAAGCCGAACCCCAGCATATCATGCGCTGGCCATCGCCATGGGGCGAAGGTTTCCCGGGGTGGCATCTGGAATGCACAACGATGAGTACCAAATATCTTGGCGAACAGTTTGACATTCACGGTGGCGGTATGGACCTTAAATTTCCGCATCATGAATGTGAGATCGCGCAAAGCGAAGCTTCCTGCGGAAAAAATCCTGTAAACTACTGGCTACACGCAAATATGCTTACTTTAAACGGTAAGAAAATGTCTAAAAGTACCGGGAATTACATCAACCCCGGGCAGATTTTTACAGGGGAAAACGAATTTTTGAGCAAAGGTTATGCACCAGGTGTCGCCCGCTTTTTTATAATGCAGGCACATTACCGCAGTGTCCTTGACTTTAGCGATGATGCTTTGCAGGCGAGTGAGAAAGGATTTTACCGACTCATGGAAGGGGTAAACCTTTTAAAGTCCATTACTGCGTCTTCAACGAGCAGTATTGATATTCAAAAATGGATAGCTAGTTGCTACGCTGCGATGAACGATGATTTTAATTCACCTATTCTTATCGCCCAGTTATTTGAGGCGGTCAAATACATTCATCAACTTAAAGAGGGCAAAGAAACCTTATCGAGCGACGATCTTGAAGCATTTATTAATACGATTCACGCTTTTGTTTTTGAAGTACTTGCATTAGAAGACAGCACGACAACGGCAGATGCGAATACAGATAAACTTTCCGGCGCACTTGATTTGCTTATTAAACTGCGCAACGAAGCGCGGGCAAATAAAGATTTTGCGACAAGTGATCAGATTCGGGATACCCTGCTTGATATGGGCATTCAGCTCAAAGATGGACGGGAAGGGACAACCTATACCATAGGTCAATGACCGGCAAGCAGCTCGCAACCGCTCCATTTATATTTTTAGTGCGCATATATCAACGTGCAATTTCACCCATTTTACCCTCTTCTTGCCGCTACCAGCCCACCTGTTCTCAATACACGGTAGAAGCGCTACAAAAACATGGCCTTTTAAAAGGAAGCTGGCTCTCCATAAAACGTATTGCCAGTTGCAATCCCTGGGGTGGTTCTGGTCCAGATCCCGTTCCACCAAAAAAAAAGTAGACTAGAAAGATAATTTATCACAAGATTTATGCTCCCCTTACCTACAGTTATTTTCATACCTAAAAACTTAAAATCGCGGGGTGCTTTTATATCTTTACGCTTTATTTTAAATACGACCTATGCACGCACTTAAGATGACATGGAACCCTTCTACGGGTTTTGACCTTGGTTTTATGACCATCCACTTTTACAGCCTTATGTTTGTTGTAGCTTTTATGCTGGGCTGGTTTCTTATGAAACGCATCTATAAGTATGAGAATGTTGATGAAGAAAAACTAGATCCCCTGTTTATTTATTCCGTATTGGCCATTTTGCTTGGCGCCAGGCTAGGTCATGTTTTCTTTTACCAGACGGAGTTGTTGTGGGAAGATCCCCTCTCGGTCCTTCTCCCTTTTCGGTTTGTACCAGAAATAGAATATACAGGTTTTCAAGGACTCGCCAGTCATGGCGCCGCCATTGGGATGATCATTGCGATGTACCTCTACAACAAGAAAATATTACATAAAAGTGCATTGTGGCTCCTGGATCGAGTAATCCTTCCGGTGTGTCTTGGCGGAATATTTGTACGTATCGGGAATTTTTTCAATTCAGAAATGGTGGGAAAAGTTACCGAAACCAGCAATATTGCCATAAAATTTGTACAAGATCAATACAATAAATATGAGGTGCAGCGCATTACGGGAATCAACAATCCCAGAAAAGCCTACCAGGCCCTTACCGATGACCCACAGTTTGCAAGTTATATTGATGCCATCCCCTACCGTTATCCTGGCCAACTCATGGAATCTGCCGGTTATATTATCGTTTTTGCCATCCTTATGGCGATTTACTGGAAAACAGATCTACGGAAAAAAGAAGGATTTATTTTTGGAACGTTCCTGGTTTTACTCTGGTCTGTACGTTTTATCGTGGAGTTCTTTAAACGCGCACAAGTGGAAGGCAGGGAGAACTGGATTTTTGATCTAAATACAGGTCAGATCCTTAGTATTCCATTTATTTTACTGGGTCTGTTCTTTATCTTCCGCGGTCTTAATCAAAAAGGTGAAAAAGTCTATTAATATGAAATACTTCTTTTTATTCCTCTTTGGCAGTGTGTTGCTCTCCTGCAATAATTCAAATGGGAACGCTTCCGAAGAACTCGTTACCGAAGAAATTACTTTTACTAAGGAGGGAACATTGCAGATCCATAAAGCTGACAGCACAACAATACCGCTGGATATCGAATTTGCTGAAACGGACTATGAAACCGCCACCGGACTCATGTACCGTGATGCGATAGAAGAAAACCAGGGCATGCTTTTCCTGTTCAGCTCGCCTTCCATACATACTTTTTACATGAAAAATACCGAGTTTCCGCTTGATATTATCTACATCACCGCAGATAAAAAGATAGCCACCATCGCCGCAGATGCAAAACCCTTCAATGAAGAAAGTCTTTCTTCTGAAGTTCCTGTTCAGTATGTATTAGAAGTAAACGGAGGTCTTGCTAAAACCTGGAACGTAAAAGTGGGCGACTCCATAAGCTGGGCGCGAAATAAATAAAAATGAGAGATTGAAGCTGAAAATCGCTTTACCAGATACATTAAGTATTAAGGATTGCAGACAGAACAAAACAGAAAAACCCGCTAAAACATCAAATAATTGACTGTTTTAGCGGGTTTTTTAATGCTTTATAAGCGTTATTTTATGCCCATTAATTCAACATCAAAGATCAATGTCGCATCTGGAGGTATCACTCCGCCTGCGCCACGGGAACCGTAACCCAAATCAGATGGTATTACAAAACGCGCCTTGTCGCCTATTTGCAACATGGCCACGCCTTCATCCCACCCAGAAATCACCTGGCCAGATCCCAGTTGAAAATCTATAGGTTCGTTTCTCTTATAAGAAGAGTCAAAAACGGTCCCATCAGCCAGTTGGCCTTTATAATGCACGGAAACGGTCTTTCCTTTTTCAGCTTTTTTACCATCACCTTTCTGGATGATCTTATAGCGCAAACCGCTATCTGTTTTATCAAAACCCGCAGCTATTTTATCAAGTGCAGCTTCAGATTTTTGTTTCTCTTCTGCAAGTCGCTTTTCGCGAGAACCTTCAAAAGTCCTAAAAGCTTCTACCGCGTTAAAGTTTTCGGCTTCATCTCCCTGACGGATGATTTCCACCTGATCCATTGTGTCGCCCTGCTTGATCGCATCAACAACATCCTGACCTTCTACCACTTTACCAAAAACGGTATGCTTGTTATCTAACCATGGCGTAGCACCGTGCGTGATGAAAAACTGGCTCCCATTTGTTCCCGGGCCTGCATTTGCCATGGATAAGGTACCCGCAGTATCATGCTTTAGCTCTGGATGAAACTCATCATCAAATTTGTAACCGGGACCGCCGCTACCGCTTCCTTGAGGATCTCCCCCCTGTACCATAAAATCTGGAATCACACGGTGAAATTTGAGTCCGTCGTAATATGGATTGCCCTGATCTTTTGCTTTATTTTCCAGGTTTCCCTCAGCGAGAGCCACAAAGTTACCAACTGTACCAGGAGTTTTTTTATAGGTGAGCTGTACCAGAATTTCGCCTTTTGGCGTATGAAATTTGGCATAAATACCGTCTTGCATGTCTAAGTTTTAAAAATGAGGTACAAAGGTAATATAATTGGCCTATTCAAGCCTAAAATTGGCCGTTTATAGGTTGTTTTCCAAAGAATTTAAGGCTTTTTTAAATATTCAAATAAGATCACAGAACCAGAAAATACTTTCCCAGGATTTATTTTTATCAGTAGAAGTACTCAAATCGCGCTTTATAATTTTTCCCAACTCAAATGAAACCGGTTTTTTGAAAATGGGACCATCATGAACAAAGGTGTGAAACTCCCCGTTCTCGCCGCAGGGATCAACACCTGCTGGCAAATTGTTTAGAAAATCCTGGTCGTACGCTCTACCGCAATATTCTTTGCCCAGTGCTTTATCACTAACCGCTACCGTTACCGCTTTGAAACCCAAAGCAATAATCTGTTTTGCGAGTTTTGAAGTATCCTTTTTCCAAAGTGGATATACACCCTGCAAACCTATATTCCGTAAAGTTTTCTCGCGATATTCCCGTAAATCCTCTAAAAATATATCTCCGTAAATAGTATGGGAATAACCAGCTTTTAAAAATTTGCGGAACTCTTGTGCAATGGTTTCGGTATAGGTTTCCATGGAAATATCTTCCGGAAGTACGATTTCTTTTAAGGGCAAACCTATAGCTTCAGCTTGTTTATGGAGCAGCGCTCTACGCAGGCCATGCATAGAAACGCGGTCTGCTTGCACATTTACGGTGGTCACAAGGGAATTTATTGCGTATTCTTCTTCAGAAAGAGCAATAAATAATGCCAGCGCACTGTCTTTACCACTGCTCCAGTTTAGAAAAGCTTTAGGCTTCAAGCAGAAAAGAATGGATGGCAAGCTCATAACTTTTTAGGCCGAAGCCCAAAATTACGCCTGCCGCATGTTTTGAAATATAAGAATGGTGCCGAAATTCCTCACGTGCAAAGACATTTGAAATATGCACCTCAATTACCGGAGTTTCTATAGCGGCAATCGCATCCCCTATGCCCACGGAAGTATGGGTATATGCCGCTGCATTCAATACAATACCGTCAAAAATGGGATCAGCTTGCTGTAGTTTTGTAATCAAATCCCCCTCGCAATTGGACTGAAAATAAGAAAGTTCAGTCTCTTTGAATTTAAACTGCAGGGCAGAAAAATAATCCTCAAAAGAGCGGTTACCGTACACATCTGGTTCACGTTTGCCCAGCATGTTGAGATTGGGACCGTTCATTATGAGTATTTTAAGTTCTTTTGCCATAAATGTGTTACACGTTAGAGGTTGAACGTTTCAGGTTTTTTGATCTGTGCAGTCAAGTATTCCTTAAACTTTCAAACTATTTAAAGTTTCAAATATAATTGAATTTCAGGCGTAAAAAAAACGGCATAGAATGCCGTTTTTTTCAATGATTTGGGGATTTTTCAGTAGAACCTTTTATATTTTCAATTAAATACTTAGCTCAACTTTCTATTAATTAAATAGTGCTTTATTCATTTTTCATGAATTTTATGGTATTTCCGGTATCAAGTGAGAAAAAATAAATTCCCTTATTTAAAGACTGTAAGTCCACTTCTTTATTCTTTACTATAGAACCGTTCATAACCTGCCTGCCCAAAAGATTATATATTTTATACTGCGCTGCTTTTTCCAATCCTGAAACCTGGATTGAATTTGTGGCTGGATTGGGGAATAAGTGCAATTCAATATTCTTATTAACAGTTGGGAGGCCCAGAACTTCTTTGGTTCCATAAAAAATACCGCTATTACTTCCTGTACAGCTTGCCACCTCATCAAGGTTGTCTAAAGGTTGCGTATTGTCAAATTTGTATTGCAAAACTAATTCAGTATTATCACAATCAACCTCGATATCCTTGTTTGCAGCTATCTCAATAGCACTTTTCTCAACATCCCAAATCCTAAAGTAATCTAGCGTTAAATCATTGTACTCACCCCAAAAATCTGAGGACCCCATACTAATATTGTCGTTAACGTTCGGTTTATACGTGCCGGCAATTTCTTTGCTGCCCACTAACTCTCCGTTTACATATAATTTAAACGATTCAGTAGCTACCTCATAACTTAGAGCTGCATGGTAAAATACATCTGCAACTAACTCTTCACCTGTAATGGTTGTATAAAGTCCAGAACCCATACCAGAATGGATTTTTCCATTTTGTATTTCAATAAAAAAACCATTGGACGGAGATCTGTGTTTTGAAACAATCGTACCCTTAGGTGTACTATTGAATTTAAATTTGACCTCTATCGTAAAATCGTGCGGAGCACTAAAATCATTTAATACTCCACTTCCGTTTTTAGGTACACTGACCTTATTATCTGTCCCATTTAAGGTGATTGTTTGTGCGTTGAGATTTAATAAGCATAGCGACAACAATAGTATTAACGTGTAGATTTTTTTCATTTTCTCGATTTTTGACTTGGGGTTTATCTTCAAACTAACATGAATTTCATAACAGTATATCCATAATTCTCACTTATCTGGAAAACAAATTTAATAAATTATTATGAATAATATGCACTTAATCTACAAAATATGTATTTTAACTTATTTATTCAAGTGGTTAGCTCTTTTTAGTAAGAATGAGTAATACGATGTAGGATCAAAATAGATGCTTTAATTTTTGGTTTGAACTTAATTCATCTTATTTTCACTTTAATTGAGTTAAAACTACCTATGAACTGGACGCAAGCGGTAAAAGAATATTTTAATTATCTAAAACTTGAGCGCGGCCTTGCCGAAAACAGTTTGGCCAATTACCATTTTGACCTGAAAAAACTGCAAAACTGGTTGCTTGAGGTAGATAGTAATGCAAAACCAATTACTATTGATCAGGAAACTGTACAGCAGTTCATTTATGAAATGGCTAAAAATCTAAATGCGCGCTCCCAGGCACGGCTTATTTCTGGCCTTAAAGGTTTTTTTGGGTATTTGTTAGATGAAGATTACCGTATGGATAACCCTATGGATCTCATAGAATCGCCAAAACTGGGCAGAAAACTTCCCGATACGCTTTCCACAGGGGAAATCGACCAACTTATTGCGACCGTTGACCTTAGCAAAAATGAAGGCTCACGCAATCAGGCGATCCTGGAAACTTTATATGGCTGCGGTCTGCGTGTTTCTGAATTGCTTGATCTTAAACTTTCAGATCTTTTTTTTGAGGAAGGTTTTATTCTGGTAACCGGGAAAGGAGACAAACAACGCTTTGTCCCCATTGCCCAGGACACGATAAAATATATCAATACGTACAGGGAAGAAACACGCGATGCACAGATAGCTAAACCGAAGTTCAAGGATACCTTATTTCTTAACCGGAGGGGATCCCGACTCACACGCGCCATGATATTCACCATCGTAAAAAACGCGGCCGCCTTTGCAGGAATACAGAAAAAAATAAGTCCGCATACCTTTAGGCATTCTTTTGCGACGCATTTATTGCAAAATGGGGCAGATTTACGTGCGATACAGCAGATGCTGGGACATGAAAGTATCACCACCACAGAAATCTATATGCATGTTGATAGAACGCATTTGAGAAAAGTAATGGATGAGTTTCATCCCAGAACGAATAAAAATCAATCCGCTAAAAAGACTAAAGCTTAATACGTAGCGTCGTTCACTTCAATCCAGTAACCATCTGGATCCTGTACATAAATTTGACGCACATTGTCAGGGCGTATGCTTATGGCTTTTTCGGTAGTGGGCCAGTTTGTGTACTTTACCCCTTTTTTTTCTAAGAATGCGATGTAAGCATCCAGGTCATTGATACTTAAAGAAAAATGTGTAGCCACATCATTTTGCACCATTTTGCGGTCTTCGCGTATCAAGTGAAGTTGGTAATTACCGCCAAGGGAGAACCATTTGCGATCTGGGCCGTCCAGTGGACTTTTCATCTCGTTAAGCAATAGCACATCACGATAAAAGTCGGCACTTTTTTGCATATCAGAGACTAAAAGGGACTCATGATCAAATTTTAACTTTAAAGAATCCTGAGCATGCTGGGCCTGTAAAAACTGAAGTTGGAAAGCGCAGAAGAGTATTGCTAATATATATTTCATTGTTGTTTATTTAGTATTCAATATCGGTATTATGTTGTTCAAGGTACGTATTAATCAGGATTAAAATATATCGAAAAAAGGGAAATAAACGAAGTGAAAATTGCCTGTTTTCAGTCAATTTTCGACTAAAATCAGCGTTTTATTAGTCTACAAATGCTTTCCGGTACCATGCTACCTGCTTTTTCAGCCCTTCTTTTAAAGTGGTGTTTGGGTTATAGTTCAGTAATTTTCGGGCTTTATCTATATTCGCTTTGGTAAACATCTGGTCACCCTGGCGTTTTGGGGTCGTATTTTTTCGTATTTGAGTATCCAATAGTTCTTCGACAATAGCGATCCCCTCACCTGTTGTATGTTCGTTCTCGCTGCCCATATTGATGATCTGGCCATCTACCTTCTCCTCATTACCTATAACACTAACCACGCCATCTATGATATCGCCCACATAAGTAAAGCTGCGCACATGTTCTTCGCTACCTTTAAAAAGTGGAAACTCCTGATTGAAAAAACCGCAACCTATGAGTTTAGTATATAATTTCTCTGGTCGCTCTCTGGGACCATAAACCGAAAATAACCTCAGTGAACAGGTTTTTATTCTTTTTTCCCTTGATTTTGACAAGACAAGTTGTTCCCCGGCAAGTTTAGTCACTCCATAAAAAGATGCCGGCGCCGGTGCGGATTCTTCGCTAAGCGTGGCGTGCAAACCGTATATGGAGGATGTGGAAATATTTATAAAAAGCTTTAACTGTGTGCAGGTAAGTGCAAAATCAATAAGGTTTTTTGTCGCTACGAGATTGTTCCAGAGGTAATCCTCAAAACTTGATGTAGCGGCAATGCCCGGTTGACCGGCAAAGTGAAAGATATAATCAAAATCATCCTTTAGTTTACTAAAATCCCCTGGTTCCCGAAGATCAATACGGGTAATTGGGATGCCTGCATCTTTCAGGTCTTTGGCATTTTTATGTTTAAGGTTCTGATCGTAATAGGGTGAGAAGTTATCTGCACCCACAACTTCATGTCCCATGTGATGCAAACGTTCTGCGCAGTGCGAACCTATAAATCCGGCAGCACCGGTTACTAAAATTTTCATTCGAATGTATTTTTAAATCTCACTTCTCAAAGCAAGCCTTTTCTTCTTCCTTATTTTGTAAAAGTAGTGTTCAGTTTTAACTTGGCAGTAGCAAAACCAAAAAGCCGATAAAAAAGATATCCTATCAAACCTCCTATAACAATACCCGTGAGTACATCACCGGGATAATGTACGCCCACATAAATCCTACTATACCCAATTATAAAGGCCCAGATAATCAACACAGGCAGCAAAAAACGCAACTTTTTACGCAATACCGATCCCAAAAAAATAGCAAGACTCATAGAACTCGCGGCATGTGCTGAGAAATAACCAAAACTGCCGCAGCGGCCAGCGATAAAACGTGCGCGGTCAACAAGCAATTCTGCCCGGCAGGGGCGCAACCGTTCAAAACCGTGTTTAAAAAGATTTGCAAGTTGATCTGTACAGGTTATCAATAAAGCAACGAACAGCAGAACGAGTCCGGTTTTTTTTAAACCCAGGTTTTTGTAGACCAGGATAAGCAGCACAATATAAATAGGAATAGAATTCCATTTATAGGTTATCCCAAGCCACAGCCCGTCCCACCTTACGCTACCCAGGTTATTCAGGTATATGAATAATTCGGTATCAAGTTGTTGTAGGGTTTCCATTACTCCGTATCATAACGGGCAACTTCCCGGTCATAGAAGTCGGTCGCTTCTTTGATAAGGGATTCCACCTCTTCGGCAAGGTCTTTTTCATCATCGGCATCAAAATCTTCGAGCCATTCTACTTCGTCGTTCTGCAGGTTGATGATGAACCGTGGATATTCTGTATGTACCACAAAAATAGCATCAGAATAATCAGTGTTGTCACCAAGCAAAAATTTAGGAAATTCCATAGTTAGAGAATCAGCGCCTCACAGAAGCAGTGCAACTTAACCATGCACATGCAAGAGGCAAGAATTATATATGTTTAAAACAGCACCTCAACATGATCATGAGGGCATACATTAATCCCATTACCGGAATTAAGTAGAGGTAAAGATAAATGGAATGTGCTAAAAATACTATAGATGCAGCTAAATATGCCAAAACAGATGTTTTTTGGCTATTCAGTACTATTTTTTACTCGTGAATTACTATGATTCAAGCAATATCTTTTACATATCTTCGTGCATTATTTTTAAACTGAACTATGCAAGCGTCCCTGATCCTATCTCTAATAGCTGCCTATTTTGGCGTTCTCGTACTCATTTCGTTCCTTACTGGAGGAAAAGGAAGCAATGCAGATTTCTTTAAGGCCGGGAAAGAATCGCCATGGTACCTTGTGGCCTTTGGGATGATAGGTGCTTCCTTGTCTGGTGTAACCTTTATCTCAGTACCGGGATGGGTAGAAGCCTCAAAATTTAGTTATTTTCAAGTGATACTGGGCTATACGGTAGGTTACGCAGTAATAGGGCTGGTGCTCCTTCCACTTTATTACAGGCTCAACCTCACCTCAATTTATACGTATCTCGAGGGCCGTTTTGGAACCTACGCCTATAAAACCGGAGCTTCCTTTTTTCTGCTCAGCAGGGCCATAGGTTCCAGTTTTAGGCTTTATCTGGTGGCAAATGTGCTCCAATTGCTTGTTTTTGACAGTATGGGAATACCCTTTTGGGTTACGGTAACGCTTACTATTCTTTTGATCTGGTTGTACACATTTAGGGCGGGGATCAAAACCATTGTATGGACTGATACGCTACAGACGCTCTTTATGCTTGTTGCCGTAGGCGTTGCGATATATTATATCTCCAGTGATCTGGGATTGAACGCCGGTAACTTCTTTAATTTTCTGGCCGAAAGCGACCTTTCTAAAATGTTTTTCTTTGAAGACTGGAAGAGCAGCGACTTCTTTTTCAAACAGTTTCTTTCAGGGGCATTTATAGCTATTGTAATGACGGGTCTGGATCAGGATATGATGCAGAAAAACCTAACCTGCCGTACGCTGGGTGATGCGCAAAAAAACGTATTCTGGTTTACTATCGTACTCAGTGTAGTGAACTTTGTCTTCCTGGCACTTGGCCTCCTACTTACCGTTTATGCAGAAAAACACGGGATTTCTGCGAGCAAAGATGATCTTTTCCCATTTATCGCCACAAAGGCAAACTTAGGGATTGCCATAGGAACCTGCTTTATACTGGGCCTTATAGCAGCAGCGTACTCCAGTGCAGACAGTGCGCTGACCGCATTGACAACTTCCTTTAGTATTGATATACTTGAAATAGAGAAAAAATACGACGAAAAAAAGCAGGTACGCATGCGCAAGATTATTCATATGCTCGTATCCCTTGTTCTCGTACTTATTATAATTATTTTCAAATATGTCATTGCAAACGAGAGTGTGATCGCCCGTCTCTTTGTATTTGCGGGTTATACCTATGGACCTTTATTGGGTCTTTACGCTTTTGGTCTTTTCAGTAAATGGCAGGTAAAGGACAAATTTATTCCGGTGGTAGCTATTGCATCACCGGTGCTGGCCTTTATGATAAGTAGTCTATGCGAAACCTTTCTAAATTTTGAGTTCGGTTTTTTTATACTTATCCTCAATGGGGCACTTACTTATCTGGGACTAGTATTGCTTAGACGCAAGTAAGACTAAAGTACAGGCCGGATCTGCGATAATTCCGTTTTTCTCTAAAATAGTGTAGAATTCAGGATTTTCAGTTCCTGGATTAAAGATGATACGGGAAGGTTTTAAGCTCAGTAGGTAATCGTAGTATTCTGGTTGACGTTTCGCATTTATATACATCGTAACGGTATGCACCTCTTCAAAAGCCGGTTTTCCTATCTGAATTTCAATTCCTGATACTTCACCAGAACGCAGACCAATGGCACAAACCGGTTGCTTGTGTTCTACCAATCTTTTGATCGCAATGTTAGAATAGCGTGATACATTTGTAGATGCACCCAGCACCAAAGTCTTTTTCATATTAAAATTTTATAATATAACAATTGCTAACTAATAGATAACCTGTTGGTTTTGAATGGTAAAGCAATCCTGGATTTATTCCGTAAAAGTAAATTTTGCATACCGGCAACTTACAAATCATATCCATTAATGCGCTTTTTTACCCACTGCTGTAGGTATGCCAGCCTCCTTACCAATAACTACATTATCAAAAATAACATTTTCTGTATTGGTTATTGACAGCCCATTGTAAGCTTTAGCTATATTAATATTTTTCAATAGTACATTTTTTACCTTACTTTCAGAAAATCCCTGTATAACGATTCCGGTTCCGGTCGCTTCTTTGCATGTTACCTTATCTATTAAAATATTGGAAACATTAGAGTTGAACCCTGAACCTTCGCCATGATAATTTGAAGTAATGTAAAAGGCATCCTCGACTTTGCCCAACGCCAAATTGCTTATATAAATATCCTTTATATACCCCCCACGATCTGGATTAGTCTTGAAGTATATACCGCGTTTAAGATAACCATGCGCCTTGTTGTTTTGAACAAATACATTGCGTACACCGGCACTCATCTCACTACCTATAACAAAGGCATGAAGACCTTTCATAAAGCAGTTGCGTACAATTATATTCTCTGAAGGTGTTTTTTATTTAACCATCCCTCATGATCCCGTCCTGCTTTTATGGCTATATTATCATCACTATTGTCAAAAGTCACATTCTCAATAAGTACATCGCTGGTATACTCCAGATCTATACCATCGTTATTGCTGTTATGTGAATCATACGACAGTCCGCGCAATGTGGCACCTTTACATTTTAATAAGTGCAAGCACCAAAAAGGGGCATTTTTTATGTGGATACCTTCAATTAAAATAGTTGAAGAATTTACTAATTGAATTAATTGAGGCCGTAGAAAATTATTTTCACCAAATTTTCGGTCTTCCACAGGAATACTACCATGATTCATTTCCCTGCTTTTTTGCTTTGCGGGTCCTTCCTTTTCTTTCCAACCTTCCCAAAATTGGTCCCCAGAGCCATTTAGTGTTCCACTGCCTGTAATTGCAACGTTCTGTAAATCCTTGCCATAAATTAACGGACTGTAATTATAGAGCATCGTTCCTTCCCAGGACGTGAGCACGAGTGGGTAATCATCTGGATTAGTACCAAAAGTGAGCATGCAACCCTCCTCTAAATGTAGGTTCATGTTACTGATCAGATGCAAAGGGCCATTTACAATATATTCCCCTTTCGGGACATTCAATGTACCACCACCTTTTTTCTTTAAGTCTTGGATTGCTTTGTCAAAAGCACGTTTACTTTCCCTACCCGTATTCGGTCTTGCGCCAAAATCAATTACGGAAATACTATACTCCGGCGTTTCGGGTACTTGAATCCGCTCTATAATTTTAGCTATGTATGTGCTCTGCTCTTCAGTAGAAAGCTGTGCCAGGCAGATAAAGGGAAGAAAACAGCAAATGAAAAAACAACATTTAATTTTCATTCAAAAAGTCTTTTCTTTTCGGATTAAAAACATCAATCAAAACACCAGCTTCCAGACATTCAGCACCGTGGCTCAAATCTGGAGATACAAAAAATCCATCCCCTGCTTCTAAAATTTCATTTTTTCCATCTATGGTGATCTTAAATCTGCCCGAAGCCACATAAGATCCTTGTGTATGTACGTGATTATGCACAGTGCCAATGGCACCTTTTTCAAATTTTACCTTAACCGCCATCAACTGATCATTATACCCTATGAATTTTCGGGTAATTCCCTCTGCGGCGTATTCCCATTCACTCTCCGAATCTTTAAAAAATGCTTTGTTATCTATCATTCGTATTTTATTGAATTATTCTGATTTAAAATTATCCGGAAATTGGTATTAGTTGGTCGTCAGGTGTTTTCTTTTCCAATTGGGATAATCCTTTTCCAAAAGCTTTTCAGCATAATTGGATAAATAACTATATCCCACCCTGCGCTCATGTTCGATCTCACTTAATTCGTTTTTAACGATGCCATCACGACCTACAAACATAGGCCTGTTTGTACCTATTTCATTAAATCTTGCCCATAAAGCATTCCCGGTGGTATCGTCAACCACAATGCGATCCCTGCCTTCTGGTAATGAAGTATCCTCAATCCACATTACTTTTTTCCCGGTGATCTTATTTTCCTGAAACCATAGCACTGCGCTTTGTATCGCCATCTTTACTTCTGCATTGGGGTGGGGCAACTGCATTAAATACCTAACGATCCCCACACTTTCTGAACCGCTTAAAGAAGGGAGCTCGTAGGCTCTGGCTTTCGCCGGACTTAAATATTCCCTGTCATATTGCGCGCACCACACGGTAAGTTTACCGTCAATTCTTATTTGGGTTTTTAAAAGGATCTCGAGTCCCTTTTCAATGGCAAGTTGCGCTTTTTCCCTGCGCTCTTTTGTTACAAAACCGTAGGGAAGGTCACCTTCTGCAATTGCTTTTAACAAAAACATCACGCTTATCATGGCGTTGTCATTATAGGTTATATGCTCGTAATACCCTTCTTTTTTAGGATAAAACTGTGGCCATCCCCCGTTAGGATATTGGGCGGCAAGAAGATAATCGAGACCTTTAAAAAATGCATTTTGATATACTGGATCTGCCTGAATAGCATTTACCTTAGCAAGGAACATCATCTGGGTATGTGTGGCGCCATTATCAATTGTTGTACCGGCATCTAGCTTTTTTTCTTCAGTTAAATTCTTTACTTCAGCATCTGAAAGCTGCTTTGCCATCTTGATGTTTTTAAGCCATCCACCATTATTGTGCTGATAAAGTACTACGTTATCAGCAATGGATTTTGCCTCTTGCGAACCATACCATTCTTTATTTTGATGTTGCGCTTCTCTCCAGCTAGGTCTATTTTTTTGCCCAAACATCGTAAAATTGACGAAAATCAGTATCAAAATGGGCTTAAAAAACAGTTTTTCGAGTAATAATGCTCGCATATACGATCTATTTTAAAATGTTCTCCTGAAGCACTTTATCCTTGATAAAGGAAGCCAGCGGCAACTTATCCCTTGCAATTTGCTGCAATGCTAAACTCGCTACTAATCTTGCCCCCATGGCTGACAAATGTGTGTTGTCTTCTTTACCCTCAGGATAGTAAGAATCTTCACCCGGTTTATAGTGTAAGTGAAGTTTTTCTGATGCAATGGGACCATATTGCACTTCGAGCTGTTCTGTAAGCCATTGCATATCAATAAAGGGTACATCCAGATCGTTGGCGACCATTCTAACAGTTAGTGGATAGATGCCATGCGTGTCTTCAAGAACACCGGCCGAATTAAAATTCCTTCGTACAATGGAACTCATCAAAATAGGTGTTGCCCCGTGATCACGCGCCTCTTTTACAAATTTTTCTAAGTTGTATCTATATTCCGTTAACGGATTTGTAAACCGAGTGGAATCCTCAAATTTCTGATCATTATGACCAAACTGAATAATCAAAAAATCACCCTTTTTCAGCTTGTTTTTAATCGTTTTCCACCGGTTTTCGGCAATAAAACTCTTACTGCTCCTACCATTTACCGCGTGATTTTCAATATAAATTTCATCACTCATCAACTCAGGCAACATCTGCCCCCAGCCATGTTCCGGGTTTATTTCGGGATTTTTTTTATCAGACATTGTAGAATCGCCAATCAGGTACAAAGTTGGTTTTTCTTGTCCCATCAGCATAATACTAAAAAATAAAAGACTTCCTAAAATTATGGATTTCATAGTTATCATTTTGGATTCCAGGGATCACTTTCCGCAGAAAATATACTGTTTACGGTATATTTTTCAATTTCCGTTTCAGTGAGTTGATGAGACCACTTAACCCGTTTTTTTGGCGATGCGCCGGCTCCTTTGCTGTTGTATTCAGCATAATACGTAGTCTTTTCTTTTTCGGGAAACATTTTATCGCCTGTCCATGGATCCCATCCATCAGCAACAATATGGTTGCCCAGCGTACTGTTTATGAATACGGTTTGTGCGTAAGGTCGCCATGGTCTTCCCAGATAAACATGATCAACATTGTCTGCGGCTATCAATTCAGCATTAAAAAACACATATCCAAATTCCTGATTTTCTGGAGTTGCAGCAGCGGTAACATACGAATTGGCCAAGCTTTTTATGGTGCAATCCTCAAAAACAACCGTGGCTTCGCCAAAAATGAAATCCGTCGTGCCTTCTATATAACAGCTTTTATAGTACTGCCTACTTCCCTCCGTGGCAGTATATAAAGTGTCCTGACAGCCCAATAATCGGCAGTTTTCGGCAATAAATCGGTCGCCTTCCACATGAAGGGCCACCGCCTGGCCTTTATCGCACCAGGTGTTTTGTATGGTCAGGTTTTCTAAATGAATATCATCTCCCTGGATCAATAGCGTAAAAGAAGTGAACGTACTGAGTTCTTTTTTTGTGACCGGGTCGATCATTCCAGAATAATCGCTGTTTTGAATAATGGTTTTCTCATTGTCCTCACCTATCAACGTAAGCTGGTGCTTCCAGGACGGAATCTCGATTTTCTCCTTATAAATACCGTTTTTGATGAAAATTTCGACTTCTCCCGGTCCTAAATCCCGTGTAGAATTGATCGCTTCCTGAATGCTCGCGAAATCGCCATTCCCGTCCTGGGAAACGATCAATTTCAAATAAGGCTTCTGAGCATTTACCGAAAAGGAAAGGAGGATTATTGACAGTAAGAGGAGTATATTTTTCATTTTACTATTTTTCTGAATTCTTAAAAACCTTATCTAAAAAAGATACCGTATACTCAAGGGTTGTTTCAAACCAGGGATGCAACAACCAGAAGGAATGTGGTGAATCTTCAAGCGTGTGCACTTCGGAATAGATTCCATTTTCATTTAAAATCTTAACCATATCGTCCCGCCCGGCATGAAATCTGGGCTGCGCACTATTAATAAACAAAGTGGGCGGAGTTTCATTGTTTACATATTCTAAAGGTGAAGCTTCTTTCCAGTTTTTAGGATTTATATCTCGATTTCCGTCTAGCCAGAAACCAGCCATCTCACCTTCCGCACTGGCTTCCGGATGAATAAATGACACGATCCCATCTATATTTACAATCGCCTGTACTGCTGATGTAATCGTTTTATTTTTTTCATTATATAATTTTGAATCTGCAGTTACCCCAATCAAAGTTGCTAATTGTGCGCCTGCGGAAGTCCCTAAAATGGCAATCTTGTTTGGATTCAATTTATAGGTTTCGGCATTTTTTCGCATCCAGCGTAAAGCATCTTTTAAGTCGATTACCGCTGCCGGATATTTTGTTTCCAGACTTAATCTATAAGAAGCTGCTACCGCTACAAACCCATAATCGGCCAAATGTTGTGCCATGATGCGCTGATTTTCCTTACTGCCGGAGATCCATCCACCTCCATGAACGAGTAAGACTGCCGGACGCTTTTTCTCTGTTTTGACCGAAGGATAATACACATCTAACTTTAATACTGAAGTTTCCGTTTCTTTATATGCAATATCTTCTACCGCTAAAAAACTATCAGAGGTCAAAGGATTGATAGGTTTGATAAACGGATAGTCTTTTTTAAGTTTCTCTACTGTTGTCGCGATGGTATAGGGGCGCACTTCCACTTTTTCCTGAGCAAACGAGCTAATCCCTATCATCAAAATTGCAAGTATAACAATGATGTTTTTAATGCTTTTTTTATACATTATTTTACTCTAATTTTCTTTAATTCGTTAAAGACCAATTGTGCAACTGCTTCTGCACCTTCTGGCTGAAAATGAGTGTTATCATCCTGACCGTCAGGATAGGCTTCATATTTACCCGCAGGTAGATTCATAAAGTAATTTTTAGTTATAAAATCTTTGCCTTTTTTTGAAAAATAATCCATAGAAAGCTGATTTAGATCTATCAATTCTACCTTCATTTCTTCAGCAATATCTTTTGGCGCCTGATCATATTCTCCATGTACATTTTGTAGATGTCCATCTTCCCATGGGTAATTTCTAGCTACCGGGGTTAAGATAATGGGCATAGCTCCCTTTTCTCGAGACTGATTTACAAAAAGTCTTAAAAATTCTTTATAACCTTCAATATCTACATAGCGTTCGGTTTTGTCTTTGGCAGCATCATTATGACCAAATTGCATAATTACTATATCGTTTTCTTTTAAATCTTCAAAAACTCCACGCCATCTTCCTTCTTGAAAAAAGGTACGCGTACTTCTTCCTCCACGAGCACGATCATCTACAATAATAGAATCGGTCTGAATGATTTTCTTTACTTCAGCTAAACTATCTTCTACAAAAAACTGCTGAAAAACTTGTCCCCAGCCGGTCACTGGATACCGTGTTGCCATATAATCTTTCCCAGGTTCGTAATCATCGGCATAATTTGCCATGGTAGAGTCTCCAATTAAAAATATAGTTTGAGCGGTTTGTTGAGAAGTTTCCTCTGTTGATTCTTTAGAAGATTCCTCCTTTTTTTCTGCACAACTTTGAACTAAAAAAACTGCAGAAACAACAATTATAATTTTTTTAAACTGATTCATTTTATTTTATTTCGTGATTCTAAAATAGTCAACATCAGCATACCCTCCTCTTTTGGCACTTGCCGGACTAGTACTGAAAAGACCTACTTTAGCTCCAATCCATTTTCCTACCCGCGCTTGAAAAGGATCTCCTATTTTTTTATATTTTTTTCCGTTTTCGCTATATAAAAACTGACACCTGGCATCTGGACCAGAAACTTTAAGTTTTACATATACTGTATTGGATGTTAACTTTTTCTCTTCCAAGACTTTTTCTTTGGAACCCTTATCGGCATTTATTGCTTCGGTTTGTTGCAAATAAAATGCTCCATCTCTTTCTGTGATTGTTAATGTAAAGTAGTCTCTACCCATTACCACAAAACCTGCTTTACGTTGCATCTCTGCATCTTCCAGAATCAACGTAATTTTAGAACTTGCCGTAAATTCTGGTGCGGGGAATTTTTGAAGTAATAAGTTGGGGACATCCCATAAATTTTTAGCACCGTTAGGCTGCGCTATACAGAATAATCTTAAGTAATCATTACCTGGTAGTTTTGCGTGCCATAACACGTTTGGATTGGCATTCCATTGCCATTGAATCCCTAGACTATCGCTGGTAAATTCATCAGTTTCCTTGGGAGTGACTTTCGCAAAAGATTTTCCTACATTAGGTTTTTTATGCTGAAGAACTGGCTCCCCAATTCCGTTGCCATCTTGATCTTGACCCATTACCGGCCAGTCATTTTCCCAACGCATTGGTTGTAAATGCACAATTCTTCCGTAAGCATCTTTATCCTGAAAATGGTAAAACCAATCTTCTCCGTTTGGAGTTTCTACCCACGCGCCCTGATGTGGCCCATTAATTTCAGTTTTTCCTTGTTCTAAAGCAATTTTTTCTTCATAAGGACCGTAAATATTTTTTGATCGAAGTATCAATTGCCAACCGTTTGAAACCCCGCCAGCGGGAGCAAAAATATAATAATAGCCGTTTCTCTTATAAAACTTAGAACCTTCTACCGTGTCATGATCTTCGTGACCATCAAAAACATGTCTTCCTTCATCCAAAACTTTAGTTCCGTCGGGCGAGATTTTGTGAACGGTCAATAAACTTTTCACACCGGCACGACTTCCTGCCCAGGCGTGAACTAAATACGCTTTACCATCGTCGTCCCAAAGCGGACAGGGATCGATAGCGCCTTTGGCTTCCATGACCAGTACTGGTTCTGACCATTCGCCGGCAGGATTATCGGTTTTTACCATATAAATCCCAAAATCTGGATCTCCCCAATAAATATAAAATTCGTTATTGTGATATCTAATTGCTGGTGCCCAAACGCCATTACCGTGTTGCGGGGTATTAAAATGTTCTAACGGAATTTGTTTGGGGAGGGCATAATTAATGAGCTTCCAATTCAACATATCTTTAGAATGCAGAATAGGTAAACCTGGTGCTGCGTTAAAGCTAGAGGCCGTCATATAATAATCGTCTCCTGATCTAGTTACATCTGGATCTGAATAATCTGCGTGTAAAATAGGATTGGTATAGGTGCCATCCCCTTGATCGGCTACCCAAACTTCAGACACATAATTTTCCTGATTCTGGGCAAAAGCGAAATTTATGACCATTAAAAATAAACACAGTCTACCCTTCATAAATTTTATTATCTGTTCAATTCAAGACTTGCCATAATAAATGGTCCGGTTCCCTTGGGATCGTTAGAGCGAATCTCTTCATTTATATAATATTCATAGCTGGCATCACGATAAGGATCACCTCCCAGACCAGCAACTGCACAACACTGTGTGAGATTTACAGTGCCATCGTCTTCAACTTTGATAAGATTGTCAATAAGTCCATCGTAAGCTTTCTGAGCTACATCTTTGTATTTCTTATCTAAATATCCTTTATTGGCACCTTTTGCAAAAGCATAGGCAAACATAGACGACCCGGTAGCTTCAAGATAATTACCATCGCGGTCTCCCTGATCAAGGACTTGATACCACAGACCCGTTTCCTCATCCTGAACCTTTGTTACCGCTTCTGCATATTGATTTAAGTATTCAATCAACTTATCACGCCCAGAATGCTCTTTAGGCAAATAGTCAAGCACGTCTACGATTGCCATACCATACCAACCCATGGCCCGTGACCAGAAATTAGGGGAAGTCCCAGTTTCCTTATCTGCCCATTTTTGTTCTTTACTTGAATCCCAGCCGTGATAGAGCAAACCTGTTTTAGCATCTAAGGTATGCTCCTGAATTAAATCAAATTGATGCACAATATCATCGTAAGCTTTTCTTGCCGTATCTTCCTCATCAAACATTTTGGTATAGTGTGCATAAAAAGGTTCAGCCATATAAAGTCCATCAAGCCACATTTGCTGTGTGTAGCGTTCTTTGTGCCAGAAACCCCCATCAGCTGTGCGTGGTTGAGACTCCAGCTGACTTCTTAACGCTTTTAGCGCTGTTAGAAAACGTTCCTCCTTGGTTTTTGGGTATAGGTACAACAAAACATCACCAGATTTTATCATATCAAGGTTTTGCTTCTTTAAATCATACGTCCTTATGTCGCCCTCACTTGTGATCATAGTATCTGCATACGCATAGATGTAATCATAATACTCCTGCTTATTAGTCTGCTCATAAACGCGTTTTGCGGCAGTAAGTACCAGTCCATTAGTATAACTCCAACGTGGGGCGTCTGTAAAATCCAGTTTTGAAGCTTCGGGGAAACGCTTGATTTCTGAAAGCATCATACGCTCAGACCATTTCAAATTTTCAGAAATGGCCACTTCTTGTTTTTCCTCTACACTTTCAGCCTTATTATTCGAATTTTCAGCATTTTTACATGCATTTATGGTCAAAAAAACCATAAAAACTGCACCAAACTTTATCAAAAACTTTCCGTTTTTATAGTTCATATTATTCCAATTTTCCGTTTGTTGCAAGCGTAGCTAGATTTTCATCAATGCTTGCAATAAAATCTTCTTCTGTTTTAATACCATCATGTTCTTGTTCCCAAGCGCCAGAAAAATAATAGGTAATCGTTTCGTTGGAAGGTTTAAAAACAACTAGATGGTCATCATTGCCTTTTAGGATATTACCAACTTGAGCGGTTTTATAAAAAATCACCATGCCCAGTTTATCAGTATCATTAACTAAGGTCTGGGTTCCATAAGTTGCAATATAACCCCAGGAACCATCCTTACTCTTCTTCTGGATTGCGGGAACGTCATCAAATTTTACGATGCCCGTACAAAGACCTTCTAAGGCTGCGGATGGGATCAATGTTGCTTTAGTAAATCTCCCCGAGGGAAAAATCTCCAATTGAGCATCAAGATCTATTGATTTATCTCCGGTTTTCCATCCATCATAATTAATTTTTACCTTAGACACATTCGCATCATTCTCTACATATGCGACTGTTTTTTTTACATTTCTAAAATGTGCTACGGTATCATTCATAAACCGGCCAAAACCACCAATCCCCAAACTTTTACCAGCTTTGAGAATATCCTGCCCCCAGGGTGACTCGTGATGGTAAGCCTCGTAATCATCCTGCCCTACGTAAGGTAAAACCAGAGTATCTACTTTCTTACCATAAATATCAATGGCATTGCGCCAATCAAGATACATCCGATAGCCTACCTGCGCATTTTCCCAACCTGGGCCCTCATAGCGGATATAATAGGCGTGATCCTTATGTCCTTCCGGCAATTGCAGGGAATCCACATTCATAAATTCCCCTCCCCCAAATTTCTCGGGTTTCCAGTCATCGCCTTTCCTGATTGCCAATTCTGCGTACGTTTTAGAATTTTTATCAGGTTTTTCGGTAGTTTTTGCCTGCTTTTGAGGTGTTTTTGATTCCTTTTTTTGTTCCTGCCTGCAGCTTATTGCCGTTAAAACTGCCAGGAATAGTATGAAGTTAATTTTTTTCATTGCTTTTTATTTTTATAAAATAAGCATATTAACCCTATGGGAAAAACGGATAAAGTTTATACACTCGGGTTAATTCATTTTAGAATCAACGCTATTGATAGATAAGGTTTAAATTACTCGTAAGACACACCATTAATAGTGGTGTTTTTATAATTAATTTTATTGGCGTGTTCAATTAAAACGGGTGTTTTTGTACTTTTTATGATGACATTAGTCAGGTTTATGTTTTCAACAGGGGCTTCTGCCCTACCCTGAATTAAGAGGCCGTATTCCCCTCCATTTTCCACGGTTATATTTTCGAGATAAATATTTCTGATTTCAGGGATAAATTCCCCTTCTTGATTTTCATAAATTCCATAATGTGTATTTATTTTTAAAACCGCTTCTTTCACCTGCCCTATTTGTATATCTTTTACATAAACACCTTCAACAAAACCACCACGTAACGTATTGGTTTTTATACGAATGGCACGTTCCAAATTAGGGCTATCCATTTTGCAATTTCGTACAAAAACATTGCGAACACCAGCTGAGATTTCACTCCCCATGACAACACCGCCATGACCGTCCTTCATTTCACAATTTTGAACAACGATATTCTCGCTGGGGATCGCAACCCTTCTGCCGTCGTTATTCCTACCTGATTTAATAGCAATACAGTCGTCACCGGTGTCAAATAAGCAATCTTTAATCAAAACATTTCTAGAATACTCTGGATCGCAACCATCATTATTGGGCCCCTGGCTCCTAGCGGTCACTCCATCTACAGTAACACTTTTACATTTAATGGGGTGCATGATCCAAAAGGGAGCATTGGTAAAAGTTACACCCTGAACGAGAACGTTTTCGCATTCAAAGGGTTCAAAAAAGCTAGGTCTGAGTTGATGCCCTGCTCCAAAATTGCGCTGTTCAACAGAGGTTCCTTCTTCATTCATTTTTCTGAGACGCGGTAAATTATGTGCATCCCTTTGTTGAGGCTTACCTTCCTGATATCCGTAACGTTCTGCACCAGACCACGGCCACCAATTTTCGTTATTGGCCTGACCGTTAAAAACACCTTTTCCGGTCACCGCTATATTCTTCTGATCATAAGCATAAATCAATGGGGAGTAATTCATCAGTTCCACACCCTCATAAGAGGTATGTACCACGGGTAAATAATCTTTCTTATTCTTACTGAATAAAATTTCCGCTCCTTCCTCAGTATATAAATTCACATTACTTTTTAAATGGATGGGACCGGTGAGGAACTTCCCCTCGGGAACGATCACCTTACCACCACCCGCCTCATTGCAGGCTGAGATCGCCTCCTTAATAGCCTCGGAATTATTGGTAGTACCGTCTGCTACGGCACCATAATCAACTATATTAAACGTTTTATCCAGAAATTGCGGGACCGTGATCGCATCGATAATTTTATCGGCCTGGTTCCAAATGGAGTCATTTTTTGATAAGGCCGTATCACCCGAACTTTGCTGATTTTTGCTTTTGCAGTTCACAAACAACAGCAGCATTGCACAGGAGGATAAAATTATCAGGTTTGCAGTATACTTCATAGTTAAAAATATTTAATTGTAATCGATTGCACCAATTTATAAACCTTTTATAAAATGCCCTAATATTTTCTCTTAAAACCCGAAAAATTAACCAAAACAGCTAATATTTAATTAGATTTCTTAGCGAACATTGGTGTAAGTATAAACAATGTAAGATAAATATGACTGCCGGGTATCTTATTATATCCTGTAGATGTAGCGTATACTGGATTTACAAAAAGTATTAGTCTAGAAAAGCATTTATCGCCCGCTGAACGATTTAAAAATACGCCGAAGCATAGGCGGCCACTACATAATCTCAAATTATTCATTTACATAGGCCACTGAGATCATTTTCTACCAAGCTATTCATATAAACTTCCAGATTTGTATAATTCCTATCCAGAGAATTTTTGGCAGAATCATCTGAATTCACATCCAGTTTTTTCTTTTTTTCCCAGCTATCAGACATCCCGTCCTGATCTGAATCTTTAGGTGCCGGTTCCGAATTTAATTTTGGCCATCCGCCTACGTCATTTTGTGAATCAATAATTCCATCACCAAATTTAGGCTCGCCCGTTTTTACACTTTCTACTATCCGCCTATCTACACTATCCCTTTTTCTACTGGCACCGGCATTTGCCAATACCAGTTTATAAGCAGTTTTTGCATCTTGAGTATTAACATTCCCTTCAATAGTAAAAGCGGTATCCATTTTGGCTTCCAAAGGTTGATCACACTGTACGCCACCATCCCAGTTATTTTTGGTAACTTTTTCTGAACCCTTCATATAATTTCCTGAAATAAAGAAATTACCATAAGGTTTATAAGGCTCAACAATTCTATCACTTTTTGAATGTGAAGTAGCAGGACCCGGTTTAAAATAGTTATTCACCAGATTATAAGTTCCTTTTTCCCCGCCATAGATACTGTTATTCCCCCAATTATAGATTACATTATTTCTGAAATCCACATATTCCCCTTGAGGATTTTTGGTAGTTTGTGAGCCACTAAATCGTGGATTTCTACTTTTATTGCTGGCAATAAGATTATGGTGAAAAGATGCATTTTCGCCTCCCCAAATCCCACCATAACCATGTGCCCCTTTGTGGTGGATAGAATTATTTAAGGCTTCGGAAATGATGCACCATTGCATCGTATAATTCTTATTCCAGTAAAAAGATGCGTTTTCATCGGTTGCCCAACTGATAGAGCAGTGGTCCAAAATAATATTTTGCTGATCCCTCCCACCAAAGGCGTCATCTTCCACTCTGTCTACATCGCCCATGCGGAAGCGCATATATCGAATGATGACGTTATCAGCTTTCACCTTCATCGGATAATTTTTAATGCAGATCCCGTCGCCCGGTGCTGATTGACCAGCAATAGTTAAATTGCCACGATTAATATCAAGATTAGATTTTAGCTCAATTGTGCCCGACACTGCGAAAACAATAGTTCTGGGCCCATGCTTTAAAACGCAATCGCGTAAACTCCCATCTCCACTATCATTCAAATTTGTAACTATACAAACCTGCCCGCCACGACCTCCAGTAGTATATCTTCCAAAACCTTCAGCAGTTGGAAAAGCCAGTTGTTGAGCCTGGATTCCATAACCTGATAATAGAATGGTTAAAAAAAAAAGATATTTTATTCTGGATATTTTCATAACAGTGTTTAGGTAAAAAAGGAAAGCGATGCCTAATCACCGAACTTCCCTGTGTTTTTAATTTATTTATTAAACTACCATAAAGCCTTTATATTCATCCTAAGCAATTTAACATCATTCACTGAAGGATTACTTCCCCGAACCATTTTTACAGATCTTAATTTGAATACTAATATTCAAAGGCTCCCAAGTCTGGCGCAGAACCATTGTACGGTAAGCCCACATCCACTCCTTTGTCTATCAAATCACTATCTGACGTTAGATGGAAAAAACTGACATCCGGGAGGCTTCCATCTGCTTTTCTAGATCCTGTCAACTCAGCATAATCTATACTTTCAAAATCATCGACAGTGGTTTCAATACCATCCATCCAGCTGTTGTTTGTAATATCAAGCGTAGTTTCGTTGATACTTCCTACATCACCTAGCACGTTACTGTTTTTGATAATTAAATTTTCAAGAGGATTGGTATTGCTAAAAGCATAATTTCTACCATTATCATAAGCAGATGCGTTATAAATTGTCACCTCGCCCCTGTTACTATTATGGTCAAAACCATCAGATGCATTACCTACTGCCATACAACTTGTGTAAACCGCATTATGCTTTAAATCCTTATTATCACTTCCTCCAGTTTTAAAGCCGTTGCCATCGCCACCACTAATAGAGCCATCTTCTAAATAACCGTTTTTTATGGCCCAACAATTTTCGTACGTGGTCGTAATATTATCAGCTCCTCTTAAATACCCATCCCAGCCATCATCCAGGTTTTGCCATGCTCTACAACCAACAAATTTATTACCTGTACCTACATTTAGCTTCACTGCAAAACCATCAGCATTTTCAAGTGATGAATCGGCATTGAAATAAGAATCGCAATTCAGGACGGTATTGTTCGCAGCACCATTATCTATTTGAAGACCGGTATCTGAGCATTCAGAAAAAGTACAGAACTCAATAATATTGTTGTTCCCTTTTACCTGCATACCGTTATCTCCTGCTTTATAGATATCAATCCCTTTTACATGCCAGTAACTAGCTTCTAATTCTACCCCCCTATTAGATGAATTTTCTGTCATTGAAGAAAAATCAAATCTTGGCCTGGTATCATCATCAGGATATGCTAATAATGAGATCATATTGCTTGCACTGCCACTAGTATTGATTTCTATTGTGGAATCAAAAGTATAATCTCCGCCACGTATATAGATATTCTCACCTGGAAGGGCCGCTGCAATTGCATCTAAAACCTCCTGAGAAGTACTTACCACCTTACCTACAATAGAAGAGGTGTCATCTCCAGTCTTGAAAGAATAGGTATTACTTATGGCTGTGTTTTTTCCATCGCTGGTTTCCACATGCCAAAAGTATATGGCGTTAGGATCAACCTCAATTTCTATAGAAGTCTCTGTGAGGCCTTTCCATTCTTGCGGGGGTTCCTCGTTGCCATCTACAGTATCTGCAAACAATGTAAATGTCAATGGGTCTTCATCTGTATCAGTTAATGCTCCTTCCCATTCAAGTGTAACTTTACCATCAACGGGCGATACCGTAGCTCCTGAGGCAGGTGATACTAGCGTAGCGGGAAAAGGAACATTGTTAGCCCCAGGCTCACCCGCCACATAAAATCTGAACGATTCAGAAGCTGTAGTATCTTCCACAGCATTTTTTGAGATAACCTTCCAGGTATATGGATTCCCCCTTTCGAGCCTAACGGCGATAGAGGTAGTAGTAAGGTTTGGTCTTTGGGTTAACTCTTGAGACGCTAAATTTGTGATCACAAGATCGTACCTTTCTGCATCGGTCGCTTCATTCCATTCAAAAGCTACAGAGGCCATATTTGCAACGACATCTCCCACTTCGCATTCTGTATTGTTCTGTGGAAGAACTAAACTAGCCATATCTGGAATAGCGTCAACACCTTCAGCATCGTCGTCATTGTTGGAGCATGACAGCGTTACAACTCCCATAAGAAAAATCAGGAACAATTTGGAACAAAGTATATTTAAAAAACTTTTCATGATTTAATAACTTTTAGTGATTTACTTACCGAGGCTGATTTCAATTGAAGCAAATACGCTCCATTACTATAATTAGTAAGGTCAAGATTAATGACCCTATCTAAGGGAATATCTATCTTCTTTGATATATATTTTCTTCCCTTGATATCCATAAGCGCCATATCTATCTTGGTGTCATCTCCACTGATATATACCTTGACATCCCCATTGGTAGGGTTGGGGAATAAGACCACGTCTTCTGACATTAAAACGTCTTTATAAACTGTACCCTGACAATCTGAATCTGTAGAGATACTAAACCTGTTATTGCCCGTTTCCAGATCTAATACTAAATGTGACTGTTTTGTAGTAGTAACCTTTCCATTGTGATCTATGCTATAGTGGCTAGCTCCGGAAAGTGTAAATGTTATCGTATTGTCAGTATAATTTACAGAGGAATACGTTTCCAGAGGAGTTGGTCCTTCTATGGTTACTTTAAAACACTGCTCATACCCATCCTTTTCATCTACGGTAACACATATATCGTAAATACCTGCAGCAAGATTTTCGATATTTGCCGAAAAAGCATTAGATGGTGATAAAGTTGCAGATCCGTTACCTGTACCAGACACTAATACATTGTACGAATAATTAGTGTCTTCTGCACTGATGCTTATGAAACCGTCACCGTTTCCATTACAACTCACATCGTGAACCGTTATGTTATAATTATCTGCTGCCGTATTAAAAACCTCACAACCGTAAACATCCACGATTGCCCCCTCCGGCGAATTGGGACATCTATCCTCGCTATCCACCAGTCCATCACCATCACTGTCGTCACACACATCTCCAATACCATCTCCATCCATATCTGCCTGATCGGGATTTGATGTATAATCGCAATTATCATCTACATCGAGAATTCCATCATTATCGCTATCATCAGTAGCAATAAGATTTGGAAGCGGATCCCATCCATCATTCCCCTTGGTGAAATTGAATGTTGTAATTTCAGTTTCATCATTTAATATAGGCTCATCCAGAACCGTTGACCATTCTACACGATCATCCATATGATTTTCACCGGAAGCCTCTGTAGTTCCATATTCATACATTTTCTCTGATTCTCCTCCCAGAGTATTTTTCCATCCTTCCGGATCGATCAAAGATTTCTCTTCAAATCCTGGGTAAGTTGAAGTATTTATAGAAGTATTGTAGAATACAACTTCACTGGTGTTCGCCTGCCACGGCCTACCAAAAAAGCCTGGTTTTGCACCCTGAGTTGAAGCTGTGTTTATACCGGGCTCCGTTGAGGTTATATTGCATTCATACATTAGGAATCCTCTACCTTCGCTTTGCTGTGCAGCGGTTATGTAAGCGGCATCACCACTTACATCACTGGTATTTAATACAAGATCCGTTTTATAAAAGACGGCTGTCATTCCCCCGAAAATATAATCTACCGCACCCATCATGGCTCCTTTATACGCTACAAGCCGGGCGTCCGAACCTCCATAAAAAGAATCCTGCCTGCCCACTATTCGGCATTTATCCAGAAGGACTTTATCTGATCCATTGGCAATTCCAATAGCTGCGGCACGTTCTACAAAGCTACGGTCCTGCACACTCGTGTTACCATAATCTGTAGGACGCTCACCCTTGTTACCACTCCCCAGCACCACGGTATCTTCAGATTCCTTCTTGGATATATACTGGTTGTAAGAGTTCTCGATAATCAGGTCTTCAGCAACAAAACCGTTTGCAGAAACCACCAGGGTAGCATTCCAATAAGATGCATTCGTAGTACCGGATACATTGGTATAAGGTTGGGTTCCATTGGCCTTATTGACTTCAAGCACGTCTTCATGCCATTTATTATCGGTGCCCTGACTAAAATAATTGTAACCATACCCGTAGTACGAAGTAATACGAACCGCATTAGACGCTATATCCACTCCTTGATTTGTCAATTCTATACTTGGTATGGGAGCTGCGTTTTTCAGAGTAATATTATTTTCATTGATCACAACCATTTCCTCATAATTTCCGGGATCAATCAGAACCGTAACACGCTCATCATTTGGCCTGTCCATACTTGAAATCGCGTAAAGTGCATCATTAATCGTTTGATGATCTTTATCCTCACCCACTGTTATTTCCGCTGAATACAAAACGACATCAATAATTTCAATATTGGTAATATAAGTAGTTGCATTTACCGTAATTACCGCAATTCCAGCTTCTGTACCCGGATATTTATACGTGTAATATTCCAGTTGTGAAGTACTAGCACTATTAGTAGTTATAGCATCTCCACCGTCAATACTGAAATCTGCAGCATAGTAATAGGTTACTACTATTTTTTGTCCAGGCTCTAGCGGTACGGCAATAGTCGCCCCATTATCTCCAACCAGATGGCCTTTGGCCTTTTCGTTCTTTATGTTTCCATTAAATACTAACCCTTTATAAAATTCTGTATCGGCGGTGATATCTGCATCATCAAAGGCCCAGTTTGTAACATTCTCAAAATCTAACGTTTTAGAGACCGCCTCCCCTTCGACTTTCAAGTTTGAAGTAAAAGCAAGTTCTAAGGGGTATTGATCAAGACCGCTTGCGCTTAATTCATAAATTCCATCTCTCAATGCAATAGCATCGACACCTGTAAACGTATAGGAATATCCAGGCTCATTAATATTAGAAAACGAAAGCGTTAAATCATCTTTTTGAGCATCGGATAATCCATCCGCTATAATCGTGATATCCTGAACCGGTTTAGGTTCAAAAACTATATCGTTTGCGGTATCAGCAGTTATTTCCAGCGAATTTTCCGGAATATAGAAATCATTCACACCTTCTGCTTCGATAGTATATTCTATATTTGGCTCCAATTGAACCGAATACGTAGCCGCGTCAGTATCCAATACCGGATTTGGCACATAAATACTATTAGCATCAGGATCTGGAGTAAATGTTAAGGTTAAATTCCCAATATTTTCTCCAAGACCGGTAACTGAGCCACCTATGGCAAAAATCTCCACTTTTTTAATAATGATATCATAACTCGTCGTACTTGCTGTAACCTCGAGAGTAGTTCCATTTGAAATGATATATCCATTTGCTCCTTCCAGCGAAATGCTGTATTGATATCCTGTTGGCAAGTCTAGCTGATAAGAGCCATCTCTTACTACGGAGCTCCATGTTTTTCCAGCTTCATTCTCAAATACAATGGAAAAATCATCGGGTATCCCTACTGTTTCGGTTAGGTCTGCAGTTCCATTTAGCGAAGCATAAATAGCATTTTTACGTACAATTCTAAAATAGCTAGGTTTATCAGTATCGTCATAGATGTGATAGGTACCCGCAGCTTTAGCAACAAAATTTAATTCGCTAAGTTCTCCTCCTAAGGCTACAACATCGTTCTGCACTTCCGTATCGGCTACATTTTCAAAATGAATATTACCGCCACCATTCTGTGTAAGCCCCAAAACAGTTACCTCATCGTCCTCATTTAATTCAAGGCTCATATATCTATCTGTAGCTCCTCCAGCATTCACATAAATCTTACCTTTAAAATTTTCATATTCTGAAATGTTTTCATCGTAACGGGTCAGATTTGTATTTGAAGTCCGTAAACGGTCATTTCCACCACCTGTCCAACTCAAATCACCTACCGAAAAATTGGGCAGCAAATTTCCTGCGCTTCCCGGGGCAATAGATTCTTCATAAAAGGAATTGATAATTTCTTCGGTTAGTTTATTATTAAATTGAGATGCATCCAATTGTGCTGCTCCAAAGTCCCAAACATCAGCAAGACCATTACTTCCACCGCCTCCTACTTTATCAATTGTTATGTCATAAGATGAAGTGTCCTCATCCACGTTTAATGTAGCACCGTTAGATATTACATAGCCATCAGCCCCTTGCAGGGAAATAGTATACTGAAATCCCGCAGGTAAATCGACCTGATACGTATCATTATTGACGCCTGAACTCCATATTTTGCCGGCTTCATTGGTAAATACTATAGAATAATTATCAGATAATTCCGACGCATCTGAAACCTCTACATTTCCTGATAGCGAAGCGTAAGTCGTACTTTTACGTGCAATTCTAAAATAACTTGGTTTCCCGGTATCGTCATAAACATGATAAATACCACTTTCTTTTGCGGTAAAATTCAATTCAGCAGGCTCTTCTCCTAAAGCAATCGTATCATCCTGTAATGTTGGATCGGCTACATATTCAAAATGAAGGTTACCGTCAGCATCCTGAGAAAGAGCCCATATAGTTAACACGTCATCTTCCTGAAGATTCAGGCTAAAATAACGATCTATAGCACCTCCTGAATTCACATAAACCTTACCCTTGAATTCTGGGTAATCAGAAATATTTTCATCCCATCGTGTGAGGTTTGCATTTGAAGTACGTAAGCGGTCATTTCCACCGCCAGTCCAACTCAAATCACCTACCGTAAAATCGGGCAATACATTATCTGCGCTACCCGGGGTGATAGTCTCGTCGTACCAGGAATTAATAACATCTTCCGTTAATTGATTATTGTATTGCGAATTGTCAAGCTGCGTTGCACCGAAATCCCAAACATCTTCAATGCCATTTGAGGGTTCTTGTGAATAAGCCTGTAGAATTCCCATCAAGAGTAATAGACCTAAGAAATGTAATTTTTTCATCATTCCATAAAGATTTAATTTGATTAAAAAATATATTAATACGAAGATTCATAATCCCCTATTTAGCTTTCAAATGACTTTGATTCAATAAATTATTAAAATCTTAATCAGATTGCTTCTACCGATTCTACAGATAATAATCTGGCAATATACCTTCATAAATGCCCTATTTTGGTATGCTTTCAAGCCATTTATTACCACAATTGAAAACTCTGATAATCAGAATCTTCAATTAATCTTAAATATCTACACTACATCTGCGAACAATAAAATCAATAACTGTTGTGCATAACAATACATTCCCTTTATCTATTTCGGTATCAAAATCATATTATCTCCAACGGGGATCGCCTATCTGTTTATCTATTAAAGTTTGATTTTTAATTGTAAAATCGCCCGAGGATGGGTCACCAAATTCTGGATCGAGTGTAAAGTAAGTGCTAGAATCATCATAGATAGTCTCGGCTGCATCATAGAACCTCAGAGCATTGAAATAATTATTATTGTTAAAATCTGGATTAGGATCTGTCCTACTTTGATCTGAATAATAACCCCCAGTCTCAGCAATGATCGTATTGTTGACGGTTATCTCATTAGCCTGAAACCTTACATATAAAATCCTTTTGTCGTCATCTGAACAGGCATAAAGAGTACAACTGTCAATCGTAATATTAGATGTTAAACCTGTTTGTGTTGATGTTCCTGCATCGTCAATTCTTAAAAAGTCTCGAGCAGGAGCACAATTATAAAAAGTACTCGTATTAATATTAATATTAAATACATCAGAATTTCTAAAATCTATAAAATCCCCTCCACCAGTAAAAATATTGTACACCACAGAATTCTCTATCGTAAGACTTTGCAAAATCGCGTCAGTTTCATTACCGGCCACAAATGAACGGGCGTATTCATGAATATTACATCCACTGATCAATAGGGAGTTATAATTTCCAGGTCCTGTGTACCTTACAAAATCTGTAAGTGTTTCTGACCCCACGCCATCTCCTTGTAAATCAAGGTCTATCAATTCAACATCCTCTGCACCTGCGACAAGTTCAAAATTCAACTTTACCAAAGGTTTGTCAAAACTTCTCAACCCTCTTATGGTAATCGATTTATCCAGGGTTATACTTCCAGTTTGATCTGTATAATCACCCGCTTCAAGAACAAGGATATCACCTGCATTGGCATCACCGATCACTTGTAATAAGTCATCGTCAACCGTTACCAATATTCCTGCACCTATATCGATTCCGGTGGTAAATTGTTTAACACCCCTTATTTGGTTGCCATTAAGTAATGTTGCGGTGTAATCTGTTTCTGGAGTGAGATCGGTCACGGTTGCCATACCACTGGTTTCTTCCTCTGGAGTTATTGTGTGCGAAATATCACCCGGGCTTATATTTATTTCAGTGACATCGCTATCAGGCACCCATCTAAAAAGAGCCTCTCTAGCTTTGATGTCACTAGGGTCGCCCTCCAGAAAAAGCTGCTCAGTCAATGTTTGCGCTCTTGCATTGGCCCAAGAGGAATCATCAAGGCCTCTGTCACTTATAGCTTTTACTCTTATAGAATAAAAAGTTTCACTTTCTAGAGGTACCAGAACCGGCACTTCATCTGGATTAACCTCAACTGTTTTTACAATATTGTCGAAGCTTATTGAATCATTGGCAAACTCAACGATATAGCTATTAGCATTTTCATTAATCGTCCAGTTTAGCTCTACATTAACCTGATTTCTAACGAAAGCCGTTAAGTTTACAGGAGCAAATTCTCTGTTTACGGGAAGCTCTTCAATAAGTTCCTTATCATAATCGCAACCTGTAACCGTAGCCGCAAGTACAATAGCTATCAGTAAACCTTTAAAGATGTATCGTGCTTTCATAATATTATAAATTAATTCTGTTTTTTATTTCTAGTATCCATAATCATTTACCAACTGTCCATTACTTGCATCAATAAAAACTTGCCAAATTGGCCAATACTGTCTGTTATCTGGATCGGCTCCCGGTTTATAAATTGTGGTTATTGTTTCATCAAGTGGCTGATTCCAATCGAATGTAGAATATTCAGGTCCCGGATTTGAGGTTTCACCCTTATTGAGACCATAAATGTCTAAAGTAAAACCGTCTTCTTCATATTTAAAATAAAGGGTGGAGGGTACATTAGCATATTCACCGGCTCTATTCTCCAGATTAGCCAACTTTTCCTTTTCTTCATTAAGATTGGTGCTTAGGAGATTCCAGCGAATAAGATCTTGCTTGCGATCCATTTCCCCGGTATATTCATACTTATATTCATCTACAATGGCATTGAACATAGCTTCTTTTGAAGTGAGTGCATCTACATAAGTCTCTACTTTTTGCGCTTGTTGATCTGACGGAAACGCCCTACTCCTGATTTCTTTAAGATAGGCTGCTGCTGCGCCAGGCCCTTCCAGTTCATTCGCTGCTTCAGCAGCAGTTAGCAGGATTTCAGCATATCGCATGACAATAAGATTAACGCCATCATCATTTGTTGAGGTTACATAACGATCCATCCATTCGTAACGGTATTTACCGAAATACCAAGTGTCAATACCCACAAGTTCTTGCTGGGCAATATCATCTATTGCAGTGCCCCATTGGTAAGGTACACAGGTTACATCCCTTCGTGTATCCTCTTCATCGTAATCATAGAAAACAGTGGGTGTAGGACCAGCAGTCCCCCCTCTCGGCTGTCCGGTAAATTGATCTACACTGCGATGACGTACGGCAAAAGAGAACAATACCCTTCCTCGGCCATCAGCAAAGGGAATTTCCCACAAAGACTCACCGCCGGCTGCCAGGTTTTCTTCGTTATACTCCCTCCAAAAAGTTTCGAAGGTAGGTGTTAGGGAAGCATAACCGCTATTGATTATATCTTCACATTCATCCAGAGCCAATTGATACATATTTTGAACAGAAAGATCAGGATCATTACTTCTCCTCACCCCATCAGGATATTGCTGAAAGCCGCTTGCGGCCATTGCCAATCTGGCCCTTAGACCTTTAACAAATGCTTTATTGATACGTTCCACTGTAGCCGTAGCAGCAGTTTCATTGGGCCAGGCAACCAATGTGGATGCCTCTCCCAGATCATTGATGAGTCTTTTGTATATAGTATCGCGGCTCGTTTTTGGTAAATAGAGTGTTTCTGATGTAATGGGTTCAAAACGGGCGGGAACATCACCCCAAGTTTTAATAAGATCACCATAATAAAAGGCCCTATAAGTTAACGCGGCACCTAAAAGTTGACCAAATTCGCTTCTTGGTTCAGGGTTACCATAAGTACGCAGACCACGAATGGCCACATTAGCACGCTCTATACCCTGATAGATCAATGCCCAAGCATTATTATCGGTATTCATCCTTGAGTTGTTGGGTTTAGCGTCGTAATACACCAAGTCGGCATCGCTTCCTTCATCCCCAGCACTGTAATTGTATTCAACATCCGTATTAAAACCATAATAGGGAATAAAACGCCCTCTATACGAATTTGTTTGCCCTATAGGCTCCAGAATACCATCCACGGCACCCCTGGCCAATCCAACCGTTGAAAAAATAGTGGACTCATCCAACGTTGACTTAGCCGGGGCATCTAAAAATTCCCCATCCAAATCCTCGTCACAGGAAACCAATAGCCCTGTAATAAATACTATTGAAAAGAATTTTATAAAATTTTTCATTTTCATTTTTTAAAAATTAAGGTTTAGACCAAATACCACTTGTCTATTTCTGGGAAACGGCGAATAATCAACCCCAGGGGTAAGCGGTGTGTTCCTTCTGGTGGAAACTTCAGGATCAAGACCTGAATAATTGGTAAGGACAAATACATTATTTGCAGTTGCATAAAACCGCAGTTGTGAAATGCCGGTCTTAGACATTATTGAATCAGGCAGCGTATAGCCCAGAGTGAGTGTATTCAACCTAAGAAACGAACCATCTTCTACCGCCCAGTCACTAAATACGTAATTCTGCATATAAGGGGACCATAAGGTGGTATTCTCATTTGCCGCCGCAAGCGCATCTGGATCGGTGATCAACTGACCGGTAACCGGATCAAGATTTGTCCAACGGTCACCATCCCCCACGATTGCGCTTAAATTTCTATATTGACTATTTTCATTAGCCGTGGTGTACTGAATCTTGTTTGCATTATAAATATCATTCCCTATACTCCAGTTGAATGCGGCAGAAAGATCAAAACCGTGAGCCCTACCATTGATTGTAAAACCTCCCGTGTTCTTTGCATTTGAATCACCGATGATCGTATTATCATTTACATCCACCACACCATCACCATTAACATCCCTCAACTTTAAAGTACCTGGCCTTACTTCACCAACTATTTCACTGTTATTTACTACACCTTCCTTTAATGTATAAGTGCTTGTTGTGGGATCATAATCAAAATCTGATACTTCGTAGCGTCCATCATTTTGAAAACCATACATAGAACCTAAAGATTCGCCAACCGCAATGGCATAATCACCAACTATTTGCGAAGAAGCCCATCCCGAAGGTTCATAATAATCTTCTAATGATCCCAGTGAATTAATTTTGTTTCTGTTTGCTGAAATATTGAACGAAAAACTTAAACTATAATCCGGTGTGGTTATCGCATTGTAGTTCAATGAAAATTCCAAACCTTTGTTCTCGATCTCACCCAAATTTCTATATTGAAATTCAAATCCAGAGCCCGGTGTACGAAAGGCAAGCAATAAGTCTGTAGTAAGATTTTTGTAAGCCTCTACACTACCGCTTAAACGACCATTAAAAAGCCCAAAATCTAAACCTATATTATTGGTAACTGTAGTTTCCCATTTTAAATCTGGATTTGCCAATACATTAGAAGCGGCCCAGTAGGACGGGATGTCATTCAAATACGTTGTCGTGCTGGACTGAAAGCTTTGAACGGTTTGCCCAGGAGGGATATTATTATTACCTGCTTTACCATAACTCAATCTCAACTTAAATGCATCAAGCCAATCTTTATCATTTAGAAATTCCTCTTCATTTATTTTCCAGGCTACTGCTGCAGACGGAAAATATCCCCAGCGATTGTCTCCCAGAAATTTACTGGAGCCGTCAGCACGAAAAGTGGCCGTTAATAAATAACGGTTTTTAAAGTCATAATTGGCACGTCCAAAAAACGATAGTAGCTTATCATCAGGACTATAGAAATTATCCACGCTCTGCGGAGTTCCCTGAGTCGTTAGCTTTCTGCTCGTCTCAAAATCGAAATCTTTGGGAAAGCCCTGTATTTCGGTAGTTTCTTCATTATTCTGGATTATGATCAATTCTTCGCCTAAAAGTAATTTCAGGTTATGGTCTTCATCAAGAAATTTATTGAAGTCGTAGTTAAGGGTATTGGCATTTCTGAAACTTTCCCGCTTTCGGTCACTATAAACCAATGAAGGTAATCCCTGATTTTCTGCAGCAGGCTGGTTACTTGAATAATAGGTGGAGCGCCCATAATAGCGATAGTCCAGACTGGTACTGTTATCCAGTCCAAAATCAGATCGGAATGTAAGATTTTCTACAATGTTCCATGAAAAGCTGCCCAGCATATTAAGATTTTTTCTTAATTGCTGTCTTTGATTATCAGCGTTAGCCACAAAAGGGTTCACTAAATAACCAGTCAAAGCGGCATCTGTATTTGTTGTTGTTAAGCCCGATATGGGAATTGGAGAATATTGAACGCTATATTTTAATCTTGAATCAGCAGAAGATACCTCATTTTGCTCATTTGCACCCCCACCGTTGACTTCTGTATCAGCATACCGAACGGTAAATGATAAATCCACTTTGTCACCAGCCTTACTATTAACAGCCAAGGATAAATTGTCCCTTTTAAAATCAGAACCCAGCGCTATCGTACTTACATCAAAATGCGAATAATTAAAATTAAAATTGATCTTTTCAGACCCTCCCCTTACAGATAAATCCTCTCGCTGCACTTCGCCCATGTTTCCATAAATCTGTTTTTGCCAGTTATTTCCTTCCTGACCGCTATATTGATCGTAGTCTTGCCACAATCCAAAATATCTTTCGTAAGAATCCAGATTATCAGGGTCACTGAGCAATGCATATTCATACTGCCATTTAACATAATCTTCCGATGGAAGGACATCTAATGTATTTGCAATTTTTTGAAATCCGAAAAAAGTATTGAAATTTACCGTTAGTTTACCATCCTTTCCGCTCTTAGTTGTAATTATAATAACCCCGTTTGCACCTCTTGAACCGTAAATAGCGGTAGATGAAGCATCTTTTAATACCGAAATGCTTTCAATATTAGTAGGGCTAATGTCGCTCATCCTATCTACAGGAAAACCATCCACGATGATCAGCGGGGAACTATCTTGAGTCAATGAACCACCACCGCGAACTCTAATATTTATTTCAGCATCGGGAGAACCTTCTGTAGAAGTCACTTGAACCCCGGGGAGTCTTCCTGTCAAGGTTTCAGCCACACTCGATTTAGCCTGTTCTGCCAGATCATTACCAGAAATAGAAACCACGGAGCCTGTCAAATCAGATTTTTTTGTGGTTCCGTACCCTACAACAACTACCTCATCCAGCGCATTGGAGTCTGTTTCAAGCGAAGCATCAACAGTACTCCTTCCGTTTACATTAACTTCAAGAGTCTTAAACCCGACATAGCTGATTACCAGTACTGCATCAGCACTTGAAACCTGCAGGGAATACTCACCATCAAAGTTGGTTACCGTACCATTTGAAGTTCCTTGCTCTATCACATTTACACCAGGCAGGGGGCTGTTATCATCACCACTAATAATTGTACCCAAAACGGTAATAGTTTCCTGAGCCCATACTTTATCGGAGATCATGAAACTAAAAACCAACAACATCCAGAGGAACATTGATCTTCTTCGTAGTATTACTTTATCATTCATGGTTCAATTAAAAAGTTAGTTAATATTTATTTTCTAATTCAAATGCCGCTTCATCGAGTTGTATATCATCATAAACCCTGTGGGATTTTTCGAAATTTCGAAAACAAGCGTCAGATTGAAAAGCTGTATATTTATAATTAACGAAATCGTATTCGTATAAAGATAAAATTTCAGTCCCCTGTCCGTTTGGCAATGTATTTATAGTTCCCTTCACAATTAGTAACAATTATATTATAATTACCGAAAACTGCTGATAATTTCAACCATTTGCGCAAAGGCAAAATTTATTGAAATAAAAAACCAATCCAGAAACGTTATTAATAAAGCACTCTCCATATTCTAAATATTTCATTAACAACGCAATCGTTTAAGTACAATTTTTGTATTTAAATAATCCTTGTTGTTTTAAAAAGACACTTCTAATTAAATTATCAGCCTATTCATGATTAAATCAAAGCTATATTTCGACGTTTCACTTCTTCTATATTACTCTAAACTCTTAAAACCAATACTTTACATTAACAGCTAAAACTTATGACACTTTGTAATCGATTGCACTAAAGTATATATAAATTATTAAATCACAAAAAAAAACTTAATTATTTTATAGTAAAGTTAATTTACTACTAATAAAATCTCTCTTCTTCTAATTCAAACCCATCTTTTTAGAAATTAATAATAGGAATATGCGAATAATCATTATTATTGTAATAAAATCAATAAAAGTACAATCGATTGCATTAAAATTATATTTTAACTTTGTTTTATGAACGAAAACGATAAGGTCACTATTTATGACATTTCTGAGCGACTGAATATTAGTGCAGCTACTGTATCCAGAGCTTTAAACAATAATCCTAAAATAAGTCTAAAAACTAAGGAATTGGTAATTAAGACCGCCAAGGAAATGAATTATATTCAAAACCGCTTGGCGCAATCTTTAAAAAGTGGAAAAACTTTTAATGTTGGGGTCATCGTACCTTATATCAATCGCAACTTTTTTTCCTCTGTAATTCGCGGTATTGAAGAAGAGCTTTCCCCCCGAGGTTATCATGTCATTATCTGTCAAACACATGAGAAATTTGAAAATGAAGTCAGAAATATCGATGCTTTATTGAACACCCAAATAGACGGTATTTTTATTTCTATTTCCAAAACCACTAAAGATAATGGGCATATACAGAAAGTGCTTAACTCAAAAACACCGCTTATATTTTTTGATCGCAAACAGGATTCCCCGGTATTCAGTTCTGTTACCATAGATGATTTTCAGGGAGCCTACCTAGCAACTGAGCACCTTATCAACCAAGGTTGCAGAAAAATAGTTCACTTTAAGGGAGATTCAAACCTTGAAATCTACACCAAGCGCTATGAAGGATATGAAGCCGCTTTAAAAAAATACAACCTCCCAATTAAAAAGAAATTTGTCATACCCGTAGATAGTACTGTAGAAGCTGGTCAGTACGCGGTCTCCCAACTTTGGAAACTAAAGGAAAAACCAGATGCCATTTTTTCCGCTGGAGACTATTCAGCTTTGGGTGCCATACAAGAACTTAAAAAATTAGGTGTTAAAATCCCCAGCGAAGTCTGTGTTATTGGATTTAGCAATGAACCTTTTACCCAACATATGGAACTAGGAATCTCATCGGTAGATCAAACTCCTCTAGAAATGGGTAAAATCGCAGCAAAGGTTTTTTTAGAACAACTACTGGAAGACAAAAAATTGACTATCCAGAAAAAGGTAATATTAGCTCCAGAACTCTATATTCGGGATTCCTCTAATAAAAGTCAGGCTGAAAACAGTAAAAGAAAAGTTAGAATTTAAAAATTGTAAAAAGTCTATAAATCGATGGGAACTTCCTCTCCTTTACAGGATGCTGAAAGATAGGCTGAATAAATAGTTACAATCACATCTGCAGCAAGAAGACTATTACTCTCTGCTGATATCCTTGAAATATGACACTTATAAAATGCATCCAGTTCGTGTTGATAACCATTAAACCAACTTTCATCCGGAGATATATTGAACCATCCCTGTTTAGTACCTAATTTTTCAGAAACATAAATATCTGTAAAATTAGTATCTACTGGATTATAAGTCTGCATAGCATTGTTAGGGGTAAGATTGCAAATGGTTCTATGATTATTTGCATGAACTTCCAGGTAATTCTTTACTCCGCCATGCACCAGCTCACTTGCAACAATGTCTGCGATAGTACCATCTTCAAAAACCAGGTGCAATGATGCATAATCTTCTACATCTGTATAAGAATCTTTTAAATGTCCCTGATTCTTAAAACCAGGAAGGCGGGTAATTGAATGCGTTTTGCATGAAACCGTTTTAGGACGTATGGGCTTCCCATTTAAAACTTTACCTTCAACACCTTTTAAATAAATAGCAGCCGAAAGCGGGTGGCATCCCTTCCCCATTAAAGAACCTCCACCAGAAAATTTCCACTTTCCGTAATCTAAAGAATGAGAACCCGAATGACCTTGCTGCGCCTGAATCCAAAGTATCTGAGCGTTTGTTTTTTCAACAACCTCCCTTTCTTTCTGTATAGCGGGGGCGTAAATCCAGTTTTCGGCATACATAATCATGCCTTTGCTGCTGTTTTCTGCTTCCAACATTCGCTTTACACTGGCAACAGCGTAATCTAGACCTGTTTTTCTCGAAAAAGTGTCTCCGTTAAAATTTTTACCCGAGCCAAAATATCCAGTTAAAGGCTTTTCTATAATGACATCTTTATCTTTTTTCAAAACCTGTATGGTAATTTCTTCATGTGAGACCGGAGAAGTACAAACATGGAGAACATCACAGCTATCAATGAGTTCTTCTAAGGAATAAAAAGAAGTTAAACCATTTTTTAATGCAAAATTTTCTGCGTTTTGAGGGTTTCTCGAATAAACGCCTACTACATGAATTAAAGCGACGCTTACCTGTTGAAGTGCCTCCAAATGAAACTGGGCAGCAAAACCTGATCCTATAATTCCTGCACGAACAGTCTTTTTCATCACCTTTTGTCTTTTATAGGGAAACGCCCCTTTTCCAGGGTATAAAATCTTCTTGCCCCAGAGCATCTGCTTTCGCTATGATCTCACCGCTTGCGACTTTGATAACATATTCTAAGATTTCCTCGCCCATTTCAGCAATACTTTTTTCCCCATTAACAACACCACCACTGTCAATATCTATAATATCAGGCATTCTCCGGGCTAGTATCGTATTTGTTGCAACCTTTATTATAGGTGTAATGGGATTTCCGGTAGGAGTTCCAAGACCGGTTGTAAAAACAACCACATTTGCGCCAGCCCCCACCATTGCTGTGGTACTTTCTACGTCATTCCCGGGAGTGCATAAAAGGTTCAGGCCTGGTTTTGTAACATATTCCCCATAGTCAAGTACGTCAACAATAGGGGATGTACCTCCTTTTTTTGCAGCGCCAGCTGATTTTATGGCATCCGTAATCAATCCATCCTTAATGTTTCCGGGAGATGGGTTCATATCAAAACCTGATCCTGAAGCCTGGGCTGCACTTTCGTAGGCTGACATAAGTTGGATAAATTTTTCTGAAATTTCACTATCAACACAGCGGTTCACAAGTTCTTGTTCCACACCGCAAAGCTCTGGAAATTCTGATAATATGGGAGAACCACCCAACGCCGCCAGAAGATCTGAGGCGTAACCAAGGGCAGGGTTTGCAGAAATACCAGAAAACCCGTCAGATCCACCACACTCCAGTCCTAATTTCAGTTTAGATAGCGGCGCGGGCCTTCGCTTGATCGTATCGGCTTTTTTTATTTGCGCAAAAGTTTCCCTTATAATCTTATTTAACATCTCGTCAATGGTGCCTTCTTGCTGCTGCTCATAGATAAGCACAGGCTTTTTGATATCCTTGTTCAGATTGTTTAGCGCGTTTGTCAGAATATCAACTTGCAGGTTCTGGCAACCCAGACTCAATACAGTCGCCCCCGCAACATTAGGGTTGTTTATATAACCTGCCAAGAGGCGCGACAAGGCTACTGAATCGTGCCGTGTACCACCGCAACCGCCCTGGTGGGTAAGAAAACGCACTTTAATGTTCTTAAAAACCTGATCTTCTTGTGCTACATCCTCCAGAAGTGTTTCTTCTGGTTTATTGTTTATAAGATTGCGCAACAACTGGCGCTGTTTACTACCCTGTTGTACTGAAAGTTCTTTTTCAAAAATATCTTTGAGCAGTTCAACATTTCTATTCTCACAGAAAACCAGTGGAAAAAACAACCAGACATTTGCTGTTCCTACCTGACCGTCCTCCCTGTGATATCCTGCAAAAGTCTTTTTCTGCCATTTTGAGATATCCGGTTTTTCCCAAGAAAATTCTTTAGTTTTTCCTGTTGTCGTAGCTGCCTGATGCTTTACATTTTCTACGGTAAGCACGCCACCCCTATCTACATCAACTACTACTTTGCCTACGAGAACACCATACATATAAATGGGCGCACCGGCTTTTAGATTCACTAAGGTAATCTTGTGCTTTGCACGAACATCGTTAATGATTATAACTTCAGCGCCCTCAAAACTGATGCGATCTCCTTGCCAGAGATCTACTAGTGCAATAGCTACATTGTCTTCAGGATGTACTTTTATTAATTTGGTACTCATATCTTTTTTAATTATTCCGTAGGAAATTCAGCAGTGAATTTTTTAAATCCATTTTCAATCCCTTCCGTTTCTATTAATTGCAATGCCAGAGCAATTTTTAATGCTAATTGATCAATTTTAGTAAGGTCCTGACCCCAAAAGCCCATGTTTTGCAAAGCTTGCTGTGCCACCTCTTGAAGCTGTTCTGCTTGCCAAATTTCGTTCATTTTTTTGATAATATTTTCCTCATCGTTCAAGGGTAAGTCTGTGCCTTTCCATTCTCCTTTATAAAACCGAATCAAACAAGCCAGACCAAAAGTAAGGTGCACGGGCAACCTATTAAATTTCTGCTGATACTCCACTAAACTGGGCAACACCCTTACTTTAAATTTTGAAATTGAATTTAAGGCGATGCTTGACAGTTTATGTTTAATAAATGGATTGATAAAACGATCAAATACAGCATCTGCAAATTCATCCAGTTCTTTTTTTGGAAGATCCAGCGATCCATTAATCTCATCGTAAACTGCCTTTTTTATAAATGTACCGGTAAAATCATTATCAATGGTTCCTTTAACGGTTTCATTCCCATAGAGTAAGGAAAAAGGCACCATTGTGGTATGCGCCCCATTTAAAATCCTAACCTTACGCGTTCTGAAAGGTTGAAGATCTGTAACGATCTGAATGTTTTCTTCCAGCTTATGAAAAGGGATTTTCTCCATTAACTTCTTGTCCCCTTCAATGGCCCAAAGCAGAAATTTTTCAGCGGAAACGATCAATTTATCTTCAAATTCCAGCTTTTGCTGATAAGCATCTATTGAATCCTGCGGGAACCCGGGCACGATACGGTCTACGAGTGTATTGTGAAAACTGTTGCTTTCCTGGAGCCACTTTTTAAAATCTTCCCCAAGTGACCATAAATCCGTATATTTAAGGATTATTTCCTTTAATTCCCCTGCATTATTGTTGATCAATTCACAGGGAATAATAGTGAGCCCTTTATCTTCACCGCCTTTAAAATGCGTAAATCGCTTATACAAAAGTGCAGTTACCTTAGCCGGAAAACTTTTATGGGGATGCTTATTTGATGCATCATTTTCATCAAAGGCAATACCAGCTTCGGTAGTATTTGAGATTAAGAACTCTAAAGTATCTATTTTTGCCAAATCCAAATAAGCATCATAATCACTATGTGGAACTACACATTTCTGAATACAGGAAATCAATTGGTTTTGATCTACAATATGCCCTTTTTCAACACCCCGAGTAAATAAGTTATATAAGCCATCTTGCTTTTCAAGTTGGTCTAAATTACCCTTGCGTGGTTTTACAACCACCACACCCGCGTTCAAATTGGCCTTCTTGTTAAGCTCTTCAATAATATAATCGGCAAACCCACGTAAAAAATTCCCCTCACCATATTGTATGATCTTGAGCGGTAATTGATCTGTAAGTCCTGTGTTTATTCTATTTAGTAATTTCATTTAGGGAAGTAGTAATTTTTATAAAGTTATTCAAACAAGCTGGGCAGCCAGAGGCTTATTGCCGGGATAAAAGTCACCAGTAATAGTACAATGGCCATTACAACATAAAGTGGAAGCAAAGGCTTCATTATTTTTTGAATACTGGTTTTTGCCACACTCACCCCTATAAACAGCACAGCACCCACTGGTGGCGTACAAAGTCCCACGCATAAGTTCATTACCATCATAATCCCAAACTGCACCGGCTCTATCCCCAGATTCACCACAACCGGTAAAAAAATAGGAGTAAATATGAGCACTGCAGGGGTCATATCCATGAATGTACCCACAAAGAGCAATAAAAGGTTTATGATAAGGAGAATAACAAATTTATTATCGCTCAGCCCCAGAAGCGCCTCACTGATCGTCTGTGGCAAACTTTCATAAGACATAACCCATGACATGCTCATGGATGTTGCGATGAGCAACATAACTATTGCTGTTGTCCCTACGGAATTTAAAAAAACGCTGTACAGTTTTGGCATGTCAAGTTCTCTATAAATAAAGGAGAGGATCAATGTATAAAGTACCGCAATACCTGAAGCTTCGGTAGCGGTAAAAATACCGGAAACAATACCGCCTATTACAACTACTAACAACAATAAACTGGGAAGGGCATCCAGAAATGTTTTAGCGATTTTCTTAAGTCCGCTGCGTTCTCCCGGCGGATATTTTTTCTTTTTGATCCAGAATGCAGCGGTAAGCATAAGGGCTAATCCCATCAAAATCCCTGGAATATATCCTGCCAAAAACAAGGAGGCGATTGAAACACCCCCGCTCGCCAGGGAATACACGATAAGTACGTTAGACGGTGGTATGATCAAACCGGTAGTTGATGAGGTTATATTGATTGCCGCACCAAATTCTTTTGAATAATTATCCTTTTCCATATAAGGGCCCAGTATACCTCCTATTGCAGAAGTCGCAGCTACCGCAGAACCTGAAATGGCACCAAAGAGCATTGCTGCAATTACATTGACATAAATAAGGCCACCGGGCAATGCTCCCATGAGGGATTTTGCCAAAGCGATAAGCCGGTGGGCAATCCCACCCTGATTCATAATCTGGCCTGCCAAGATAAATAAGGGTATGGCCAACAAGGAAAAACTGTCAAGGCCGGTAGCCATTCGCTGCGCGATAGTGGTAAAAGAGGCCAGGGAATCTATAGAAACCATGATAGTACTTAAACATGCAATACCAATAGACCAGGCGACGGGTACCCCAATGGCCAGCAATACAAAAAAAACGATCACCAATATTAAAACCTCTACAATCATATCAGGTATTTTTTAGGATTGCGTAATTCAATGAGCTTGTAGGTCACTATCAACAAACCGCTTAAGGGCACTACCGCATATACAAAACCCAGTGGTATATTGAGTGATGCAGAATATTGTCCCAATAAATAATTTACATATACCAGGTTTCCACCGCCTATGATAAGTACGACGATGCTAAAAAGGATAATGAGGATATTTATTACGATACGTAGGCGCATCTTATTTTGATCTCTAAGATAACCCTGCAGGATATCTATAGAAAGGTGAGCCTGTTGACCCACGGCATAAGCCGCTCCCAGAATGCCTATCCATATAAGAAGATATCTCGCCACTTCTTCTGTAAATGAACTTGGGGCATTAAGGGCATATCTGGAAAATACCTGCCAGAGTACCGAGCATACCATGAGCGCCATGAGAAAAACGAGAAATCCTCCCAGAATTTTGTCTAGTTTTAATTTCATATTATTTAGTTAACCGCTTGAATCTGTTCTATTAATTTTTTCATTTCGGGAACCTGCTTATATTCTTCATATAAAGGCTGCACACGTTCCCTGAAAATTTCTTTATTTGGGATGATAACCTGTACTCCGGCTTCCTTTATTTTTTCCAGCGCTTCCATTTCAGCTTCATGCCAAATTTCTTTTTCGTAAACACGAGACTCTACCGCAGCTTCCTTTACCCACTTTTGTTCGTTCTCACTTAGTTTATCCCATAGTAAAGAACTGATCAATAATTCATCTGGGACTGCCGTGTGCTCGTCCATCGTATAGTATTTACAGACTTCATAATGACGTGATAAATAGAAGCTTGGAAGGTTATTTTCTGCACCATCCACTATTCCCTGTTGCAGTGCCGTATACAATTCCCCCCAGGCGATAGGTGTGGGCGAACCACCAAATACCTTCACCATATTGATAGCGGTCTGGCTTTCCATCACTCGCATTTTCTCACCGTCCAGGTCATCTGGGGTATTAATAGGGGTTTTACTGTAAAAACTGCGACTTCCAGCATCATAAAAGGTTAGTCCTTTCAGCCTTTTGGGAAGGCTTGCATTGAGCAATTCTTCACCAACCTCACCTTCTAAAACGTTGTAGCGATGCTGACTATCGCGGAATAAAAAAGGCAAACCCATAACTTTTAATTCCGGGACAAAATTCTCCAGTACCCCGGTAGATACTTTAGTCATTCCCAGGCTGCCTATCTGTAATAACTCCAGGCATTCCCGCTCTGAACCTAATTGTTGATTGGGATAAATATCAAGCACTAAGGTACCGTTTGATTTTTCTTCTAGACGTTCAGCCATAAAGACCATGGCTTTGTGAACGGGATGGGTCATATCAAGACCGTGACCCAGTTTAATTGTACGAACATCATTATCTGCCTGACAGCTACTAAAAATCATCGAAAACGACCCAAAAATGGCTAAAATCAGTAAAAATTTACTCGTTTTTAGCCTCATGACCTCAATTCTTTTACCACTGCGAGCGCTTCTTTCAGGTTTTGGGTTATTGCTTCATAATCATAAGCGCCATTTTCTTTTTTTATAAAAAGTTTAGAGCCTATACCTACACAATGTACCTCTGCTTCAAACCAGGTTTGAAGATTTTCCCTTGTGGGTGATACACCGCCGGTAGGCATAATGCTGCTCCACGGTTGCGGGCCTTTGACCGCTTTTACAAAAGGTGGGCCGCCCACCTGCATACCGGGAAATATCTTGACCACTTCTGCTCCCAGCTCTTCAGCATAATTAATTTCTGATACGGTACCACAACCCGGCATCCAACCCACTTTACGGCGGTTACAGGTTTTAGCCATTTCTGCATTGATCAAAGGAGAAACGATAAAATTTGCACCTAGCTGAAGATATAACGATGTCGTCCCAGGATCTATGACAGAGCCTATACCTAAAATCATCCCCTCGAGGTTTTGGGATACATATTTATTGAGTTCACCAAAAACTTCATGTGCAAAATCACCGCGATTGGTAAATTCAAAAACCCTGGCGCCAGCTTCATAGCAAGCTTTAACTATTTGCTTGCAGACTTGGATATCCTTGTGATAAAAAACAGGAACGATTCCTGTTTCTTTCATCATTTGTACAGCTTCAATGCGCGTGTATTTTGCCATTTATTTGTATTTTTTGGTTTCTTATTTTGCTATTGACACTATGGAATAAATATACATTCCCTATGGCTATTCTTAAAAAATAAAAGGTTTTTATAAATTTAGATCATAGATCCTAAACTACCTTTTAATTCGCCCACCTGTATTGCCCTGCATAATTTCCAGAACCTCATCTACACTTACTAAATTAGCATCACCTAAAACGGTATGCTTTAATGCACATGCCGCATTGGCAAATTCAAGTGCGTTCTTATCATCATAGCGTTTTAAGCCATAGATCAAACCTGCTGCATATGCATCACCGGTACCTATACGATCTATTACATCTGTAATTTCCAGTTCACTGGTTTCAAGATAAGTTGTTCCCGTCCATACACGGCCATACACCCGTTGCCAAGATGCGCTGAGTCCTGTGCGCACCTTATCAAACACTTTTTTGATTGAAGGGCATTCTTCCATTAATTTTTTACTGGCCTCCACAAATCCTTCTTTAGAAAAATCAAATTCGGTTTTCAAAATCTCATTAATCTCATTTACCCCACCTATGAATATTGTTGAAAGCCCCACAAGTTCCAGTAAAATTTCGTGTCCATCCTTTCCATACTTCCAGAGATTACTGCGGTATGCGGGATCAGAAGTAACGGTAACACCCAATTTCTGTGCTACTTTAAGTCCATTTTTTAAAGAGATATAGGCATTCTCTGAAATTGCAGGAGTGATCCCCGTCCAGTGAAAGAAATCTGCTCCTTTTAAAATATTTTCCCAATCTACCTGGTTTGGTTCAATATGAGCAAAAGCACCATGCAAACGGTTATAGGCAATTTTACTTGCCCTTAGGCCAGCGCCCACTTCCAGAAAATAAAGCCCCATAGGGTGGTCTACTTTATTAATCGCAGAAACATCAATATTCAATTTTCGCATCGCTGCCAGCGCGGCATCACCTACTAAATCATTTGACACGTTAGTGATATGTTGCGTTTTTTCACCAAAGGCGGCAAGTGATGCCGCTACATTCATCTCTGTACCCCCAAAATAAAATTCCAAACTATTGGCCTGGGTCATTTTCAAGCTTCCGTGGGGTGATAAGCGCAGGATTACCTCTCCAAAAGTGACAATTTTCATAGGTTTTTCATCTTTTTCCATTAGAAATTGAAGTATTGCTTAGCATTTGAATAGCAAATATTGCTAATGGTCTGACCTACCAGTTCCATATCACCTGGCAACTCTCCGCTAGCCATATCCCTACCAAATAAATTACAAAGAACCCTACGGAAATATTCATGCCTTGGGAAAGAAAGAAAACTTCTGGAATCTGTGAGCATACCTACAAAACAGCTTATGATCCCCATACTTGAAAGCGTATTAAGTTGGTTTTCCATACCATTTTTCTGATCTAAAAACCACCATCCAGAACCCCACTGTACTTTACCTTTTATGCTACCATCATTAAAATTACCTATCATGGTCGCGAAGATGGCATTATCTGCCGGGTTTAAGTTGTATAATATGGTTTTGGGGAGTTTATCTTTTACGTCTAATGCGTTTAAGAATGCAGATAATGATTCTGCCTGCGGGTAATCTGCGATAGAATCCCAGCCTGTATCTGGGCCTATTTTAGCAAGCATTCTCTTGTTATTGTTACGCAAAGCACCGAGATGAAACTGCTGCACCCACTCTCTTTTATGGTAGTTTTCTCCTAAAAATAACAATATAGCCGTTTTGAATTGGTCAATCTCTTTTATGGAAAGGGGATTATTGTTCCTCCTTTTTTCAAAAATTGCATTTATATCAGCATCATTGAATTCTTCAAAAGAAATAGAATTTAGACCATGATCACACAATTTACAGCCATTGTCATCAAAGTAATCGATACGTTTTACCAAAGCGTCCTTGAGCCGTTGAAAAGAATCGATACTTAGTCCTGCTGCATCTCCCAACGCATTCAGGTAATCCAAATAGTTTTCAGCTTCAATCAAAATCGCTTTATCTGGTCTAAACGCCGTACTTACTTTTACACCAAAATCCATTGAACTCATTTGCTTGTGATATTTGAGCGCATCAGTAGGATCTTCCGTTGTGCAGAGTGTCTTGACGTTCATTTTGGTCAATAAGCCCCGGCATGAATTTTCTGGTTGCTGTAGCTGTGCGTTCACATTCTCATAGATACCAGGTGCGGACTTCTCCGTCAACAACTCATCAATACCAAAATAACGTTTGAGCTCCAGGTGGGTCCAGTGGAATAGCGGGTTGCGCAACGTATGGGGTACCGTTTTTGCCCAGGCCTCAAATTTTTCTTTGTCACTTGCGTCTCCAGTTATAAACTTTTCATTTACACCCATTGTGCGCATGGCGCGCCATTTGTAATGATCTCCCGCAATCCAAACCTGTGAAATATTATCAAAAACGCGGTCTTCCGCTATTTCCTTAGGGGGTAAATGATTGTGATAGTCAATTATAGGCTGTTCTTTTGCATAGGTATGATACAATTCTTCCGCGAAATTATTCTGCAGTAAAAAGTTATCAGTTATAAAACTCGTCTTACTCATTCTGTATTTTTTTCGTTTAAGGTTGCTGATCTTCTCCTTAGAGGTACATATAACATTTCATGAAAAATACCGATAATTACTATCAGTGCAAAGTGCATTATAATATTTACATATATTATCTGCCCATCCAGCCACCGTCCACAGTCATAACCGTACCGCTCATATAGTCACTTGCCGCGGAAGCTAAAAAGACAATAGGCCCTTTAAAATCATTCGGCTCACCCCATCTACCAGCTGGGATGCGTTCTAAAATAGCCTCGCTGCGCTCCGGATTATCCTGTAACGCCTGCGTATTATCTGTTGCAATATAACCGGGAGCAATGGCATTAACCTGAACTCCCTTAGCGGCCCATTCATTAGAAAGCGCCATTGTCAACTGGCCTATGGCACCTTTTGATGCGGCATAACCAGGTACGGTGACACCTCCTTGGAAAGTAAGTAAAGATGCGGTAAAAATCACCTTACCACTGCCACGTTTAAGCATCTCTTTACCAAATTCCCTACTTAGGATGAACTGCGCATTTTGATTGACCTCAATAACTTTGTCCCAATATTCATCAGAATGTTCTGCCGCAGGTTGGCGTAAGATAGTGCCTGCATTATTAACCAGGATATCAATCCTTGGGTTTTCTTCCTTCACCTTTTTTATAAAGGCATAAAGCCCTTTACGGTCTGAGAAATCACAAGAATACCCTTTAAATTTCCCCCCTGCCTTTTGAACACTTTTTTCTATATCGGACCCCTCTGATTCTAAGGTAGCCGAAACGCCTATAATATTAGCACCAGCCTCTGCCAGCGCCTCTGCCATTGCAAAGCCTATACCTCGCTTACAACCAGAAACCAATGCTGTTTTTCCTTGTAAACTAAATAAATTACCTGACATAATACTTTATTTAAGTTCGTGAGGTTGTACGCCATCCATATCTCCATAATCAAGATTTTCACCCGCCATACCCCAAATAAAGGTGTAATTAGAAGTCCCGGCACCTGAGTGTATTGACCATTCCGGTGAGATTACCGCCTGATGATTTTGCATAAAAATATGTCGCGTTTCATCGGGCTGTCCCATAAAATGGCTAATAGTTTGCCCATCTTCAAGATCAAAGTAGAAGTATACTTCCATACGGCGGCTGTGTGTGTGCGGGGGCATTGTGTTCCATACATTGCCATCTTTTAATTCAGTCATGCCCATTTGCAATTGACATGTATCAATAACGCTGTTGACCAGTAATTTATTAATGGTACGTTTGTTTGAAAACTTACTATCACCAAGCTCAACAACCTCAGCCTCATTCTTGGTTACTTTTTTCGTATCATACTCTTTATGGGCCGGGGCAGAGTTTATATAAAAATATGGTTGCTCCCCATCTGTCGCTTCAAAGAACACTTCTCTTTTGCCCCTGCCTACATACAATGCCTCTTTGCGACCCAATTCATACGTTTCTCCATCTACGGTAACCTTGCCTCTACCTCCTACATTGATAATGCCCAATTCACGACGCTGAAGAAAGTAGTCTGCTTTAAAAGCATCAATAGGCTCCAACTTCAATTTTTTATCTACCGGAAAAGCACCACCAGCAATGTACCTATCATACATTGTATAAGTAAAGTTGATTTCGTCTTTTTTAAATAGTTCCGGTATCAAGAAATGATCACGCAATTCCTGTGTATTATAACTCTTGACATCGTTAGGATGGTGTGCATATCTAAATTCTGAATGTGTCATATTAAATTAAAATTTACGGTTTTGATCGATTGAGTGTAATCGATTACACGAATATAGTGGAATTTGTCTAAAAAGCCAATATTTAGGTATGAAATTGGCTTTTTGAAGAAATAAAAAATAGAAATTAATATGCTGTTTTATAACATCATTGTTCAATAGTCTTATATAGCAAGAACTATTGAAGCACTACCCGCCCATCTAATGAATGGCTTTGATTTAAATAAATGTAAAAGCACTGAGATAACAGAAAAGAAGTGTTATTGATCGTTGTTTTCTTTTTTCACTGGAACTATCAGTAGTGGAATTTTTGTATGTTTCACAATGTTTACCGCAGTATTTCCCATTAACATATTTTCTAAAAAACCACGACCATGCGTTCCCAGCACCAGTAGATCAGCCCCCCATGCTTCCGCATATTCAAGTATCGCTTCAGAAACTTCGCCTTCAATCACGCTACTTTCCACATTTGGATCCCCCAGATCTGAAACCACTGTATCAAGATATTTTTGAGATGTTTCCCTTAGATCCTCTAAAACATTCACATTCGTGATCGTATTAAAACCATCATAGCCCATCATAGAATCGTGAGCATCCATATAATAAACCGCATCAGATACTACATGTATAATAGACACTTTAGCTCCAAGAGCCAGAGAATACTCGTAACCTGTTTTTAAAACCTGTTCTGAAGTGGGACTGTAATCTAACGCAATACATATTTTTCTCATAATTGAATTATTAGGATTTGGAAATGCATTAATAATATCATTCCTATTAATACAGTTTTTAAAAATTTGAACTTAATAGCGATAATTAAAACCATTGCTAAAATCAATACATTGAAGTTTCTAAATTACTAAAGGAAACCCATAAAAAAATCGGAATTAGATAAAAATCATCCAATCCCGACTATAGTTTATAGTTAATACTCTTTTGTATTAATTGCCTTTAAAGTTAATGGCTAATACGGCATAAGAAGGTGATTTTACAGCTTCCGTTGTAGGAAGATAAGTGAAATACAATTTATGAAACTCTTCTCCATCAATTTTTTCTAAAGGAATATCAATACTACCGTTGGTCTGAGCTGTTCCTGGTTTTTTCATCGTTCCCATTCCTATAACTTTTCCATTCTCTGAATCCAAATGCACCTCGTAACGCAAAGAGGAGTTCATTTCCTCTCGCCAGGAGACGTTCAATGAAACATTGCGCACACCGGTTAAATCTATATCGGGCAATGCAAACCACCCCTGCTTTTGTGGTGCAATAAGCATTTTATTCCCGTTATATTCTATTTGTGAAAAACCATCCTTCTCCATATCTTCATTGATCTTTAACATGCTACCAGGCAGAACCTTCTGCGCGGTACCAGTCAAAGGTCTACTTGAGGATGAGCCCTTATCTGTATAGCTGGCAACTAAGACCATTGTTTTACCTGCATCAGCATCCTTGGGAGTTATTGTTCCTGTACGCGGTAAAGACTTTTTCTTTACTGTATTATCTGACAATGAAACTATATAAGAAACAATCTGTTTAGTTTCAGCATCTGTAAGGGTAGGATGTGCAGGCATCATAACTTCGCCCCAGGCACCGGCGCCACCAGCCATAATCTTTTTGGTCAAATAGCTAAATACATTTTCATCGTTCTTGTATCTTTCTGCAACCTGATTGTAAGAAGGTCCTATAGATTTCTCACCAACCTTATGACAGCTACGGCAATCTAATGTTTCTGTAAGCGTTTTGCCCATGATTGAGGCATCTCCTTCTTGGTGGCCGCGCGCTATGGAAGCACCATCCATTCCCTCCATGTAATCTACAGATACAAATATATTTTCTTCATTTATCGCTGTACCGTCTTCTACATCCTCGACCAATATTTCATAGTCTAATGGTACGCCTGGCATAAAGAAAGCCTTGTTGCCCCTATTGATTTTAATAGATACTTCAGGACGTGTATTGCCAGCAACCACTGAAACCGTTTCGCTGATGGCATTAGCTTTTTTATCATCCCTAACCTCTACGGAAACAGTATAGCTACCAGCATCTTTGAAAGTATATTCAATCTGAGGTTCTGTTGTTTCCTTTGTTTCATTTTCACCTAAATGCCAAACATACGTAAGAGCATCTTTCTCCCTATCCCTTGCTGTCACACTGGCTTTGATTTGAAGGGGAAGACCACCTGAGGTCTTATCAACTTTAAGATCACTTACCAATGGAGGTCTGTTACCCCCGTTATATTCTATGCGCGCAAGACCAGAATCATCATTTTTTGAAAACCATCCGCTACCATATTCGAGAAGATAAATCCTTCCATCTGGCGCTACTTCCATATCTATTAGAGAATTCAGTTTTACATTCGCCGCAAATGGCTCCATCTTATTAAAATCGCCATTAGGGAAAAAGCTTGCCGCCATCATCCAACCCCGCATCCAATCGTAAATGATAACCTTACCATCAAAATAGGACGGAAGTGCGTTTTCCTTTGGAAACATATCAGAATAATACACAGGTCCTGCCATGGCATTTCTTCCTCCCTGTCCTACCTGTGGAAATTCGCCTGTCGCATCATAGGGATAAAATACATAAGCAGGCTGAGCAGGTGGTAATTCCGTTAACCCTGTATTGTTCTTGGAATTGTTCATGGGATGCTCTGGATCATAAAGTTCACCGCTTTCACCAGTAGCATAATCATATTCGCGATAAGGCTTGTTATCTGCAATCACCAGTGGCCATCCAAAATTACCGGCTTTTTGCGCCTGGTTCATCTCATCATAACCTTTGGGACCACGTGTAGCCAAACTATCTTCATTAGCATCTGGTCCTACTTCCCCCCAGTATAAATTGCTATTCTTCTGATCTACAGAAATACGGTATGGATTACGGTGTCCCATTGTGTAAATTTCGGGCCTTGTTTTCTCAGTACCTTTCTTGAAGAGGTTACCCTCTGGAATATCGTAACTGCCATCTTCATTAATTTTTAACCTAAGGATTTTACCGCGCAAATCATTTGTATTTGCAGAAGACCTTCTGGCATCAAATTGCTTGTGATCTGGTGTATCATTCAGTGGCGCAAAACCATTGTTAACGTAATCTGCTTCTTTTTCATTAAAAGGAGTGGAGTTATCACCTGTTGATAGATACAATAGCCCATCTGGTCCAAAAGCTATAGAGCCTCCGGTATGGCAACAAATTTCACGCTGCGTATCAATTTCAATAATTATCTGTTCTGTTTCTTTCTTGAGTTCATCATTTTCAAATTTAAAACGGGAAAGCCTATTGATCCATTGATCACCAGTAGGCGCATAATACATGTATATCCAGTGGTTTTTTTCAAAATCAGGGTCTTTTTGAAGCCCCATGATCCCCTCTTCAGCATTTACACCTGGAGTATTTAGCGTTTTATGGTAAACATCAAGAAAACCTACCTGGCTGATCTTTTTTGTCTCATCTTTATACAACATCAACTCTCCCCTACGCTGCGCTACAAGCACATCATAATTAGGAAGTATAGTCATTTCAGTTGGTTCAAAGAATTCACCTTGCGAAAGTTGATTCTTAGTAAATCGATCTGCATCTGGCGGGATTTGAGTTACAGCCTTATCATAATTAAGCTTTTCATTATCGCCCATTGCATATTTTATACCACCCATAAGGTGCTTGAGGTAATTGGGATCTACAAAACTCTCATCAGTATGACCTAGTTCTGTATAAAAGGACCTTCCACCGTCATATTCATGATACCAGCTCATGGGATGATAAGCACCATTTGTACCTCCATCATAGGATTTCTCATCAATTTCCAACAAAACATTAATATCTGGATTGATTTTTTTAAAATTATAGAGTTCATCTGTTCTTTGCCAGATAGAATCCTTGAGAAATTCCGTTGCGGGGAAATCAGTGTTTTTTACTTTGAAATCAGCCTTTTGTATTGCAGGATGACTCGTGAAATATGCCCCCACTAGTTTACCATACCAGTTCCAGTCATATTCTGTATCTGTAGCTGCATGAACACCTACAAAACCACCACCAGCTTGAATATAACGTTCAAAACCAGCTTCTTCGCTGGCATCCAGTACATTTCCAGTAGTGCTTAAGAAAATGATCGCAGCATACTTATTAAGGCTATCTGATGAAAAAACAGCTGCATTTTCTGTTGCATCTACCTTAAAATTATTTTCTGCACCTAATTTCTGAATGGCTGCAATACCTTTAGGGATCGAAGCGTGACGAAAACCTGCAGTTTTAGAGAATACTAATACCTGGGGATCGCCCTCCCTTTTATCACTTCCGCACCCGAAAAAAACGAGCAGGGAAATAAGGGTAATAAGTAAAAAACTTCTTTTCATATGATGTTACTAAAAATTAACTATTTCGTTATAAGTGTCGAAAATACGATTTATTTAAAAATCGATTCCTCTTTTAACCAGTATATTTATTTAATATGGACTTTTATTAACAAATATCAACAAATGAGTCAGACTGAATAACAATTTCTTAATTATACTTATTTATGAGAACGAAACGGTCTAACAAAAACTACACTAAATTCAGTTGTAGTTTAAAGATTCGAGCAATTATTGCTGTAAGGTCTTTATATAATTCATTAATTCCTGTTCTGTAAATTCCCTTCCGCCATTTGGCTGCAGCTTCCGAAGCTTTTCAATTTCAACGGGCGCTACATATTTTGAATTTTTCGTAAATGCATTGGTCACATAAGAGATCACGTCAGATATATCTCCATTGGATAAAGATTCATTCCCTGCCATTCCAGGCATAACCTGATTTAATTCGTAACGCTTTCCATTGATATGTACCGGTCCCTGTAGACCATGGAGAATAATGAGCCCCACCCGTTCTGGCGGACCTGTAAGATATTCAGAATTTAAAAAGGGGGGCGCAATTCCCTCTATCCCCGTACCATCAATACCGTGACAAGCTGCACAGATCTGCCGAAAAAGTTTTGCCCCATTGGTACGGTTATCCATTTTACGCTCATTATTAACGTAAATAGGGTTTAAATTGTTCTCTTTTTGGCGTTTTAAGTTTTCGTTTAAATGGCTCGCTAACTGACTGTTCGCGAAACCGGGATACTTCTGCAGATAAGGCATCAACACTTTAACAGATTCGCCACTACCACTTACAAAAGCTTCTGTAAATCGTTTATTATCTTTATATCTGACAGACAAATCATATATGAGCGCTGCAAAAGTTTCAGGAGCTTCCTTTGCCCACGTTCCTAATGTGGTGGCAAGGTAGAAATCTGTTGCCGTATCTTGTTTTTCCATTAGTTCCTTGAACAAAGGCAGGACCAGTGGTAGGTTTTCTGAAGAAACAAATGCTTCCATCAGGACGACAGCATGCGAAGTTACCTCAGCGTTACTATTTTGTGCAACTTCTGTTAATACGTTTAAAGATAAAGCATCTAATCCTTCTAAGGTGTACAATGCATGTGCCTGAGCAATAGGGTTAGTGGTATTTACCGCGAGTTTTTTCAAGTCTGCCAAAACCTCTTTATCGTTTTTCAGAATCAAATACTGCTGCGCATGATCGCGAATCCAGCCGTTTTTATCGCTTAGCAGCCGAACCATATCCCCTGGAGAAGCTTGAGCAACATCAGGAATTTCCTCAATTTTAGCGTCTTTGTTCTGAATTTTTAAAATTCTCCCGAATCCAACTAAAGTATCCAATTGCTCCCTTTTTGACTTGTTTTTTAGATATGGACTCAAAAATGCATAATGCTGAATCACACCACGATGCATATCTGCTACATACATAGCGCCATCAGGACCATTAGCCAGGGTTACCGGCCGAAAACCTTCATCTATAGATGCTAAAAATTCCTTTCCCTGCCAGGCCTGTTCTGCGCTGATGCTATCCCCATGAAAGGAAAGGATATTACGTTTAATCAGATTTGCTTCTGGAATACACACAAATGCATTCTGGTCATAACCCGATGGAAAACTTCCTCCCCGGTAAATCACAGGACCACAAGCAGCAGTTACATTTATGAGGAGACTGTCTTTGTCAAGAACACCATCTGCATAACCCCTGTTGACCGCCGTAGGATGCAGAGGATATACTCGCTGATCTTCCGTCAGGAGTCGGTTTGTACCATATTGAGGGATATAAAACCGGTTGCGTATAAGGCGGTTTGGCACTACATAATCCCCTAAAAGTTGTTGTGAATTGTGATTAAAATACAACCTACCGAAGTTATCATGAGAAATACCCCACTGCCCCCTGTTAACAGCAGGCTCTTTTAACCACTTACCGTTTTTGCGCTGATACCTAAAATTAGTTTTCGCACTATAGATCCAGTTGTCAATATTAAGTTCCAGGCCATTGGGCTGATATTCTGGATTGCCTTCTGGTGCATACAAAGAGTCAACCAGGGTACTTTTACCCGGAGAATCCCCATCTATTTCCACAAACCATAAATTTGGCGGTTCAACATATAACAACCCACCATATAGTAATTTGAGCGCACGCGGCATCACGAGACTATCCAGGAAAATATGCGCCTGATCTGTGGCACCGTCACCGTCCAGATCTTCCAGTATTTTTATACTTCCTGTTGGTTCCTCCTGACCCTGACCCTGAAGGTTTTCCATAAAGCCAGGCATTTCCGCAACCCATATTCTTCCTTTGGTATCAAAATCTATAGCCACCGGTGCGTCCAGAAATGGCTCCGAAGCGATTACTTCAAGATCAAAACCTTTTTCAATTTTATAACCTTCAAGGGAGATTTGAGGTGTTTTTAGTGGAGATTCGCAAGCCGCTGCTAAAATACAAATAAGCAGAAAACCGATTATTATTCTCATTTATTGGTGTTTTCGAGTATAAAACGGCTTAAAACTATCCATTTTTGATCAAAAGAGCGGCCTTTTCTTTCTGGAACGCCTGTGCAATATTTTACATCCTTTTTAAACTTCAAATCATTTATACATTAAAGCTTAGGTTCCCACCCATTTTCGTACTTACGCCCCCAAAATTTCATAGCGTCACGATCATAGACTTTGCCCGTTTTCTGATCAATATCAAAACCTTTTCCAGAACGGTAGGCCATATTGGTATAGTGCACCATAGCCATACTCACCGCGGCATCATCAATTGGCGCCTGTAACTCTTCTGTACCCCTTATGGTGTTGAAAAAATTGACTACGTGGGCCGTAGAAGTATCGCCACCACCGCCCAGTGCGGTACCTGCTTCGTTACTTTCTGCCTTAACTTCTTTGACAACTTTACCGCTTAGGTCTGTAAGTTCATAACGACCACGATCAACAAATACCGAGCCTTCGCTACCATAAATTATTGTTCCCCTTCCCGCTCCATAGGTATTATACCCATTCCTGCTTTTACCATCCCACTCAATGATCTTATTATCGTCAAAATTAAAAGTGGCTTCCATACTATCGTACATTTCCCATCCATCATTTTCAAACTGCCTCTTGCCAGCTTCTACCTGCGCATGATTGGGATAATCCACTTGTAAAGCCCAGCGTGCCACATCAAGTTCATGAGTGGCATTATTTCCCGCCTCGGCGGTGCCATAATCCCAACCATACCAGTGCCAGTTGTAGTCCCACGTATTGTCAGTATATTCTCGACGAGGTGCAGGACCCTGAAAAAGTTCCCAATCCAGTCCCTGAGGTGGCGCAGCTTTCTTCTGTACGGGAACTTCGCCCCTGGAATTTACATAAAAGGCGACTGCTTTGTAGGGCTTGCCAATAGCACCGTCATGAATGGCTTTTATTATTTCAATGGTATGATTTGACGATCGCTGCTGATTGCCCATCTGTACCACCTTATCATATTTTTTTGCAGCCGCAACCAGCATTTCATTTTCATTCATATCATGGCTGCAAGGTTTTTCGACATATACATTTTTACCGGCTTTAAGAGCCATAATGGAACCCGGGGTGTGCCAGTGGTCTGGAGTTGCATTAAGCAAAACATCGAGGTCTTTATCTTCAAGCACTTTGCGAATGTCGTTTGCCAGTTTGGGGGAATAGTCTATATGCTGACTAAAATTTTTAAGAGCACTTGTACGCTGGCTTTCCATCACATCACAGAGGTACAAAAGCTGCACGTTACTTTCTTTTCTTGCAATAGGATCAACGTAGGCTCCATAGCGTCTTCCCAAACCGGCAATGGCTACATTTAAGCGCTCATTAGAGCCTATAATACGCCGGTAACTACTTGCCGGCATCCCCATTGCAGAATTAGCTATTACAATACCCGCACCGCCTAATGTTGCTTTTCTTATAAATCCTCTTCGTGTAGTCATGTCTTTAGTTTAAGGGTTTAATTTTTATGTTTTTAAAAGAAACGCGATCTCCGTGATCCTGAAGCAGGATGGGACCTTCTTCCCATTCGCCAAAATTTGGCCATTTTTCATACTTACTTTCTGCAACCAGTTTACGATACTCCGGACTTTTCCGTTCATATTCCAGTACTTTAACTCCATTTAGCCAATGCTCTAGGTGGTTGTTTTTGGAAACGATTCTGGCGGTATTCCATTCTCCCACAGGATTTATGGGTTTATCGGCATCAGCTTTAATAAGGTCGTAAAGCGATGCTACCGTTCGACTTCCTTCATGATTACCCAATTTTGCGTCAGGATGATTCTCATCATCCAGAATCTGATATTCCAGACCTATGGCAGAACCTGCTCCTTTGTTAAGGTCTGGATCAACATAATACTTGATTCCACTATTGCCGCCTTTGGTTAATTTGAAGTCGGTTTTCAGTTCAAAATCCCCATAATTTTCTGTTGTTACAATATCACCACCGGCAGCAGATTCTTCCCCGCCTGTAGATTTTACCGTTAGCACACCATCTTCAATGACCCAACCTTTATCGGGAAATTCATCAAGCTTAGCGCCGCGCCAGCCTTCTGTAGTTTTTCCGTCCCAGAGCAATTTCCAGCCCTCTTCTTTTTCTGCTTCTGTAAGTTGGTTTTTGGTATTAAATACCGGTGCGTCACTCTTTTTATTATACTGGTCGAGGCTGTCCGTTATAATCCGTACATTTTTCCAGATAATCTGTTTACCCGGTTGCTCATCGCCCCCAATGGCATGCACCTGAAGGGCAATAAAACCTTCTTTGGTTTTATCATCCACAAGATTAGCGGCTGCAACACCATTTACCCAGGTCTGTAACGTATCGCCAATGGCCTCTACCCGATAATGATTCCAATCATCTTTTCTATAGGCACTTTGCGCAGCGGGGTTATTCGTTAATGGATATAACCACCCCCGGCGGGCTTCATCATAAATACCGCCACTCCAGGCGCGGTCTGAAGGATCTATCTCGATCTGATACCCATGTACGCGGCTATTTTGATAATTGGGCTTGCTTTCACTGCGTATCTGAATGCCGGAATTCATACTGGGATCTGCTTTAAAATCCAGCTCCATTATAAAATCCTCGTATTTTTTATCTGTGGTAAGGAAGGAATTCGGCGTTCCGGCAACAGTGGTACCTACAATAGTTTCATCATTCACCTCGTATGTTGCCTTACCGTTTTTTTGAGTCCAGCCAGAAAGATCCTTGCCATTAAAGAGCGCCTCCCCTACTTCTTTATCATCAGACTTCTGGGCACAGCTGGCCAAACTGATAAAAAGGGAAAATAGCATACATTTATGTACGCCGTTTTTAAATCGTGTTTTCATATTTTAGAGAATTGGGTTATCGCATTATATTTCAGTAAATTATAGTCTAATAGCGTATTGTAATATTATAATTTTAAGTCTTGAGATGGAGATCCCGTCAGGGTACTTAGCAATATAACATCCGTTTTATTAAAAATTTAATTATTGTGGCAAAAAAAGTTCACAAGCACATTTTATTGGGTTTTAATTAATTGCTTTCTCAGTCAACAGTGATAATTATTAAAAACCAAGAAGTCGCTCTCTATAATCATCTGTACCTTAATAACCGGGATTTTGAGCAAATTCGGTCGAGGTTCTGTCTATTTGAGTCAATGGGATTGGCCTTAATTTATGGAATTCCTGTACATTAGATGCTGCCTGGGGATTATGCTCCCGAACGCGCTGTACAAAGGTATCGGTGCGCACCAGATCAAACCATCGTTTTCCTTCCTGAGCTAATTCTTTGGCACGTTCCTCAAGAATGACACTAAGGTCTACCTGAGTAATGACTGGAAGTTCTGAAACATCATCCACACCGTAAGCTCGCATTCGTACCTCATTTAAATATTGCAGTGCTTTATCCTGTTCTGGCGCAGCTTTTAAGGCATTAGCCTCTGCCGCGATTAAATAAATTTCCGCCAGGCGATATGTTACAAAATCCTTGTCACCAGACTCCTGATTAACTGAAATCCTCTCGGGTTGTAGCCATTTTATAGTTGATGGATAGATCTTTTCGGTATATTCATCCCGATTAAAGATATTGACCGCATAGGGTTTACTGCTTTTTTCTTCCGGGGTCATGGGCACTCGGGGTAGATAAACTGCCGTATCACCAACCTTAACACCTTCTGGCGCCGAATCTGGATTGTTAGCATACCAGACGGTCTTAAAAGTCCCATCAAAGCGTGTATCCTGCATATCGTAAAGGTTTAAAAGATAATCTGTGGGACGAAACCGCTTCCAGGGCCTTCCATTTTCGATATCTCGCTGCATTCCGGGAAGTACATCATACTGCATCAGGAAAAACATATGAGCAGCATTGCCACCATTGTCGTATTGAAGGTCGTCTGCAAATTGTATAGACCAGATAACTTCGTTGTTTTGCTCATTTTCTGTATCCCACAAAGCTGCAAATGGGCGAACCAGTTCAAAAGGACCATTATCAATGATATCTTCTGCGTAAGTTGCAGCTTCCGTATAGTTTTTCCGAAATAGATGCACATCGGCCAAAACGGCTTTTGCTGCCCAGGAAGTAGCTTTTCCGTACTCGTCCTGCACAGGTGGCAAATGCTCTTCGGCAAATTGCAGATCTTCTATTATTTTAGGGTACAATTCATCCAGCGGCATTCTATACGCTTCTGTCTGTGGCCCCTGCGTTTCCTGATCTGTATAATGTACCGGACCCCAAACCCTTGAAAGCCAGAAATACATATAAGCCCTTAAAAATCGAGCCTGCGCAACCACATTTTCCAACTTTTCAGGATTATTGTTCAGTACTTCCGGAGCTCTGTTCAGTACCGTATTGGCAGAATTGATCCCCAGGTAAAAAGCATCCCAGGATTCAGTTACCACAGTAGAACTGGCGTTAAGATCTGAATTATAGGTGTTGAAGTATTTAAAACCTCCGTCTGATCCATTGGTATATGTATCTGTACCAAAAGCTATTAAATTCCATCCAGTCTCAATATTGCCATTAGCTCCTATAAATGTACCCAGCGATGCGTAGGTACCATTAAGGGCAAAATCTATTCCTTCTTCATCTATAAATACACCATCGCCGGTGAGGTCACCGGTTAGTTCTTCTTCCAGAAATTCGCTACAGGAAAAAGAAGAGGTTAACAGGCTTACTATAAATAGGATCTTTATTGACTTTATTAATTTCATAATTCTAAATTTTTAAAATGTTACATCAAGACCCAGCATCAATGTTCTGGGCGCAGAAATAAAGTCATCACCCACACCCAGTTCGGGATCAAAGCCTTCAATATCTGTAGCGGTAAATAAAAATGCATTTTGCGCACTCGCGTACAAACGTAGTTTTTGAATTCCTAAAACATCGGTAACTTCTTTCTCCAGATTGTACCCCAGGGTAATATTTCGAATTCTTACAAAAGAACCATCTCTGTAATTTAAAGTAGCATTATCTAAAGGCCGCTCCCTATTTTCGTTCGGCCTGGGAAATGCGTTAGTGGGGTTCTCCGGCGTCCAGTAATCAAGGTCTAAATCATTAAAGCGACCAAATAATGTGGTTATATCAATAGGCTCTGCATTTACAAGAAAATCCTGATGGGTGTAGGCAGAAACTGTAAAATCAAAACCTTTATAGGTCATTCTGCTGGTTAACCCCCCAATCCATTTGGGGTCCTGCTGCCCCAGTATTCTTCGGTCAGAATCATTGAGCACCCTATCATTATTTATATCTGCCAATTTGATATCGCCGGGTCTTCTGCCATAACTATTTGCAACTTCAGCTTCATCGATCTGCCAGATGCCAGAAAACACACGGTCGTAATAAACGCTTAGGGGCTGACCAATAAACCAGCCATTACCTACATCATCATTTTCACTATCCAGCAATTTGACAATTTCGTTCCTATTTCTCGAGAAATTGAAATCTGTGCTCCAGGTGAAATTTTCAGATTTTATATTTAACGTTGACAGCACCACTTCAAAACCTTCATTTTCGGTAATCCCTACATTTTGCAGAATCGAATTAAACCCGGAAGTGGACGGAAGAACCCGATTTAACAATAAATCTTCTGTACGCCCGCGGTAATAATCTACTGAACCACTGATTCTATTATCTAAAACAGCAAAATCAATCCCTGCGTTAAAGGTTTTGGTAGTTTCCCATTTAAGATCTGGATTGGCAATATCTTGGGGCCTGAAACCAAATGCAGGGTTATTCCCAAAGCTATTTTCTACGCGTGCAATACCACCAAAAGTGGAGTAAGGCGCTATAGGATTACGCCCCACTTCACCGTACCCGGCCCGTACTTTTAAATCACCAAAGAGGTGTTGCTTTTTCATAAAACCTTCTTCTATAACCCTCCAGGCTACCGAAGCCGAAGGGAAAAAACCATATTTATGATCCTGTGAGAGTTTAGACGACCCGTCGTATCTTCCGGTTAAGGTGAGGAGGTATCGGTCTTTAAAACCGTAATTAAATCGCGCCATATAGGAAACCCAGGATTCTGTCTCCAGACTGCTGTCTCTGGCATCAATTTGAGAGGCATCACCTAGGTTATTAAAGGTCTGACTGTCTGCCGCCGGCCCCAGCACACTCAGCTGCAAAAAATCCCGCTTTGTTTTTTGAAAACTATAGAGCAAGGTCGCATCCAGAGTGTGAATATCCTTAAAAGCGGTAGAATAATTCACGATATTTTCAATAGTATAAGCGGTTATGATGCGTTGCTCTTTACTGGCCTGAGAGAGGCCGCCGGTTTGACTGTCAGACTGAGAAGCCCTAAAGTCGTTATCTGTGATCGCTTCAAACTGCGGCTGAACATTCAAGGTGTATTTTAAATCATCGCTAAAACGATAGCTCCCAAAAAAATTGGCGAAGTAATTGTAGTTGATGGTTTCATTTATGTAATTTCCGGGAGCTTCATTGCTTAAAGGGTTCCAAACAAGCCCATCAGCCAGCGGATCTAAAGTTGGCGTGCCGTCTGCATTAAAGGGCCTCACCAGCGGCGGCTGCCTGATCAGATCGAGAAGAGGGTTGTAATTATTGGCTTTGCCATAATTGGCTTGCTGGGAGAGACCGATTTTAATTTTGTCTGTCGCATTAATATCCAGATTCACCCGCGAACTGATCCGTTCATAATCTGCCAGATTAAAAACACCTTCCTGACTAAAATAATTGAGGGACACATTATACCTGATGCGTTCTGAACCTCCGGAAATACCAAAACTGTGGTTGAGCTGATTACCCACACGTGTTCCCAAATCCAGAAAATCGGTATTAACCCCATCTCTGTAAGCAGCTAACTGAAGCGGGGTGAGCACATCTTCAACCGCAGGAATGGACAGGCTGCCCGGCAGTAACCCTTGCTCTTCTTCCGCACCGGCCCGTGTTGCTTCCTGGCGAAGCCTTACATATTCATCTGCATTTAAAAGATCAAAATTATTTACAACTTTTGAATTTCCGTAATACGTCTCATACGTTATAGTGGCTTTACCCAGTTTACCCCGTTTGGTGGTAACCAGGATCACACCATTAGCTCCCCTGGCGCCATAAATTGCTGCCGAAGAGGCGTCTTTTAGCACTTCAATAGATGCGATATCACTAGAGTTGATGTCATTGAGATCCCCTTCTATGGGAATACCATCAACAACCAGCAAGGGCTCATTAGAAAAATTTAATGAACTTCTGCCCCGCACCAATACGCTGGGGGATGACCCCGGCGAACTACTAACACCCACATCAAGACCGGCGACTTTTCCCGAAAGTGCGTTTATAGGATTGCTCTCTTTTGTTATATTTATATCTTCGTCTGAAATTGAACTAATAGCACCGGTTACATCCCGTTTGCGCTGAGTACCATAACCCACTACCACAACTTCACTCAGTGCGGCAGCATCTTCTTCGAGGGTAATTTCAATAGTAGAACGGCCGCCTACACTTACCTCCTGCTGGGCAAAACCCACATAAGAAACAAGCAATACCGCATCTTCACCACTTACATTGAGGGAGAAATTTCCATCAAAATCAGACTGTACGCCATTACTGGTCCCCTTTTCTAAAATATTGGCGCCTGGCAAAGGCATACCTTCACTATCTAAAATTTTCCCTTCAACCGGAAAACCCTGGAAACCGAAATAATTTATGCCTGTTGTCGATCTTCCTTTTTCCCAACTAAAGATTAAGAATAAAGCGATAAGAATCTTAACCGAATTTAAGGAACATGTTGTAAAGTAGTTTTTAATCATATTGTCAGGTTTTAAACAAAACAACAATGTGCACGTACACATTATTGAAATAAATTTATTAAGAAATAACTATTTTTTATCACTACAACGATTTATTAATTTTAATTAGGGATGCTAAGTTATGATATTTTAATACTTATTAAAATATTTTATGTTAAAATTACCTACGTGCACATTTTTTGAAAAAATCTAATTGTAATTCATTAAAGTATCATCATAATAATCCAGGTTTTCCTGGGCCACAATATCTAGGGGAAGATATCTTTCCTTCTGAATCATCTGCTTTAGAACTAATGCTTTATAAAAATCATCTAAAGCTATATACCCCTGTTTTTCAGGTTGTTGGCAAATAAGGCTATTAATAATACCTTTTTTAAGGTACATTCTGTTTTTCTCAATTAGATCATAACCTACCAGCCTTATATCTAATTTCAGGTCTTTAAGTACTTCAGCCACATAATGCACTTTAGAGCTGGGAACAAATATACCGTCTGTGCCCTGCAGCTTACAGGCTTCTACTAATATTTCTTTCCAGTCCTTATTACGCTGATGAATGTCAAATTCACGCAAACTGATTTTATTTAAAACATCACTACCAAGAAAGTAATCTTTAAATCCCTCAATTCTTTTTTGAAGGGTTTTATTATGATTTTCATTATTTTTTAAAGATATGATAGAAATTGCACCACTTCCCATTATTTCGAGTTTGAGTAATTTTGCTGCAAGTTTTCCGCTCTGGTAAGCATCCTGCCCTATAAATGAAAGCGCCCCGCTGTTTGCAATGTTAGAGTCTATAAGTGTAAACGGGATTTTTAAATCTTTTAATTTCAGGGTGAATTTAACCGCTTCAAAATTGATCACCGGCGCCAGTATGACCCCATCTGGCCTCAACTCCAACACCTTGCTGGCCTGATCAATAAATGATTCCGGGGAATTCTGGTCAAATTCAAAAATTTTTACCTGCATGCCAAATTGCTGCAGATCCTCTGTTCCTTTTCTTATACCCTGCTGGGGTATTTCCCAATACTCCCCCGGTTCAAAAGCGGGAACAAGCGCAGCAATAGTAAATGATTTATTCAGTACAAGTCCGCGTGCATAAATATTGGGGCGGTAATTAACCCGTTCCAGAATTTCTAGAACTCTCTTTTTAGTGTTGGGTGCAACCTTTCCGCGATTATGAATAACCCGGTCTACCGTACCTAAGGATACATTAGCGAGTTTTGCTATTTCTTTTGTCGTCATGGGGCAAATTTTTCTTTACAAAATCGAAAATACAAAAAACCTTCGGTAAAAGCCCCAATTGGCATAAAGCGCAGAACAATCTCCTTTAAGATTTTGTAACAATCCTGTATCTATTTTTGTTAGTATATTGCGCATTGATTTAATAGTGAAAAGTCAGATTTCCGTTTTTAAAATTCTCCAAATAACCTCTCCAATGAACGGAAAATTTATTTATAAAAAATAGCATAAGTTATTAGGTCTTTTAACAACGTAAACTAAGTATGGTACTTTACTCCCTGACCAGGGGTAATGTACTACATCGCAATAAGCCTTCTTGTTTTGATATCTCTGCATAAGAAACCTCTTCCACTTTAATACCCTGAGTGCGCAGCCATGTATTTAACCGAGTAAATCTTTTTTCTGAAATAACCACTTCCGGAGATATAGAAAATACATTTGAGTTCATATGATACATTTCTTCCGCAGTAATTTCAAAAATATTTTCAGGCCCGAAAAAATTTACCAGCCACTCGTATTCTTCAACCTCAAGAAAACCATTTTTATGCAGGATAGCTTTATCATTACCAATGGGTTGAAAACAACAATCCAAATGGAGAGCGTTCGCATACGCGTCAGTATTCGACTTTCTAAGATTAAAAGAAACGACTTTCTTTTCAGGAAAGGCTTCTTCTAAACATTTGACAGCTTTCATGTTAGTCCGTGCGATCACATAATCTGGATAATCGGTTTCCCTATATGTTCCCACAAATAGATAATCACCGTATGGCATTACATCGCCACCCTCAATATGCGCATCTTCCGGAAACCGGATAACCTTATCAATCGCCATCTGATCTAGTACATGCTGTATCGCATCTATCTCCCGCTCACGATCTGGTAAAATATTTGCCTTTATGAAATAATCATCTATCACAAAACCTATGTCCCGGGCAAAAATCTGGTTATAAGCATGAAGCAACTTAGGTCTAAAAACCTGTATGGCATACTTGTCAAAAACTGCAGCTACAGCATCCATTTCCTGAATCATATCTTCTTCCATTGGGTATGTTCCCGCAGCTATATGCAATCGCGATTTGGGATCGTATGCCTCTTCAAGCGGAGGAGTCCCTCCCATTTCTAATGCGGTTCCCAGCACTACAGAACGCAGTCTGGAAGTTTCATCTTTTACATTTAATTTTATCATATACGATTACTTGCTTTTTATCTAACTATTTGATTCTTGTGGGATTTTTATAAATTTTCAAATTAGATAACCTAACATCTCTAATTGAAGAGCCAAAGCTCATTGCATTCCGCTTTAGTCAAAGACTGATAGCGTAAAAGCCAAACCAATAAGAATCCCTTTAAATTTAAATATTTCCCCATTACAACATAGAAAAATTTATCCTCGTCAGAAAAAAAACGGGCCTTCAAATAATTTGAAGGCCCGTTAACAATAAATTCAAATTGGTTTACCTCTCCTTGATTTCTTTAAATTCACGATGTGTCTCCCCTATATATACCTGACGAGGTCTGCCTATAGGCTCTTTGCGCTGACGCATCTCGCGCCATTGTGCGATCCAACCAGGCACACGGCCCATTGCAAACATTACGGTAAACATTTCAACGGGTATACCTAATGCACGATAAATTATACCTGAGTAGAAATCAACGTTAGGATATAACTTCCGGTCAACGAAATAACTATCTTCCAGAGCTTCTTTCTCTAAGCCTTTTGCAATATCCAGCACCTCATCCTCAACACCCATCAATTCAAGCACATCATCTGCTGCTTTCTTGATAATCTTAGCGCGAGGGTCAAAATTCTTATAAACACGGTGACCAAAGCCCATTAAACGGAAAGGATCTTCTTTATCCTTCGCTTTGGCCATATATTTTTTAGTATCACCACCATCAGTCTTGATAGCCTCAAGCATGTCAATTACGGCTTGATTGGCACCACCATGCAAAGGCCCCCAAAGTGCAGAGATACCTGCGGAAATGGAAGCAAAAAGTCCGGCTTGTGAAGAACCCACCATTCGTACGGTAGATGTTGAACAGTTTTGCTCGTGGTCTGCATGTAAAATAAGCAATTTATCAAGTGCTTCTATTACCTGTGGATCTACATTGTAATCTTTATTGGGACGGGAGAACATCATTTTATGAAGATTTTCCACATATCCCAGATTGTTACTTCCATAGTCCAATGGTTGACTCATCTTGGTACGCATAGTCCATGCTACCAGAACTGGGAATTTACCCAGAAGCTTAATTATAGCATTATACATATCTTCTTCAGAATCCACATTTACAGCAGTAGGATTAAATGCGGTCAATGCCGAAGTGAGTGAAGAAAGAACGCCCATGGGATGTGCCGATTTTGGAAAACCTCCAAGAATCTTTTTTACGTCTTCATCTACATGGCTCTCATCTTTAATATCACTGTGGAACTTATCCAACTCATCTACTGTAGGTAGTTCTCCAAAGATTAGCAAATAAACAACTTCCAGAAAACTTGCTTTATCCGCTAAATCTTCAATAGCATAACCACGGTATCTTAAAATACCTTCTTCCCCATCCAGAAATGTTATAGCACTTTCACAGCTCGCTGTGTTTTTAAATCCAGGATCTAAAGTCGTGACCCCTTTGGTAACACCACGCAAAGAGCCTATATCGATTGCAATTTCTTTTTCAGTTCCAGTTATTAATGGAAACTCATAATCAGCTCCATCTATCTTAAGTTTAGCATCCTCTGCCATCAGTTATTGTTTTATACTGTTTAAAATCGTTATTGTTAAAAATACAAAAAAGCCTGCAATTTATTGACCTGACTAGGTAAAGCACAGGTTAAATAAACCTTAAAAGAAAAAAAGGGGCAGCGACTTAAAGTCACATGCCCCTTACCCAACTTCAAACCTAGTCTTGAATATCTTGGGGATTTTAAGAAGAACGGATTTTACTCTCTTTCGATTTCAAATCCATTCTTTCACCCAACTTAAAATTTTCAAAATTTTCGATAAAGCTGGGTGCTTTAATATCCTTGACTAGATTACAGATGCTAAACTAAAAAAAATCTTACAAAACAAAAAATAATTTTTTATTTTTATTTGTAAGATTAATACTACCTTCGTTTAAGTATTTGATTTTAAATTTATTAAATCTAAGATTTTAATAAAAATGAACCTAGATTTTTTAAATAAGTTTCGAAATAAGAGATTTTATATAGATTACACACGTCAAAATGCAATAAAAACCCTACCAAATATAAATTTTACAATCATTAGAACATAGAAAAACACCCGTACAGGGTGTTTTTTAGCGTTAAAATGCTATTTATTTCAGTTTAAAAGCATTTTCTTGTGGAAAATAGGCAGTATCCCCCAGTTCCTCTTCAATGCGCAATAGTTGGTTGTATTTAGCCATCCTATCGCTTCGAGAAGCAGAACCTGTTTTTATTTGACCTGTGTTCAATGCTACAGCAAGGTCAGCAATGGTATTATCCTCCGTTTCTCCAGAGCGATGTGACATCACACAAGTATAACCTGCATTATGGGCCATATTTACAGCTGCGATGGTTTCGGTAAGAGTTCCTATTTGATTTACTTTAATAAGGATAGAGTTGGCAATTTTCTCATTGATACCTCTGCTAAGTCGTTCCACATTGGTAACAAAAAGATCATCCCCTACTAACTGAACTTTGTCTCCAATTTTATCTGTAAGTGATTTCCAGCCTTCCCAATCATTTTCATCCATACCATCTTCAATAGATATAATAGGATATTTACCTGCAAGTTCAGCAAGATATTCCGCTTGTTCTTCACTAGAGCGTACAATACCTTTATCCCCTTCAAATTTTGTATAATCGTATTTACCATCTACATAAAATTCAGCAGCGGCGCAATCCAATGCTACCATTACATCATCACCCAGCTTGTAACCAGCTTTATCAACAGCAGTTTTAATACTTTCAAGCGCATCCTCGGTACCTTCAAGCGTGGGTGCGAAACCTCCTTCATCCCCTACTGAAGTGGTAAGGCCGCGATCATGCAATACCTTTTTCAGATTGTGAAATATTTCTGTTCCCATTTGCATAGCATGTGTAAAGCTCTTCGCTTTTACAGGCATGATCATAAACTCCTGAAATGCAATAGGGGCATCACTGTGGGAACCTCCATTGATAATATTCATCATAGGTACTGGCAACGTATTTGCACTTACCCCGCCAATGTAGCGATAAAGGGGCATATTCAATTCGTTTGCGGCCGCTTTGGCACATGCCAGGGAAACGCCTAAAATGGCGTTAGCGCCCAGTTTTGATTTATTTTTGGTGCCGTCCAGGTCAAGCATCAGTTGATCAATCTCATTCTGCTCAAATACCGAAGTACCTATAAGCTCCTGTGCAATCACATTATTCACGTTATCCACAGCTTTCTGTACACCTTTGCCCATGTAGTCTTTACCACCATCGCGAAGTTCTACCGCTTCATGTTCTCCAGTAGATGCTCCTGAAGGAACAGCAGCGCGTCCCATGGCTCCAAATTCTGTGATAACATCAACTTCTACAGTAGGATTACCCCGAGAATCGAAAATCTGACGGGCGTGGATATTAATTATAATGCTCATTTTATTTTTGGTTTAGATTAATTTTATAATATTAACAATATAAGGATTATGGTCGAGTTTTGCCCATATAGTAGGCGCTTTAAACAATATTTAATACAGGCTTAAACTTGAATTTATATTATACTTTGAATACCAAAAACCAAGGTTTAAGACTGTATACGATTAAGCCCCAATTTTTCCTTCAGGTCTCATTCTTTTAATAAATTCATCAAAAAGATAGGTAGCGTCATTAGGCCCGGGACCTGCTTCTGGATGATATTGAACTGAGAAACAATTTTTATCTTTCATTTCCAGACCCATTACGGTCTTATCATTGAGATGAAAATGTGTCACGGAAATATCTTTATTAGTTATCGCCTGATCATAGTCTACTGAAAAACCATGGTTTTGTGAAGTTATTTCACCTTTGCCGGTAACTTTATTGATTACGGGATGGTTGATTCCCCTGTGGCCATGGTGCATTTTGAATGTACCTATGCCATTAGCCAAAGCAATGATCTGATGACCGAGACATATTCCAAATAGCGGCAGGTTTTCATTGATTATTTCTTTGGCCACTTCAATTACCCCATGCAAAGGTTCCGGATCTCCGGGACCATTGGAGAGAAAAAAGCCATCAGGCTCAAATTCCTTCATTACCTCTAATGAAGTATCGTAGGGAAATACCTTGACATACATATCCCGCTTGGCCATATTTCTTAGGATGTTCTTCTTAATCCCCAGGTCTAGTGCCGCAACCTTAATGGGTGCATTTTCATCTCCAAAGGTATAGGCTTCTTTAGTAGAGACTTTACTTGCAAGTTCAAGTCCGTTCATATTTGGAACGGCTTCCAGCTGCTTCTGTAAATCAGGGATATTATCAACATCTGTTGAGATAATCGCATTCATTGCACCCTGATCACGTATATAGGCCACGAGTGCACGCGTATCAACATCTGAAATTGCGAAGAGGTTGTTGTTTTTAAGGAAAGCTTCCAGGGATTCATCCACACGCGTTCGTGAGTATGTGTAGCTGAAATTTTTACAGATAAGCCCTGATATTTTAACGGTATCAGATTCTGTTTCCCCATTATTTCCACCATAATTACCTATATGGGCATTAGTGGTAACCATAAGCTGACCGTAGTACGACGGGTCTGTAAATATTTCCTGATAACCGGTCATTCCCGTGTTAAAACATACTTCTCCTATTGCTGTACCTTCCTGATCACCCACGGCTTTTCCATAAAATATGGTGCCGTCAGCCAATAAAATAAGTGCTTTTCTTTTGGTTTGATATTTCATAATAAGCTTTTTCTTTTCCGTTGGAGTTATAAAAAACTGTTTAATTGGGTAAAAAAACCTCTTTTAACAGCTAAAATTTGACAAAAATAATCATAAAAAAAGGGATAAACCCAGTGGGTTATCCCTTTTCTAAATTATTAGAATTGAATTTTATTCTTTTGAATCATTCTCTTCTTTTCCTTCAGATTTATCTTCCTTTTTTTCTTCCGCTTTAGCTCCCTCTTTAGGTGCTTCAGCTTTAGTTTTTGTATCTTCAGAAGTTACTGTTTTCGTATCCTGTGCATTTTCTTCTTCACTAGTTCCGGTTTTCTTACCAGCTCTACGTGTAGACTTCTTTTTGGCACTCTTCGCAGTATTGTAAACTTCATTATAGTCTACTAGCTCGATCATAGCCATATCTGCATTATCACCTAGACGGCTGCCTAATTTGATGATACGCGTATAACCACCGGGACGATCCCCTACTTTAACAGCAACATCTCTAAAAAGCTCGGTTACCGCTTCTTTTTGACGCAATTTACTCATAACAAGACGACGGTTATGTGTTGTATCTTCCTTAGATTTTGTGATCACAGGTTCAACGAAAACACGCAGCGCTTTAGCCTTCGCTATGGTGGTATTGATTCGTTTATGCTCAATTAGGGAACAAGCCATATTGGCAAGCATAGACTTTCTATGTGCAGTCTTTCTTCCTAAATGATTAAATTTCTTACGATGTCTCATGAAATTTTATTTTAGCGGTCATCTTGCTCAACCCGTTCTGAGGAGCAAAATATGACAGCGTTACTAGTCTTTATCTAATTTATATTTTGTTAGGTCCATTCCGAAGTTAAGGCCCTTAACATTTACAAGCTCTTCAAGCTCAGTCAATGATTTTTTACCGAAATTTCTAAATTTCATCAAATCATTCTTATTATAGGAAACAAGGTCACCCAACGTTTCGACTTCAGCAGCTTTAAGACAATTCAATGCACGTACGGAAAGATCCATATCTACAAGTTTTGTTTTCAAAAGCTGGCGCATATGTAAGGATTCCTCATCATAGGTCTCCGTCTGTGCGATCTCATCAGCCTCAAGGGTAATGCGCTCGTCAGAAAAGAGCATGAAATGGTGAATCAGGGTTTTTGCAGCTTCGGTCAATGCATCTTTGGGATGAATAGAACCATCAGTCATGATTTCAAAAACCAGCTTTTCATAATCTGTCTTTTGCTCAACACGATAATTTTCTATACTGTACTTCACATTTTTAATGGGAGTATAGATAGAATCTGTGAAAATGGTACCAATAGGTGCATTCTGCTTTTTATTATCTTCGGCAGGAACATAACCACGGCCCTTTTCAATAGTGATCTCCATATTGAAGTTCACACTTTTTTCCATATTGGCAAGAACAAGATCAGGATTTAAAACCTGAAAGCCTGAAATAAATTTCTGAAAATCGCCAGCAACTAATTGTTCCTTGTCAGTTAATGAAACGGTAACGGTTTCATTATCAATTTCATCAATTTGTCTCTTGAATCGTACTTGTTTAAGGTTGAGGATAATTTCGGTAACATCTTCAACAACTCCTGCAATGGTTGAAAACTCGTGGTCTACCCCTTCAATACGTATAGAAGTGATAGCAAAACCTTCAAGGGAAGAAAGAAGCACCCTACGTAGCGCATTGCCCACGGTCAATCCGTAGCCAGGCTCCAAAGGTCTGAATTCAAACTTACCTTCAAAGTCAGTAGAATCAATCATTATGACTTTATCGGGCTTCTGGAAATTAAGTAATGCCATATTTAGTTTTCTAAGAGTTGTTATTATTATTTAGAGTACAATTCAACGATGAATTGCTCATTGATGTTCTCAGGAATTTGAATCCTTGTAGGAACAGCAACAAAAGTGCCTTCCCTGCTATCGTTATTCCACGTGATCCACTCATAAACGTGATTAGCATTCGCTAAAGCGTTCTGAATAGCATCAAGAGATTTCGATTTTTGGCGCACGGCGATTTTATCACCAGGCTGCACATTATAGGAAGGAATATTAACAAGCTCTCCATTAACAGTGATATGTCTGTGACCTACCAGTTGACGTGCAGATCGTCTAGAAGGGGCAATGCCCATTCTGAAAACCACGTTATCTAAACGAGATTCACATAGTTGTAAAAGAACTTCACCGGTGATCCCAGTGGATCGTGTAGCCTTTTCAAACATATTACGGAATTGACGCTCTAATACACCATAGGTATATTTTGCTTTTTGTTTTTCCTGCAACTGGATAGCGTACTCTGACTTTTTGCCACGACGTCTAGTATTTCCATGTTGTCCTGGAGGATAATTTCTTTTTTCAAAAGATTTATCATCTCCAAATATCGCCTCACCAAATTTACGGGCGATTTTTGTCTTGGGACCGGTATATCTTGCCATTCTTAGTTGTTATTAGTGGGGTGGTTAAGGAATTAAGGTCTAGTCCTTCGCAAAACCAATAGCTCCCCTATTGATATATAATTAAAATTTACGTTAATAGCCCGGCCCTAGAATATAGGACCGGGTATAATTTGTAGGATTATACCAGCGAAAAATCGCAAAGTATTATACGCGACGTCTTTTAGGTGCGCGACATCCATTGTGAGGTAAAGGAGTAACGTCTATGATTTCTGAAACCTCAATACCACTATTGTGGATAGAACGTATAGCAGACTCACGACCATTTCCAGGTCCTTTTACATAAACCTTTACTTTGCGAAGACCAGCATCATGTGCAACTTTACTTGCATCTTCTGAAGCTAATTGTGCTGCATAAGGTGTATTTTTCTTAGAACCTCTAAAACCCATTTTTCCAGCTGAAGACCATGAGATTACATCACCCTTCTTGTTCGTTAAAGAAACTAATATATTGTTGAAAGAAGCTGAAATGTGTGCTTCTCCCACAGATTCAACAACAACTTTACGTTTTTTGGTACCCTTATTACTTTTAGAGCCTTTCGCTCCTTTAGCAGCACCTTTTGTATTTTGCTTTGCCATTGGTTACTTATTATTTGGTTACTTTCTTCTTATTAGCAACCGTTTTACGCTTACCTTTTCTCGTTCTAGAGTTGTTTTTAGTTCGCTGACCACGTAAGGGTAGTCCAGATCTATGACGAATACCTCTATAGCAACCTATATCCATCAAACGCTTGATGCTGGTGGATACTTCGCTTCTTAACTCTCCTTCAATTTTATAAGATCCTACAGCCTCACGAATACGACCTATCTGGTCATCATCCCACTCAGAAACTTTAGTATCTTCGCTCACTTCTGCCTGAGCTAATATTTTTTGTGCTCTGCTTTTACCTATTCCAAAAATATAGGTCAATGCAATTACACCTCTTTTTTGTTTTGGGATATCTATCCCTGCAATTCTAGCCATAATTTAACCTTGTCTTTGTTTGAACTTAGGGTTCTTTTTATTAATCACATACAGTCTGCCCTTTCTTCTAACAATCTTGCAGTCTGCACTTCTTTTCTTTACTGATGCTTTTACTTTCATCTTTTTAGTATCTGTAGGTTATGCGAGCCTTACTTAAATCATACGGGCTCATTTCCAATTTCACTTTATCACCAGGCAATAATTTTATGTAATGCATACGCATTTTGCCTGAAATATGCGCTGTAACGATATGTCCATTTTCAAGTTCTACCCTAAACATAGCATTTGATAATGCTTCTATAATAGAACCGTCTTGTTCAATTGCTTGCTGTTTTGCCATTATGCTACTGCTTTTCTATTTTTACCTGTTTTCATAAGTCCATCATAATGTTTGTTCAATAAATATGAATTGACTTGTTGCATTGTGTCTATCGCCACACCCACCATAATAAGTAGCGATGTACCTCCATAAAACAATGCCCAACCCTGTTGCATACCAAGAACACTTACGGCCACAGCTGGAAAAATAGCAATCAAAGCTAAAAATATTGATCCAGGCAATGTGATTTGAGACATAATACGATCTAAATATTCACCTGTTTCTGTACCCGGTCTAATGCCCGCAATAAATCCACCACTTCTTTTTAGATCATCAGCCATCTTATTCGTAGGAACTGTTATCGCCGTATAGAAATAAGTAAAGACTATGATTAATAAAGCGAATACCAAATTATACCAAAATCCAAAAATATTATTGAATTCACCAGCAATGCTTTTTGCAGTTGAAGATTCTGATAAACCAATGACCGCAGCAGGAATAAACATGATAGCCTGAGCAAATATTATAGGCATTACCCCAGAGGCATTTAACTTTAAGGGAATATATTGACGGTTACCAAAAACATTCCTTTCATAACTACCGCTGGCTGTTCTTCTAGCATACTGTACTGGTATTTGACGTACAGCCATTACTAACATTACACACAATAATATAATTACAAACCATATCACCAATTCAATTAAGATCATGATAAGACCTCCGTTGGATTCTGTTACGCGAGAAACCCATTCTTGAATGAACGATAATGGTAAACGAGCGATAATACCTACCATAATTAGTAGGGATATACCGTTACCAATTCCTTTATCCGTAATCTTTTCACCTAGCCACATTGCAAAAATACAGCCCGTTGTCAAAATGATCACAGAAGATATTATAAAGGTCAAATGACTTTCCATTACAAAAGCTTCGGCAGGTAATATACTATATAGACTAGTAATATAACCAGGACCCTGGACCAATGTAATAGCAATAGTGAGCCATCTTGTAATTTGATTGATCTTGCGTCTTCCACTTTCCCCTTCTTTTTGAAGTTTCTGGAGATAAGGAACTGCTATACCCATAAGCTGGACAACGATGGAAGCAGAAATGTAAGGCATTATACCTAATGCAAAAACTGAAGCATTAGAAAGCGCCCCACCTGTGAATGCATTTAGCAGACCCAAAAGTCCACCGTCAAGCTTTTCTGACAAACTACCTAATTGAGAAGCGTCTATACCAGGAAGAACGATCTGAGCGCCAAAACGGTAAACGAGTAATAACCCTAATGTAAGTAGGATTCTATTTTTTAACTCGTCGATCTTCCAGATATTCTTTATTGTGTCTATAGCACCCATGCTCGCTTAGTTTTATAGTGTTACCGCTTCACCACCGGCCGCTTCAATAGCTTCTTTAGCAGAAGCTGTGAATTTATGTGCAGTTACTTTAAGTTTTGCCTTAAGCTCTCCACGTCCAAGGATCTTAACGAGATCATTTTTAGTGGTCAGCCTATTTTCAATAAGAGATTCCAATGTGATCTCATCACCAAAACGGCCTGCATCAACATATTCCTGAATAGTATCAATATTGATTCCGGCATATTCCTTACGGTTGATATTTGTAAAACCGAATTTAGGGACACGACGCTGCAATGGCATCTGACCCCCTTCAAATCCTACTTTCTTAGAATAACCAGAACGTGACTTCGCACCTTTGTGCCCACGGCCTGCGGTACCACCATTTCCTGTAGCTTCACCGCGACCTCGCCTACTATCGTTCTTTCTTACCGAGCCTGCTGCCGGTTTTAGATTGTTTAAACCCATTTTATATATTATTTAAGCTTCTTCTACAGAAACCAAATGATTCACTTTACTTACCATTCCTAATATGCTGGAACTGTCGTCGTGTTCGACAACTTGGTTCATTTTCTTAAGACCTAAGGACTCAAGAATTCTTTTTTGGTTTTTAGAACGTTTGATCGCACTTTTAACCTTTGTGATTTTAATTCTTGCCATGGTTGTATATTATTATCCGTTGAAGACTTTATCAATGGAAATTCCACGCTGTTTTGCAATGGTTTCCGCATTACGTAATTGCAATAGGGCGTCAAAGGTAGCCTTTACAACGTTATGAGGGTTAGAAGAACCTTGATTTTTTGATAATACATCATGAACTCCTACCGCCTCTAATACAGAACGGATCGCACCACCGGCAATAACACCGGTACCAGCAGCTGCAGGCATTAACAATACCCTTGCACCACCATACTTTCCTTTCTGCTCGTGTGGTATACTACCTTTTTGAAGTGGAATACGTACTAGGTTCTTTTTAGCATCGTCCACCGCCTTGGCGATAGCACTTGCAACGTCCTTAGATTTCCCAAGTCCCTGTCCTACAACGCCTTGCTCATCACCTACAACAACAATAGCAGAAAAACCGAAAGCTCTACCACCTTTTGTTACTTTAGTAACACGCTGCACACCAACTAGACGATCTTTTAGATCCAATCCACCTGGCTTAACTAGTTCTACATTTTTATAATCTTGATACATAACTTTCTAGAATTTTAGTCCGCCTTCTCGGGCTCCTTCTGCTAATTGTTTTACTCTACCGTGATATAGATAACCTCCTCTATCAAAAGAGACAAGTTCAATACCAGCTTGAACCGCCTTTTCTGCGACAGACTTACCTACAAGTTTAGCCACATCAGCTTTGTTTTCCGCCTTCGCGGAAGCTATTGATTCGTCTCTGGATGATGCTGCACTGATTGTTTTACCAGTTACATCATCTATAATCTGAGCGTAGATCTCCTTATTGCTTCTATATACAGAAAGTCTTGGACGTTGTGCGGTACCAGACAAAGTCTTGCGTATCCTTCCACGAATTTTCTTTCTGCGTGCTTCTTTTGAAAATGCCATACTATTCTATAATTATGCAGATTTACCTGCTTTTCTTCTAATTTGTTCACCAACAAAACGTATACCTTTTCCTTTGTAAGGCTCTGGCTTGCGGAAAGCTCTAATTTTTGCGGCTACTTGACCTACAAGCTGCTTATCAGAGGAAGTAAGTATAATTTGAGGGTTTTTACCTTTTTCGGCAACCGCCTCAACCTTCACTTCTGAAGCAATTTCCATAACTATATTATGTGAAAAGCCTAAAGCCAATTCTAATTTTTGACCTTGATTGCTGGCACGATAACCTACACCAACTAATTCAAGTTTCTTTGTATAACCGTTGGAAACTCCATCTATCATATTTGCAACTAAAGCTCGGTATAAACCGTGCTTTGCTCTATCTTCCTTACGATCTGTGGGCCTATCAAACTTAATTTTACCATCTTCAATATCAATAGTTATTGAAGAAAATTGTTGTTTAAGTTCGCCCAGTTTTCCTTTCACAGTTACTATATCATCGCTAACATCTACTGTGACACCTTCAGGTATTGTAATGGGATTTTTACCTATTCTTGACATGGTTTTACTTTTTATATGTTAGTAAACGTAGCAAAGTACTTCACCACCTACATTTTCGTTCTGAGCCTGCTTTCCGGTCATTACACCTTTAGAAGTTGAAACAATTGAAATTCCAAGTCCATTAAGGATTCTTGGCACCTCATTAGCCCCTACATACTTACGTAAACCAGGAGTACTGATACGTTGAATCTTTTTAATAACAGATTCTTTAGTATCCTTATCATATTTTAGGGCTATTTTAATAGTTCCCTGTGCCGTTTCATCTTCAAACTTGTAGCTGAGGATATAACCCTGATCAAAAAGAATCTTAGTAATTTCTTTTTTAAGGTTAGAGGCTGGTATTTCTACCACCCTGTGATTTGCAGCAGCTGCATTTCTAACTCGCGTTAAAAAGTCTGCTATAGTATCTGTATACATATATAATTGGTTTTGGTTTTGGTTTTCGAAATATCAATAGATAATCAAACCTTAAACCAGTTAATTGTTGTTACCAGCTAGCTTTCTTAACGCCTGGGATCAATCCCTGGTTAGCCAATTCACGGAACATAACACGAGAAACTCCAAAAGTTCTCATATATCCCCGAGGTCTACCTGTTAATTTGCATCTGTTGTGTTGACGAACGGGAGAAGAGTTTTTAGGAAGTTTTTGCAAACCTTCATAATCTCCAGCTTCTTTAAGAGCTTTTCGTTTATCAGCGTATTTGGCCACCATTCTCTCGCGCTTTCGCTCGCGGGCCTTCATTGATTCTTTAGCCATATCTTAGTTCTTTTTAAAAGGCAAACCTAATTCGGTAAGCAAAGATTTTGCTTCTTTATCAGTTTCTGCCGAAGTTTCAAAGGTAATATTCATGCCCTCAATTTTACGTACTTTGTCGATATTGATTTCAGGAAATATAATCTGCTCGGTTATACCAAGGCTATAGTTCCCACGACCATCAAAACCTGTCGCTTTAATACCGTTAAAGTCACGTACCCGGGGCAATGCTGATGTAATGAGTCTATCTAAAAACTCATACATACGCTCACCACGCAAGGTAACCATTGCACCGATGGGCATTCCCTTTCTTAGTTTAAATGCAGCAACATCCTTTTTTGAAACCGTTGCCACAGCACGTTGACCAGCTATAGTAGAAAGTTCTTCCACAGAATAGTCAATTAGTTTCTTATCAGCAACTGCAGCACCTACCCCTCTAGAGATAACTATCTTAAGTAGTTTAGGAACCTGCATCTTGTTCTCGTAACCAAACTCTTCTGTAAGAGATGGAAGTACGCGTTCCTTATATTCTTGCTTTAATCTTGAAGTGTATTCCATAATTATAGAACTTCATTGTTTTTTTTACCAAAACGCACTTTTTTTCCTTCTTCCATACGATAACCTACCCTGGTAGTGTCACCATTTTTATCAACAAGTGATAAATTTGAAATATGCAAAGCCGCTTCTTTTTCTACAATACCACCTTGAGGGTTTGAAGCACTCGGCTTCTCATGTTTTGAAATCATGTTTACCCCTTCTACTATGGCTTTGTTTTTTACTTTGATAACTGTTTTAACTTTACCCTCCTGACCTTTATGGTCACCAGCGTTTACCCTAACAGTATCCCCTACTTTTATATTAAGCTTAGTCATTTTAATTTATATTACAGCACCTCAGGCGCTAATGATACAATCTTCATAAACTGCTTATCACGAAGTTCTCTGGCAACCGGTCCAAAAACACGGGTTCCCCTCATCTCACCTTGTGGACCTAATAGAACACAAGCGTTGTCGTCAAATCGAATATAAGAACCATCAGGGCGTCTTACTTCTTTCTTGGTTCGAACAACAACAGCTGTAGAAACAGAACCTTTTTTAACCTGGCCATTAGGTGTTGCATCTTTAACAGAAACAACAATTTTATCACCTACGGAAGCATATCTACGCTTAGTTCCACCTAGGACACGGATAGTCAAAACTTCCTTTGCCCCAGTATTATCCGCTACTCTTAATCTTGATTCTTGTTGTACCATTTTTACTTAGCTCTTTCAATAATTTCTACAAGCCTCCAACATTTTGATTTACTCAAAGGACGAGTTTCCATAATCCTAACAGTATCCCCTTCGTTGCAGTCGTTTTGTTCATCATGAGCCACGTACTTTTTCGTTTTTAAAACGAACTTACCATACATGGGGTGTTTTACTTTTTTCACCTCGGCCACAACGATAGACTTTTGCATCTTGTTGCTGGTTACGACTCCTATACGTTCTTTTCTTAAATTTCTTTTTTCCATCTTAAGCAGCATTATTGTAATTCGCGTTTTGTAAGCTCCGTGGCTATTCTTGCCACTGTCTTTCTTTGACCTCTAAGCTGAATAGGATTTTCTAAGGGAGAAATCGCGTGGGCCATCTTGAGATCTGTATAAGATCTTTGCGCTTTTATAAGTTCCTCCTGCAATTCTGCTACAGATTTTTCTTTTACTTCAGATTGTTTCATTTTCTTTAGAATTTAGTCTGCTTGATAATCTCTAGCGACAATATATTTTGTCCTTACCGGAAGTTTTTGAGCAGCTAGTCTAAGTGCTTCTTTAGCCAAAGGCTCATCAACACCACCTATTTCAAAAAGCATTCTGCCCGGTTTAACGACCGCAGCCCAATACTCTACCGCTCCTTTTCCTTTACCCATACGAACCTCTAATGGTTTTTTGGTAATCGGTTTATCTGGAAAGATCCTGATCCATAAAGAACCCTCTCTTTTCATATATCTAGTAGCCGCAATACGGGCAGCTTCTATTTGTCTGGCAGTAATAAAGGCAGAATCCATTGATTTTATACCAAAGGCTCCATTCGCAAGAAGGTATCCCCTTCCAGCATTGCCCTTCATACGCCCCTTTTGCTGCTTACGAAATTTTGTTTTTTTAGGCTGTAACATTTTTTCTTTACTTTAAAAATTACTTTCTACGACGTGGTTTTGCACCGCCTCTACTGCCTTTTCCACCTTGATTCTTAGCCATACCGACTAATGGTGAAAGTTCTCTTTTACCGTAGACCTCTCCTTTCATTATCCATACTTTGATACCCAACCTACCATAAGTAGTATGAGCTTCAACCAAAGCATAATCTATATCTGCCCTGAATGTTGAAAGAGGAATACGACCTTCTTTATAAGATTCGTTACGCGCCATTTCAGCACCGTTCAACCTACCAGATATCTGTATTTTAATACCCTCTGCGTTCATACGCATAGCGGCCTGGATAGCCATCTTAATAGCCCTACGGTAAGAAATACGGTTCTCTACTTGTCGAGCCACAGAAGAACCTACAAGAAATGCATCAAGTTCAGGTCTTTTTATCTCAAAAATATTAATCTGTACTTCCTTATCAGTAATTTGCTTAAGTTCCTCTTTAAGTTTATCTACTTCCTGACCGCCTTTTCCAATAATGATACCTGGACGGGCAGTTGTTATAGTTACAGTAACAAGCTTAAGTGTACGTTCTATAATAATTCTAGAAACACTGGCTTTTGATAAACGAGCATGTATATACTTTCTTATTTTATCATCTTCGGCAAGCTTATCGCCATAATCATTACCACCATACCAGTTGGATTCCCATCCTCTGATTATACCTAAGCGATTCCCGATTGGATTTGTTTTTTGTCCCATTTACTAAGCGCTTTGTGTGTTATCTTTTGCGGCAAGCACAACTGTTACATGATTGCTACGTTTTCTAATTCTATGTGCACGACCTTGTGGCGCCGGGCGTAGTCTTTTTAACATACTACCTCCATCAACCTTGATCTCCTGAACAAATAAGTCAGCATCTTCAATACTTGCATCCTCATTCTTTTCTTGCCAGTTTGCTATAGCAGACAATAATAGTTTCTCCAGTTTACGTGAAGACTCCTTACTACTGAACTTGCATACCTGAAGTGCCTTCTCCACTTTCTGACCTCGAATTAAATCCGCCATAAGACGCATTTTTCTTGGCGAAGTGGGGCAGTTGTTCAGTTTGGCAAAAGCCACATTTTTTCTGGCTTCTTTAAGCTGTTCTGCTCTTTCTCTTTTACGAACTCCCATAACTTCAGTTATTTTTTACCTTTATTTTTTGCACCCATGTGACCTCTAAAGGAACGTGTGGGTGAAAATTCTCCTAACTTATGACCTACCATATTTTCAGTAACATAAACAGGGACAAATTGTCTACCGTTATGAACTGCAATAGTCTGACCAACGAAATCTGGAGTAATCATTGATGCCCGTGACCAGGTCTTGATTACCGTTTTCTTATTGGCCTCAACATTTGAAGCAACTTTTTGCTCCAATTTATAATGAACGAAAGGTCCTTTTTTTAATGAACGTGCCATATCTTATTTCTTTCTAGTCTTTCTACGTTCTACAATATATTTATTACTTGCCTTAGTCCTGCTACGGGTTCTAAATCCTTTCGCTGGAATTCCATTTCTAGAACGTGGATGACCTCCAGAAGCACGGCCTTCACCACCACCCATTGGGTGATCAACAGGGTTCATAACTACCGGTCTTGTACGTGGTCTTCTACCCAACCATCTACTTCTACCTGCTTTACCAGAAACCTGAAGCTGATGATCACTATTTGAAACCGCACCTATAGTGGCAAGGCATTTTACAAGTATCAATCTAGTTTCACCTGAAGGCAATTTTATACTTGCAAATTTACCATCACGCGCCATAAGCTGTGCAAAAGAGCCTGCACTTCTAGCCATTACGGCACCTTGTCCTGGTCGCAATTCCAAACAGGAAATGATAGTACCCAGAGGTATTTCGGAAAGCATCATCGCATTACCGATCTCAGGAGTCGCACCTGAACCGGAAACAACGTTCTGACCCACTTGCAACCCACTAGGGGCAACCATGTAGCGTTTTTCGCCATCTTGATAATTAAGAAGAGCAATAAAAGCAGTCCTGTTAGGATCATACTCTATAGTAGCTACCGTTGCCGGCACACCATCTTTATTTCTCTTAAAATCAATTATACGATATCTTCTCTTATGACCACCACCCTTATAGCGCATGGTCATTTTTCCTTGACTGTTTCTACCTCCAGATTTTTTTATCGGAGCCAATAGGCTTTTTTCCGGCTTATCAGCAGTAATGGCGTCGTATCCATTAACTACTCTAAATCGCTGTCCTGGAGTGATAGGTTTTAACTTTCTTACTGACATAATTTGTCTTAAATGTTACTGTAAAAATCTATTGTATCACCTTCCGCCACCTGTACAATTGCTTTTTTATAAGCTTTTGTTTTACCAGTGATCATACCAGATTTAGTGAATCTGGATTTACGATCTGCGCGAACGTTCATTGTTCTAACTGCTAGTACTGAAACTCCATAAGCAGCTTCAACAGCACCTTTTATCTCAACTTTATTTGAACCGGAATTCACTTCGAAAGTATATCGGTTATTTACCTCACTTTCCATAGTGGCTTTTTCGGTAATTATAGGTTTAATTAAAATACTCATAGTGCTTATTTGCTTAGGTTTTCCTCAATTCCTTCTAGCGAGCTCTCTAAAAGTATTACATTATTAGCATGTAATATTTTGTAAGTGTTTAACTCTGAAGAGCTTACGACCTGAGCGGCCTTAAAATTGCGTGAGGACAAATATACATTTTTATTCGTGTCTCCCAACACAATCAGGGATTTTTTATCACCAATACCCAAAGCGCTCAGCACTTTAAGGAATTCTTTTGTCTTTGGTACATCAAAATCAAAATCCTCAACAACCATAATAGCATTCTCTTGCGCTTTCATAGTTAAGGCAGATCGACGAGCCAGTTTCTTAAGGTTTTTATTCAATTTAAATGAATAATCCCTTGGTCTAGGACCAAAAACACGTCCACCACCTTTAAAAATAGGCGATTTGATACTACCTGCTCTCGCGGTACCGGTACCTTTTTGTTTTTTGATCTTGCGGGTACTTCCCGTAATTTCAGCACGCTCTTTAGCTTTGTGCGTTCCTTGACGCCTGTTGGCTAAATGTTGTTTAACATCCAAGTAAACTGCATGCTCGCTAGGTTCTATTGCGAAGATCGTGTCAGAAAGCTCTGCTTCCCTACCTACTTCTTTTCCTTTAATATCTACTACTGCTACTTTCATTACCTTTCAATAATTACATAAGAGTTCTTGTGCCCAGGTACTGCTCCTTTTACAACGAGTAGATTTTTCTCTGCAACAACTTTAAGAACTTTTAAATTTTGAACTTTAACTCTCTCACCTCCCATTCTACCAGCCATGCGCATTCCTTTGAATACACGTGAGGGATACGAGGCCGCACCTATTGAACCAGGAGCTCGTAAACGGTTGTGCTGACCGTGAGTGGACTGACCAACTCCGCCAAAACCGTGTCGTTTAACCACACCCTGAAAACCTTTACCTTTAGAAGTACCTGCCACGTCGACAAATTGACCTTCTTTAAAGATTTCCACAGTGACAGCATCACCTAATTTGTAATCCCCGTCATATTCCTGGAACTCGACAACTTTACGCTTTGCAACTGTTCCTGCTTTTTTAGAGTGACCTCCAGCAGATTTGTTAGCAGTCTTTGCGTCATCGAAACCCAGTTGAAGGGCTTCATACCCGTCAACCTCTTTGGTTCTGACTTGGGTAACAATGCAGGGACCTGCTTCAATAACGGTACATGGTAAATTTTTACCATTCTCGTCGAAGATGCTGGTCATACCTACTTTTCTTCCAATTAACCCAGACATAATTATTATTATTTGTTATTACTCATATTTCCCCGATGTTTTACGGGATTCTTTTAAAAAAAAACAGGGTCAAATACCTTCAACCCTGAATGCATTTTTACCGTTTTTCCCTCGCACGCAGCTTAGGACATTTTTGCAAGCTTAAACCCATATCGAATGGATTCATGCAAACTATACTTTAATCTCCACTTCAACACCACTGGGCAATTCAAGCTTCATCAACGCATCAATCGTTTTTGAAGAAGAACTATAAATGTCGAGAAGACGCTTATAGGAACTTAACTCAAACTGCTCCCTCGCTTTTTTATTAACGTGAGGTGAGCGAAGAACGGTAAATATTTTTTTGTGTGTAGGTAAAGGTATTGGCCCTGTTACAACAGCTCCGGTACTCTTTACCGTTTTTACGATTTTCTCAGCAGACTTATCTACTAGATTGTAATCGTAAGACTTTAATTTGATTCTTATTTTCTGACTCATTTCTAGTAAATTATTCGTTAGCTAAACCTTTTGCGGCAGCGATTACATCTGTTGAAATATTAGAAGGTGTTTCAGCATAATGCGAAAACTCCATTGTAGAAGTAGCGCGACCAGATGATAATGTTCTTAAAGTAGTTACGTAACCAAACATTTCCGATAATGGTACAGTAGCCTTCACAACCTTAGCACCGGCACGGTCACCCATACTGGTCATTTGACCACGGCGACGGTTCAAGTCACCTACGATATCCCCCATATTCTCTTCAGGAGTGATAACCTCTAATTTCATTATAGGCTCAAGAACCACGGCTCCAGCTGCCTTAGCAGCAGATTTAAAACCTAGCTTAGCTGCAAGTTCAAAAGAAAGGGCATCAGAATCCACAGGGTGGAATGATCCATCTTTCAAAGTTACTTTCATACTATCCATCTCAAAACCAGCAAGTGGACCATTTACCATCGCTTGCTTGAAACCTTTTTCTACAGCAGGTATAAATTCCTTGGGAACGTTACCACCTTTAACAGCATTTACAAATTCAAGTCCTTCAAAAGTTTCATCTTCAACAGGCTCTATAGTAAATACGATATCCGCAAATTTACCACGACCACCAGATTGCTTCTTATAAACCTCTCTGTGATCTGCTGATCTTGTAATAGCTTCCTTGTACTCTACTTGTGGCTGACCTTGGTTAACTTCAACTTTAAACTCACGTCTAAGTCGATCACATATAATATCCAAGTGCAACTCGCCCATACCAGAAATAATGGTCTGACCAGAAGCTTCATCTGTACGTACCTGGAAAGTAGGATCCTCTTCAGCAAGTTTTGATAAAGCCATACCTAATTTATCAACATCAGCCTTCGTTTTAGGCTCAACAGCGATACCAATTACCGGATCAGGAAAGTCCATGCTCTCAAGAATAATTGGATGTTTCTCTGCAGAAAGCGTGTCACCTGTTTTGATATCTTTAAAACCAACAGCAGCACCAATATCTCCAGCTTCAATATAATCAATAGCATTCTGCTTATTAGAGTGCATCTGGTAAATACGAGAGATACGCTCTTTGTTACCAGAACGGTTATTCAACACATATGAACCAGCATCCAAACGACCTGAATATGCCCTGAAAAATGCTAGACGACCCACAAAAGGATCCGTTGCAATTTTGAAAGCAAGAGCTGCAAAAGGTTCGCTAACATCTGGCTTACGTTTTTCTTCTTTTTCAGTATCAGGGTTCACACCTACAATACCCTCTTTATCCACCGGAGATGGAAGGTAACGACAAACAGCGTCAAGCAAGAACTGAACTCCTTTATTTTTAAAAGCAGAACCACATATCATAGGAATTATGGACATATCCATTACAGCAGCACGCAATGCAGCATGCACTTCATCCTCTGTGATAGAATCCTCATCCTCCATGAATTTTTCTAAAAGACTCTCATCATAAGCAGCAACTTCTTCAATAAGCATACCGCGATACATGCGAACTTCTTCCTTCATTTCTTCAGGAATTTCAACTACGTCAAAAGTAGAACCCTGCGTCTCGTCATGCCATATAACACCACGATTCTTAACTAGATCTACAATCCCCCTGAAGTTATCTTCATCACCAATAGGAAGAACAATAGGCACTGCATTAGAACCTAACATTTCCTTAACCTGCTTACAAACTTCTAGGAAGTTAGAACCCTGACGGTCCATTTTATTTACAAAGCCCATACGAGGCACTTTGTAATTGTCAGCAAGTCTCCAGTTTGTTTCAGATTGTGGCTCAACACCATCAACTGCACTAAATAAGAAAACCAAACCATCAAGTACACGTAAAGAACGATTTACCTCTACGGTAAAATCAACGTGACCCGGAGTGTCTATAATATTAAAGTGATAATCTTTAGAATCTGGTAAAGGCTGTGCATTTTCCATGGGAAATTTCCATGAACAAGTCGTTGCAGCAGAAGTAATGGTGATACCACGCTCCTGTTCCTGCTCCATCCAGTCCATAGTTGCAGCGCCATCGTGCACCTCACCGATTTTGTGACTAACCCCAGTATAGAACAAAATACGTTCTGTTGTAGTGGTCTTGCCCGCATCAATGTGTGCAGCGATACCTATATTTCTTGTATATTTTAAATCTCTTTGTGCCATTTTATTTTCTAGAATCTAAAGTGAGAGAATGCTTTGTTCGCTTCGGCCATTTTATGCGTATCGAGACGTTTTTTAACAGCGGCTCCTTCTTCTTTAGCAGCAGCCAAAACTTCAGCAGCCAATTTAACGGCCATTGACTTTTCGTTCCGCTTACGGGAATAACTTATCAACCACTTCATTGCAGTAGAGATCTTACGATCTGGCCTGATCTGCATAGGGATTTGAAAAGTTGCTCCACCTACTCTACGGCTACGTACTTCAACATGAGGCATAACATTGGAAAGAGCATCTTTCCAAACCTCAAGAGAAGTTTTCTCTTCATTATTTTTTTTCTCCTCAACGATATCCATTGCATCGTAAAAGATTTTGAAGGCTACCGATTTCTTACCATCCCACATCATCATGTTCACAAAACGCGTAACAAGTTGATCGTTAAATCGAGGATCTGGCAACAATGGCCTTTTTTTCGCCTGTCTTTTTCTCATTGCTTCATTGTAATAATAAGTTCGTTTTAAAAAACGACTGACTTATCAGTTAATTTTTACTTTTTAGGGCGTTTTGCTCCGTATTTAGACCTACGTTGTAAACGGCCTTGAACACCAGCGGTATCCAATGCGCCACGTACAATGTGATATCTCACACCTGGCAAATCCTTCACCCTTCCACCTCTAACCAATACTATCGAGTGCTCTTGTAGATTGTGACCTTCTCCACCTATGTATGCATTCACCTCTTTACCATTTGTCAACCTTACACGCGCTACTTTACGCATCGCAGAGTTCGGTTTTTTAGGTGTGGTGGTATACACACGGGTACAAACCCCGCGGCGTTGTGGGCACGAATCCAAAGCAGCCGATTTACTCTTCTTGGCTATTTTGGTTCTTCCTTTTCGTACTAATTGTGAAATTGTTGGCATAATTTCCTTTACCTAATTATAGTTATTCTAATAACCCTATTTTCTAAGGGCTTGCAAATGTATAATAATATTTGTGTTTATCAAACCCATAATCAATTAATTTTCAAATGAAATCATGTTATAAATACAGTTCTGTAATTTTATCTTTGTTAATGCGTTAAAAGAAAGCTACAGACATCCTTTGATAAAAATCCAATATTTTATATACACTTTGTTACTATTGCTAACGGCTACTTACGCTGGTCTAGCACAAAATGTAAATTTGAAATTAGAAATCACTACTAAGGACAGCCTTACCACTATTTACGATAACAAGGAATATCAAAATTTTGAAAACCTAAATAACACTGTTCAAAAAACACGCGACAGCCTTCAAAAAATCGGGTTTTTTGACGCGAATATTTCTCGCTTAAAGAAAGAAAACGACTCTTTATATATAGCGTACATAAATGCTGGTGCTAAAACATCAATCCTCAGAATCAAATTAAGGGACAGTATAGTACGTACTTATGCTGAAAAATCAAACCTATTTGCGAGAGAAAATCAGGATTTATTCATAAATGTATCAGATTTTGAGTCCATTATGGCTGATTTTACAGCTAAGGAGTCAAAAAATGGCTACCCACTTTCTTCGTTTCAATTAAAAAATACAATATCTAATGGGGATACGTTGATTGCAGACCTTGTCCTTAAAAGAGAAAATTTGAGGAGGATAGATAAAATAGTAATTGAAGGATATGACAAATTCCCCCTAGCCTATCTCAAACATTATGCTGGTTTCCGACCTAACAATCCTTTTGACCGTATTTTGATCAATAGAAAATTTGAAAATCTTACGAATCTTCCATTTATTAATGCTCTAAAAGACCCTGAAGTACTTTTTGAAAAGGATAGTACAAGCCTATTTTTATACGTTGAAAAAATTGCTGCAAATCGTTTTGATGGTTTTCTCGGTTTCGGTAATAGTGAAGATTCAGGAAAACTTCGTCTCGATGGATATCTTGATCTACACCTTCTTAACAATTTAAATTACGGCGAACTTCTAGAACTGAATTATAAGAGTGATGGAAATGATCAACAAACGCTACGCGTAGCCCTGGAAATACCTTATTTATTCAAATCCCCTTTGGGAATTCAGGCTGAGCTCAACCTTTTTCGCAGGGATACTTCTTTTTCAACATCACAGCAGCAGTTGGATCTTTTTTACCAACTCAAAGGTAATTCCAGAATAAGCAGTGGAATCAACCTTGAAAATTCGACTTCATTAAAAGAAATCCTTAGTTTACCAAATGATAGTATTGCAGACTATAAAAAAACACAATTTAATATAGGCTTTAATCAAAATAAACGATCAAAAGAAAAACTCTTCCCAAGCAAAAGCGCTTTCTTTCTAAAAACATCGCTTGGCAAAAGAACATCTTTAGGTGCAACTGAAAATCAAATTGTAGTAGAAGGCGGTGCTCTTTATACGTTTGTTTTAAATCCTAAACAACGTTTTGTGATAAGCAATAACACAAAGAACATTATTTCGGATCAATACATCAGCAATGAACTTTTCCGTTTTGGGGGAATCAATAGCATAAGGGGATTCAAAGAGAATACTATAAATGCGAATTTATATTCCGTTTTTAGAACCGAATACAGTTTTCTGGCATCCCCAAGCCTATATGTTCATACTATAACAGATGCTGCTTATTTTGAAAATGAACTATTAAACGAACAAAGTTTTCTGTACAGTTTTGGAATCGGAGCAGGCATAGCGACCTCTGCAGGTTTACTCCACATAAATCTAGCCAACGGGTTAAGAGAAGGACAAAATTTCCAATTTTCTAATTCCATTTTACACATCAGGTTAACTACCAACTTCTGAAAACGATTTCGTACTTTTTAACGAATAACTTACGTTAACATTAACAAAACTATAACAAAACATTAGGTTAATTCCTACCTAAGTTCACTTCTTAAGTTTCAAATTTGGCAAGGCTAATTTAAATAATAATTAAACATGAAAACAAAATTAAATGGATTACTAACGCTTTTATTCGCGTTAGTAGTGCAAATTTCATTTGCACAAACTAAATCAGTGTCCGGTACGGTCACCGATGGAGGCGGTGTACCACTTCCTGGGGTGAATATTTTAGTACAGGGTACTGCCACTGGAACACAGTCGGATTTTGACGGGAATTATACAATTGAAGCCGCCACTGGCTCAAAACTTACATTCTCGTATGTAGGATTTTCCGATCAACTGGTAACTGTGGGAAGTGCTAATACATACGACATACAAATGGAGGCAGGTGAGTCTCTTGATGAAGTCGTTGTAACTGCTCTCGGTATATCCAGAGAAAAGAAAACTTTAGGTTATGCAACTGAGGAAGTTTCTGGAGATCAGGTAAGCACAGTAACTCAAGGTGGTAACGTTGCCAACTCACTTTCCGGTAAAGTTTCCGGTCTACAAATTAGACGTAACAGCAACATAGGTGGTTCTACTAACGTGCTTTTGCGTGGTACTAATTCCCTGACTGGGAATAACCAGGCACTTTTTGTTGTTGATGGTGTAATTATTGACAATTCAAATACCAATACCTCTTCACAGCAAACCGCTGGTTCAGGTTTTGACTATGGTAATGCTGCCTCAGATATAAATCCTGAAAGCATTGCAACAGTGAACGTACTTAAGGGTGCAGCTGCAACCGCCCTCTACGGTAACCGTGCCTCTAACGGTGCGATAATTATCACCACCAAAAAAGGAAAAAGAGGTGAAGGTCTGGGAGTTACCGTTAACTCTGGAATACAAATAGGAAAAGTAAATAAAGAAACTTTCCCTACGTACCAAAACCAATATGGTGGAGGTTATGGAGCGTTTTATAGTGATTTAAACCCATATTTCTTCGAACAGGATGTAAATGGGGATGGCACTAATGATTTAGTAACCCCACTTACCGAGGATGCTTCTTACGGTGGAGCTTTTGACCCTTCTCTACTTGTTTATCAATGGGATGCGTTTTTTGACCCTACCAGCCCTAATTTCAACACTGCAACACCATGGGCTTTTGCTGGTAAAAACGGACCTATATCTTTCTTCGAAGATGCGGTTACAATTACTAATAGTGTTGCAGTATCTGGTGGTACAGATGTATCATCATTCCGTTTGAACTACTCTAAGTTTGACGCAGAAGGTATCTTACCGAACAGTGAGCAAGATAAAAACACCATTAACTTTAGTGGTAGTTATGATTTTACTGAGGACTTTACAGTTTCCACAAACATCAACTTCATCAATCAGAAGACATTGGGTCGTAATGGCACGGGATATTCAGACAATATCATTTCCAATTTCAGGCAATGGGCACAGACCAACGTGAATTTTCAAGATCAGCGTAGGGCTTACGAACGCACAGGAATGAACTACACCTGGAACCCTTCATCTTCTACAAATCCAACCCCTATTTTCTGGGATAATCCTTATTATGTGCGTTATGAGAACTTTCAGAATGATGAGCGTAATAGGGTTTATGGTAACGTAGTACTTAACTATGATATGACAGATTGGTTTAGTGTAACTGGTCGTATTACAATGGACTCTTACGATGAAATGCAGGAGGAAAGAACCTCTACTGGAAGTAACCCTGTAGCGGATTACTCGCGTTTCAACAGAACTTTTAGGGAGTACAATTACGACCTGATTCTTAATTTTGATAAAGATATCACCGAAGACATAACTTTTAATGGTCTTTTAGGTACTAACATACGTCGTAGTAATGAGAATTCTATACGTGCTTCAACCAATGGTGGCTTTGCAGTACCAGGAGTATTCTCTTTGGCAAATTCCCAAAACCCTATAATTGCTCCAACAGAACAAGAAATAGAACTAGGTGTAGACGGTGTTTACGCTCAAGCAAGTTTTGGCTTTTTCAACAAACTCTATCTAGAAGGAACAATAAGAAGGGATGCTACATCTACACTTCCATCAAGTAACAATACTTTTTATTACCCATCAGTTACCGGAAGTTATATTTTCTCTAATGACATCAATGCAGACTGGTTGAGCTTTGCTAAATTACGTCTTAACTATGCAGAGGTAGGTACAGGTGCAGATTTTGCGGCCCTTAGGGATATATTTATTAAACCTACCCCATTTGGTTCTGCCAATTTATTTTCAGTATCAGATAGAAGAAGGAATCCAGACCTAAAAGAAGAGCGACTTACAAGTTATGAAGGTGGTCTGGAATTGGATTTCTTAAACAGAAGACTTGGTTTGGATATTTCTTATTACAGGACCTTAACCAATGATCAGACTATCCCATTAGCGGTTAGTGGTTCAACAGGTTATCTTGAAAAAGTTATAAATTCAGGTGAGTTGGAAAATAAAGGTTTAGAAGTTGCGTTAAACGCCAGCCCTATCCAAACTGAATCTGGATTTAACTGGGACTTGCGAGTGAATTTTGCACGTAACCGAAACAAACTCCGTAGCCTTTCTGAACAAACGAATAATATTGTTTTGGGAAGTTTTCAAGGAGGTGTGACTTTGAACGCAACAGTAGGTCAGCCATATGGTGTAATAAAGGGTACAGATTATGTTTATAATGACAATGGAGAACGTGTAATCAATGCTAACGGCCTTTTCCAACGAACTGGACCAGACGCCGTTATTGGGGATGTAAACCCAGATTGGACTGGCGGTATCTATAACTCCTTTAGCTACAAAAACTTAAGCTTGAGCTTCTTGATTGACATACAAAAAGGTGGTAGTGTTTTCTCACTTGACCAGTATTATGGTCAGGCAACCGGTCTATACCCCAATACTGCTTTTACAAATGACTTAGGAAATCCTGTGCGAAATACATTAGAAAATGATGGAGGAGTAGTATTTAATGGTGTGTATGAAAATGGACAACCTAACACTACACGTGTAGACGTTAGTTCCTTTGGAGTTTTTGGATATCAACGTTTTCCTAATTCAGAATTTGTTTATGATGCTGGTTACGTTAAGCTTCGTGAAGTGGCGCTTAGCTACACCCTTCCTGAAAGTTTCTTAAAAAATGTCTTCTTTCAAAAAGCCACATTTACACTTACAGGTTCTAACTTGTGGATTATTGATAAAAGCACTCCCTACTCAGACCCAGAAGCAGGTTTAAGTTCTGGTAACCTTCAGGGATATCAGAGTGGTGTTATGCCAACTACTAGAGATTACGGGTTTAACATTAATCTTCAATTTTAATACAATAGTATCATGATAATAAAGAGAATATTACTTATAGCTTTGGGACTTGTGCTTGCGCAATGTTCCAATGATATCGAGAACTTAAATGAAAATGAGAAATCATTTACTGACGTTCCCGGTGAACCATTAATGACGAATGGTCAGCGTGATCTTGTAGATCAGTTAGTCAATACCAGCGTAAACTTTAATGTATTCCGTCTCTTTGCTCAGCAATGGAGTGAAGCTACCTATGTAGATGAAGCGCGCTATAATATTACTACACGTTCTATACCTCGCAGACATTGGAATGTTATGTATGTGGATGTCATTAAGGATATGAATGAGGCAGCACTACGTATTAGTGCACAAGAAGTACTAAATGTAAGCCCAGCTCAGTTTGAAGAGGATTCTGCAATAAAGGCGAATAAACTTGCAATTATTGAAATTCAAACCGTTTTAGCCTATCAAATTCTAGTTGATACCTTTGGGGATATTCCTTATTCTGAAGCTCTTGATATAGATATTATCAACCCTTCTTACGATGATGATATGGCTATTTACATGGATTTAATTAGTCGTATCAATTCAGCACTTGATAATTTAAATACAACTTATGACAGTTTTGGAGCACAAGATTTGATTTACAATGGTGATACGGCAAGTTGGTTGACTCTTGGTAATTCCATTAAAATGAGAATGGCCATGCGCATTGCAGATGTGAATCCAGACTTAGCTCAAACTTTGGTTTCTGATGTAGAAGACAATATTATTGTATCCAATGATCAAAATGCCATCCTTCAATATCAAGCTACCACTCCAAATACAAATCCTATTTGGGTTGACTTGGTGCAAAGCAATCGTAAAGATTTTGTTCCAGCAGATACATTCGTAAATGCTTTAAATGGTCTTGATGATCCCAGAAGTGATGTATTTTTCTCAGACCCTGTAGAGGGGGAATATTTAGGTGGGCCTTATGGGAGCACAGTACAATATGCCAATTTTTCACACATTGGTGCTCCTTTTTACGAGCCAGACCTTCCAGGTGATATATTTGATGCTGCAGAAGGTAACTTTTTGCTAGCCGAAGCCGCAGCACGTGGTTTTATATCTGGAGACGCTGCAGATTTCTATGAGACCGCAATTACAGCCAGTATGGAGTATTGGGGTGTAAGTGCAGATGACATTGCTGCTTATCTGGCTCAAAATGACGTAGCTTATGATAGTGCTGATGGTGAATTTAGACAAAAAATAGGTGTTCAAAAATGGATCGCGCTATACAATCGTGGTTTTGAAGCTTGGACGGAATACCGCAGATTAGGGTATCCTATTTTAGAAGCTCCTGAAGGATCTGAGTTTAATGCTGTTCCTAAGCGTTTTACTTATCCAGTTGTTGAACGTACGCTCAATGAGCCGGGTTACACCGCTGCAGCATCTGCAATAGGAGGAGATGAATTAGATACGGCTATATTCTGGGATGTTGAATAACATTTGAGTATTATATATTTTAAAAGCCACCCCAAAAAGGTGGCTTTTTTATTTATAATTATGTTTACCAATAAATTAGTTCAATATTCAAACACCATTGCGTGCGATATAAGAAGTTTTCGGTAAGATATTACCCTAAAACAAAAGTATATTGATCGTCTTGATTATGATAACGATACGCGTATTATCTCATTATATAATGCAAATTAAATGCTACTCTTTACAAAATGGCAAAATCAATTTGCAAAAGTGCTAGGCATATGCTTAGCAGAGATGTACCTCATCAGCGCAGAAAGTAATTTTAGACTTAATGGTGATGTGGGTGCGGCATCATTAGATGATATTAATGTGCTTAGGGAGCGTGCAGGGGTTGAAAATGCTGGATCTATATATCTGGCTGCAATTCTGCTAGAGCGCAAAGGACATGGGTTTTGAAGGACGTGCGCTGCATTATATAAGAAGATTAAAGAAGAACATTGACAATCTGGCTTATAATGTTAAGCCGTTAATTCCTATCCTATAACCAGAAATAGATGTAAATCCAATTAGAATAAAAACCCCGGGAATACTAATTTAAAAACGCCAATAAATGTCTAAAAACGGCCATTTTATATCTAAAATAGGCCATTTTTTATATTTAAAATAATTGGTTTATATCATTTATCACTTAAATGGAATCAGGGGATAACACATTTAACTTTAAAGTATAGCATAAAAAAACCAATTGTATTTTCATACAATCGGCTTTTTATATTTTAGTTTATCTAAAAATTCCCTTCTACTCTACCCCATCCCTATAATCTAATGCAGGTTCACGGTCTCCCAATAGCGGTACATATTCAAAATCATTACCACGGGCTTCTTCAAATTCTTTTTTTGCAGCAGCGACAATAGCAGGGTCACTCAATAAATCCATACCGGTCAAGGCTATGGTTTTTGCAGCTACCATCATCCCCTTTTCCCCTATGCTCATTCCGCCAGCGGCAACAGCTTGCCAACTGTGCGCCGATGTACCAGGCACCCAGGTTGCCGCTGACATACCCACGGTGGGTATTGTGAAGCTCACATCGCCCACATCTGTAGAACCACCTGGTTCTGCATTGGGGTCAAAAGGTTCAATACCCTCAACATAAGAAACATCTAAAGGCTTGTCTAACGATTTTGAGATTTCTTCCGCAAAGACCTTTTCTTCCGAAGTGTAGGTATAACCTCCTACCTCATTAAGGTTATCATACATAAGTTTTTGAAGCGTCAAATTTGGCAGTAATTCATGTGTGCCACCTATCATTTCATAGTCCATTGTAGTTCCTGTTCCCATTGCAGCCCCTTCAGCAGCTTTTACCATACGATCAAAAATATCAATTACGATATCGCGCTGAGGACTTCTCGCGTAATAATAGACTTCGGCAAAATCTGGAACCACATTGGGAGCTTTGCCGCCATCTGTAATCACATAGTGAATTCTGGATTCCATGGGCACGTGTTCCCGCATCATGTTTACCATATAATTCATTGCCTCAACGGCATCAAGTGCAGATCGTCCTTTTTCGGGAGCTGCTGCAGCGTGGGCTGAAACTCCATAAAACCGAAATTTAGCAGATTTATTGGCAAGTGCTGCACCGGGATTTGCTGCATTTTTGTTTCCTGGATGCCAGTTTAAAGCCACGTCTACTCCATCAAACATACCTTCACGGGTTAGATACACCTTACCGGAGCCGCCTTCTTCCGCTGGACAACCGTAAAATTTGACCGTACCTGATTTACCGGTTGAAACAAGGTAATTTTTCATTGCGATAGCCGCTGCCATAGATGCCGTTCCAAAAAGATGATGCCCGCACGCATGACCCGCGACATCACCCATTGACTCTTTATGGGAAACGGCCTTTTGTGAAAGCCCGGGAAGGGCATCATATTCGCCCAGGACTGCGATAACCGGAGAACCAGAGCCATAAGAGGCAACAAAAGCAGTGGGCATTCCGGCAACACCTTTACTCACCGTAAACCCTTCATCTTCTAATGTTTTTTGAAGCAAGACGGTGCTTTTTTCTTCCTTATAACCCATTTCGGCCAATGACCAAATCTTATGGGCAATTTCTCCGTATTCCGTGGCTTTCGCATCGATTTGTTTGAGAATTTTTGCTTTGTTATCCTGAGCAGATATTGAAACTACTGAACAACATAACAGACTAAGTAAAAGATTTTTCATATGTATTCTATTGTTTTAAGTTAGATGTTATGGCAATATGCTCATTTTTATTGGAATATGTAATAAAATAGGAATGAGGTATAACAGAAACACCGCAAACGTTTTAGATTCTACGATATCGTTATAATAATCGATAAATAATAATGATAATTAAAATTTATTCACAAATCATTCATTTTAACGCAACAGATTTAAATAAAAGTTAATAAAACGTGAAATTATTACGATAAATTCAGTGCTTGATTGACAAATTTTATCCATTTTTGATACTGGCTAAATCAACTAAACATTAAACTATGAAATCAAACTACAAAAAACTGCTGATGCTGTTTTTCGCGTTGGCAATGCAAACCACGTTGTTTGCACAAACAAAAACAATTACGGGTACGGTCACTGACGAGGACGGTATGCCCCTACCCGGAGTAAATATTATGATTCAAAATTCCTCATCGGGTGCACAAACTGACTTTGACGGTAATTACAGTATATCTGCCACATCAGGCGATATTCTCGTTTACAGTTACGTTGGATTTTCATCGCAAGAAGAAATTGTGGGACCTAACGAAGTTATTGATATTACCATGAAAGCAGGCGAGGCTCTTGAAGAAGTAGTAGTAACTGCCCAGGGTATTACAAGAGAGAAAAAGGCACTTGGTTATGCCGTTGCCGAAGTAGATAGTGAGCAGCTAGAATCACGGGCGGAGGGAGATATAGGCCGCGTTCTGAACGGTAAAGCCTCAGGTGTTAATATTACCGCCCAGAGTGGACTTTCAGGTTCTGGGACAAACATTAATATTAGGGGACTTAGTTCATTTAGCGGAAGTAATCAGCCTCTATTTATAGTAGATGGGGTTCCTTTTAGTAGTGATACCAATGCGCAGGGCGATTTTGTGGAAGGTAATTCTGGTGGTAGCCGTTTTTTTGATCTTGACCCTAATAGTATCGCAAGTGTGAATGTCTTGAAAGGACTTGCAGCCGCTACTTTATACGGTACTGCGGGAAGAAACGGGGTAATACTAATTACCACAAAAAACGGAAGCTCAAAAGGTGGTCGTAAGAAAAATGAAATTACGGTAAATACATCAGTCTTTTTTAATAAGGTAGGTTCCCTTCCGGATTATACCATGAAATATGGTAACGGATTTGACCAGGCATTTGGCTGGTTTTTCAGTAACTGGGGGCCTAGTTTTTCTGAAGGAGGAGTCGCAGGTTGGGGCAATGACGCTGCGATTGATGACAATGCAACCCTTCCTCACCCCTATTCTACGGCAAGTCTTGGAACAGGAATTCCTCAGGCTTTCCCAGAATTTCAGGGAGCTCGTTATGACTGGAAGCCTTACAACAGTGTGGAGAACTTCTTCCGTACAGGTACGGTGAGCAACACTACCGTAAACGCTGCAGGTTCTTCTGATGATGGTACCGTTACTTACAATATTAGTGGTGGTCATCTTGAAGATCAAGGATTTACTCCTGAAAATGGCGTGATACGTAATACCCTGGGTATTGGAGGTCGTGCTAAACTGACGAATAACTTTACCGTTTCTGGAACAATGAACTTTTCAAGGACAGATTTCAAGTCCCCTCCAGTTTCTGCTGGTGATGGAAATACAGTTTTTGCCGGTGGTGGTTCTTCAGTATTCTCAAACGTGTTTTTCACACCTCGTAGTGTTGATTTGAATGGGTTACCTTTTCAAAATCCACTAGACGGTTCAAGTGTGTACTATAGACAATCAAACAATATTCAAAATCCCAACTGGACCGTTTTCAACGCCAGGTCAGAACAGGTTACAAACCGTGTGTTTGGTAATACTGCTGTTACCTATGACTTTACTGAAAATTTAAACCTGACCTATAGATTAGGTATTGATGTGTATAGCGAGAATAATGTTAACTATCAAAATAAAGGTGGTGTTACTGATAATACGAGAGTTAGAAGTGGTTTTTATGACACTTACAATAACACCAATACGATCTGGGATCACAATTTGACATTAAGTGGCAGCTATGACTTAGCAGAAAATCTTGGCCTATCCTTTAACTTAGGTGCCACAACCAGAAGAACTGTATTTGATCAAAATGGGGTTTCCAGTTCAGGACAGGCTGTTTTTGGAGTCTTAAGACATATCAACTTTCAATTACAGGACGAGATACAATCTTTCAATGAGCAAAATATAGCTGGTATTTATGGTCAGGCAGAAATTGACTACGATTCTTATCTCTATTTAACGCTTGCTGCTAGAAATGACTGGGTGTCAAATTTATCTTCTGAAAATAGATCTATAGGCTATCCAAGTGCGAGCTTTTCATTCTTGCCTACAGCAGCTTTTGAGGGGATGCGCGGAAGCAAAGTTCTCAATTTTCTAAAACTAAGAGCGGGTTACGGTACCTCCGCAAATTTTCCTGCGCTATATCCGGTGGCCACACGAACCTTATTGGAAACACAGGCATTTTTAGATGATGGTGGTGGATTTGTAACTACAAACACTACCGATGACAACCGTGGAAACCCTGATCTCAAGCCAGAAACCCTAACAGAACTTGAATTTGGTATAGAATCCCGCTGGTGGAATAATAAAGTTACATTGAACGCTTCATACTTCAATAGGGTCACAAAAGATTTGATCGTAAATCGCGACCTTGATGCATCCACTGCATTTACGAGTACCAGTACTAACATTGGGGAAATCAATGTGAAAGGTCTGGAAATCGATATGGGTGTTGATGTTTTTGAAAACAGGGAAGGCTTTAGCTGGAATCTCAATGCTAACTTTACAACCATTGACCCAGTTGTGAAAGACCTAGGTGCAGATACAGATATTATAGTCTATTCCGGTTTTACAAACCTGGGAAATGCTGCGATACCTGGCAAACCACTGGGTACTATTGTAGGATCCCGAATACTCCGCAATGACAATGGTGATTTAATTACTAACAGCCAGGGCGATTATGTAGTTGAAACCGGTCAATTTGATATTGGTAATCCCAATCCTGATTATACGCTCAACGTGGGAAGCACAATGAGCTATAAAAATTTAAGCTTTAGTTTCCTGATGACACATGTTTCAGGCGGAGATATATATAGCCAGACCATTGCCACACTTCTGGGAAGAGGACTTACTTCTGATACTGATGACCGTTTAAACAGTTTCATTTTGCCAGGTGTTAACCAGGATACCGGAAATCCAAATACAGTACAAATCAACAATTCTCAATACTACTTTGATAATATTCTATTTGGTCCTGATGAACTTCAAGTATACGATGGCTCAGTAGTAAGATTACAGGAAGTTTCGTTGGCTTATTCATTACCAGAAACTATTCTGGAGAAAACACCATTTGGTTCCCTTAAAATAAGCTTATCGGGTTATAATCTCTGGTTTGATGCCTATAATACGCCAGACGGTGTGAATTTTGACCCTAATGTTGCCGCTTTAGGTGTGGGTAATGGTCAGGGCTTTGATTTCTTGAGTGGACCAGGTTCTAAACGATATGGTATTAGCGTTCAAGCTTCATTCTAAAATAAAAAACTATCATGAAAAGAATATATATACTCTTAACAGCATTGCTCGCTACGGGAATGATTTTCCAGTCTTGCGAGACTACAGACCTGGATTTAACAGGTAACCCCAATGCACTTACAACAGATCAAACAGATGTTGATTTTTTCAACAATGCCATACAGATACGCTATGCAAATCTTATGGAAAAATTCGGTACGACCAGTGCCCAGGTAGTTCGTATAGAATACTTGGGAAGTCGTAACTATTTAAATGCATTCGCTCCAACCGCTTTCGATGATGAATGGGATGATGCTTATAGGGAAATACTCGCAGATGTACAAGCCATGCGTCCTATCGCCCTTGAAAATGAGCAATACAGGCACCTTGCCATCGCGCAGGTATTATCTGCAGATGTCTTAGTCACGCTTGTAGACAATTTTGGGGATATTCCTTATTCAGAAGCATTGCAGGGAGCTGATGATCTCTTAAATCCCAATGTTGATTCGGGTGTAGCTGTTTACTCAGCCGCAGAAGGTATGTTAAACGATGCCATAAGCAATTTTACCAGGGATGGCTCACAACCAGGCCCCGATACTGATTTGTTTTACGACAATGATTATGATCTTTGGGTAAAACTTGCAAATACCTTAAAGATGAAAATCTATTTACAGACGCGGCTCGTTGATGCAGATGCAAATAGCAAGTTCAACGCTATTGTTGCTGCGGGGAACTATATCACAGACACGAGTGAAGATTTTGAGTTTCAGTGGGGAACTAATGAAAATCAACCAGATACAAGAGCTCCAAAATACGCTGACAACTATACGCCTACCGGAGCCGGGGATTATTTATCTAATTGGTTGATTGGCACTATGCAGGACAAGGATGACCCACGATTGAGATATTATTTCTATAGACAAGTTAATGCAGTACCTGGTGAGGAAGTCCCTCCAAACGAGCAAACATTAACCTGTTCTTTAGAAAATGCCCCACAACATTACATTGACGGTGGATTTACATTTTGTAGTTTACCCAATGGCTACTGGGCACGGGATCATGGTGATAATGATGGTACTCCTGGAGATGGTTTTCTAAGAAGTACCTATGGTGTATATCCTGCAGGAGGAAATTTTGACGATAGTCGTTTTGATCCTGTAACTCAAGGTGGTGGTGGAGCTGGTGCTGGTATTACGCCTTTAATGTTAGCTTCATGGGTTGATTTTATGAAAGCAGAGATGGCATATCTCGAAAACCCTGCAACTGCCGAAGAATTTATTATTGCAGGCACACAAAAATCTATCGCTAAAGTACGGTCTTTTGGAAGCCTGGATGGCAGCGCAGATTTAAGTGTAGCTCCATCTGATGATGATGTAAGTACTTATCTTGACGACGTCGCATCAGATTATCAGAGTGCTACAGAAACAGGAAAATGGAATGTTATGGCAGAGCAATTTTGGATCGCCTCTTTTGGAAATGGTACACTTAATTACAATTTTTACAGAAGAACTGGCTATCCTACAACACTACAACCTAACAGGGAGTTCAATCCAGGAGGATTTATCCGTTCATTCAGATACCCTGCAAACTTTGTAAATAACAATTCATCTGTAAGTCAAAAACAGGATGTAACGGCCCAGGTTTTTTGGGACACCAATCCTCCATCGCCAGAATTTCCAACTTCTAATTAAAAAACGCTATTATGAAAAATATAAAACTAATTTTAGCTTTCACCTTCTTGACCCTTATATGGGGCTGTAGTGATGGCGACAGAATTGTAGATCAGGTTTTTGATGAAACCACCTCTGGTGGTATATTGAGGACATTGAGTACTAATAACGGCACATTCGATTTTAACGATCCCTCCATAGGTTGGTCCGTCACATTGGAAGCCCAAGATGAACAGAATGGTGACCTCCTGCAAGCTGTAAATGTGTATGCTGGTCTTTATCGTAACACCGCTCTTGTGGGCACAGAGGAATTTGTTAAAGAAGTTCCAGCTTCTGCTTTTACAGAGGGGAAAAATGGATTACCTGTGGGTGATGTTATCGCAACACTTACTGAAGTTGCCAATAGCCTTGGGTTGAGCCCATCAGACTATAGTAGTACGGATGAATTCAGGATTAGGCTGGAATATGTTATGACCAATGGGCAAACATGGAGTAGAAGCGATGGCGCCGGTACGGTATTGACAAGCTCTTATTTCAAATCTCCATACTTATATACCGTACCTTTTTTCTGTTCACTAGAGAATGCATCCATATTTAATGGAGATTACACTGTCACAACAGATTCCTGGGAAGATTACACTGCAGGCGATGTTGTACCTGTGGTTTATGATGCCGATAATGGCGAGTATACCTTTCATATACTGGCAACAAATAACCCATATCTTGTGAACGCAGATTCAGCCTATATGATCGTTACCATAGATCCTTCAGACGGCTCCGTTGATGTTACGGCAAACGAAGATTTTGATTATGGTGGTGACTTTGTGGTAACGGTAACAGGTGAGGGAACAGTTGCCACGTGTACCGGTAATATAAATCTTAGAATAGATTTCGGCCCTAGTTATACCGATAATGCTTTTCGTTTAACTAAAAACTAAGTTAATTAGCCAATTTAGTTTTCTGGGGACCGCCTAATAAGCGGTCCTTTTTTATATCGCTATTTTTTATTCCCTTCTTCTAAAAACCTAAAAACTTAATTCTAAATTTGCAATATGAGCAAAGAAACGAATATATACGGTACACGGGCCATAATAGAAGCCATCAAAGCCAAAAAAGAAATAGGTAAAATATACCTCCAGAAAGGAATATCAAATCCTTTGAGCAAACAATTGGAGCACCTCATTAAAGATGAAGGAATCTCAGTTTCTTATGTTCCAGAGGAAAAACTTCACAAACTTTCTTCTCAAAACCATCAGGGCGCAATTGCAACCATCTCCCCTATTCGTTTTGCCGACTTTAGCCAGGTAGCCGAAGCCATCTTGGCCGGAGAAAAAAAAGGGCTCTTTTTATTACTGGATCAATTATCAGATGTGCGTAACTTTGGTGCCATTATACGTACTGCGGAATGTACAGGTGTTGATGCTATTATAATTCCTAAATCTGGTGGGGCTCCAGTCACTGATGATACTATTAAAACATCTGCTGGGGCGGTTTTCAATATTCCTATATGTAAAGTAGATCATATTAAAGATGCCATCTTTTATCTACAGGGATCTGGTGTTCAAATAGTCGCAGCTACCGAAAAAACCGACGATCTTATATATGCTGTGGACTTTAAAGACCATACCGCAATAGTTATGGGAAGTGAAGGAAAAGGGGTTACTCCTGGAGTTTTAAAACTAGTAGACGTCAAAGCGAAATTACCCCTGAGTGGTAAGATAAGCTCACTAAATGTTTCTGTTGCCTGCGGTGCATTTTTGTATGAAGTAGTCAGACAGCGTTACTAATGGTCTTTTTTCGAGACAAAAAGACTGGATCTTTATATAAATTCCTTTGAATATTTCAAAGGAATTTTTCTTTATATAATATGCTGCTTTTAAACACAAAATAAATTCTATTAAAGCATATGAATATTTAAGCAATCAGTATTTCCATGAAGATTTAATTAAATATTTACATATATAATTGAACTAAGCGGTAGATGGCAGCAAAGGTTTGGAATATTCTTTTGAATATTGTGAAAATTAAACTTTTTCTCACAAACCTTTAAATAAAATAAGCATAAGCTTGTTTAGAGATGATTAATTATTGGCTAATTGAAATTTTTACACCATTTTTGACCAACTAATATTTAAATTATTTATATGAAATCAAACTACAAAGCATTATTTACGCTATTGTTGGCTTTGGTAGTGCAACTCGGGTTTGCACAAATCAAGACCATTACAGGCACAGTTACAGATGATGGAGGTGTTCCTCTTCCAGGTGTTAACATTTTAGTGAAAGGATCATCTACAGGAACACAAACAGATTTCGACGGAAACTATAGTATAGAAGCTTCTCAAAATAGCATTCTTGTTTTTAGCTACGTAGGTTTTCAAGAGGCCGAAGTTGCCGTAGGCACCTCCTCTGAAATAGACATGGAACTCGTGGCCGGTGAAATGCTAGAAGAGGTTGTAATCAACGCACTGGGTATAGAAGTAAATCGTGCAACACAAGCATCATCCGTTTCAGAAGTTGCGGCTACCGCAGTTCAATCATCTGGTGAAACAAGTATCGCTAAGGGTCTTGCTGGTAAAGCTTCCGGAGTTCAAATCATCAGCTCTTCTGGTGATGCAGGTTCTAGTGCCTTTATACAAATTAGGGGGCAAAGCACAATAACTAGGAGTCTACAGCCTTTGATTGTTGTAGATGGTATACCTATAAGCAACGAAGAAGTAGGTGCAGGTGTAGGGGGAGTTACCCAGCAGTCTCGTTTAGGTGATTTAAACCCTAATGATATTGCTGATGTAAAAATTTTGAAGGGGGCTTCAGCAGCTGCTTTGTGGGGTGCTAGGGCAGGAAATGGAGTTGTAGTAATTACGACCAAAAAAGGTAAAGGCCTAGGAAAAGGTTCCCTGCAAGTTTCTATATCATCAACCGTTAGTTATGATCAGACGAATGATGTATTAGACACCCAAAGCATATTTGGCCAAGGGACTAATGGCTCATTTGCTGGTGGAACACAGGCGAATTCTTGGGGAGACAAAATCAGCCTTCGGTCAGGAGGTCCTGATGAAATTGATGCTAATTCGTCAAACTATTTTGTTGCACGTGATGGCACAACATATTACCCAATTATTTCTAAGAACAGCACAGAAAATTTCAATGACAGCAATTATGACGCCGTAATAAACCAAGGTTTGTACCTTGAAAATAATGTTAGCCTAAGTGGAGCTACTGAATCAGGAAACTATTTTATGAGTGTTAGCGATCTCAAACAGGATGGTATCATTGATGAAAATGATTACAACAGAGTTTCACTACGCTTAAATGGCGAATTTAAACTCAATGATAAAATAAAATTTACAGCTACCTCTACTTACTCTCAAATCAATTCTAATCGTATACAACAAGGATCTAATACGTCAGGATTGTTATTAGGATTATACAGAGGCCCAGCTGATTTTGACATTAGGGACTATATTGGGACACGTTATCAAAATGGTGTTATCAGCACTACAAACAGTCAACGCTCATATAGAAGAGGGTTAGGCACCCTAGATAATGAATCTCCTATTTACAATAATCCATTGTGGACTACAAACATACAGTCAAACCCGAATACTGTTGAACGCTACATAATGGGTGGTCAGTTCAATTATAAAGCAACCGACTGGATGACATTGATTGCGAGGGCTGGACTTGATCATTTTACGGATGAACGTAAAAATTTCTTCCCAAAAAACTCTGCAGAGGCCAATGGAAGTGGAAGTGCTACAGAACGCTTGTATACAAGCACGCAGTCTAACATAGACTTCATTGCTCAAGGCGATCTAGTCTTTTCAGATAGGCTGAGTTTCGGGTATTTAGCAGGTCTAAACTTTAATAGAAGGTTGAATGAGACACGTGGTGGTGGATATACAAACTTCATTTTAGATAGTGATAAATTCTTTTATACAAATGCTGTTATTGCGAATAGATCAACTGTTATAGGCGAGAGCGAAGTCAGAATTACTGCGGGTTACGCACAGGCTAATTTAAGTTTTGACGATTTGCTCTTTCTAAACTTAACAGGTAGGGCAGAGACGGCTTCTACTTATGGAGATGCGAAAACATTCTTCTATCCTTCCGCAGAATTGGGTTTTCAATTCAATAAACTATTTGATGACCAAAGTACATTGTCAAATGGAAAGCTACGTCTTACATTTGGTAAAGTAGGTATTGAACCTGCAGCGTATGCAACAAACACATACTTTGAAAACGCAGATGGAGCAGAAGGATATGGTCCTGCTTATGATGCTGGGGCATATGACGGTTCTTTTGTAAGGAGTACGGTACAAGGCAATGCCAATCTTGAACCAGAGAAAAAAACAGAATACGAAGGAGGTATAGATCTGGGCTTTTTCAATAACAGATTTACTCTTGGGGCTACTTATTACTATAATGAAACTACAGATGCATTATTTACCGTTGCAATTCCCGGAACTACAGGGTTTTCAGGTCGTTATGATAATGCCGCTTCATTACAAAACGAAGGGCTTGAACTTGACCTTAGCATTGATGTAATTAGATCCGAAGATTTTGTTTGGAATGTTTATGGTAATTTTTCAACAAATGAGAATGAGGTAACTTCCTTAACAGGAACTGAGTCACTGTTTTTAAATGGTTTTACGGGCGTATCCTCTAGGGCTGTAGAAGGACAACCAGTTGGAGTTCTTTGGGGAGGACGTTATGCCAGGGAAGATAGTGGTTCTTTAATACTTGACGATCTTGGATTTCCAACTGTTGCATTGACGGAAGGTGTTATAGGTGATCCAAATCCAGACTGGAGAGCGGGTATTGGAACATCTTTCAGCTTCAAAGGATTTACTATAAGCACACTTTTTGATGCCTCTGTAGGTGGAGATGTTTGGGATGGTACAAACGGAGCTCTAAATAACTTTGGAAGAACTCCCGAAACTGCTAACGAAGTAACCGTGAGCGCTGCAGATGCTGAAACTATTATCGCAGCTAATGGCGCCACACTAGCATCAAGACCTCAGGCTGTAGTAAATGCTGATGGCTCATACACCATACGGGGAAACATTCGTGATTTTGGCGCAGGCCCACGTCTTTTGGATCAGGCCTACTATACTGGTATAGGTGGAGGTTTTGGCCCAGTAGGAGAGCAATTTATATACGATGGTTCATGGGTTAAGTGGAGACAACTCACCTTGAGCTATAACTTTGTAAACCAAAAATTGAAAGAAACCTTGGGTCTGAAAAATATTGAACTTTCTTTGACGGGAAGAAATCTTCTTTACTGGTCTAAGCACGATTTCGGTCAAGATCCAGAATCCAATCTTACAGGTGCATCAAACGGTAGAGGTCTTCAATATTTTAACAATCCGAACACTAGGTCCTATCTAGGAACACTTACCATTAATTTCTAATACTCGAAAAATGAAAAAAATATATTTACTCACATTCGCCAGTATCTTTTTTGCAACCTCTTGCTCTGACTATGTGGAAGATTTAAATGACGACCCTAATCAGCCTACTGATGCTGGTCTTGAAAATATAGTACAGGGTATTCAATTATCAAATCAGTTCTGGCAAACTGGAGAAGCTAACAGAACCGCAATGCTATGGCTTAATCAAGCTACCGGATCTGATAGGCAGTATTTAGCTCTTAACGATTGGAATACTGCTCAATCCACTATATTTGATGGTATTTGGAACGAAGCAATGGTGGGCACTATAAGCCAGGCACAAGTTTTAGAAAGTAAAGCTAGCGCACTTGGTAATACGTCTATGTTAGGTTTGGCTCAAGTAATAGAAGCAAATGCTTTTGGCACTTTAACATCCCTGTTCGGAGACATACCTTTTGAAGAAGTTAATAAATATGAAGAATTTCCCAATCCTTCATATCAACCACAGCAAGAAGTTTACGCAGGTGTTCAAAATCTTTTAAGTGCAGCAATTGCAAATTTAACTGAAGGATCAGGTGATATAGTCAATGATTTGGTATATAATGGCAACAATGAAGCATGGATTGATGCTGCATTTACTCTCAAAGCTCGTTATTTTTTGCACGTTAAAAATTATGAAGCCGCTCTCTTAAATGCACAGGAAGGTATTTCTTCTGCTGATGGAGATTATAAGGCCTATTATGGAACCACTTATGGTGCTGATTTTAATCCATTTTATAGCTTTCTTGTTTATGACAGAACAGGATATATGTCAGGTGAAAATGCCTATGCTCCTAAGCTATTAGACCCATCAACTACCATTTATAGAGGTAATATTAAAACAGATGAAACGGCAAGGTTTGGATTCAATTATCTTGATTCTGAAAACATTTATAATATTGGCTACGAAATGAATTTTCTTTCGGAATTTGACTGGGGTGCACCCGATGGGAAATTTGGCACTAATACTGATATGCCGCTTATAACTTATGGAGAAAATTTATTGATCATTGCTGAATGTGAAGCTAGGATTAATGGTATTGATGCAGGCATACAAGCCTATAACACTTATAGGGCTTTACTAGACACTGGCTACTCAATAGGAGTGGATAACAACGGGTACAATGATTTGACATTTAACTATGATCCTTACACCGCTGTAGATTTTAATTCTAATGGTATTGAAAACGCTGATGGCATTTCACAGCTTGATGCATTTTTACGCGAAATTTATGAAGAGCGTTACGTTTATTTCAATGGTCATTATGAATCTTTCGTAGATCTAAACCGCACTAATAATATTGCAGAAATACAATTAAAAACAGGATTTTCTGGCAATGCCGAAAGGTTTGTGTATCCTCAAGTAGAGGTGAATGGAAACCTAAGTATACCGTCTCCATTACCAGGTGTTCAAGATCCTACTCCTGTAAATCAGTAATTTTTATTTGATAGAAATCAGCTTTTAAAATTTCTTTATTAACCATAAAAAGAGGATGCACGAAGCATCCTCTTTTTTGTGGCTTACTGTTTATAGATAATTGAAACTCTTGATTAAAACATAACAAAAATAACTTCCATCAACTATTTTCAATGGAATTTATTTATTAAAAAGTAAAAAATAGTCATTAATCTAGAATTCTATTGTGTAGGAAAATTATAATTTTTAATATTATATCTTATACTCAGATTTTGAAGGAAAATGAAAATTACATACACACACTAAAATTAGAGAGAGACCATTTTAGTTTATTATCTTTTTATGTTGTTCTTTTTATTTTTATAGCGGTTTGGCCTATCCAAGCGCAACAGAATTTGAACTCCAAAGATGCCTCAAACTTTCTGGATGAACATTTGGGAAAAGAAAACCTCCCGGTATTTAATGGAGTACGCTTTTATGATCTTCTTCAAAGTAATAACAAGGATTTTCGATATTTTGAACGCTATAAGCCTTTCAAAGCGACGATTGTTTACAACAATAAGTCCTACCACAACATTCTTACGCGCTATGATTTACTGAAAGATCATCTAATTGTTTATACTGAAGGAAAAATTTCCTTCTTTCAGGTTCAATTGGCAAATGAAAGAATAAATGCTTTTCAACTGGATAGTCTGGATTTTGTTCGATTGGATTTAAGCACAAAATATACTAAAGAAAAAAATGCCTTCTATGAAATGGCCTATACCGGTGATTATATTAATTTATTTGCGGCATGGTCAAAAGCCGAAAATTTGAAGACCAATACCCAGAATCCCTATTATACATTTAAAGTTTCGCAGGAATATTATTTTCAGAAAAAAGAAGAATATTTTAAGATAAACAACAGGACTGATGTGATCGAATTGTTTCCCGAATTCAAATCGGAGATTAAAGCATTTTATAAAGCCTATAGCAACATTGATAAAAAAGACCCCAAACAATTCATGCGGAAACTAGCTTTATATCTGGATCAAACCCTGAAGAACTAAACTGTATTATGCAATTTTCAAAAGGGAATAAATATTTAGTACTCCTCCTACTCTTTTTGAGTTGCTGTATAAAAAACGTTTATTCACAAGATCAGACAGTGCTCTCACATACGTTTCAAGAGACAATTTTGACTGAAGCGCTATTATCTATAGAAAACGAAACCGATTATAGATTTTACTACAAGGAAGAATGGCTAACGCCATATACAGTAAATGCAACATTTGAAAATGCTGAACTAGAAACGGTTTTAAATGCCCTTTTTAAAGAAACCGAATTAAATTACATCATACGCGACAAAAGTATCATCCTTACCAAAAATGCGATTGTTTACCAGAATTTGCCTCAAAACTATTTCGATACGGATAGTTCAAATGTTGACGTCTCAGGACAAAATGCTATCATAAAAACTCAGAGCCAGCCTACAAGTCAGGTCATATCTATTGGAAAACAGCAAAGAGGAGATAGCAAAACTCACATCTTATCTGGTATCGTAAGAGATGCCGTTTCAGGAGAACCGTTAGCTTCACTTGCTATAACCACTACAGACCGATCGCACTATACCACTACCCTAACAGATGGTTCCTATAAATTGGAATTGCCCTCAGGTTATAATTCTTTAGAAACAAATTTACTGGGCTATCAGCAACAGTCTTATACTATTGTTCTCTATGGAGATGGAACCCTGGACATGAAATTAGAAGAGAACACCGAAATGCTGGGAGAAGTCCTCATTGACGCCGAAAGAGATAAAAATATTAGTGAAGCGGTAATGGGATTGACATCTATAAATATTGAATCCATTAAAACCATTCCGTTAGTTCTTGGAGAACGTGATATACTAAAAGCTGCCATTACATTGCCTGGAATTAGTACAGCAGGGGAAGGTGCAAACGGCTACAATGTACGCGGCGGCAGGACAGATCAAAACCTTATTCTTCTAGATGACGCCGTGCTTTATGCACCCAATCATTTTCTAGGTTTTTTTTCTGCGGTAAATCCATTCACGACAGCAAAAGCTGATATTTATAAAGCAAGTATCCCTGCAGAATTTGGAGGTAGGCTTTCCTCTGTCATTGATATTGAAACAAAAGATGGCAATACATCTGATTTTTCTGGAGAAGGTTCCATTGGTCCTGTAACCGCTAATATTGCGCTTGAAATTCCTGTAGTAAAAGAAAAAGCGGCTATTATCGCTGGGGTACGCGCGACATACGCAGACTGGATTTTGAATTCCTTAGATGAGGAATCCTTGAATAATAGTGAAGCTTCCTTCTACGACGCGATTGTAAAATATCATCATAAAATTGGAGAAAAAAATACCATTTCTGCTACCGGTTACTACAGCAGGGATCGTTTTAGTATTACCACAGATTCCCTTTATGATTATGAAAACAGTCTGGCTTCAATAAAATGGGAGACCCGATTAAATGATAAAACTAACGCAGATTTTCACTTAAACACCACGCATTATACTTATGATATCAACTTTGATGGAGATACGAATGCAGATTTCGATTATGGCTACGCGGTTAATGAAACGCAGTTAAAAGCTAATATTAACCACAACCTCAACGAAAAGCACAAATTGCAATATGGGCTTTCAAGTAAAATTTATGGCATACAGCCAGGAAATATCTCGCCAAGAGGAACAAACTCTGATGTATTGCCCTTACGTTTGGCTTATGAACGTGGGTTGGAATCGGCCGTTTTCTTTTCAGATTCCTACAAACCGAACAAAAATTGGCTTTTTGACCTTGGTTTTCGTTTATCTATGTTTAATGCCCTGGGCAGTTCGACTCAAAATTTTTATGCTGATGACGAACCTAAAAATGATGGCTCTATCGTACGTACAGAAAGTTACGATGATTTTCAGGTATATGAGACTTATTTTACTCCTGAATTTAGACTTTCGGGCCGCTATTTTTTGACCGAAAGCGCATCTTTAAAAGCAAGTTTTAATAGGTCTGCGCAGTATATCCATCAGTTAACAAGCAATACCACAGTATCTCCTACAGACATTTGGAAACTTTCTGACAGCAATATAAAACCGCAACGGGGTAATCAATACGCGCTGGGGATCTATAAAAATGTAGACACAAGAGATTTAGAAATTAGCCTGGAGGGATATTATAAAACAATGGATAATATTCTGGATTACAAAGTGGGGGCAGATCTTACTTTAAATCAAACTATAGAGCAAGAACTCCTACAGGGAACAGGGCGCGCTTATGGAGTTGAACTTTTGATCAAGAAGGAAAAAGGGGATTTTAATGGCTATTTTGGGTATACGTACTCGCGTTCAGAGCTGAGGTTAAACAGCACCATTCCAGAAGAAAACGTTAACAACGGGCAATATTTCCCGGCAAATTATGATAAGCCCCACGACTTTTCCCTCGTTTCTAATTACAGACTGACAAGGCGTTTCAGTTTCTCCTCGAATTTCGTATACCAGACGGGCAGACCAGTTACCTACCCCACCGGAAAATTTATTTACGCCGGCCAGGAACAAGTAGTGTATAGTGATCGCAACAGGTTTAGAATTCCAGACTATTACCGGCTCGATTTAGGGATAAATATTGAAGGGAATCATAAGAAGAATAAATTAGCGCATAGCTTTGTAAACATTTCAGTCTATAATGTTCTTGGTCGCAACAATCCCTATTCTGTGTTTTTTGTAACTGAGGACAATGAAATCAAAGCTTTCCAGACCTCTATTTTTTCGATCCCAATACCTACGATAACCTATAACTTTAAATTTTAACAGGATGAAAAAGATAGTCCACTACGCTTTTTTATTGGTATCTATCCTTTTGTTAGCAAGCTGTAGGGACGAACTTCCTTTAGACACTTTTGAATATGAAAATTATCTCGTCGTAGAGGCAATGCTTACCAATGTTCAAAAACGGCAGGAAATTAGATTGTCACGCACCACGCAACTGGACACTTCTTTTGCAAATGTTGAAAACAACGCAGAAGTTTATGTTGTGGTTAATGAAACAACACGTTACGATTTTGAGCAAAATGAAGACGACGGTACTTATGTATCAACCGAAGTTTTTGACGCGCAGACTGGCAACGACTACCAGCTTTTTATAAATACATCAAATGGGAAGTCATACTCCTCTGCTGTAGTACGTCCTGAAACTGTTGTTACTATTAGCGATTTGTATGCTGAGCGGGCTATTAACAAAGATAGTATAGAAGGTATACAGGTTTTAATGGACGTCAAAAGTGATGACAGTCGGTTTTTTAGATTTCAATACGAAGAAACCTACAAAATCGTATCTCCATTCCCTTCACCGGTAGATTTTACTATTATAAATTATGAAATCGATGAAAGAAATAGTATTTCTTTTGATGTAGATACAATGGCAAACCCCAGACTTGAAGAAGAGAGCGTTTGTTATACCACAAAGATGTCAACAGGATTTAATCTGGGTAGCTCAGGAGCATTGGAACGGGATGTACTTCTACGACAGCCCATTGTTTTTATACCCGCAGACGACCCAAAATTACAGCAACGCTATAGTATTCTAGGCAAAGTACTTTCGCAAAATGCGAGCAGTTACACATTTTATAAAAACCTGGAGGAACTTAGTACTAATGACGACCTACTCTCTCAAAAGCAACCTGGTTTTATTGCTGGAAATATCATCGCTATGGACGAGAATGGAGAAAATGTATTAGGTTTCTTTGATGTGGCAATGGAAGCAGAACAACGTATTTATTTCAACCATTCGGATTTTAATTTTAAACAGCCTCCATATTTCTATGATTGCGATACCATAAAACTGAATTATAATGATAATACCGTTCTTGACCGAACACCTAATCAGCGGGAAGAAATCTATTCTTCTCTTATATCTGGAAAGTATAATATTTATCAAAGATTCAACTATGGGGACATAGAGAATACATACATTTTAATCAGTGATTTGTGTAGTGACTGTACCGAATTTTCATCTCACGTAAAACCTTTATTTTGGGAAGACTAACCTTTATTCTAATAGCTACTTTAACATTTGTGCCATTAGTTGAAAGTAGCGGCCAAAAATCATCTGATACTTTAAATTCTTTAGAATATAACTGTACTGATACTAACACCTCAATAATCCTAAGTGGAGAAAATCTTTTGTATCGAGTAAAACTTTTCTCGCCTCAAAATCTGCTTAGCCAGATAGTATATGTCATTTTAATTGATGAAAACAAAAAAATCTGGTTTCATCACAAAGTGAAAGTAAATAAACAAGGTATAGGAGTTGGGAATTTTACCATTCCTACAGAAGCCAAGACAAGAAATTATAAGTTGATTTCTTATACTTTATCGTCTGAGAACAAAGGAAAAAATTCCTTCTTCAGTAAGGATATATTGATTATAAATCCTTTTTTTCCACTAGAACAGGCTAAATTATCAACAGTATCAGGGAATGCCTTTAGACTAAATTTGAAACCTCCGGCAACGCAGATTGTTCTTGAAAACAGTCCCATAAATTTGGGTATCAACGCACAGATATTTTCTCCCCGTGAAAAAGTGCAGTTAAAAATAAATATAAAAACAGCCCACTTTGATGGGAATTATCTTGTCTCCGTTCGGCAATTGCCCGAAGCACAAACCACTAAAAAAGTACCTGCCACATTCGTGGACCCAGAACCAACCTTTAGGACTTATCCCAAAGAACTCAAGGGCGAAATAATAAGTGGAACCATTTCTCCAAATATAACGTCAAAACAAAGCCCGCTGCTGGTTTCCCTAACTATTCCTGGTAGAGACTATCTTTTTAAAATAACCAGTACTCAGGAAGATGGAAGATTTAGTTTTTTAATAGATCAACCCTATTCTACAGCAGAAAGTACCTTACAGGTTCTGGAATCCCCCCAGGAATATACGATTACGCTAGATAAGACGATACCCCACTTACCTGAAACAATAAATTTTAAAAACGTAATTCTGAATCCCGCCCTAAAAGACTGGATTACCCAGCAAAGTATTGATCTGCAAATTGAAAATGCTTATAAAGAAATTCAAGAAGAAAATCCAGAAGACAGCATACAGCAGCCACCTTTTTACCATCCTTTTGCCACGCGATACATTCTTGAAGATTTCACCTTGTTTAAAAGCATGCATGAAACATTTATTGAAGTTATAAAAACCGCAGCGATGCGTTTAGATCCAGAAGGCACCCGCTTGCTTGTTTACAATGAAAAACAAGTTACAAGCGATGCACTTGACAGGCTGGACCCACTGGTATTGATAGACGGAATTCAAATTCAGGATTTTTCGTTGGTGGCTAATTTAAATCCAGCGCGTGTAAACTATATTGATGTAGTGGCCCAACAATACCGCTACGGACCAAAAATCTTTAGCGGAATTATTGCCCTATCCACCAAGAAAAATGACTTTAAATTGCCAGAAAACAGCCCTAATACGCTGAATTTTGAGTTAAAAAGTCCGGAGAAAAATAATGAATTTAGGGTAAAAAACAGCCGAAACCCAACCATTTCTAGCCGAATTCCAGATTACAGAACACAACTTTACTGGGACCCCTATTTAAAAATTACAAATGAACCTCAGGAAATTACATTTTATACTTCAGATAAAGAAGGGCTCTTTGAAATTTGCATAACTGGTTATAAAGCTTCTGGAGAAAAAATCGAGGTCAAGAAAACGTTTCGCGTAAAAGCAGGAAAATAATAAATTATTTCAAGTCATTAATATTTTCTTCTTCAACTCTTGACGTCACATCCTCAATAGTATCTTCTTCTTCTTCGGGAAGGAACTCTATAAAATTTCCATCCTTGTCAAAATGCCGTAGAAAATCATCGTTTTCTGCATTAAAATCGGGGTTTTCCCATTCGTATTTAACTGGTTTTGGTATTTTTTGCCTTATAAAATAAGCTAGGAACAATCCGCTTGCAAAACCGGAAAGATGCCCTTCCCAACTCATGCCAGGATCCAGCGGCATGGTGCCCCAGACCAGGCTTCCGTAAAGAAATATAACAATTAAGGAGAACGCGATAAGGCGGTAATATCCAGACCAAATTCCTTTAAAAAACAAAAAAGCAGCAAGACCGTAAACGATTCCGCTTGCCCCTATATGATAAGACTCCCTGCCAATAATCCAAGTACCTATACCAGAGAAGAGGAACAAAAGCACAAAAACTTTGCCCGCGACCGCCCGGTAAAAGTAAAAAAGACCACCGGTAAGCACTATAAATGGAATACTGTTATTGTACAAATGCTGTAGCGTGGCATGTATAAATGGAGAAAACAATATACCCTGAAGGCCAGAGAACGTCCTGGGCATAATACCATGAGGAGTGAAGTTCTCATGAAAACGAAGTTCATACCAGAAAACAATGAGCATCACAAAAACAAGGGCCAGAGGGTACGCAAGTACCGTTAAGCTAAATTTAAAATGGTTTGTTTCTGAATGCGACTTCATACGTTTTCCTTTGCAATAACGTGACCAAAAAAGAAATGCCGAAAGTTTGTCATAGGCTGCTATAATTTAAATAATTTTGACAAATGAATGCACCATTAGCAGAACGCTTACGGCCCAAGACGCTAGAAGATTATTTAAGCCAGGAGCACCTTGTGGGCCGCGAAGGCGCCCTCACTAGCTCTATAAAGAAAGGGATCTTGCCATCTATCATTTTATGGGGACCTCCGGGAGTGGGCAAAACAACGCTCGCCACTATCATAGCCGAAGAATCAAAGCGACCCTTTTACACGCTCAGCGCGATAAGTAGTGGCGTAAAAGATGTTCGGGAAGTGATCGATAAGGCGAAAAATTCTGGCGGATTGTTCACGCAGAAAAACCCGTTGCTGTTTATTGATGAGATTCATCGTTTTAGCAAATCACAGCAGGATTCTTTGCTGGGAGCAGTAGAAAAAGGATGGGTAACACTCATAGGCGCCACCACCGAAAATCCCAGTTTTGAGGTAATCCCCGCTTTGCTTTCACGCTGTCAGGTATATGTACTGAAACCATTTTCTGTAGAAGATCTTAAAAACCTCTTGAACCGGGCCATAGAGCAGGATTCCATTCTCTCAAAAAAACAAATTGAACTTAAGGAAACTCAGGCACTCTTAAGGTTGAGTGGTGGAGATGCCAGGAAACTGCTCAATATTTTTGAACTTATCATTACCAGCGAAACTTCAGAAAAGGTTGTGGTTACCAATAAAATGGTACTTAACAAAGTACAACAAAACACTGTTCTTTATGACAAGACCGGTGAACAACACTATGACATCATTTCGGCATTTATAAAATCGATACGTGGGAGTGACCCCAATGCGGCAGTGTATTACCTCGCCCGTATGATAGAAGGTGGTGAAGATGTAAAATTCATAGCCCGCCGACTCATTATTTTAGCTTCGGAAGATATAGGAAATGCCAATCCCACGGCACTTGTAATAGCAAATAACAGTTTTGCGGCCGTAACGACCATAGGTTACCCGGAAGCACGCATTATTTTGAGCCAGTGTGTAACATATCTGGCTACCTCTGCAAAAAGCAACGCTGCCTATATGGCAATAAATAAGGCGCAACAACTCGTGAAGCAGACCGGTGATTTACCTATTCCCATTGCCTTGAGAAATGCACCCACTAAACTCATGAAAGATCTGGGTTATGGTGAAGAATACAAATATTCCCACGATGGCCAGGGCAATTTTGTAAATCAGGAATTTATGCCCGAAGAAATCAAGGGAACCACTTTTTATGATCCCAGCGACAACCCAAGAGAAGAAGGAATCAGAAAATTCTTAAAATCCCGATGGAAGGATAAATACGGCTATTGATCTGCCGCCTTAAACTCCATTTTTATTAGGCCATCTACTCCTTTTATTTCCCGCTCAACGGTAAAAATATCGTCGTTCAAACTCCCTATGCCCACAAATTCTGTGGTAGTGACCAGATAAGACCCTGCGGAAGTTTTACGCGCCTCCCCTATTTTTGATTCGCCTTCGTAAAAGTCAAAACCGGCAGCTGTTCGTTTTAAAATATAACTTCCATCCATACTTTTATAAATCTCCCTTATTACGGTATTTTTTGGCTTATTTTCCGAAGATTTTGTTGCGTTTTGGGTGGTTTTTGGATTTTGAACCTGCGTAATTTTGGCTTTGTTCTCTGTTGCTTGTGAAGTAGATACTTTGGGATTTTTTGAAGTCTGAGGTACTGCACTAACTACCACAGTCTTTTCCGTAGTATTTATTCCATTTTTGGCAGCATTATTTGTTTCGGTATCTCCTTTTGCCAGCACATTGCTTTGCCTTGTATCTTTCATGGGAAGCACTTCGTCAGAATAAACATAACCCAATTCTTCAAGACCTGTCATTGCTTCACGCATGACTTCATTATAAGCGCCCTCGTACTGTTTGATCTTGCTCTTTCCCTCAGGTGATGTATAAACAACTTCGCCCCTACAGTTGGCCAGGGTATAGGTTAGGTTCGTTCCTAAAAAACCACCTGCTTCAGCCTCCATATTAAGGGTATTACAACCATTTGCATTGGCATCAAGCGGTAAGGTTTCACCCACTAAATAAGCATCAAAACCATATTTCTTGAATAAAAACTTAGTGAGCTGATTCACTTTATACTGGTTGGGCTCTTTTTGAAAACTGAATTGCTGCGGTACAATTACGTACTTATAAGCATTTAAATCCTGCGCCTTTGCCTGTAAAGTCAGAAATAACGCTCCACAAAATATAATTATGTTCTTCATGTTTTATTTTTTAGAATTAAATACAAACTGCATCCCAAATTGAAAGGCAATAGTATTACTTTTTGCAAGGTTTTCATAACCCAGCATATTATCTGCTGAGATATAAAGGTTAAATTTCGCTATTTGTGCAGAAACTAAAAAACCCAAATTAGTTGCCGTATAAGGATCTACCGTATAGGTAACTTTAGTATGTAAGAAGTTTAGCAATCTAGCATCAAAATACCCGGTGAGCGATGCCTGTGGCAATCGCGGTCTGTTTATGGCAAAAAGGGTGAGCCCTGTACGAAACCTGTAACTATTGTCACTGGGACGCAAACAGGTAAACCCTGTTGACTCTCCAAAACGGTACTCCAGAGAGGAGTAAAATTTTAAAGGCCTCATGGTAGTATAGGTTATATCTGTCTCGTTACCATAAGATACATTAGCCTTAAAATCATTTACCAACTGATCGTAATAAGGGGGTTCGTCATTTGGTTCGGTTACGGTGGGGTAAATAAAGCCAATACCGTCAAACTCATAATTACCATTGGCGTAGATCTCCCGTGTCTTATTACTATGAAATATAAAGCCCAGATCTACAAGACTAGCCGTTAATTGCCACTGTCGATCTAGTTTATAACTAAAGCCTACATCAACACCCAGGCCATAATTCCCACCAAAAAGTGAACTGGAAATCACATCACTGGTTTCAAGGTCCCTGAAGTCTTCAACACCAGACATTTTAAAACTCGCATCCAATCCCCTCAAATTATGGCGAAAAATATTGTTTCCATCAGGGGTACGTGTCGTTGAAAAAAGACCTTTATTACCAGTGCTAGTAGCGTTGAACATACTAGAATATATTTTTGCCCTACCTCCTATACTCAGGTTTTTTGACACCCTTTTATTGATGCCGAAATGCAATACGGAAACTACTTCGCCGCGCGCAGAGAGGTCCCCAAGATCAAAAGATTTCCCCAGGTTACCTGAATTGCCCTCATAAGCCAAAATTGCCGGGTCTTTGGGAAAATAAGCTATCACATTGGTCTCCTGGTACCAGCCGGCAGAAAGATAATTGCCTTTCCGGTTGCGCCATCCAGCACTTAGGATTTCAAGGTGTTGATCCACGCTAAAATAATCATTTCTGGAAACCGAGGATATGGCCTGCTCTATCCGATCGTTGATCGTTGTGGAAGGATCATTTCTAAAAATATCGTTTACAGTGATTTCCGTACTACCGAAACCTGCATGAATCCCCGATAAAAGGGGAATACCAAAATGGTAGTCATACTCAACTTCTACGCCCGGGTTCATCAATAACGATTGTGGCAAATAATCTGCATTATAAAGCTGAATATTCTGACCCCAACAGGTAAAACCGGTAAAAAGGCCCCAAAAACAGCAAAAAAGTCTAGTTAAATTCAAAATACAGGCGTGCTTTTGATTCAAAATTCAGTTCTCCCTTAATGGGAGACTCGCTTAATATTATTGATGAGCCTACCTGTAAGCGTAACGCATCTTTAAATAGTTCTAGGTCTTCACCTTGAATGACTTCCACATGTGTAGCATTAACTGGAACGCCATCAGCATCTGCGGAAGGAACAAAAAAGGTGAACTCATACGTGGGATCCCCATTTTCATTCAAAAAAGTTATTACGGTATTAAATGATTGTCTAAAGGAATTTTCTGTATTGAACGTGAAGTCTATTCGGGTCAGGTCATTTTGTACAAAACCATCGCGCAAAAATTTTAGGTCTGTAGTCTGGCTAACAAAACTTACCTCAACTTCTCCATTACTGTTCAGGAAATTATCCTGGGTAAGTTTAAGATATACAAGATCAGCTTCAAGTTCTGGAGTGACAGCAATGGCATCTGCCTGATCAAAATCCTGATCTTTTACGCAGCTGGTGGCAGATACCACCAGGCCGGCAAGCACAAGGATTTTAGTAATTTTATAAAATAGCATATAAAGTTAGGGTTGGATTAAAGAAAAACGTAAAAAACAGGCTCATATTGTCAGATATGTTCCAGTATTTCCAGAAGTCGCATCACGACCCTATCACCCTCCTGAGCCTCTGCTAAGTGGTAATTAAAAAGGATGGTTTCTATGCCAAGCGCACGGGCTCCCAGAATATCTGCCTCGTAGGTATCCCCTATCATAAGGCTGTTCTCTATAGAGGCACCCGCCTGAGCTAGTGCAAAATTAAAAATTCGAGGGTCTGGTTTTTTAACACCCACAGATTCACTCGTGGTAATGGTTTGAAAAAAGCAATCTATTTTAGACCTCTTTAGCTTTAGGTGCTGTACTTCTTCAAAACCATTGGTAATAATGTGCAAATTATAATTTTTTGAAAGTTCTGAAAGCAGATCGTATGTTCCCTCAAAAAGATGGTTATTATCTGGCAAGTGCGTGATATAGTCTTCAGATAATTTGTCGATCATATGCTTGTCAATCCCAAAACCCAAACTTGAAAAGCTATTGCTCAGCCTGCCGTAGCGTAATTTTTCCTTTGTGATTTTTGACTCTCGGTAATATTTCCAATACCTGAAATTTATCGGTTTGTACACTTCAAGAAATTCATGGAGTGGTACCGCAATATTGTTTTTTTCAAATATATGTTTAAAGGCAAGTTCAGAGTTTTTGTCAAAATCCCACAACGTATGGTCCAGATCAAAAAAAATATGCTTGATATTAGTCAATTTACTCATGCACAAGTTCTTTAAAGAAATTCTTCCACTGTCCTTCATCCTGGCCATTCCCCGTAAAAGACTTATTTTTAAAACTGAACACAAAAGTACCGTTGACCTGTTTTGTATATTCCTGCATCCTAAAGAATGTATCCAGCGACGCGTTGAGTTCTTTCTCCTGTAAATTATGTTGTTCAAAAACGCCCGATTGTGCGCAAATAGGATGTATCAATAAAGGCGTGGGACTTTCATAATCCAGATCATAATAGAGAAAAGGAGTACAGGTTCCCGCTCTAAAACCTAACAGGTCAGGATATCCCATAGAATAGTCATTCTCCACTTCCTGTTGTATCATTTCTCGGTAATTATCAATGAGCATTCCCATATGACTCGTGCAGCGCACGGCCTTTAAAGGCTTATTGGTTATACCTTCAATACGTTTTTTCTCTTTTTTCATTTGCTCCCCTTTATCTAACGCTTCCCGCGAGAAAAGCACGCCTATGGGAGCGTAATCCCCCATCATTTTAATAAGTTCCCTAAACCCCCTCTTATTATAACGTACATTACGCGTAAAGGTGGAATAGTCCCCTACCTGAAAAAAATAAACAAAACTATGCTGTGCATTTTTCTGAACATTGATAAGCCAACTAAAAGTATCGTAAGGATCTTTTCGAAGGCCAAGATTGACCTGTATACGCAGCAATAAATTTTTAAACCTAAACCGAAAAATATCCCGAAAGACACCGCCCAACTCCCGCATGATCCCTATTTGGTAAAGTTCATACGCCTGTTCTATATCTATTATAGGCTCAATGGCAAAGCTGCGTTCTTTCCATTTAAAATCGGGAAAGCGCTCTTCCAGCAGGTCCCGAAATTTAAAGGCCCAGATATCTACCACCGGCTGATCCAGAAAGTCATTCTGATAACCAAGACTTTCAGTGGCCGGGAAACGGCCTTCAACATCTTTTACATGCGGTAAAAATTCTTCATATCTGCTCAGAAGTACAAAAGCGGCCCCAAAAATATCAAAAGGCAATTCCCCGCTGCTACCAGTCGCAAAAAAACACATGGTATCATCCCAAGGCTTCACTTTAATTTCCATATCCGTGATTCCCTGTTCAAAAAGTACTTCCCTGCTTTTTATATGAAGTTCATTCCCCAGCGCTTTATTTGCGTAGGAAAGTTTTAGGCTATCATGTACTATAAATTCATCAACAGCCGTGGTAAATTTTACTGGCACCTGAAGGATACGCGTACAGATATGTTTAAAAACATAAGTAAGCCTGGGCGTTATTTTAGTGGTATATACTAAAAGCATGGTATGCGCGGGTTAATATTGCAGCGGTAAAACTACATTAAAGAAGACCTTCATCTGCAAAGCTAAAATAAGCCTTTTCAGTAACAATGAGATGATCGAGAACTTTTATGTCCAAGGCCGCAGAGGCCGTGGTCAACTTCGCCGTTAGGTTCTTGTCTGCCTGGCTTGGCTTCAGGGTACCAGAGGGATGGTTGTGCGCTAGAATCAAAGCCACCGCACCCACTTCTAGTGCACGGCGCAACATCAAGCGCACATCTACGAGTGTTCCTGTGATCCCGCCCTTGCTAAGCTGGTTCATCTGTATGACCTTATGGTTGTTGTTGAGGTAAATGATCCAGAATTCTTCGTGGGGAAGTTCACCCAGTACCGGTTGTAGAATTTCAAAGGCAGAAGTGCTTCCACTTACTTTTTTAAGTTCCAAGGCATCTTCGGCGCGACGTCTTCGGCCCAGTTCAAGACCTGCACAAATGCTTATTGCCTTGGCCTCCCCTATACCTTTAAATTTCATAAGCTGCGCAATGGATGTTTTCCCTAATTCGTTCAAATTGTTATCTACCGAAGCTAAGATCCTTTTGCTCAGAGCGACCGCGCTTTCTTCACGGTTACCGGAACCAATTAAAATCGCGAGCAGTTCTGCGTTGCTTAAATGCGCCTTACCTTTCTGCAGCAACTTCTCCCGTGGCCGGTCATCTTCAGACCAATTTTTAATCGAAAATTTTTCGGGAGGTTGCTTCATAGTTTGGCCAAATATAACAACTTGTTTTGTAATGCTTTGCCGAACAAGATAAGCTGCATAGAAATTCGTCAAAAACAGATATTTACCATTAAAAATGACTTATTTCTACTGATTTTTAGCTGAAAAACGACATAATTTCTCCAATTAAATAACAAGAAATACGATGGAAAATCTTTTAGAGGATAAAATTTATGATCAGATCAAAAACAGGTTGACCCTTCTTAATATAGACAGCAAACCGCAATGGGGCAAAATGACCGTCGCGCAAACGCTGCACCATTGTCAAAAACCTCTGGAAATCGCTCTGGGAAAAAAGGACTATGGGCTTAAAAGCAACTTAGTGGCAAAATGGTTTTTCAAGAAAATGATGTACAATGATAAATCCTGGCCCAGGGGAATGACGACTCCTAAAACTTTTAAAGTTGAGCAAGAGAAGGGTTTTTCAGAAGAAAAAAACGCTATTTTAAAACTGCTTAAGGAATTTCATAATAAGAAAAGTCGGGAAAAATGGCCAAAGCACCCCGTTTTTGGTCAGTTTACTCCAGAACAAGTAGGCAAGATGCAGTATAAACACCTGGATCACCATTTTAGGCAATTTGGGGTTTAACTATATGATTCAATACGCTGCAAATCCGCTTTTTTAATCTTTGTAAAACTTATAGGATTCCCTGAACTTTATCAAAATCAAGCCCTCCATAGTTGCCACTGCTCATCAATAAAAGTGTGGAATTATTTAATTTCTTTCCGAAAAGGTACTCTTTAAACGCCTCTGGATCTGTATAAATAATTAGATCTTCCCGTTCAAAAGCTTTTGCAATTTGCTCTTTGTTGATACTTTTCAGCTTTTTGATTTCTACGGCATCTGGCGAATAGAAAACAACAGCTTCCTCAGCGGCGTCGAGGGCGCCCTTATACTGTTTTAAAAATTCCGCATTAAGGCTGCTGTAGGTATGCAGTTCTAAACACGCGATCAGTTTTCGATCAGGGAATTGTTCTTTTACCGCCTCTGTGGTCGCTTTTACCTTGCTTGGGGAATGGGCAAAATCCTTAAAAGCAACATTTTTAGCCGTTTCCCCTATTTTTTCCAATCGTTTTGACGCTCCTTCAAAACTGCTTATCGCTTCATAAAAATCTTCCTCGTCAATACCCATATGCTGGCAGATCCATTTTGCCCCGGCCAGGTTATTGAGATTATGAGCCCCAAAAACAGCGATGGGCATAGGCCCTTCTGGAGTTTCTAAAAGGGTTTTGCCAGATTCTATAGTATATTCCGGAGTGTGGTAAGGGTGTTTTCTGGTGGGTGCCTGAGCGGCTTCGGCTATTCTCTTGACCTCTGGATCTTCTTCGTTGTAAACCAGGATTCCACCGTGCGCAATAGATTCTGCAAAAATTTCAAATTGCTCTACATAGTTTTCATAGGTAGGGAAAACATTGATATGATCCCAGGCGATACCGCTTAAAAGGGCAATATTAGGTTTGTAAAGATGAAATTTCGGCCTACGATCTATGGGCGAGGACAAGTATTCGTCACCTTCCAGCAGGATAAAATCGTTTTCTTCCGTAAGATGTACCATATTATCAAATCCCTGCAACTGGGCACCAATAAGAAAATCCACCGCGCGATCATGATAATGCAATACGTGCAATATCATGGAGGTGATCGTGGTCTTACCATGGGAACCTCCTATGACCACCCGTGTTTTATTTTTGGACTGCTCGTAGATAAATTCTGGGTAGGAATAAATTTTTACCCCAAGATTTTGCGCATGTATCAGTTCTGGATTATCTGCCTTAGCGTGCATGCCCAGAATCACCGCGTCCAGACCTTTGTCTATCTTCGCTGAAAACCAACCCATTTCTTCGGGTAGGAGTCCGCTTTTAGCAAGTCTTGATTTTGACGGTTCAAAAATAGCGTCGTCACTACCCGTAACCTCATCACCCTTATCATGAAGGGCTAGGGCCAGATTGTGCATTGCACTGCCACCTATAGCTATAAAATGTATGCGCATGGGATATTTTTGGAAGGTTTACTTATCAGGAAAAAGATATCACGACAAGATTCTTGCGGCGTCTATCTTTTGGTAAAATTCAGAAAAAAGAATGGATTTGTACCTTAAAGATTGCGTATATCTGCCCTAATAGCAATGGCTTCTTCAAAATCAGGGCTCGTAGCGATAGCTTTATCAATATATTCAAGTGCCAGGTTCTTATTGCCCAGGTTTCGGTAAATCTGTGCCAGACGGTAATACGCCCATTGCGTGGGCACGCCATCTTTGTAACTGTGGTTTGTTATATAATTCTGCAAACATGTTATCCCCAGTTGAGGCTCCATATCGTACTCTGCCGCTATCTTGCCTATTTGATAATTGAGCAAATTACGCTGGTGCTTTTCCAGGGATTTTTCGGCAGTTTTAATCGCCGCCTCGGGGCGGTCATTTTTTTCATAGAAAGTGGTCAGCTTCTCATAGGTATGTGGTGAACCACCTATTTCAATGGCCTGCTTGTAATATTTTTCGGCCGCTTCTTCGTTTTCATCGTACTCTTCTATATATCCTTTTGCAAGATAACCGTCTACTTCTGAAATTTGCTGAAGTTCATCTGCATACGTCTTCGCTTTTGAAGTACTTCCGCCTAAAATACCGGGCAGTTGCAGGTAAAGTTCAATGAGTGCCCACCGCGTTTCAATGTGTTTAGGGTCAAGATTCGCAGCAGCGGTAAAATGTTCCTTTATATCGCCTATGTACGTCAATGCACGGATGCGGCTTAGAGAAAGAGCTTTCATACCCAAGGCCCCACCGTACTTAAAATGATAATTTGCGTTTTTATCTTTTTCTTCAACAAGGTCTTTGTAAAATGAAATAGCTGTATCCCAGTCCTTATTATTTGAAGCAATATCCCCTAAATATTCACGTGTTTCCCTATGATCTGGATGCGTTTCTAAATAGTGCTGAAAAAGGGGTTTGGCTTCATTATATTTACCTTGATCAAAGTAAGCTTCTGCTTTGCTCAAAGTGGTGCTCTGAGCAGTCATTACGATAGGAAGCAAAAAAAACAAAAAAAGATTTTTCATAAGTGGTTGGGAGATTGCACCAAAGCTAAACAAAAAACACGCCACTATTCAACTGAAAATCAATACGTGTTGAAATGGTCAATTTTGTGGAGGGAACTTTTTAAAAACTTTTTCCATCAATTTCATAAAATACGCCTGGCGCTGTTGTGGATTCGCTTTTAATTTCACATTGCTATCACTAACTGCCTGCCAGATGAGCGCATCTTTTTCTGCATTGACCAGATTTATGGTAATGGTCCGGTGCAGTTCACGACCGCCCAGCGGAATCCCGCCGCCCACGCCTACACCTACATTTCCGCCGCCGCTGCCCACGCCAATTCCCAGTGTATTCCTGGAAGCTTGTTCATACTGATCACTAGAAACATCAATCAGCAAATCTGGGTTTTCACTAAGCGTATAGCCCCGGTTTTGGAGTATACTATCCGTTGCTTTCATGAGCCGGTTGAGATCCAGCTGGTTCATGCCTGCTTGCATCTCTTGGATGTAATTATAGGTTTTGAACATTTCAAAATTGGCCTGCTCATCGTAATCGTATGCCACTTTTATGCCTCCACAAGAAGCCAGCGTTCCTAGAAGCAAAAGTAAATAGATAGTTTTCATCGTTCTTTTTCTTTGTAAGATAACGGAAAAACAAAGCATTTAGTTTCAGCACAAAACTTTAAAAAGTCGCAAATCAAGGTATTATATGGAGGAAAAGAGCTGAAAACCAACCATTTTACCTGTTTTTTGACTTTTTAATTGCTATCTGAACCTTTTTTGTTCAGCATTTCCCAGAGTTTATCCTTCAATTCGGTAAGCCCTTTTTGAGCTACGGAAGAGATAAACAAATAGGTTATGGGAAGGCTTTTATCGAGTTCCTTGGCCAGTTCTGCTTTGAGTTCTTCATCAAGCATATCACTTTTTGTGATCGCGATCAGCCTGTCTTTATCCAGCAGTTCAGGATTGTATTTTTCAAGTTCGTTGAGCAAAATACCATACTGCTCACCAATATCCTTAGCATCTGCCGGGATCATAAAAAGCAATGTAGAATTGCGTTCTATATGGCGCAAAAAGCGGTGCCCCAGCCCTTTTCCTTCCGCAGCGCCCTCAATAATCCCGGGGATATCCGCCACGACAAAGGTTTTGAACTCGCGGTATTCTACAATACCCAGATTAGGTTTTAATGTGGTAAACTCATAGTTGGCAATTTTTGGCTTAGCCGCGGTGATCACGGAAAGCAGTGTGGATTTCCCTGCATTGGGGAAACCTACCAGGCCTACATCTGCTAAAATTTTGAGCTCAATGGTCACATCAACCTGCTGGCCTTCCATACCGGGCTGGGCGTATCGTGGGGTTTGATTTGTGGAAGATTTGAAGTGTGAATTTCCACGGCCGCCCATTCCACCTTCCGCAATAATATATTCCTCACCTTCTTCGGTAAGTTCTTTTAGTATTTCCGTAGTTTCCGTATCGCGTATCACGGTACCCAGGGGCACTTCTATATAAGAATCTGCTCCTTCTGCGCCGGTACTGGTCTGCTTACCACCGTTTGAACCATGCTCTGCCCTCAGGTGGCGCTTGAACTTAAGGTGCAAAAGCGTCCACATATTTGAAGTGGCACGCGCGATAACATGACCGCCACGGCCTCCATCACCACCGTCAGGACCACCTTTTGTCACAAACTTCTCGCGTCGCAGGTGCGCTGATCCCGCTCCACCATTACCAGAAGTAACGTGCATTACTACATAATCAACAAAATTGCCTTCGGTCATCTCACTCTTTTTTGATACTGAAAATTATAAATCCTGGCTAAAATAATTTTAAAGCCCCTCAATTACAGTGGCTAATCTAACGGTAATATCTTTGACATCACCCTCTCCATCAACACCATAATACTTATCCTGTTTCTCGTAGTAATCCTTTAAAATAGCAGTTTCTTTATAATAAACGGCGATTCTATTGGTAATTACAGCCTCATCTGCGTCATCTTTTCTACCTGAGGTTTTACCGCGCTCCAACAATCTTAAGATCAAAATTTTGTCTTCAACTTCAAGAGCGATCATTGCCGCAACCTCGGTATTTTTACTGGCTAAAAGTTCGTCAAGCGCCTGCGCCTGCGCGGTGGTACGCGGAAAACCATCAAAGATAAAACCCTTTGCCCCCACATTTTTCTCGACTTCGGCATTGAGCATTTTAATGGTCACTTCATCAGGCACCAGCTGCCCTTTATCCATAAAGGATTTTGCCAGCGTGCCCAGTTCTGTCTCGTTCTTTATATTGTACCGAAACACATCTCCGGTTGAAATGTGCACAAGATTGAATTTTTTCTTAAGGATTTCTGCTTGTGTCCCCTTCCCGGCTCCGGGAGGGCCAAACAATACCAGATTTGTCATTAGTCGGTTTTTTTTAGTTTATAAATTGCATTGAGGTTACGCCCCAAACCGTTGTAATCAAGGCCATAACCCACGATAAAATCATTCGGGATTTCCAGGCCGGCGTAATGTATTTTATATTCTTTAGTGTAAGCTTCAGGCTTAAAGAAAAGGGTGGCGATACTATAATTTGCAATGCCGCCGCCGGCGATCATATTGACCAACTTCTCTAGCGTGTTGCCGCTGTCTACAATGTCTTCCACGATTATAATTTCCTGATCTTCCAGGTCAAAATCCAGCGCCATGTGCGTCAGGACCTCACCGGTACTTTCTGTACCATCGTACGAACTCATTTTTACAAATTCCACACGGCAATCGCCTTCAAATCTACTGATTAATTCTGACGCGAAGCGGAATGCACCATTGAGCACCACCATAAAAATGGGGGATTTACCGGCATAAGCCGCATTGATCTCAACCGAAATCTTTTCAATCGCTTCGGTTATTGTCTTTTCCGAAATAGATTCTTCAAACGAAAGGTCATTTAATCGTATCATAATCAGTGAAGGTTGGGTTTTGGCGAAGATACACAATATTGCTTTGCAGAAAATACATAGATCGCTTTTAGGCCTATAAAACCCCATAATTTCACGTTAAACAAGTACCTTTGTCCCGATTAAAAAACGGACAAAAACAACCCGTTTTTGCCTAAAAATCGGCTAAAAATGAGACATTATTTTTCTACGGATTTTAAACTTGGGATTCTGGGAGGCGGCCAGCTCGGTAAAATGCTGTTGCAGGAAACCCGAAAATTTGATATACAAACCCACGTTCTCGATCCCAGCGCAGAAGCGCCTTCACGCTTTGCCTGCAACCATTTTGAGCAGGGCAGTTTACAGGATTTTGATACCGTTTACAACTTCGGGAAAAAAGTGGACGTGCTCACCTTTGAGATCGAGACCATAAACGTAGATGCGCTTGAAAAACTGCAGGCAGAAGGAGTGACCGTTTATCCTAGTCCGCAAACTTTGCGCGTGATTCAGGACAAAGGGATACAGAAGAATTTCTATACGGAAAAAAACATCCCCACGTCGCCCTTTTCGGTATATAATGACCTAAAAGCGCTTAAAAAAGACATCAAATCGCGTAAAATCGAACTTCCTTTTGTCTGGAAGAGCACCCAGGGCGGTTATGACGGCAAAGGCGTAAAGATCGTCAGGAAAGAAACAGACCTCCAGGAATTGCCAGATACAGTCTGTCTTGCCGAAAACCTGATTTCTTTTAAAAACGAACTTGCGGTTATCGTGGTACGCAATGCAGAAGGCCAGGTTAAAACGTATCCTGTTGTAGAAATGGAATTTCACCCGGAGGCCAATCAAGTAGAATATGTGATCTGCCCCGCCAGAATTTCTGACAAAGTAGCAAAAAGAGCGCGGGAAGTTGCCAAGAATGTTTCCGAAGCCTTTGAGCATGTGGGATTGCTCGCGGTAGAGCTTTTTCAGACCGAAGAGAATGAGATACTGGTAAACGAAGTTGCGCCGAGACCGCACAACAGCGGCCATTATAGCATAGAGGGAAGTTTTACCAGTCAGTTTGAAAACCACCTCCGTGCGATATTGAACCTCCCACTGGGAAATACGGATAGTAAAGTTGGCGCCGTCATGGTAAATCTCGTGGGTGCAGAAAACCACGAAGGACAGGTAGAATACAAACACATCGCAGAAATCCTGGCCATGAACGGTGTGACCCCGCATATCTACGGTAAAAAAATCACGCGTCCCTTCCGGAAAATGGGGCACGTTACGATAATAAACAAAGACCTGTCCGAAGCTAGGAAGATCGCCGAGAAAGTAAAAGGGACGATTAAGGTGGTGTCGTCCCCCTAAAAATCCCCCTAACCCCCGAAGGGGGGATCAACGCTTAATGTTCTCAACTGAGATGAATTTTTAAAAACATATAACCGCCCCCCTTATAAGCTCCCCCTTCGGGGGCTGGGGGGAATAAATAATAATAAAATGAGCGTAGCAATAATCATGGGAAGTACAAGCGATCTGCCGGTAATGCAGGACGCTATTGATGTTTTAAAAGAATTTGGAATCCAGACCGAAGTAGATATCGTTTCTGCTCACCGTACGCCCGAAAAACTTTTCGATTATGGTAAAAATGCGCACGAACGCGGCATACAGGTTATTATCGCCGGTGCCGGGGGTGCAGCACATTTGCCGGGTATGATTGCATCCCTCTCCCCGCTTCCCGTGATTGGTGTGCCGGTAAAATCGAGGAATTCAATTGACGGTTGGGATTCTGTGCTTTCTATTTTACAGATGCCGGGCGGAGTGCCCGTTGCGACCGTTGCCCTCGATGGTGCCAAAAATGCAGGGATACTCGCGGCACAGATTTTGGGTGCTTCCAACAAAGAAATCCAGCAGAAAATCGTGGATTATAAAGATGGATTAAAGAATAAGGTTATTGAAGGGGCAGAATCCTTGAAAAATAGCTGAATTAGGATGAAATTGACCAGGTTTTGACCTTTTTTTGAATCAATTTTGGGCATCTCCTGGCGTTTATTTCCATTTATAAGCGAAGTCAGTTCGAGTGCGCGACGGTAGGAGCGTGTATCGAGAACTCTTTCACAACGGAATTATTTTTCACAAAACGAATTGATTCAAAAACACTTCTCGATACATTTTTAATTTCCGCTGTCGCTTCAATTAAAACACTCGAAGCGACAAAGATATTTTCACCATAAAATCTAAAATACATGTCGAATATACTAATGGAGGCTTTTAACGAAGCTCCTTTTTCTCAAATAAAAACCGAAGATTATCAACCTGCGATAGAAGCTGCGATAGAAAAGGCTCGAGAGGAAATTGATGCCATCGTGAACCATCCTGATGCGCCCACTTTTGAAAACACCATTGAGGCCCTTGACTACGCAGGGTACCAACTGGAGCGCGTGACCAGCATTTTTTTCAATATAAACAGCGCAGAAACCAACGAGGAAATTCAAAAAATAGCACAGGAAATCTCCCCAAAACTTTCTGAATTTTCAAACGATATTACACTTAATGAAGCTTTGTTTAAAAGAGTAAAAGCAGTTTACGACGATCGTAAAAACCTGGAGCTCACTCCTGAACAAGGCACCTTGTTGGACAAAAAATACAAAGGCTTTTCACGCAATGGAGCAAACCTTCCGGAAGATAAAAAATCCCGCTTGCGCGAAATTGACGCTGAACTTTCTAAATTAAAGCTCAGTTTTGGTGAAAATGTTTTGGCTGAAACCAATAAATACGAACTGCACCTCAGCGATGAAAAAGACCTTGCCGGACTTCCTGAATACGCTAAAGAAGGCGCTGCTCAGACCGCTAAGGAAAAAGATAAAACCGGTTATGTGATTACCCTTGAATATCCCAGCTATATTCCGTTTATGAAATATGCCGAAAACAGGGAATTACGCAAAGAACTTTCCATTGCCTTTGGCGCAAAAGGTTTTCATGGCGACGCGCTTGATAATCAGGAAAACGTACTAAAGATTGCAAAACTACGGCAGGAACGTGCGGTTCTGCTGGGTTATAAAACCCATGCACATTTCGTTCTCGAAGAACGCATGGCTAAAAGTCCGCAGCAGGTGGAGAATTTTCTGGATGAAATGCTGAAAAAAGCAAAACCCGCTGCCGAGCGTGAATTTAGCCAACTGGAGAATTTTGCCAAAGAGCTGGACGGGATTGACCGTTTAGAAAAATGGGACAGTGCTTATTATTCGGAAAAACTAAAGCAAAAACTTTTTGATCTCGACGATGAAAAGCTGAAACCTTATTTTGAGCTAAAAAATGTCATCAACGGCGTTTTTAGCGTAGCAGAAAAACTTTACGGATTACATTTTAAAGAAGTAGATTCCATCGAAAAATACCATAAAGACGTTAAAACCTACCGTGTTTATGATGAAAATGACGCTTTTATAGCGGTTTTTTACGCAGATTTTCACCCGCGTGCCGGCAAACGTGGCGGCGCGTGGATGACCTCATACAAATCCCAAATGGTAAAAGATGGAAAAAACGAGCGCCCGCATATTTCCATTGTTTGCAATTTTACTAAACCAACCGCAAAAACACCTTCGCTGCTAACGTTCAACGAAGTAACCACACTTTTTCACGAGTTTGGTCATGCATTGCATGGTATGCTGGCAGATACGGTTTATCCCAGCCTTTCAAGTCCTAATGTGTATTGGGATTTTGTGGAGCTTCCCAGCCAGATTTTAGAAAATTGGTGCTATGAGCCAGAAGCGCTTGCCCTTTTTGCGACACACTACGAGACTGGTGAGAAAATCGCAATGCAACTTATTGAGCGCATTAAAAAAGCGGCCAACTTTCAGGAGGGGATACAAACCTTGCGACAACTCAGTTTTGGCCAACTTGATATGGCGTGGCATGGTATAGACCCAGGCAATGTTCAAAGTGTGCAAGCGCATGAAGATGCCGCTTTCGCAGATACTAAACTTTATCCCGACGTCGCGGAAAACTGCATGAGCACTTCCTTTTCGCATATTTTTCAGGGCGGTTATTCTTCAGGATATTATTCCTATAAATGGGCAGAAGTGCTTGATGCGGATGCTTTCGCCTACTTTAAAGAAAATGGGATCTTTAACAAGGAAATCGCGGATAAGTTTAAAAAACATGTACTTTCACAAGGGGGAACGGAAGATCCTATGGTTCTTTATAAACGTTTCCGCGGCAGCGAACCCAATCCAGAAGCGCTTTTAGAAAGAGCGGGATTGCTTGACAAATAAGCCTGATAGCCCTGTTTAAATATTATGGCGTAACAATTGTCTTATATTTAAGACAAATAGATTTATAAAGGGCTATCTTCCTTAAAAATTTCCTTAGAATGGATACATGTAAAAAATGTAAGAATGAGCTCGGTTTCTGGCAGGTACTTAAGAGTTTCTGGCTCAATTACAGATCAATAAAATGTTTCTTTTGCGGTGCGGTACAGCAACATGCAGATCGCAATAAAGTAGTGGGCGGAGCGGTCATTTTTCTTACTTTGCTTTTTACTGCAAGGCTGCTGTTTACCGGGGAATTCAACGAAATGATCCTCCTGGGGTATCTTTTTGTTACCGCGTTTACAGGGATTATTTTCTCTCTGGGCGCTGTTCCTTTTTTAAGGTTCAACATTTTACAAACCCAGCGATTTGATAATAAAAGAAACCGTTAATAAGAAATTTCACTTTTTAACTTTTATTTTTTTCTTCAATCCATTTACTCATAAATTTAGTTGCCTGGAGGGATTGATGCCTTAGCATTGATCCCGTAAAGTTATTTAGCCGGTGCGCTTCTAAACTATTTTGCAATTCTTCTATATGTTGCCTCAAAATAGGTGACCAATGTTGCGCTAAAAATCGATTATTGACTATTTTTTGACCGTTTTTCTGGGCTTTTTGCCATTTTTCTTCTTCGGTATACAACGTTATTGCAGCTGCTGCAAAGTTTTCTGCCGTATTTTCTATACTCCCGTTAAACTCAAAATCACCTTGCATTCCTTCTGCCCCTATGGAAGTTGTCACACAAGGGGTTCCGTATTGCATCGCTTCTAATATTTTGCCCTTAAGTCCCGCACCTATACGTAATGCGGCAAGGCAAACCCTTGAATTTTTAAAGACCTCCTGAGAATTCTCCACATACCCGTGAATCAAGAATCCGTCTTTTTTATTCTGTAATTGTTCTACCTTGGCGGAAGGATACGCGCCGTAAATATGCAGCACGGCTTGCGGGAGTTTCTGCCTGATAAGCGGCCAGATTTCTTCTTTTAAATATAGCACGCCGTCATAATTGGGCAAATGTTTAAAATTACCGATGGTCATAAAATCGGTTCGCGCTTCAAAAGGTTTCCAATCTGCAACCTCCTCATCACTTATTTTTTCAACCATAAACGGGAGATAAAGCAACAAACTTTTAGGTACACTAAAAAAACCCTGCAGCAATTCCATTTCCACCTCAGATATGATTAGGGAAAGATCGCAACGATATATACTGGCGATTTCCCGTTTTGCAGTATCGTTGATAAGATACTCATTCGTAGATGGTTGTTTCTTTTTTAAAGCTTCTGCCCTTGCATTTCGCAGGCCGTGCAGATCTTCCGTATCAAGTATGCGCAGCGCGTCAGGACAGTTTTCGGCAATGCGCCAGCCAAATTGCTCTTCGACCATAAAGCGGTCGTATACTACCACCTTTGGATTCAAGGCTTTTACAAATGCGTCAAACCCACTGTCATTCAGTTTTATCTCATGTGTTTTAACGGTCAACGATTGCAGCTCATAAGAGCGGGCACCCTGTTGTGCCGTGCTGGCAAAATGAACTTCTCCTCCTGCTTCTGCAAATACATTAATAATTTGTAACATACGGCTGCCCGCAGCAGATGAACTGGGCTCTGGCCAGACGTGACCTATGATCAATACTTTCATGTCGTAAAGGTAAAACATTCTATTTTTGAAGAGAAAATGAAATTAACTCTGATTTATTATTGAAGTCAGTAGCTTTGTACTATATTTTCAATTATGGAATTTAGAGAAGCAAAAAGTAAATTTTTAGACGCCTGGGGCGATCTGGGCAATAAATGGGGAATCAATAAAACCATGGCTCAGATTCATGCATTGCTCATGATTTCACCCACGTCACTTTCTATGGACGAGATTATGGAAGAGCTTGATATCTCCCGTGGAAATACAAGTATGAACCTTCGTGCGCTTATAGACTGGGGCTTGATCTACAAAGAATATAAAGCAGGGGAACGCCGTGAATATTTTGCGGCAGAACAGGATGTTGACCAGATGGCGCGTAAAGTAGCCGAAGAGCGCAGCAGGCGCGAGATCAAGCCCACCATTGAAGTTTTGCAGAGCATACAGCAAGTGGATAACGATCATTCTGCCGAAGCCAGACAGTTCACAGCAAAAACCAAGCAACTTTATGACTTTATAAGCGATGCAGATCATATGCTTGAAAAACTGGTGAACCAAAAAGAAAACTGGATCACCAAGACCATAATGAAGTTGATGCGCTAAGGCTCTTTATATAAAAAGCGCTACTTCCAGTAAGTGTTCATTTACCTTAAGTTCCATTTTCGCTCATAAGTTTAATTATGCGGTTACGTATTGCTCTTTTTCTTTTAGTACCACAATTTTTTTCAGCTCAGGCAATAAGCCCTGTATTGCTGCAACAGCAGGAACTCCTAGCAGAAACATTTGTGGGGGCAGATAAATATGGAAATCTGTACACCACGACACAGCGCGTATTTTATAAAATTTCAGAAAAGAAAACGTTTCAATTTAGCGACCTCCAACTTGGCCCCATAAGCAGCGTAGATCTAATAAATCCGCTACGGATTACCGTTTTTTATGATCAATTCAATACCGCAGTAATTTTAGACAATACGCTAAATGAAATTACGAGGATTGATTTTAATCAAAACGGGGATTTTAAAAACATTAGTCATGCGCGTACCGCAAGTGATAGGCGCTTATGGATTTTTAACGTTGACCTGCAACAATTAGAACTTTACGATTATCAGTCCAAACGCGTGGTTGCGACATCTCCCCCATTTAGTGATACGGCAACGGCCATGACCAGCAATTTTAATACGTGCTATGTATTCACACGTAACGGCCTAAAAGTGTTCAACAACTATGGCAGCCTTTTGAAGACAACACCTGTTAACGGAGTCTCCCAGGCTTTTTTGAATAAGGAGACCCTCCTGGTTCAGCAGGATAAAAAGATCCTGCTTTTACCTGAAGGTGTATTGGATTTCAAGGATGTGAATTTGGTCGAAAAGCAGTTCAAACAGTTGTTTTACGCTAATGAAATCCTTTATATTTACGACGGGGCATTTTTAAGAACCTACACTCTTAAACTATCTAAAAACTAAGCATGCACGTAGCGATCGCCGGCAACATAGGTGCCGGAAAAACCACTTTAACGCGCCTACTGGGCAAACATTTTAAATGGCAACCTCAATTTGAGGACGTTGTGGACAATCCCTACCTTGACGATTTCTACAATGAGATGGAACGCTGGTCCTTCAACCTACAGATTTATTTTTTAAACAGTCGTTTTAGGCAATTGCTACAAATACAGGAAGGTGGCAATGATGTGATTCAGGACCGTACGATCTATGAGGATGCTTTCATTTTTGCGCCAAACCTACATGCAATGGGATTGCTTACGAACCGGGATTTTAAAAATTACAGTTCACTGTTTGAATTGATGGAAAGCGTGGTTGCCCCTCCAGATCTGCTTATTTATCTGCGCAGTAGCATCCCAAATCTTGTAAAACAGATCCATAAACGAGGCCGCGATTATGAAGCGAGCATCAGCATAGATTATTTAAGCAGGCTCAATGAACGTTATGAAGCATGGATTCATGGTTATGACAAAGGAAATCTGCTCATCATTGATGTCGACAAAATAGATTTTGTCGATAACCCTGAGGATCTGGGTGATATCATCAACCGTATCGATGCACAGATCAACGGACTCTTTTAGCTCATAACTTCCGTTTTTCTTTAAATCCTTTATGGAATAGTCTGTTTCAAAAAACGACTTTTAAAAGATTTCCTTTCCAATAGTGCCCTGTCAACTACTTCTGAAAAGTACTCTTATTAAGTCAAAACCCCTTAAAATTAGATTTTTCTCCTAAAATATTGAACAAAAATAAATGCTTTCCCTAAAAATTTCAATAGGATCGCTATCTTTAGTAACAGCATTATTTATTCCCCACTTTAGATTTTTAAACAAGCAGCGAGACTGAATCTGTTCAGGATTTAGCCTCAATTCAGTAATAGGGTGCGGTGCTGTAACTTTAAACCTTAGGATATGAAAATCTGTTATGTAGTAAGCAATATAAAAAGCGAACGCTGCGGCACCACACTGGTACTAATGAAAAAAGCCCATGAACGCGGCCATACAGTTTACGTCATGAACGTGGGTGGCTTTAATTTCATGCAGGGATCACCCATTTGCATTTGCTGTAAAATGGTTCCTGAGAATTTTGATTACGAAAGTGAAGAGGACTTTCTCGCAAAAATGAAAACCGATGCGATCCCTTGGAAAATGCTTGATTCAGCAGAACTTGACGTCATGTTCTTGCGGAATAACCCTACCGAAGAAACGATAGACCGACACTGGGCAGAACGTTCTGGCCTTGCCTTTGCCCGGTTAGTGCAGCAACAGGGAGTATTAGTCCTCAACGATGCGAATTCCATGTCGCATTCCTTTATTGATAAATTGTATTTTGAGGAACTTCCAGAACTCATCAAACCCGACAGCCTTATTACCAGGGATAAAACCGCGATCATTGATTTTTGGGAAAAATCTGGAAAAAAAATTGTCCTCAAACCCCTTGAAGGTTCTGGAGGCAAGAACATTTACCTGATTGATGAGCACAGGAGCAATTTTAATCAAATTATCAAAACACTTACTGAAAAAGGCTATATCATCGCCCAGAAATTTCTGCCCGAAGTAAGCGAGGGCGATGTGCGTGTGCTGGTAATGAACGGTAAAATTCTAGAAAAAGATGGCGTTCCGGCAATTATGCGCAGGGTTAATAAGGATGAATCAGAGTTTAGGAGCAATGTTTCGCTGGGCGGAAAAACGGTAAAGGCAGAATTGACCCCGTCCATGGAACGCATTGTCGCCCTTACCGCCCCAAAATTGATAAGAGATGGATTCTTTTTTGTTGGTCTTGACATCGTAAAGGACAAACTAATTGAAATCAATGTCATGAGTCCCGGCGGACTCTATTATGGCGGGAAATTGGGCCTTCCGGAATTTGGGGATACCGTAATTGAAGCCATTGAGCGCAAAGTTGAATACAAAGCATTGCACAAGGACAATTTCAGCAATAAAATGCTTGCCACCATGGATTGAGGTAGGGCAAAATCCACCTTAGAACCCTCAAAAACTACCCTAAAAACGTATAAAATACCTAAAATTCAACACTTTTGGATCAGAAAATAGACCGCATACTGGGAACTTACAGTTCAGGAAAAAAAGGTCCGCTACTTTTTTTAAGTGGGGGCATTCATGGTAATGAACCCAGTGGCGTGGAAGCAATCCTAAAAGTTTTTAACCAACTTAAAAAAGATAAACCTCAGATCGCGGGTACGGTTGTGGGCGTTTCCGGAAACAAGATAGCGCTCAACAAAGGTACGCGTTACATTGAAGAAGACCTCAACCGCTCCTGGACCGAAGAGAATATTCGTTTGAAGAAAAAAAATTCCAGCGAACAAAAGCAAATGTTCGAAATTATAGATGTTTTACAAAAGTATCCCGCTGAAGCTTTTACAAAGCGTTACTTTCTGGACTGCCACACAACATCCTCTGCGAGTCTTCCCTATATTTCCGTACAGGTCGTTAATGAAAATGATGAGTGGGCACACCGTTTTCCACCTTATATTATACGTGGGTTTTCTGACATTGTTTACGGTTGCATAGATCATTACCTAAGCAGAATAGGTGTAACGGGATTCGTTTTTGAAGGCGGCAGACATGATAGTCCGCATGCGGTTGAAAATCACGAGGGCATGATCTGGATAGCACTTGAAAAAGCCTGCGATCTTGATCTAAAATCACTTTCGGAAATGCCAAAATCGATTGGAAAAATTAATAATAGTCAAAAAGACCAAAAGACTTTTGAAATTGTTCATCGTTTCGGGCTAGAGGATGGAGATACATTCTCAATGGAACCCGGTTATGAAAATTTTCAGAAAATCAAAAAAGGAGAGTTGTTGGCTATTTGCAACAATAAAGAAATACGGAGTAGCTGGGATGCACGCATCTTTATGCCATTATATCAAGATCAGGGAAATGACGGCTTTTTTGTGATTAAGGAAGTGGAATCCTAAAGATAAATTGGTATTTACTTTTTTATCACTTTTCGGTATTTTCAAAACAAAAAAAACCCTTTTCATTAAAAAAGGGCTTTCGTTCTATTACGTAAGGGAATCTTAATCCTTAAATAGCATAGGCGCAAAGTCAGAAAGATAGACGCGCCAGTTCCTCCAGATATGGCCACCGTCACTTTCCACATATTCGTAGGGCATACCCATCGCATCCAGTTTAGCCCGGTATTCTTCATTTGCTTTATATAGAAAATCCTTTTTCCCAATAGCGATCCAATAAAGCTTATAGCCGTTATCCATCTGAGTTTTCAGCGTTTCATCAAAATTACTGTAAACCCCTTTACCGCTTTTATCATCGCGAGGCATGATCGCCGCCGAAAACAAACCGATATAATCAAAAGTATCTGGGTATATGCGGGAAATATGCAAACTATGGTATCCACCCATAGAAAGACCTGCGATCGCACGATTTGCTTTATCTGCTTTTACACGGTAATTAGACTCAACAAAATCAATAATATCCTTAAAGTTCGCTTCATATTTACCATTCATCGTTTCTGGCGTCATAAACTGCGGAGTATAATATCCTTCGCTACCAGCACCCGGCGCAGCATCTTGCCCCACGTTTCCGTTTGGCATTACTACAATCATTGGCTTCGCCCTACCTTCAGCAATAAGATTATCAAGAATCTGAGCTGTACGGCCCAAGGACAACCATGCTTCTTCATCACCTCCCGCACCATGTAGTAGATACAAAACTGGATACTCCTCAGTCGAATTTTCATATCCTGGCGGGGTATAAATTGAAATTTTACGTTCTTTTTCTAAACCGGGAGAATCATACCAGCGACTGGCAACGGTACCATGAGGTACATCCTGTACGCGGTAGAGATCAGCCTGTTTACCGGGAACGATAAAGATATTTGTCACCGAAGCCACATCGCGAATCAAAAATGGATTTGCGGGATCTGTGGTTTTGAAGCCATCTACGATGAAAGAATAACTGTACAATTCGGGATCAAGGGGTTCAGTCTCAAAAACCCAGACACTGTCTTTTTCCTGAATAAGGTTTACTTTGCCCGGGCCATCCATCTGCCCCATAGGGGTATCTACTTTTTCGCTTGGCAGAAAATCGCCGGTCACCTGTACAGCGTCTGCATTAGGTGCGTTTAACCTAAACGTTACCGAATTATCTTCGTTAAGCTCTGGCGAACTTACCTGCTGCCCCCCGAATAATGCTTCTTGCGCCTGAGTAAAAGTTGCTATAAAAAGGAGTGCAACTACTATATGGTTTTTCATAAATATTAAATTGGTTATTCTCAAATATAAAGATTAACAAACTCTATATTCCATATTAGTTATTATTCCTTGTATAATTTTAAGGGAAGCCATATATTCTTTAATTCTAAAGAATGAAGAAACCTTGCAGTTAAATTCAGATTTAAGAAATCAGTCCTAATTCTCGTGCGTGATCCTCTGCAACCTTGCTTTCTTTAACCAATTAAGCAGGTGTATCCACAAAATTTTCCAGCAGGCCGCTCACCCGAAACATACGCTTCTTATGATTCACACTGCGTAGGTAAATTGCCTTGATACGCTCTGGAAATTCTTCTGCAATCTCAATATAAATATCCGCATCGTGTTCCCCACTGTCACCTATAAGTACAAAATTAAGCTTTGGGTAGGTTTTTAAAATATTACGTATTTCATGTTGTTTGTGGGGCTTTTCAGGAACTGGTGTTTTATCAAAAGGCGTACGGAAATCACGTAACAAAATGGGCCCTTTCGGGAAATTGTTATGCTTTATGAAAGCTTCAAGGTAGTGATAGAGATTCCATGGGCTGTTACTCACATAAAAAATAGGGTTAGATGCTTTACCAGACTTTCCTATATGTAATTTTTGATAAAGGCTTGCCGCACCTTTTAATGGCGTTCGGTTACCCACTCCTTTAGAAAGGGTATTGATAATCACTCTCCACTTCATCAGTGAGGCCACGCCAGTCTGTAAGATTGTGTCATCTATATCGCTGATCACCCCATATTCTGCATTTTTCTCAGGGATAAGCATCTGAGCAGGAAACTTATTATCATTAAGAATCACACGATCATGCCTATTTCCCTCATATGACAATTGCATGTTCAACCATCCCTGGTCATTAGTCAACTCCTCGAGATTTTCAGAAGTAATATCTATTTTGTAATAGCCGTCTGTATTGGTTTCCGTATAAAAAACACGGTTGTCTGGTAATCTCACCTTTAGCTTTGCGCCCGGCAACTCATCACTTCTAAATTGTTTATACGCATTTTTAAGTGCGTTGTAAACACCCTTTTTCTTAAGGTTTACACCTTCAAACTCAAGGGCGCGGCCCAGGGCGTACAAATGATCCTGCGTTCCATAACTTTGATAGCCATGTATTTGCAATGGGTCCTTATCATGTAAACCAAAGCGTTGTAGAATTTCCTTAAACATGTTATGATCTTAGAAGCATGGCTTGCCATACAATTCTGGAAAAGATAAATTTTTAATAGAAGAAAGTTGCTATTAAGAAGCTAATTTTAGGACTATTTATAAAAAAAAACCCATCGTAGAGATGGGTTTTTTTTATAACATATAAACGTTCACCTTTTTTATCCGGAATTTATATTTGCACAACTTAATAGTTTTAAGCTAAAGACAATAATACAACTTCTAATTGAAAAGATTTCTTTTCTATAGATTTTCATATTATTGATGACTCAATCCTTTTTATTTTCTCCGTTCATTTCCAGAACAGCTTCAGTCGTATTTATATCTTCCGCATCAGCAACTACCTGTATGGTCTTAGAACCTGTTCTAACGGCACTTACTGGTTCATCATGATCCCCTAAAATAGGTGCGATCACAAGTCCTACAAGACAGGTGAGTTTTATCAATATATTCATGGAGGGGCCAGACGTATCCTTAAAAGGATCTCCCACAGTATCACCAGTTACCGCTGCTTTGTGTGCATCACTGCCTTTATAGCTCATTTCCCCGTTGATCTCTACGCCTGCTTCAAAAGATTTCTTGGCATTATCCCAGGCACCACCGGCATTGTTCTGAAAAATAGCCCACATAACACCAGAAACGCACACTCCTGCCATATAACCGCCCAAGGGTTCTGGGCCAAAAATGAGTCCCATAAGAATGGGGGTAATAATTGTAATCAGACCGGGCAAGATCATTTCCCGAAGTGCCGCTTTGGTCGAAATTTCAACACATTTGCCATATTCCGGCTTTCCGGTGCCTTCTAAAATACCGGGGATTTCCCTAAACTGGCGACGTACTTCCTGTACCATTTCCATGGCTGCTTTCCCAACAGATTGCATGGCCAGTGCAGAGAAGATAACCGGGATCATTCCACCTACAAAAAGGGCAGCAAGAACATCTGCCTTAAAAATATTGATACCATCTATTCCGGTAAAGGTTACATACGCCGCAAAAAGCGCCAGCGCAGTAAGTGCCGCAGAAGCAATGGCAAACCCTTTGCCTACGGCAGCCGTAGTATTTCCCACGGAATCCAGAATATCAGTACGTTCCCTAACTTCATCTGGGAGATTACTCATTTCTGCAACCCCGCCCGCATTATCTGCAATAGGCCCAAAAGCATCAATAGCCAACTGCATCGCTGTGGTCGCCATCATGGCTGAAGCGGCCAGTGCAACCCCATAAAAACCGGCCAACTCATACGAACCATAGATAGCGGCTGCAAATAACAAAACCGAAAGAAACGTACTTTTCATACCAACGGCCAGACCGGCAATAATATTGGTTGCCGCCCCGGTTGATGAATTTTTTACAATACTCATGACCGGGCCTTTTCCCAGACTGGTATAATGGGCGGTGACCAATGAAATCAAGGCACCCACCGCCAGACCTATACACGCTGACCAAAAAACATTCATGGAAGAAATTTCCTGATAACCGCCCTCTCCAAAGAAATTCATTTGAATAGTTTCAGGCAACATCCATTGTATCAGGAAAAAACTAGCGATCAACGTAAGTATAATAGCGACCCAGTTGCCCGTATCAAGCGCTTTTTGCACTTTACTTTCCCTTGCGTCATTACTGCTTATTTTTACTAGAAAAGTACCTAATATGGAGGCTAAGATCCCGACTCCCGCAATAACGACCGGCAATAAAATAGGTCCCATATTACTAAATTCATCCTGAAACAGAACACCGGTATTTATGGAAATATCGCGTATCATATAATTTCCCAGCACCATGGCCGCCAAAACTGTTGCAACATAACTACCAAAAAGGTCTGCACCCATACCGGCCACATCGCCCACATTATCACCCACATTGTCTGCAATTGTCGCAGGATTTCTAGGATCATCTTCAGGAATACCAGCTTCTACCTTACCCACAAGATCAGCGCCCACATCTGCCGCTTTTGTATAAATACCACCACCTACCCGGGCAAAAAGCGCAATGGACTCTGCACCAAGGGAGAAGCCAGCAAGTGCTTCTAAAACAATGGTCATATCCATATAAAAATCGCCTGTTTGACCCATAAACTGGGCAGAGAAGAACATAAAAAACAGGGAAATACCAAGGACTGCAAGTCCGGCAACTCCCATGCCCATAACCGTACCACCGTTAAAACTTACTTTTAAAGCTTGTGGCAAACTGGTTTTTGCCGCTTCCGCAGTACGTGCGTTAGCATCTGTGGCGATACGCATCCCAATGTTACCGGCTAGTGCCGAAAAGATGGCTCCTATAATAAATGCGGGAACGATCATCCAGCTGGTACTTTCAACAAGGGTTGATATAAAAAACAAAAGTGCTGAAGCGATCAGCACAAAAATCAATAACAATCGGTATTCAGCAGCCAGGAAAGCAAGCGCACCTTCCTTTATACTTTTGGAAATACTTTGCATTTTGTCGTCTCCGGCGGGTTGTTTCTTTACCCATGACCGTTTGATGAACATAAAAATAAGCCCTAAGATCGCCAGCGCGATGGGCAGTAGAATAATATTTGCCTCCATAAATTTTATCTTTAATGAACTTTAATAAAAATGTCTTACTAAGTTATTAAAATTGATGGTAATAAAACTCGTTAACAGATTTATTAAGAATATAATATTTCTTTAGGAAAAAAATGCCGATTTCTCAAATACAAAGAATAGTCTCGATCATAAAAAATTATAAGCTTTAAGCCTTCAGTAAAAGTTTTTTAAGGCGTTTGCTTCTGTAACGGGCGGCAATAAAAACCACTATTCCCAGGGGCAACGCAACCATAAGATACCGTAACGACATATCAAAAGTAGTAGTGATTGTGCCCGAAGAGGATATAATATAGCTGGATATAGAAGTAATTATATATAACAAACCGCCCATTAATCCACCGGAAATCCCCGCGTTACTAGGAAAAAACAGCATATTATTGGTAAAGTAATTGGTGAACACAAAACCACTACAGATATGGATGATAAAGGCAAAACCCATTAAAAGTAGTAGTGTATCATAATGCGTTCCCAGCGCCATAAGAACGCCAATCAAAAGCAATTGAAAGACAGAAAAAAATAAAATTTTAGGATTGAACGCATAGTTCACCATTTTCTTACTTATAATACCGCCCAACATCCAGGAAATACCCAGCGCTAAGGTACAGTAGCCAATCATCACCGGAGTAAAATTAAAATGATGCTCCACTAAAAATGGTCCTGCAATATTAAATACCATCACCACGGAATAGGATAGGCCAAGAATCAAAATACCAGATAGAAAGCCTTTATTTTTAAGCATCACACGGTAAAGGAGCGTGGTCTTTTTTAGGTTGAATTTTTTAAAATTCCGGATAGTTTCCCCGCCTATTACCAGCTCTCCCGCAAACAATACTGCGGCATAAATAGCCAAAAAGTAAAAATTAGATTCCCAGCCAAAAATACTTTCCAGATAACCCCCAAGAAATGGGGCAATTATGGGTCCGCAGGACCATACAATCGTGAAATAACTCAAGAAATTTTTCCGTTCCACGTTATTGTATATATCTACAAAATAAGCGCGTTTTGCCACTACAATAAAAGAGGTAGCAATTCCCTGTACTATACGCAACAGGCAAATAACATAAACATCACGTGTAAAGGTAACCGCAATGCTGCTCAAAATTAAAAGTACCAAAGAGACCAAAACAGGTTTGTAACGGCCTATACTATCTAAAACACCCCCTACAAACAACTGTACGATACCATAACTTAAAAAGAAGGAAGTGAGCGTTAGCTGGATACTTTGTTCAGAAACCTCCAGATTTCTGGCCATTGAGGGAAATGAGGGCAGATAAACATCTGTCATAAATCCCGAAAGCGGAACCGTAAGAAACGTAAGAATAGTTGCGTAGCGTTTCCTTTGAGGACTGGCAGATCTTAAGTGCATCAAGTGGCTTTTTTAGAGCGACAAAAGTAGCGTTCCGCAACGACCAAACTGTTTATTTTAATGGTTTATTATAACCTTGGTCAGATTATTATCAACTGAAATAAGCGTTTAACCGATACTTACAGATAGCCAAAGTAAGTACAGTTCAATAAGTGTATTTTTAATTCTAAAGTTGGACGGCGCAATGTAAATCCCCCCTATTTTACAAAACCTTACTATGGAATAAAACCAAGTGAATTCCTTTCACAATAAATCAGGACTTCACATAACTACGCATCAAACAAAACCTATTAAACAAAAAAAACCGCACAGTAACCTAATTATGGTTCCTATGCGGTTTTTTTATAGTTTTGAGAGTAATTATAGACTTACCTCACTGGCAGGTACATCACTCTTTTCAAAGCGCTTGATACATTGAGCAATAATTTTTTTCGCTTCATGAACATCGCCCCAACCACCTACATCAACTTTTTTCTTCTCTAGATCCTTATAAACCTGAAAAAAGTGTTCGATCTCTTTGATCAAGTGCGGGTTAAGTTCATCAAGATCAGTAACCGTATTTGCAATAGGATCGCTAACGGGCACACAAATGATTTTTTCATCTGGACCTTTTTCATCAGTCATATGAAATACGCCTATGGGCTTTACTTCAATAACACAACCTGGAAACGTAGGTTCAGTAACAAGTACGAGAACGTCCAATGGATCTTTATCCAGTGCCAGGGTTTCTGGTATAAAACCATAGTCTGCCGGGTACATCATTGATGAGAAGATCATGCGGTCATAACGCAACTTCTTTAATTTGAAGTCGTATTCATATTTATTCCGACTTCCTTTGGGGATTTCAATAAGAACGTCAAACGTTTCTATTTTATCTACTGTCATAATTTATTATTTTATAAAATTGAGTTGTAATCAATATTATTGGGGGTGCAAAAATACCTTAAAAAAAAGGTTAATCAAATCCAGGGCATTTAAAAATCAAAATATTAGAACAAATTTAGCTTGATTTCTAAAAATTATCGCTGTAAAGCAAAAAACTTCTAATTTTAACCAAAAATCGGGTATTTTAAGGAGTTTTCTCTAAAATGCGAATTCAAGAGAGCCAGTTACGCCAAACCTGCGGGCATCTGGCAAATCATTATAATTCCCTCTAAAATTAAAGTCAATACGCAATATTTTAAAGATATTTCCTACACCTACACTATATTCATAATAGGGCTTATCACTAGGGGAAAGATAAGGTTCACCCGTAGCGTTTATGGCCCTGTTTTCATCAGAAATATCACCATAAGCACCTCGCAGGCCTATTATTTCCCGCAGGTTCAACCTTCGCAGCCAGGGCACTCTTGCAAAAAGCAATCCTCCAAAATTATGTTCTAAATGCACAGATAAGTAAGTATCTGTAACAAACTCATAATAATTGAGTTGGGGAAACGTACTGTAAATGGAAAAGAGGTTTTGATTACCCGGTATAACACTCAGCAAACTGAGCGGAACCTCCCCAAAAGTTTTACCTACCTCCACATTTGACAAAAAGGTACCAAAGCCGCCTACACGCCAAGGCTGACGATAAGAAAATTGAATTTTCTCATAGTCAAAATCACTGTTTAAAATTCCGTCAATTCCCTTGGTATAGCGCATAAAAAGCGTAGGGAACCACTCATTGGTCACGGTGCGCTCCACCCCATATCCAGAGGTGATCTTACCCGGCTCATAGATGAGGCTCAGTGCCACTTCAGCCTGATTCACTACAGATTCAACCTCGCTCTGGCTGGCATCTGTATAATAGTCAAGATTGAAAGTAGGCGATGCCGAACTCAGATCGCGATAGGTGAAATCTGTACGGGCAATCAAGTTTTTTAGCGGCTCAGCTTCCAGCGAAAAATTAGTGAGTTCTATATTGGTCAGTCGGTCATTTGCCCCTACGGTCACCAGCGAGGAAGAAGCCAGGTTTCTGCCCAGCACATCTGTAGAAGAAGTTAAGCTCGCCGCAGTCTGCTCCACATCCCGGCGATAACCACCAGCGATGATAAAACGGCTTCTGTTATCAAGCAGCCATTTCCCGGAAATACCAAATTTAAATTTATCATCTTTAAAACCGTAGGCCCCAAAACCTTCCAGCCGCCACGGGTCATTTTGACCAAAATACGTGCGGCCGCCCAGACGTATGCGCATTCCCTCGACGTCGTTAAAGCCAAATACTGAAAATATAGGCCCCACATCAATATTTGCCTGGTCCCATTCATAATAACCAGATACCAGTGTCGAGCCAACGCTATATAGGTTCTTAAAGCGGGGGACGGTGCGAAGTGTATCCAGCATTTCATAAACCCCTTTTTCATCCTTGCTCAGGGATTCCATCCTGTTCTCTTCCCAGAAGGCATCATCACGGGTATAAATAGACTTATTGTATTCTTTTATACGCTTTTTGTAAAATTCCTGTGGCCGTTCCTGATCAAAAACGTAATTGTCATAAAGTGTTGTGCGCTTACCATAAATTCCCCGGCTTTCCTCCTTTTTCCGCAGTGCGAAATCTGAAAGGAAATAATCCCTGGTTATAAGAAAGGTACTATCGTTAAGGACATCATATTCCTGCTCAATGTAGATCTCTTTCACCCAATTTATATTAGCGCTTTTATTCACCTGCATGTTGATTTCCTTGATTGCCCAGGTGGAATCGTTCACCCAGAAATCACCTTTAAACGTAAGTTCATTTTTACGTCGCGGATAGTAAATAATATTATAGCACCATTTATCCTTTATGTAAGCGCTATCGGCTAGTACATAATTATAGGTATTGATACCCGTGGTAGATAGCGGACTTGTAAAGCTTTTATCAAAAAACTTCAGGTAGTTATCATATATATTGAAGTCATTATATAGGTCATTGATAAAAGCGATCAGGGTCTGGTTCGTATTGAAACCACTGTTTTTATTACCCAACAAATCCTCCTTCTTTTCATTGATCAGATTATCTCCGTAAACCTTGCTGCTCGCCTCGTTTATAAAAATAGGCAGGTAGGTTTTCCCGGTGATCCTCGAGGTATCTGTCTGATCGAAGATAAATTCCATCCCATTGAAAACTTTGCTGTTGATCAGGGAACTATCAATAGTATTAAGGTCAAACTCTACTTTCTCATATTTATCATAGGCATATTGCTTAAACTGACCAAGACCGTTACTCCGCTTATTTTCCCAGATTTTACGTAGTATATCTATCGCGGGATTGTTTTCCTTAGGTTGTTTCCCGCTGTAAATAAGTACTTCTGACATACTTTCTGCCTCTTCCGCCAGGGTTATTTCAAGATTGTAGTTCACCTTATTCTGGAGCGGCACATCTGTGGTGGCATACCCTACAAAAGAAACCCTTAGCGAAGTATAATTGCTATCTGATTCCAGGTAAAACCGACCTTCTTCATTAGTGATCGTACCTTCTGTAGAACCAGGAAAAACTACATTCGCAAAAGGGACACCTTGTCCTTGTAGATCTTTTACAACACCGCTAACTTTAGTCTGTGCTGAAGCCACTAAAGAAAAGCCTAACACAAAAACGAGGATATTGAAATACTTCATACTTTTTGGGGATTTGGGGTATAGTAGTGCAATTTATACCAAGAAACGCCTATATACGACAATGTGAATAAACAAGTTTCAAAGCGTGTGTATAAAACTAAAAAAGGCTTCACCGATGCATACCGATGAAGCCTATAATTATATATGTTTAGCTTATTTATAAAGCACTTTTTTAACCGCTAGGATAACATCATCACTATTGGGGATCCATTCTTTAAAAAGAACTGGTGAATAAGGTGCTGGTGTATCTGCCGTATTAATTTTTATTATGGGTGCATCCAGAAAGTCAAATGCTTTTTCCTGTACCTGGAAAGTGATCTCCGTAGAAACATTGCCAAACGGCCATGCCTCCTCAAGAATAACCAAACGGTTTGTCTTTTTAACTGACGTAATGATCGCATCAATATCCAAAGGTCGTACCGTACGCAAATCTATAATTTCGCAGGAAATATCTTCTTTTGCCAATTCATCTGCTGCTTTGTACGCCTCTTTGATAATTTTACCGAAAGAAACTATAGTGACATCAGTACCTTCTCTTTTTATATCGGCAACGCCTATGGGGATCAAATATTCCCCTTCTGGCACCTCGCCCTTATCGCCATACATTTGCTCGCTCTCCATAAAAATACATGGATCATCATCACGAATTGCAGATTTGAGCAATCCTTTAGCATCAGCAGGATTTGAAGGAACGATTACTTTAAGACCTGGCGTATTGGCAAACCAGCTTTCAAAAGCCTGGGAGTGCGTTGCACCCAGTTGACCCGCAGAAGCCGTTGGTCCCCGGAAAACAACCGGACAGTTAAACTGCCCACCAGACATCTGACGTATTTTTGCAGCATTGTTTATAATCTGATCAATACCTACAAGGGAAAAGTTGAACGTCATGTACTCAACAATGGGTCGGTTACCGTTCATGGCGCTACCTATGGCAATACCGGCGAAGCCAAGTTCAGAAATGGGAGTATCAATAATACGATCTTCCCCAAATTCATCAAGCATCCCTTTTGAAGCTTTATAAGCCCCATTATACTGGGCAACTTCCTCGCCCATAAGGTAAACAGTTTCATCGCGGCGCATCTCTTCGCTCATCGCTTCACAAACCGCTTCCCTAAATTGTATCGTTTTCATGTAAAATATGTTTTTCCTAAAATATGTATGGCCAGTTGCAATTTTATTGGATATTTTCGGCTAAAATCTACCCTAAAGCAGTGTAAAATTACCTAAACTTTCCCTAAATAAACAAAGACAGCAAAAATAAGATTTAAATGCTGCTCACGGAATGTCTTTTAACTAAATTTTGTTATGCGTGCATAGTAAATTCTGCTCAATATTATGTACTTTCGTAGCGCAAACGAAATAGTAAAGTTCTAAATAACGTATATATGAAAATTCTGGTATGCATTAGCCACGTGCCTGACACCACTTCAAAAATTAATTTTACAGAGAACGATACCCAATTTGACACCAATGGCGTTCAATTTGTGATCAATCCCAATGATGAATTCGGCCTTACCCGGGCCATGTGGTTCAAGGAAAAGCAAAATGCGACAATAGATATTATAAATGTAGGCGGCCCAGAAACCGAACCTACCCTGCGTAAGGCACTCGCGATTGGTGCAGATTCTGCAATACGTATAAATACTCCGGCCGTAGATGGCTTTCAAGTGGCAAAAGAGTTGAGCCACGTCATTAAAAACGGTAATTACGATCTTATTATCGCCGGGAGGGAATCTATAGATTATAATGGTGCAATGGTTCCCGGGATGCTTGCTTCTTTGATAGGGGCAAATTTTGTGAATACCTGCATAGGCCTTGAGGTTGAGGGGGATACCGCTACTGCCGTACGTGAAATAGATGGCGGTAAAGAAACCGTGACAACTTCCCTTCCATTGGTCATCGGTGGTCAAAAAGGTATAGTTGAAGAAAGTGACCTGCGCATACCAAACATGCGTGGAATCATGATGGCTCGGAAAAAACCTCTAAATGTTGTTGAGCCACAAGGCGCTTCCGCGGAAACAAAAGTGGAAAGTTTTGACAAACCAGCTCCTAAAGGACCCACAAAAATGGTTGATGCAGACAATCTTGATGAACTCATTGATTTGCTGCACAATGAGGCAAAAGCGATCTAAAACAACCTTTTAGGCCTCTAGAATCGGTTGAAAATGATTAAATTTTATTGTTAAATTGGTTTTCCGTCCCTACGGAAAAGGAAAAAGAGAATCACATGTCAGTTTTAGTATATACAGAATCAGAAGAAGGAAAGTTTAAGAAAACCGCATACGAAGTGGCGAGTTATGCCCGTGGCATCGCAGATATGTTAGGCACAACGGTAACGGCGGTAACTATCAACGCAGAAGAAACGTCTTCGCTGGGAGCTTATGGTGTGAATAAGGTTTTACACGTTAAGAATGAAAAGTTAAAGCAATTTAGCGCCTCGGCCTATGCCTCAACTTTAGAAATGGCTGCCAAGCAGGAGGATGCGAAAGTTGTAGTATTAAGTTCTTCCGCAAATGCGAGATACCTCGCCCCTTTACTGGCCGTTGCGCTAGAGGCAGGTTATGCTTCAAATGTAGTTGCACTGCCTACTAGCCAGGAACCTTTTAAAGTAAAACGCACAGCTTTTACAAACAAAGCCTTTAGCCATACAGAAATAACTACGCCAGTTAAAATAATCAGTCTTGGCAAGAATGCTTTCGGACTAAAAGAGGCTGAGACCGAGGTTCAGGAAGAAGATTTTTCTCCTGAATTACCAGAAAACGCTTTCAACGTTGCAGTGCAATCCGTAGATAAAGCTAAGGACAAAGTCAGCATCGCTGATGCGGAGATCGTTGTATCTGCTGGTCGTGGCCTTAAAGGTCCAGAAAACTGGGAAATGATCGAGGAAATGGCAGACATTCTGGGTGCCGCGATGGCCTGTTCTAAACCGGTATCAGATTTAGGCTGGAGACCTCATGGAGAGCATGTGGGTCAAACAGGGAAACCGGTAGCTGCTAACTTGTATATTGCAGTTGGTATTTCTGGGGCAATTCAGCACCTTGCAGGTATAAATTCTTCCAAGACGAAATTAGTGATCAACAATGATCCCGAAGCCCCCTTCTTTAAGGCAGCTGATTACGGTATCGTGGGTGATGCTTTTGAAATTATACCCCGGCTCAATGAGAAATTAAAGGCTTTTAAGGAGCAAAATTCCTAGGTCAAATACTATTTATAATAATAAGGCTGTTTTATCTGAGGATTTTTTCCCTCTTTTAAGCAGCCTTTTCCTATTTTTGCCCCCATGAGTTTAGTGCGGATGAACATAAAGGGAATATCGTATAGCCAGACCCAGAACGGGGCCTATGCGCTTATTCTGAACGAAATTGATGGAGAACGGAAACTTCCCATTGTTATAGGTGCTTTTGAAGCCCAGAGTATTGCTATTGCCCTGGAGAAGGAAATCAGGCCACCACGGCCCCTTACCCATGATCTGTTCAAAAATTTTGCAGACCGTTTTGATGTGGTGATCAAGCAGGTCATTATTCACAAGCTTGTGGACGGTGTATTTTATTCCAGCTTAATTTGTGAGCGCGAGGGCAAAGAGGAAACCATTGACGCACGTACGAGTGACGCGATCTCCCTCGCCCTTCGGTTTGATGCACCCATTTTTACCTATAAGAATATACTTGACAAAGCTGGTATTTTCCTAAAAACAAAAGAGCAGTCTGAAACTACAGATGAGAAGGAAGATATTATGGTAGATGACCTTGTTCAGGAAACTGAAGGCTCTGGCTCAAAAGGCAATTTTGCTAATCTTCCCCTTCAGGAACTTAACAACATGCTTGATAAAGCGGTTGCTCATGAGGATTATGAGGCCGCTGCAAAAATAAGGGATGAAATCTCTAAACGTAACTAGATTGCATGCATAAACTACTACTTGCCCTACTATTTACATTCAGCTTTATATCCAATTCCTTTTCTCAAACGGTACAGGAAGCTTTGCCTGTTAAGCAGGCAGCTACCTTAATCCCCAATCAGGGTTTTTCCATAGACAGTCTGTGGCGCGGCGTCCTTGGTATGGCCTGCCTTCTGGTGGTCACCTATTTTCTAAGCGTAAACAAAAAAGCAATCAACTGGAAAACCGTAGGCCTGGGACTTAGCGCACAACTGCTACTCGCGGTAGGTGTTCTTAAAGTATATTACGTACAGGTAGCCTTTGAATTTGTAGGTAAGATTTTTGTGAAAATCCTGGATTTTACGGCAGCGGGAAGTGAATTTCTGCTTGGTGGAATGATGGATGTAAACAACTTTGGCTTTATATTTATATTTCAGGTATTGCCCACGATCATTTTCTTTTCTGCTTTGACATCGGTATTGTTTTATCTGGGTGTTGTACAGATTATCGTAAAAGGGCTGGCAACACTTTTAAGCCGGTTATTACATATATCTGGAGCAGAAAGCCTATCTGTTGCGGGCAATATATTTTTAGGTCAGACAGAAGCGCCCCTTATGATCAAAGCGTATCTGGAACGTATGACACGTTCTGAAATCCTGCTTGTCATGATAGGCGGCATGGCGACTGTTGCCGGTGGAGTTCTTGCCGCGTATATTGGCTTTCTGGGAGGTGATGACCCGGCCCTGCGACTTGAATTTGCCAAGCATTTGCTTGCTGCATCGGTTATGGCGGCACCCGGGGCAATCGTTGTTTCTAAAATTCTCTATCCGCAGCAGGAGGAAATCGACTCCCGCGTAGAGGTTTCTTCGGAAAAAATTGGCTCTAACATTCTTGATGCCATTGCAAACGGAACGACGGAAGGATTAAAATTAGCGGCAAACGTGGGCGCCATGTTACTTGTGTTTGTAGCATTCATCGCCATGATCAATTATGGGCTGAATAAAGTAGGCGAACTCACCTATTTAAACAGTTTTTTAGCCGAATATACGCCCTATACCGCATTTTCACTGGAGTCTATACTGGGGACTGTTTTTGCTCCGCTTATGTGGTTGATAGGCGTTGCTACCGAAGATGTTATGTTAATGGGCCAACTTCTGGGTGTTAAGCTCGCAGCCAGCGAATTTGTGGGTTACATACAATTGGCCGAATTGAAAAACACGGCAAGCGGACTCACATTTACCTATGAGAAATCTGTGATTATGGCTACGTATATGTTGTGTGGCTTTGCAAATTTTGCATCAATAGGCATACAGATAGGCGGTATAGGATCACTCGCACCAGGTCAACGCAGAACGCTTTCAGAATTCGGTATTAAAGCCTTGATAGGTGGTACGATCGCCTCACTATTATCAGCAACGATCGCTGGAATGATTATAGGTTAATCAAGCTCAAAAGTAGTTGCCCAGGAAATGGCCTGATCAAGGGTTTTAAAAAATGCGAAAGGACCATCAAACATTGCCTGCTCTTCTAACAAAGTTTCTTCTGCATTAGGCTGATCTGTAACAATTGCAATGGCAACCATTTGTTTTTTGTTCAAATGCTGGTACGCATTAATATCAATAATGGTACGCATCTTTCGGTTGGAAATGTATACGAATTTCCTGTTATGATAATAAACGTCTATACCACGCATTAACGTCTGAACCTGTTCAACTGAAAGATCCTGGTAGGGTTCACGTTCAAAATAAACGTATTTGTCATAACAAAATGCCTTGCCAAAAGGATATTCAAGTATCTTCACTAGGATTTTATTTAGAGGGTAAAAATAGCGTTTTTTTTCAATGTTAACAAAAACCTAATGATTTTTTAAGAATATGCTAAAACCAGCGCGCTTTGTATTCCTTACGATGAACGAGTATAACTCATGTAACGTATGCAGCCTAAAATTTAGTAATTTTGCTTTTTGTTGAAATTCAAAATAAGTAATGAAACAATATCACGATTTAATAAAGCACATTCTGGAACACGGAACCCAAAAAGGGGATCGTACAGGAACAGGTACAAAAAGTGTTTTTGGTTATCAAATGCGCTTTGATCTCGCCGATGGCTTTCCTCTGGTTACCACAAAGAAATTGCACCTAAAGTCCATTATTCATGAACTTTTATGGTTTTTAAATGGAGAAACGAACATAAAATACCTACAGGATCATAAAGTGCGCATCTGGAATGAGTGGGCAGATGAAAATGGTGATCTGGGCCCTGTTTATGGCCGTCAATGGCGCAACTGGAACAATGATGAAATAGACCAGATCCAGGAGGTGGTAGATACATTAAAAACAAATCCAAACAGTAGGCGCATGCTCGTTAGCGCATGGAATCCCAGTGTCATGCCAGATACGAAAAAGACTTTTGCAGATAACGTGGCACAGGGCAAAGCTGCGCTTCCACCCTGTCACGCCTTCTTTCAGTTTTATGTAGCACCGCCAGAATTTCCAAACGAAAAGCCCAAACTTTCCTGCCAACTTTATCAGCGCAGTGCAGATGTTTTCTTGGGAGTTCCCTTCAATATTGCTTCTTACGCCCTTTTTACGATGATGATCGCACAGGTGTGTGATTATGCGCCGGGAGATTTTATTCACACTTTTGGTGACGCGCATATTTACAGCAATCATATGGAACAGGTGGAGCTACAGTTGTCCAGGGATCCCCATTCCCTACCCACCATGATCATAAATCCTGAAGTAAAAGATATCTTTGGCTTCACTTTTGATGACTTTACATTAACAAATTACAATCCGCATCCACATATCAAGGGTGCCGTTGCCATTTAATAACCCAAATACATAATTATGAAAAAATTACTTGTACTCTTATTCTTGACTTTTACCGCCACAACATTTGCCCAGGACGGTGTTTCTGTAAATGGAGGAACGATGGTCATAAAGGATATAGCACCCGTTTGGCCTGGCTGCGACGGCTCTATTGCAAAAAAGAAAGCCTGTTTTAAGCAAAAACTTGCCCAGCATATAGGTAAAAACTTTAGGTTTCCGGAAGGTTATACACCAGGCAGTGTCAAAGAAAAAGTTGTGGTGAGTTTTGTTATCAATGAAAAAGGCGCACCTGAAATTTTAGAGGTAAAAGGTGGTACCGCAGCCCTTCAAAACGAGGCAAAGCGGAATATTCTTTCTATACCACATATGACTCCCGGCCAGGCTAACGGTAAACCAAAGGCCATTAAATATAAAGTACCCTTTACGTTTTAACGAGGTCTTAACGCAGGCAGCTACGTGGTGATTGTAAATTTGAGTATCATCGTTAAGTATGTACTTTATGATTGCCACAAAACCTGATCTTTTACAATTTTTCAAAAAAACCCGATCTCATTCCGAGAGCATCTGTGAACCTTTACAAATCGAGGATTACGTAGTGCAGCCCATCGTTGATGTTTCTCCTCCTAAATGGCATCTGGGACATACAACCTGGTTTTTTGAGGAGTTTATCCTCAAACCCCATAAAAAAGAATACAAACTTTTTAGCGAGGATTTTGCTTTCGTTTTCAACAGTTATTACGAGAGCGTGGGAAAGCGCGTAGTGCGTACAGATCGTGGAAACTTGTCCCGGCCTACGGTCAAGGAGGTTTATTCCTATAGAAACTATGTTACAGAACAGCTATCAGAGTTACTGAATGAGGAGGTCTCTGAGGAGATAGAAGGACTGGTCGAAATTGGTATTCACCACGAGAAACAGCATCAGGAACTACTTCTTACTGATATCAAATATATTCTGGGCAACAATCCCCTTACACCCGCATACCGTGATGATTTTCAAGAATCAACCATTGAATCGCAAAAGCCACAATGGATTGAAATTCCGGAAGGGATTTACACTATAGGCCATCGCGGGGATGGTTTTGCCTATGATAACGAGTTTGGTCGTCACAAGGTTTTTCTTCAAAAGTTTGCCATCGCCAACCGTTTCGTTACAAATGGGAATTATCTTGAATTCATAGAAGCCGGCGGTTATGAGAATGTCATGCTGTGGCATGCTGAAGGTTGGGAATGGGTACAGACACACGATATAAGCAAACCTTTATACTGGCACAAAACCGAAACTGGCTGGCAGCATTATACCATGCAGGGCCTCAATTCACTTGACCCTGACGCTCCCCTGGCACATATTTCATATTACGAGGCATTTGCTTATGCACAATGGAAAGGCCTACGACTTCCCACGGAATTTGAATGGGAAGTGGCACAGGAGCATTTTTCATGGGGACAACGCTGGGAATGGACAGAAAGCGCCTATCTCCCCTACCCGGGCTATACTAAAGTGGATGGTGCCCTGGGAGAATACAACGGCAAATTTATGGTGAGTCAAAAAACACTGCGTGGCGGATCTGTAGCTACTTCAGAAAAACATACGCGTCCCACTTACCGCAACTTTTTTCACCCACAATTACGCTGGCAGTTCACCGGACTCCGACTTGCAAAAACGCTTTAGAGATTAAAATGACTACACAAGAGAAAACCACGTTTGCAACCGCTTTTGAAAAAGAGGTTTATGAAGGCTTGACCGCGTTTCCTAAATATCTTTCCTCAAAGTTTTTTTACGATAAAAAGGGAGACAAACTCTTTCAGGAAATCATGGCCATGCCCGAATATTACCTTACGGGTTGCGAGTATGATATTATAGACTCCCATAAAGAAGAATTTGCTTCTATATTTAGCGCAGATAACGGCTTTGACCTTATTGAACTGGGCGCCGGCGACGGCAAAAAAACAAAATTGCTATTAGCCCATTTTATGCAGCATAACGTCAATTTTAGCTATAAACCCATAGATATTAGCGCAGATGTACTTGCAGAACTTAAAGAAAGCGTAAACGATACCTGGCCAGAGCTGGACATTCAAACGCAACAGGGAACGTATGTTGAAGTTCTTGATAATATATCCACTTTCAACAAGAGAAAAAAAATCATCATGTTGCTGGGGTCTAATATTGGGAACCTTACGCATGACCTGGCCGTTGATTTTCTAAAGAATATTCAGGAAGCCATGAGAGAAGGCGATATCTTATTTATGGGTTTGGATCAAAAAAAAGAACCAGAACGTATTCTTTCGGCTTATAAGGATAGTAAAGGGATCACGGAAGCATTTAATAAAAACCTGTTAAAACGGATTAATAGGGAACTCGATGCAAATTTTGACCTCGATGCATTTACCCACTGGCCTACCTACAATCCCGAAACCGGAACAACAAAAAGTTTTCTTGTAAGCCAAAAAGAACAGCTTGTGAATATCAAAAGCCTGAACCTGGAAATCCATCTTCAGGCGTGGGAAAGCATACACACCGAAATTTCCCAGAAATACGATGATAGCATTGTCTACTGGCTCGCAAAAGAAGCCGGACTACAGGTTACAGACCAATTTGCCGATGAGAATGGTTATTTTAAAGACTATTTGTTTGAAAAAGCAAGTTCATAAACGTCTAAAGAAAAATCAATTTATATAACACTAAAAACTAAATTATGAAAGCACTATTTAACGGTAAAACCATAGCAGAAAGCGACAATACAATTGAAGTAGAAGGAAACCACTATTTTCCTCCACATGCAGTAGATCAACAATTTCTTGTAAAAAGCGATACCCATTCCACTTGCCCGTGGAAAGGAGAAGCTAGTTATTACTCTATTGAGGACGATGGTAAAAAGAGTAAAGATGCCGCATGGTACTATCCCAGCACAAGCGATAAAGCGAAAAACATAGAAAACTATATCGCTTTCTGGAAAGAGGTTGAAGTGACCTCTTAAAGCATAAAAAACCGGTGATTTAAGCTATAAATCACCGGTTTTTTATTTATAAATAGACTTTTATCTTATAATTCAAGTACACTATTCTCAGCATCTGCAAAATCGTTCCACTGGTAGCGATCTGCTTCACTATCGTTTACCCAGGCACTATCCACAAGATATCTAAATTGATAGGTTTGCTCTGCAGGTAAATTAATGGTTCCCTTGAAATTACCGTTTTTCAGTTTTTTGAGTTGGTAATCTTCTGAAGGATCCCAATTATTAAAATCTCCTAAAACAATTACTTTTTCCGCATTTTCAGCAGGAAGGGTAAAAGTCACCTTGCATTCTGGTTTTGATTTTAAATAAAGTTTTTTAATTGCCATAACTATCGGTTTTATTGAGTAATAAATATAACAAAAGCTCGCGTAAATACCAAAAAACCAAATATTTAACCATAATTTTTTCGGAAAAATCATATTAATCCATAATATGGTTTCCATTACGAAATACGAAATCGTTATTTAATTAATTATTTACAATTTGTCATCTCTCAGAATTACTGGAAATAGACAAATCAATGCCCAATTACCTTTAAAAGTCGCATTAAATCGTCTTCTGTATTAAAATAATGGAAACTTACCCGTATACCTTCACCTCTTTGAGAACAAATAATATCCTGCTCACGTAATTTATTAAATAGTTTTTGATCTCCTTTTATATTAAAAATAGGTGCGTGGTTTTTTCTTTTCAGCACCATGTCAGCAAGTAATCCTCTTTCGGCAAAAGCTTCAAAAGCTTGCGTCTTCAAAAGGTTGATCTGCTCTTCAATGGCAGGCATCCCTATACTTTTAACCAGTCCTATGGCCGCGGTTACGCTCCCATGGGCGAGGGTGTCCTGATGGCCAGGCTCAAACTTCCCTATAAATGTATTCTCCTCTTGTTTGTATTTTCCTCGTACGCTATTGAACCCTATCGTCTTTGGGAAAACGCGATCCTGCACCGCTTCTTTAAACATAAAAAAACCATTCCCATAGCCCGCATTGAGCCATTTGTAGGCACTGGCTCCCAGCACATCTATTCCACTGGCATCAAAATCAAAAGTTTCCCTTCCACAATATTGCGTGCCATCTGCTACGATAAGCAGTTCGGGATGAGCATTTTTTAATTGTTTGAGGAAGTTTAGATCGATCTGTATTCCGCTTAAGTACTGCACAAGGCTAAGGGCGAGCACATCTGGCTTTTCTTTCTCAACTTTTGCGGTAATATTTTCTTCCAGATTTGCATCAATATCGGCATAAACTACTTCAAAATCACGTGAAGTCACCGCCCAGTTGATGGATGGGTAATCGTCCCTGAGTAATAAGACTTTAGAAGTCTTTGGCAATCCTTCAAGAAGTATGTTAAAGCCAAATGAGAAGTTGGGCACTAGTGCAAGTTGGCCCGGCTCACAGTTAAAAAACCCGCTAACACCCTCTCGTACCTTGGTCATAAAAGTATCCTGTTTATCTTTTAAAAGGCTACCCATAATAAGATAATCCAGATCATGTTCCTGCCTAAAATCAAGCACTGTTTCTGACAGCAATCCCGAGGCAGCAGTATTAAGATGGATATATTGTGATGTAACCGGAAATTCTTTTTTTAAGTTTCTCATAGGAAATAAAAGGGCTTATTTAATGTAACTTTGAACTGCACCAATTTACCAGTTCTTATGTTCTCAAAAAAGCAGGAATCGACTAAAATAGACCATCAACAACGTGAACTTATTGAATATGCCCAACTACGGGTAAAAAAGAAAAAAAACCTTTTTCGCCATTTTGTAATTTTTCTTGCGGGAGCGATACTTCTGATTATTTTGAATCTTATTCTTGATTTTGGTAAAGACTTTAGGCCTTTTAATGTAGACTGGTTTGTATGGGCGATCCTGATCTGGTTTTTTATCTTTCTTGTGCATTTTTTAAATGTGTTCCTCATCAATGTTTTTATGGACAAAAAATGGGAACATGAGCAAATTGATAAGTTGGTCGCACAACAAAAAGCACGAATTGCAGAACTCAAAGACCGCGTGGAAAAAGAAAATCCACCGCCAGAACAGAGAAAAAGTCCATTTATTAGCCCCAACAGACCTTTAAATCAATAAAAACATGCTTATTATTATTGCCGCTGCAGGAGAAAACAACGCCCTTGGAAAAGATGGGGATCTGCTCTGGCATTTGCCCGATGATTTTAAACGCTTCAAAAAACTTACCACAGGACATCCCATCATTATGGGCCGAAAAACTTTTGAATCCCTGCCCAAAATGTTGCCCGGCCGAAAACATATCGTGATCACAAGAAAAGAAGATTACCATCCTAAGGGTGTACAAATCGCCCATTCTCTTGAAAAGGCCATTTCCTTTGTGCCTAGTGATCAAGATTCCTACATAATAGGAGGCGGCGAAATCTATAATCTCGCCCTGGATATTGCTGATAAAATAGAACTTACCCGCGTACACGGTACTTTTGAGGAAGCAGATACTTTTTTCCCTGATATTGATGAAGATAATTGGAAACTGGAAGAAAAAACGTCGCATCCTCAAGATGAAAAACACAAGTTCTCATTTGATTATCTGACTTATGTTAGAGCCTGATTTTTTAAATGAGCTTTCCCAGAAATTAGATTCAAAGATCATTTCCCACAAACCGCTTTCAGGTGGGGACATTAATGAGGTTTATACACTTGAGTCCGAAAATGAAAAATGGGTCATCAAAGTGAACAATGCGCAGCGTTTCCCCGGAATGTTTGAAAAAGAAGCCGCCGGACTGCAAGCGCTACGCGAACCACATATTATTGATGTACCCAAGGTTATTACTTCTGGCGAACATCAAAATCAAAGCTATTTACTACTGGAACACAAAGCTACCGGAACAAAAAAACAGGAGTTTTGGACGATTTTTGGTCGGCAGCTGGCAAAATTGCATCAGCAGAGTGCGGCTAAGTTTGGTTTTGAAGAAGACAATTACATTGGCAGCCTTCCACAATATAACGAAGCAGAAGATAACGCAGCGGAATTTTATATCAATCAACGCTTAAAACCACAGTTCGCATTAGCGCTAGAAAATGGCTATAAATTCACTGAAATTGACCGTTTTTACGACAAAATAAGGCATTTAATTCCGCAGGAAAAACCAGCATTGATACATGGCGATCTCTGGAGCGGTAATTTTCTCGTAAATGCCAGTGGAGATCCATGTTTGATAGATCCCGCCACCGCTTTTGCCCCACGGGAGATGGATATAGGATTGATGCATCTTTTTGGCGGTTTTAACCCTTCCCTTTTTGATGCCTACAATTCAGAATTTCCACTTGCACATGGCTGGCCGGAGCGCATCAAACTGTGGCAGCTGTATTATGTTCTGGTTCATGTCAACCTTTTTGGAGGTGGATATTTTGCTTCCGCGGAAGCGATACTCAGGCATTACCTCAATTCTTAACAAACTTTAGGTTTTAGACTTCCAGTTTTAGCAATCTTTTAGCCACGTTCCTGTTTTCAAGCCCGTATATTTAAATCAACTTAAAACTATACATAATGAGCACAGAGAATCTATATAATAAAGACGCTAAGAAGAAAATAAAAGAAATGGCAGAAGACATCGATTTTACGATGATGGCCACAAATTTGAAAGAAATTCCATTAAGTGTTATCCCCATGAGCACAAAAAAAGTAGATGGAGAAGGCAACATCTGGTTTTTGAGCGGGAAAGACAGCGATCATAATACAGATATTCAAAATGATCCTAACGTACAGCTTATTTATTCCAAGCCAGGCGACATGAAATTCCTAAGTGTGTATGGTCGTGCCACGATCACTACAGATAAAGGGATTATTAAAGATCTTTACAGTAAATCTGATGATAACTGGTTTGACGGAGTAGATGACCCTAATATTACCGCAATTAGCTTTAAGCCTAACGAAGCAGCATACTGGGACACGGAAACCAATAAACTTGTCGCACTCTTTAAAATGGGCGTAGGTACGGTAACCGGAGAGAAACAAGATGTTTCAAAATCAGGTAAAATGAAGGTATAATTGCCTATTTTCATCATAAAATACCTAAAACCACCGATATTTCGGTGGTTTTTTATTGCCTTCTTTCAGCCCAATTTTCAACGTTTAAAACCTATAACTTCATAGGAATCCTTATTTTTGAGATCTATTCCCATTTTACACAAATAAACTTATGTCAACGCAAAAACGCCTGTTCCTTCTTGATGCCTACGCCCTTATTTTCCGCGGTTATTATGCACTTATTAAAAATCCGCGTGTCAATTCAAAAGGTCAGGACACCTCTGCGGTCATGGGTTTTGTAAATTCCCTTTTTGACGTTATCAAACGGGAAAAACCAGACCATTTAGCGGTCGCTTTTGATAAAGGTGGCAGTCATGAACGCGTTGAAATGTACGAGGCCTACAAAGCGAATAGGGATGAAACCCCAGAAGCTATTCGTATAGCGGTGCCCATCATACAGGAAATCCTGAAGGCTATGCACGTTCCCTATGTAGAAATACTGGGAGTCGAGGCTGATGATCTTATTGGCACCCTGGCAAAGCAGGCAGAAAAAGAGAACTATCAGGTATTTATGGTCACGCCAGACAAAGATTATGCGCAGCTGGTCTCAGAAAATATCTTTATGTACAAACCCGCGCGCATGGGCAATGGTATTGAAATCTGGGGAATCCCAGAAGTTCGGAAAAAATTTGAGATCGAGCGCCCGGAGCAGGTCATTGACTATTTGGGAATGCGCGGCGATGCCAGCGATAATATCCCCGGGATTCCCGGTGTGGGCGATAAAACCGCAAAAAAATTCATTCAGGAATATGGTTCGCTGGAAGGCCTATTAGAGAATTTCCATAAGCTGAAAGGCAAAATGAAGGAAAAAGTCATTGAATTTGCCGAACAGGGATTGTTGTCCAAAAAACTGGCAACTATAATGACCGACTGTGATGTGCAGTTTCATGCAGAGAGCTATGAACTTTCAGAACCTGATACAGATAAAGTACAGGAGATTTTTGATGAGCTGGAATTCCGTAGGTTGAAAGACCAGTTTATCAAGATATTTTCTGGCGAAGCCGAAGCCTCTGTGGGCGCGGCAGTTTCCAATACCGAAACCGCAAAAAAACTGGTTTCTTCCGCCGAAAAAGCAGCCGCGGCAGGATCAGGTCAATTCTCTTTATTCGGTGAAAACAGCCCCGCGATGGATATTGAAGAGCGTAACGCCCGTAAAACCATCGCCGATACTTCGCACCTTTATCAAAGCATCGCCCCGGGAATGGCAATGAATTTGTTTTTGCAGAATTTACTAAAACAGAAATCTGTTTGTTTTGATACGGAAACCACTGGCCTCGATCCCATTACGGCAGAACTTGTGGGCATTGCTTTCTCATGGGAAAAAGGGAAAGGTTTTTATGTTCCGTTTCCTGAAGAAAAAGACAAAGCGCAGGAACTTATTGAACAATTGCGGCCGTTTTTTGAAGCAGAAGGAATTGAAAAAATAGGCCAGAACTTAAAATACGATATTAAAGTACTTGATAAATACAACATCAGGCTCAAGGGAAAACTGTTTGACACCATGCTGGCGCATTATCTGATCAACCCAGACATGCGGCACAACATGAACGTGCTGGCAGAAACGTATCTTAATTACACTCCGGTTCCCATTGAAGAACTCATCGGCAAAAAAGGCAAAAACCAGAAAACCATGCGCGATGTTCCGCTTGAAAAGCAGACAGAATATGCCGTGGAAGATGCAGATGTCACCTTTCAGCTCAAAGAACATTTTGCCAAAGAACTCACCGAAGCCCAGACGCAAAAACTTTTTGATGAGATTGAAATCCCGCTCGTGCAGGTGCTTGCAGACATGGAACTTGAGGGTATAAACCTGGATCAAAAATTCCTTAAATCCCTATCAGAAGAACTTAATGCAGATATTATTTCGCTGGAATCAAAAATATATGAAGAGGCTGGCGAAGAATTTAATATCGGTTCGCCAAAACAGCTCGGCGAGATTCTTTTTGACAAATTAAAGTTGGTCGACAAACCGAAAAAAACCCGAACCGGCCAATACAGCACCGCAGAAGATGTGCTTTCCTACCTTGCGCCAGATCATGAGATTATTCAACATGTGCTGGATTATCGCGGTCTGGCCAAACTAAAAAGCACCTATATAGATGCGTTGCCTGAGCAGGTAGAACCATCTACTGGTCGCGTGCATACGGATTATATGCAAACCGTGGCCGCTACCGGTCGCTTGAGCAGCAACAATCCCAATTTGCAGAATATCCCCATACGCACCGAACGTGGTCGCCAGGTACGAAAGGCGTTTGTTCCCAAAAATGAAGATTACATTTTGCTTGCAGCAGATTATTCGCAAATAGAACTGCGTATCATCGCTGCGTTGAGCAAGGAAGAAAACATGATGAAGGCTTTTACAGATGGGCAGGACATTCACGCCACTACTGCCGCTCGTGTTTTTGATGTTGCGCTTGAAGACGTTTCCCGCGAGCAGCGCAGCAATGCAAAAACGGTAAATTTTGGGATCATTTACGGTGTTTCCGCTTTCGGGCTCAGCAACCAGACCGAACTTTCACGCAGCGAATCCAAAGAACTTATAGACACGTATTACAAAACATACCCGCAATTGCGCAATTACATGAGCGAGCAGGTAAGTTACGCGCGTGAAAACGGATATGTTTCAACTGTTCTGGGCAGAAGGCGCTACTTAAAAGACATCAACAGCAGCAACCAGATGGTGCGCGGCGCGGCAGAACGTAACGCGGTAAACGCGCCCATACAGGGAAGTGCGGCAGATATCATCAAGATCGCGATGATCAACATCCATAAAAAATTACGGGATCAGGATTATAAAACTAAAATGCTATTGCAGGTGCATGATGAACTCGTCTTTGATGTTTACAAGCCTGAATTAGAGCAGGTAAAAGAAATGATTCAAACCGAAATGGAACAAGCTTATATTCTTGATGTTCCACTCGATGTTGAATTGGGCGTTGGTGAAAACTGGCTGGAGGCGCATTAATTGAAAACGTTTTGGTGCAATTATATTCTGGGCGTTTCCCTGCGGGTCGGGCTTTGCGTTGCAATCTTTTTGCTCGTTTCTCGCAAAAAGGTTTCCTCCCGGAAGGGGCAGACAAAGTCACTTCAATCCCTAACGCGAAACTTGAAAAATACTGATAAACACAAAATAAAGAGAAACCAGTTTTCTCAATAATAAATTCTGAGGGAAGTTTTTAAGACACAGTATATTTGATGAGTAACACGAATAGTTCAAAAATACATTTGGGATTACTGCTCAGTGACAGCGTGAATAAAAAGGGTTTAATAGCAAAACTCTTTTCCCATGAAAAAAAAGCCATTTTACAAAAATTTTGCGATGGCAAAGGCCTGATTTTCTCAGATTTTGTCATTGAAAAAATTCACGAAGAAGAGCGCCGATACGACGAGTGCCTAATTGCTTACAGAAAACTCGCAACCTATTCTTCCGGAGAGCGGAAAAAGCTTTTTATAGAGCATATTTTAAAGCAAAATCCCGATTTTATTGTTCTTGACAATCCGTTAGATCATTTAGATCAGGAATCGCGAGTCGTATTTTCTAAAACCCTGGAGGAAATTTCACGGAAGACAACCCTGATCCAGTTGGCCAGCCGCGCAGCAGATTTTTTAGGGTTTATAGATCAGAAATTTAAACTATCAGGGGAAAAATTCGATCTTATTCCTCTTTCAGCGGAATTGGAAAAGGATCAAAAAGTATCAAAAAACCACCTAAATCTACCCGAAAACAGCTCAAAAACCAGGAAAACAAAGGATGAGCTTGTAAAAATGAAACAGATTTCCGTTAGCTATGACGGCAAACCTATCGTAAAAGATATATCCTGGACGATTTTCCAGGGTGATTTCTGGCAATTGATAGGCCCTAACGGTTCAGGGAAAAGCACAATACTTTCGCTTATTACGGGAGAAAGCACTAAAGGTTATGGACAGGAACTTTACCTCTTTGGCAAGAAAAAAGGGAGTGGGGAAAGCATCTGGGAGATCAAGCAGCAAATAGGATATTTTGCACCCAATATGATCGAGCTTTTTCAGCGTAACAATACGTTGAAGGAAATGATACTTTCCGGCTTTTATGATTCCGTGGGACTTTATGACAAACCTTCCACATTTCAGCAGAATAAAGCACTGCAATGGCTTCAACTTGCCAAAATGGAAAATCTAAAAAACCATAATTTCAATAAATTATCACCCGGCCAGCAGCGCCTTGGGCTTATTTTACGGGCCGTTGTGAAAAACCCATCCCTTCTTATCCTTGATGAACCCACTGAAGGTCTAGATGACATCGCAGCCGGCCTCGTTATTGAACTGATCACAACGTTTAGATCTCAAACGGCGATGGCGATTGTCTTTGTCTCCCACAGAGTAGAAAAAGGGCTGGAGCCCAGGGCGGTTCTTGAACTATTACCTTCAACCGAAGGTTCAATAAGCAAAGTAACTTCCAGTAACAACAATAAGGTCTAAAGCTGTCAATTTTCATTTAAAATGACCTATTTTTAGACAAAATCCGATAAAAATAAGCCTGATAACGCCAATTAATTAAGATAAGTTTTTTTTCATTGTTTTATTCTTATTTTAGCAAGCTCATCAATTCAAAGTAAATTGTGAGTGAAAACTTACCCACTACTTTTCAGCCTCTAGAGAACTGCCTTAATTGTAAGCATGAGTTGGAATCCAACGCCAATTATTGTTTAAACTGTGGATCTAAAATAAAGGAACTGAGATTTAACCTAAAAAGGTTACTTGCAGTATATTCAGAGAGTTTTTTCAGTCTTGAGAATACATTTACTAAAACTTTTATAGATCTCTGGATTAGGCCAGATAGTGTCATAAATGGTTTTGTGATAGGCCTTCGCAAACGCTACATGAATCCAGTAAGTTATTTTGCTATGGCTTTGACCATTTCGGGACTACAAGTTTTTGTAATCAAAAAATTCTATCCGGATGCACTCGCTAATATGTATGGGTCAGAAAAAACGGGATTTATGTCTATCGCGGTCCTTGACTACCAAACGCTCCTTACATCTGCTTCGATACCCTTAATGGCATTTATTGGTTGGATTGTTTTTAAAACGCTTAAGAAATACAATTATGCGGAACATCTTATACTTAATTTTTATGCCTATTCCCAATACGCTATACTGGCTACTCTAGCCGGAACGTTTTGTCTTATTATAGGATGGGATTATGGCATTTTCGCGTTTGTAATGATATTCATGACAATTGTTTATTATACGTATGTTTATAAAAAAGTATTTGGACTGAGTATTAAAGGTTTAATTTTTCGAACTCTATTTTTTACATTAATGTCTGGTTTTATATTCGCTCTGTTAAGTATTGCAGCAGCTCTAATGATGTTTCTTACCGGATCTCTTCCACTGAAAGCATGATCAGATATAATCGAGATATTTTAGGCATAATGCTAAAATCTCTATATTATGAACCCCAGAATTATTCACACGCATGCAAACAATTCTTAGAATGAGCTAAAAAGAAATTTAGATCCTTTTAAATCTCCCTCATATTAATAAAAACGGTCACTTTGTTTTCTCATAAATTATTAATAGCGTGTAGTTTGCCATATAAATTTATAATTGTACATTTGCAGCCCTGTTTTCCCTAGATGTGAATCTGGGGCAGGAAAAGGAATGTTTAATAATAAATTTAATCAGTGTGGACACATTAAGTTACAAAACAGTATCTGCCAACAAGAACACCGTCAATAAAGAGTGGGTTGTTGTGGATGCTGAAGGAGAAACGCTGGGTCGCCTCTCGAGCATCGTTGCAAAATTTTTGCGCGGGAAGTACAAGCCTAGCTACACACCACACGTTGATTGCGGTGATAACGTAATTGTTATCAATGCAGCCGGAATCAACTTAACGGGCAAAAAGTGGGACAGTAAATCATACATACGTCACACAGGGTACCCCGGTGGTCAAAAAAGCTTAACTGCTACAGAACTCTATTCAAAAGACCCTACGCGTCTTGTAGAGAATGCAGTTAGAGGTATGTTGCCCAAGAACAAACTTGGCGCAGCATTATTTCGCAATCTAAAGGTTTATGCCAAGGCTGACCACGGTCAGGAAGCTCAAAAACCAAAAGAAATTAATCTTAACGAACTCAAGTAAATGGAAGTTATTCACAAAATAGGCCGTAGAAAAACGGCTGTTGCACGTGTTTACCTTGCTCCAGGAAAGGGTGACATTACCGTAAACAAGCGTGAGCTTAACAATTACTTTACTACCGGCACATTGCAGTATAAAGTAAACCAAGCGCTTATGCTTACAGAAAATGACAAGAACTTTGATATCAAAGTGAATGTTTTTGGTGGTGGTATTACCGGTCAGGCAGAGGCAATTCGCCTTGCACTTTCCAGGGCAATGTGTGAACTTGATCCAGAGAACAGAGGTATTCTTAAACCAGAAGGCCTTCTTACACGTGACCCAAGAATGGTGGAACGTAAGAAATTTGGACAGAAGAAAGCACGTAAGAAATTCCAGTTCTCTAAACGATAATATTTTTCATTCCCGAAAGCATTCGGGAGATTTTGAAAACTTTATCGAATTTGCCGGGTTCACCCTAAGCAAATTCCTAGAACTGAATTTAAAAACTAATTATTAAGTCGTTGTCCCAACTTTAAAAATTGGGAAGTTAGTTTAGCATCTAAATAGACAAGGCGATGCGCCGTGCGCAGACCACTTGCCTATTGCTACTACAACGGGAACGTAAACTAAGTCAAGAAATGACAAAGACAGAAAATGTAAAAGAATTGCTGGATGCAGGTGTACACTTTGGCCACCTTACCAGACGATGGGATCCCAATATGGCGCCATATATTTATATGGAACGCAACGGGATACACATCATAAACCTATATAAAACCGCTGCAAAACTGGAAGAGGCTAATGAAGCTTTGACCAAAATTGCATCTTCAGGAAGGAAAATCCTTTTTGTAGCTACTAAAAAACAGGCTAAGGAAATTGTTGCAAAACATGCAGCAGACGCCAAACAGCCTTTCATTACTGAAAGATGGCCTGGTGGAATGCTCACCAATTTTGTGACCATTCGTAAAGCGGTGAAGAAAATGCAAACCGTAGACCGTATGAAAAAAGACGGCCGTTTTGACTCTCTTTCTAAAAAAGAGCAATTGCAAATGAACCGTATGCGTGATAAACTTGAGAAAAACTTAGGTTCTATCGAAGATATGACACGTTTGCCAGGCGCACTTTTTGTGGTAGATATCAAAAATGAGCACATCGCCATTAAAGAAGCACAGAAATTAAACATTCCCATTTTTGCGATGGTAGACACAAACTCAGATCCACGTGAGGTAGACTACGCAATCCCTTCTAATGATGATGCTTCTAAATCTATCGAAAAGATCATTTCTTCGGTTTCCAATGCTATTGCAGATGGTCTTTCTCAACGTAAAGCTGGGAAAGATGATGATGGTGAAGACAAGCCAAAGAAAAAGAAAGCTAAAAAAGACGATAAATCAAGTGACAAGCCTTCTAAGCCCAAAGCAGCAAAAGCTGACAAAAACGACGAAGAAGAGTAAACTTTAGTTGATTATAATAAACATCGTTCAGTATCGCATCTTTGTATCGTGCTGAGCGATTTTTACTTTAAACGACACTTGTGTTTATAACGGAACAATTAATAACAGCAATAAAAATTAAAAGATATGGCAAAGGTAACCGCCGCAGACGTAAATAAATTGAGGAAAACAACCGGTGCAGGTATGATGGACTGTAAAAATGCCCTTGTGGAAGCAGATGGTGATTTTGACAGCGCTATTGAGATCTTGCGTAAAAAAGGTCAGAAAATCGCCGCTAAACGTGCCGACAGGGATTCTTCTGAAGGAGCTGTCATAGCAAAGGTAAATGAAGATGCTACAAAAGGCATTATCATTTCTCTAAACTGTGAGACTGATTTTGTGGCAAAAAATGATGATTTTGTTACTATGGCGCACAAAATGGCCGATATCGCCATCAACCATAATTCAAAAGAGGAGTTTCTTGCAGCTCAGTTCAGCGATAAAATGACCGTTGAAGAAAAAATCACAGAGCAAACGGGTGTTATAGGAGAGAAACTGGAGATAGGTGATTTCCGCGTACTTGAGGCTGCTTTTGTAGGTTCTTACATTCACGCTGGTAATAAAATCGCAGCACTTACTGCCCTTTCTGCTGCCTCTGATGGCGCAGAAGAAGTCGCAAAAGACGTTTCTATGCAGATCGCAGCGATGAACCCTGTTGCCCTTGATGAAAAAGGTGTTCAACAAGATACTATTGATAAGGAAATTGAGATCGCTAAAGATCAATTGCGCGAGGAAGGAAAGCCAGAAGAAATGCTTGACAATATCGCAAAAGGAAAATTAAACCGTTTCTTTAAAGATAATACGCTGGTAAACCAGACATATATCAAAGACAATAAAATGAGCGTTGCCGAGTATGTAAAAACACTTGGTGATGTTAAAGTAGTAGGTTTTGAGCGCGTAGCTTTAGCTTAATATTTTTAATCTACCCCATTTTAAAAAGCCATTCTGGATAAATCCAGAATGGCTTTTTTATTTTTCAACGGTTTCCCAAATTTCAAAACAATTGATTCGATAATACTGATTCAATTTCTTTTGACGATATCTCAATTAGACTAAAAATCAGCTGAAAAGCGGTTAGAATAACCTGAAATCAGTACTTTTCAGCTATAAATTCTGACCAGTGCTTGATTATAAAAAGCTCTAAAACGGCTCTATCTTTGGTCTCAATAGTTTCGGAACACGTTGGATCATCTGCCATAAAATAGAGAAATCTGCCAAAATCCGTTTTCGCGAGGGGGAGGATCTTCAAAAATATGGAAACTCCTTAACCCTTACTTCAGGGCACGGCAAGCACACAACTAAAAAGAAAAAAACATAGTTTGATCATTGCAATTGGAAGGTTTTTTAATTAGATAGCGATTATTAATGCTTTAATAGTTTTTATGCTGCTTATCGTGCCCAATCCCTTCGCTTATTAATCAAAATGTCCGTAATTCCAGAACAACGGTAAATTGGGACCTTATGGATTGAAAAGCGGCTTCGCGTTAGGGATTGCAGTGAAAATCCTTTTTGTGATGCAAGAGCAAAAAGATTGCAACGTAAAGCCCGGCCCGCAGGGAAACGCCCAAAAATTATTGAAACTGCCAAAACCAACTCCGGGATCAAAGAATCTAGACCATAACTAAGGCAGTTTGTTTTTATGTAATAAGCTTTTAGAATTTTCAATTTTTTTATTACGGTACCATTTTTATCAATAAGTACTTCTTGAAATTCAATACGTTACAGGAAGCAAAAGAGGGCTGGCCAAAAAGTAAATCAAGACCTTTTGACCTGTATGAATTCTTTCTTTTTCAACAACCCATTAAAACGTATCTTTGCGCGCAAACAACCCTAAATTTATGGAATTCAAACGTATTCTTTTAAAATTATCTGGAGAGGCCTTGATGGGCAACAGGCAATATGGTATTGATCCTGAACGCCTTGCCGAATACGCCAATGAGGTTAAAAAAGTAGTTGATCAGGGTGTACAGGTAGCCATCGTGATAGGTGGCGGTAACATCTTTAGGGGTGTCGCTGGTGCCAGCACCGGCATGGACCGTGTTCAGGGCGACCACATGGGCATGCTTGCCACGGTCATTAACGGCCTTGCATTACAAAGTGCACTTGAAATTGCGGGGGTTCAAACACGATTACAAAGTGCTATCAAAATAAACGAGGTAGCAGAACCTTTTATACGCCGCCGTGCCATAAGACATATGGAAAAAGGGCGCGTGGTTATATTTGGTGGTGGAACGGGAAACCCCTATTTTACAACAGATTCTGCCGCGGTATTGCGCGCAATTGAAATTGACGCAGATGTGATCTTAAAAGGTACCCGTGTAGACGGTATTTATACCAGTGATCCAGAAAAAAACAAAGACGCGGTAAAATTTGATTTTATCACCTTTGAAGATGTTATTCGCAAAGGCCTAAAAGTTATGGATACCACGGCTTTTACCCTGAGCCAGGAAAATAAATTACCCATTATCGTCTTTGACATGAACAAAGAAGGAAACCTGATGAAAGTTGTTTCCGGCGAGACCGTGGGAACTACTGTAAATTTATAATTAGTACATTTGACTAATTTTTTCACCCGCAAAGGGCTAAATTTTAACGTATGAACGAGGATATTCAGTTTATTTTAGACACTACAAAAGAGATGATGGATAACGCCATCACCCATCTCAAAAAGCAATTGACAAATATACGTGCAGGCAAAGCGAGCCCCGCCATGCTGGGCAGCGTTATGGTAGATTATTATGGCAGCCAGACACCATTGAGTCAGGTCGCAAACGTAAATACACCAGATGGAAGGACCTTGTCCATCCAACCCTGGGAGAAGGCAATGATTCATGAGATCGAAAAAGCGATCATGAACTCTAACCTGGGTTTTAACCCCATGAACAATGGGGAAAGCGTTATCATCAATGTGCCGCCGCTTACCGAAGAACGTCGTAAGGATTTAGTAAAACAGGCTAAAGCCGAAGCAGAAGAAGCAAAGATAGGGGTTAGAAATGATCGAAAAAATGCCAATAATGACATCAAAAAGCTTGAAAAAGAGGGTCTGGCGGAAGATTTATGCAGAAACGCAGAAATAGATATTCAAACACTTACCGATAAATATATCCAAAGGATAGACGATGTACACATCGCAAAAGAAAAGGAAATACTTACGGTATAACACGTTAAACAATAGCTAAGAGCGGCCAGATGGTCGCTTTTTTTTTGCTACATTCACTCCCTATTCCTCAAGCCCAATCCAGTGATACAAAAGATATTTTTTTTGCTTCTTTTAGCGCCCATGAGCCTTATGGCGCAGCAAAATATAGACGTTGATACGCTCATGCAAAGAGCCATAAACCGAAGTGCCGCAAACAATCCTCAAGAGGCGCTACAACATTTTGCCTACGATACTTATGAAAAAACCATTATCACAGATTCACTCCAAAACAAGGATGACAGTCCGCACTCGTTCTTTTCTGAAATGGTATCAGAGAACAAATTCATTAAACAGGTTGGGTTTTTTGAACGTGTAGAAGGTATACGCATGGCAGGATTTGATGAGCCGCGCTATGAAATTATGGCCACGACCATAGAATCCAGATCTTTCTATGACGAAGATTTTGTAATCTTTAATTATAGGTATGCCGGTCCTTTTTCAAATAGGGGCTTAAAACATTATAACTATACATTTCTGGGTGATACTATCATTAATAACAGACCCAGTTACAAAGTGGCCCTCGCCCCTAAAAGACCTGAAGCTGTCCCCGGTCTGGTAGGCACCCTGTGGCTGGATCAGGAATCGCTTGCCCTACAACGGGCAATAATCAACCTGAACGATGATATCATCGTACGTATGGTTCAGGAGAACAGCTACCTGCCAGAACAGGATATTTATATGCCGAAAACCAATATACTCTATCTTGAAAAAGGGAAAACAGATAAGAGACTTTCCTTTTTTAAAGGGAAAATAGCAGTGGGCACAGTTGAAAAAAATCCGGTAAATAGCGCTATTGAAGGAAAATACCTGATTTCAACCAAAATAAACACCAATTTCTCCTTTTCACCATCCATAACCATTGAACGTGGAGGTCTTGCTATTCAGGTGGAAGAAGATGCTGACACACAGCCTGATTCCTTCTGGGACGAATACCGGCCAGAGCAGTTAACACAAAATGATCTCAATAGCTTTGGTTTCCTAAAGGAAATAGTATCCAGTCAAAATATTGAAAATAGGCTTAAAGTGATCGACAACTTTGGGATAGGCTATTATTCAGTAAACTTCTTTGATTTTGACCTTACCTACCCTATTAAATTCAACAATTATGAAGGCCTTAGATTAGGTATGGGCGGAGTGACCAATAGCCAGTTCTCTGATCGTTTTCGCCTGGAAGGTTATGTGGCCTATGGCTTTAAGGACAAAGCTTTTAAATATGGCGTGGGCGGCGGTATATTGCTCAATGAATACCACGGCGCCTGGTTAAGCCTCACCTATAACGATGACATACAGGAAGTAGGGAGCTACAATTACCTTACAGACCGCCGGGTATATTCTCTTTTTGAGCCCAGGTTAGTAAACATCAGCCAGTATTATGCGCATAAAACAATTAGGGTCAATCAGGAATATCGGCTTACCCCTAAAGTTCTTTCTGAACTGCAACTAGCCAATATAAACATAGAACAGATCATTCCTTATACCTTTTTAAACGATGGAAAACGCTATACGGATTATATACTGAGCGAGGCGACTTTTGGTGTTCGCTGGACGCCCTTCAGCAAGTATATGCACACAAAAGCGGGCACCACCGAAATTTATGATGGGTATCCCGTAGCTACTGCGCAAATAACTCAGGGCATAAAAAACGTCTTTAATAGTGATTTCAGTTATACTAAAATTGGTGCCAACCTTTTTTATCAGATAGTCCGTTTAAACAAATCCACGACCCAGTTTCTGGTTGAAGGAAAGTTGGCATTTGGTGATATCCCGTTAACTCAATTATACCACGCTTTTCCTGATGCACCCAATAAACCTACCATTCTGGGACGTTTTTCGGTAGCGGGCATTCACAGTTTTGAGACCATGTATTTTGGGGAATTTTATTCAGACAGGCTTGCTACGATGGAGATAAAGCACCGGTTAAAACCTTTTGATTTTGGTAAAAAATTCAAGCCAGAACTGGTTTTCCTCACCCGTTATGCCATAGGCGATGTAAGCAATCCGCAGAACCACCTCAACGTACAGTTTAAATCCCTTAAACACGGCTATTCTGAAAGTGGTTTTGAGCTCAATAAAATCATATTCGGCTTTGGTACCAGCCTTACTTATAGATATGGTGCGTACAGTCTTCCCAATTTTGAGGATAATGTAGCCTTTAAGTTCACCTTCAACCTTTCCCTTTAAAATTCAGTTATTTGTACTAAAACATAGCGTAAACAAGTAACTTTGCATCCGCTAAATTTTTAAGATGAAGAAATTTTTGACCTTTGGTTTTTGGGACCGTGTTGCCCGCGTTATTTTGCGCAATCGCCTGGTAATCCTAATACTGATCCTGGCGGCCACCGTTTTTCTGGCCACAAAGTGGAAGGATATGCGCTTTAGCTATACTGAGGCCAACTTACTTCCCGCAGACCATCCCGTCAACCAGGAATATCAGCATTTTATTGACAGATTTGGCGAAGAAGGAAACCTTATTGTTCTGGGAATTCAGGATTCCTCCTTATTTACGCCAGAGGTACTTAACCGCTGGAATGCTCTATCAGACAGCCTTAACCGTTATAATGAGGTAGCGCTTTCCGTTTCTTTACAAGATTTAAAACTGCTACAGAAAGAAGACAATCCCAAACGTTTTGACTTTGTACCTTTTATAGGAAAAAAGGTAACCTCGCTTACGGAAGCTGATCATTATAAAAAACAACTTTTTGACAGCCTGCCCTTTTACGAGGGCCTTATTTATAATAAAAAATCTGGTGCGGTGCGCAGCGCCATTTATCTCAAAAAGGACATTGTAAATACACCGGCCCGTAAGACTTTTATCCTTGAACACCTCAACCCGTTAATCGAAAGTTTTGAGGCTGAGACTGGCGTTGACGTTAGGGCAAGCGGTATGCCTTACATTAGAACGCTCAACAGTAAAAATATCATTGATGAAATAGGGATTTTTGTGGGCGGCGCCTTACTGGTTACCTCCCTGATCTTCTTTTTCTTTTTCCGCTCTTATCGCGCCACGATGATCGCAATGATCACCGTAATGATAGGCGTGATGTGGGCTTTTGGGTTTTTAGGTCTTCTAGGGTATGAAATCACCGTATTAACCGCGCTTATCCCGCCGCTTATTATTGTTATCGGGATTCCCAACTGTATTTTTCTTATCAATAAATATCAGCAGGAATACAAAATTCATGGTAATCAGGTAAAGGCGCTTCAGCGTGTAATCACTAAAGTAGGTAATGCTACATTGATGACAAACATTACCACGGCCTCTGGTTTTGCGACTTTTATATTGACCAAAAGTTCGTTATTAAAGGAATTTGGTGTGGTCGCCTCTATAAATATTCTGGCTATTTTCTTGCTGAGCTTGCTCATCATACCCATAATGTACAGTTACATGACACCGCCTAAGGAGCGTCACCTCAAACACCTGGGCAGATCATGGATAGAACGCTTTGTTAGTTGGATGGAAAATATGGTGCGCAACCGCCGAATCACGATTTATATGGTTTCCCTGGGGCTGCTGATCATAAGTATGATCGGGATGTCACAGATTCGCGTTTCAGGTAGTTTACTGGAGGATATGCCGAAAAGCACGACATTTTATGAAGATATAAAATTCTTTGAAAATGAGTTTGATGGCATTATGCCGCTTGAAATTTTGATCGATACCAAAAGGCCAAAAGGTGTCCTTAAACTGCCTACGCTCAAACGTATGGATGAGCTGAGCAACACCATTACCGAAATCCCAGAACTTTCTAAACCGGTATCCATTGTGAATTTGGTCAAGTACAGCAAACAGGCCTTCTATAATGGTGCGCCAAAATACTACCAACTTCCCACCTCAAACGAGCGCAACTTTATTTTACCGTACGCCAGCAGTTTTGGTGATAATGCAGGTTTGATGAACAGTTATGTGGACAGTACCGGTCAGTACGCCCGTATGACTACATTTATGCAGGATATAGGCACAGACCAGATGGAAAAGGTTGAAAACAACCTCAATACGAAGATAAATGCCCTTTTCCCTAAGGAAAACTATAACATAAGCCTTACCGGGAAAGCCCTGGTTTTTCAAAAAGGTACAGATTATCTGGTTAACAACCTTATTATAAGCCTGTCACTGGCAATATTTCTTATTGCCCTTTTTATGGCCTGGATGTTCCGTTCTTTTAAAATGATCCTGATCTCGCTCATTCCTAATTTGCTACCATTGGTAATTACAGCTGGTCTCATGGGATTTTTAGGTGTTCCTTTAAAACCTTCTACCATTCTGGTTTTTAGTATTGCCTTTGGTATTTCCGTAGATGATACCATTCACTTTTTAGCAAAATACCGTCAGGAATTGATGAAAACCGGATGGAAAATAAAAACATCAGTGTATGCATCTGTACGAGAAACGGGGCATAGCATGCTTTATACATCGATTGTACTGTTTTTTGGATTTTCGGTATTTATGATTAGTGATTTTGGCGGCACCATCGCTATGGGCGGACTTGTTTCGGCTACACTGCTTTTCGCCATGTTTGCAAACCTTCTTTTATTGCCGTCGCTTTTGCTTTCGCTGGAGCGGAATATTGCCAATAAAAAGGAATTTAAAGAACCCAGCATTGATATCATTGACCCTGATGGGGACGAGGACAATAAACTTGATGGGATTTAAAATATTCATTTTAAGCATCGAATATTCTCTTTTTTGAGCCATTTTTTTAGTTCATTTGTTGGTTTTGGGCGTTACCCTGCGGGTCGGGCTTTTTGTTGCAATCTTTTTGTTCGTTCCTCACAAAAAGGCTTCCTCCCGGAAGGGACAAACAAATTTTAGGCAATCCCTAACGCGAGATTCGTTTCTAAAGCATAGGATTGTTTTAACGCTAGCGAATACAATATCAGTATTAACAAGGCTAGATAATTAGCCTTAAAAGACTAAAAAACGCCTCTAAAATCAGGTTTTAGAGGCGTTTTTTGGTGTATTTAAGCAGATTTACATGTCTATTTAAAGTAAACATAAATGCAGACAACAACAAGGCAGATCGCGATGCCTACGGGCTTTACATATTTCCATGGATTTATATCCACTTCATTGGTATATTGTAGTTCATAATCTTCATCACGTGGGTACATTTTACCTATCACGAGCATTATGATAATGTTGAGCACAAAGAGAATCGCCATTACGTGCAGGTAATGCGGGTAATTCTCTTCTCCAAAAACATAAGGTTTCAATATAAACTGACTGATACTGTAAAGTACAACGCCAGAAATCAACCCAACTTTTGCCGCAATAGCGGGTACTCGTTTTGTGGTATATCCCACCACAATGATTGTCAAAATGGGAATACTATAACATCCATTTACTTCCTGCAAATAACCAAAAAGCCCTTTTGAAGCATTTGCAATAAAAGGAGCCACAATCATAGAAATCAGTGCCAGTATGATCCCAAAGGATTTTCCTGCTTTTACGATTTCCCTTTCCGAAGCCTCCTTATTGACGTATTGCTTGTAAATATCCACACCATAAAGGGTTACAGAACTGTTTAGCGCGCTATTAAATGAACTTAAGATCGCACCAAAAAGTACCGCAGCAAAAAAGCCCACCAGTGAAAGTGGCAAAACCTCGCGTACCAGCGCAGGATAAGCCTGGTCTGCATTCTCAAGGTTACCCTCAAAAATATGGAAGGCGATGATACCCGGTAAAACCACGATAAGAGGTCCCAAAACCTTCACAAATGCACCCAGTAGCAGCCCTTTTTGTCCTTCCGCCAGGTTTTTAGCACCAAGTGCGCGTTGTATGATCGCCTGGTTTGTACCCCAGTAAAACAGCTGAACCAGCATCATACCCGTAAAAATTGTCGAAAAAGGAACCGTGGATTCCGGACCGCCCATAGCGACAAATTTTTCGGGATTTTCTTCCATTAGGATATCTATTCCCGCGATCATATCACCGTCTCCCACCGCCAGTAGTCCAAAAACAGGGATCATGAGACCGCCAATGATCAAGCCCACAGCATTAATGGTATCCGATACGGCAACGGCCTTTAAACCTCCAAAAATGGCATAAATAGAACCAATAATACCAATTCCCCATATACAGATCCACAACGCGGTGGTTTCACTTATGTCAAATTTAGCCGGCATATCAAACATGGTCACAATGGCCAGGGATCCAGAATAAAGCACAATAGGCAACAAAACGATCGCATAACCAGAAAGAAAGAGTCCGGAGGTCATGGCCTTCGTAAATGTATCATAGCGCCGCTCGAGAAATTGCGGTACCGTGGTCAAACCGCCCTTGAGGTAACGCGGCAATAAAAAGATCGCGGTGATCACCATAGCAATTGCGGCAAGCGTTTCCCAGGCCATGACCGGAAGTCCTTCGGTATATGACTGGCCGTTGAGCCCTACGATCTGTTCCGTAGAAAGATTGGTAAGCAGTAAAGATCCTGCGATCACAACTGCGGTAAGACTGCGACCACCCAGAAAGTAGCCATCTGAAGAAGTTTCATCTGTAGTACGCACAGACCACCAGGAAATAACCGCTACCAAAATGGTAAAAGCCAGAAAGGAAATAATTGCCATAAAATTGAATATTTAAGCGTTACGCTTTCATTACATGAAAGTGGATCACTGAAAAGCAGAACAAGATATTAAAAAAACGATCGTTCCGTTTGGTTACAGCGTAAAATCATAGCCAGAGGCGACTAACTCCCGGTATCTGTATTCATCAAAACGATAGAGATAAGCGCCTTTTTTTGAACTACTATGATCTTTTTCATCGGTTTTGATCAGGAAATTAAAGGAAATTACTTTTTTTCTGAAATTTCTCGAATCTAAAGTTTTATCATAAATAGCCTCATAAAGCGCCTGTAATTGCGGTATGGTGAATAGATCTGGAAGAAGTTCAAAACCTATGGGCTGGTAACGCGCCTCTTTTTTTAAGGCATCAAGCGCTTCTTGTGCCATAATATTATGATCAAGCACGAGTTCTGGCAATTCCTTTATGGTAAACCATTGTGCGCTGTGATCTTTTGCTGTTTTAGCATCTTGCCCTTCTGCATTGATGAGTGCATAATGCGCAATTGAAATACACCGCTGACCGGGATCACGATTGATATCGCTATAGCTTTTAAGTTCTTTCAAATAGACTTTTTCCAGGCCCGTAAGCTCGTACAAAACCCGCTCCGCGGCACTTTTTACATCTTCGGTACTTTTAACAAAACTGCCCAGAAGAGACCATTTTCCACTTAAAGGCTCAATTTTTCGCTTAAAAACAAGTAGCTTTAATTTTCCTTCATAAAAACCGAAAATAATACAATCCACGGCAATATGTATTTTCTGCTGGTGCTCATACCAGTCTTGCTGTTGCTTTAAACTCATTTGTACAAAGGTGATTAATGGGGCAAAGATAAAATTTTTATATAATCAATATTAAACGTATATATTACGCTTAATAAATTTAGCTACATTTGGGGTTACATTGGTTACCAGTGCAATTATAAAATCAAAGTGTTGAAAAAACTATCCAATAATCAGAAAAAACAGGATAAATTAGACAATTTTAAGGCAGAAATCGTCATTAATTCACCTGGACGCGTTAATCTTATAGGCGAACATACAGATTACAATAATGGTTTTGTTATGCCTACGGCAATAGATAAGAAGATACTTTTTTATCTAAAGTCAAATGGATCTGATCAATGTAACATCACCAGTATTGATTATGACGCTTCGGTAAGCTTTGATATAAATGTACCAGATCCAGACCGCGAGGAATGGACGCAATACCTCATTGGCGTTGTTGAAGAAATCAAAAAACTGGGCAAAACCCTAAAAGGATTTGATTGTATAATTACAAGCGATCTGCCCGTGGGCGCTGGCATTAGCTCATCTGCCGCTCTGGAATGTGGTCTCGCTTTTGGCCTAAACCTACTTTTTGACCTCAAGCTGGAAAAACTGCAGATCGTTAAACTGTCCCAAAGCGCAGAACACAATTATGTGGGTACTAAATGTGGCATTATGGATCAGTTTGCCTCTGTGATGAGCAAAGATGCGCACGTGATCAAACTGGATTGCCAGAGTCTGGAATATGAACTCCTCCCCTTTGATATTGCACCTTATAAATTGCTGCTTCTCAATACGAATGTTGCCCATAACCTGGCCAGTAGTGAGTACAATGTGCGCCGCCAGGAATGTGAGCAGGGCATCGCCATACTTCAGCAAGATTATGAAAATACAAACTCACTTCGGGATGTAAGTATTGTCCAGCTTAAACAATGCAAAAATAAAATGGATGATGTGATCTATAGACGTTGCAGCTACGTCTTACAGGAGAACGAGCGTGTACTAAAAGCTTCGGAAGCCCTTAGGAATAATGACCTCAACACCTTTGGCCAGTTGATGTACGCCTCTCATGAAGGATTGCAAAGTCAGTATGAAGTAAGCTGCAAGGAACTGGACTTTCTAACCGATTTTTCACGATCGCACGAGCAGATACTTGGATGCCGTATGATGGGTGGCGGTTTTGGCGGTTGTACCATAAACCTTATTCACGAAAATGCCGTAGATGATTATATTGATGAAGTTTCAAAAGCTTATTTCGCCCAATTCAATATTGCATTGACCGCATTTACAACCATTCCCGCAGAGGGAACCACTGTTTTAGAAAACAACCTTTAAACTTTAAAAAATGATCGATTTTAATGATAATTCGCACCGTAGATATAATATCCTAACCGGGGAATGGATTCTGGTTTCCCCACATCGCGCAAAACGTCCCTGGCAGGGTAAGGAGGAAGAATTAATAGTGGAAGATCGACCCAACTATGATCCCAGCTGTTATTTATGCCCCGGAAATGAACGTGCCGGTGGGGAGCACAACCCTCAATACACAGAACCTTTTGCTTTTACCAATGATTTTGCAGCATTAAAAAAGAGGTCCCATTTGAAAAATTCAAAGACGGTCTATTAATGGCCGAAACCGAATCAGGAACTTGTCGTGTATTGTGTTTTTCACCTGATCACTCAAAGACACTTCCGGTTATGGAAGAAGATGCGATTACAAAAGTCGTAGAACTCTGGCAAAAGGAATTTAAGGAACTGGGAAAACAGGAAGATATCAACCATGTGCAGATTTTTGAAAACAAAGGTGCGATGATGGGATGCAGCAATCCGCACCCGCATGGGCAAATCTGGGCGCAGCGCAGTATCCCCCAGGAAGTTCAAAAAAAGTGCGAAAAACTAAAAGAATATTGGGACAACAATGGCACTAGCCTATTAGGTGATTATCTCAAACAAGAACTGGAACTCAAGGAACGTATCCTGATCGAAACGGAGTTTTTTGTCGCACTCATACCCTACTGGGCAGTCTGGCCCTATGAAACGATGATCATACCCCGTACGCAGCATCGCAATATCCTAAGTTTAAATGATGCTGAAACAAAGGATTATGCTAAGATCATAAAGCAGTTGACAACCATGTACGACAATTTGTTCAACATATCTTTTCCGTATTCGTCTGGGATACATCAATCCCCAACTGATGGTCAGGATAGGTCAGAATGGCATTTTCACATGTCTTTTTACCCACCCCTTTTGCGCTCTGCAACCGTAAAAAAATTCATGGTAGGTTATGAAATGTTTGCCACACCTCAACGCGATATCACCGCAGAAATGGCTGCGAAAACCTTAAGGCAATTACCAAAAAAGCATTATTCAAAGGCAAATTAGGCTGAAATTGATCTAAAAAAAATCCGTTTTCACCAGTTTTCAAGGAATATTTTTTTTTGAAAACCATCCCAAAATATCTTTTTTTTTGCGTTAGGGATTGAAGTGGAAATCCTTTTTGTGAGGCAACGAACAAAAAGATTGCAACAAAAAGCCCGACCCGCAGGGTAACGCCCAAACGATTTAAATCAATGCATTAAGAAAGCTAACCCAATCCCGCGTTAGGGATTGAAGTGGGAAATCCTTTTTGTGAGGCAACGAACAAAAAGATTGTAACAAAAAGCCTGACCCACAGGGTAACGCCCAAACAATTTAAATCAATGTATTCAGAAAGCTAACCTAATCCCGCGTTAGGGATTGCCATGAAAATCCTTTTGTGAGGCACGAACAAAAAGATTGCACCAAAAAGCCCGACCCAAAGAGAAACGCACAACAATTTGAATCTATGAATTCAGAAAAGCAAACCCAATCCCGCGTTAGGGATTGAAGTGGAAATCCTTTTTGCGAGGCACGAACAAAAAGATTGCAACAAAAAGCCCGACCCGCAGGGTAACGCCCAAACAATCCAAATTTATGCATTAAGAAAAGCAAACCCAATCCCGCGTTAGGGATTGAAGTGGAAATCCTTTTTGTGAGGCAACGAACAAAAAGATTGCAACAAAAAGCCCGACCCGCAGGGTAACGCCCAAGTCAATCTAAACATGAAACATAATCCTTATCGCCCCAACCTATAACCTACTTTTTAGCCCTTACTTTCTGCTCCCATTTCCAAGCGGAAGTAAGCGCATCGTCTAATGTTTTCTCTGCTTTCCAGCCCAGTGTTTCATTGGCTTTGGTCGTATCAGCATAAGCAGCGACCACATCGCCTTCACGACGTCCTACAATTTCATGAGGTAAATCCTTTCCGGAAACCTTTTCGAAGGACTTGATGACCTCAAGTACAGAACTGCCGGTACCGGTCCCGATGTTGAAAACCTCGTAATTAGACTCATTTTTATTGTCTATAAGGCGCTGTAGGGCAATTACATGTGCCTTTGCCAGATCCACAACGTGAATATAATCGCGTACGGCAGTACCATCTTGAGTAGGATAATCGTCGCCATAAACCGAAAGTTTATCGCGCATTCCCATCCCTGTTTGCGTAATATAAGGAATCAAATTTTGAGGAACGCCCAATGGAAGTTCGCCAATTTCCACACTTTCATGTGCCCCTACCGGATTAAAATACCGCAGTGCGATGGCCTGCAATTCTTTTTTAACCTTACAGGTATCGCGAATGATTTCCTCACCCACCTGCTTGGTATTTCCGTAAGGGGATTCTGCCGGTTTTACGGGAGCTGATTCCGTAATGGGAAGTTCATCTGCCTGACCATAAACAGTACACGACGAACTAAAAATAAAATAACTTTCCGCCTTTTCACTAAGTTCCTGAAGTATATAGATCAGGGTGCCCAAATTGTTTTCATAATATAAAAGTGGTTTTTCCACACTTTCACCTACTGCCTTGGAAGCCGCAAAATGGATCACCCCAGATACATCTTCATGTTTTTTGAAAAAAGCGCTAACATCGGTTTTATTCCGAAGGTCCATTTCAATGAATTCTGGTTTCTTGTTGGTAATCTTGGTTATTCCGTCAAGTACATCCCTGGAAGAGTTGGAAAGGTTGTCTATTATGACAACTTCAAAACCTTTTTTTTGCAATTCAACAACGGTATGTGAGCCTATAAATCCAAGGCCGCCAGTAACTAAAATTTTCACGATATTTCCTTTTAAATTATGCTTGAGCCTAAAGTTTTAACAGCTCCGCTTTTCAATTCTTCATTCCTTAACTTCTGCGCTGCTTTCTATTCGGAAAGCTTTGCCAGCGCTTTGTCCAGATCAAAATCCTTTAGAGAATCAATGATCATATCTGGCGCAAAGGCATAATTATCAAGATCTGCCCTCTTTGAGACCCCAGATAACGTCATAATGGTTTTATAACCCATCTGTATAGAACCCAGAATGTCAGTATCCATCGTGTCACCTATGACGATGGTCTGGTCTGTGGTAAGGCCTAATTTTTTACGTGCCGCCCGCATCATCACCGGACTGGGTTTTCCAACAGAAAAAGCACGCTTTCCCGTGGCTTCTTCAATCATTTTCACGATCGCTTTGATCCCAAGATTGGACCATCCTATTTTCTTTGGCGAAGGATCCAGATTTGTGGCGATCAATTTGGCACCGCCCAACACCATATCTACCGCTTTATTGGCCATTTCCAGGGTAAAATTGCGACCTTCCCCTATAACTACATAATCAGGATCCTGGGTTACCAAGGAATAACCATTATTGTGCAGACTGGAGATAAGACCACCTTCGCCCAGGACGTACGCTGTACCATCAGGATGGGTAAAACTTAAAAACCAGGCGGTAGCCATCGCACTGGTGTAAACATTTTCTTCGGTAACCTTTATACCCATGGGTCGTAATTTATTGACCACATCTATGGGACTACGCTGGCTGTTATTTGTCATGAACAAAAAGGGGATCCCTTTTTTCTGGAGTTCGGCGATAAATGTATCTGCACCGGGAATAAGGTCATTACCACTGTAAATCACTCCATCCATATCTATAAGAAAACCTTTGTCCATAATAGTTTATCGTATTAGGTTAAACGTAAAAATAGCTTTTAATCGTAATAATCGTGTATTTTAAACGTAAATCATTGTTTTAATACTCTTTTTCGTAGAAATGCGTGGCATCATATAAAAGCCTATCCAGCTTTTCATTTTCAGCAATGACCCGTTTTTCATCCCAATCAAGGTAATCTATAAAATCCTGAAGTACTAGCTTTCGGTTTTTTACAATACTTGCAATATCAAAATATAGCCTTCCCGTACGGCGTACAAAAAAATCTGCCAGGCTATTCGCCATTTCATAGTGGATACAATACCAAAGCTCCGCACGCACCAAACGCTCCCCTACATCGGGATTGAGAAAAAAATTGATCTTCTTTTTGATCACATCAGTTTGTTTACCATAGGTCGCGGTAAAATACCAGGACAGGTACCCAGCATCTTCTATCTGTAATTTTTCAAATTCAAGTTCCAGCTGGTTTTGATAAAGTCCTACCTCTCTTGAATTTCGCAAATGGTGGGATGTAAGCGTAATATGCTCTGTTCGCGGCGGGTCAAACGTCCTGCTTTGCTTATCGTGCAATTTTTTTATCACCGTTTCATTGACGCGCTCCGCCATCTTACGGTAGCCCGTAAGCTTTCCACCGGCGATAGAAATAAGTCCGCTTTTGCTTATGAAGATCTCATCTTTACGGGAAAGTTCTGAAGGATCTTTTTCCTCTTCGTGGATCAAAGGTCGCAGACCGGCCCAGTTGGATTCAATATCTTCTATACTTAGCTCAATATTGGGGAACGTATTATTAACGGCATCTATCAAGTATTTGGCATCAGCCTCTGTGGCTACTACATGATCCAGGTCACCATTATAATCTGTATCTGTAGTTCCCACATAGGTAACCCGCCCACGCGGAATGGCAAAAATCATGCGCCCATCTGGAACATCAAAATAAAGCGACTGCGCCACGGGTAACTTTTCCTTCGGAAAAACAATATGCACGCCTTTAGTAAGGTGCAGGTGCTTATTGTTCATGCTTTTATCTTTTTTACGTACTTGATCCACCCATGGCCCTGCGGCAGAAACAAACGAATGCGCCTCGATCTCAAAACTTTTTTTGCTATTGTGGTCTTTACATTTTACGGCTATAACTTTCCCTTTGTAATCGTAAACGAAATCTTCCATCTCACAATAATTGAGGCAGATAGCACCAAATCCTGCGGCTTTTTTTAGCAATTCAATGGTGAGGCGGGCATCATCTGTACGGTATTCCGCATAATAGCCTCCTCCCAGTACGTGCTGCGCGTCAAGCATGGGTTCAAGTGCCAGCGTTTGTTCCTTATCCAGCATTTTGCGCTTATCCTTTTCCTCAACATTGGCCAGTAAATCATAGACTTTTAGCCCTATGGAAGTCAATATTTTACCATATTGCCCGCCTTCTATGAGCGGTAAAAGCATTTTTTCTGGCACAATTAGATGTGGCGCAAGTTTATGAACGATGGCACGTTCTGTGCCTGATTCTTTCACCAGACCTATCTCCATTTGTTTTAAATAGCGCAGTCCACCATGTACAAGTTTAGTGGATTTGTTACTGGTTCCCGAAGCAAAATCGTTCTTTTCTACCACGCAAACGCTGAGTCCGCGGGAAACGGCATCCAGCGCAATACCTGCCCCGGTTACCCCGCCTCCAATGATCACCAGGTCAAATTCTGTCTTTTGTGCCCTATAGATATACCGTTCCCTATCCATAACACTGAAACGTAAGGGAGAGTCTTCCTTCTCAAGACTTTCGGCGTAGCCAGAACGCGTTCTCAATACGGCAAGATCCCAACCGTGGATTTTCTTTTTTCGCTCGTGCGTATTCAATTGGGGTTCAAAAATACGGTTCACCTTTCTAATGCCAGAAACTTCCTTTTTAGTCCAAAGTCCGGCTTTTATCCCTGCTAAAAACGCTACGCCCAGCGCAGTAACTTCGAGCATTTCTGGGCGGTCTATCTCCGCATCCATAATATCTGCCTGAAACTGCATTAGGTAATCGTTTGCGCTTGCACCGCCATCTACTTTGAGCACTTTTAACTGTTTGCCACTGTCTTGGATCATTGCGGTGATCACATCTTTAACCTGATAAGCCATGGCCTCAACAGTGGCTTTTATGATTTCATTCTTTCCGGTATTAAAAGTGAGTCCCTGCATAGTACCCTTAGCGCTCGCATCCCAGATAGGCGCGCCCAGGCCGGTAAATGCGGGCACAAAATACAGCTCGTCCAGGGTCTGGGTTTTAAAACAAATCTCCTGTGTTTCGGCAACCTCTTTTATAAGACCCAGGCTATCCCTGAGCCACTCTATACTCGCACCCCCCACGAAAACGCTTCCCTCAAGGGCATATTTAACGCTTTCATTCTCGATTGTGCAACAAAGGGTAGTGAGGAGTCCGTTTTGTGATAGATAGGGTTTTTTGCCGGTATTCAGTAGCATAAAACAACCCGTACCATAGGTGGTTTTAGCCATTCCCGACTTGTGCCCGCCTTGTCCAAACAGGGAAGCCTGCTGGTCACCGGCCACGCCATAAATGGCAATGGGATGCTCGTTATAGATAATATTGCCATAATCTGATGCCGACTCCCGCACCTGCGGAAGCATGGACCGTGGTATATCGAATTCTTCAAGCAGCTCTTTGTCCCAGGTAAGATCGTTTATATTGTAGAGCATCGTGCGGCTGGCATTGGTATGATCCGTAAAATGATTTCCCGTGAATTTGTAGATCAACCAACTGTCTATGGTGCCGAAAAGAAGTTCGCCATTTTCGGCTTGTTTTCTGGCATCTTTGACATTATCAAGAATCCATTTTACTTTTGTCGCCGAAAAATAACTATCTATAACTAGGCCCGTCTTTTTTAAGATTTCCCGCTGCAATCCCCGTTCCCGCATGGCTGCGCATATACCCTCGGTACGCTTGTCTAACCAGCAGATCGCTTTATAAATAGGCGTTCCGGTTTTTTTGTTCCATACCACAACGGTTTCCCGCTGATTTGTAATACCTATACCCGCAATTTCTGTGAGTTCCACCCTCGTTTCTTCAAGCACTTCCTCAAAAACTGCTTTCTGATCTTCATAGATCTCTAGTGCGTCATGTTCTACCCAGCCCGATTGTGGATGATATTGTTTTAATTTTTTCTGGGCCATATGAACGATCTCCCCTTTAACGTTAAAAAGGATCGCTCCAGTAGTGGTTGTACCTTGATCAAAGGCAATGACGTACTTTTTGCTCATGATTGCTAAATCTTAAATTGATATTTTATCTCCTGCTCATAAATGTCGCCCGGCTCAAGTACCGTACTGGGAAAATGGTCGTTGTGCGGTGTATCTGGAAAATGCTGTGCCTCCAGACAGAGTGCTGGGGCCTGGGCTTCAATAGTACCATATTTACCCTGCCATTCCCCTATATTTGCTGCACTAAAAAACTGCAGGCCCGGCTGCGTGCAATATAAATGCAGGGAAACCTCACTTTGCGGAGCTATCAAAACTGCGGCTGCTTCGTCAATTTTGCGATCATTAAGCACAAAATTATGGTCAAAACCACCTTCTATATTGGTCAATTTATCGCTTAAAACAGCTGATTTTCGCAAATCCATGACCGAGCCTTCGACTGATTTTAGTTCGCCGGTGGGAATGCCATCTTCTTTCTTAGGAAGGTATTGATCTGCATTGATCATTAAATGATGTCCCAGGATGTTTGAATCTTCTGAAAGGTTGAAATACTCGTGACGGGTGAGATTGACCACCGTTTTTTTATCGGTTACTGCCTGGTGATTGAGAACAAGCGTATCCTCTTGCCATTCAAAACTTAATTTTACCTGTAGGTTTCCTGGATATCCTTCATCGCCATCAGGACTGGTATGGGTAAGGATCAGCTTTTCATTTTCAAATTCGTAATCCCAGTTTTTCTTCCCAAAACCCTCAACACCTCCATGCAGTTGGTTTATACCTTCATTAGCGATAAGGTCTATCTTCTCGCCGTCTATAAAAATTTCAGAATTTGCGATTCTGTTGGCATTTCGGCCTACAATACTGCCAAAAAATGGATTCTCTTCTTCATATTGTTCTAGTTTATTGAATCCTAATACAACATCTATGAACCCTTCATCTTTTTTTGGAATCAATAATTTCTGAATGATCGCGCCGTAAGTAAGTACGTGTGCCTGGATACCGTTCTCTGAAATTAGGCAAAAACGATAAACTTCTTCTCCGGTCTTTGTGGTGCCAAAATAATCTTTAGTCAATGGTTTCTTTTTAAAATTGTTGAGTTAAAGATACGGTTTGAACAAAGATTCAGAAACCGAAAAATACATAATTCACAAAATCAAAAATAAAAGCACGCGTTATTTAATGAGCACTTTGGAGGAACGCTACATCATACACCTTAAAAATATTCAGAAATGAAAAGACCTTTTAGGGATAACCAATTATCATAAGAAGAACAATTCGGCCAAATTCTTTTGAGACCGAATTATTAAAATAAAACTACTGAAAAACGCACTATTATCGGCTAAAACAGGGCAAAAACCTTTTAAATCTGATTGATTTCCTGCAATTGTGCGATAAGTTCTTCGGCGGTTGCCTGCCCTTTATCCTTATTGTACCATTGCTGCAGATCCTCCTTAAATTCAGGAGGGAGCGTTCCGTAGGATTTTTTACATTCCACTACCATGGCAGCTGCTGGTTCAGGACGCGGGCCCCAGGTATAGAGAACCACTTCAGAAACAGGATCCTGTGCGATCAATTTTGGGATTGATTTACTGCCCTGGGTCAAAAACGCGTTCATAAGCTGTGGGTGATCATCCCGAAGTACCACATTTAAATTTATAGCTTCGTTAGACTCGGCAATTTTGTTCATCACAGGCATGGTATGGGCGGCGTCGCCGCACCAACTTTCGGTAATTACCAGCCAGTTAACAGGCTGCTGCAATTTTTGCATGGCACTGATCTGTATCGGTGTAAGATTAAAAAGCTTGTCCCCGCGTTTCATCCTGCGGTCGTTAAGTTCGGTATATTTAGAAAGTGCTTCCGCCTGGGTGTGCCCGGTGCTCGTAAAAGAATTTGTATGATTGTTTACCAGTGTTCGGTATTCGGCATAAGAGATTCCATCTTTCAATGCTTCGGCAACCAGTTCTTTACATTCTGCCGTAGATATTTGCTGCATAGTATTCCTGTCTTTTGAGTTAAGACCTTTCTTGTTCTCGATTCAATCTGGCTCAAAAATAATATCTTTAAACCCTAAATCTGTTAAATATGAGCCAACACAAATGCGGCTGGTGTCTGGGCGATGCGCTCTACGAGCAATATCACGATAACGAATGGGGCGTTCCCGTAAAGGAAGACCGCGTTTTTTTTGAATTTATTATTTTGGAAAGCTTTCAGGCTGGATTGAGCTGGATCACCATCCTGCGCAAACGCGAGAATTTTAAAAAAGCCTTTGACGCTTTTGATTATGAAAAGATCGCAAATTATGATGAAAAAAAGATAGCCCAACTCTTACAAAACGAAGGGATCATTCGCAATAAACTCAAGGTAAAAGCCGCTGTTACAAACGCACAGGCGTTCATGGAAATCCAAAAGAAATACGGTAGCTTTTCAGACTATGTATGGGATTTTGTTGACGGAAAAGCGCTCCAGAACGAAATAACAAATTACAAAGAGGCACCTACCACAAGACCAGAAAGTGATGCGCTGAGCAAAGATCTAAAAAAGCGCGGTTTTAAATTTATGGGACTTACAGTGGTTTATGCGTTTATGCAGGCTACCGGACTTGTAAACGATCATGAACTTACATGTTTTCGGCAAACGGAAGTAAAAAAATAGCCGCTAAATAAGGAGGATTTTAACCGTTTTAGGTCGGTTTTTGACTAATTATGGGCATTTATATCATCAATTAAAGGCTATTTCGGAATTGACACTTTTCCCGCGCTCTGGGTAGCGTTCCTTATAAACTATCCTCACTTTGCAGTACATCCAAAAATTTATGCCTTGGTATTTCGTAGGCTCCCATGCGCTCTAGATGTGGATTATAAACCTGGCAATCTATAAGTTTGTAGTTTTTAGATTCCAGGTTTTGCGCAAGGTTGATCATGGCCACTTTACTTGCATTGCTTACCCTGCTGAACATGCTTTCACCACAAAAAATTTTTCGGTCTTTTAAGTTGATACCATAAAGACCTCCCACAAGTTCGCCTTCACGCCAGACCTCAACAGAATCGGCATGTCCCATCTCGTGCAATTTTAAATAAGCCTCTACCATTTCATTTGTGATCCACGTGCCGTTCTGACCTTCGCGGGGAATACGTTTGCAATGCAAGATCACCTCTAAAAACTGCGTATTGTAGGTTACTTCCCAATCGCCGTCACGCATTGTTTTGCGCATGGATTTTGTGATCCTGATTTCTTCTGGTCTTAATACCATCCTAGGATCAGGAGACCACCATAAAACAGGTTCACCCGCATTGTACCACGGAAAAATACCCCGGGCATATGCCGCTAGCAACCGTGAAGGTGCAAGGTTTGCACCCACGGCCAGCAAACCCTCTGTATTTGCGAGCGCAGGATCTGGAAAAGGATCTGCTGTACCTAAATATATGATAATGAGATATGTTTTGGCCAGATTATAAAATTGGCCGATTATAGAAAACAATGAAAGCTTTCCTGCCGAGACAAAAAAGCTTTTCAACTATTCTTATAAAGATTGGACCTTAAAATGGAAGGTCATCATGATCCTCATCTTCAAAATCTGAAGCAGGCTCAAACTGATCTGCTGGAGGTGCCGGCACATTACCAGATGGGGCTCCTTGCTGTAAATTCTCTATCCTCCAACCTTGCAGGCTGTTGAAATACTTAGTTTCCCCCTGTGCGTTCGTCCATTCCCTACCGCGTAGATTGATACCTATTTTTACGTTTTGACCTACGTTAAAGCTATTGAGCAGGTCAGTTTTATCCTGTACAAACTCTACCATGATAGGTTGTGGATATTGCTCTTCTGTAGTAACGACAACTTCACGCTTTCTAAAACCGTTGCTGCCAAAGGTCTGTGTCTCTCCTATTAATTTAATTTTTCCCTGTACTTCCATATCTGATTATTAAATTTTAGTCCGTCGGTTACTTCCCGAAGGTGATTGTTTTTATTTGGTTAACGTTGATTTATCTGAGAGCAAAAGTTTCCAGGCGTCGTAAGGCTCTTCCTCATGCAATAATTCCTGGGCTCTACGGTGCAAACGTGCTGTATCCCCAGCCTCAGAAAGTCGTCTTAGGTCAATATTGGCCTCTAGGTAATCTTCAATTTCCTCTTTACCTGGAAGATGCTCTACATTTCCCAGTTTGCCCAGATCGTTTCCGGTCAGGATCTCGCTTTTACGTACATTTTCTGGCATGGCATCTACGCCCATCCCCTTTTTGCTCAGGGGTTTTGGCACTTCAAACATACCCTGATTAGCCCTTGTATACCAGTTACCACCCATACGTGCGACCTGATCAATTTTATGTTGGTCAATTTTACCTTCGCCATCAAGGACGTCGTTAGCAATATGCAACTTCACCACCTCACAAAGTATGAGGTTGCCGGCACCGCCTTCATCGCCCAGTGCAATTATTTGAAGCATTTTGCACTCCATTTGCACGGGGGCTTCGGCAACCCGGGGTGGTTTTACAAGCTCAGAAGGTGTTTTGGTAAGTCCGCTCTTCACAAATTCATCAACGCCCTCGTCATATTCTGTACTGCTGAGCGACATTTGCTGTACAATACTATAATTTACGATATTCACAACCACCTCGCCGGTTGCCTCAATATTTTGAAGGGTATGTTTGATACTGCCATCACGCATGCGCCTTACACATGAAAATGCGAGCACGGGCGGGTTTGAACTGAACACGTTAAAGAAACTATAGGGCGAGAGGTTTACCCTTCCCTGCGCATCAACCGTACTTGCAAAAGCGATGGGTCTGGGACCCACGGCCGCCGCAAGATGGCCATAAAGTTCTTTAGCGCTAACCGCTTTAGGGTCTATGGTATGCATGGTTTTTAATATAATTTATGCAAAGATAGGCATATGGTACCGCACTTAAAACCGCATCCCGCACAATAATTGTAAGGGATTTACTTTATATTTAATCTAAAAGGATACTTTAGTATTGTAGATGTTCTGCAACTGATTGTACACCTTCATAAAATCAGGATTACCGCACGCCCCTAATTAATAGTTTTATGCGTATCAACATTGATCAGCGCTTTTCACGCTGGTTTATCATTTTTGCCGCCTTTGCGATTACCGGTCTGGTCTTGTGGAATGTTTCCCTGTTTTTTGGACAATTGAAACAGGCTGAACGTGACAAGATGCAGATCTGGGCACGCGCCCTGCAAGGTATAAACGCGGCAGATTCCAATGAATATTTCAACCTCTACACCCTCATCAACCGTAAGAATACGACCATACCTATCATCATCACAGACGAAAATGAAGTGCTTGACAATAGTGTCAATATTCCGGAGGACATCCTAGCTAACAAGGAGGAATACAAACAGCTCCTTAAAGATATGGAGGAGGAAAATGAACCTATACGTATTGATATAGAGAACGGCGACCTGTTGTATGCGTATTATGGCCATTCTCCCATAATCAACCAACTCAAGTATTTTCCCATTGCCCTGATCATAGTGGTTGTGCTTTTTATATTGCTTATCTATTTCTTTTACGCCACGTCAAAGGCATCTGAACAAAACTTTCTCTGGGCAGGAATGGCCAAAGAAACCGCACATCAAATTGGGACTCCTTTATCATCCCTCGTAGGCTGGACCGAAATTTTAAAGGCCGAAAACGTCAATCCCGAGTACCTGACGGAAATCAATAAAGACATAGAGCGCCTCAATACCATAACAGAGCGTTTTTCTAAAATAGGGAGTGTACCTATTTTAGTAGAAAAGGATATTATTTCAGAAACAGAAGAAGCCTTTGACTACCTGGCAAAACGCAGTTCAAAATTGGTCGTTTTTGAAAAAGATCTTCCGCAAGGCGTGCTGCTTGTAAAGTTAAACCCGGAACTTTTTGCCTGGACGGTAGAGAATATTGTCAAAAACGCCATTGATGCCATGCGCGGTAAAGGCAAGCTCACACTGGTACTCACGCGCGATGTACGTTATGCTAAAATACGTATAACAGATACAGGTAAAGGGATACCCAAAAACAAGTTCAATAGTATATTCAAACCTGGATATACCACAAAAAAAAGAGGATGGGGTCTGGGATTGTCACTGGCGAAGCGTATTATTGAAGAGTACCATGATGGCCAGGTGAAAGTGCTTCACAGTGAAAAAGATAAAGGCACCACTTTTCAAATTGCATTAAAATTAGCAGATGAATAAACTCAAGAATTTTAACGAAAAAATACTCTCAAAAGGTCATTTTATACTCAAAAAAGTGAGTTTTGACTACAAAAACCTCAATAATGAATGGGAACACCAGGAGCGTGAGATTTTTGATCGTGGCCACGGTGCAGTAGTTTTATTATACAATCAGCAACAGCAAAGTATTATCCTTACAGAACAGTTCAGGATGCCGGTCTATATGACTGAAAAAGAGGATGCGGTAATGATGGAAGCCTGTGCCGGCATGCTGGATGACAATGATCCCAAAACTGCAATTATTAAAGAAATTGAAGAAGAAACGGGCTATCGTCTTAAAGAAGATCAAATAACTAAAATCTACAAAGCGTATTCTTCCCCTGGGGCAGTTACCGAAATCCTACATTATTTTGTCGCGCCCTACACGCGTGCACAAAAGGTTTCAGGTGGGGGTGGCTCAGCAGAAGAGACCGAAAATATAATTGTACACGAGATGCCTTTTGCAAAAGCCATCCAACTTTTGAGCGATGGGACTATAAAAGATGCAAAAACGATAGTACTTTTGCAGTATGCACAGTTGCATATCTTTTAAGCAACATTGAATTAAGAATTATGGCAGTCGATTTTATAGAATACAAACAAGCCCAGTTGAGAAGCAATTGCCCAGAATGCTATTCTTCAGATGGACTTACATTAGTATTTTCTTATAAGAACGAGAAAAACAAACTTTTTGAACGTTCTACAGAAGAGGTCAAAACCAGAATGTATTGTACGACCTGCGATACCATAATCCCTCCATCCCGATGGACAGATGATATTGAACGTGTATTTGAATACAATAAGAAACTGGCCGCACCGCCAGAACCTTATTTTAAGTTCAAACCCCTTTCACTTATTTTACTTTTAGGGGTAATAACCGTAGGTATAGGGGCAGCGTTTTTAATCATAAAAACGCAATAGGATTTATCCTATATTATTGTTTATGGTCGCGCCAAGGCTTTTCATTTCCTCTTCTTCAACTTTGACTTTTGATGTAAAGCGCGCATCTTCCATTGTAGAAAGAGGGATCAGATGAACATGCACATGGGGCACTTCAAGCCCTATGACAGAAAGCCCAATACGCTTGCAGGAAACGGATTTTTCCAATCCATTCGCCACTTTTCTTGAAAAAAGCATCAGATCAATATATTCCTGTTCTTCAAGGTCAAACACTTTGTTCACTTCCTTTTTCGGAATACATAAGGTATGTCCCTTAGCATTGGGATGCACATCAAGTATAGCAATATGCTTATCATCTTCATAAACGATGGTAGCGGGAATTTCTTTGTTGATTATTTTTGTGAATATGGAAGCCATTTTTAAGGTCTATAAGGTGATTTTAGTACTGAAAAACTAACGCTAATGGGCAGTTTGGAATGGTTAAAATTGTTTCCCTATCTAAAGCCGAAGAGCAGCGTTCCTGCTAAAAGCTTCTGTTAAATGTGCCTGGGAATCTGAAAACTACGTACGTGAGATCTCAAGAATGTCAAATTTCATTACCCCGTTAGGCACTTGTATTTCTGCCGTTTCCCCTACTTTTTTACCCAAAAGGCCTTTCCCGATAGGAGAATCTACAGAAATGAGTCCGTTTTTTAGATCTGCTTCGCTTTGAGCTACAAGTTTGTATTTCATCTCCATCCCATTGGTCTGGTTTTTTATTTTCACAGTAGAATGCACAAGCGCTTTTGAAGTATCCAGTTGGGATTCATCAATAACGCGCGCATTGGAAACAGTTTCTTCCATTTTTGAAATACGCATCTCAAGCATCCCCTGCGCCTCTTTTGCCGCATCATATTCTGCGTTTTCACTCAAATCCCCCTTGTCACGCGCGTCTGCAATGGCCTGTGAAGCTTTGGGCCGCTCCACATCCTTCAAGTTATTGAGTTCATCCCTCAATTTTTTCAGTCCTTCTTCAGTATAGTACGATACTTTACTCATAAATTTATATTTTAAAGCACAATGCGCGCCTTTAATTTCCGTTGAAATGCCTCTGGTTCTTTAAATCGCAATCGAGGTATATAAAAATAAAAAATCCCATTTTTTAGACGGGATTTATAGATGCTAATATACGAATTTATTAGTTCCTGACCTTAATTTATTCTAATTTGACAACTTGTAACCGATCAGTATTATGCAGAAAATAGTTATTTTAACTTTATCGATTATCTTTTTTAGCTCTTGTTCTAAAGAGGACAATATTACCAACCGCAATCCTAATCTTGCGAACATACAGTTCAACGTAAAGCTGAATACTAATCTACCACAATACAGCGAATTAAAGTTCGCCGGGAATGCCGTTTACGTAGCCAATGCTGGGAACCGGGGTGTTTTTGTAGTGAACACAGGAACCGGGACACGCGCCTGGGAGGCTGCAGATCCCAACCATCCCATACAGGATTGTTCTACGATGAAACTTAACGGAATTGAGGTCACCTGCCCATGCGAGAACACGATTTACAATCTGTATACAGGGCAGGCACGTGGGGAAGATAAACGCTATCCCCTTCTTGAATACAGAACTTCTACCAGTGGAAATATAATCACCATTACCGACTAAAAAACTCGTGCTTTAAAGCAGAAAACAGGCATTCTTAAGACTTTTTCTTAGGCTGGGTAACCATAAAATCCTTTAAATAATAGGGTTCAAAGTAAGCTAAATCTTCAATCTTTTTATCTTGGAATGCATGTTCTGCCAAGGAAGCCATCTCCCGTGCTGATGGTAGCGCATCTATTATAAACAGGGCATTGGAATGCTTGCAAATGGATTTAAATTTTTCTACACCGTTCCCTATAAAAACGGTCTTTCCCCTATCAAGGTATTCTGTAAAAGAGTTCTCGTCAATAATTTCTGCCCTTGTTTCCCTTATTTCTGCAAAGGCGCTATCATAAACGGCACTGTATACTTCCATACGGCGCGCATCCAGCAAAGGGATAATATTTTGTATTCCTTCAAGGTTGACCTGGCTTGCGAGTGATTTTAGGGTTTCAATGGCAATTAGTGGAATCTCATGTGCGTAACACAATCCTTTCGCACTGCTTACCCCTATTCGCAAACCCGTATAGGAACCCGGGCCTTTACTTACCGCAACGGCATTAAGATCTTTGAGGCTATAACCCGCTTCTTTGAGGACTGCAGCAATATATTGATGTAAAAGTTCGCCATGAGAATAGCCTTCGCTCAAATCTTCTTTCAGCGCGATTGTTTTACCCATCTGGGACAAAGCTACAGAACAGTTTGTTGTTGTTGTTTCTAAGCAAAGTATAAGGGACATAGAATACTTAATTCTCGGCTAGTGCATCATTTTTAGCGACCTCCACTTTATCACCAGCGTTTAGGTTTTTAGTAACCAGGGTGTAGGGACCGGTGATCACCGTTTCATCTGGACTAAGGCCTTCGGTAATCTCAATAAAAGTATTATTCTGAATACCGGTTTTGATGACTCTTAATTTTGATTCGTCCCCTTGTTTTATGAAAACGCATTCAAACTGTTTTCCATCATTTACGGGAGCAGAAGAGGCTTGCGCACCAGGACCTTTTGAACTTGTAGTATCGCTTTTGATAACAATAGCGCTTATGGGCACGGCCAGCACATCTGGTTTACTAGCGGTAATTACATCAACAGTTGCGGTCATACCCGGTCTGAATGGAGAATAACTTGAATTTTGACCTTCCGTTAAATCAGCATAGGATTTTTCTAAAATACGCACCTTCACTTTAAAGTTGGTCACCTGATCTGCAGTGAGCCCTTCTTCGGCAGAATTGGCTATTTCTGTAACCACGCCGTTGAATTTCTTTTTCAAATAAGCATCTACCTCTACACGTGTTGAATCGCCTATATTGATCTTTACAATGTCGTTCTCATTTACATCTACCACAACCTCCATATTGCCAAGGTCTGCCACGCGCATAATTTCAGTACCGGCCATTTGCGCCGTCCCTACAACCCGCTCACCAAGTTCTGCATCCAGACTTGATATCGTACCGGTTATGGGGGCATAAATCTCGGTACGCTGCAGGTTATCTTGGGCCTGCTTTACGTTTGCCATTGCGCTTTGCACATTGTAATAGGAAGATTTTACGTTAGCCTGTGCGATCTCATAATCGCTTACCGCCTGATCCCAGTCGGATTTTGAGATAACCCCTTTTTTAAATAAAGGTTCACTGCGCTCATAATCCAATTTCGCCTTTTTTTCACTGGCCGTGGCCTGTGCTAGATTGGCCTGTATATTTTGCAAGGATGCCCTGGACTGTGTAAGTGCTGATTGAATTAAATCTGGATTGATGCGTACAAGCAAATCCCCTTTTTCTACCTGTTGTCCTTCTACAACGGGCATCTCTATAATTTCACCGGACACTTCTGAAGAAATACTGACCTCCGTTTCCGGTTGGATCTTACCGGTAGCGGCAACAGTTTCCTCGAGTGCTATTTTTTTGACCTGTTGCACCTCAACCTGCTTAAATTCTCCAGAGTTACCAAACCAGCCAGCTTTCTTTCCTCCTATCAGCACTAATACAAGCACTACAACAACAGAAATAATGATGATCAGAGTCTTTTTTTTCATGTTCTAAAATTTTAATTCTGTAGCCGGAACCCCAAAATAAAGTTCGAGTACTTTTAATCTAAAGATGTAATCATATTTAGTACGGTTTAGATCGATACGCGCATTGTCATAACGCTGCTTGCTTTGACTAAGGTCAAAAGCATTTGTAAGACCCACATCATAACGCTCTTGAGCATATTCAAAAGCAAGTTCCTGTGATTCTGCGGCGGCCTCCGCAGCTTCATAGGCTTTTAAAGATCCCTGAACATCTACATACGCCTGATACACGTTTGATTCTAAATCAAGTTGTGCCTGTTCCAAATTGAAATCTGCCCGGCGTACGTTAACCTTACTCCTATTGATCTGATTGCGCGTTTGAAAACCATTAAATAAGGGTACGCTTAACTGAAAACCATAATTAATACCATCGTTAAGATAGAGTTGCTCAAAAAAGGGAAGTGGATTTCCAAGTGTATTTATCGTATTTGGCGCAACTACCACCTGTTCGGTACTTTCCACAAAACCGATCTCCCTGGTAGGTTGATCTGGATCTATACGGGAATTTGTAAATCTACCCGCACTCGATTCTCTCGTGTTATAATTAATGAAAGCACTTAATGTAGGTAAACTTGCGCCTCTGGCAATCTCGATGTCCTTTTCGGCCAACTTCTTATTTTCTTCGGCAATTTTAATTTCGTAACGTTTTTCTTTAGCCTGATCAATAATTTCGTAAGGTGAATTTAATAAAATTTCTTCTCCTGCTATCTCATAATCGGCTTCAGCTACGTCAAAGTTCTTATAATCCTCAATGAGCAAGGTCTGCGCAAGACTTATTAAAGAGATTTGAACCTGATTCTGCGCATCTACGATGTTCTGTATTTCTGTTGCGTTTTGCGCCTGCACCTCCAGTAAATCCCCTTTGGGAAGCACGCCACCATCTACTAATTCACGCGTGCGGTCTATTTGTTCTAAAGTGAGCTCATTCTGGGTTTTAAATACTTTTAGATTTTCTTTATTCAGTATAATTTGCAAAAAGTTGTTTGCGACCATTAAGCTCACATCGTCTTTCATTTTTCCCAAACTATACTGTGCAGCAAGCTTTGCTATTTTAGCACGCTGTATCTGCTTATAATTTCTCAAACCATCAAAGAGGTTTATGGAAGAAGTAGCACCAGCGGAAACGTTACGTGTAACCTGCGACTGCAAAATACCTGTTGTGATGTTCTGTGTCAGACCCGTGTTCCAGGTGTTGGAGATTTGTCCATTAAGCGATGGAAGCAGTGCACCCCAGGCATCTTTTTTATCAATTTGTGCAGCTTCCACATCAAGTTCTGCCTGTTTAATCTGAATATTTTTATCAAGGGCACGTTCCAGACATTCCTGAAGCGTCCATTTTTGTTGATCCTGGGCTATTGAGGTTTGTACCGCAAATGCCAAAATGAGAAAAGAAACTAAATATTTCATACTGTTCTAGAATTGTAATTATAGGTATAGATAAAAGCGAAGATGTTACAAATCATGCAACTTTTTTAATTGTTACTGACTTCTGCAACTGGTTTAATGGCGTTCCAGACCTTAATTTTGTCTCCTTTTGAAATCCCATTTTTTACTTCTACATTAATACCATCACTCACTCCTAGTTCTATATCTCTTCTTTCAAATTGCTGATCTCCGGTTTCTATCTCTACAAACGGTTTCTGCGTCTTGGCATCAAATTGCACTAGTGCTTCTTTGACCGCGAGCACACTATCTGCCCTGGCAAGGATGATTGATGCATTGGCACTCAGCCCAGCACGTATAAAGGTGGTATCTGCTTTATCGAGGGTACCTTTGATCTCAAATTGTATAGCTCCATTTTCGGCTATACCTTTAGGGGCAATATAATTAAGTACAGCGTCAAATTTTTTATTTTCAATGGCTCCTACTGTAATTTCCAATGGAAGGTCTTCTTTTATTTTTCCCACTTCGCTCTCATCTACTTTACCCTCAAAAATCATATTATTTACATTCGCAAGGGAAGCAATGGTCGTCCCGTCATTAAAGTTATTGGCTTCTATAACCTGATTTCCTTCTTTAATAGGTACTTCTAATACCATGCCTGATATTGTGGCGCGTACAGATGTAGTTGCAGCGTTACCAAGACCGGTAGTAGTTCCTGTTTTAACAATATCATAGTTTTGGTTTGCCGACTGTAAACTGATCTCCTGTTGTTTGAAACTCTGTTGCGCCTGATCATACGCCTGCTGTGCGGTATCAAAGTCATTTGCCGACAATACGCCACTTTCAAAAAGTGTTTTTTGCCTGTTATAGATGCTTTTCTGGTTATTAAAGGCCAATTTTGATGTCTCTAAGGCAGTTTTTGCACTGGTAATGCTGTTTTTAGCACTGGTTAAGGATGAAACATTAGGCACTACTTCAATCCTAGCAATAAGATCACCCTCCTTTACAGATTCCCCGGCCTCCACCAAAATTTCCTTAATAATACCAGAAATATTCGGCTTAATAAGGATCTCTTCCCTGGGCACGATGCTTCCCGTGGCGACCGTACGTTTTACAATTGTTTCTGTCGTGGGGCTTTCCGTAGCATAAGAGGTAGGATCTTCCTGATTTTTAGCATAGATATACCAGATGCCTATGATAAATAGCACCACAATAGTTACCAGGGTAATAACGGTTCCTGTTCTTTTCATTATAGATTATTTTTTTTGATGATGAACGTTTGGATTTATTGATTGTTTATATGAGCGTATTATTCTGAAAATGCATCTTACTATCCTTAAGATGTTGGTTTTATCTTGTTGGCCTCTCTTTTCAATTAATCGATTCTTAGGGCATCTACCGGTTTCATCTGCGTGGCCCTTGTAGCCGGTATCAACCCTGCCAGGATTCCCGAAACGATAAGTATGCCCAGTGCAGTGACGATCACACTGACATCTACAGACGGATTTACAAAATTTTCTATAGGGCCATAGATTTCAAGCACATAATTCATAACCCAGATGATTCCTGCCGCTATAGTAATTCCCACCATACCAGAAAGGATCGTTAAAACAAGGGATTCCTGTAAAATCTGGGATTTAATGCTCCATGGACTGGCCCCAAGCGCACGGCGCACACCTATTTCTTTTGTACGCTCTTTAACTACGATGAGCATAATATTGCTAATTCCTATTACGCCACTCATGAGAACGAGCGCGCCCACAAAGTAGCCTACAAAACTTAAAATGCTAAAAAGGCCATTTACTTTTTTAAATTGCTCTGCAAGATCAAAGTTACCTATGGCGCGTTCATCGGCTGGGTTTACCGTATGTTGCGCTTTCATTATATCTACTATTTGATCCTTTAGTGATGTAATTGTAGTACCATCATTTGCGGTAATAGCCATATACCCAATATCTTCACCGGTATTGAATGCCTGAGCAAAGGAGGTAAAAGGTATATGTATGGTATTTGCATTTTCCTCCCCATCACCATTGTTGTTTGTACTTTTAAAAATACCTACGACCAGAAAATTTACTCCGTTGATCTTTATGTATTTCCCCAGTGGATCTTCTCCAGTGTCAAATAGGGTTTTGACAACATCAATCCCTATTATGCAAATTTTTCGCTTATCGTTTATATCCGAATAACTTATAAACCTGCCGGCAGTAATATCCATAGGTTCCTGGTTTATATATTCAGGAAAATCACCATAAATACTGAATGCTCCGGTTTTTTCATTACGGGTCACATTGTTAGCGCCATTATAACCTCCCAATTGGTTACGGGGCGACACATATTTTAAAGCAGGAATTTTTTCTTTAAGAATCTCCACATCACTAAGATTGAATTCAAAACTGCGTCCTTTGGGAAGGCCTTTGTACGCCATTGACGTTCCCTGAGTCCACATGAACATAGAGTTCGTTGCAAATCCTGCAAAACCGGTCATTACCCCATTACGCAGGCCGTTTGTAAGTGCCAGTAAAAGAACCAAAATCATAATCCCCCAGAATACACCAAAGGCCGTAAGCAAGGTCCTGAACCTATTGGCGTTCAGTGCTTCCAGTATTTCGTCCCATCGATCTCTGCTAAACATTGGTTTTTTAGTTAGTTGATTATATATTACTCGTCACGCAAAGCGTCAATAGGTTTAATATGCGCCGCCCTTCTCGCAGGGATAAATCCAGCCACAGCTCCCGCAATAATCAGGATAATCACGGTAGTAACTGATGTTTTAAAATCTACTTCTGGAAATTTTATGAAATCGCTGTTCACCATTGGGCTGATCAATTCAAGAAGGCCTACCCCTAAGAAAAGACCGGTGAACCCGGCGATAGTGGTTATAAAGATCGCTTCTTGTAAAACCATACCAATTATAGACGAAGGTGTGGCACCTATAGCTTTGCGAACGCCTATCTCTTTAGTACGTTCCTTCACGATTATAAGCATGATATTCCCCACGCCCACAACACCTGCGATAATGGTGCCTATGCCCACAAACCAGAACACCGCGCGTATGGTATCTATGAGTGTGTATATTTTTTTAGCCTCTTCCAGAGTACCATAAATACGCACTGCCCCACGATCATCTGGCGCCACATTGTATTTGGTTTTCAGGTCGTTTTCAAAGCTTTTTTCCATTGCAGTAGAAAGCGCAACCGCCTGATCAAAGTCATCTTGCATCTTCACCGTATATGACATGGAACGTAGTGTGTCTCCCGCATTAAATGAACGTTGCGCGGTGGAAAGCGGTATAAAAACACGTGATTCTTCACGATCTCCGCCGGGATCTGAATACACCCCAATTACCCTAAAATTGATACCATAAACAGAAACCATTTCACCCACTGCCTCCTTGTCTTTAAACAATTCCTGTTTTACTTTGTTCCCTATGACCATCACTTTTTCCACGCCGCTTATATCCGTCTGGTTTAAGAAACGACCTGCGACCATACTCTCGTTCTCAATAAACTGATTTTCTGGATAGGCGCCTTCAATACGATAATTACCGGTCTGGTTTTTATAATTTACCTGACCTCCCCAGATAGTATACAAAGGGGTTTTATACTCTATATCCTCTTTATATTTTCTACTCATGTCCTGAAAATCGCTCAGGTGCAGGTTTATTTCCCTGCCGGGGTTTAGGCCTTTGTATTCTTTTGTGGTAACTCCAGTACGAATGAATATGAGACTCGCTGCGTCCTGCTCAAATTGCGAGGAAATCCCCTTTTGAATTCCTGTACTAAAACCTAAAAGTATCACGAGTATGAAAATCCCCGAGGCTACTGACAATCCCGTTAAAAACGTACGCAACTTGTTCATACGTATCGTTTCAAAAATTTCCTGCCAGCGTTCTATATCAAACATGGTTGACGGCCTTTACTTGTTCAATGCGCTTATCATCTATTATCAAACCATCCTTTAGATTGACGATACGCTTGGTCATATGCGCGATATCATCTTCATGGGTAACGATCAGGATTGTTTTTCCCTCATCGTTGATGCCTTGAATAAGTTCCATCACCTCGTACGATGTTTTAGTATCAAGCGCACCGGTAGGTTCATCGGCAAGCAATACTTTGGGATCGCTCGCCAGGGCACGGGCAATGGCAACACGTTGCTTTTGACCTCCAGAAAGTTCACTGGGAAGATGCCCCGCCCATTGACCTAGACCAACTTTTTCAAGGTAGTGCATGGAGCGGTCCACCCGTTCATTACGTTTCATGCCCTGATAATACAAAGGCATGGCCACATTATCAAGTGCACTTTTGTAATTGATGAGATTGAAAGACTGAAAAATAAAACCAAGAAATTTGTTCCGGTAACGCGCGGCGATCTTTTCGTTAAGGTTTTTAATGGGAACATTGTCAAGCGTATAGGAACCGCTATCTGCTTCATCAAGCATTCCCAGAATATTCAGTAGGGTTGATTTACCGGAACCCGAAGAACCCATTATAGATACTAGCTCACCTTCTTCAACGTCAAAATTGATCCCTTTTAAAACGTGAAGGGAGTTGGATCCCATATGATACGACTTATTTAGATCTTTTATTTTGATCATTCCGGCAGCAGTTTTGTGGTTATATGTATCTGAACACTGAAAAAATAAAGTACTCTCATAAAAGACTGCAGCTGGTCAAAAAAGTTACCGTGAGAAAAGTTATAAATTTGTTAAAATAATATTTTCTTTAACATTCAGGACTTCTTCCTGCTTTTGTAAATGTACCAGATCAAACCACCTACAAGAATATAAGGGAGTGCCATAAGATAGATAATACCATTATTTACCCCTTCTGCCATACCGCTATCTGTCTCACTTTCCAATACGGCACGACACATTGCACACTGTGCATCTACGGGCAATGTGCCAATAAGAACCAATACTAATGTAGCAACATATTTCATTGTTCTCTTTTTAATTAGGGTAGTAAGGTGATATCAAAATATAAATCACAACACCTGTTACGGCCACATAAAGCCAAAGGGGGAAAGTTATCTTAGCAATCTTCTTATGAAGTTTGAATTTGCCATTAACGGCGCGCGTATATGTTATTAAAACGAAGGGAATAACAACTATTGAAAGAATAATATGTGTGATCAGGATAAAATAATAAACATAAGAAAATGCACCCACTGAAGCCTTTTCTGCCACACTTACCACACCATCATAGTTCGCATCGCCAAATTTTGTCGAATCTGAAGTAGCATGATAGACTAGATAAAGTATCAGAAAAAGTACAGATAAACCCATTGAACATTTCATAAGCAGTTCATGGGCAGATTTATTGCCCCATTTTATCTGCATGATTGCAACTATGAGAAATATTGCGGTAAGCGCATTTATAGCCGCGTACGTGGGAGGTAAAAAACCCATGCGCTCTACTCCGGGAATACGCACGGTGAATAAATAAGCAACTATGACCGGGACTGCAATAGACGATGCGGTGATCAAAAGCTTATAATTTTTACCCTTTGTAGCGCTTTCTTTCATGGCATCAATCGTTACTCAACAATTTATTTATATCTTCTATAAGCATATCAATTTCCGGGCTCTCCCTGTCCTCATTCTCCCCTTCACCCCGCGGGATAAAACCACGATAGTAGATTTTTGGGTTACCAAAATTATCCATACGTGATCGTATAAAACCATTTTGATCTATTAAAGCAAATAGCCCAGAATGTAAAAAGTTATCTTTTACATTAGGATTTGCCTGTGCCAGTAGTCCAAATTTCTCATTGGCCATAGTATAAATAGAGTCTTTGCTCCCAGTCAGGAAATTCCAATGCGGATACGTCGCACCATACTCTTTTGCATATGCTTTTAATACTTCTGGCGTATCGTGTTCAGGATCTATACTTATACTTGCGATACCAAACTTATCTGAATCCTTAAATTCTTTTTGGATTTCGACTAGATTTTCGCTCATGGGAATACAAATATCAGGGCATCTGGTAAAAAAGAATTCAACCAGAAAAACCTTTCCCCTGTAATATTTATCTGTGATCGTATCGCCATTCTGGTTTACAAGCTTAAACTCGGGTACCCGCCGATCCTTATCGTTTATACGAATGTAGGAAAGCTCTGAAGAGCTGTTTTCAGCTTCATTAATGTTCACCACATTGAGCCTGTCATTTTCCACGACACTCCCATTTCTAAGTCGTTCAAAAATTTTAGGAATCGCAAACAGCCCAAAGATGAGCACGATTACGGCAATCCCTATATACGTTTTCTTTTTATTCATTACTATTTCTATCTAACGGCATTATTCTTTTTAAGTGCTAGTCGGTATTCTGCCAGAACGATTTTGACATCATCCTTCATCTTATCTGCAAGTTCTGCAACATCTGTGCTGTTATAGCCGTACAAGGTACCTACATCTTCATCATCATCACGCCCACGCAAATTCCGGTCTTTATCTACAATAAAGACGTAAGGGGAACCATCATTATCACTCCAGCGATGTGCGCTGTTTAAACTGCTGAAAATCGCTTTGATCTGTTCATCTTCGGCATAAACAAAATGCCAATTTTTAAGATTGCTCACGCGTTCCAATTCCGTGATAATATTTTGAAGTTCTTGTTGGGAAACCGACTTAGGAACGAGATAAACGAATTGAAAATCATTGAATTCGTAAAAATATTTGTAGATTTTCTGGTTGAGGTTGAATAGTACCGGACCGTCTTTTTTGAGGTCAGTCCCCAGAAAGCCAAGCACCGTAATTTTATCTTTGAGCTTTATATCTTGAGAGAAACTTAGTTCTTCCACACCTTCAGATACCGTGGGAAGTTTTGCAAAGTTATGGACTCCCGAAGCAAAGAAGAGGTAAGCAACTACAGGGAGTATAAATAAAATACTTAAAACGAATATTTTTTGAATCTTCATCGCTGCAAAGTTAAGCGAATAGGTTTTAAAGTACCGGTGTTCTGGGAATTTTAGTCACAAACAATTCGTTGTACCAAAGGGATTTTTTTCCTCTAAAACAACGTAGAATAAGAAACTATCCTATAAAAAAAGGTGATCTACGATCACCTTTTGGTTTTTGATACTATTAAAAGTTCCAGTTTTGATATCCTTCTGTATACACATCGTGGATATAATCTCCTTCAGTGAGAAGAATGAAGACCAGATATGCAATGAGAAATACTGACGTCCACACCACAGATCTGCGCAAACCTTTTGTCTCATGCTCCATGTGCATAAATGCCCAAGTGATCAGATAGGCTTTGTAAACCGTAAGCAGGATAAAGATCCAGTTGAGCAGTTTCATCCTGGCTATTTGCGTATGCTCTAAGAATTCTGGCCTAAAAATACCCAGTATAACTTCAGCAATTGTAACTACGGAAAGTATGATGAACACCTTCCAGATTCTTTTTACAGCCGAGTTGCTTTCAGAATCATTTGTATGTGATGCGTCGTGTGCCATTATATATAATTTACTTCAGCCCCAGCGGAACTATTTTTAGATTAAACCAGATAGAAAAAGGTAAATACAAATACCCAAACCAAATCCACAAAGTGCCAGTACAGCCCTACTTTTTCAACCATCTCATAATTCCCCCTGCGCTCATAGGTACCTATGATCACATTGAAAAAGATGATGATATTGATAAGGATTCCCGTAGATACGTGAAAACCGTGGAAACCGGTAATAAAGAAAAAGAAATCAGCAAAAAGTGGAGCGCCATATTCATTGTGAATAAGGTTTGCACCTTGAACAACACCAGCACCATCATCCTTTAATTTCTTGATCGATTCTTCTCTTGACAGTATGGTTTTTTGACCATTTTCATTGATTACATCGGTGCGGACTAGCAAATTCTCATCAGCCATAAAACCAGCCAAAACCTCAGTATAATTTACGGTGGGCATACTGGAATCGCTCTGATACCACAAGGCTTCACTACGGGTAAGCTGCGTACGCTCTGATGGTAAATCTTCAGCAAAATCCTCTAGCGCAACGCGTTCTCCGTCTGTATTTACAAATTGTAGGATACGACCCGCCCTGGTTTCAACAGCGCCATATTCACCCTGTATAAAGTTGGCCCACTCCCATGCTTGTGAACCTACGAAGATTATACCGCCTATAATGGTAGCAAACATGTACCAGATTACTTTGTTCTTCTTCATATGGTGGCCGGCATCTACCGCAAGCACCATCGTCACCGACGAAAATATAAGAACAAACGTCATGAACGCCACGTAGTACATAGGCGCATCTACGCCGTGCAAAAATGGAAAGTGATTAAAAACCTCATCTGCGATAGGCCACTCTTCAATAAATTTAAACCTCGAAAAACCGTAGGCTGCAAGAAATGCCGAGAACGTAAGACCATCCGAAAGGATAAAGAACCACATCATCAACTTACCATAACTAGCACCCAATGGCTGGTTGCCCCCTCCCCAGGTTTTACCTTCTGTGCCTGTTCTAACCGCAGTAGCGTCCATAAATAATTATTGATTTTATAAGCGTTGCAAAAATAGGAATTTTAAAATATAAATGTAATGTTAAACCTGAGATTTTAGGAGCGATAAAGGCAATAAATTGAAATCAAACCAAATAAACAGGGATAAGCGCACTGAAAATCATTCACTTTTGTAAAGATCAAAGTTTTATGAACTCACCTATTTTTAAAGATTCTATTTAAAGAACACCAGAAAAAGAAACAAATAAACCCATAAAACATCAACAAAATGCCAGAAGGTAGATCCAAGTGAAATACCAAGCATATCATCTGGGGAATATTTTGAACGCATCGTATTGACAAACATAACCATGAGCACGATGATACCTGCAACCACATGGGTTATATGCGCGATAACAAATGCATAAATAAACGAAGTGGTTATATTGCTCTCACTCCCCGTAAAAAAGTAGCCATTTGCTATGATCTCGTCAAAGCCCACAAACTGCATATAGACAAACACAATACCCAGTAAAAGTGTTGCTGCCAGAAAAATTTTAGCGCGTCCTACAGCATTTCCCTTTATGGCGCGCTTGGCCAAAAACATGGTGAGACTGCTCAGGACAATCACCGCGGTACTGATATAAAATGCCTGCGGAAGCTCAAAATCTGTCAACCAGTCCCTGCGCTCCTTACTTACGATATATGCGCTCGTGAGACCGGCAAACATCATGGCAAGACCCACAATGCCAAACCATAGCATCATTTTTTTTGCGCGTATCATTTTTTCCCCTTCAGGTTGTGAGGTATAATCCATTAGCTATCTTATAAATTTATCGGCAACATATATAATTTGTACAAGCGTAATATAACTTACGCTCATGAGCATCAGCCTTTTTGCGGTTATAGCATCCATCCTTTTGTACAACAAAAAGGCGTAATACAAAAAAGCAATTCCCAGAAGCCCAACGAGTACGCCTGCAACGGGGGTCAAAAATAAACGTCCGGTGGCGCCAAAAACCGGTATTAGTGATACTAAAACGGTCCAAATGGTATATAAAACCACCTGCAGGGCGGTTCCTTTGTCCCTTTTTCCGGTAGGAAGCATAAAAAACCCACCCTTTTTGTAATCGTCATACAAGAACCAGCCAATGGCCCAGAAATGTGGAAATTGCCAAAAAAACTGAAGCATAAACAACGTGCCTGCCTCAATTCCAAAATCATTTGTGGCCGCTACCCAGCCCAGCATGAACGGAATGGCCCCCGGGAACGCCCCTACGAATACAGATAAGGGAGTCCTGGTTTTTAATGGGGTATATACACAAACGTATAAAAAGATGGAAATAGCCCCAAAAAATGCAGTTTTTGGATTTATTATATATAACGTGACCAGACCACATATCGTAAATGCACTGGCTATAGCAAACGCCATAGGAACGCTCATACGACCGGCAGGCACCGGTCTGTTTTTTGTTCGATCCATTAGGTTATCAAGGTCACGCTCTATAATCTGGTTATACGCGTTTGAAGCGCCTACCATAAAATAACCACCTATCGCGAGGAGCAACGCAGTGCTCCAGGAAATTACGGTTGCGCCTAAAAAGTAACCCGCCATACTGGAAAATACCACACTTAATGCAAGGCGCATTTTAGTGATTTCCTTAAAATCGCCCCAGACAGAAGTCGTTGCTGTATATGTTTTTGCGATGCTCAAGCTTTTTTTAGGTACTTTTTAAAAAGTTGTGCAAAGATACGGCGCAAGCCTGTTTTAGACAATGAAATAGCTATTAATCTTAAAGGTCTTTCTTTCATCATCAAAGCAGTCAAACTGAAAATTCTATTCTTTCGGAAGAATTGTATAGCGCTTAGGGTAGCGGAAGCCGTTTGATTGATTTGAAACTATAAAGAATAAACTCAGAAAATCCTTGAGCGTATTAGAAAGTTCAAATTGACATAAAATGACGTACCTTAGAGCACCTTCATTAAACCTTCATCATGATAAAATATCTACCAATTTTTGTTACCGCTTTACTTTTCATCTCCACATCTGTCTTTGCGCAACGCGACTTTTCAGAAGTTGAGATCAAAATCGTTCCCGTCAAAGACAGTATTTACATGCTTCAGGGAAGTGGTGGCAATATTGGTCTTTCGGTAGGAAATGATGGGGTTTTTATGATTGACGATGAGTTCGCAGAACTATCCGAAAAAATAACCGCCGCTATTAGAACCTTAAGTAACAAACCCATAAAATTTTTAGCGAATACCCATTTTCACGGGGATCACACGGGTGGAAATGGAAAATTTGAAGACGCCGGAGCGGTAGTCCTAGCGCAGGAAAATGTTCGGAAACGCCTTAAAAATGACGATAAATCAGCTGGTTTACCGGTAATAACCTTTAAAAATGACCTTACGCTACACCTTAATGGCAACGATATCATGGCGGTACACGTAGATAGCGCACACACAGATAGTGACGCTTTAATTTATTTTCCGCAAAGCAATGTCATGCACACCGGAGACACCTTTATCACCAATGGTTTTCCATTTATCGACTTGAAAAGTGGTGGCAGTATCGATGGGGATATTGAAGCTGGCAAAGCCGGACTCATGCTTGCCAATTCAGAAACCATCATTATTCCCGGGCATGGCGAACTGGCTACGTATTCAGACTATGAAACCTATGTGGATATGCTCAAAACCCTTCGGGAAAACGTTCAAAATGCCATAAATAATGGCAAAAAACGTTCAGAAATCAGCACTATGGAAAACCTTACGAGTACTTTTTACACAGATGCCGAAGCCGATAAAAGTTTTATCAATGGCCCTAAAATCAGGGAAACTATATATGACAGCCTCAAAGCTAAAATGGAATAGTTATTACTCCAGACCTACAGAATCATAAACCTGTACGCGTTCCCATAAATCCTCAGATTCTTCTATAAATAGATGATGCACATCTTCATCCTGATACTTGTCCTGTATTTCTTTTGAAGGGAAAGTAAGGACGAGTGAATACGTCCATGAGTTGTCAACAACCTCTCGCGGTGTATTTGCCGGAGTTCCTATAAAATGGGTTTTAGCGTATTTACTGGTCTTTAAAAATTTCTTCAAAGAAGCCTCAAAATCTGCTCTATCCTGCTTGTTTTCTGGGTTTTTAAGCCAGAAATAGACATTGTGCACAAAGTGTGAATCAAATTCGGTTTCCTGTGTTTGCGATTGGTTTTGGTTTTGGGCTTGCATGAGTTGGCTTGATGTTAAAAGTATAAATAGGAATAGGACTGATTTCATGATATATTGTTTATCGTATTTTTGGTTTTTAAATATAGTTATTTCAGAATTAACTGGGATGCAATCAAAATAAAGTTGGTTTAGCAGTATAAAATATTCAAACCTTATCAGGCCATTCGTTTGGCAATTCCCCACTGAATCCCATTTTCGGAATTTCATTGATCGTTCTCATTTCATCTACAGAAAGTTCAAAGTCAAGAATATTCTTATTTTCTTTGATACGTTCAGGAGTTGTAGACTTTGGGATTACCACTACATCGTGCTGATAGATCCACCTAAGACAGATCTGCGCCACGGATTTATTATGCTTTTTTGCCACTTTTTCCAGAACAGGGTGACCAAAAACCCTGCCCTGCCCCAGAGGCGACCAGGATTCTACTACAATATCCTGTGCTTTACAATATTCGGTCACTGCCTGTTGCCAGTATCCAGGATGGAATTCAATTTGATTTACGGCAGTTTTTACCCTTGCAGTTTCCAGGAGCGGCTCTAAATGTTCAGGCCAGAAATTGCTTACCCCTATGCTTTTGATTGTACCCTCAGACTGTAAATCTTCCAGGGCGCGCCAGGTTTCCGCATTTGTTTTTTGCCAATTTGTATGGTTCTTAGCATTGGCCGGCCAGTGAATCAGGTATAGATCAATATACTTTAGATTCAATCGCTTCAAAGATTCCGCAAAGGCTTTTTTGGCCTGGGCATACCCAAGGTTTTCCCTCCATAACTTGGTCGTTATAAAAAGTTCCTCACGCGGTACTTCACTAGCTTTGATGCCCTCGCCTACCGCCTTTTCATTTTCATATTTTGCTGCAGTGTCTATTAAGCGGTATCCACTCTGCAATGCGGTCTTGACGGAAGCTACACCTTCCTCATCGGTGGCTTTATAGGTGCCAAAACCAATTCTTGGGATTTTATGACCATCATTGAGAAGTATAGGACCTTGCATGTAATGCGAATTATTATTTATTTTAATACTATTTATTTAAATGCGCTTCACTCATGGCTTCTCCCAGTTGCAAAAGATCATTTTCTTCCTGCTCTGTAAATTCGTAGGGAACCGGTTTTGCAATACCAAAAACGCCATAAAGCGTACCGTTTTTAATCATAGGTACCGCGATTGACCCTTCTACTTTTGTTTCTTTTGCTGCAGGACGCGCCACGCCAGAGTCATCCGTTTGCAAATTACACATTTCAACAGGTTTTTTCCTTTCGGCAGCAATGCCGGCCATTCCTTTTCCGATAGGGATTGTCGTTAGTTTAGGAATAAGAAAATCTGGTATCCCCTGCTGTGTTTCCAGTTGCAGAAGATTCTTATCATCCAGAAAATGAAGTGTCCCGGTTTTACAATCAAAATGTGCGATAATATCCTTAAGAACCCGTTCCCATTCAATGGAAGACTTGTTTATATTTTCTTTGATTTGTGCTATTGAAGTGCTTTTATCTGACATATCTTTTTTTTTAATTGAGGCCAAAAGGCTGTGCTATGACATTCTTGGGTAACAATAACCCCTAAAAAGAAGTTACCAAAGTAATACTATACAGGTAAAATTACCCAAAAAATAGAGAAATCAGGCTAATTTTAATCGCACATTATATTATAAGAAGAGATGAAGCCTTTAAGAAGATTACTGATCAAAATACCAATTAAATAGATCAGTCCTAAAACCCAGGTTAAGCCATAAAGTTTCTTCTTCCAGGTTTACGGGATCATCAATTGCTGTAGTATTGTTGCGGTACATTGCACTTGCGTACAGTTTTAAATTGGTTGCGGGATTAAGCAAATAACCCACTTCCAGGTTACCAAGAATGGTTTTTGTCTCATTCCCCTGACCTATAAAGTTGCCATTATCGGCGGGACGGTTTTCATCATTGCCATAAATACTACCGCCGTAGTAAATTTCATTCATACCCCCGGTTTCAAAACCACGTTTTCCATAGATCAATTTACCTGTACCGTACCAGCGTTCTCTCTCGTAGCGGGCAATGGCAATATATTCTGAAAAACTGGCTCCCCAGGTATGCGCCATACTCTGGTTGTTATGTCCGTAATTTAGGGTAATCTCATTATTCGAATACACATAGGGCCGTACCTGGTTAAATTCCAGTTGGAGCTGCAAATTTTTCACACTGAACGCATCATAATATTTCACGCCCAACTGTGCGCCCTGCTTATTTTTATAACTCTGGTTTCGGCTTCTAATGGCATCTACAGAAAATTCATCTATAATTACCTGTGCATACGCGTTAAAACTATTACTGAATTTATATTTCGCCGCTAAACCTATAATTGCATTACCACCGCGCGAGCCGGTAGAAAACTCTATGGCCCGGTAAAAAATAACGGGATTCAGGTAATTCAGGTCCACCCCGCGGTCGTTTTCATTTTCCCAGATCACGCTTTCAAAAAAACCAAGATTGAGCCGTTTTGAAACATTGAAGCTCAAATAGTGATTGGCCATATATTTGGTTCTAAAAGAGCCATCTGCCGTAACCTCTGGGCGCACATCGCGCAACGACATAAATGTATTTGTGTATTTAAATTTCCAAAATGTGGTATTTAATTTTATAAAAGGATAAGGACTGGCATTATCGCTAAGTAGCAGGGAGCGGTATCCATCACCTATAAATTGCTTGCCATGCCCCAGCTGAATATTGAAATGATTACTGGGCGTGAATGACAAATAGCCCTCTGCGATGGGGTAATCAAAATCCCCGCCACGCCCTTTTGCTGCGACCCCACGACCGGGAACTATCGCCGGGTTGCCACCATCAGGACGAATGGAACGCGCGTACCTGTTGAAATAACCTGCAAAACTGCCCTGACTTTCATAAAAAACAGTGTAAAAATTGAGATTTTTGCCCAAACCACCCTGAAAAATAAGCGCTCGCGTATTGTTGTACGTGAAATTCTGATCTTCATTATCTGCAGTTTCCTTGCCCAACATCAAATCTGCAGCAGGATCTACAGTAAACCAATAATCTTTTCCCTGTAGGGTAACCATATGCTCGTTCCAGAATTTACGGCCAAACCAGGATTTTTTATCCTTTAAGAGATCGTTCTTCTCTTCCGCAAAATCGTAATAGCGGTTCACCTCTGAATAAACAAAAGGTTTTCCCGCCGTGTGACTATTCGTCCCTACTTTATTCATTTCTGAATCAAACCGACTGTAGACCTGATGGGAAAAGGGAATATTCAATTGACTGGTATATTCATTATCATGATAAGCCGTTGTTTCTATGGAATCATATTCATTAGAAATAGCCGCAATAGTCTGTTTGTTCTCAATATCGGTGTTGGAATTGATCAAATTCCGTTCAAGGGGATATTTGATGGGCATGGTAAATTGCATATAGGTAGGCCTGCCATTATACGTTGCAGGAGCAATTTGCGGTAACTCTTCAAATGCGGTCAGTACGTTTGAACGAAGTTCGTCATAATCTGCCTGTATATTGAGCACTTTAAAGATCCCATCTCCATTTACCTCAAAAAGCACCATCATTTCACCTTCGTAATTTTCATCAACACCGAAATTTACGTCATTTAAGGACTCCAATATTTTGCTGATAAGCGTCTCGTTGAAACAGTCCCGAAGACCAGATTTATCAATGGCTGAACAATCTTCAAAAACAGGATAACGCTCGTAATTATCATACGTAGACTGACCATAAAAAACATTATATGACGCACCAAAGAGGAGCAGCAGAAAAATGCTGGATCTCATAGAAATACTTTAAACGTTAGGATACGAAAGATAAGTCTTTTTTAAACAAATAAGACATCTATCGAACAATATGGGCTTTTTATCGATTTTGAGCATGGTGCTATTCAAAGGAGCAGGTATTCTTCAGGTACTCTATCCTGAATAAGAATTACCTAAAATGGCCATTGCTTTGATATAGTATTTGCTTACGAAAAATTTCTTCTTTCAAATAAGAACAAAAAAAATCCCGTCTCACTAAAGTGGACGGGATTTTCTATTAAATACTTAATTCTAATTTAATCCTGTATTTGAAATACGATAGGCAATGCATAAAGTACACCTACTGGCTTACCTCGCTGCATACCTGGAGTCATTTTAGGAAGCATTTTTGTTACACGTTCTGCTTCACTCTCTAAGCGAGGGTGGGGTCCACGTGCACCCATATACTCTATGTTTCCTTGTTTATTAATCTTAAACTGAACATAAACCTTATTAATACCGCTCAATCCTAATTCGCTACCTAACTCAGTATTGAACTTCTTTTGAACAAATTGTGTGATTTTAGCAGACATACAAGCTTTTTTAGCAGCATTGTCTTTTTCACCTTCACAACCTGGGTACACAGGTACATTTTCAATTACAGCAAAGGGCACATCGGCAATTTCTTCTTCAGGCTCTTCATAGCTTACATCTTTCACCTCAACCTTTTCTTCCTGGGTCGTCTCAGTAGACTGGATTACGGTTTCTTCGATTTCAACCTCATCTTCAACTACCTCAATAACCTCCGGTGCTGGTGGTGGTGGTGGCGGTGGTGGTGGCGGTGGTGGTGCATTCAGTTCTGTGATCGGCACATCTTCTTCGAGAACGTCATCTACATTGAGCTGGCCAATGTCTATGGCTTCTTTGTCATAGGTCTTCCACTCGATTGCCAAATAGGACAAACCGAGAATAAGAATAAGACCCAATTGAAAGAAGAGTACACTTCTCCTGCCAAGATCTTTTTTCGGGTTCTTTTTAGGTTCCATACTAGTTTTGATTGTTAAGGATTGCTAATTTAGATAAAAATTGCTGCAATCCGAAATTAAAATTTTGTTTTTATACGATTCAGTCTTTTTTTTAAGATATACAGCAGCAAAACTGCGAGTAAAATCCCCGTGGAATTAGCTAGCATATCCCACAAATCGCCTGATCTGTATGTGGTGAATTCTGATTGAAGAATTTCAATAACCATACCAAAAAATAAGCCCCACCCTATTGTGATGAAAAGAATTTTGTTAAATGTATAGTTTTTGAAACCCACTAAAAATAAATACACAAACCAGAAGAGACAGAAAAAGAAATAAGCAGTACCATGCAAAAGCTTATCGCTGTTCTGTGGTGCCCCTTCTATGACTTTTGGCATATGGATTAAACAACCAATGGCAAGTGCCATTGAATAGGTAACTACTCCTAATAAAAGAATATTACGCGTTGATGACTTCTCCATATGCTTTGGCATCAAGAAGGTCTTTTAGCTGCTCTTTATCTTCAATTTTCATTTTTATGATCCATCCGTCACCATAAGGGTCTTTATTCACAACTTCCGGTTCTGCTTCTAGTTTGTCATTAAAGGCAATAATCTCTCCGGTAAGGGGTAAAAACAAGTCAGAAACCGTCTTTACGGCCTCTACGGTGCCAAAAACCTCTTCGCGCTCCAGTGTTTCCCCTTCAGTCTCCACTTCTACATAAACGATGTCCCCCAGCTCTCCCTGAGCAAAATCTGTAATCCCTACAGTTGCGGTATCTCCTTCTATGCGCACCCACTCATGATCTTTAGTGTATTTTAAATCGTCTGGTAGATTCATTTTTTTCTGTTGATTTTAGTATAAAATTGATTTATTTAGCTTAAAACTGCCTCAAAATTGCTTTTTTTCGGCTTAATAACAAAGATATTCCCCTCTTAATTTCCGAAGTTATAGCGTAGCGTAAATCCTGATCTTATCGTGGTCTGTGGGAACGCCGTTGATATGGCATAGGTCGCAAAAGAATGGTCATAATAGAAAATAGCGGTTAGGTTTTTGCTAAGCGCATAATCAGCCTTAAGGGACAAACCATAAATATCCTGACCTGCGGTGGTCTGATTGTTATCTATATCAAGATAGCGCACAATCGTCTCATTTTGCCGTAGTGAAAGGTCCGCTTTTATATTCAGGTCACTTTTTAAAATTGCCTTTTTACCACCTATTCGGGTTGCAAAGGTAATATCCTTCACCCGGTAGCCCAGTCCTACAATATATTCATTGCCCTGTATCTCGGTCATTAAATTATTATCAAAACTTAGGGAAAGCGCACGGTCTTTACGGAGCTCGGCAAGTACTTTAAGCGAATTTCGCATTTCAAAATCCAAACGTATAAGCGGTGAAAATTGTTCTACAAGGTTCATATTTGAGAACAATGTGGGGGTCAGGAAATTGCCAGACTGGTTAAACTGCGCATCATCTGGAGTGGTATTTAGGTTCCTATCGTATTTCAGGTTTGTGGTAAACTGGTTTACGGTATACCCGGAACGATAGCCATGATTTACTGAAAAGCGCTTGAACATTTTCTTGAACCATTCAATATTCATCAAGCCCGTGTACTTGATGTTCCAGTTAGGCAATGGAAAACTGCGGAAAGCACCCAGGTCCACACTTTCTGCATTTCCCACTGTATATGCCGAAAGAAAAGCAGGAATAAGAACTGCCTGGCTGGTCTGCCCATATCCTATAGGATAGCCATTTTCATCACGCGGGATTTCTGCACCTTCTCCATAAAATTGTGTTGCAAGCCGGTTTGCCACCGTTAGGCGGTTTTCCCTGAACTTGTCAAAGGTTTCTGAAAGCTCCGCCGTACTTTGCGCAAATGCGGAACCTATCATTAATGTCGAAATGCTAAAGTTTCCATTTGTTACGCCGGTAAGACTTTCATAAGCGAGACTTTCTGGATCCACACGGTAGTTCTCATTGTAGGTTTCCTGATAAATACGGTTGAAATTAACGTCTATGGTAAGTTCAGGTATAAATTCTGCTTGTGCCTGTATATCCAGTTGACGGTTTTCTACTTCTCGATATTGCTGGTTGAATTCCTGATAAAGCGTCAACCAACCCTGTCTTGCGGCGTAATCACGTACTTCAGACTGACTTCCAAAAACAAATCCTGTAGTGGGTTTTACGGTCCCCACAAAGCCTACACCGGGCAAATACCCTGGCAAATAGGTGCCATTATTTTGTTGATAGTTCACCTGTATACGCTTAACCCCTGTCAATAATCCTATTGCAGAATTTTTAACCTTGTCACCACCGCTAAGGGTTGAGGGATTCTGATCCGTGTTCTGTGCGTTGTTATCTTCATTATCAGGATCGCTATTTCCCAGCGTAGGTACCGCCCTGCTCCTTGCTCCTTTGGAAACGCCCACACCGCCGCCGGCTTTCTTTTTCTCCAGCCCCACACTTTTGTAAAGCTTATCCAGGTTCATCGTTCCATTTATGGCATGTGTATTGGCATTTTCCACCGTATTTCCCAGATTTGGAATGTTTTCTAAAGTCTGGAATTGCAGCGAACCACGGTTCCATTCAAAATCTGCGGTATACGAATAGGTTGCGTTTACAAAATCCAGAAAAGGGACTTTGCTAAAAGGAATATCATAATTGGCCTGCAAGGTCTGAAAATGCCTGTCTGGCGTACCTACTTCAAAAATACCCTGATAAACACCACCGGCATCATCATCTATACTTCCATCAAAATCAAGATAATTACGTACTATCCTGTTTTGCCCCTGGTCAAAATTGACTCGAAACGATTGCGTTATTGGGTAGTTTACGGTAAACTGCCTATCAAAGATATAGTTGCGCTGGTAAAATTCTGGTAAAATGGAATTGTTGCCCAGCGATACATATACATCCCTGAATTTTTGCTGGTTATATTGTCGGTTGATGTTCGTGGTATAACTGATGCTTGCCGGAAGATAATTAATATTAAAATCCTTGAGTAACTGCCAGTATTTATTCATGAATATGGAGTCATTCTTTTTAAACGGCTCCAGTGGTTTTGGGGTAAAGCTGTAATTATAGGTCGCACCTAAGCGTACGCTCTGGTTTGTTGCGCCTTCTATTTCAAAATCCTTATAATCCTCCTGATTGTGACTGTAGGCAAAGGTTAGGTTTTCCACATCATAGACATGGGGTTTGGCCTCGCCGGTGCGTTCTTTGCGCACACCTATGAAATTTATGCTCTGGCGGCGGGTACGCGCAATGGCCGCATCTTCTATACTGTCCCTTGCGGCAGAAGTAACTGCGGCTTCTAGGGTATTATCAAGTTCTACATCGGTAAGAAGAGGGTCATACTGTGGGGTCACCACTTCTGCACCAGAGGCGTAGTTAAAGGGGACTTTTACGCCCCATTCTTGAGGCAGGAGCTGACCCAGATTGACATTGGTCACCACATCATACGATTTAATATCTTCCCGGCTTCGGGCATTAGGACCTTCTTCAATGGCACCAAAACCGGTAGTTGTCTGCCTTCCTGTTGCTGAAACCGTTGCAAAATCGGCCAGGTTTGCGTCCAGATTCAATATTCCGGCCCAGCCGCCTTGGTTTTTGAGACCAGAAATGCGTAGCTCATTGAACCATACTTCACCGCAAACATCCCTGCCGCCAGAACGGTTACCGTTTTTAAGTCCCAACATGATCGTACGCACATCGCCAAAACTGGGATTCCCTTTGATACCAACCCGAATAACCCCCGTTTGATAAGGTGTGTTTTCTGGATTGAGTATCTGCGTACCATTTTCATCAAAATAAATAAGGTCGTCGCCGGTGAGATTTATACCGCCGCCAAAAAGTTGGGCTTTTATATCCTGCAATAATTCAAAAGGCACACTGAGCCTATTTTCTTCTGGCCAGATTGCATCCTCATTATTCGCGCCAAATGCGGTGGGACTCAACGGAAGTTCGATCTGATAGAAATTTTCGGTAAGGTCTGTCCCCATTCTTACAAACGCGACCATTTCATTGGGGACTAATGGTATTTCATTTATGCGGGATTCTGCATGCAGAAACATTTCCATCTTCTCATACTGCCGCATATCAAGACGGAAATTTTTATAAACAGCCCGGCTATCCTGCGCTTCCAGATCGCAAACGGTCATAGAAAGTGACTGTTCGTTTTGCCGAATATTGTTGTTGTTGTTGTTCAGGAACTCTTCCCTATAAACACCGGGAGGCAGTACATAGGGAATGGGGCTTCTGTTTTCGTTCTCCTGTATGCTTACCGCAGCAACTTCAAACAACGTGTTGCTTTGAGCAGGATCAGCTTCATCAGGATCAAGGGACAACTGGTACCTACGGTAATCGCCACGTACCAGATCCAGGGTACCAAAGCGCAATACGGTATTCTGCTGAAAATCTGTCATCAGCATTCGCATAAATCGAATGGACCTAAAATCTGAGATTCCCCCTACTGCATTCGTAGGCTGATTGATGGGTACTTTAAATTGATACCAGCGTACCGGCAAGGTGCTACCATTTTGTAATTCTACCTCTATATTACGCTCATCTACGATAAATTCATTATCAATATTGAGGCTTTCCCGGTTGATGTCAAGTTCATACTCAAAATAACTATCTACCGTGTTCATGGTATAATCCCGGTTGATATCTTCCACATCAGGAAACGTGGTAGAACCTCTGTTGTTCTGCCCCACTTCTACGGGAGAATTGCCTTCAACCCCATTATATTGCTTATAACGCTCTAAAATTCCGCCTTCAGCGGCAAGAAAATATTCGTAGTTATCGCCAGAAGGATCTTCCAGATCAGCAAAGCCGGTGAACATCTCCCGTTCCTGCACATCTGTAAGACCATCGTAGCCCACATCCTGATTGAGACGTTGCTGCCCTTCGGTATCAAAAGCATAAATAAGTGCCTGACTCACGGGTACTTTACCAAAAGAGGTGGACGAGGTGTTTTCAAAACCTGCATCCTGTGGCAAACCATTTTCATACTGCTTGCGGCCATCTTTGAGTATATCTTCAGAAATATTACCTAGATTTAAGGTAAGCGTACCGCCGGGATTATTTGCATTTTCCGGGTAAATGAAAGGATCCATGAGCCAGAATTCAACAAACTCCACATTAGACTGTTCAAAATCTGTTGAAGTGAACGAACGCATAATCCCTCCAAAATTATCTTCGGGATTGTCCAATATACCATCCTGCGCATCATCACTAAAATTATATGGGCCACGTTCTGTAGGATAATAGGCAAGATCAAGGGTAAATAGCGCCAGACTGGTTCCTGCTACCCTGTCCTGCTGCGGGAAAATTTCATTGTAAAGCACCCTGCGCGAGGCATAATTGGACAAATCTGAATCGTTTATACCATCTGGCCTGCTAGAATTATAAAAAATGGGATCAATTGTGTACCACGCCAATTTTGCCCTTCTAAAATTAGATTCCAACTGATCATTAACCAGATCACCACCGTAACCTACCGGCACGGAGGATAAATACCACTGTAATGGCGAACTGATATCTATGGATGTTTGCGCACCTTCAAAATCATCTATATAGGACGTCGCCTCCCCATCAAAATCAGTTCCTTTAGGCTGACCGGGCAACAGATAAGCAAATTCCCCACGCACCGAAACATTAGAGGCCACATCAGTATCAATATTGGGTAATTTATTAACCAGACGGGTAAGAAAAGGGACTTCTGTGGAATAATTACCGTTTATGCCGAAAATCGTATTGTTTATAGGCTCGTAACTATACGTTGCCTTTTGGGTAATGGGACGTTCGTTAAGGTTGATAAACGTACCGCCCAGTAAAAAGTTTTCATTAAACTGATGTTCAACATTCAATCCTGTAAAACGTTTGGTCTGTTGACCAAAAAGTGTATTATTTTCGGTAGAAACCTGAATGGGCGTGTTAGAACCAAGCAGTGCCTCGTCAAGGATTATTACCCTGCCGCGCTGATAATCCACTGTATAATCAAGCCCCTCTTGAAGTACACGACCCCCGGCAGTTACGGTTACAGATCCCTGCGGAACGTTGAAACCGCCTATGGGAATACCTTCATCCTGACTGGATTTATATTTTCCTTTTAACTGAAATTTATTCTTTTCGGCATTGTCCCTTGCAACAGTTTTAGTGGATTTATAAAGGGATTTATACACATATTTGACCTGGTTTGCATTATACGTTTCCAGCTCGGCATCGCTGGCATCCATATTATCATCATAAACCTCTCCCGCGCCATTACGCAGTTTGTTGAACAAATATTCCCCAAAAGGTTCTACGGAAGTGAATATAATGCTCCCATTACGCACATTCACGGTAAGTCCCGGTACAAAGTCAAAAAACCCATCGCCGCCTGTTTGAGGATCACCGAAGGTGGTCAAACGATCCAGGTTAAAAACGTTGAGCAACGGAGTATCTGCGACATCGGCAGGTAACGCAGGCCCATTTGTAGCAGGGTTAATATAGTTTATGGGCGAAGGCTGCGTATATACAATATTCAAACGAAAACCATCCTGCTCCAGCTGACCGCCACCCAAATTGTAGATGTTTTTCATCATCAAATCCCAGATAGGCTCATTTACGGTCGTTATATTGCTCTTAAGCATTTTTACCACCAGTGCCTGTGGCGCCCCTCCTTGCGGTCCCACGGGGTCTGGGGTATCCTCATTAGGGTTATCTATGACATTTGCTGTGGCATCTACGCCATCATTGGCAAGTTCTCCTACCTGATAGACCTGGCCATTAGCCGTAAATTGATAGGCGACACCAAGTATTTCATCATTACTTAAACGCTGGTTCAGGGATATATAGCCCAGGGTAGGCTCCAGCGTGTATTCGCTGGGAGAAAGTTTTCTGGCACTTTCAAGCAAAGCGTAATCTGTACCGTCTGAAACGGGAACACCCCCAAAACCCTGTCCTACCGTGGCGGCATCTCGAATGGCGGCATTAAGGACACTTTGCTCGTTACCTTCAATGCCCAGCGGGTTGAAATCGTTGTTATCATTCTCTGGATAACTGCCAGGGGGATTGTTGAGGAAGCCACCGGGTATCGCGGCAAGTCCTATATTATCTGGATCTGATTCCCCAAGGTCCTGAAGCGCAACCACGGTACGGGTATTTTCAAACGTCTGGCTCCTGTTAGTAACCCAGACTTCGAGGCGCGTGATCTGTACGTTAGAAGCATTAAAGGGATAATTGGCCAAATTGCGATCGTATTGATCCCGAAAGTAGTGCGACAGGAAATAGTGCCGGTTTTCATCATAATCAAGCGCAAAAACTTCAAAATCCTGAATGGTACCGCCACCTTCTGCAGTTACAGAATTGGTCTGGCTTTGCTGTTCCGAAAATACTCCGGTAACGGTAGTTTTACCAAATTGAAGCTGTGTTTTTACACCAAAAAGACTTTGTGAGCCCTGAATCAATGCGCTGTTAAGCGGCATACTTACATTACCAACTTCGATTTTCTGAATAATATCATCTTCTGTGGGGGTATACTCCAGTTTGATTTGATTCTGAAAATCAAAGGTTGATTCTGTGTCATAGTTGGCATTTACCTGTAAGCGCTGGCCCACTTTACCCAGAAGGCTCAAACTGATGCGCTGATCAAAGTCAAAGCTAAAGTTGCTTCGGTTTCTGGGAGAAAAGCTGGGATTATCCTGTTTTGTAAAAAGTGCACCAATATCAAGTTCCACCGAACCCTGTGGTATAAATTCTATCGTATTTCCTCCAAAAATGCTCTCAAAAAGGCCAGAATTGACGTAAAAATTGGGCAACAGGCTTTTTTGGGCTTCCTGTCCTGCTTCGGTACGGCCATCTACGGCAGCAATTTTCTCCTGAAAATAATCACGCATTCGCTCCTGGCGTATACGTTCAATAAATTCTTCCCGCGTGAGATATTGAGGATAGTTGATATTGTACGTACCCAGATTTTCAGTATAAATATAACGTTCTGTAAGCGGGTCGTAAGTGTATTTTGAAATAATGCTCCCGGGATCCTTTAATTGCAAACGTCCCATATAATAGCCAGATGCCGTAGAATCTTGTGGGATCGTATCATTCTGGCCAAACATATCTGCGCCACAGGCAAAAATGCTCAGCAGGAAAAAATACCGCGATAAATGATTGAAAGATAATGTTGTACCCAAAGGAATTACAAGTTTTTTAGTGCTTGTTTGATAATAGTCTCCACCCCTGCGCCAGGATCCTCACGCACAATTTTAGCACATACTTTTTCTGCTTGTTTCCGTGCAAAACCCAGTGTCTCTAAAGCAGATAACGCCTCTTCTTTATTTGTATTGCTCGCCGGTTGTGAAACATCGTCAATATCATAGACTTTTAATATTTTATCCTTAAGATCTAAAATAATGCGTTGTGCGGTTTTCGCACCTATACCTTTTACTGATTGTATAACAGGAACATCGCCGGTGGCAATGGCATGTTTAAGCTCCTCTGGATTTAAGGAGGACAACATGGTTCGCGCAGTACTTGTTCCCACACCAGAAACAGATATGAGCAATTTAAAAATTTCACGTTCTGACTTATGCATAAAACCATACAAGGTTTGCGCATCTTCCTTAACATGCATGTAGGTAAACAACTGTATTTTTTCGCCCTCGGGAAGTAACGAATAGGTGTGCAGTGAAACGTTAACGGAATAACCTACGCCATTACATTCAATGACAACGTCTGTAGGGTTTTTCTCCACCAGTTTACCGTTCAAGTGTGTGATCATATGTTAAGAAAAAGTTAGCGCCTCAAATGTACTAAATTTATTTGCTCTTCAAATTTGAAAGCTTCATAAAGGTTCTTATAAACAGGATTTAAAAAGTCTCAATTTCTTTTCTCGAAAACCTATAGCAAACTACAATTTGCTATGCATCAAACCCTTAACGGAACTATTTTTTAATCTACAGGAGTTCCTAAAAAATCAAAAGGCGTTAATATATTTCAAAAATGGATGAATTCTTTGTTAAAAAAACTCATCCTTCCCTTAAACCAGATAGATTTACTGCCAACTTATTTTTAAACAATTAAATAAATCAAATTATGTCTAAGATAAAAAGAATATTAAGCGGTGCTTTTGTATTTGCTGCCATGAGTAGCATGCCTGCTTTTTCTCAAATGGAGGCCACACCACAATTAGATCAAAGTGAAACCGAAATTTCTGATGAAGAATTACAGAAATTTGCCAACGCTTACAAACAAATGCAAGTCATGGGACAACAGGCCCAGCAGAAAATGGTTCAAAGCGTTGAGGAAGAAGGAATGGAAATTGAGCGATTCAATGAAATTCACCAGGCTTCAATGGATGCAGATGCCGAAAGTGATGCTAGCGATGATGAAAAAGCAACGCACAAAAAGATAGTTACTAAGCTAGATACCATGCAAAAGGATTTTCAGGATAAACTGACCAAGGTTGTTGAAAATCAGGATTTGGATATTGAACGTTATCAAATGATTGCAACTGCCCTACAAACAGATACTGAACTGCAACAGCGTCTTCAGAAAATGTTGCAATAAGCCTTAAAACAGCATACAAATCGATCTAAAGCGACTAAAAATCGGGCATTTTGCCCGATTTTTTTATGCCTTTTGATTAAATTCCTGTTATGGTAAAACTGTCGAATTTGAGAAAAGTAGATAGTATGTAAAGCAAAAAAAATGATTCACAAACTTAGATATCAAAGTGTTCTATTTTAAAAACCAGCAATTTACATCTTAAAATGACCGATTTATAGCATTTTACCCCTCCTTTTCATCGTTTTCTACAGCTTTTTCTTTTTTGAGATCATCTACAATAGCCTGAAGCTGTTCCTTCTTAAAAACCATCGTTCTATGTGGGAAGGGAATCTCAATACCTTCCTTATCAAAACGTTTTTTAATACTTTCCAGAAGTTCGCACCTCATCACAAAAGCCTCCGGAAAGTTCATTGCCCAGGCCCAGGCGCGCAAATCGACAGATGATTCTCCAAGCCCTGTAACCCTAACGAGCACCTTGGGTACTTCATTATGCAGATCAAGTTCGCTTCTGTTATCAATCAGATTGGGATGTTGCTCACACTCTTCCCGCATTATATGTTTGGCAAGATCTACGTCGCTATCATAGGAAATCCCTATTTCTATCCATTCGCAGCACCGCCGGTCGCCCAGATCGTAATTAACAAGTTTTTCTTTGTTAATGATAGCATTTGGGATCACGATCATCTTATTTTCATAATTGCGGAGTACGGTATGCCTGAGGGTAATATCTGTAACCGTGCCCACCATCGTATCTGTGATCTTGATCACGTCACCGGTTCTAAAGGGTTTGAAGAAAATGATAAACAGACCGCCCACGAGATTTGCCAGCGCTTCCTGAGATGCCACACCTGCTACTACCGCGATAAGTCCCGCACCTCCCAGTGCAGTCTGGGCAATGCCTCGCAAGGAGGGAAATGCAAGAATAGCCAATAAAATACCTACAAAATATACCGCAAAAACAGCCAGATACCTTAAAAACCGATAACTTGTCGTATCATCATTCAATGCGGTTTTCTTCGCTATGGCTCGTTTGAACCACATGCGAACCAGTGAAGCGACCACCAGTGTGATGACCGCTACCATACCCAGGTAGAAAACGATCTCAAAATTTTTCTGAGCGCGTTTGTAGCTCTCTTCATCAATAACTATAAAGGCAAGTGCCATTATACCCAGCACAATCCATAAGGCGTTGAGTATTCTTTTTATTAGGTGAATGGGGGCAATATCCTCCCCCTGATATTTAAGTGCCGATTTACGTTCGATGAATTTATACAAATAGTACGTGGCGATACGCAAAATGCATACAATCCCCACGACACATAGGGCATAGATAATCGTACCTTTATTCAGTTCCCAGAATTCCTGCATCACTTAATCGTGTTTTTTATATCTTTTACCAGTTCGCAATACTATAGATAATCAACGAATTTTCGGCTTAAAATTGTCCCGAAGAAAAAATAGGGATCGAGCTAATAATTGCTTGGCTTTGATTTGAGTGAAAGTACTGCTCCATCCGCTAGCGCCTTATGGTTTTAATTGAATCTTCTATACCGAAGAACTAAAAGAACGCTACGGAAATATTTGTTTCTACTTGAGAGGATGCTTCATTCCTGCAATAAATTTCAAGGGTATCGTTTAAAATTCCATTCAACTTTGCCTTATTAACTAGCAGTATTCACGCTTTTTCTAAGGGGATATAATAACGTTAAATAGGCATATTTTACCAGTTTAAACCCGTATTTTGAGTTCATACAAAAATTAAACATATGAAAATTGTACTCACTGGATCACTTGGACATATAAGCCACCAGATAGCGGAAAAGTTGGTTAAAGATCACGATGTAACCATAATTAGCAGTTCTGAAGATCGGAAAAAAGAAATTGAGGACCTGGGCGCAACGGCAGCTATAGGCTCTTTAAAAGATGCTGAATTCTTAACGGAAGCTTTCAGCAAAGCTGATGCCGTCTATTGTATGGTACCCCCTAATCATTTTACCGAACCCAATATTCTGCTCTTTTACCGTAAAGTGGGGAGCAATTATTGCGAGGCTATACAGCGCGCAGGCGTAAAACGTGTGGTGCATTTAAGCAGTATAGGCGCTCACCTGGATAAAGGTACCGGACCCATACTTGGTTCGCATGCCCTGGAGCAAATGTTTGATCAGGTACCTGATATAGTACTCACGCACATGCGACCCACTTCCTTTTACTATAACCTCAACAGTTTTAAAGAGACCATAAAAGAGCATAACGCGATCTTTGCAAATTATGGCGAGGATAAGGTACCTATGGCTTCTACCGAGGATATTGCAAACGCAATTGCCGAAGAACTTGTCAAGATGGAAGATGTGCCAACATACAGATATGTTTCAAGCGATGAGCGCAACGGGGACGAAATAGCAGACGTACTGGGCAAAGCTATAGGAAAACCAGATTTGAAATGGAAGATTATAAGTGATGAAGAAATGCAACAGGGAATGCAGGCCAGTGGTATGCCAGAACATATTGCCATGAGCCTGGTAGATCTCTATGCAAGTATACGTTCAGGTAAGCTTGCCGAAGAATACGAGCGCCAAAAGCCACAGGAAATGGGCAAAGTAAAACTAGAGGATTTTGCTAAAGCATTTGCCAAGGATTTCTAAAAGCCATTTTTGCTCTAAAAACACCAAAAATCTGCTGAAATGGCGGATTTTTGGTGTTTTTAATGATTTTCGAAAACCTCTTCGGGTTCAAATTTTTCAGAAAATAACTGCAATTAATAATTGGAATCCTTTAATCCATACGTTTCATTAAGACCAAATATAATAAGGAGCAGGCACTAACCAATATAATAGTAGTATGGCTATCAAACTACAAAGTATTACGATGGTATAGAATTTTCGGTTGCTCATAAGGCTGGAATTCCAATTTCCCGATGGAGACAATTTCCAATAAATTTTCAAAGTTAAACAGAAACCAACTTTAAGTACGTAATATACCAAATATCTGTTAATTACAAACAACTACATCGATTGATCATTTGTAAATTAGAGTTTTTGTTTAATCCGTTAAATTTTGTTTTTGCTATTTGAAAAGAAGTTTAAGTTTTGACGTCAATCTATATTTCAAATAATAAATATTGCAGTCCCGGAATACTTTAAATCAGTTTCCATTAATTAAATAAATAACCGCTTTCTCATTTGAAAATGTTTGTCTCCCATCCTTAAAACCAGCAAGTGGCTGCGCAACGGTGCGTAAGACTTCAATTGCGCTTTTAGCCTCCAGTATGACCAGATTAGCATGTGCACCTATTTTGATTTTGGACGGCCTCATCCAGCGTTCCTTCTTCAATGGAACACCGGTCGAGAATACAGGCTTTATTAAGGGGGATATGACTTTCATAAAACCCGGAACAGATAAACTGACCGCAGGCGTCGTAGGTATTTTTCGCTTCCGCGGAAGCGTCAGTATGTATACTGATACTGTCAATTTTGCCCTTTAAAATGCCAATATTTACTGGTTTTTCACCATTTTCAAGGTGTGCATTTTTTATAATCAAATCTAACATAGCGATTTGAAATTATTATAATTTATACGGTTTGTTTTCTAAAAATCAGATGTACAAGTCCAATGAGCGCCGTAAGGATTATCCCCAGGCCCGCAACGCCGTGCCAACCAAAATGTTCATAAGCATTAGCCCCCAGGACAGTCCCTAAACCACCGCCCACGAAAAAGCCCACCATATAAATGGTATTTACCCGGTTGCGTGCTTCAGGGTTTTTTGAAAAAACAATGTTTTGGTTCGTAATGTGAAGCGCCTGAAAACCCAGGTCTACCACGATAATCCCTATGATTAACCCAATGATTGAAGTAGCCGAAAAGTAGAAAATCCCCCAGGAAACGATCATCAACACAACGGCATAAAAGATAAGTTTGTTCTTGCTTACCTTATCGCTCATTTTGCCCACAACCGCAGCCGCAATGGCGCCTACTACACCAAAAAGGCCAAACGCCCCAGCAACATCACTGCCATAGCCAAAGGAATCTTCCAGAAGAAAAACCAGGGTGGTCCAGAAAGCGCTCAGACCAGCAAAACCCAGGCCACCGCGCAGCGCAGCCAGTCGTACCGAAGGTTCGGTCTTGAAGTAATATCCTATGGATTTCAACAAACTGCCGTAGCTTCCCTTATAATCCGGCCCTAGTTTTGGAAGCTTGTATTGCAGAAGAATATACAGCAGCACCATCAAAGCAGTTGCTGCATAATACATAAAACGCCAACCAAACTGCTCCCCTACCAGACCGCTGATGACCCGGCTTCCTAAAATACCTACAAGCAAACCGCTCATGACGATACCTATCGCCCTGCCCCTGTTTTCATCACTTGCCAGTTGTGCCGCCATGGGAACGAACAATTGAGGGATCGCCGATGAAAAACCAATGAAAAAACTGCTAAGGATCAACAAGAAAATTGAATTTGAAACCGCTGCAGCCACAAGGGAAATGATCATCAATAAAAAATCGTATTTCAGGATTTTCTTGTTGGCCATCATATCACCCAGCGGTACGATAAACAACAGGCCAAAAGCATAACCCATCTGCGTGGCCAGCGCTACATTGCTCACCGTCGCCTGACTCACTTCAAAATCAACCGCCATTTGATGCAACAACGGCTGGTTGTAATATAAGTTGGCAACCACAAGTCCGGCAGAAATACTCATTAAGTAAAGTACAGGATTGCTAAGCTGATTTTTCATTTTGTAATGTCTGCGGCCAGCGATAGACCATTAATTTTGAAAACGATTTTCTTAGTAAACTAGTGGGAAACAACCTTAAGCCCCACTATGGAAATAATAAGGGAAGTAAGAAAAAACAAACGCCAAAATGTAGCGGGCTCCTTAAATATATAGATACCGATGATCACCGTACCCACAGCGCCAATACCCGTCCACACCGCATACGCCGTACCTATGGGAAGTTCTTTACTTACTTTGAGCAACAGAAGCATGCTAATAGCCGCACATATGAAAAAACCGATATACCAGTATGTTGAAATTATGCCCACGCTTTCTTTAGCCTTACCTAGACAGCCAGCAAAGGCCACCTCAAAAAGGCCGGCAATGATAAGTAGAATCCAGTTCATTGAAAAAGATGTGCTTTTAAACTTATAATATGAAATCAAGGCTAATCGTTTCCGTCAAAAAGAGGAGACGGATTTTGTTTTCATAAGCAAATATAAAGCACTGATAAGGTTAAAACCTTAAACGTATCGAACCTTTTATAACGCCGATAGAAAAATAGAGCTAAAGCCGTAATATAGTCTTTTATATAGACAAACTATTTTTGTGTATTTATATGATCAAGTGGTACGTATCTATGGCGTGTACGCAATGCCCATCAATCCATAATAAACTTGAATCCTACAGCAATGATATCAGCTTTAAACTTTGAATTACGCGCGTAGCGGTTGTATTTAAGGTCAATACTTTTAAGGCCCAGTTCCCAAATATGGATTTTGGTAAAAATATCTGTATAAGTGGCTCCAAAACCGTATTGATTAGCATTAAAATTAGAAAGATCATAGTCTGAAGTATAAAATGCTTCGGTAGACAAATGACTTTCGTATCCTGCAAAATAATCTGAAGCCGTCTGGGTATAATAGCGATAGGATGGATAAATGGTAAATTTAGGTGCGACTTTTATAGGAACTTCCAGACTTGCCGTGTGGGAGCGTATGCCCCAATCATCAGTATAATAGCGATAATAGCTTCTCAGGACAAAAAGTTCATTAATGTAATAATTAAGCCTACCGCCCACTGCTATTTTAAAGCGGGTATCCGGTAAAAGTTCTATAGCATCAGCAAGCTGAAAATTTTCTATAAATGAATTTTCAATATCCTGAAAATAAACCCGCTGAAAGGGTGTGGAAAGCAATCCTTCCTGATGCACTAGATCAAGCTCTAGTGCTCCCTGTAATTTTTTCGATAGGATCTGTGAAAAGGTTAAACCCAAAGCATAAGTATTACGCGATTTGGTCTGAAACTCATCAAAACGAGGCTGATAATTAGCATTCCCCAGTATCTTATAGTTACTAAACAACGCATTTGCAAGACCATTTTGCCCTTGTGCAAAGGGACGTAGCTCTATGGGATAAATAGGTTTCCAGCTATCAAGAAAAATATTTCCTTTAACACTCAGCTCCGTATTTTTTTCATTGAATAAATGGGTATAATTCCCTCCAAAACCCACTGAAAAGTAGTCGTATTCATTAGAAAGCGAAACATTTGCAGACCAGATCTTATCCCGGTCATCTGAACTGTGGCTATATGATACATTTACATTAGTCCATACATCACTTGAAGAGGCACCCGAAGACGACACAAACGGATCTGCAGGACCATTTCCATCAAAGGGATCAATATTACTTGAAGAGGCTGAAGTATAGGCAGAAATGTTCGCATCTATACTCAAAACGTCATCAGCATTGAGCGGTATGGAAACAACAATACTGGGAGCGACATCTGTCAATTCCTCTGTGCCGCGGCCACCGGTAACAGCGGCACTGTTACCGCTCTGCGAGTAATAACTCGCCAACAGGTCTACTTCGGTGTTTTCTAAAACCCGTCTTTTATAAGTGCTTGTAGAATCCTGGGCTTGCGAATAAGTATTAATTCCGCCACTAAGACAAATCAAAAGCAAAAAGTATTTATTCATATTTTAATATTAATTGCAGCCACAACCTCCACCAGTCTTACCTCCATTTGCTCCCACGGCCGCTTCCCTGTAAGCGTGAAAATTAGTTTCAAAACGGTCTACATTTTTGGTTCCTAACACCATATCTGGGTCATTTATATAGACTTTTTCATACTCCCTGACCGCGGTACACGAGCTAAAGCAGAGCGCCAGTAATGCAACAAATCCAATTTTCTTTATCATTTTGTATCAATATTAATATTTTTTGAAGTACTTATATTACCCTCGTCATCTATAAGGATACACTCTATATTAGGCAACTGATTGATGCGATCCAGCCCTGTTTCCCTACCCATAACAAATACTGAGGTGGCGAGGGCATCTGCCAGTTCTGCTGTTGGTGCAAAAACGGTAGCGCTGATTATTCCCGTAGATGGTAAGCCTGTGCGAGGATCAATAATATGCGTATACCGTACTCCATTAAAAGTTACATATTTCTCATAATTACCTGAGGTCACGACGGCACTTTCCAAAATAGGCAAAAGTGCAAAAGCATTGTTTTTGTTCATGGGGTTAGTGATCGCAACTTTCCAGGTACTGCCATCAGGCTGCTTCCCCCAGGTATTCATATCTCCAGAGGCATTTATGATACCAGCGCTTACTCCCTTTTCTATTAGCAGCGCTTTTGCCTTATCTGCTGCGTAACCTTTACCTATTGCACCAAAACCTATTTTCATACCCGGGAGTTTTAAGAATACGCTGTGATCTTCAGCATTTAAAACAATGTTATCATACCCCACTTTTGCCACCGAGGCCCTTATGGTTTCAGGATCAGGCATCTTGGTCATACTTCCGTCAAATTTCCAAAGCGCGTCCATAGATGCGTAGCTGATATCAAAAGCTCCATCTGTCAATTTTGAAATAATTTTTGCCCTTTTTATAAGATCGTAAAGTTCAACCGCTACCGGTACGGGCGCTACACCCGCATTCCTGTTAATAGACGATGTCTGGGAATTGGGATCCCATGAAGATATCAATTTTTCTATGCGTGTTATCTCTGCAATAGCTGTATCTATAGCTGCATTTGCCATTGGAGCATTCTCTGCAACCACGGTAATCTCAAAACGACTTCCCATCAATTTAACCACACGCTTATGGGTTTCCTGCGCCGAAAGGAGCAAAAAGGACAGCGAAAAAGCAAAAAAAAGAACTGTTTTTTTCAAAGGAACTACTGAAAGGAATTAAGCGTTTTAATATAATCTTCTGGTGAAACGTGCTGATAACCTGTCTTTCCTAAAACGTCACCCTTCTGGTTTAGGACTACCACAAGTGGAAAATATCCCTCCTGATTATATGTTTCAGCTAATATATTGTTTTTATTCTGCTGTTCCTTGGCCAAAGCATTTTTGCTGCTTCTGGGAAAATCAGCTTTAAGCATTACAAAATGCTCTTTGGAATATGCTTTAAAAGCTTCGGTAGACCAGATCTCACGGTCTAGTTTAATACAGGGCGCGCACCAGTCTGATCCCTGGAAGACCAGAACAATAGGTTTATCTTCTGCAGACGCGATTTTTTTTGCCTCTTGAAAATCAGTATGCCAGTTTTGTGCAAAGACAGAAAAATGTACTGCTAAAGCGAAGAATATAAGTATTCCCTGTTTTCTTGATATCATGATTTATATTTATGATGTGTAAAAACGATTTTGCTTATCAAATTTACTTCATTTCAAACTGTCCTGAAGTAACGTATTAAAACTTAAGCGAATCTCAAGATAGCCTATGCTTGTTCTTTAATTTAAAATTTAAAATTTGCAATATGAATATCCTAGTTGTTGAAGATGAGCCAGGTATTGCCAGTTTTGTGAAACAAGGCCTGGAGGAAGAAGGCTATGTCGTTGATGTTGCTTTTAATGGAAGTGATGGATTGATACTTGCCACCTCTGGAAATTACGACTTGTTACTACTTGACTGGATGTTGCCAGGCACAAGTGGCATCGCCATTTGCCGTGAAGCACGTATTCATTTTCCTGATACTCCGGTAATTTTCCTCACCGCAAAAGATACCGTGGATGAAACCATTTTTGCCCTAAAGGCCGGGGCAAACGATTATATAAAAAAACCTTTTCATTTTGCTGAACTTCTTGAGCGTGTGCGCGTACAGTTACGCAAGATAACAAAGGAAAATAAAATTTTTAAGGTGGGTAATCTAAAGCTCGATCTTGGAACATATAAGGTTTATAAAGGCCCTGAAGAGATTCACCTTACACAAAAAGAATTTGATCTATTGGCTTTTTTAATGCTTCATAAAGGCAAGGTTTGCAAAAGGTCTGATATTATTGAACAGGTCTGGGATATACATTTTGAATACAATACCAGTGTTATTGATGTATATATAAATGCATTACGAAAAAAACTTTATCTGGGCGATACGGATAATTATATTCAAACCATACGCGGTGTGGGTTATAGCATCGCAACAGTATGAAGCTCAATTTTAAAACCAGAATCGCGCTGTACTATATGATTGCCACGGGCATAATTATGGCAGTGGTTTTTTTGGCGATATTTTTTGTTGTCCAAAATACGGTTTATAATAACCTGGATAAAGATCTTGATTTTGAGGCGCATAAGCATAGTAAAGAAGTTACGATCACAAGGGATACCATCTATTTTTCAAACAAGGCAGAACTCGAAGAGAGGGAACATCTAGAGGTGCAGGTCAATCCCGTATTTTTACAAATCACAGATGCGTCAGGTAAGCTATTTGATAAATCCCCTAATTTAAAAGGGAACAACCTTATTGTTATAGATAATCAACAAACTGGCAAATACAACAATACCACTCTTACACATATTCCTATAAGGCAGGTGCAACTCCCATTGTACCATGATGGCAGGAAGCATGGATACATAATCGCGGCGATGTCACTTACCGCATCGCTAAATGTTATTACAAATCTAAAATACACCCTACTTATTTTATATCCCGTTGTATTGTTGGGGCTTTTTTTGATATCCAGTTTTCTTGCGGGGCGCAGTATAAAACCCATTCGTACCATAATAGACACAACAAACAGGATCTCGCGTAATAATCTCAATGAACGTGTGATAATGGCACATCAAAAAGACGAGCTCTACGAACTTTCACAAGCCATCAATGCTTTGTTGCACAGGCTTAAGAACACTATAGAACGTGAACGCCAGTTCACTTCTGATGCATCCCATGAACTCAGGACTCCGCTCGCGACCCTTCGCGGAACCCTTGAAGTACTTATACGAAAGTCAAGAAGCCAGCAGGAGTATGAAGAAAAGATAAATTTTAGCATTTCCATTATTGATTTTATGACTTTAACTTTAGAACAGCTTCTTACGCTTGCCCGTATGGAAAACCCTACCTCAATTGCTAAAAACAATAGTACATTCTTATCTACATTAATCGATGACATCCTATCTAAATATAAGAGGGAAATAACGGCAAAAAATTTAAAAATAAACCTGGAGCTCGATGATGCCCTTGAAAGTAAAGTGCATGGATATTATGCGAATTTGATTCTTGATAATATCATTGAAAATGCTATTAAATATTCAAGAAAGGAAGGAGTGATTCACATTTCAATTAAACGGAATAAAAATGACGTGCTGTGTACCATTCAAGATGAAGGTATAGGCATAAGAAAAGAGGAACTTGATAAACTCTTTAATAATTTTTATCGCTCTGATGCACTTGAACATAAGCACATTTCAGGAAACGGACTTGGCCTGTCAATCGTGAAAAAATCTGTTGAAGCCATTGGCGCTGAGATAAAAATTGAAAGTAAATATAAAATGGGAACGACATGTACCATAGTATTTAAAAAGGGTTAAGGAAATCTGTTAACCCCTGATCTTAATTGAATCTTAAGGAAAGTGATCTTTTATAGCCATAAAAGAACTTTACATTTACCTAAAAGAATGAACATACTATGCTGGACCGTATTATAAAATTTAGTATCACACACAAACTTATCGTGTTGTTATTTACGGTTTTTATTATTGGTTTTGGCCTATACTCACTTTCTAACATCCCCATTGGGGCAGTACCTGATGTAACTAACAATCAAGTACAGGTCATTACTACTTCCCAAAATCTTTCTACCCAAGATATGGAACAGTATATCACGTATCCCATAGAGCTTGAAATGGCTAATTTACCCGGGGTAGAAGAAATACGTTCGGTCTCTAAGTTTGGTCTCTCAGTAGTTACTATTGTTTTTGAAGGCAGTATGGGCACTTACCTTCCCCGCCAGCTCATAGCAGAAAAAATAAAATCGGCTTCAGAAAAAATTCCGGAAGGATTCGGCAATCCCGAAATGGGCCCCATAACTACTGGCCTGGGAGAAATTTATCAATACACATTAGATGTCAAGACTGGTTATGAAAGCAGGTTTGATGCACAAAAGCTGCGCACCATTCAGGACTGGGTGGTAAAACGCCAACTTTCGGGCATTAAAGGAGTCGTGGAAATCAATGCCTGGGGTGGTTACCTCAAAGAATACGAAGTTGCCATTGATACCAGGAAGCTCAATGCCATGAACATTTCTATCTCCAGGATATTTGAAGCGTTACAAAGTAATAATAGTGTAGCGGGTGGCGGTTACATTGAAAAGGTAAATCAAGCTTATTTTATACGCGGTCAGGGACGTATTACTTCCCTGGACGATATTAGAAACATAGTTGTGAAAAATGACAATGCGACCCCCATATATATAAAAGATATTGCTGAGGTAGGCTTTGGAAACGCCATACGCTTTGGAGCGATTACGGCTAACGGAAAAGGGGAAACTGTCCTGGGACAGGTAATGATTTTAAAAGGCGCAAATTCCAATAAAGTTATACAGGCCGTCAAGGATCGAGTTGCAAACATTTCCAAAACGCTACCAGAAGGTGTGATCATCAAACCCTTTCTAGACCGTAGCGAACTCATATCACGCACGACGTACACAATAGCCGAAAACCTTATCATAGGTTGCCTTATCGTAATCTTTGTGGTAGTTATGTTGCTGGGTAATTTTCGGTCTGGACTGGTTGTAGCTTCTGTCATCCCGTTGTGTTTGCTTTTCGCGCTATCCCTAATGTACATTTTTGGTATAGATGCTAACCTTATGAGTCTGGGGGCTATAGACTTTGGGATAATTATAGACGGAGCGGTAATCATAGTTGAGTTTACCGCTTATCAACTTACCAAAAAAGAAAAGAAATATGATGACCTTTCTAAAAATGAGTTGAGCAACCTTAGGGATCGTGTCACTTACGAAGGAGCTTCAAGAATGATGAATTCAGCTATTTTTGGTCAACTTATCATTCTTATCGTATTTATACCCATACTTTCCCTAACTGGCGTAGAAGGAAAAATGTTTCGCCCCATGGCCCTTACCTTTAGTTTTGCACTTCTAGGTGCCATGATTCTCTGCTTAACCTATGTCCCGGTAGTTTCTGCTGTTTTTCTAAAAGCTAAAGAACCGTCAGATAAAAATATTTCGGTACGTCTCCTTAAATTTTTGAACAGTATGTACAAACCCGCAATTTATTGGGCACTGGCCCGTAAAAAAATAGTTCTGGGACTGGCAGGGGCGATACTGGTTTTTTCCGGCTATATCTTTAGTACAATGGGAGGCGAATTTATACCACAGTTGGACGAGGGCGATTTTGTGATTCAACCTATCCTGAAAACAGGAACCTCACTCAGCAAAACCATTGAAACCACCACACGTATAGAAAACATCCTTTTAGATAGTTTTCCCGAAGTAGATCAGGTAGTAAGCCGTATAGGTGCGGCAGAAGTACCTACAGATCCTATGTCTATGGAGGAAAGCGACGTCATCATATCACTGAAACCTAAAGATGAATGGGTTACCGCTTCCACAAAAGATGGCCTTGCCGATGCATTTAAAAAAGCGCTTACAGTCATACCCGGTATGGATATAGAATTCACCCAACCTATAGAAATGCGATTCAATGAACTTATTACCGGAGTACGGGCAGATATTGCGATAAAGATTTTTGGAGAAAATCTCGATATTCTCAATACGAAAGCCCAAAAGATAAAAACGCTTATCAAAGAGGTGAATGGCGCGGCAGACATTAGTGTTGAAAAAATCATAGGGCTTCCACAAATGAACGTTAGCTATGACAGGCAGAAAATCGCCCGATATGGCCTGAATATAGCAGATTTAAACAAAATAATAACTATGGGTTTTGCCGGCAAAACGCTGGGGAACGTTTTTGAGGGGGAAAAACGCTTTGACCTCGTTCTCCGCCTACAAAAAGAAGACCGACAGGATATTTCCAATTTAAAAAACCTTTACGTAGATACGCCTTCTGGTGAGAAAGTACCGCTTAGCGAGCTAGCTGTCATTACCTATCAAAAAGGAGCCGCTAAAATATCACGGGACAATACGCAGCGCAGGATTGTTGTGGGCATTAACGTACGCAACAGGGATTTACAATCTGTGGTGGATGATATACGTAAAATCGTGGATGAGAATATAAGCTTGCCTCCAGGCTATAGCATTACATATGGCGGTCAGTTTGAGAACCTGCAAAGCGCTACCGCCAGGCTCAAAATCGCAGTTCCTATTGCTTTAATACTCATCTTTATCTTATTGTATTTTGCCTTTGGCAGTATTAGGGAAGCACTTATGATCTATTCTGCTATTCCACTTGCGGCCGTGGGGGGTATTTTATTACTCTGGGCCAGGGGGATGCCTTTTAGTATTTCTGCCGGGGTTGGCTTTATAGCACTCTTCGGGATAGCCGTGCTCAACGGCATCGTGCTTATAGAACACTTTAAAGAACTGCGCAAAAATGGAATGAAGTATGACGATGACTTAATCGTCAACGGTGCTCAAGACCGTTTGCGTGCCGTTCTACTTACCGCCTCAGCGGCGGCATTAGGCTTTTTGCCCATGGCAATTTCTTCGGGAGCTGGTGCAGAAGTACAGCGACCACTGGCCACTGTTGTAATAGGCGGACTGATAACTTCCACAATTCTCACGCTGTTTGTACTTCCGGTGATTTATTCCTTTTTCAGTCAAGACAAAAAAGATGAAAAAAGGATCATTTCTGATGAAAAACGTATAAAACCGCTAAGTTTTCTATTGATTTTTATCGGGTTTTCCGGGTTTTCACAGGATAATGCTACGATACGTAATTTCAGTACATTAAAGACGATCGCCATGGAGAATAACATAGGCCTCAGCGCCGCTAATTTGCGCGTGGATGAAGCCAATGTATTTTCCGGGAGTGCTTTCAGCTTTGACAAAACAGACTTTTACTATAGTTATGATCAAAATAACCTGGCAAACGGCGAACCCCTCCGCATTTTCGGGATTCAGCAAAACTTTAATTTTCCAACCGTTTATTTCGCCAGGAAAAAATTGCAAAAAGCCAATTACAGACAGCAAAAAAACCATCTCTCCCTTGATCAGCGCAGGCTAGAACAGGAGTTGGCCCGCATCTATTACCGCTTGCAGTATGAAAATGCCAAAGTAGATGTTTACCAGCAGCTAGACAGCCTTTACCACCAGTTTGCCTATGCCGCAAAGCGCCGTTTTGAACTGGGGGAAACCAATTATCTTGAAAAGATCACGGCACAGGCAAAACAACAACAATTACAAACGAAACTAAAGCAGACGCAGGCAGAAATTGCCGCCTCCATGGAGCAGCTCAAGCCTCTTTTACAGAGTGATTCTATAATTACGGTCAAGAAGGTTGCTTTTGAAAAACTGCCGTTAGAACCTTATGATCTCGACAACAATCCAGGCCTTGATTATTACAATAACCGCAATGATGTTTTTGCGGCACAAGCAAGTCTGGAAAAACAGAATCTGTTGCCAGATATCAGCCTCAACTATTTCAATGGAAATAATAGTGAGATTCAACAATCATTAGAAGGATTTCAAATAGGTTTGAAAATACCTTTGCTTTTCTTTGGCACGTCGTCCAGAATTAAAGCGGCGACTTTTGCGAAGAATGCTGCAGAACAAGAGGCAGAAAATTATAAAATAAGATTAAATGCTCAATATCTCGAGCAGCAAAAGCAACTACAAAAGTATCAGGAGGCCCTTTCTTATTATGAAGCTGAAGGTAAAGACTTATATGAAGAAATATTAAAAACAGCTACATTAAGCTATAAAAATGGAGAGATTGATTTTTTTGAGTATATACAAAGTCTTGAAAATTCGTATGAGATCATTTTAAATTATTATGACAATTTAAATGCGTATAACCAGACCATTATCCACTTGAACTATCTCACAATATATCCTTCTGAAAAATAAAAAATCCAACTATAAAAGCTCTATCTCTCTCAATTATATTCTTTTGTTTCTCCTGTGAAAAAGACAAAGATAAAAATACGGAGAAGCCAGATAATCAAGAAGCCGCAGTTAAAGTAACAAAAGCGCAGTTTGAAGGAAGTGCAATGAAGTTACAGCCTATGCAAAACACTACTTTTCCTGTGGTCGTAGAGGCTACGGGGGCCATTGATGTACCCCCAGAGAACAAAGCTATAATCACCACTTATGCCTCCGGCTATATCAAGCAAACGCCACTCCTCATAGGCGATAAAGTAAAAAAGGGACAATTTTTAGTAAGCCTTGAAAACCCTGATTACGTCCAGATGCAACAGGATTACCTGGACGCCATGGAACAGATGAACTATTTAAAATCAGAGTACGAGCGTCAAAAAGAACTAATCAAGGAAAAAATCACTTCGGAAAAGAATTATCTCCATGCAGAAAGTGAATACAAACGCAACCTGGCAAAGTACCAGGGCTTACGTAAAAAACTGGAAATGCTCAATATTGATCCACATGCGGTAGAAAATGGCAACATTACCACCACAATCCCTTTGTACGCGCCCATTTCAGGAAGCATCACTGAAATGATGATCAACAAGGGAATGTATGTTTCGGCAGCAGATGAGCTTATGCAAATCATTGACCCAGAACATATGCACATTGAACTCAATGTTTTTGAAAAGGATATTTTGAAAGTTAAAAAGGGACAGGATATACTTCTTAGTATAACAGAGGCACAAACTGACACCGTACAGGGCGAGGTTCATCTTGTAGGAACTTCTATAGATGAAAAAAAAAGAACGGTAAAAGTGCATGGCCATTTTAAAAATGAAGATGAGAAACACTTTGCTACAGGAATGTTTGTGAATGCTGAAATTATTACAAGTGAGAAAAAAGTGAAATCGCTACCTACACAAAGTATTGTTTCACTTGATGCTAAAAATTATGTACTTCAACTCCTGAAAAAGAATGACAGCATGTATTTTTTCAACCAGCGCGAAATAATACCGGGTGAAGCTTATGACGGCTTTACTTCTATTTTAAACGAAGGTGAATTTAAGGATGGTGAAACATTTCTTATAAAGGGGGCTTTTGACCTTATACAGGAATAATTTTTTTAGAAACTATATATATTAAAAAAACATAACCCTACTGATCAACTAAAGAGCGTTATTCTGAAGATCGCATCAACTGAGCCTGTAGAATCTAAAGATTGATCTCTTTCTAAGAAAGTAGCTTTTTATAGTTAATTGCAGTAACTTTTGCACTTGCGCAGTCTTATTTTGCCTTTTATTGGAATCTGCCATAAATTTATATCCTGTACCATATGACATATGCACATATTTTGCGCCTCTCATGGTAAGTTTTTTACGTAGGTTATTGATATATACGTATAAAATCAAGATTATAAAGCATTTCAATATCCACGCCACCCAAATGTTCGGCGATCATGTTTTATAAAATATACTCTTTTAATTGCTACTAAATTGTGTTCTTTTCGGGTAAGACTTATATGCTTTCACTTATATACGTCGTTAGTGGAAGGGTTTCTATTCTGATATCATTAAAAATGAGGTCTTCACTACCTCCAACTTTCACCCACCTTAGAACAAATTTGGAACTTGAATTAAGTTCGGCAAAGTATAAAGAGTTAGGCCTATTGCTGGTTATAAAGTTGAAATCTTATATTACGAGATCTTAATCAAATAATTCCAGTTTTTCTAAAGCCGACCAATAATCTGCTGTTACTTCGCACACGTGTGAATCCCGCCTTAAATAACGTGCAATAGCTTTTTGTAATTCTTTTTCATCTTCGGCAATTAAAAATTTCATTCACTAAATTTAAAGTGTCTTGATTTTATCTATAAGTATACTATAAAACATATAAATTAAAGATGTAACGCAGCGTTTAAATTCCAAGATTTAAAATTTATACTGCGTTAATGTGTACTAACTGACGCCCCATATATTTAAGAGGTATTTATTACAATTCGTGGAAAGATAACTTTAATACAAACTCAAAGATCCTTTTATAGATATGAATCGGCCAAGCTAGAAAATACCTAATACAGGCAGAAACCTGAGAGGTGCGCTTCAAAAAGATTTTCAGTATTTAGGAAATTAAAGTTGAGCAACACAACACGTAGTAAGCATTTGTAGTAAGAGAAGTAATATATTAAAAAGTAGCCTCGGCAAGAATCGAACTTGCATCTAAAGTTTAGGAAACTTCTATTCTATCCATTGAACTACGAGGCCAGGGCGGCAAAAATAAGCAAATTTTTAGATGGCATTCAAAATTTCTGCTGCTTTTTCAAGTGTTTCATTTGATTTGGCAAAGCAAAAGCGCAATAAATGGTCATCTTTCCCATTCTGATTGAAAACAGAAACGGGAATACTCGCCAGACCATATTCTTTTATTAGGCGTTCAGCAAAGGCTTCATCTGCCTCTTCTGTTATAGCGCTATATTCCATAAGCTGAAAATAAGTGCCCTGCGCAGGCTCAAATTTAAACCTTGATTGCTTAACACGTTCGAGGAAAAAATCCCTTTTTTCTTGATAAAACTGCCCTAAATGAAGGTAATTTTCGGCATTTTCGAGATATTTAGCAAGCGCACGCTGGGTAGGATGATTTACGCAAAAAACATTGAGTTGATGCACTTTTTGAAACTCACGTATCAGTTTTGCAGGTGCAAGACAGTAGCCCATCTTCCAACCGGTAACATGAAAGGTTTTGCCAAAAGAACCGGTAATAAGCGCACGTTCTGCAAGTTTAGGGAAGCGGGATGCACTTTCATGCTGTCTTTTATCAAAGGCAATATGCTCATAAACCTCATCGCTTAAAATTAGAATACCTGTGTCTTTTACCAGATTTTCAAGCGTTTGCATATCTTTTGTTGAAAACATCATTCCGCTGGGGTTGTGCGGGGTATTGATGATGATCATCCTGGTTTTTGAAGATATGGCATTTTTTACAGCCTCCCAGTTCATTTGTGTATACGGCGGCTCTAATTGTACCGCAACTACTTTTGCGCCCTGCACTAAAATGGCAGGTTCATAAACATCATAGGCCGGTTTAATCACGATAACCTCATCGCCTTCTTGCACAAAAGCCGTAATCGCATTAAACAAAGCTTCAGAAGCTCCCACGGTAATCGTTATTTCGGTTTCGGGATCATAGCGCTTACCATGAAGGGCAAAGATCATTTCAGATATTTTTTCCCGAAGGCTGTAAATACCGGCGAGCGGTGCATATTGATTGTAACCTTCGCGCATCGCGGTAGCCACCAATTCTATAAGCTGGGGATCTGTAGGAAAATCAGGAAAGCCCTGAGATAAGTTGATCGCATCATATTCAACGGCCATTCCGCTCATTTTAGAAAAAATGGAGGGCCCTATATCTGGCAGCTTACTGTGCATCTTTTTCCATTTTTCCCACCACTTCTTCGAGTTCGTGGTACCAGTCTTCACCAAATTTGCGTACTAGCGCATCTTTCGTGAATTTATAAACAGGAACCTGCAACTCTTTGCCAAGGGTACATGCATCATCACAAATGGGCCAACTGTGGTAATTTACGGCTTCAAACTCACTGTATTTCTGAACCCGAACAGGATATAGGTGACAGGATACCGGTTTTCTAAAATCAACTTCACCGGCATTATAGGCATCTTCGATTCCGCAGGAGGCAACCCCTGCATCTGTAAATGTCACATAAGCACATTCTGCACCGTTTACCAGTGGCGTTTCCAGATCACCAAATTCGGTTTCTATATGCGTTCCCTGTTCAGCAATTGCCTGAATGCCCTCTGGGCGCAAGAATGGTTTTACCCTGGGATAGATATCCCTTAAAATTTTTACTTCGTCTTGCTCTACGGGCGCTCCTGCCTCACCGGCAACGCAACACTCCCCTTTACAGGCTGCAAGATTACAGACAAAATCCTTGTTGATAATGTCTTCTGAAACGATGGTTTTTCCTAGCTGAAACATGCTACAAAGATACATTTTTAGCAGCGATTACAGATTATCAAAAATTTCTTTAAATCTAGGTTGTAAATCCTTTAATTCACAGTAGTTTTGCACGCCCCAAAAAACGGTAATGATGAGTTTAAATTTAGATTTTAAAGAAATAGCAACGGCCAGCATGATCTTGTTTGCCATAATTGACATTATAGGCAATATCCCTATCATAATAGGCCTCAAGAAAAAAGTTGGAAAAATTCATAGTGAAAAGGCCTCTATAGTGGCCGGTTGCATTATGATTCTCTTCCTTTTTATAGGTAAGGAAATCCTAAACCTTATAGGCATTGATGTAAACTCCTTTGCCGTGGCCGGTGCGTTCATACTCTTTTTTATAGCACTGGAGATGATCTTGGGGATCACGCTTTACAAAGATGAAGCTCCAGAAACAGCCTCTATCGTTCCTCTTGCATTCCCACTTATTGCCGGTGCTGGTACCATGACCTCATTGATCTCCCTGCGTGCGGAATATGCGGTGGAAAATATCGTGGTTGCGATCGTGATAAATATTATCTTTGTGTACGCTGTGCTTAAATCTTCTGGCAAAATAGAGCGCATTCTTGGTAAACAGGGAATTGGCGTTATCCGGAAGGTATTTGGGGTGATTTTATTGGCTATTGCAGTAAAATTGTTTACCACAAATATCCAGGGACTTCTAAACTGATCTCGTTATGAAAATCTTCATTTATATTTTAATGGCCCTTGCCACCGCACTCCTTATATTCAATCTTACCAAGGTTGATTATAGCGACCCACTTGCCGGTAACAGCGAGGTAGCCATAATCTCTGTGTTGGCATGCCTGTGCGCGTTAGTCTTGTTATTGATCCTTACCGTTTCACGGAAAATTGCCAACAAGAAATAATCCTTCAGATATATTTTATTATCCCCGAATACTAAAGTGCTTAGAAACTATAGTTGTTTTTTGATTTGATATTTTTTCATTATATCAAATATTCTCCTTTCCGAAACGGATTTTTAAGTCGGCTAAAATTGACTTGGCAATACTGAGAAAAGTTGAAGGCAATTAAAATAGAAGAATCAACGTAGGATTCATCACTTCATAGACTATACCGCTTATGAAGGTAAGTATTGCTAAATAAAGAAACAGTTTATGCAGTTTCTGAAACAACAATGTAATACGCAGACGTTGCAACAATTTTGTGTCCGTAATGTTTCCCATCTGCATTTTTATTTCTTCCCTGGAAAGATAAAACGGACTAACAGATATCCCGTGACCTATCAATAAAGATGCGCTATTATCCAGAAGCCGAAAAATAGCCGCAATGCAAAAAACAAATATAGAAGCAATAAGTATCATTGTTTTTTAGTACTAATAGAGATGACTTTTTGAATCATTGCATCGTTTTTATTGATCATCTTTTCATAAAGCGTGGTACCAAACAATTGCTGGGCAATCACCGCTTTTATACTTTCCCTGAGTTCTTCCTTATACTCTTTCAGGCTGATTTTAATCTCCCTACGCGCGGCGTAAGATACAAAATCATTCAAATCTGCATCAGAAATTTCATAATCCCGTTTAAAATCTGCAAGGGAAAGTGAATTATAATAACTCCTATCGCGTTCCAACTTGTCAAAAACATACCTTGACATAAAACCAGACCGCAAAGCGTAATTTATAGATTCTTTCTCATAATTTGCTTCTCTGGGCACAAAGATATCTGGTATAATACCACCACCCCCATAAACTTCTTTACCGCCGGGCGTTATAAACCGAAGGCTATCGTCTACGTGTATGCTATCCTGGGAAAGCATTTCTCCATTTTTATAACGGTTTAGATATTCCTCATAATACGCCTCGTTACCATCATCATAGGGACGTTGTATACTTCGGCCAGTGGGTGTGTAGTAACGTGCAATGGTAAGACGTACCGCACTACCATCGCCAAGGGCCATCTCCCGCTGCACAAGCCCCTTACCAAAGGTTCTTCTGCCTATGATGGTACCCTGGTCATTATCCTGAATAGCACCGGCAACGATCTCGCTCGCGGAGGCAGAATTCTCGTTTACCAAAACATAAACGGGTGCATCCTCAAACATCCCTGCATCTGTAGCATAAGAGTTGTCTATTTTTCCGGTTTTGTTTTTTGTAAATAAGATGAGTTTATCCTCGTCTAAAAACTCATCTGCCACCTCTTCTGCCGCAGAAATATACCCTCCCGGATTATCACGAAGATCGAGAGCGATCTGCGTGGCACCCTGGTTTTTTAAGATTTTTAAGGCGTTCTGGAATTCCTGGGGAGTACTTTCCGCGAAGCGATTAATCTTAACATATCCCAGGTTTTCGGTTAACATATAACTGGCATCTATACTTATAATGGGGACTATATCCCGCGTAACCTTAAGCGCTATAAGTTCTTTTTTTCCGGGACGTTTAATATGGATAGCTACCGTTGTATTGATTTTTCCTTTAAGGCTTCCCATAAGGGAATCGTTAGTGATATTTTTACCTGTAAGATTTACGCCATCTGCTGAAACGATGCGGTCACCTCCCAGTACACCTGCCTTATCGCTGGGGCCGTCTTTAATGGCATTGATAACGACAATGGTATCCTTTTCGGTAAAAAAACTTACGCCTATACCTACAAAATCGCCTTTCATGTTATCTGAGATCCGCTGCATATCTGCGGGGGGAATATAAACGGAATGGGGATCGAGATTTTCTAATATACTATTTACGGTAACGTCTACAATACTATCTGTATTGACGTCATCCACATATTCATAATCAATGTAATCTATAAGTCTGTTGAGTTTCTCTTTCTTCGCATTGCTTGTAGAAAGAAAGCCGGCATTGTTGCTATAATTAAGCTGACTGCCAAGTGCGATACCCAGGGCAATGGCGATACCCAGCAAAAGAGGAAGATATTTTTTCTGATAGCCTGTCATCAATTAACTAATCCTTTAAATCTGTGATTTGCTGCACCTGCACACCTGCCTTTTCCAGAAAAGAAAGTCCACTATTATCTTTGTAATCTACATGATATACCAGACGGGTAATCCCTGCCTGATGTATAAGCTTACTACAATCTTTGCACGGTGATAATGTAATATAAAGCGTGGCCCCGGCGCAGGACTGTGTGGAAGATGCCACTTTTAAGATCGCATTGGCCTCGGCGTGAAGTACAAACCATTGCGTCTCGCCCACTTCATTTTCACAAATATTTTCAAAACCGGTGGGGGTGCCATTATAACCATCAGAAATGATCATTTTATCCTTGACAATGATGGCCCCTACCTGTTTGCGCTTACAATAGGACAACTTTGCCCATTCCCTTGCCATACGCAAATAGGCAATGTCGTATTTTAATTGTTTTGAAGAATTCTTAGCTGGCATGAAATTAGGAAAATGCTTTTCAAACTAATTTTGAAAAGCCATTGCAAAGATAAAAAACTTAAGTCGCTTACGCTTGAATATTAATAGGTTTAACCGGGATAATTTGCGATTAACATAGGTATAACCATACCCAGGACAATAGCAGATACTACCATCATCCAGTCGCGCCTGTTGAAACGAAATATGGTCTGAAAGATAAATCCAATGATGAGCACAACAATTACGATTGCCACCTGTGCGGCCTCGATACCCAGCGCAAATTCTAGCAAAGGCAATATGCGATTATCAAGATGCGCGGTTAGCTCTTTGAAGAAATTTGAAAAACCCAGGCCATGAATGAGGCCAAAAAACAATGCCGTTATGAGCAAAAGTCCCACTTTATCTTTTTTTGCCCCACGTCCTGCTGTAAAGACATTATAGAGCGCTGCTATAAAAATGGTAACAGGTATTAAAAATTCAACTAGGGAGGCATTCACTCGCACCACATTATACACAGATAAAATCAGCGCCAGGGAATGGCCTATCGTAAACAGAGTTACCATGAGCAGAACGCGCTGCCAGTCTTTAAAGGCGTAAGGTACCGTGAGAACAATAAGAAAAAGAACATGATCGTAAGCGCGCCAGTCTAGAACGTGCTCTAAACCTATTTTAAAATAAAACCAAAAATCTGTCATGGGGATGTGATAAATTTTAATTGAGCGCCTAAGCTACTGCAAAACATAAAAATTCCCATGAATTAAGACAATAAAAACGAACTTGATCTTCCTTGTTATAGAAAAAGAGTATAATATTCAAGGTGTAAAATTCGTATTATCAAAGAAAAACCAAAATATAGGGCAATCTTTTTTATGAGAATAACCCAAAGCATGAGACATTCGGTTGAAAAGTTAAACTATCTATAATTTAAAAATCAAGGGCGGGAAGCTTTTGTAATTTTCGTCGCTCATTTTATGGACATTCCTTTGAAAAAAATTACGCTGTTTTTTAGTATACTGATTGCTACAATCCTTATAGGTTGTGGGGCTACCCCGGGTATATCTACGGGTTCAAAAGAGCCGGATAAAAATTTCCCTTCCTATCATTATCAGGATGCAGAAGGCAATTTGTATGATATAACCTCTCAGAAATTTATTTACACCCCCGTATCTGCCACAAATACCATAGATGGCATCACTGATGAAGGACTTTATATGGAATTGAACATCAGCCTCAATGAGTACGCTAAAATCGCAGCAGCTTGTGAGGCGCAATTACAACGTAATCAGAACCCGCTTACAGAGCGCAGCCCTGATATACCCCTGCCTTTTTTAAGGCGGAAAGGTGATAATACCCCAAAGAAGATAAATATTGATTACACAGCGGTAAACGCGCTTAATTTTATATTAGAACCTTTTTTAGATGAATAAGACACAACCAAAATGGAAGGTAAAATCACTGCGGCTTTTCAGTTTTCTCAAACGGAGTTACTTTGCCTGGGATAGTATAGATCCTTTTGCAAAAAGTGCGATCATCGCCTATTATACTTTATTCTCCCTGCCTTCCCTGCTTATGATCGTTACCGCAATTGCAGGTTATTTTCTAGGTCAGGAAGCGGTAACAGGAAGAATAAGTGGTCAAATAGGGTCTTATATAGGCCCAGATGCAGCTGAGGCTGTAGAGGGAATGATTAGCAATGCAGCACTGACCGAAGGCAACTGGATAACCATTACAGTAGGTATAGGAGCACTTGTGTATGGTGCAACAGGGGTATTTTTTCAGATGAAAAAAGCGATGAACGAAATATGGAACGTTCGCGAAAAAAAGCAAAACTGGAAACGCATGTTAAAAAACAGACTGCTTTCTTTTGGGATGGTACTTATTTTAGCGTTTATGTTGTTGGTTTCCCTTGTTCTTTCCGCAGCACTTGCAGCCTTGAGTACTTACATAGAATATTACGCACCAACACTGGCAGCGGTATTCGCAGATATATTAAGGTTTTTACTCTCCTTTGCCTTTATCGCAGCCTTATTTGCAGCTATTTTCAAAATCCTGCCAGATGTAGTCATGAGCTATAAAACTACTTTTTTAGGCGCGTCAATTACAGCGGTTCTGTTTCTAATAGGCGAGTATGCGCTTGGATATTATTTTACAAGTAGCAACCCTGCATCTGTTTATGGTGGAGCTGCCTCAATTGTGCTTATTTTATTATGGGTTAACTATACATGCCTTATTCTCTTTTTTGGAGCAGAAATCACAGTACAATACGCGCTGGCCTCACAACATAAAATAGTACCCAATGATAAAGCGGAAATGGCTTATCTTCAAGATATGAGGGATCTTGAGGAGCGCCAGAAAAAAGCAGAACTGGATAAAAAAAAAGCGGAAGAACTAAAGAATAATTCAGAAACAACCTGATTTCTTCTGTTTTTAAGCCATTTTCACTGCTATTCAACTCGTTTTATAAGATAAACATAAACCGGAAAGTGATCGCTGTATCCACCGGTGTAGCTTCCGTTTGCAAAACTTCTGTAGGGATACCCCTTGTAGCGGCCATCTGGATTGCTTAAAAAGGCTTCATTGAAAATCCCTGCCTTGTAAAATCTGTAGCTGTTAAAATCTTTTTTTAAAAAGGGTTCAGAAAGAATGATCTGATCAAAAAGATTCCAGCGGTCTCTGTAAGCAAGTGTACCCGTACCGGTTTTAAAAATACTACCCATAGGGTTAAACAACCCTAAACTCTTTACCTGACGCTTCTTATCTTTGGCGCCCAGTACTTTCTTTATACTCTTGTTTATTGGATCATCATTAAAATCACCCATGGTAACAATTTTTACATTCGGGGCACTGGCCTGCAGGGAATCTATAATCCGCTTGTTTAGTGCTGCCGCAGCTTCCCGCTTATAACTACTTCGCGCCTCACCTCCACGCCGCGAGGGCCAGTGATTCACAATAAAAAATATATTATCAGTATCCAGAATTCCCGAAACCAGGAGTTGGTCGCGGGTGTACACACGCTTATCAGGCTCTTCTGTATCGTAAAGCGATAGTTCGTACGCTGTGCTTTTTATCACTTTAAAAAGGTCTTTTTGATATAAAAGCGCCACATCTATTCCCCTCCGGTCTGGCGAATCATAATGAACGATACCATAGTTTTTCTCCTTTAATAGCGGTTGGTTAACCAGATCTTCCAGCACTTTTCGGTTTTCTATTTCGGCTACGCCTAAAATCGCCGGACTCGTTTGTGCGACCTCAGCACCTATCTTATTAATGACAAAGGCCATGTTTTTTAGCTTCTCTTGATAAATTTCTTCCGTCCAGTGGTCTTTCCCATCTGGCGTACGGTCGTCATCAAATGTTATGGGATCGTTTAAGGTATCAAACAGGTTCTCCAGATTATAAAAAGCAACCGTAACGACCTTAAAATCCTCCTTTTTCTGACCTAAAATGGCTTGAAAAGAGTTAAAAATAAATACAATAAGGAATACTTTAAAATGCATTTGCTCGTAGTGAAAGGGTCCTTTGGCTAAAAAATCCATAAAGTCAATGTAATACATTTATATTACTTCCTGATCCTTAAACACTTCTAAAACAACCAAACCAAGTTGCATGGCAAAGAACTATTTATTTCTTCTTTTCTTGTCATTTATAAGCTCAAGCGCCTTTGGGCAGTCCTACACCTTATCAGGAAAAGTTGTGGATATAGTCAATGGAAAACCATTATCAGATATTGAAATACATGTGGAAAACACCCACTTCACTACGAAAACCGATATTAACGGTTCATTTTTTATAGAAGGAAACCTTCCGCCGGGAAATCAGATCGTGCTTGTAGAAGCAGAGGGTTTTACAGATCAACGACTCCCGGTGCTCTTTGAAAATGGCCTGCCCGTGCACATTCCCCTGATTCCGCTGGAAGTAAATATTACCGAAGAACAATTGCAAATAGGAATCATAAGCCTGAGTGACCAAGAACTAAATGCAGATGCGGGCGATGCAGATTACAGTATTTCCGGATTACTTTCTGCCTCAAAAGATGCCTTTCTTACCGCAGCTGCCTATGATTTTAGTGCAACTTTTTTCCGTCCAAGGGGACTGGGCAGCGAGCGGGGAAAAATACTCATCAACGGTATAGAGATGAACAAACTGTACAGCGGTAGGCCGCAATGGGGCAACTGGGGCGGACTCAACGATATGCAGCGCAACCGTATTTTCACCCTGGGGACAGCGGCAAACGATTATACTTTTGGTGGACTTGCCGGAACCACGAACATCATCATGCGCGCTTCACAATACCGCCGTGGCGGCCGTGTATCCTATGCTTCTTCAAACCGTACCTACAAAGGGCGCATCATAGGTTCCTACAATTCTGGACTTAATAAAAACGGCTGGGCATATAGCGTATCCCTGGCGAGGCGCTATGGTAATGAAGGTTACATGGACGGTAGTCTGTACGATGCAAACTCAATATTCATCGCGGTAGAAAAAGAGATAAATCCGGCTCACAGCCTTAATTTTTCGGCATTTTATACGCCTAACAGGCGTGGAAAGTCTTCGGCAAACACGCAGGAGGTGATTGATTTAAAGGGACGCAGGTACAATTCCTATTGGGGAAAACAGGATGGGGAAATCCGTAATTCGCGTACACGCAAAATCAAAGAACCCGTTTTTATGCTGAACCATTACTGGAATCTTTCAGAAAAGATCAATATAAACACAAACGTGGCGTATCAATTTGGCAGTATGGGCAACAGCAGATTGGGCTATGACAACGCACCAAATCCTGACCCGGGCTACTACCAGAAATTGCCCAGCTATTTTATAGGATATCGGGATTCGCCCAACAGGGAAACCGCCTACCGTGCCTATGAAAATTTTACTGAAGATGGTCAAATAAACTGGGACGGCCTTTACAAAACCAATATTCTATACGGCGGCAACGCGTGCTATTATCTCTATGAAGACCGCGTTGACGATAAACAGCTTACCGCTAATAGTATTGTAAACGTTAGGATAAACGATAACGTAAACCTGAATGCTTCCATAAATCTTAAAAGCCTGACTTCCCATAATTATGCGAATACACTTGACCTGCTGGGCGCCACGACCTATCTGGATATTGACACGTTCAATACGGGCGATGCTGCACAAAGCGATCTCAACAATCCCAATAGACGTGTGGGTGAAGGGGAAATTATCAAGTACAATTTTGAGATCAATGCATTGCAGGCCGATGTTTTTATGCAAGCACAGTTTAGCTATAACCGGTTTGATTTTTTCCTTTCTGCAAGTGGCGGGACTACTACATATCAACGTAACGGACTCTTTAAAAACGGTAATTATCCTGAGGATTCTGAAGGGAAAAGCGATAAATTGTCCTTTGCACCTTACGGAATAAAAGGCGGCATGACCTACAAATATTCCGGTAGGCACATTTTTACAATGAACAGTGCGTACTTGAAAACGGCACCTGTATTGCGCAATGCTTTTTCCAATTCAAGACAGAACAACCGCACGGTTATCAATCTTCAGAATGAGGGAAATATTAATCTGGATCTAAGTTATATCTATCGCGATCCTATTGTGAGCGCACGGCTGACCGGGTATTATATCGCGATGAACGATGCCACGGAAATTTCTTTTTATTACGCTGACGGTATTTCTGGTCTGGGAAGAAATGTGACCACCGCTTTTGTGCAGGAAGTACTCACCAATGTTGACAAAACGCATCTGGGCGGCGAACTGGGCATTGAAGCGCAGCTCACGCCCACGATTAAGGTAAAAGGCGCAGCGGCCTACGGTCAATATACCTATAGCAACAATCCCGATCTATACCTTACCTCAGATGATTTTAATGCCGAAGTAGAATTTGGCCAGGCCAATCTTAAAAACTACCGTATTGCGGGAGGACCGCAACAGGCCTTTCAGCTGGGCTTTGAGTACCGGGACCCTGAGTATTGGTTTTTTGGTACCACGGCAAATTATTTTTCACATGCTTATGTAGATATCGCTCCACTTACCCGTACCAAAAACTTTTATCAGGATACAGACGGGCTTCCCTTTAATGATTACGATCCACAGCTCGCACGCGAACTGCTCAAACAAGAGCGTTTTGAAGACTATATGCTCGTCAATGCCATAGGTGGAAAATCCTGGCGGGTAGGCAGTTATTATGTGGGTTTCTTTGCGGTGATCAACAATGTTCTCAATACAACTTATAAAACCGGCGGTTTTGAACAAGGACGCAGTGCCAACTTTAGAACCCTACAGGAAGATGCGCAACGGGAAACCCGCATTTTTGGACCTAAATACTGGTCAGGTTACGGTACAAGTTATTACCTCAATTTCTATATCAGGTTTTAGTATTTAAATAAAGTCAAAATGAAAAATTTCAAACCTACTTTTCTATTGCTCTTATTGATCCTCACTTGTGCAGGATGCGTACACGATGACGATTTTGAAGTCCCTGAAATCAATACAGAAGAAGTGGAAATTAGCGCTAATTTCAGTATTGCCAAAGCAAAAGAATTTTACCGTGGTTTTGATCCTGTTCTTATCAATGCCGGCCCCAATGCGGATGCGCCCCTCTATGTGGAAGGGTATGTGGTTTCCAGTGATGAATCTGGCAACTTTTTCAGGACTTTGATCATTCAGGATAAACCCGAAAATCCCACGAGCGCCATTGCGATTTCCACAGATGCAACGGATGTGTACACGCTTTTTGAACCGGGCCGAAAAGTGCTTGTGCGCGTTGACGGGCTTTATAGTGGCGAATTTGCAGGTTTGCCCACCATAGGGCTTCAGGGCGAAGGCGGGTCTGGGGATGTGGGGCGTATATCTACCGGTGAATTTGATGAGCGGGTGTTGCGAACCAATACTACAGCGACTTTGATTCCATTAGTCATTGCCATCAATGATGTAGCGGAAAAATACCTTAACATGCTCGTGCAGTTTGATAACGTCCAGATTCCGGAAGAGGAGTTGGGCGAATCCTATGCAAATATCAACAACACCTACGGCGTAGATCGCGCGCTTGCTAATTGCGCCGGTGATCAGGTAATCCTGCGCACCAGCGGCTATGCCGCTTTTAAAAATCTGGAACTCCCTGCCGGAAACGGGTCAATAATTACCATTTTAGGTAAGTTTAACGCCAATTTTCAGGTGTATATTCGGGATCTGGAGGATGTTGCGATGGATGGTGAACGCTGCAAATAACCCTTCAAAAAGGCCAATTATTGGTCAAAAATGGTTAAAAAACGCTCTTTTTTGACGTATATTTTTTTGGTCTAAAAAAAGTATCTTTGCTGCATGGCACTATCTAACAACGACATTTTTAAAAAATTACGTGTAGCCCATAAACTGCGCGATGATGATATTGTAAAAATTTGCAGCCTTGTGGATTTTTCGGTATCAAAAAGTGAACTGGGAGCAATTTTTAGGCATGAAAGCCATCCCAAATATGTGGAATGTGGTGATCAGTTTCTACGAAATTTCCTTAACGGACTCGTGATTCACATGCGCGGCCCTATGCCAGAGAAAAAGCCGAAAGCACCTTCAAAACCCAAAAGACCAAAATCCCAGGATAATAAATAAGGTTTAAGGTTTTCATAAGAGAGATTTTCAGCTTAAAAAACTACTTTTCAAGCATTATAGGAAGTTTTTCCCAAAAGTTTACGGTCGTATGCTTTGCTATGGATTAACGTTTTCCTAAACATTTTTGTACTTTATTTTAAACTATGATTGAAGAAACTAATATAGAATATGAAAGGACGGTTCTCATTGGCTTGATCACACAATATCAAGACGCAGATAAGTCCAAAGAATATATGGATGAGCTTGAATTTCTTGCTTATACCGCAGGCGGGGAAGTTTATACCCGTTTCACCCAAAAACTGGAAAGACCTGATCCCAAAACGTTTTTGGGAAGTGGTAAAATTGACGAAATACGTGCATACGTTGAACAACACGAGATAGGAACGGCAATTTTTGATGATGAACTGAGTCCGGCGCAGCAAAAGAACATTGAAAAAATACTCAAGTGCAAGATCGTAGACCGCACAAACCTTATCCTTGATATTTTTGCACAGCGCGCGCAGACCAGTTATTCCCGCACCCAGGTAGAACTCGCGCAATATGAATATTTATTGCCGCGCCTTGCCGGTATGTGGACACACTTAGAGCGTCAGCGAGGTGGTATAGGAATGCGCGGGCCTGGTGAAACGGAGATCGAGACTGACCGTCGTATTGTGCGTGACCGTATCTCATTACTCAAGAAAAAGATCGAGAAAATTGACAAGCAGCAAGAAGTGCAGCGCGGTAATCGTGGCGCATTGATACGTGTTGCTCTTGTAGGCTATACTAACGTGGGAAAATCCACTTTGATGAATGCCATTAGTAAGAGTGATGTTTTTGTACAGAACAAACTTTTTGCGACATTAGATACAACGGTGCGCAAGGTGGTGATAAAAAACCTCCCTTTTCTGTTGAGCGATACGGTAGGTTTTATAAGGAAACTGCCCACCCAATTAGTAGAATCTTTTAAAAGTACGCTTGACGAAGTGCGTGAAGCTGATTTGTTACTCCACGTTGTCGATATCTCACATCCCGAATTTGAAGATCATATTGCTTCGGTGAACCAGATTCTTGATGAGATCAAAAGTTCTGACAAGCCTACATTGATGGTTTTCAACAAAATTGATGCTTATGAGCATAAAACCATTGAAGAGGATGATCTGGTTACAGAGCGCACGACAGAGCATTACACCTTAAAGGAATGGGAACGCACGTGGATGAACCGGGTGGGAGATGATGCCATATTTATTTCGGCTCTTAAGAAAAAATCGCTCAAAGATTTTAAACGGAAGGTTTATGAGCGCGTGCGCGAATTGCATGTGACCCGTTTCCCTTACAACAACTTCCTGTATCCCGACTACGACACGTACACGGAAGGGGAAGAAGAAGAATAAATACGGTAAAAAGTATTGCAATAATTACCAATTAAGCATAAAAAACGCCCGATTTCCAGTTGAAAATCGGGCGTTTTTGTTGTTTTTACCTTGTACAGCAAAACTATATTTTCTTAGAATTTATAATTCAATCCCAGCAAATAATAGGTTTGTAATTTATTATCTACGTTGTCAAACGTAACATCAGGATCTGGAGTACTTTGCTTGTTTCGCGCGTAATCCAGTGCTTCCGCTTTGTTATCGCGCATACCAAATTCAAAACCAACACCTATATTTTTCCATAGAGTATAACCGAAAGCGTTTATCCAGGTAAAATTGGAAAAATCCGAATTCTTGTAGCTCTGAAAGGCAGATAAATTCGATTTAAAGGAGATTGCTCCAATTTCACGGGTATAATCCACCAGAAACTTTGCACCTAAAGTGGATTCATAAATATTCTCTCCCTGACTAAAAACAATATTATAGTTGAGCGGGTTTACGGTCACCGTAAGATTGTCCAACGGCGTCCATGTACCACCCAGACCCAGATCTAAATAGCCAGGATCATTAAAGTTAGATAAGATTGTAGTCCTGTATTCCCCCAATGCAGATATGGCAAATTTTTCGGTCAGTTTATAACCGTATAATGAGGATACATTAAAAACGTCTGTTGATTCCTGAAAACTATCATCATCAGTAGGATCATCCTGATCATCAAATTTTACCCAGGCAATATTCACATTCAAAGCATTGCGCCAGAAGTATTTTGGTTCTTTAAGATTTGCAAACGCATTGACCGTAAAGCCTATATTTCCTGCGGAAACATTAGGAGTTCCCTGTGAATACCAGTTGTTAAAACCAGAGAAACTACCACCGATTGTTCCAAAGGCGCCTAATTTCCAACCCGGAAGGTTATCAATTTGTTTTTGAAGGGCATTGACGCGTTTCTCAATCGCCGAAATGGAATCCTTTTTTTCTTTTTTAGCTGCTTTGAGCTCTTGTTCTGTTTGTGCAAAAGAGAAGCTTACCGCAAATAATAAAAAGAAGCTAAGTACAATATTTTTCATGGAAAGTGTTAAGATGTATACTTCTGCAAAAATCCTTTATTTATTGACTTGATCAAAGGATATTCAAGCTTTTTACTTTTTTTTATATAATGGGACGGCAGAACAAGCCTCACCAAACATTAAGCTCTTTACCACTGGTTGTAATTTTTGCAGGAGTTCCAGGTAAGCGTTTTCCGGTACGGGTTTATTCGTACAACCTTTTATAATGATTAGCTGATCGCGATATTTTTCTACATCTATTCGATCAATCAAGGTGGAAAAAAGACGTGTTTCCAGTTCTACTTTGTCCCCTTTCACCACGTATTTTGCATAAGGTGCGAGATGTGCTGTAACAAGCATAAAAGCCCAGGCGGGCAAGATTGCATCTGCACTGCAATAAAGCGCAATATAATTGCCTTCATGCTGCGTCCAGTCATACTTTTTAAGCTGCTCCCTGAAATCCTTTTCCCTAAGAATAAAACCTTCGTATAACCATTGCGATATATCAATAGTTTCACGTTTTCCTTCAGGATATAAGTCCTCAAGGTTAAAGGTGATTAGCTTGCTGTCTGCAACGCGGTTTACGATTTCGTTCATTTGGGATTTTATAAAAGTCCTAATTCAAGTTTAGCTTCATCACTCATCAAATCCTGCGTCCATGGTGGGTCAAAAGTAATTTCAACCTCACAGTCCTTCACTTTTTCTATCGTTTTCACCTTCTCCTCTACTTCCAGCGGAAGGGTTTCTGCCACGGGACAGTTGGGCGTTGTAAGTGTCATTAGGATTTTTGTTTCATAATCTTCATTGACAAAAACATCGTAAATCAATCCCAGTTCATAAATATCAACGGGAATTTCAGGATCATAAATCGTCTTTAATACGCGTACAACTTTCTCTCCCAGCTCTTGTGTATCTAATTCTTTTAATTCGCTCATAATGTAAGATCTTAATCGGTTTTAAATTTTGTTTTAAGCGCACGCTCTGTACTCATAAATATAAATACAGCAGCACTTAGTATAGGTATGGTTATGATTAGGTTTTGTGTCAGGCTTTCAAATCGCTCCCAATCAATAAATACGGCAAACAAGCTCAATAGCACCAAAAATATACCGGCTTTTATCATTTGAAGGGCTGAAAAACGCTGAGCAAAATCCCAATTTGCCTGGCCTTTTCTGGAACGCTTTGTCCTATACCCATAAAAAAGATTGATTTTTCCCGGTGGGAAAATAAGCATGAAAAGGCCAATAATAGCAAAGATGCCACCGCAGGATATTAGTGCCGCAAATACGTTGCTATTTAAGTCCATCGTCGTTTAATCTAATTGTGTCTGGTAAGCGATTGCATACAGCTTAATTTGCTTAATCATACTTACCAGTCCATTGGCCCTTGTGGGCGATAAATGTTCTTTCAACCCTATTTTGTCAATAAATGCGGTATCCGCATCCAGAATTTCTTTAGGGGGCTGTCCAGAAAAGGTACGTATTAAAATGGCGATTATACCTTTAGTAATGATCGCGTCGCTATCTGCGGTAAAAGCCACCTTTCCTTCTTCCATATCAGCATGAACCCATACTTTGCTCTGGCAACCTTTGATGATATATTCTTCGGTTTTATACTTCTCGTTGATAAGTGGAAGCGATTTCCCAAGTTCTATCATGTATTCATACCGCTCCATCCAGTCGTCAAACATGGCAAACTCATCAACAATCTCGTTTTGTATTTCCTGTATACTGCTCATTCTTCTGTTTTAAGGCTAGCCGTAAGTACGGTCTCGTCACCTTTCATTAAATTCAATTGATCCTGCTTCAACGTAAAGTGATCAACCTGATTCATTGCCTGAAAAAAATCCCTTTCAAGTTCTGGCTTTTCGCACATCATTTTTGTGGTTGCCGCCTGTGAAAATTTTATTTTTTCACCACTTGTTGTAAAAGTACCCATAAACCTGTTGCAGATCCCTTTACCACTAACCTGTCCTTCTTTTGCATTAAATTTCATTTCCATGGCACGGTCAGCGACAGATTGCCCCATAAAGGTAGCGATACTAAAATTCCCCTTAAGGCTTAAATCATCCTGTCCCATTTTGGTTTTATCAAGTATGCGTTTTAGGGTGTATTTTAAATGTGATGCATCTGCAGGACTATCTTTTGCCTGTTCTTTTTCAACTTCCAAGGTGTAAACATATCCTGGTTCATAATCGAAACCCTCTATATTTCCGTAGAATTGCTCCCAGGTTGCGGTACTGTCTTTTTTGACCTGAAGGCAGTCCTGAGCAGATTCTCCCGTACATGGAACTTTTGAAGAACCAACAATCAGGGTTTCCGTAGAGATGCCTCCGCAGGAAATGCAGAACAGACAAATGATAAGCACTACAAAGAAATTTCTCATTCGCATATATTAGTCATATTGAATTTAGGTGTCGCCCCCGGGTATGATCTAAAGCATTTTATCTCAGCATGTTCAGTGCACGTTTCAGCGCTGTAATCATAACGTCAATTTCTTCTTTGGTATTATAAAAAGCAAACGAAGCACGTACCGTACCGGGAATTTTATAATAATCCATAATGGGCTGCGCACAATGATGTCCCGTCCGCACCGCTATACCCAGTTTATCAAGGATGGTACCAATATCGTAGGGATGAATTTCATCAACATTAAAGGAAATTACCGCTGTTTTTTCTTTGGCTTCGCCAAAAATGCGCATGCCCTCAATTTTCTTCAGTTCATTCGTCCCGTAAACCAATAACTCATGCTCATATGCGGCTATAGCATCAAAACCTATGGCATTCATATAATCCAGCGCTGCGCCAAAGGCGATACCCCCACAAATATTAGGCGTCCCCGCTTCAAATTTATGCGGAAGTCCAGCATAGGTTGTTTTTTCAAATGTTACGGTCGCGATCATTTCACCGCCCCCTTGATATGGTGGTAGTTTTGTAAGCCATTCTTCTTTACCGTACAGCACGCCCACACCCGTAGGCCCGCACATTTTATGCGCTGAAGCTACGTAGAAGTCGGCATCAAGTGCTTGCACGTCTGCTTTTACATGTGGTGCAGCCTGTGCCCCGTCTATAAGTACGGCACCTCCCACGGCATGCGTCTTATCAATAATTTCCTTGATGGGATTTACGGTACCCAGTGCATTACTTACATGATTTACAAAAACCAGTTTTACATCCTCGGTGATCGTAGCGTTGAAAGCAACCATATCCAGTTCACCGGAATGCTTCATGGGGATCACCTTTAACACGGCTCCTGATTTTTCACAAAGCATTTGCCAGGGTACGATGTTGCTATGATGTTCCATCGCGGAAACCAATATCACATCTCCCTTTCCTATTAAATTGGCAAAACCCGCTGCAACCATATTGATCCCATGAGTCGTTCCTGATGTGAAAATAATCTCATAGGGATTTTTTGCATTAAAATGCTTTTGGATCTTGATCCTCGCCTGCTCATAAGCATCTGTTGCTTCCTGTGACAAGGCGTGAACCCCACGGTGAATATTGGCATTATAGTGCGAGTAATAATCTACAATCGCATCAATAACCTGCTGGGGGGTTTGTGAAGTTGCGGCATTGTCAAAATAAACCAATGGATTACCATTGACCTTGCGCGTTAAAATAGGGAAATCACTACGGATTTTCTCCACTGGAAAAGTGCGGGGTTCTTGTATGGTATTCATGAATTTAGTTTACTCAGATTATCATTCTTTTTACTCTAAAAACCGATAAAAAGGGCTGAAAACAACCCTAAATAACCGTTTTTTTAGACATCAAAACCAATATGAACACCAATCTTATTGGCGATCAATTTTGTTATCCTGGTTTTAATCTGTGGTATTTTTACGCTTTCCAGTACGGTATTGGCGAAGGCATACATCAACAAAGCCCTGGCCTCTTTTTTGCCGATACCGCGGGAGCGCATATAAAAAAGAGCACTCTCGTCAAGTTGACCAATAGTGCAACCGTGCGAACAACGTACATCATCTGCAAATATTTCCAGCTGCGGTTTTGAATTTATGGTCGCTTTATCACTTACCAGAATATTATTGTTGCTTTGGTAAGCATTGATCTTTTGTGCGATTTTATCTACCAGTACTTTACCATTAAAAACACCGGTAGAGCGATCATCAAAAATACCTTTATAATCCTGATGGCTTTCACAGTTGGGCTGAATATGGTGCACGAGCGTATTGTGATCTACGTGCTGCTTACCTTCAATAATCGTAACCCCTTTTAAAATGGAATTGATGTGTTCCCCATTCTGATAAAAATTGAGGTTGTTACGCGTTAATTTTCCACCAAAAGAAAAGGTATGTACCGAAACTTCACTATTGTCCCGCTGATCAATATGGGTATTATCAATAAGCGAAGCTTCTTCTTTATCGTTCTGTATTTTGTAATAATCAACCATGGCCCGTTTACCGGCATGGATTTCAGTCACTGAATTTGTAAAAACAGCGTTATTACCTAAGCTTTGGTGCCGTTCAATAATCTGAACTTCAGTATTTTCTTCGGCAATAATGAGATTACGGGGCTGCAGCATAAAATTAGCCTCGTTCCCGGTAGCCAGATGGATGATCTGTATAGGCTTGTTTACCGCCTTTCCCTTTGGAATATAAATATAGGCGCCTTCTTTTGCAAAGGCGGTATTTAGGGATGTCAGGCTGCTTTCTTTAGCGATCTTGTTGTAATATACATCTATGACCGGTTTGTATTTTGCTTTATCAAGTGCGGAACTCAACAGGCAAATATCTACACCATCATGGGTCGTTTCAGATAAGTAAGAGCTGTAAACGCCATCAATAAAGACAATTTTATAGGTGTCAATATCATGAATGAAATATTTCTTGACATCCTTAAATTCTATGGTATCTTCTGTAGCCGGAGTTATACTAAAATCATTTTTGACAATGCTGTTAAGTGAAGTATACTTCCAGTCTTCATCTTTTTTAGTCGGAAACCCCTGGGATTCAAAATTGCGTATGGATTTGTCCCGCAATTCGCTCATGGAATTGTTGAGATCCATATTTTCCTGATAGGCCAAATAAGATGATAGTAATTTATCTTTTAAATTCATTGTATTTGTTTTAATAGCACTGAAAAATGCGTGAAAAAGGGCGTTTTTATATCAAAAACACCACTTTATGCGGTAAGTTCTGCTTTTACCCAGTCGTACCCTTTTTCCTCTAATTCATATGCAAGTTCCTTACCACCAGATTTTACAATCCTTCCTTCAATCATAACGTGCACGAAGTCAGGAACGATATATTCCAGTAAACGCTGGTAGTGCGTGATCACGAGAATGGATTTATCTGCAGCGCGCAATTTATTCACGCCACTGGCCACAATGCGCAAAGCATCAATATCCAGTCCTGAATCTGTTTCATCAAGAATAGCCAACTTGGGATCAAGCATGGCCATTTGGAAAATCTCATTTCTCTTCTTCTCCCCGCCCGAAAATCCTTCATTTAAGGAACGTGCCAGGAATTTGCGATCCATATCAAGCAATTCAGACTTTTCACGGATAAGCTTTAGCATTTCGCTTGCCGGCATATCCTCAAGACCTTTAGCTTTTCGGGTTTGATTAATAGCTGTTTTTATAAAATTTGTAACCGAAACACCAGGGATTTCAATAGGATATTGAAACGATAGAAACAAACCTTTGTGGGCACGTTCTTCCGCATCAAGTTCAAGAAGGGACTCCCCTTCAAAAAGCACTTCACCTCCAGATACCTCATATTCCTCTTTACCGGCAATGACAGAAGAAAGTGTGCTCTTACCAGAACCATTAGGTCCCATAATAGCGTGTACTTCACCAGCATTAATTTCTAGATCAATACCGTTTAATATCTGTTTGCCTTCAATCCCGGCACTTAAATTCTTTACTTGTAGCATATATTCTTGCTTTGTGAGCAGTCTGGACTGCCCGTAATTTTAATTTATTTACTCTTTTATTTTGTGTTGCTCACTTTTTCCTGCCGAACCTTTAGGGATCCTACAGCAATGATTTTGTCAACCTTAACGATGGTGTCCCACCCTTCTGTGTTTTTTTCTTTTTCGTGCAAACTTCCTTCTATAATGATGGGAACCATATCAAAATCCCCATTTTTAAAAGCAGCTGCCTCTTTTGCCAATTGCATGGTCATACTGTCTATTTCAACACCATAAATAAAATCCTCACCTTTAATAACTGCTGAATCAGCGATATAAATAAAATCTCCTGTTATTACATTTTCACGCTTATCGGTACAACTGAAAAGTACGAGAAGAAAGCTACTAACGATGAAAAATTGTTTCATTATTTCAGGGATTTGGGCGCTTTCTGCAATGATTTAAAATCGTTTATATCATGTTGAATGTAGATTTTAGGGTTTTTCACCCTTACAAACTCATCCACTATATCTAAATTTTTATTTGATTCTGCCCAACTTTCAATAAGGTCTGAATTCACCATTCTACCTTTATGCTCCATAAAATGATACTTGTCTCTCGCGAGAAGTACAGGTCCATGTTGCTCTAAGTTCACAAACAAACCCTGATTACCGTCAGCAGGACCTGACACATATTTGACAATTACTTTACCATCATCAAAAAGATCATAGTCACCATTGAGCATTTTTTTATCTGTCAATTTATCAAAGCTGGCCAGATCGTATAAATTGTTATCTTTTACGGAATCACTTTTTATAAAATCAAGGGTATTTTCCTGAACGAGCCATTTCGCGTTGGGAAAGTAGTTAGCGGCGCCTGTATGGTCAAAATATATGTTAGAGAACCCAATATAATCCACATCCTCAGTACTTAAACCTATACTTGCCAATTGCTTAACCAAACTATCCTTGCGGGAAATAGTAAACGCGCCATCTGAAGTCGTAAAGGGGTCTTCCCCCACCACTTTTTCCGGTAAGCCCGTATCCCATATCAACACCCCTTTAGAATGCTTGACCACATAAAAGGCATCGGCTAATATGCGAAGCTCATTCTCCTGGGTTTCTTGTTTACGTGAATGTTGATTTCCATGTTCAAAAATCCTTCCACCGTCAAAAACAAACAATTCCAAAGCATTTTCAGTTTCCAATTGTTCTTCTACACGCGCGTCGTTCTGGGCATTCTCATAACCTTCCTCAAAACTATTTTTTGAATCCTTACAAGAGCCCAAAAAAAGAAAAATCAAAAATATAAAGCTAAAAGCCTTCTGCATGTACTAAAACTTTTATTGACTAAGATTAACCTACAGAACCTTCCAGGGAAATTTCAAGAAGTTTTTGAGCTTCCACCGCAAACTCCATGGGCAATTTGTTTAAAACCTCTTTACTGAAGCCATTTACGATCAGGGCGATAGCCTTTTCAGTATCTATACCCCGTTGATTACAGTAAAAGATCTGATCTTCCCCTATCTTACTGGTCGTGGCCTCGTGTTCTACTTTTGCCGTCTTGTTCTTCGCCTCGATATAGGGGAATGTATGCGCCCCGCAGGCATTACCCATCAACAAAGAATCACACTGGGAAAAATTACGGGCGTTTTCTGCCCTGCTGTTGATCTGCACCAGACCTCTATAACTATTCTGGGATTTACCGGCAGATATACCTTTTGAAATGATCGTACTACGGGTATTTTTACCTAAATGCACCATTTTAGTTCCCGTATCAGCCTGCTGGTAATTGTTAGTTACTGCAATAGAATAAAATTCACCAATGGAATTATCCCCCTTTAAAATACAACTGGGATATTTCCAGGTAACGGCACTACCGGTCTCTACCTGCGTCCACGATATTTTTGCACTTTTCTCGCAAAGTCCGCGCTTGGTCACAAAATTGAACACGCCACCCTTGCCCTCACTGTTACCAGGATACCAGTTCTGTACAGTAGAATATTTTATCTCTGCATCATCCAGTGCAATAAGTTCAACAACTGCCGCATGCAACTGATTTTCATCACGCGATGGCGCAGTACAACCTTCTAAATAACTGACGTAACTACCTTCATCTGCGATAACCAATGTGCGCTCAAACTGACCGGTACCGGCTTGATTGATCCTAAAATAGGTGGAAAGTTCCATGGGACAACGCACCCCTTTAGGGATATAGCAAAAAGAACCATCACTAAAAACCGCAGAATTCAAAGCCGCATAATAATTATCTTTTTGCGGGACAACGCTGCCCAGATATTTCTTGACCAGATCGCCATGCTCCCGTATAGCTTCGGAAATTGAACAGAAAATAATCCCTTTTTCCGCAAGGGTCTTTTTGAACGTAGTTGCAACAGAAACCGAATCCATTACTACATCTACCGCGACCCCGGCAAGTTTTTTCTGCTCATCAAGTGATATGCCAAGTCTTTTGAAGGTATCCAGCAACTCTGGATCTACTTCATCAAGACTATCGTATTTCGGTTTTTTAGAAGGTGCAGAATAATAGGAAATATTCTGTAAATCTGGTTTTTGATAGTGCACGTTTGCCCAGTCGGGCTCCGTCATTTCAAGAAAACCACGGTAAGCCTCCACGCGCCAGTTGGTCATCCATTCCGGCTCTTCTTTTTTCTTTGAGATAGCACGCACAATATCTTCATTGAGCCCTATGGGGAATGTATCAGACTCAATATCTGTATAAAAGCCATATTTATACTCTTTTGTGGCTAATTCCTTCTCTAAATCTTCTTCTGTATATGCCATAATATATCTTACTAAGCCGCAGTACCTGTTTAAAAGGCGCGGTATTTGTCAATTTTTTTTACAGGGAAAAGCTCTCTCCGCAGCCGCAGGTACGCTGCGCATTGGGATTGTTGAAAACAAAACCTTTCCCGTTAAGACCACCGCTATATTCTAACGTTGTCCCTATAAGGTATAAAAAACTCTTTTTGTCAACGATCAACTTGATCGCGTTATCAACAAAAAGCTTATCCTCTTCGTGCGCGGTTTTATCAAACTTCAACTCGTAGGACAAACCGGAACACCCACCACTCTTTACACCTACCCGCACATAATCCTGTACGGCATCATAACCCTCCTCACTCATGAGGTTTGCTATCTTCTTTTTAGCATCTTCGCTTACTTTAATCATAATGGTTTGATATTATGTACAAATATACCACTAAAGTAGGGTTTTACCATAGAACCTTACAGCAAACTCCCAGTGGCTTTGTTGATTATAGGATAGGAGAATTCAATGACATTCCCTAAAGAAATGATTATGAATTCTTCGTTTTCATTAAAATAGGGGAAATGCCTAAAATAAGCGCAATTTCTAACTAATTCCCATTAAATTTGCCGGCAAACAAATACCTATGTTTCAAGATAAAGAACCTTCACGAACTTCCCTGAGCGATCTGGGGGAATTTGGACTTATTGACCACCTAACACAGCATTTTTCGATTGCACAGGAAAGTACGCTCAAGGGTATAGGCGATGATGCCGCGATTCTGGATTTTAAGGATAATAAAGTTGTCCTTACAACTGATTTGTTAGTGGAAGGCGTTCATTTTGACCTCAGTTTTATGCCGCTCAAGCATTTAGGCTATAAAGCGGTCATGGTCAACCTTTCTGATGTGTACGCCATGAATGCCGAAGCAACACAGATCACCGTTTCCATTGCGGTATCTAATAGGTTTCCACTTGAGGCGTTAGAGGAACTTTATGCCGGTATTTTACTTGCAGCAAAAGCCTATAATGTTGATCTGGTGGGTGGCGATACCACTTCAAGTTCAAAAGGGCTTTTGATAAGTGTAACGGCGCTGGGCACCGCTAAAGAAGAAAAAATTGTAAAACGGGATGGGGCAAAGCCTATGGACCTGCTTGTTGTTACCGGAGATCTTGGTGCTGCTTATATGGGTTTGCAGGTATTAAATCGCGAAAAAGAGGTTTTTAAGGTGAATCCCAATTCCCAGCCAGATCTTGAACCTTATACATACCTGGTAGAAAGGCAGCTAAAACCCGAAGCGCGAAAGGATGTGGTAAAATTACTTAATGATCTGGAACTTCAACCCACTTCCATGATAGATATAAGCGACGGACTCTCTTCGGAAATTTTGCATCTGTGCAAAAATTCTAAAGTAGGTTGCAAATTATATGAAGATAAAATCCCCCTAGATCCTCAGATGATCAATGTCTGTGAGGAATTTAAGATTGACAGTACCACGGTTGCACTCAATGGCGGGGAAGACTACGAATTATTATTTACAATCTCCCAGCAGGATTACGAGAAATTAAAAGCCAATCCCAATTTTACCGTTATAGGCCACATGACCGAAGAACATGAGGGCATGCATTTGATTACACGTGGCAACGCACAAATCCCAATTATCGCACGCGGCTGGAACGCCCTTAACGAAGATGAAGCGGAAGATTAAGCCGTTTTTGGTCTGCGCCTTAAATAAAATTGTTCCATAACCTCATTTACCCGTTTTAATTTAGGGGTAAGTGGTGTGAGGTATCCGTTTTTATCTTCAGTGTATTGACATTTGCAGGCATTACAAATATATTCTCGCTGATGGGTTTCATATTCTTTGCTTAAGGAAATGTTGTGGCCTACGAACCGGCAGCGTAATCGGCTTAACTGCTCAGCAATTTTGCGACTTCGTTTTTGCATAGTAAAAGTTTGATAATTAGGTTCTTGAATATAATAAATTATCTGAAGGAAACCAGAAAATTCACCTACTATTTTATCAAAAAATCCAACTTGCTAAAAACTATTATTTAGACTTCAGCTATATTAACAAAAAAATGCACCCGGCGCCAGCGCAACATGTGCCGTAACGCTGAGGAACAATATAATTTTCGATAAAATAACTAGGAAAATATCAAAAAGACTGCAATATTTTTCTTATTAAAATAAAACGCTCCGGAAGATCCAATCTTTAGGAAAGCGTTTAAGACATTCTCATTTTCCTGTAATAGATCTTTTCTAAGGCAATATTGATGCGATGTAGTTTTGGTGTGAGAAAACCCGGCTTTCCGCTATCAGTATCGGTAAATTGATTTTTGCACCATTTGCAACAATATTCATTTTGACCATGCTTGTAGTTTTTGACCACTTCTAACTGATGACCTAAAAAACTGCAACTTAGTTTTTTCTTCCTTTCAACGATTTGGGATTGTTGTAAGCTCATAATATGTAATTTAGAAAATAAACTTACGATGAATCAGCTTAAGTAACATATTTAATCGTTGAAATACATTATTTTGGTAATTTTTAGATAAATTAAGGTTAATTTGAAGCCTATTTTATCAATTTTCTTCGGAATTTAACATTCTACAACCCCAAAATAATTTCAGAAAACAGGTAAAATGGGCTCTTTTTAGATCATAAAATGACTTTTATTTCACGAAATAAAACCTATTCTTCAACTGTGAATGCGTATAAAATTCTTGAAAAGAAAACTTATCCCAATTCCAGAAAATTGCTTATTGCTTTAAAAACCTCAATTTCATTTTCCAGGAATAGAGCATGACCTCCAGATTTAATAGAGATTTCAGGAATCTCATCTTTAAAACTGTCTCTAGTCGCTTCGGCATCAATTATAGGATCTTCCTTCCCAAGCACCATGGCTTTTTTGAAATTCGCCATTTTCCAGAAGGTTGAAAGATCCTCCCTGGTCATCATTGCTTGCTGCGCGCTGATGTATCCCTCAAGAGGTGTTTTTAAGGCTTCGGCTTTGAGGCTTTCAATTTCTTTTTTAAATTTCTTCTGGCTCCCTTCGGCAAACATATTGGCCACAGACATTTTTACGATGGCCTTATAATTTTTTTTGGCCATCTTTATACCATGCTTTCTATTGGCTATCCGTTCTTCTGTATCCTCTACAGGGGTTGAATTGAGCAATAAAATTCCGTTTGTTTTTTCAGGGAAAGCCTTAGCAAAAGCGAGTGCGACGTAACCACCCATGGAATGGCCTATAATATCAATTTTTTCTGTATTCTCTTTTATGAGGATTGCAAATATCACTTCAGCCATGGCTTTTATGCTTGCAGGTTCTTTGAGCACCTCGCTCTGCCCGTGGCCCGGTAAATCTATACATACGACTTTACGGGTATTCTGTAACTTTTTTGACAAAGCGTTCCAGATCGTATGGTTTTCTATAAAACCATGCAGCAGAACACAGACCGGTCCCGTTCCGGCAACGGTATAAAATTGTCTCGACCCATTATAGTCTAATGTCATAATTACCTTATCTTTCCCCACGAAAGTACGACTTACCATGAGATCTACAAACCAGACGCTTGTAACCGCTTTTGCACTTTTTTCGCTGTTTTTTGGTGCGGGAAACCTGATTCTGCCTCCATTTTTGGGATTTAGTGCAGGCACTGGTTGGTCGCTGGTTACTTTAGGCTTTGCAGTATCTGCCGTGCTTATACCCATTCTGGGCATTATTGCACATGCCCGGTTACAGGGCACCATGTTGGATTTTGGCAACAAGGTGCATCCTGTTTTCAGTATTATATATTGCGTTTTGATTTATGCGGTCGCGATTTCCCTACCTGCGCCACGTACGGCAGCAGTAACTTATGAAATGAGCATAGCGCCCTATTTTAGTGTGAGTCCGCTGATTTTTAGCGCGCTCTATTTTGGGTTGGTATTCCTATTCGCCATAAACAGGACACGGCTACTGGATATCATAGGTAAATACCTCACACCTTTATTGATTATGATCCTGATCATGATTATAGGTATAGGCATATTTAGTGGCGGAGAACCCAACCTTGCGAATACTCTAGAACAACCCTTTTCAGAAGGTTTTCTTGAAGGTTATCAAACCTTTGACGCCATTGCCGCTATGGTCGTAGGGGCGGTGGTCATCGTTTCCTTAAACCTCAATCAAAATGGGGATTACTCCCATAAGAGAAAGGTCATTATGCGTGGGGCATTACTTGCAGGAATGGCGCTTGTACTCATTTACACGGGACTTATATATGTAGGGGCATTGTATATCCCAGCACAACCCACAGACTCCCGCACGGAGCTGCTTTCTTTTATAAGTTATGACACATTGGGGTCTGGCGGGCGTATTTTACTGGCAACTTCTGTAGGTATCGCCTGCTTTACCACTGCCACAGGAGCGGTTACGGGAACGGCAGATTTTATTCAGGGTCTTTTTAAAGGATCAAAGAAAGCATACTTTATAACCTTATTTTTCGCATGTGCGCTAGGCGTACTTATAGGACAGTTCAACACAGATTTTATAATAGCCATTGCCGTGCCTGCGCTTTTCTTTGTATATCCAATTACCATTATTCTTATCTTGCTCAATGTTATGCCCAGAAAATGGATCTCGCATTGGGTTTTTAAGGCAGTGGTTTTAGTTACGCTCCTTTTTAGCCTTCCCGATTTTTTACACAGTCTCAACAGGACCAGTTTAGATATGGTACGCAACACGATTCCCCTGGGTAACTGGGGACTGGGGTGGACGCTTCCGGCAGCGATAACATTTATAGCGGTGAACATTCTACTGTATTTCTTCGGAAAGGGTGAAGACAATAAACCATCAGAAATAACAGAAAATCAGTCGAAATAATCAATAAATTGGGCGTTTTTACACATTTTTAGAAGATTTACCGAATAAAATATTTACTTATGAAAACATCTCCCACGCTTTTGTGCATCCCAGATATAAGCGGTTTTACCCAGTTTATGCGTGAAGCCAATTTTAAACTGACCTCTCAGGTGATCCCGGCACTTCTCAATGAGATTATCTATGCAAATGAACTCGACTTGAAAGTATCTGAAATTGAGGGCGACGCGGTTCTTTTCTATAAAAGCGGTGATTTGCCCAGGTTTAAAGAACTTATAGATCAGTGCCGTAACTTTTATGTTGATTTTTACGAGCGCTTAGAACTTCTGAAGGAAAAATATAACGAAAATAAAGACTCAGACAGCATGCCTGAAATCCTGGGCTTAAAAATAATCTTACATTATGGTGAAGAGATAGGGATGGTGCCCATAGGAACGCATATCAAACTTATGGGTGAGGACGTCATTACCGCGCACCGTTTGCTTAAAAACAATCTGGATATAAGCGAATATATATTGATCACAGACGCATTACTGAGTCAATATTCCGAAGAGGAGATATCCATAAACTGCGACTGGTGCACTTTAAAGAAAAATAAAATTGAAGTGGAACATCTGGGAACCGTAAAATATCATTACATAGATCTAAAACCGCTTTCAGAAAAATAAGGGATTTAAAAACCCCTTATTTATGCTCTAAAACCACCATAAATAGGTTTAAAACATAAGAAAATAGCTTTCTTAATTTAATTCTATCTTATCAAAACCACAATACGGCACTAACACTTCTGGTATTTTTATGTGATCTTCGGCCTGATAATTCTCAAGGATTCCCGCTAAAACACGTGGTAGTGCGAGTGAACTACCATTCAACGTGTGTGCCAACTGTTTATTCCCTTCTTTGTCTCTTATACGCAGCTTTAACCGGTTTGCCTGAAAGGTTTTAAAGTTGGAAACAGAACTGATTTCCAGCCAGCGGTCCTGCGCGGTTGAAAACACTTCAAAATCATAGGTCAAACTAGCTGTAAAGCCCAGGTCACCACCGCAAAGCCTAAGAATTCTATAGGGAAGCTGGAGTTCATCAAGAATCCCCTTCACATGTTCTACCATTCCATCCAGGGCGGCATCGCTGTTTTCTGGCTTTTCTATACGTACGATCTCCACTTTCTCAAACTGGTGCAAACGGTTTAGACCGCGCACATGCGCACCATAAGAACCCGCTTCCCTGCGGAAACATGGCGTATAGGCAGTACAGGCAATGGGAAGATTCTTTTCGTCAAGCAGTTCATCCCGAAACATATTTGTGACCGGCACTTCTGAAGTAGGGATAAGGTAAAGATCATCATTTGTTACATGGTACATCTGCCCTTCTTTATCTGGAAGCTGCCCGGTACCAAAACCAGAAGCTTCGTTGACCATTAACGGAACCTGATATTCGGTATAGCCCGCGTCAATATTTTTATCAAGGAAATAGGTGATCAGGGCACGTTGCAGACGCGCTCCCTTACCTTTATAGACCGGAAAACCGGCGCCGGTAATTTTGTTGCCCAACTCAAAATCGATGATATCGTATTTTTTTGCCAACTCCCAGTGCGGCAGTGCGCCTTCGGCCAATACGGGAACGTCCCCTTTTCTAAAAACCTCTTCATTATCATCTTCACTTGTTCCTGCAGGAACGCTTTCCTGGGGCACATTGGGAATGGTGTACAAAAGGGTTTCCAGTTCTGCGATCGTTTTATTTAGCGTTTCCTGAAGATTTTTAGAATCTTCTTTCAGTTTACCGGTGCGTTCTTTAAGGATAGTTGCTTTTTTAGCCTCCCCATTTTTGTACATCGTACCGATCTCTTTCGAAAGTTTGTTGCTCTCTGCGAGGGTATTGTCTAACTGGGTCTGCGTATTACGGCGCTTTTCATCTGCCGAAAGTACTTTATCAAATACTTCAGTGGCATTAAAATTCCTTTTCTTAAGTGCTTGAATGTAAGCTTCTTTATTTTCCTGAATATCGGCAACGTGTAACATGATGTTTTGATCCTAAGTTGAACGGCCAAAAGTAAGGAATTCTAACGGATTCAACTACCATCAGACACTTTACAAATAACAATTAGAAATTATTTTAATTGTTATTTGAAATTATATTATTAGCAATATTTATCCAATGTTTTAAACTTGGATCAACCTCAATGTATGGTGTGTATAGCAAAATTGCCTTTTGCGCATATTCCTTTGCCTCATCAAACTTCTTTAGATCATCATAAAGAAACATGGCGTAAGATATGTATCCATCTGCAAGTTTTATACTGCTAAAACCAGGTGCTTTTTCAGCTATTTTTTTTCGTAAAACTAATACTTCCTTATATGTTCTTTCTGATTCCTCATACTTACCCATATATCTAAGAATATTCGCCAAATTACCCAAAGATTGACCAAATTGAAATTCAATATTGTCATCTTCGTAAATTTTGAGTTCTAAATAAACCTTTTTAGCCTTCCTCGAATAATTTAAAGCTTGCTTCAAATTATGACTTTTGTTCAAATTAAACTGATTAACTTCTTTCTGCGACACATTAGAGTATGTTAATGCTTGTAATCTTAGACGTTCTTTTTCATTATTTATTTTTGGTAAAACATTCAAAGCCTTTAAAAAGAATGAGTCAGCCTTATCAAATGCGTTCTTATTGACATGGTACAATCCTAAACTGTTCAAAACATTAGCATAGTCTATAAATAACCCACTTTTAAAGTGATTTATACCTTTTAAGAGCTTCTCAGCTTTAATCAAATTAGAATAACCCTTCTCGCTTTGATTAAGTCCACTATATAGGGCATAAATTTTTTGATGGGCTTTCGCCATCTGAAAATCATATTGGCGGTAGAATTGCTCATTCAAACTTTCAAATAAATGTAATTCCTTAGAATAATAAAAAACTGCAGACTCTAGATTATTTTCTCTCTTAGCAATTACTCCCAAATTGCCATAAATACGTCCTAACTCAAAAGCATAAACTCTATTTTTCAGTAACTCATTATTATTTGAAAAAATTTCTAATGCATCTAATGAATTTTTTTTACTTTCATCTAGTTTCAAAATCCTCAATAAAATTTCACCTTTAAAAGAATAAGCCATGACTCTTTTTTTGGGGTCATTGGAATCCTCTAACAGCTTATTAAAATATAATAATGAGCTATTGTAATCATCGGAAATAAAATAACTCAACGCTGCTCTCAGAAGATCATCTTTGCGTGATTCATTTTCTTTAAGCAGATTATTTAATTCTCCTTGTTTTAAATTAAATTTCTCAGTTAGATAAGCCTCAGCATCTTGATAATTTTCTTGTTCATTAAAAAGAGATTTTTCTTGAGCTAGTTGTAGAAGAAATTCTATATTTTTTTCATTATTCAATATTTTATAATCCTGGGTCAATTCTCGCTGTTCTTGAGAATATTTTTCTATCTTATTTTGTTTTTCTTTGATAAGATCATAACTAAACTTACAGATCAGCAAAATAAAAGGTAGAAGAATAAAGAGTATTAAATTAATCCAAGATTTAATTCCAATACAATACCTCCAAATCCCAATAATCATGGGGATAATTAGTATTAAATAGTATAGGATATTTTTCATTGAGAAAAATTAGAATACTAAAATAGTCAATTCTTTTATAATTGAACTTTTTTACGCTAATCGGCAGGATTCAATTGCGATGGCATTATCCACTCATTATGCCAAAAATAATCCCATTCCGCAGCAGCCATATCTACTTTGGGATCTATAAAAGTTTCATAATCGTGATCATTCACGCGCACCTTGCAATCAATGTAAATTGCAATATCCCTTCCTTCCTTAGCGTACTTTTCTTTTAGATATTGACAAAACTGCCAGATCATATCTGGTTTTGTTGCCACGGCGCGTTGCTGTTTTTTGGAAAGGAAATCCTTTCGGTCTATGGTGATGGGCTCTTTTGTGGCTTTATCGATCACGTTAAACGTAATTCTTCCAGCTTTTGCCCGCAACATCATACGCCAACTTAAACGATGTCCTTCTTCCGTCCACAATACATCATCTTTAATGAACAAATGACGAAGAGGCAAACCTATCTGAAAAATGAAATAGACGATAAATACTGTTTCAAAAAGCTGTCGGTTTTTAGGTAAAATCACCTCATTTTCGGTATAAATCGGCTTTTTCGGCAGAAAAATGCGCCGTATCGTTTCCGCCGGAAAAAAGAATAGCGTAAATGCCAGCGACATATACGGGAAAATACCGATTTGAAATACAATGGAATTGAACAAATGAAAAAATATGGAAAAGGCGAATGCTACTTTTCGTGTTGGTTTCCACAACAATGCGGGGATTATTAGCGCATCAAATAGAATTCCCACATAAGCAATCACATGATGCGTCCATTCCTGTTGCAGCACATCACCCACAAGCCAATAATGACTGCGTGCCTTCATGAGCAGCCCCGGCAGGGAACCGTCTAGCCAGTCAGGGTAAATTTTTGCAATAGCGCCAAAAGTGTAGACGATCCATAACTGGGCGATGATCACAACATAAACCCACTGCGGCATAGTGCTCTGTTTAAGTGCTGGCTCCCGTCTTACATCTAGTGATAAATAACGGTTGGCCGGCATACAGGCTAAAATGCACAACAAAAGTAATAATAAATAATAATGATTATTGTAGGATGATTTTTGCATAAAATACACCCCAGCCCACATTACTGCGTAACCCAAAATGCTTAAACGGTAGCGATAACCCAGCATCACAAATATACCCAGCAGTCCCATGATACCATAATAATAGTACATCCCGTGACCGGGCAGTGGCTGTAGAAAGTCTAAACCTATAAAATGGAAATTGAAATTGCTCTCTAAAAGTGTACGGTCAATCCATCCGGTAGCAATTGCACCCCAGGCCTCAATGGTAATCAGCAGCCCGAAAATAATCCTAAAAAGGACAAGGGCAGAATTGTCAACGCGCGTATAGAGCCACTTATTCAGCATTCATTTTTGCGATATAATTTCTAGAAAACTGTTCATCTGCCTCCATCGCGGCAATGAGTTCCTCAATACCACTAAAGTTTTTTTCATCCCTGATCCTGCAGAGCATCTGTATCTCAAGTTTTTTGTCGTACAAATCCCTGTCCAGATCAAAAAAATAGGTTTCAACGGTAAGATCGCTTCCCCCTACCGTAGGGTTTGTGCCTATGCTCATCATCCCATATTCTTGCTTGCCGTCTATTTCACACTGAACTACGTATACCCCTTTCTTTGGAATAATTTTGTAGGATTCTTCAATCTTTAGATTAGCGGTAGGGTAATTCATTTTACGGCCCAGACCTTTTCCCCGGGAAACGATTCCGGTAAGGGAAAAAGGATGCCCCAAATAAATATTGGCTTTCTCTACATCTCCCAGAAGGAGCGCCTTTCTTATTTTTGTAGAACTTATGGAAACATCATCAATGTCCTGTTTTGATATTTCCTCGACTTCAAAGCCATATTCCTCTCCATAGCGTTTGAGATCCTCTATGTTCGCATTTCGATTACGGCCAAAGTGGTGATCGTAACCTATGATCACTTTCTTTGCATGAAGCTGGTCCATTAAAATATCCTTTACATAAGCTTCTGCCGAAAGACGCGAAAATTCAAGGGTAAAAGGGTGGATAATAAGATGGTCAAGACCCGTTTTTTCAAGCAGGTTTTTACGCTCTTCAATGGTGTTTATCAATTGTATATCCGCATTTTTCTGAACAACCATACGCGGATGCGGAAAAAATGTCAACACCACAGATTCAAAATTATTGCTTTTTGCACTGGCCAATAAGCGCTGAACGATCTTGCGATGCCCCATGTGTACGCCATCAAAAGTGCCTATGGTAACAACAGTAGAACGCGTGCCGTCAAATTCTTGTGCAGAGGTGTGGGTTTTCAAATTACTTACCGTTATATGTGTTCATGGTTTTTGCAATACCATCAGATATAAAGCTGAAAATTGCCTTACTGGAGATATCCAGACGCTCTGGCATGTCTTTTTGTTCTTCTTTATCCCATTCGCCCAGTACATAATCTATCTGCTTACCTTTACTGAACCGATCTCCTATTCCAAAACGAAATCGCTTGTAACCATGGGTCATCAACTGATCCTGAATATCCTTTAGACCATTATGGCCGCCGTCACTACCTTTGGTCTTGATTCTTATAGTACCAAAGTCAAGGTTGAGATCGTCTGTAACGACTAATAGATTCTCCAGTCCTATTTTTTCTTTTTGCATCCAGAAACGCACCGCCTTTCCGCTCAGGTTCATATAGGTATTAGGTTTCAGCAGAATTACCGGTCTGCCCTTTATTTTTGTAGTTGCAATATCTCCCAGTTTATCAGTAGACCATTTGATTTCCTGATCCTGTGCAAAAGCATCTAATATCTTGAAGCCAATGTTGTGTCGGGTTTCGGCATATTTAGGCCCTATATTGCCCAGTCCTACGATCAGAAATTTTTTCATGGATGCTTCGGTTCTGTTAGCCTCTGTACCCTTCCCGTTAAAAAGCTTACTGAAATAGGCTAACATATATTTTAAAATGTACAATTAAGCAGCAAATTTAAGGTTTTGCGTCAGAAAATTACCTCAGCAGGTCCATTTTTGGCTATTGGGCATAAAAAAACACCCGTTCACTAAATGAACGGGTGTTTCTGATTGCTTTAAAGTGTACCTTAAAAGGTCTACTCTTTGCTTTCTTCTCCTCCTTCAGCACCTTCTGCTGCTCCTTCTTCGCCTTCAGCACCTTCTGCTCCTTCTTCACCTTCTTCCTCCTCATCTTCGAGGTCTTCAATGATATTACGAGAAGTACGTACCTGACAAACCACTGTATTGTCTGGGTGAAGGTATTTCCATTCACCTTTTTCAATTTCGGTAATGTAAAGCTTATCGCCTATTTTAAGTGGAGATATATCTGCCACTACAAAATCAGGAAGATTTTTAGGCAATGCTTTTACGCGCAGTGTACGATACGTTTTGCGCAATACACCACCATTACGAACACCTCTGGAATTACCCTCATAGTGAACGGGAATGGTCATGGTCACCTCTTTACCTTCAAAGATCTGGTAAAAATCGATGTGCAGAATACGATCTGTCACCGGGTGGAACTGTATATCCTGAAGGATAGCCATAAAGGTCTCCCCTCCTAGTTCTAACGTTGCGGTGTGCGCATCTGGAGTGTAAACCAATTCTTTAAACGCTAATTCTGGCGCGTTAAAATGCACTGGTTCATCCCCTCCGTAAAGTACGCAAGGAACCTCTCCAGCATTACGTAGGGCCTTAGTCGCCTTTTTGCCCACGCTTTCTCTTTTAGATCCTGTGATCGTGATTGACTTCATTCTGAATTATTAAATTAATTACTACTACTTATTATTGTTATTAATATTTTTATTATCATTCTTCCTTAGGCTCTTTCAGGACGGTGGTTGATATTTTTTTAAAATATTAACCACTATCGTAACTCCCCTACTAGGGAGAGGCCGGGGGAGGAATTACATAATAAACTTGGAGGCTATACTGGTATTTGTGTGTACGCGATGCATTACATCTGCAAATAGCGGAGCACAACTTACCACTCGTATTTTTTTACTTTCCTGTTTGAGCGGAATACTATCGGTCACGATAAGTTCTTCCAACTTACTATTTTCTACACGCTCATATGCGTCACCGCTTAAAATAGCATGGGTACAAATCGCACGTACGCTTAATGCACCTTTTTCCATCATGAGATTCGCAGCTTTGGTAAGCGTTCCTGCCGTATCTACCATATCATCCACAAGTACTACGTGACGGCCGGTTACCTGGCCTATAAGTTCCATATGACTAATGATGTTAGCTTTTTCCCGCTGTTTGTAACAGATTACCACATCGCTTTTCATTGCTTTGGAATACGCGTAGGCCCGTTTTGACCCACCCATATCTGGCGATGCAATCGTCAGGTCTTTTAGGTTCAGACTGTTTAAGTAGGGCAAAAAGATCGTTGATGCGAATAAATGATCAACAGGTTTTTCAAAAAATCCCTGTATTTGATCTGCATGTAGATCCATTGTAATAATGCGGGTAGCTCCTGCGGTTTCAAGCAAACTTGCAATAAGTTTTGCCGCGATGGGAACCCTGGGCTTATCCTTTCTATCCTGCCTTGCCCACCCATAATAAGGTATGACAGCCGTGATATGCCGTGCCGAAGCTCTTTTTGCCGCGTCAAGCATTAAAAGCATTTCCATTAAGTTCTCACTACTGGGCATGGTAGATCCTATCAAAAATACCCGTGAACCCCTAACACTTTCTTCAAAAGATGGCTGAAACTCACCGTCACTATAAGTCGAGGTAATAATCTTACCAAGCCCCTGACCGTATTCCTTTGCGATTTTCTCAGCAAGGGCTTTGCTCTGGGTGCAGCCAAATATTTTAGCTTGTGGATCAGTCAGTGACATACTTTACCTAATTTTGCTTGGTTGCTTTTCTTAAAAAGGAGTGCAAATTTAGAAATTAAGTTTTGATCAGCGGTTATTTATCAAAATTATTATCGATTAAATCAATTAATTTTTTAATTTTGCCAAACCATTCAATGGTATATTTTCTATCACTTGCCTCGGTGGCGGAATTGGTAGACGCGCTGGATTCAAAACCCAGTTCTTACGAGTGCGGGTTCGATTCCCGCCCGGGGTACAAAAAAGCTCAAACATTTGTTTGGGCTTTTTTTTATGACATAGTAATAGTACTCTGAAACCTGCTCTCTAATCTTCTTTCCATAGAGCTGTCTGTCTTTTTTATTCAAATAGTGCCCTATATGTGTTAGCAGAAGTACTTAAGTCAATTGAAAGCCTTTACTGTATTTTAGATCACTTAAAGATTCCACTTTAGCGTTTTTAGTAGATTTTGGTCATTCCTACCTTCATTTTGATAATTGAATTTGTAACTGCTCTAAATAATTTTGTGCGGCAATCCAAAATCCCCATTGATAAAATGAAAGCGTTCCTCAGTAGATTGATAAAAATAGCCGCCTTAACCATTCTCAGTCTTGTTTCGGTTTCAGTTACCGCACAGACAAGCAATAGGAATAAATTTAAGATTATACAACTTGATACCATATCTGTAACATCAGGCCAACAAGACTTTAATAAATTTATTTTAAATACTATTCATAGCGGAAGCTTTAATTACCGAAAAGTTTTAAAAAAGGCGAAATCAGAAAACGAACTTTACAAATTTAAACGCTTTAATTTATCAAAAGTTGAACTTTTAAAGCAATTCAAAAAAGCAGCCCGCAAGTCTGATTCCGTCGAAGAATTTGTGTCCTATTTTCATGAACAGGACTTTAATTTTCTCGAACACCTTGAAGATTATGTGATTGCCGGTCTTTACAACACCATGCGCAAAACAACTTTTAATGGCCTTTTAGACGCCTGGCAATCCTACTATTAAAATTCATCTGCGCCATTTTTGACTAAAATCAGTATTCAAAAAAAAGAAAATAGTAGATTTTGGTCATTTATGCTGTCATAATGGTTAACTGCTACCTGGGATTCAAAATACCTTTGTCACTTCAAAAACAATCAATCCAATACATTTTAGAACATGAAAACAATAGATTTAAATACACGAAAAATAGCTTTAAGAATTCTGGCTGTTGCTGGTTTGATCTTCGTTATACTTTTAGTGTTATCGTTTACCACTGGTAACAAAGTTGAAAATGGCCAACAAGCAGCAGCACAGGCAATGCCAGTAGAAGTTGCATTTCCTGTTTATGAAAAAATAACCGAATGGGATGAATATACCGGTCGTTTTGAAGCCAGTGACCGTGTGGAAGTTCGCGCCAGGGTAAGTGGATTTTTAGAAGCCGTAAACTTTGAAGATGGTCAGATGGTAAAAAAAGGCGAAGTGCTTTTTACCCTTGATGACAGACCATTTAGAATTGCGCTAGATCAGTCCAATGCAAATTATGGTCAGGCAATTGCATCTCTCAAAACAGCACAGGATAATTATGACCGCGTAGAAACGCTTCGGGAATCTGGTGCAATGTCTACTGAAGAATACGATCGCAGAAAGCAAGCATTGGAATTTGCCAAATCAAGTATTCAATCGTCTCAGGCAAGCGTAGATGCTGCTAAGTTAAATCTTGAATTTACCCGGGTCAAAGCGCCTATTTCAGGTTTGGTGAGCCGTGACAAAGTAAATGAAGGCAACCTGATTGATGGCGGTTCTTCCACTTCAACACTGCTAACCACAATTGTTGCCACAAGTCCTATTGATTTTTATTTTACAGGAAGTGAATCTGATTATTTAAGATATGTGCGCTTAGCCAGAAATGGAGAACGTGGTGCGCTGCGTTCAGAAGGAATTCCTGTTTATATAAAATTACAGGATGAGGATGAATTTCTTCATGAAGCCAAAATGGATTTTGTTGATAATGAAATAGACAACAGCACCGGAACCATTGAAAGCCGTGCCGTGCTGGAAAATAAAGATCATCTTCTGGAGCCGGGAATGTTTGGGAAAGCCAGATTATTGGGAAGTGCAGAACATACCGCACTCATGATCCCGGAAGATATAATAGGCACTAATCAATCCATCCGATTTGTCTATGTGTTGGGCGATGACAATGTCGTGACCAGTAAAAACATCAGTTTAGGACCGTTGCATTCTAATGGTTTGCGCATAGTACGGGACGGTATCTCTAAAGATGACAAGCTAATTGTCAATAATATTCAGAAAATAAGGCCAGGAATGCCGGTTTCTCCTATCGAAACTTCGCTATCTAAAAATGCACCTACAGAAGAAACAAGCGTGAATTAAGCTGGAATACATCAATTTTCAGTAGTCACAACATTTAAGCAATCCATTCAATTGCTCTTACTATTCATTTTTTGAATTAAGAAGCACTACGGGAATGCCATATCCTAATTGTAAATAAAATCATGAATTTTAGTCACATTTTTATAAAGAGACCCATATTTGCTGCCGTGTTGAGCGTGCTCATCCTTATCGTGGGAGGTCTTGCTTATGTTTCCTTGCCCGTATCGCAGTTTCCAGACGTTGCGCCCCCTACGGTAGAAGTGGTTGCACTTTATCCGGGGGCAAATGCTAAAACACTTTCAGAAACGGTGGCCGCACCACTCGAGAAGGAAATTAACGGTGTGGAAGGGATGCTCTATATGACTTCTCAGTCTTCTGCAGATGGCCGGGTGGTACTTCAAATAGCTTTTGAGCTGGGTACAGATCTTGACAGGGCACAGGTGCAGGTTCAAAACAGGGTAGCGATTGCAGAACCTCGATTGCCGGAGTCTGCCCGCCGACTGGGAGTTACCACAAAGAAAATATCACCAGATATCCTGCTCGTGGTCAATATGTATTCTCCTAACAAAACCTATGACCAGACGTATATGGGTAACTACGCCACGCTTCAATTGAAGGATGAATTGGCCCGTATAAAAGGTATTGGGGATATACAGATTTTTGGTGCTGCAGAATATGCCATGCGCATTTGGCTTGATCCCAGCAAAATAGCAAATCTGGATATGACCGCGGGCGAAGTGGTAGCTGCGCTTCGGGCTCAGAACGTACAAATAGCAAGCGGAACTTTAAATACATTACCCTCCGGAAGCCAGTCCGCTTTCGAAATAAATATACAAACCCAGGGTAAACTGGTTACCACGGAACAGTTTGAGAATGTTGTTATAAAATCAGACGCAGGAGGAAGAATTGTACAGGTTAAAGATGTGGGACGTGTTGAACTAGGTGCTCAGAATTATGCCACTAAAGGCTATTTAGGAAAAGAGCCTGCTATAGCCATGCCCGTTTTTCAACAGCCTGGAGGAAATGCACTGGAAACGGCTGCCGAAATCAAATCCAGAATGGAGGAACTTTCAAAAAATTTTCCGGAAGATTTGGAGTATAAAATCGCCTATAATCCTACTGAATTTATACAAAAATCAGTTGATGAGGTTTACCACACCATATTTGAAGCTATCCTTTTGGTAGTGTTGGTTATTTTACTGTTTCTGCAATCCTGGAGAGCGGCCATTATACCTATTCTGGCCATTCCCGTTTCCCTTATAGGAACATTTGCTGTTATGGAAGCAATCGGTTTTTCACTCAACAACCTTACCCTTTTTGGACTGGTACTGGCCATTGGGATTGTGGTAGATGATGCCATTGTGGTGGTTGAAAATATGGAGCGCTATTTAGCAAAAGGACTTTCGCCCAGGGAAGCTGCCGTAAAAACAATGGATGAAGTAGGAGGCGCTTTGATTGCCATAGGTTTAGTACTGGTTGCTGTATTTATTCCCACGGCATTTTTAGAAGGTATTTCCGGTCAGTTTTACAAACAATTCGGGATGACCATTGCCGTGGCAACAACTATTTCGGTATTTGTCTCCTTAACCTTAAGTCCGGCGATGGCTGCTTTATTGATGCGCCATGAAGTAAAGGATCCCAATAAAAAAACCCCGGTAGTGCTTCGGCCTTTTGCTTATGTAGGCAATGGATTTAATAATTTCATTGAAAAACTCTCTGGTAATTATGCCAAAAGCGTTCAGAAACTTCTGAGAACTTCCATACTTGTTTTAGTTGTCTATGGCGGTTTAATATTGATTACCGGCTTCGAATTTGGAAGAGTGCCCAAAGGATTTATTCCTGCAATGGATCAGCAATATTTTATCACTTTGGTACAATTACCTCCGGGATCCTCATTATCGCGAACAGATAAGGTGATCAAAGAAGTGCTGGACATAGGTTTAGACATTGACGGCGTAGAAAATGCAGTTGCCTTTACGGGATTTGATGCAGCTTCAAACACCAATGCTTCAAACACTGCAGCGGTATTTTTAACCCTTGAGGATTTTAATGTGCGTAATGATAAAGGCCTGGATTATGCAGGTTTATTGGGCACCGTAAGTGCAAAATTAGCCCAAATTGATGACGCGATCGTTCTTGTAATTCCCCCGCCATCCGTACGCGGGATAGGAAATGCGGGCGGATTTAAAATGATGATTCAGGACCGGGCAAATTTAGGTACAGAGGAACTGGTAAAAGCCACTAGCGCGTTGGCAGCAGCGGCAAATGCAGATCCTATACTCAGTAATGTTTTTACTTTTTTTAATGATCAAACACCTCAGTTATATTTAGATATTGACCGCGTAAAGGCCGAAAAACTAGGTGTAAGTGTGGGAGATGTTTTTCAGTCGCTGGAGATTTATATGGGTTCTGCCTTTGTAAATGAATTTAATTATTTGGGAAGAACGTATCAGGTTACGGCCCAAGCAGATGCTCCTAACCGATTGACACCAGACGACATTTCGCGTATAAAAGTACGCAACAAGGATGCCGAAATGGTGCCCGTAGGAACCTTTACGCGCCAGCAAGATATAGCGGGTGCTTCCCGAATCCCCAGGTATAACCTGTATCCCGCAGCAGACTTAAATGGTAATGTTGCACCGGGACACAGCTCTGGAGAGGCACTGGATAGAATGGAAGAACTTGCAGCCGAAATTCTGCCAAAGGGAATTTCGTATGAGTGGACAGAATTGGCTTATCAGGAAAAGCAAACAGGAAGTACCGCTGGTATTGCTTTTTTCCTTGCCGTTGTATTTGTATTTCTTTTACTAGCGGCTCAATTTGAAAGCCTCATACTTCCCCTGGCCGTTATTTTTATTGTTCCCATGGTTTTGTTATCAGCGATTGTAGGGATTGATCTGGCAGGGCTGGATAACAATATAATGGTACAAATAGGATTGATAGTTTTGGTAGGGCTCGCCAGTAAAAACGCCATTCTTATTGTGGAATTCGCCAGGCAATTAGAAGATCAGGGTGCAGATTTAAAAACCGCTGTAATTGAAGCATCTAAACTGCGCTTGCGCCCCATATTAATGACCGCATTGGCATTTATACTTGGTGTGATTCCCCTGGCCATCGCCACCGGCGCTGGTGCAGAGTTGCGTGTTTCTTTAGGAATAGCGGTATTCAGTGGAATGCTGGGTGTTACTATCTTCGGAATATTCCTTACCCCGGTGTTTTACTATCTGGGCAGAAAATGGACGTCCAAAAAACCAAAACAGATACACTAACAAAATTCAGCACTAAAAAGGTTGAAATAACTTAAAAATAACGATGAAAAATCTGATTTTTATAACATTATTGTCATTTTTCCTGCTTTCCTGTGGGATGACAAAAAGGGATTTTACGGTCAATCCAAGAACGCAAATACAGAATGATTTTTTACAAGAAGAACTGGCTGATACGGCATTCACAACTTCAAAAATAATTGAAAACTGGTGGTCAAAATTTAATGATCCGGTTTTAGATACTTTGATATCAAAAGCAAGAACAACTAATTTAGACATTAATTCAGCCGTGGCGAATTTCTATGCTTCGCGGGCTTTTTTGAAAGAAACAAAATTTGACAGAGCACCCACGGTTACTGCAAATGGTGATTACACCAGAACCCGCCTTGGGGAAAATGTGTTTGTACAGGGCAGCAATCCTACCTATAGCAGTTATAACAGTAGTTTTGATGCATTTTGGGAAGCAGATTTGTTTGGACGGGTTTCCAATCGTATTAAAGGTGCGTACGCTAATAATCAAGTAGCCCTGGCAGATATGCATGGAATGTATGTAAGCATTTTTGCTGAAGTGGCTAATAATTATATGGAATTACGTGGCACACAATATCTCTTGGATATCGCGAATCGCAATTTAAAAGGGCAACAGAACACGTATGACCTTACCGTTCAATTATCGGAAGCCGGTACAAGTAATAGTCTGGATGTTGCCAGGGCAAAAGCACAACTGGAAAACACCCGGGCGACCATTCCACCTTTAAAAGCGCGCCTGGAAGCTTTGAAAAATAGCTTGAGTGTTTTGATAGGGGAAGCCCCCGGTAACCTGGATTCAGAAATTATTGATAAGCAGCCTTTGCCCAGTCTCCCAAATTCGGTAGCGCTGGGAGATCTTACTGAATTATTTCGCCGCAGACCAGATATAAGAAGGGCAGAAGCTACCTTGCAGGTACAGATCGCACAGTACAATCTGTCTGTTGCAGAGCTTTACCCTAAAATCCAGTTTGGTGGATCTATTGGCTTTTCAGCTGTTGATTTTGCGAATTTTGGAAGTAAAGAATCCTTTACGTGGAGCATCATGCCCACTATAAGCTGGGCAGCATTTAACCTGGGAAGGGTAAAACAGCAAATCAAACAAAATGATGCCCTGACCATAGCGGCAATAAATCAATATGAAAAAGCGGTGTTAGATGGTCTTGAAGAAATCAAGACCGCCCTCTCCAGATATTCCAATGAATTGCAAAGAAGGGAAATATTAAAAATTTCTTCCGAAGCTAGTGCGCAGGCAGCACAGTTTGCCAGACAACGCTATAATGCAGGTTTAGACAGTTTTATTGACTATTTAAGCGCAGATAATACCTTACTTCAATCTGAAAATTCTTTGGCTGAAAGTGAAATATTTTCTGCAACTTCATTGATTGCAATTTATAAGGCGTTAGGCGGAGGCTGGGAAATAATTTCAGAAGATGAGGTAAATACCAGATTTGAAAAAATGAAACAGGAAGATAAACGTTCCAGATAAACCGGTAATTATGCCTGAAAATCGGCTTAAAAACAGACCAATTTGACCAATAAATTATTTACCAAAATTCAATATCAATCAGTTAAACACCTGTTTTTTGCATATCGAAGATACTTTAATATTTAAAAAAATAACATTATGTCATTATTTAATACTTTTATATGATGACTAATACTGAAATTCCGGTTTTTGAAACCAGTAATGATTTGAGTGAAGCTATGGGCTTTCCTCACAGAAGTCATATTCCTAATTTTGATATCTATTCTTTAGAGCGATTAGAACCTTCTGCAAGGAGATGTATGCCTCCATACCGGCAGGGATTTTATCAAATTGGGCTGTTGAGTTATGTAGGAGGGAGCAGGTTAAACCTGAATACAGATTGGCTTACGCTAGAGGATTATCCCTTATGGTTTGTGGTGCCCGGGCAGGTATTTTCCTGGGTGCGTGATGAGAAAATGGCTGGGTTCAATATCATGTTCCGAAAAGAATTTTTAATGAATGTGGCTGATAATGTGACTGAAGATTTTCCGTTTTTGAAAATGTCTGAAAGGAGTTTGTTGATGCTTACCAAAGAAGAGCATGAAACGCTTTATTTTGATGCCCAGAGAATGCTTTCGGTATTTGAAAATCCGCATCCGTATCAGGAAAAAATGCTGGAAGGTATGCTGGTTTCGTTTTTATATTTTTGCAAAGCGGTTTATGAGCGTTACAAATCCACTGAAACTCACTTATCACGAGCGCAGATGATCACCCAGAAATTTGAAATTCTTGTAGATAAAATGTACGTGGACACTAAAAATGTGAGCGATTATGCCGAAAAACTCAATATAACGCCCAATTATCTCACCACAACGGTAAAAAAATTAACGGGTAAAAGCGCTAAGGATATTATTCAGGAAAGGCTTCTTGTGGAAAGTAAAAGTCTTTTAAGATTTTCTGGTCTGGACGTAGGAGAAATTGCCTACCGACTTAATTTTCAGGAGCCAACACATTTTACACGTTTTTTTAAAAAATGGAGTGGTACAACGCCGAACAAATTCCGTCAAGGATATTGAGTATAGTGGAATACATAGTGTAGTCATAGACTGATTATTTTTTGGTCATTCATTAATGAAAAATGGTTCTTTTTTGAAGTAAGGTATAGTTAAATTTGCATAGTATAATTGGAAAGTCATGAAAACTAAAAGGGTAGCAGTTGTTACGGAAGCAGGAAATGGGTTGGGAAAAACGTTTGCTAATATTTTATTGAATCATGAGTATGAGGTAATCCTTGCAGCGAGTAAAAAAAGTTTTGAAAATCTTTCACAGGAAGGCGGAGCGCTGCATGATTACAAGCTTTTTAAAACAGATTTTACTTCATTAGAAAGCTTAACCGAACTAAAATCATTGATCACATCAAAATTTGGAAAACTGGATTTGTTGATTAACAACGCCGAAATAGCCAATGGTTTTGGGCAAAAGATTGAACAGATACGTATTGAGGATGTAAAACAAGTGTATGAAACCAACCTGTTCGCCGTTATTAGAATCATACAGCTTTTTAAACCTTTGCTCGAAAAAAGCGATGCTCCCAGTATTATTAACATGACAAGCGCTCTGGGCGATATTGATAAAATGACAGATGAAAACTTTTGTTATGCTAACTATTGTATGACTGCTTACGCTACTTCAAAAGCAGCATTAAATATGTTTACACATCTGCAATGCAAAGAGTTTAAGCCTTCAAAAATCAACATTCAAAATTTTGATCCTGTTGCCTTGAAAAACTGTACGCATAATTCCGTATCTATTAAGGATGGGATAAAGGATGACTTTATTGCTTTGATTAAATAAAGGCGTCTCAATCCTCATAAAAAATTTCTACCAGACTTTCTCGGATTAGCTCATTAATAGCTTCCTAAATTAATGTTGTTGCAGGAATAATCCTATTTGAATATAATACTACAAACAAAAATAATACTACAAACAAAAGCAGACCACGTGAAAACAACAATTACAAAAAGACCGATTAAAAAATCTCAACTTCAGCCTTTGGATAGTTCCTTTGAGGGAACACTACTAATTCCGGACATTAGCGGATTTACAAAATTTGTAAATGAAACTGAATTTAACGCAGGGCGTGAGATTACAAAGCAACTGCTGCAGGTTATCCTTAACAATAATATACTTGACCTTAAAATTTCAGAAATAGAAGGGGACGCCGTTTTGTTTTATACCAAGGTTCCCTTAACTCCTATTCAGATCAAAAATCAATATGAAGTCATGCTGGAGTCTTTCACAGAAAAGATCCTACAACTAAGCAAAGAAAATGGTTTTGAAATCAATCTTTCTTTAAAACTGATTGCACATTATGGCGAATTGTCAACCTATTCGATTAGTAATTTTGAAAAACTCTATGGTAAAACGGTTATTGAGGCACACAAACTTCTTAAAAACAACATTGTAAGTGATTCCTATTTATTGCTTACCGAAAGTGTTTTCTATGCAAATAAAGGAAGGTTTAAAGGAACCTGTTATTATTCTAGCAGTCAGCTATGTGAGGTCTATGGGCATTTAAAGAAGATAGGCTACATTTATTTAGACTACAAAGATGATAAAGATAGCGGTACGATAGATCAAGTAAATGATTTTTTGAATTATAAACCGCGTTCCACCCACGTTTTGCAGTAGCTATACAAATCAAACCGGTACTCTATACCAGTACTGGGATTATTTCTCAATTTTTTTTTAAATCAAAATTTTCATTTTTAGCGAATTGGGCAATTTACCTAAGGTGTTGGTATCAAATGCCTCGGCTTTTCCCATAATAGTACCTTCACTTCCCAAAATGGCACGGATGGTATCCATCCAAAGTTCTTCTCCAGTTGGGAATATTTAATCGCCCCCATATGGTAGTGAACTAATACAGGTTCAACAAAAAGAATTATAAATATTAACGAAAACTCCAATAAAACAGGTAAAATTCCTATTTTATTGAGGTTTTTAGCTATTCAGACTTCTCATACTTATAATAACTTATCCAAAGTAATGGGCAACTCCCTAATTCTCTTTCCAGTTGCGTTATAGATAGCATTTGCGACCGCCGCGGCAACACCTACCATCCCAATTTCTCCCAGGCCTTTAGCCCCTAACGGGTTTACAATTTCATCGTTTTCTTCTACAAATATCACTTCCAGTTCTTCAATATCGGCGTTTACGGGTACGTGATATTCAGCAAGATTGGCATTCATGACCCTACCATTTCTGGCATCCATCATTCCCACTTCCTCTAGCGCCATACCAAGTCCCCAGACGATACCTCCCATAATTTGGCTTTCCGCGGTTTTAGGGTTTATGATTTTTCCTCCTGCTATAGCACTAACCACACGTGGAACATGAATCACTCCCAGTTCACTATCTACATGTACCTCAACCATAACACAGGAATGGGTGTAACAGGAATAATTTTCACGCTCATCCTCTGGCTCGGTATTTATACTTTCTTCAATCGTATTTTTCTGGGCGGCATCCATTATATCTATATAATTAATGGATTTTCCAGAACGTAAAACCAGTGTACCGTTCTCAAAACTGGCATCTTCTATCATTTCCCCTTCTAACAATTTAGGGTGTGTTTCTTCGGCAAGTTCAAAGAGCTTCTCCCGGAGTTCGATACAAACCAACTTAACGGCAGAGCCTACAGAAGAAACCGTCCATGAACCGCCTTGTATGGGGGCTTTGGGTAATTCGGTATCCCCTAGCTTAAAACTTACATTGTCCAGCGGAAGACCCAGAATTTCTGCTGCAATTTGTGTCATCACGGTATAGGTACCCGTACCAATATCCGCAGTACCAGAAAGCACGGTAAGATTGCCTTCTTTAGTGAAAATGGCCTTTGCGGAAGCTTTTTGCTGCATGGCTTCCCACACCCCGGTTGCAACACCATGCCCTATAAGTATATTGCCATTCTTATTGCTTCTGGGCTCTGCCTTGCGCTTATCCCAGCCAAACTTTTCCGCAGCTCTGCTATAACATGCCCTGAGCTCTTTACTCGAAAAAGGTTTGTCTTCATTCTGATCTTTTTCGGCATAATTGATCAGGCGCAAATCGAGCGGATCAATACCCGCGGCAACCGCCAGTTCGTCCATCGCGCACTCCAGACCATACATCCCGGTCGCTCCTCCCGGTGCCCGCATATCATTAGGCGTATATACATCTAAGGGCACCAGTTTATAATCCAGCGCTATGTTATCACACGTGTACATTAACCCAGACCAATCTACGATGGTCTCCGTATATTTTTCAAATTGGGAAGTTTCACCATAAGCATGATGCGTCAGGGAAGTAAGTTTTCCCTTCTTATCTGCCCCTAGCTTAAATTCCTGAAAACATGCCGGGCGATGCCCAAAAGAAAACATTTGCTGCCGTGTCATGACAACTTTTATGGGTAGGTTGAGCATTTTTGCTGCCACTGCGGCAAAAAACAACTGATATTGTGGTCGTAACCCGGAACCAAATCCACCACCCACAAATTCTGATTTGACACGTACTTTTTCTTTATCAAGGTTAAAAATACCGCTAATGTATTTTTGACTGCTCCCTACTCCCTGTATCTTGTCATAAATAAGAAAACTTTCCTCCTGATCGTTCCAGATCGCTACGGTGGCAAAGGTTTCCATAGGGTTGTGATATTCCCTGGGCAAGAGATATGCAGCCTCTACTTTGACTTCTGCATCAGCAAAAGCTTTTTTGGCATTACCGCGAGATTCAGCTGGTTCTGGTATATCATCATCCTTGAAAGCGTTCCCTAAATTTTCTTTTAAATCGATGGCGCTTGAACCTTCAGCTTCATAAGTAACGGTTATCAAACCCGCCGCGTAGCGGGCAATTTCAAAAGTGTCTGCAACCACAAGTGCAATGGGCTGGCCATTATAAAGCACTTTGTCATTGTAAAGTGGCCGGAAAGGACTGCCCCCCGGAGGGGCAAGGGGATCGCTATAGTCTGCATTGACCTTAACGGAAACAGGTACATTCTCATGTGTTATCACCTCTTTTACCCCTTCAATTTGAAGCGCTTTTTGAGAATCTATTTTTGTGATTGTTCCTGTAGCTATCGTACTGTTCGCTATATAACCGTACACCATATCTGGTGGATTGAATTCAGCACTGTATTTAGCCGAACCAGTAACTTTTTGATGACCGTCCACGCGGGAGGTTGCCGCTCCCATAAATTGATTTGTTGCTATCATTTTTTACTCTCTAATGCGGTTAATAATGCCCTAACGATACTTTTTTTGGCCAGATCAATCTTAAAATCATTGTCACCAAAACCTTTTGCACCTGAAATTAGCTTTTCTGCAAATTCTTCAAAATGCTTGCGATTTGGCGTTTTACCTACATAATCCTTTTCTAGTTCTGCCAGGCGCCATGGCTTGTGCGCAACCCCTCCTAGGGCCACCCGTAAATCTTTTATATGCTCACCATCCATTTCAATTGCCGCTGCTACAGATACCAGAGCAAAGGCGTATGAACGTCTGTCCCTGACCTTTAAATATTCAAAATGCTGTGAAAAACCTTTTTCCGGCAGGTCAATAGAAGTTATGAGTTCGCCAGGTTGAAGATTCGTATCTTTTTCTGGTTTATCGCCTGGCAAACGGTGAAATTCCAGAATGGGTATGCTGCGTGATCCCTGATCTCCCGTTACCTGTACCGTAGCATCAAGCGCTGCCAGGGCGACACACATGTCAGAAGGATGGGTCGCTATACAGGAATCGCTGGTTCCCAGGATGGCATGTATACGATTGAAACCGCCAATTGCGGAACAACCACTACCAGGCTCCCGCTTGTTGCAGGGGGTAGCCGTATCATAAAAATAGTAGCAACGCGTGCGCTGCAAAAGGTTTCCACCATCAGTGGCCATGTTGCGAAGCTGGGTTGAAGCACCACTTAGGATCGCTTTTTGCAAAAGGGGATATTTCTTTTCCACCTCTTCATTATATGCTGTATCCGCATTCGTAGCTGTGGCGCCCAGACGTAGACCTGCATCTGGAAGCGTCTCTATTTCTGAAAGTCCGAGCGCGTTTATATCCAGCAAATGCCCTGGATTTTCCACTCGGTATTTCATGAGGTCTATCAGGTTAGTGCCTCCTGCTATATAACGGTTGCCTATAGTATCCTCAGTAGCTTTATCAACAGCTACAGATATAGAATCAACCTGTGTTAAAGAAAAATTGTTCATGATAGTTGGTTTATAATAAGTAAGAAAATGAACTATGCTACAGACAGTTTTTAAATGCCCTGCACATTTTTTTGTTTCATCTCTTCAATAACCTTGTAGATGTTTGCATAAGCGCCACAGCGGCATATGTTACCACTCATAAGATCCCTGATTTCATCTGGCGTTTTACCTTTATCCATGTTCAACAGACCCACTGTGGCGCAGATCTGGCCGGGGGTACAATAACCACATTGAAAAGCATCATGATCCAGAAAAGCTTGTTGTACGGGATGGAGGTTATCTCCCTTAGATAAACCTTCTACGGTAATAATTTCTTTTCCCTGTTGCATAACAGCCAAGCTAAGACAGGAATTGACAGCTTTACCATCCACTAAAACTGTACACGCACCGCACTGACCATGATCGCATCCCTTTTTAGTTCCGGTTAATTTTATGTGTTCCCGTAGGGCATCCAACAATGTAGTCCAGGGAGAAATTGCAATTTTCTCTATGTTTCCGTTTAATTGGAGTTCGATCTCCTGGGTTTGAGGGTATTTTTTATATTCCATAGTAAACTTCTTTATTCAAATACTATCGCTTCAGAGCGCAATTAAAAGGAAAGTTAAGCCTATATTCTAACTCATTAAGCGACATTAGTATATCTTTTACATATTGCAATCAAGACAAAATGCATTCTCTGTATAAATTTTTAAGGCTTTAAAATAGGGCAATATCGTAGCATGAGCGGGAGCCATTACCTAGTGAGGCTATTTATGAAAAAGAAACTTCTGTGTATACTACTTAATGCCCCTGATAAATACTTCATTTTTAGTCCAATTTCTCTAGAACCTTATTTTCTAATGGCATGCTGAAAGTAAAGGTTGTACGTTCTGAATTGGTATCTACCTTAATCTTCCCGCCGTGGGCCTTCGCAATTTCCAAACATATATAAAGACCCAGACCAAGGCCATTTCTATTATAGGTAGAATCCTGGCCAATAAAAGGTTTAAAGAGTTGGTCAAGTCTATGCTGTTCTATCTCTTTTCCTGTATTGGACACTTCAAAATTCAATGAACCATTTTTTGTGTTTATCTCCAGGTCAATGGTACCTCCATTCTCACCATGCTTTACGGCATTACTGAGTAAATTGGAAAGCAATTGGCCTATTCTTGTGGCATCACATATTACCAGGTGATCCAGTTCTATGGCAGTAGTTATTGTGTGATTAGAATCTAACGTCCTGATTTCATTTACTACTTGACTTATATTTTCTCGCAACAGATTCATATCAGCACTGAGGTTGAGGTTAATACCGTCCCCCAGGTTCCCTTTTGCAAAACTGAGAAGATTATCAATCAAGCGCTGCATACGGTAAGATGTTGATTTTATGTTCTCCGCAACCTTCATCCCTCTTTCAGAAAGAGACTCCATCTGAAGAAGCATATCTGCACACATTCTTGTTGTTCCCACAGGGTTTCTAAGGTCATGTGCAAGTATGGCAATAAAAGTCTCCCTTAGCTCACCAGAGGTACGCTCATTCCTCAAATTTGTAGTAAGTTGCTCTAAGTCTTCTACGGTCGCCAGATGATAGGATATTAGCTGAGCAAAAAGTTCAAAGAGCTCTTTAGTCTGTCTGTTTTTCAACTTCGCAGGACTCGGGTCAATAGCACAGAGGGTTCCGAAAAAATGACCGTCACGTCTAAAAATAGGGTATGAAATATAACTCTGGAAACCATATTTAGCCGGGGTGTGGTGATCGTGATATTCCTCATCTTCATCAACGTGTTCAATAATTATGGGATCAGGATACTGCATGATTTCATTGCATAATGTAGTCTGTAAATCTAATTCATCACCTGTAGTAAGCCCGAAGCCTATCTCGTCCTGAGACAAACAGGTAATCCATTTAGAATCTGTAACTCGGGCTACGGCAGCAAAACCCATACCTGTAGTGCGACATACAACATTAAGAAGCGGCACTATTGCCTTGATACCCGCTATATTATTGATATCCCTATCAAGTTCAGGACTGCGATCACTTGTAACTATCATATATGCTATTGAACCTTAAATGTTTAAAATTAATATATTTCTAGAAAAGATCTTAATTCTGCTCAAGTTGTCTAAAGTTTCTTCTATTACATCATACCAAATCATTAAATATTCTCAAGCCATCAAATTACGTTTCAAAATGTTAATTCTATTGTCGAAAAAAGCCCAATAACCTGACGGTTATTGGGCCTTTTCATTAGACTTCCTGTGAAATATATGGCTTGATATACACCGGCCATATCAGAAAATTAAAATTTAATATCCTGGATTTTGCATTAGCAAAGGAGTTCCATCTGGACCAACACTCAGGTCAATCTGAACCTGAGGAATAGGATAGTACTCGTTTTTACCGCTAACAAACCTTCCACCACGTACATCTGTAGTGATATCGCCTTGATACTCAAAATAAGCATTTAATGTTTCTTCGGCAATTCCCCAGCGCACAAGATCAAAAAAGCGATGACCTTCCATGGCCAGTTCCAGTTTGCGTTCAAAATAAATAGCATCCAGAGCGGTTTCTTGTGATGAGAACTGAGTCATCGTATAAGGCGCTATGTTATAATTGGCAGCATTTTCACTTTCATCAAAACCATCCAACGGTTTATTGGGATCAAGATAATCCTTAAGGAACCCATCTTCATTTGAAGCACGTTCCCGCACTTGATTCACATAATCCATTGCTGCACCAAGATTACCGATCTGAGCTTCAGCTTCGGCTGCCATTAGTAATACATCTGCAAAGCGAATAATTGAAACATTGATTGCCGTACCTGGTGCCCATGAACTTTGATCTGCATAAATATCCTGAGTTGCCTGTCTATATACACTTTTCTTAGGTGCATAGGGTCCACCATAACTCTGCTCTCGTACCCAAGCAGCACCTGGATGATAACCCCAGTCATGATAAGGAACCCCTCTTCTACCTATAGTCCAGTCCGCTCGAGGATCTAAAGACCCCTCATAAGGTGTGAAGGAATCATCAGAACCTATACCCTGATCATTTTTTACGGGTTCATCATTGTAATTTTCAATAAAAGGTAGACCTGTAGCCGCATCTGTTCTATAAGAATTCATTAAATCCTGTGAAGGTTGATAAAACCCACAGCATCTAAACGGACTGTTGTATGGAAAGTTCAATTTACTACCCTGACGGGAATTTGTAATAGTTCCCGTACCATCATTTGCTACCATTTGAATATCAAAAACGGTTTCTGAATTGTTTTCTGTAGCAGCGTCAAAGTTATCCTTAAAGAAGGGAACAAGATCATAGGCAACCCCTCCAGAGTTAACTCCTGAAGATATTACTGTACCTAAAATCTGCTGCGCCTCAGCAAATTTTTCTTGATAGAGGTAAGTCTTACCTAAATAGGATCCCGCTGCCCATTTATTTGCCCGTGCAAATTCTGGTTGCGTTGCAGGCAAATTTTCATAGGCAAACTGGAAATCAGCTTCTATCATAGGCCAGATATCCATATCATTGGGTTTATTGGCATCCTCGGTAGTCTCATCTATCCAGGGTACCATATTCCACATTTTCTTAAGCTCAAAATAATAGTGCCCTCTTAAGAAACGAGCCTGCGCCTCAATATTTAATCTATCAGCATCTGTAATATCCTCAACATTATCTAACAATCGTAATGTATTATTAGTACGTACAACGCCTTCGTAAAGTGCCTTCCATTTGGTATTATAATAACCGTTTGAAGGGTTTGAAATGAATTTTACGATTTGATCAATAGCGGGTTGGTCACCACCAAAACTTCCTTTACTGGCTTCACCCCCAGCTACTGTACCATAGACCCAGTTATCTGAGGCAGCTTCCCAGGGACCTCCTCCACCCAGAGCATTGTCAGCATCCTGTTGACCATCTAAAGCTCCGTAAGCACCAATGAGGAGTTTTTGAACTCCATCAGTATTACTAACTAGTTCATTGCTCAAAGAGCCCTGAGCAGGTTGTTCAAGAAAATTATCTGAACAGGCGGTTATTAAAAACACCCCAAGTACAGGAATGCAAAATGAGCTTATATTTTTTATGATTCTCATGATTTTTCTTTTATGATTCTTTATATAGCTTAATTTAAAAGGATGCATTTAGACCAAATATTATTTGTCTTTGGTTAGGATAAGCCCCTTCATCTATTCCCGTATTAGTAGCTCCTCCACCTGCGATTTCAGGATCTATACCAGAATAAGAAGTTATGGTAAATGCATTCGCCATTTGCGCATATATACGAAGTTTGCTAATGCTTATTTTTTCAAGCATTTCTGTAGGCAATGAATAGCCTAATTGAATTTGTTTTGCCCTCAAATAGGAACCATCTTCAACAAAATAAGAATTAGGCACATCTGCAAGGCTAAAAGATCCTGTTGTTTGCTGTATAGGTGCAGATGCATTCATATTTTGAGGTGTCCAGGAATCATAGAGGGCCGTAGTACTTTTCGCCCCTACAAAAGAGCTATAAAAGTCTGTCCACCATTTAACCTGATTCCAGATATCATTACCTTGCGAACCATACAAAAACATGCTAAAATCCCAGTTTTTATACATCAGTTCTATGTTGAGGCCATAGGTAAAGTCTGGATTTGGATTACCCAAGAACGTACGGTCAGCATCAGTGATTTGGTTATCACCGTTTGTGTCTGCATATCTAAAACGACCTACAGCTACATCAGATTGGTAGAGGGCATTGTTATTTCCAGTAGCTGCAATGGCTGCCTGGTTTGCCTGATCTATTTCTGCCTGGGAATTCCAGAAACCTGTTGTCTGGTAACCAAAAAATTGACTCAAAGAATGGCCCGCCTGGTTTCTAATGATATTACTACCATTAAAACGTCTTCCTTCCGCGTCAAAAAACTGAATACCATCAGATAATTTGATGATTTCATTATTATAACTGGTGAAGGTAACGGAAGTGTTTAACCTTAAGTCATCGGTAAGATTAAAGTAAGTAGAAAGGTCTATATCAAAACCAGTATTTCTCATTTCTGCTACGTTTTGAAATGGAACAGTGGCAGTTCCCTCTGTTGCAACCAGATTAGGATTGTAAAGTAAATCAGTAATATCTTTCCTGTAATAATCTGCGCTCAATTGTACAGTACTATTGAATAAAGAAGCATCTATACCGAAGTTAGAATCTGCATCCCGCTCCCATTTAGCATCTGGATTCCCTATACGTAACTGTCTAAATCCTTCCGTCAATGTATTATTACTACCTGTAATATCATAATAAGAGTTCGTTTGAACACCCCCAAAGGTTGTAAAAGCGTTAGGTGGCGTAACATTTATTTGATTACCACGAACACCATAACCCGCGCGGATTTTTAGATCGTTCAACCAGTCAGCTTCTGGCATAAAGGATTCATTTAAAATATTCCAACCTACAGATGCGGCAGGAAACCAGCCGTACTGCTCATTCAAGAATCTTGAGGAACCATCACGTCGTATGGTTGCACTTAACAAATATCTATCATTGAAGTTATAATCCAATCTACCGAAAACAGATGAAAGTGCATCAGCATACTGGAAACTGGTATTTGTTTGGGTACCGGCCCCTGTATCTAAATTCACATAGTTGGGATCAAAAGAAAAATAACTTTGTGTAGTTCCTCCTAATTCCCTACCTCTATTTTGATAAGCTTCTGTACCCACCAGAACGGTTACATTATGTTTATCGGCAAAAACGTTCTTATACTGTAGGGTGTTGGTCCAGGTCCAGTTATAATTGGTTTGAGAAGTTTCTGTATATTGATTAACGTTCAGATTTTCAGCGTTTTCATATTCTGGGAACTGAAAAGAATTAAAACTATTTGACAGGTACTGACCGCCATAGCTTGTTCTAAAGGTAAAGTGATCTAAAAAGTCAACTTCGGCAAATACGTTTCCAAAAAACCTGTTGGAAACACCTCTGTTATTCTTTCTGCGCTGTGCAATGGCTACCGGGTTTTTAGCGTTACCCAGGTCAGAACCAAAAGACCCTGCATAGTTACCACGTATGTCATATACTGGTATAATAGGTAATTCCCTAAACGCCATACCTATAACACTTCCTTCTGTAAGTGCATCTATTGTTGGGTTGTCACGCACCGCAAAACTAAAATTTTGTCCTATGCGAATGTTGTCATTGATATTATAGGTTGCATTAGCGCGCACAGTATATCTTTTAAGGTATGTATTTTCAATTGTTCCCTGCTGGTTGAAATAATTCATGGACAAGAAATAGCTCCCCTTTTCCGTCCCATTACTTACAGATACGTTATGGCTTGTGATACTGGCCGAGTCAAAAATTTCCTGAAACCAATTGGTTCCTTGTTTATTTGCCTCTACGATCCTATAGAAATTATTCAAATCATTGGGATTAGTATATAATGGATTAACATTATACAACGATTCATCTACACTGTTAACACCTACGGGTGCTATATAGTTAGGCAATACAGGGTCTGGTCCATTGCCATATTGATTATGGCTAATAGCCACACCAGGATTTGTATTCCTTATTGCTTGAAAAGTAAGCTCAGCTTGCTCCTGGGGGGAAAGCATGTCCCAGGGGTTTCCTTTTTGTACAAGCTGCATCCCATAATAAGAATCATAAGATACGCGCATTTTACCTTTTCCTTTTTTAGTGGTTACGATGATAACACCATTTGCAGCCCTGGCTCCATATATAGAAGCTGATGCCGCATCTTTTAAAACCTGAAGACTTTCAATATCGTTAGGGTTTATATCCTGAATGGTTTCCGTGGGGATACCATCTACAACATAAAGTGGGTTGTTATTACCAAAGGTATTTGCACCACGCACTTTAATCTGAGGCGCCTGTCCAGGCTGGCCGCCGCCAGTAATGGTAACACCAGAGACCCGGCCCTGTAATTGACTTGTAATTTGTGCAGAGGGTTGCTGTACAAGCTCGTCTACCTTGACCACAGAGATGGCACCGGTTAGATCCTGCTTACGTTGTGTACCATAACCTACCACGACCACTTCATCCAGTTGACCCGCATCTTCAGCAAGTGAAACATTTACGGCTGTCTGATTATTGATGGCAATTTCCTGCGTTTGAAAACCCACATAACTTATTACCAATGTTGCATCGCCAGGAGCATCTATGCTATAATTTCCGTCAAAGTCGGTTTGTGCACCTATGGTAGTCCCTTTTACCAGTACGCTCGCTCCCGGGAGCGGGTTACCATTTGCATCGGTTACGGTACCACTCACCGTTGTTTGCACGTATTCGCTATTTAATGAACCTCCACTTTCAAAAACGTTGGCTGTTATTGACTGATGTCCCAAACAGACCATCAGTGAAAAAATCCCGGTTTTTACAACGGAAGGATACTTCATCCGTTTTTTTGAATTGCAATAGTAATTTTTACTCATAGTAGTTTTGTAAGTTAGTTAAGTGTATTCGTCTTTGTCAGCGAAAACGATTTCTACACTATTAAGATGATTTAAAAACCTACAACAATATTAACTAATAATTTGACTATCCAAAACGAATTAGAAAAAAATATTAACCAGTATTACCAAGAATAATTGTAAGAAAACAATTTATTACTTAAAATAACACTTATTAAATGTAAATTATACATTTCTTGAAGCTTATTTTTGAACTATTCTCAATATCACAAAGATCACTTTAAACTTCTTAAATTATATTAATCACATTTTTTTAACACAAATTAAACCGTATTGAAATTGCACTTTTTTTGGCACAAATCATTAAAAAATCTATTTTTCAGTGAGGTGATTCAGACATAGATTATTAGATTTTTCAATTCAGATAAATGCTTAAATCATGTTTTTAAGTTTTCGATTTATAGTAGCACTTATCTAATAAATTACTTCTTAAATCCACTGAATACTACTATTTTTTGACGATTTTTAACCGTTCTAAACCCTCCTTTTTAGGTATATTGCTTTCTCACATTACTGTAAAGCATTAACTCCTATGGCATACAAATCAACCTCTCTACTTCTATTATCCAGTATTATTTTTCTCTTCTCATTCACAAATGTCCTGGCGCAGACAAGTCCGCTTTCGGTAGGGAAAATTATGCAAGATTCTCAATGGATGGGGACTTTCCCTTCTGATATCGAATGGGGGCCGCAGGGTAAAACCATTTACTTTAAATACAATCCTGAGAAAAATCCGGCAGATTCCTTGTATAAAATCAGCATAAACAATCAGGATACTATTGAAAAAGTAAGTCTATCCGAGAAAAAAAACAGAATTTCTTCCTACGGAACGTTTAATGACAATAAAACAAAAAAAATATTTACAGAAGATGGCGTACTCTATATATATGACGTAAAAAAAGATGCCAAAAAAGAATTATTACAGCTCGATTCCCGCATTCAGGATCCCACTTTTATGCAAGATGACAATCAGATTACCTTTACGTATGGCAATAATGCGTTTCAATATGATCTGGCAGCGGGGAGTCTGAAAAAACTTACCAATATCCTGGAAGGCAAAGCACCAGAGGACAAGGACAAAAAATTATCTGAAAAAGACCAGTGGCTGGAAGATGAGAATCGCGAACTGCTGCAAGTGGTAAATGAACGCGAAGAAAACGAAGAAAGAACCGAGGACTATAACGAAATCCTTGCCAAGAAAACGCCTTTTGCCTTTTATCTTGAAGATCGTTCCATGAGCGATTTAACCGTTGCGCCTAATGGCGATTACATCACTTTCAACCTCATCACCCGTGAACGCGGAAAATCTACAGAAGTGCCTAACTATGTAGACGCTTCTGGTTATACCACAGACCTCAATGCCCGTACTAAAGTGGGGGACGAAGAAACCAAAGTAGAACTTGCCATTTACAACGTACAAAAAGACACCGTTTATAGGGTTGAAACCACCGATTTGCCGGGAATAAAGGACCTGCCAGATTACATTGAAGATTATCCAGATAAAGACTGGAAAGAAGAAGAACGCGAAGTAATTCTTTCAAACGCTTACTTTTCCCCTTCCGGCGAAAAAGCGATTGTCAATATACGTTCTAAGGACAACAAAGACCGCTGGATCGCGGAAATAAACCTAGAAGATGGGAGCTTAAAATCCCTTGACCGCCAGCGCGACGAAGCATGGATTGCCGGTCCCGGGATTGGCTGGAGTTATGGTGGCGGCACCATGGGTTGGCTTCCTGATAACAAGCACATTTATTTTCAATCAGAAGCGAGCGGTTACTCCCATTTATACCTGCTAAATGTAGAAAATGGCACTAAAAACGACCTTACAAAAGGGGATTTTGAGGTGTTTGATCCGTTTTTGTCTAATGATAAAAAGTCATGGTTTCTCACCACTTCAGAAGTTGGCCCCGGCGAACGCCATTTTTATAAAATGCCGCTAATGGGCGGTAAAATGGAAAAACTGACCACGATGGAAGGGAATAACGAAGTTCATCTTTCGCCAGATGAAAAGAATATGGCCATTCTCCATTCCTACAGCAATCAACCATGGGAACTGTACTTAAAGAAAACCCGCGCAAACGCTGAAGCGGAGCAATTGACGCAGGGCCAGAGCGAGGCTTTTAAAAGTTATAACTGGCGCGATCCTAAACAGGTCAATTTTAAAGGAAGTGACGGCGCCATGGTTCCTGCCCGACTTTACGTACCGGCAGATAGTGTAAAAAATAATGCCGCGGTGGTTTTTGTACATGGAGCAGGATATCTACAAAATGTACATAAATGGTGGTCCAGCTATTTCAGGGAATACATGTTCAACAATATGCTAACCGATCTGGGCTACACGGTCATTGATATTGATTACCGTGGCAGCGCTGGTTACGGCCGCGACTGGCGCACCGCGATTTACCGCCATATGGGTGGAAAAGACCTCAGCGACCAGGTAGATGGCGTGAAGTATTTAGTGGAAAATTATGGTATAAATCCGCAGAAAGTAGGTATTTATGGCGGTAGTTACGGGGGGTTTATCACACTGATGGCCATGTTCAATGAACCCGAAACCTTTCAGGCGGGAGCAGCCCTAAGGTCTGTGACAGACTGGGCGCACTACAACCATGGCTACACCGCAAACATTCTCAACGAACCATCAAATGATCCTATTGCTTACAAGCGCTCCTCCCCTATTTATTTTGCTGAAGGCTTAGAAGGCGATTTACTTATTGAGCACGGTATGGTAGATACCAATGTACATTTTCAGGATGTGGTACGCTTATCACAACGTTTGATCGAACTGGGAAAAGAAAATTGGGAAATGGCCCTATTTCCGGTAGAAAGCCACGGTTTTGTAGAACCCAGCAGCTGGACCGATGAATACCGCAGAATTTTGAAATTGTTCAATGAGAGTTTACTTGGGAAGGTTGAATAAGTATTGATTATTCCTATTGTTATTATTATTATTTGAAATTGGCTTACATTAGAAATAACACGATTTCTTACCGAAGTTTTAAAATAGGTGCTTTCTCCATGATTTTCAGCTTTAAATAGGCAAATATTCAGTGGAAAAAATCATTAAAAAAAGCCCCTAAAATCGTTGATTTTAGGGGCTTTTTAGCCAAAAATAGACCAGTTTTTGCTATTTATTGAATGGTTACAGGAAAGCTTGCTACAAAATCTTCCTCACCACCGGCGTTGGCCCTATCACCCTGCACAACGCCTGACGCATCTTTGTCTGGCTGATGAACCAATACGATAGAAACTGTACCAGAGCTTGCCTCTAAGGTTGAAAGCGTAAACAAGATCCCTACCGGGTTTGCATCCTCGTCATCATTGGTCGGGTCATCATCATAATCATTTTCGGTATCTGCGTAGGCAAAAGAAACCTCTAGTGCATCAGAGTTTGAAAAGAAAAACTGGTGTTCATCATTTTCCTCCATGATTTCCAAAGTGGTATTTTCCACTGGGGTTTCCGTTTCATTCAGCAATTCTACCTCACCGCTATAAATGGTGTTTGCAGCTAATGCACCGCTTACGGTAAGTTCTGGAGCTTTAGGTCCGTCGCCATCTGCGTCATAGGACTTTAAGGTTACTATATTTCCACTCGGGCCGGTTAATGTAACGTTCATCGTGGTGACTACTTCTTCTTGATTTACTTGTTCAGGAATGCTATCATCATCATTTGAACAGCCCGTGAAAATTGTTGCTGATATTGCCAGAAGACTCATTAATTTGATTGTTTTCATAGTATAAAATTTAAAATTGATTATTAATAATTGAATTTGAGTTGTATTCTAAAATTTCTGCCCAGATCATCAACGTAATAGCGTTGGCGGTTTAGGTATTCTCTATAATTGGTATCTAAAATATTGTCAACATACAAACCTAGCGTAAGGTTGGAATGTTGCGCTACTTTAAAATCAATACTTGAGGTAAAATGGAATAAGTTATACCCGGCTGGCGGCTGACTTACACGCACGGTCTGGTCTACTCGTTCTCCATTATCCTGCAACACTTCTACCGTAAAATCATTATCTGGAAAGCGTTTTTGTTCAAATACACTTTGACTGCGCAGTCCAAGGGTAAGATTATTCATCTTTTCATTTCGGTAGGTAAGCGTGTTGGTCCAGTTGGGCGCGGGCATATCTATCAGCGGTCGGTTGCGGGTGAGATCCTCTCCATTTACATAGGAAAAACTTCCGTCAAGGTCAAAATGCTGGTCAAAACGATACCTTGCATTCACATCTATTCCAAACAATCGCGCGTTGACCTGGCGGTATTCATAAACCGGAAAGGCGCCCCGCGTGGTTTGTTCTACCGCATCGGGCTCCAGGATTATAAAATCGTCGATTCGGTTGTAAAATGGATTTAAACCGAAGCTAAAATCCCCCACTGATCCATCAAGCGAAACACTGGCTTTATACGATTGCTCCTTATTTAACCGAAGATCGCCCAGTTCAATAATCGCTGCGGAATGGTGCAGACCATCACTAAACAATTCTGCAGGATTAGGTGCGCGTGACGCAGAACTCAGGTTTATACGTCCTGTCAAATAGTCGCTAAAAGTATATTTTGCACCCATGGTCGCTGAAAGGTTATTGTACTGAAAATCTGGTGTTGTGTACAGTTCATCACCTAAATCCTGTTGTACAATAGTTCCAAAATCCATATCATAACCGCGTTCTTCCCAGCGGGACGTTTGATAATATTTCTTGGCGTTGACCTGTATATAATCGTAACGAGCACCCGCGTTGAGAACCAGGTTTTCTGAAAGGTTATAATCCAGTGTGGCATAACCGGCCGCGGTGTACATGTCATAATCAGGTATCAACCTGCGCACGCCGGTATCTGGATTTGGAAAATTGACCTGATACATCGCCTCACCACCAAAATTTGCTGTAAAATCAGGATTAGAGTTCCACTCAAAGTTGGTATTTACCGTATGCGTGGTCAGTTCCAAGTCCAGCGAGGGTTTATCACGATCATCGCCACGTCTTATATCATATTCCTGTCTGTTGTTTAGCTGAAAGGAATACGTAAGATCCAGTTTTCCAGCATTTTCAAACTTTTTAAAAACATTGATCTTGGCCAACTGATGACTCACATCCTGTCGTGGCGCAGCAATATCATAGGTAAATGGCCGCACATAATTGGGCTCATTTGCATTTATCGCCGAGACCAGATCGCCTACACTTCCTATATGCGAAGCACGTAAAATGCCAATATTCGCATGATAATAGCTGTAATACGCCTCAAAACCGTAGGTGAATTTATTCAACCCCACACCTACTGAAAAGTCCTGTTCGCGGTTTCCGGTGTTGGAAAGCACGTAATCTGGCGCTTCCCGGTCTCCAAAATATTTCAGCGTTCCCTGACCGGTAAAGTGCAGTCCAGATTTGTACGCTTTCGTTAGGCTCGAAGTGGTTGAAGTACCACGGCCGTTGCTCATGGCCCCAAAAATGGTTTTCCCAAAAAGAGTGTCTTTTACTGGCGCCACCGCAGGATTTGTTACAATAACGCCCCCTACGGCATCTCCACCATAACGCAACGCGCCAGCGCCTTTTACCACTGTTACATTTGCCGCGGTATTAACATCCAGGTTAGGTGCATGCTCCACGCCCCATTCCTGATCTTCCATACGCGTACCATTATTGATGATAAGCACCCGGCTGCTATGTAGCCCTTGTATGATAGGCTTTACCACGGTACTCCCCGTATTTAATGAAGAAACACCGCTTACTTCTTTAAGCGCATCCCCCAGGCTGACACCACTAAAATTTTCCAGGGTTTCCGTTTTTAGGGATTCTTCAGCACTAGAGGTCGTTTCGCTATGGTATTTCTCACCTTTTAATGTCACTTTAGATAATTCCTCGGTATGATGTTCCAGCCGAAAATTTTGCGTTGCATGGTCATCAACATTTATGGTAAAGGTCTTTACCTCACATTCTGGGTGCGTTATGGTTACCTGGGCAGTACCAGCGCACAACCCACGCAAAACAAAGTTTCCGTCAAGATCAGTAACCTCGTAAATCTGCTGATTTTCTATACTGAGCACCGCACCCACAAGGATACTGCCATCATGAAAATCAACGACTTTTCCCGATAAGGTAAAATCGCATTGTTGCGCTTTTCCTGACCAACAAAGGAACAGGAAAGCGAAAAACTTAAAATAGTTCATCTAAAAAATATTTGGATATAAGAATAGGGTCATCAAAGCCTATTGCCTTGAATAACTGACTATTACTTAAAATTGAGAATTGAGGGAGTTACCCCTATATGGGAGATAAAAGCAAAGTGCTATCTAACAAACTGCCGGGGGCGCTTTATTGAGAAAAATCCCAAAGAGAGGTTCGGGACTAAGTGTATAGTTATACACCACAACAACCGGAGTGGCTGAAATGGGAGTCAGAGTAGGTTCAAAAACAACTTGCTGCGGTGGCAAGTACGTATCCGTATGCGATTGCGCGTGCGCTAACTGGCAAATGGTACAGTGATCCTGTACTTTTTTACTATCATGACTAAACTGGTGAAGATCTGCACATTTGAAAGCAAGCAACAGCAGTATAAAAAATACGCTGCCCCACTGCCTCACTTGTTGGCTATTGATCTTCATGCTCGCAAAATTATCTGAAGGAAACACACACACGCTAAAAAGAATGTTAAATTTTAAAATCATTTACCTTCAAAACACACTTTATTTTCAATAATTGCTGGCAATTTCATTGAACAACAGACGTTTTATAACTCAAAGCCAAAATATAAGAACATTTAGGAATTAAATATCATACCGATTAGAGCGTCAATAAACAGGTTTAAATTCAATAATCTTCGTTATATTGCGATTGCCTTTATGATAAAGGTAATTATTTTATCGATTTGTAATCATTAAGAGTCCAACTTCATCTACTGCCCTACTTGTATTCTCGCTTTCGGCGAAAGAAGAGGCATGCCGTAAAACGCTTAACAGTAGAAAAAATGCGAACGAAGTTGTTTTTGACGTTCTTATAAGCAAAACTGCTCAACTTGTTTCAGAAATTGGCCTGGACGTAGTCTGGATGGACGAGAGCAAACAAAAGGGTCCTAATTTTTCATCTCGCATTACGTATGCCTTTAAACAGCTTTTTGAACAGGGTTATAAAAATGTTATTTCTATTGGCAATGATACTCCTGGACTTGAGGTAGCGCATATAGAACGCGCAATAAAACATCTGGAAAAGGGCAAGGCGGTTATTGGCCCTTCCAGTGACGGGGGTGCTTATCTAATAGGGCTTAACCGTTCTCAGTTTGAGACTTCTGATTTTAAAAATCTACCCTGGCAAAAAGAGGAATTATGTTCTCAGCTTTGCGCAAATATCTTTACAAAAAATCACTCCCTGTTTTTTCTTGCTGAACTTAACGATCTTGATACTGCCGAAGACTTGTTTAACTTCGTCAACCAGAATCCCTATTCCCTTCTTGCCCTTATCAGCAGAGCGTATCCCGATCAAAATATTTCCCGTTTTGAGACTATAAAAGTTTTCTTTATAAAGCAAGCTTATTACGCTACAGGCCCTTTGCGGGCTCCGCCTCTACAAAGGGCTGCTTAGTCCCAAATAGCTTTTAGACTTGACCTATTCCATGATTCATGGGATATAGATTGTCATATCCATTTGTACTTTCAACATTTATCATTATTAAAATTCTATGAAAATAGTATTACTCGCCTGCTTGCAGTTATTTATTATAACTGCCATGGGTCAGGCCCAGACTTATACTACGCAAGTCGTTGACAATACTGGTTTACCGGTACCCTTTGCAACTGTAAACGAGGTAGGAACCCAAAACTTTACAACCACCGGTGAAAATGGGAACTTTACTTTGGAAACCGCGGCGAGCTCGTTTAAAATAAGGATTTCTTCCGTAGGTTTTGAAACGCTTACCCTAGCGGTAATCAATGAGAACCTACCGCAACAAATAAAAATGAATATCTCTTCGGAAGAGCTGGATGCCGTAGTGGTAACCGCTTTGGGAATAGAACGTGAACGCCTGGCACTTGCTTCTTCGGTATCTATTGTGGGCGAAGAAGAACTTACTGAAGTTCCCATGACCAACCTGGTGAACAGCCTGGCCGGGCAAGTGGCGGGAGTTCAGATCACTAATGGATCTTCTGGTGTGGGTTCTTCGTCCCGCATTATTATTCGAGGTGAAAATTCGCTCAGCGGAACGAATCAACCGCTTTTTGTGGTGGATGGTGTGCCCATTAGCAATGATCAAATAACCAGTGACCTGGTAAACGATGGCGCCCTGCAGGAAGTGGATTACGGTAATGGCGGCGCAGATTTTAGTCCAGATGATATCGCTTCCATTTCTATTTTAAAAGGAGCAGGTTCTGCTGCGCTCTACGGTTCGCGTGCCGCAAATGGCGTCGTTTTGATCACGACCAAAAGAGGCCGGCGCCAGCCCGGTTTTGGCGTAAGTACGAGCAGTACATTGACCATTGAAACGCTGCTTACCTTGCCTGATTATCAAAATAAATACGGTGGCGGCTCTAATGGTGAATATACTTTTCAAAATGGTATTGGTGCCGGGGTTAATGATGGCGGCATAAGCAGTTATGGCCCACGATTGGATCAGGGACAGCTGATCGCCCAGTTTGATAGTCCGTCAACAGATATCAATGGCAATCCGGTGCGGGGCGGTGATGTTATTGCGAGGACATTCCCTGATGGTTCTTTTACTGAAATTACCGCAACACCCTGGGTTTCCCGTCCTGATAATGTGCGTGATTTCTTTGATACCGGAGTTACCTATCAAAACAATGTGGCGATTTCTTCCGCAGGGGAAAATGGCAGCAGCCGACTATCATACACCAGCCTGCGCAATGAAGGTATTGTCCCCAATACTGATTTTGATCGTGACGGACTGGCTTTGAGCCTGGATCAGGACCTCAGCGACAACTTACGCGTTTCCACCTTTGTGAACTATATCAATACGCGCAGCGGTAACCGCCCCAATCTGGGCTACGGCTATGAAAATGTTTTATACGGTTTTAACTGGACCGGGCGCCAGACCAATATCGCCTCTATGCGCGATTATTGGCAGGCAGGCCAGGAAGGAAGGCAGCATTTTGATGTTAATTACCTGTGGTTGACAAATCCCTACCTAACTTTATATGAAAATACGAATAGTTTTAATAAAAACAGGGTGCTGGGCAATGTTTCCGCTACTTATGATTTTTCTGAAAAGCTGAAATTAACCGTGCGCGGCGGACTCGATTTTTACCAGGACAACCGCGCTTTTAAAAGGGCAAAGAGTACCAATAAAAATCCAGAGGGAAGTTATAGGGAGGATTACGTGAAATACCGCGAACTCAATAATGACGTGCTGCTTACCTATAAAGATAAATTTAATGAGGATTTTGAGTATTCGGTTTCTGCCGGTGCAAACCGCTTTGATCAGGATATCAGTTATTCTTATGCGGAAGCAAGTCAGCTCGCACTGCCGGACATCTACACTTTAGCCAATTCTAGAACGCCGCTAAAGGGCAACAGTCAGATTTTTGACAAACGTATTAATAGCGTATACACGTTTGGGACTATCGCCTATAAAAATCAGGTGTACCTGGATGCGACTTTTCGCAACGATTGGAGCAGCACGCTTCCCGATGGCAGCAATTCCTTCGGATATTATTCGGCAGGATTGAGTTATGTGGCTTCTAATATGTTTGAGATGCCAGAAGCGATTTCGTTTTTAAAACTTCGACTGAGCGCGGCCAGCGTGGGCAATGATACAGATCCGTATCAAAATACTCAGAACTTTCAGTTCAATCAAAACTACGGTTCCAGCTTTCGGGTAACCAATGAAACGGTGCTTAAAAATGCCGATTTAAAACCAGAACGACTGGATGCTTACGAATTGGGTCTGGAAGCCTGGTTTCTCAAAGGAAGGATACAGCTGGATGCTTCCGCATATCAAAATATAAGCAAGGATCAGATTATTTCCCGACCCATTTCTTCCAGCAGCGGATTTCAAAATTATAACGTAAATGGCGGCAAGGTGCGCACACGTGGACTGGAACTTATGCTGAGTGGTGATATTTTAAAAGGAGGGGATTTTGGCTGGCAATCTTCCGTGAATTTCTCCACCTTCCGTAGTGTCGTGATCGAACTTCCAGAAGGTGTGGACCAGTTTGTAACCGGTTCAGCAAATATATTCAATGGCGGTTCCAATGCGGTTTTTTACATCGCCAGGGAAAATGGCCGCGTGGGCGATATGTACGGTACCGGGTTTGTAAAGATTGACGGGGAAACGCTTTATGCAAATGGTTTCCCGGTACAGGACAATACCTTGCGGAAACTGGGCAATTACAACCCTGATTTTAGTTTGGGATTCAACAATAACTTTAGCTATAAAAATATTGGATTGACGATTTTGTGGGACTGGCGCCAGGGCGGCACCATCGTTTCCAGGATCAAAGCGCTGGGAAGCACTTCCGGAGTGTTGAAAGAAACATTGGTAGGTCGTGAAAACCGTATTGTGGGCGACGGGGTCATGAATGCCGGTACAGCTGAAAATCCTATGTATATCCCCAATGATCTTTCGGTAAGCGCGAGTTCTTATTATAATAATTTTTACGACCGTGGCAACGAGGAAAGTGCGGTGTATGATGCCTCGTACCTCAAATTGCGCCAGGTAAGCATTTATTACAATTTCCCTTCAGAATTGACCAATTCCATTGGTTTTTCGACCATAAAAGTGGGTATTGTAGGTAGTAATCTGCTGCTGTTTACTGAAAATCCGCATTTTGATCCGGAACTGAATGCTTTACAGGAACGCAATATCGTATATGGCGTAGAGGATTTCTCGTACCCATCCACACGCAATTTTGGCTTTAGCCTGAAAACCCAATTTTAAGAGCAAGAAAATGAAAACTATATATCTATTTTTATTCGGTCTTTTGTGCCTTATGGGCGTGAGTTGTACGACTAATTTTGATGAACTCAATGAAAATCCCAATTCGCCACCCGAAGTAGACCCACAATATTTATTGACCAATGTGATCACTGTTGAGGCCAATGCAAATACTTATGATCAGGGTTTTTTACTGGCTGATTATCTTGCCCAGTTTTCGGCAAGTGTGGAGTTTGAACGTATTGATCGCTACGAGATGGGATCGAACAGCGCATATTGGGATCAGATTTTCCTATTGTTGACTGATCTCAAATCCATGGAAAACCTCGCAGGATACAACGAAGCTTATGGCGCGGTAGGCGATATATTAAAAAGTTTCCTGTTTTCCCAACTTACTGATATGTGGGGCGACGTTCCCTATACCGAAGCGCTGGAAGCAAAAGATGGAAAATTTACCCCTAAATATGATAACCAGGAAAGTATTTATACCGCTCCCGAAACCGGGATACTTGCTGTTTTGCAACGCTCTGCAGTAACATTGCAAAACACAAATACCAGCATCGCCGGAGATGTAATGTTCAATAACGATCTGGGAAAATGGACACGTTTCGCCAATTCCTTGCGCCTGCGCTATTTGCTGCGTATTTCCAACCGACTTACGGATTTTTCTGAAATGCAGGCGCTGGCAGATTCTGGCATGTTGATCGAATCTAACGAGCAAAATGCAGTTGTTCCCTACTTAAGCGCGGCGCCCAACCAGTTTCCATTTTTCACCGCAGCGCTGGGTGCGTATGGTGAACACAGAATGACAAAAACGGTAGATTCTGTTCTGAAATTATGGAACGATCCCCGCATCAGTATCCTTTACAAACCCACCCAATTGAGCGTCACCAATGGAAATCCACAATTTAAAGGCCTTTTGAACGGTCAGAACCGGGAAACTATCAGTGAAAAAGACGTCAATTTGAACGATATTTCGCTGTTTGGGTCGATTTATCGTGATGTGCCAGATGGTGTAAATGGCCAATATATGCAATACGCCGAAGTGCAGTTTATCCTTGCGGAAGCCGCTGCCCGCGGGTATATTGCCGGAAACGCACAAACCTATTATCAAAATGCGATCGCGGGCAATTTCAATTATTATGGCACCAAAGTTCCTGACGGTTATTTTGAACAGGAAGCTGTAGCGCTTACCGGTAATCGGGATAATGATCTCGTTAAAATATTGACCCAAAAATGGCTCAGCCTCATCACCAATGGGCATGAAGCCTGGTTCAATATTCGCCGTACCGGGATTCCAGCTTTAAAACCGGGCCCAGACAATTTAAACGACGGCCGTTATCCCGCACGCTATTTATATCCTGAATCTGAACAAGCGACAAACAGCGCCAATTATCAGGAAGCGGTAAAGCGTATGGGCGGCGATGATATCAATAGTAAAGTATGGTGGGAAATCCTCCCCTAACCCCTCCCAAGGAGGGGAAAATGTTGCTGGTTAATTATTAATAGAGTTCCTCCCCTTTTTTTCAAGGGGAGGTGCCGAAGGCGGAGGGGTTTTTACCTGAATAACAAAAAGAATACAATAAATTACATGAAAAAATCAATTGAAATTTTCAGCATAATTGGAATACTGATGCTTCTTATAAGTTGTAATTCCGAGCCGAAAACTGACGATTCTGGCCTAAAAACGGCTTCCTGGGAGGATATTTCGGCGAAAGCGGAAGGAACTACCGTAAATATGATGATGTGGCAGGGCAGCCCGGTGATCAATAATTATATGAACAATTATGTGGTGCCCCAAGTAAAAGAAAAATTTAATATTGACCTCCAAATAAGCGGTGGGCAGGGACCTGAAATCGTACAACTGGTCATGGGCGAGACAGAAGCAGGTATTGAAAACGGCCAAGTAGATATTGTGTGGATCAATGGGGAAACTTCTTTCCAACTGCGCAAAATAGACGGACTCTGGGGTCCTTTCATTGAGCAATTGCCGAATATTAAATTCATAAATCTGGAAGACCGCTACATCAACACAGATTTTCAGCAACCTATTGAAGGTATGGAAGCGCCGTGGAGCATTGGCCAGGCGGCAATGGTGTACGATTCGGCAAAAGTGGCAAGTCCGCCGCGCAATCTTGACCAGCTCGAAAGTTATGTGAAGCAATATCCCGGCACGTTTACGATAAGTAACGATTTTTCGGGCATGACCCAACTCAAAAGCTTCCTGGCAGAACTTGGCGGAAGTCCGAACAGCCTCAACGGCGCATTTTCCGAAGAAAAATACAAACGGCTTTCCACAAAATTGTGGGCGTATATCAACCGGAACAAAAAATATTTCTGGAAAGAAGGCGAAACGTTCCCAAAAGAACAAACGAAAATGAGTCAATTGCTTGCCAACGGCGAACTGTATCTGGGTTTTGGCTTTAGCGAGGGCGGTATTGAAGAAAAAGTAGTCAGTGGTTTGTATCCCAAAACCGTACGTTCCTACGCCTGGGAAAACGGTACGATAAAAAACGCCAATTATATGGGTATTTTGAACAATGCGCCTAACAAAGCTGGTGCGATGGCGGTGATCAATTTCCTGATCTCGCCAGCAGCGCAGTTTGAAAAATCGCATGCCAATGGTATGGACTCCAATACCGTCCTTGACTTGGAGCGCCTGCCACAAGAATGGGCAACAAAATTCAAAAACGCACCGCAACGGCAGTATGGTCTGGAAATGGATGATTTAAAAGACTACGCGATTGAAGAACCCGCCCCGGAATATATGATACGGCTGTATGAAGATTTTAGAACCCAGGTGATTGAAAAATAAAGGCTCCATACTCGGCATTGTTTTTTTTGTGATCATTGGCGTGGTGCCTTTTTTTGCAGCGTTTCTGTACGCGCTGGGTTACAGTTTTGGCATACTGGGTATTCTGAATGATGGTTTTACCACCCGCTTTTGGGAACAGGTTTTTATATCTGGGGAATTCCTTAAATCCTTTGGTTATAGCGTGGCAATTGCATTGGTTTCGCTTGTGCTTTCCATAGGTGGCGCACTTTGGGTGACGCTGAAGTTCCGCAGGGAGCTGGACAGGAAATTCCTTTCTTTTATGCTGTATTTGCCACTCGCCATTCCTGGGGTCGTGGCTGGTTTTTTCATGATACAATTATTTTCAAAAGGCGGCTTTTTTGCACGGATCGCATTTCAGTTGGGCTGGATTGAAAAAACATCGCAGTTCCCTGATTTAGTGAACGATTCGCTTGCTTTTGGCATTATAATCACGTTTATCACCATGCTCGTCCCGTTTTTCACTTTGCTTTTTCTGAATGCGTATAAAAATGAACGCATTGAAGAACTTTCCATTCTTGCGCATGCGCTGGGCGCCAATGTCAATCAAGTAACACGGCGCGTGGTTTTGCCCATTATTTTGAAGAAAACGGGGGTGCTCATCGCACTCTATTTTATCTTTTTGCTCGGTGCTTACGAGGTGCCGCTCATTTTGGGTCAGGAATCGCCGCAGATGCTTTCCGTTTTGATCATTAGGGAAACGCGCCAGTTTGACCTTAGCAAAATTTCAGAAGGTTACGTGGTCGCTGTAATTTACACGATCGTCGTCTCAATAACCGCCATTTTGTTGTTTTTACCAAAACGAAAAACAGTGTATGAAATCTAGCTGGAAACCTTATATATTAACGCTGATCGTACTGCTGATAACCTTCCCGTTCATCTTTATGGTGTTGCTGTCGCTTTCTTCAAGTTGGCGGTTTCCAGATGTGCTGCCCGGTTATTTTGGTTTTAAAAATTGGGTTACGGTCTTGAATTCTGAAGCGGGATTATTGCAGAGTTTTATCATTTCCGTAGTTATTTCGCTTGCCGTGGGAATGGTTTCCACGATCAGTGGATTTCTGATCAGTAGAGCGGTATTTTACCATAAAAACAAGCGGATTTTGACCCTTTTTGCCTATTTTCCATATGTTTTGGCTCCGGTGGTTTTCGGCGCATGCCTTAGTTTTTTCTTTCTGAAAATTGGTTTGTTTGGGAATGTGACCGGTGTGATCGTGGCGCAGTTTCTGGTCGCTTTTCCGTACGCGCTGATCTTTTTTGGCAGCTTCTGGAACAAAAAAATAAAAAGCTATGAAGATCTGGTCGCCACTTTGGGAGGTACTTCACGGCAAACCTTTTTTAAGGTCTTGCTTCCACTCGCTAAAAGCATGCTCCTCATCTGTTTTTTTCAGACCTTTTTGATCTCCTGGTTCGAGTACGGCCTTACCTCAATTATTGGCGTGGGCAAAGTGCAGACGCTCACCATAAAAGTATTTCTATTTATTAAAGAAGCCAATTATTATTACGGCGCGCTGAGTTGCTGCCTGCTTATTTTTCCACCCGTGGTGCTGTTGTATTTCAACAAGCGCTACGTATTTAAAAATCTTGTTTGATGTTTCTTGAAGTCCAGCATATCACAAAAAGTTTTAATTACGAGCATGTAGTCAAGGATCTCAATTTTACCCTTGATGCGCATAAAACGCTGAGTATTCTAGGCAAATCTGGGTGTGGAAAAACCACGATGCTAAAAATAATCGCCGGACTCATAAAACCTGATTCTGGCACACTTTTGCTTAAAGGGGAAGACGTTACAAACGCGCGTCCAGAAAAAAGAAATATCGTGTATTTATATCAGGAAGATTTACTGTTTCCGCATTTAAATGCCTTTGAAAATATTGCCTTTGGCCTTCGGCTGAAAAAAATTCCAGAACCCCAAATCAATGAAAAAGTTGATCATATGATCGCGAGTCTAGAATTACATGGTCAGGCCAGTAAGATGCCCACGCAGCTTTCGGGGGGACAGCGGCAACGGGTGTCTTTTGGCAGGGCCATAATAACAAATCCGTCGTTGCTTTTGCTCGACGAACCCTTTGGCAGCCTTGATGCCGGCACACGCCAGCGCATGCAGCAACTCTTTAAGAAATTGACCCAGGAGTTTAAAATCACTTCGCTTTTTGTGACCCACGATCTTAAGGAAGCGGTACTCATGGGAGATGAGATCGGTTTTATGCGCGCCGGAAATTTACAGGTCTATAAAGACAAAAAGGATTTTATAAACGATCCCGAAACTGGCGTGCAGGAGGAAATGAAGTATTGGAAGAGTTTGGGAGGATAAATGACGTAGGACCTAAGACTTTTTGACTCAAGACTAAAAATTAACCCTGGTACGTCATGCTAAATTTAATTCAGCATCACACTAGTTACGCTTAGGATGAGACCCTGAACCTAATTCAGGGTGACGCGTCTGGGAATTGAAAAAAGCTGAGAGAATACGGTAATGTGGCATTAAAGATAAAATTGTCTTATGTCCTACGTCAAACTATCTTATATCTCTTTAATTATAATTGAAATGATTATGACAAAAAAACAAGTTTGGATAGATACTGACCTCGCTGCGGGGATGAAAAGAGTCAACGCCGAAGGCTTTAGCGATGTGGATGACGCGTATGCGATCCTCCAATTAATGAAAGCTGAAAATGTTGAAATAGTGGGAATGAGCGCTGTTTTTGGCAATACGCCATTAGAAAACGCATTCCCCCTTTGCCAAAAAATGAACACGGAATTTGCCGGGGGAAAAATCCCCGTTCATAGTGGCGCAGCGGAAGCGCTCAACCTACACGAGATAAAAACCAATGACGCCGTGGAAGCGCTCGCGAGCGCCCTTAAAAAGCAAAAAATGATTGTTCTGGCCATTGGCCCGGCAACGAATATTGCACTTTTACTTTTACGTTATCCCGAGCTTAAAACCCAGATTGAAGAAGTTGTTCTGGTTGCCGGTCGTCGCAAGGAAACCGATCATTTCGCCATTGGTAACCAGGGCAGGCGTGCGCAGGACCTTAATTTTGATCTGGATAACGATGCATTTCGGGTACTCTTTGAAAGCGGGGTTAAGGTAGTTCTTTGTCCGTTTGAGATCTCGAATAAAGTCTGGTTAAAAAAGGCAGATCTTGACCAACTCGCGCAAGGCGACGCAGGCAACAAATGGCTTGCCGAAGTATCGCAAAACTGGCTTGCGCAATGGATACATCTGGGCGCAGACGGTTTTAATCCTTTTGATGTGCTAGCCAGTCACTATATCAGCGCCCCAGAAGATTTGGTTATGGAAGAATTGAATGCCCATCTTGAAATTTATCCCGATGACACCGTCCCGGAAAACGACCGAAAAGCATATAAAAACTACCTTTTATGTGATAAAAATGCCGGTTTTCCGGTGATGTATTGTTATGATGTGGTTGCGGATTATCATGAAAGATTAATGGCGAGTTTTTGAGATTTAAAGACCATTTTCGGGCCAAAAAATACTGATTTTAAGCTGAAATTGACGAATTTTAGGAAAAGTAGAATATGAAAACACTAGCCAACATAAAAAATCAATTGATTGATAAAATTTTATTGACAGATAATGCCGATTTACTTTCTGCGATCGATTCTATTTTTAACGCTACTCAAACAAGTGATTCTTTAAAATTAGATTCTTATCAATTGGAAATGCTGATGATGAGCGAAAAAGATATCGAAAATGGCAATTTGATCTCAGAGGCTGACCTAGAAAAAGAAGATGCTAAATGGATGGATTAGCTCTTTTTTGGACGGCAACTGCTAAAAAACAGCGCAATTATGTTTTTGATTATTGGAATAACCGAAATAAAAGTAAAAATTATTCTCGAAAACTAAACCTTTCCATAAGAGAGCGAACCAAATTATTGAAAAAAAATCCGGAAATGGGCAAGAAAATCGATTATGCAGAAATGCGCTCAATTTCAATGGGTCATTATTCAATAATCTACAAAATAGCTGCCGAAGCGATAATAATTATAGCTTTTTGGGACAATAGGCAAAATCCCAAGAAACTACTCAACTTTTTGAAAAATAATTGAACATGCATGTTCATAAATTTGGAAAATAACACTTCAATCCTAAAATATGGTCGGTTCTCGTTTGATAAAATTCATCCATGAGCCGTGAATTTATTTCAGTGTCGCATAAGAGAAATAACATGAGCGTGATGCTGAACTAAATTCAGCAGGACGCAACAAAGATTAAAATGCAAAAACTCACCACAAACACACCCCAACTCGAAGCCTACCTTAAAAGTCAAGGTTGGTTACAAGCGCAAGAATATATCGCCACCATCGAAAAACCGGGCGAGGGCAACATGAACTTTACGTTGCGCGTGGATACCGGTGAACGCACCTTTATCATTAAACAAAGCCGCGGTTATGTAGAGAAATATCCTCAGGTAGAAGCACCCGAAAAAAGGGCGCTTATGGAGGCCGAATTTTACGCATTGACTTCAAAAAACACGCACTTGAAAGGGATGATGCCCAATTTAATCGCGGTTGACACAACCAATAATGTGCTCCAACTGGAAGATCTGGGCAGCGGTAAAGATTACAGTTTTCTGTACCAAAAGGGAAAAACCATAGCTGAAGACGAACTTTTTCAGCTTATGGATTACGTGGCGCAACTGCATAACATAACGGCAGGAGCTGTAGAAAACCCCATTTCAAATCCCGATATGCGCGCGCTCAACCACGAGCATATTTTTGTTTATCCCTATATGGAAAACAATGGTCTTGACCTGGATGCGATCCTACCAGGACTTGCCTCTGTGGGCGCTACGTTTAAAAAAGACACGGAACTTCAGCGTAAATTAAAAACACTTGGCGAACTCTATTTGGCTGATGGGGATCATTTATTACACGGTGATTATTTTCCCGGAAGTTGGTTGAAAACCACTCAAGGTATCAAAATCATCGATCCCGAATTCTGCTTTTTTGGTCCGCCGGAATTTGAAATTGGGATCACTATTGCACATCTTAAAATGGCAGATCAGCCTGAAAAACTGGTGAAAAGTGCCCTAAAACAGTATAAAAAACAGGCAAAACTGGACGAAAATCTGAAAAAACAGTTCACCGCTGCCGAAATTTTACGCCGTATTTTAGGACTGGCGCAGCTTCCGCTGGAAATTGATTTGGCAAAGCGAAAAGAACTGGTTGAAGAAGCGAGAAATGTAATTCTTAACACATGATTTTAATTTGAAACAGATTCAAAAAAGAGAAGAGAGAAGAGAGAAGAGAGAAGAGAGAAAAGAGAAGAGAACAAAGAAAGTTCCATGAATCTTTATTCTCTGTTCTATTTTCTTTGTTCTAAAAATAAATGTTATGAAAAGCAATTTTGAAGAGTATTACTGTATTTACTGGGTGTTTACGCAACTTTGCAACGATCACTGCGACCATTGTTACAACAACAGCGGGCCGCAGGGAACGCGCATTTCCGAAAAGGACTGTATGGCAATCATCGGTAATTTGCCCAGTGGTTTAAAGCAGATCATTTTAAGCGGCGGCGAACCGCTGGCTGACAAGAAATTGTTGTACGCGATTCTGGATAAACTGGCTCAAAAGTATAAAAACAAACTTTTTGTCACGCTTCAGTTTAATGGCGATTTACTCAATCCCGAAGTGCTGCAAACATTGATTGAAAAGGGGGTTGATCGTTTTTCTATCGCAAGTATAGATCGCTATCATAAAAAGCAAGGTGCGCGCAAAGAAGAACTGTCAGGTTTATTTGAAAGCAAAGGGATCGAATTTGTGGAAGGCCAACCTAAGATCACTACCGAAGCCAAGGAAAAGGATATACTTTCCAGACCACTTTCCTACGGATTTTTTGGCGCTACCGAAGATATGTGGCTGGGCGGAAACTGGGCCCGTGGCCGTGCGCTTGAAAAAGATATTTGGTTAAAAGATGGCACGCACAACTTTTGTGCGATCCATTCTGGCGCGCGTGGGTTTCTGGGGCATGAAGATGCTAACGTAATGCAGGAACTTTCTATCCAGTTATGGAAGATCAATCCCTGCTGCCCAGGCACAAAAGTGCCTATGGGCGACGCCCGCAAAGAAAGGGTTTCTGAAGTTCTGGAACGTATGTCGAAACACGAAGTGATGCAAAAACTCAATAAAGGTGACATTTATGGCGTGGGAGAAAGCATCGGTATTTCAGCAAAAGAAGGACTGCAACGTGCCATCGAGACCGGTAATGTATGCCTGTGGTGCGATGCGTTTTTCGGAAAATATTACGACATGAAAAAACAGGAACCTAAAACAGCGAAAGTCTATACGCAAAAACTGGATATCTAAAGACTGTTTTAAAAATTAAGTGAATCATTAAAGTATTCTTAAAGATTAGCCTCAGGATTTGAAAACCGTTAATTGTTCTGAAATAAAGTAGTACTTTTCATTAAAAATAAGAAACTATGTCTACTAAGAATCTATTCAGCAAAGAGGCGAAAGATAAAATTAAAGAAATGGCAGAATCCATTGATTTTACCATGATGGCAACTGATCTAAAAAACACTCCTTTTCATACCGTGCCCATGAGTACCAAAAAGGTGGATGATATGGGTTCTGTATGGTTTTTGAGTCTAAGGGACAGCGAACATAACAGCCATATAAAAACTTTTGGGGATGTACATTTGACCTACAGCGATCCTTCGGGAATGGAATTTCTTACAATATACGGTACTGCAGAAATACGCACCGAAAAAGTACTTTTGGAAGAATTTTACGGGAAAACAGATGATAACTGGTTTGATGGTGTAAATGATCCCAACCTTACCGCAATACAGGTTAAACCGCAAGAGGCGCATTACTGGGAACCGAAAAGCGGCAAATTTGTAGCGCTTTTGAAAATGGGCGTAGGCGCCGTGACCGGGAAAAAGCCAGATGTTAGCAATGAAGGTGATTTAAAAGTTTAAAATGCTTAATTAGGTGTTTATTAAGAAAGCCCCTGAATTTTTAAAAATTCCAGGGGCTTTTACATTTTAAAGGCAATTCTTCGGTTAGTTATGTAGTTTTATTCCATTGCATCATATAAAACCTGCTGAATCTGGGTACGTGTATTTAAGAAATAAAGCCTTGTATTCTCTCGTGTGGGCAACACACGGTTAGAAAGAAAAAGATACAATAAATCTTTTTCAGGATCCATCCAGACCATGATGCCCGTAAAACCGGTATGGCCGAAACTGGCTTTGCTTGCATCCTCTGCCGTATTGCTATCCACTTCCTTATATTCCAGATAAGGCTTATCAAAGCCGATGCCGCGGTAATTGTCATTTTCGGGAAATTGTACCGTGCTCCACTCTTTTAAAGTTTCTGGATCAATATAGCGCTCGCCGCCGTACGCTCCCATATTTAGGTACATCTGCATCAGTTTTGCCAGATCGTTTGCATTTGCAAAAAGGCCTGCATTTGCTGAAACGCCTCCCATCATTATCGCTCCTTCATCGTGTACGCTGCCATGAATGGGCTCATGCCGAAATTGATAATCATGTTCTGTGGGAACGATACGGTTCAGTTTAAATTTTTCCGAAGGATTATACCCTAAGGTCACCGCACCCAGTTTGTCATAAAAGTGTGCATGAATATAATCCTGAAAATCTTCGCCGGTGATATTTTCAACAATAGTGGGCAACAGATAAAACGCCAGACCGGAATACTTATATTTTGCTTCCGGCAGCAAAGGCGATTTTTTAATCGCTTTAAAAATTTTCTCTTTGTAGTTGCGGTGCAGCCACATTTGATCATTTACTTTAGTGGGAAAACGCCGCGAAGAGTCCTTTTTAAACGTGTACCACTTGTAACTACCATTCTCGCGCAAGGTATTTTTCCAGTAAGGAATCCACGGTTGCAACCGGGCCTGGTGCGTTAAAATCTGCCGGAAGGTAATGCCAGCCTTGTTGGAGTGTTTAAAAGAGGGCAAATAAGCGTCAATTCCATTATCCAGATCGAACTTTCCCTCATCACTCAGTTCCATAAGTGCTGGCAGCGCGGAAGATATTTTTGTTACCGAAGCCAGATCGTACAGATCAGTCTTTTTTACTTTTACCGTATCACTATATTGATGCAGCCCGTAGGCTTTGTGAAAAACCACTTTTTGATCTTTTGCAACAAAAATTTGTCCGCCGGGAATGGCTTTCGCATCCATCGCTTGCTTCATCAGAGAATCTATACGTTTATGCAACACTTTAGAATGCATCCCGGCATCTTCGGGCAACGTGTATTTAAAACGCAGACCGCCCTTTACGTCCATTCCGTCGCCACTTTTAAACTTCTCTCCCACACTTACCGGTAATTTCCCGGAAGCATCGATGCCGCCAAAAATAAGTTGGGCAGCCAGTTCCTCCGTGGTTTCAGAATCCTGATACGCTACAATGAGCACAGCAGAGTTTTCAATACCTTCCAGTTTATTGAGCACATACGGATTTTTGAAAATACTGAATAAGGTATTTTTCTTTTGTGAAATAGCCTCTATAAACTGTTGCACTTCCGTGGAAATACGCAGGCTGTTTTGAGGCCTTAGGCTATGATCGTGCAGGCCTATAAGCACCACATTGTATTCCTTGAGCTGCTTCATAAGCATTTTGGTTTCTAAACTTCCTGCCTGCTCGGGAAGATTAAAGTGCCTCACTTTAGCATACAGATCAAGCGATTGCTGAAAAGTTGTTTTTTGATCCCTGCCTATGGATAGTGATGCGATTTTAAGCGTATCTAGTTTGCGTAGGGGAATTAAATTTTTGTCATTTTTAAGCACGGTAAGCGAAGCTTCCACCAGGTTGCGGTTGAGCAGTTGCGCTTCGGGGGTGTATAGTTTTTCAACCAAATTTTCAGTAGGCAACGGCTTGTAGTTGTTAAGGCCTACCCATTGTTTTACGGCGAGTATTTTCCGACAGCGCTCATCAATTTCCGCTTGCGATATTTCGCCGTTTTTGACCGCTTTTTCAATTTCTTTAATCGCTTTTGCTACGTTTTCGGTAAATTCAATCAGGTCATTACCAGCGACCAGCGCACGTTTGTCAACGACACCTATTTCATTCCCTACGGTTACGCCTTTCATGTTCATAGCATCAGTAACTATAAGTCCCTGAAAACCCAGTTTATCCTGTAAAATTCCAGAAATTATGGGTTTTGAAAGGGTCGACGCAACTCCAGTACTATCCATCGCCGGGATATTTAAATGCGCTACCATAACGCCACCCACGCCCGCTTTTATGAGGGCTTTAAAGGGATAAAGTTCCAGCGAATCGAGCCGTTGCGTAGTGTGGTTGATCTGTGGCAAACCGTAATGGGAGTCCGTCGCGGTATCCCCGTGGCCTGGAAAATGTTTTGCGGTGGTAAGCACTTGTTCCTGTTGCATTCCCTTCATGTAGGCAATTCCCTTTTTTGCCACATTCTCCTTATTTTCACCAAAAGAACGGTAATTAATCACCGGATTATCTGGGTTGTTGTTTACATCTACCACCGGCGCAAAATTGAGTTGCAATCCCACGTTTTTGAGTTGGCGCGCAATCTCCACGCCCATATCCTGTATAAGTTCCTCTCCTTGTATCGCGCCCAGTGCCATCTGGTAAGGAAAACTCATCGTACTGTCCAGGCGCATGCCCAGCCCCCATTCTGCATCAGTAGCGCCCAACAAAGGTACCTGAGAAGCTGCCTGGAATCTATTCATCAATTTTACCTGGTTTACCGGACCGCCCTGCATAAAAATAATGCCTCCTATTTTATGGTTTTTAATGAGATCCAGGACCGGCTTATCATTTGTGTTTTCTGGAGTGGAATACGCAGGAAGCATAAATAACTGCGCGATACGCTCTTGTGGAGTTAAGGTCTTTACTATTGAATCTACCCAGGCACTGTGCGTATATTCTAAAAATACCGGTGGCGTTGAGGATTTTTCTTGTGCAAAAACGCTAAAAACCGGCAAAAACAACACTAAAATACCCCAAAAACCGGCAAATCTTGTCAATTTATTCAAAATCATACTTTTATATAAATTTTATTTTTATCAAGTATATACCCCAGCAGCCACATCAACAGCACATAGCTTACCGCAAAGGCCAGGGAAGCGTTATATGGAGTCAGCCAACTTAAAAAAAGATTTTCATAAACCAGTCCACTAAGTGATTGCCCTCCAATTTGCAGTAACCCCATAAGTGTGATCACCACACCAGACATTATGTAGATAAACAAAGGGTTTCTCCCAAATGCTTCAAAAAAATAAGTCCAGCTTTTTTGCTTCGCAATTTCCAGAATGTAGATAAGGGCAGCCAGGATTACCAAATCCCAACCCGTACTGAAAAGAACATAGGAGCTGGTCCAAATGGGCTTGTTGATGGGGAAGAAAATATCCCATAATAGGGCAGTTATTAACAAAAAAACACCTGAAATCGCAAGATTTATGATCGTTTTTCGGGTATTTCCCCACTTCTGAATAAAAATTCCCGCTGCGTAACCGGCGATCACATTTACCACTGCGGGAAGCGTACTCAAAATTCCTTCAGGATCAAAAGCAATCCCGTAACCCTGGTAAAGATTTTCTGAGGGAAATAAAAAAAAGTCCAGTTTTAACGCTGCGTTATTCTCTAAACTATAAGGTGCGGGATGATCTCCAAAAAACCAGAGCAGCGCCCAGTAGCCCAGCAGTATAAGTACACTAACGCTCATTGCTTTTTTTAAACTCAAATAATGCAACAGCAAAGAAGCAATACCATAACAAAGTGCGATGCGCTGCAAAACACCCATAATACGCATAATACGGACTTCCGTAAAATCTATAAAATGAAGGCCATCATGGGCACGGTAAATAAATGGAAACGCATTGAGCAAAAAACCAATAAGAAATATTAGTCCTGTACGCTTAAAAACCTTGCTTAAAAATGCACTATTTGAACGGTTTTTATACTTTTTAAGACTAAAACTCGCTGCGTTTCCTATCACAAATAAGAAAGTAGGAAAGACCAGATCTGTAAGGGTAAAGCCATGCCAGGCCGAATGTTCAAAAGGGGCGTAAATGCTTGCCCAACTTCCGGGGGTGTTTACCAGAATCATAAGCGCAATAGTCATCCCGCGTAGTACATCGAGCGCAAAATAGCGTTGTACTACAGGTGGTTGATCATGTACATTCATTTGATCGTGTTTAATTAAATAAATTCTGACTTTTATATCTAGACTTCCTAAAGGTATAAATTTTATATAAATAAATAATCTTTTATAAAAATTTATAAAAAGTATTTTTGTTCTACCTTTTTTTATTTACATTTATTTTTCGATCAATATCTTATCAGGAGAACAATCGAAAATATTTTGATTTTTAGAAAAATCACCATGACGGCATCCTTAAACGACTTCTTATTAAATGAACAGCAGGTGCTGGAAATTGGTAATGTAGATCGTAAAAAATATCTTCAGAAATTAAGGATAATAAAACACTTGTTTTTAAACGGCGATACGTCCAATGCAGGGATTTGCAGTAGATTTTCCTTAAGCCTTCCAACATCTATGGGGCTGATCAACCAACTTTTATCTGAGGGTATGATCGCAAAAAAAGGACAGGGCAAATCTGAGGGTGGCCGCAAGCCTGACCTCTACGGCTTAGTTGATGATTCGTTTTTTGTCCTCAGCATTCATATTGGTCGGTACGGTTTAAAACTGGCTCTTATTGACAATAACCACAGACTTATAGCTGAAAATTCGCTCTCCCTGGATATTTCAAAAGCTTTTGATATTGTTGATATATTGCATGAAAACAGCCTGGAACTTCTCAAAAATGCGAACCTTGATTTAAAACAGATCATGGGAGTGGGCATAAGTATGCCCGGACTTGTTTCTACTCATGAAGGGAAGAATTTTACCTATTACCTAAAGGAACAGGAACCGGAATCCCTTCGGGAAAAACTGGCCCGTAAATTTGATAAATCCATCGTTATCCTCAACGATGCAAAAAGTGCCTGTCTTGCGGAATATCGTTTTGGCCAGGCAAAAGATAGAAATAACGCACTTGTCATATCCATGGATTGGGGCATAGGACTGGGCATTATCATGGGAGGAAAAATTCAGGATGGTGCTTCGGGTTTTTCGGGCGAATTTGGTCATATTCCCTTCACTGATGACGGTTTGTTATGTCATTGCGGCAAACGTGGCTGTCTGGAAACAGAAGCTTCAGGCCTGGCGCTGGTTCGCAAAACCAAAGAAGGCCTGCAAAAAGGTCAGATCTCAACATTAAGTGACCTTTCCGAAAAAGATTTCGATAAAATGGATCCTACCATGGTGATAGATGCCGCAAACAAAGGGGATCAATTTGCCATTAACATGCTCTCGCAACTGGGTATAGACCTGGGCAAAGGTATTGCGGTTCTTATTCAGTTATTCAATCCAGAGATTATTGTTTTAGAAGGTAAAATCGCCGAAGCCAAACAATTTATCACCACGCCCATTCAACAATCGATGAATACGTATTGTATGATACAGCTCAAGGAAAAGACAACTATCGCACTGTCTGAACTTGGCCCAAACACAAACCTCTATGGAGCTACTATTGCAGCCGTGGATGCGGTTTTCAAAACGCAAATGGAACTCTTGAAAAATCAAATAAACTAAACGATCAGAATACATCTTAACCTACTATTATGGCTCGATTAAACTTTTTAGAAGAAACCAGATTTGAAAAATTACCCGTTCGCGTGTATGAAAACGAAGACACCGCCTCAAAAAAAGTGGCAGCGCGTATTGCAGCGATTATTCGGCAGAAACAGGACAGGCATGAACATGCGGTGCTGGGACTTGCGACGGGAGCCACACCGGTAGATGTCTATAATGAGTTGGTACGCTTGCACAAAGAAGAAGGCCTGAGTTTTAAAAACGTGGTTACCTTTAACCTGGATGAATATTATCCTATGCAACCCGATGCAAAGCAGAGCTACGTTAGGTTTATGGATGAAAACCTATTTGATCATATAGATATAAAAAGAGAAAATATCCATGTGCCAGATGGTACACTCGACAAGGCGGATATAACTAATTATTGTTTGGCCTACGAACAGAAAATCTCTGCAATAGGTGGCCTCGACCTTCAGGTATTAGGTATAGGTAGAACGGGACATATTGGTTTTAACGAACCAGGATCTGCACCTAATTCCGGTACGCGCCTAGTCACCTTAGACGACCTGACACGTCGTGATGCATCCCGTGATTTTGGCGGAAAGGAAAATGTGCCTACCAAAGCGATCACCATGGGAATTGGTACCATATTCAAGGCGCGTGAGATCATATTAATGGCGTGGAGCAAGAAAAAAGCGCCCATTGTCAAAAAAGCGGTGGAAGGAGAAATCTCAGCGAGCGTACCAGCAACATACCTCCAACTTTCTGATAATGTAGAATTTATACTTGATGCGGATGCCGCTTCTGAATTGACCCGTTTTAAAATGCCCTGGCTGGTTAAAGATTGTGTTTGGGAAGAATCCCTTATCAAACGTGCGGTTATCTGGCTTTCAAACAGCTTGAACAAGCCTATTCTTAAACTTACGGAAGAAGATTACAATGCGCACGGCATGGCACAGCTCGCCACCGAAAAAGGTCCGGTTTATGACATTAATATTAATGTTTTTAACCTTTTACAACACAGTATCACAGGATGGCCCGGCGGGAAACCAAACGCTGACGATTCCCAGCGACCAGAACGTGCAAAACCTGCCATAAAACGTTCCCTGATTTTTAGTCCGCATCCTGATGATGATGTAATTTCAATGGGAGGAACTTTTATCCGTCTTGTTGATCAGGGCCATGATGTTCACGTGGCCTATCAAACGTCTGGAAATACGGCAGTCTGGGACACAGATGTGCTGCGGTATATGGAGTTTGCCATAGATTTTAAAAAGAGTGTAGATGAAGACACGCAGAAGCTCACGGAGATCTATGAGAACATGCGCACGTTCATCAAAGAAAAACAGCCCAATGATATTGACCTCAAGGAAATTCAGGAGGTAAAAGGTTTTATCAGAAAATCTGAAGCCATTGCAGGCGCGCGCTATGCTGGTCTAAAAGACAAAAATATCCACTTTATGGCGCTTCCGTTTTATGAAACGGGAAAAAAAGTAAAGAGCCCGGTTACCGAAAAAGATGTGGAACTTACCATTAACCTTCTTCAGGAAATTAAACCCCAGCAGATTTTTGCAGCAGGTGATTTTGCTGATCCACATGGTACGCACATCACGTGTTTCAATATAATCCTGGAAGCCATGAACCAACTGAGAAAAACAGAATCCTGGACTAAAGATTGCTGGTTGTGGATGTACCGCGGTGCATGGCAGGAGTTTGAGCAGCACGAGATAGAAATGGCCGTGCCCCTTTCCCCACAAGAGGTTGAACAGAAGAAGCACGCGATCTTTCAACATCAATCACAGAAAGACCGCCCTGTTTTCCCTGGCGATGACGAACGCGAATTCTGGGTACGTGCTCAGGAGCGCAACAAGGAAACAGCGGTGAATTATAACAAGCTTGGCCTTGCAGAATACGAAGCTATGGAAGCTTTTGTACGCTGGAAGTTTGACGAGGATACAAACGAATAATTTAAGCATTGATGATGATGAATGCCACAACTGGTTTAAAAATTGGCTCAAAAGCCTTACTAATGGGTGTTTTTTGCTGTTTATTGACCGCTTGTGGCAATCCTTACAGTAAAACTAACCGCTTATATAAAAAACAGGCCAGGCGCTACGCGCAACAGTTGCGACCGTTACCCACTAACAACTCCCTGGACACCAGTCTTACCTACGGGGAATATGTGGTGGGTACAACTAATTTTAATCTTAGAAAGCCAGATTATTTGGTCATTCACCATACCGCACAAGATTCCCTGCAGGAAACATTGCGCACGTTTACTCTGCCACATAAAGAGGTAAGTGCGCATTATGTGATAAGCGATGCTGGGAAAATCTACCACATGCTCAATGATTACTATCGTGCCTGGCATGGTGGCGTAGGGCAATGGGGCAACAACACAGACCTCAACTCCTCATCCATAGGGATTGAACTTGACAATGATGGTTTTGAGGTTTTTTCTGATGCTCAGATCAAAAGTTTACTGGCATTGTTGAAGGATCTAAAAGTAAAATACAAGATTCCTGCCATGAACTTTATAGGCCACTCTGACATTGCGCCTTCGCGGAAAGTTGATCCCAATGCAAATTTTCCGTGGGAAAAACTGGCTGACGAGGGCTATGGCTTATGGTATGACAAAGACGCTGTGGATAGTTTGCAAATGCCTCCAGCGCCTCTAAACAAAAGCGCCCAACAGTTAGTAGACACATTTCCGCTGGATATGCCCCTGACGAAAATAACTTTTCTGGATAGGCTGGTTTTTCCGGATGTCCTTCCGGCAGATTTTAATTATATGGAAGCCCTCAAAATTGTTGGCTACGATATTTCAGAACCACTCGCTGCCATACAGGGATTTGAACTTCATTTTATTCAGGAAAATATTAATGGCGTACTTGATCATTACGATCTCAAAGTACTTTATAATTTATACAAGAAGTATTTATAAAATTAAGGGTTTACTTTAGCGCATTTTGGATTTTAAATCAATCTACAGCCAACTAAAACATACATTCTAACCGAAGTTATTGCTTGTGCATGACCATCCTTCGGTTTAAAATTATGGTTTTATGGGAGAGCCGCTTTTAAAAGGTTGGTTATCTTTACACAAAATCATCCGGTGGCACGTCCCTTTTTAATTTTACTGCATTTTTTTGCGATCGTTTGCGCTTTTGGTCAGAATGACCAACTCGCACGCAATTACCTGCAACAGGGACAGTATGAAAAGGCGGCCGCAACCTACGAGATCCTGCTCAAAAACCAGCCAGGCAATCCCACTTACGCACTGGGTGCCGTAGAAGCTTACCAGCAACTAGAAGCTTATGATAAAGCTTCTCAATTACTTTTAAACGCCCTCAAAACCGGCCGGCCCCTGCCCCATTTGCAGGTGGAACTAGGTTACAATTACCAGCTGCAGCAAAAAGAAAAAAAGGCAGACAGCCTTTACAAACAAGCCATTGCTGAGGTTCAAAACAATCCAACGTATGCATATACCGTGGGTCGTACCTTTGAAGAACACACGTTATTAGACCAGGCAATTACCACGTACAAAACCGCCATGAATAGCGAGGGGAACTTGCTTTTTGAGATACAATTGGCGCGCATTTATGGAGAACAAGGAGATATTGCACTCATGCTCAGCACCTATATTGACCTCATCGCGCGGGATAATAAATTTTACATGTCCGCGCAGCGTAATTTTGCTCAGTTCATCACAGAAAACCCTGAAAACGAAGCCAATCAGATTTTCAAAACATTGCTTATAAAACGCTCACAACAAGAGCCCAATCTGCTATACAACCGCTTGCTGAGTTGGCTATTCATACAACAAAAAGAATACGGGAAAGCTTTCGCCCAGGAAAGGGCAATATTTAAACGCACTGATGATGACATGCAGGGCGTGATCAACCTAGCGTCTATAACACTGGGCGCTGACGAGCCTGACGCGACAAGGGAAATCCTTGAATTTATTATTGCCGAAACTGCGGATACCGGGATAAAACTTTCGGCACAGCAAAAACTGTTGGAAATTCGTGTAAATGGGGCAAAACCTACCGATTTTCCTTCTATAAAAGCCGATTTTGAGCAATTATTGACAGAAAATGGCAAAACCGCACAGACCTTGAGTTTACAGGTTGCCTACGCGCATTTTCTGGGTTTTCAGATGGATAATAAAGCGGAAGCCGAAGATTTTTTACAGGAAACATTGAAGTTGCCACTTTCCCGATTTCAGGAAGCACGCGCAAAGATGGAACTTGCAGACTTATTAGTGCTGGAAGAAAAATTTGGTTCTGCCCTGCTTTACTATACCCAAATTCAGAAAAAAGTAGAAAACGATGTGCTCGCGCAAGAAGCACGTTTTAAGGTTGCCAAAACGAGTTATTACAATGGCGATTTTGAATGGGCTCAAACACAGCTCAAGGTTTTAAAAAGTTCGGCCACGCAGCTTATTGCTAACGATGCGCAAGAGCTTTTTCTCCTTATCGCAGATAATTCCCTTGAAGATTCTACCCATACGGCCCTTAAGCTTTTTGCCCGGGCAGACCTGCTCGCTTTTCAGAACAAAACAGTGCAAGCTATGGAGACCTATGCGACTATTTTAACAGATCACAAAGGGGAATCTATAGAAGACGAGGCGCTGCTGGCACAGGCAAAACTGTATGAGAAGCAGCAAAATTTCGCAGAAGCGGAAAAAAATTATCTGAAGATCATCGCTTATTACAAAGAAGATATACTTGCTGACGATGCCTATTACAAGTTGGCCATGTTGTATGAAAATCAACTGCAGCAACCCGAAAAAGCAAAGCAACTTTACGAACAGATCATTTTTAACCACGCAGACAGTATTTACTACGTAGATGCGCAAAAGCGCTACCGTATGCTGCGTGGCGATATTTTAAACTAAGAGAACAAGATTATGATTATTTATAATGTTACCACAAATGTGGAAGAAAGTATACACGATGAATGGCTGCAATGGATGCGGGACGAACATATTCCCGCCGTACTTGCCTCCGGAAAATTCAGTAAAGCGATAATGACGCGCGTACTGGTAGAGGAATCTATGGGCGGCATCAGTTATTCTACCCAGTACACGACAGAAAACAAGGCAACGCTAGAGCGTTACTATAGCGAAGATGCACCTGCATTGCGCAAGGACGCTGAGCGTTTTGCGGGAAAATTTGTTTCCTTCCGCACAGAACTGGAAGTAATCACCGAACTGCACAGCGAATAATCCACACTATTACAAACGTATTCCCTCACTCCTAAAAAGATCATTTAAATGAATAAAAACAAGCGTTTTAGTGTCAAAAACAACGCGAAAAGTGAGAAAACGGGCGTACGTGCAAAAAAACACCTCGGCCAGCACTTTCTTAAGGATGAAAATGTGGCGCGCGATATAGGAAATACGCTCACTTTAAAAGGCTATGATCGCATTCTTGAAATAGGCCCCGGGATGGGCGTACTGACTAAATACCTCCTTGAACGTTGCAAAATGGTAACGGCCATGGAACTGGATTCTGAATCTGTGGTGTATCTCAACCATAGCTTTCCGCTAGAGCATCCCAGCCTTGCGGAGCGGTCAAATTTAGAAATCATTGAAGCAGATTTTTTGAAATTTGACCTTGACCCTATTTTTGATGGACAGCCTTTTGCAATAACCGGTAATTTCCCCTACAATATTTCGACGCAGATTGTTTTTAAAACCTTGAAATACCGTGACCGCATTCCAGAATTTACGGGCATGTTTCAAAAGGAAGTGGCGCAACGTATCTGTGAACCTTCAGGCAGCAAAACCTACGGAATTTTATCTGTCCTGGCGCAGGCTTTCTATCATGTGGAATATTTATTCAGCGTTTCACCACAGGTTTTTGATCCTCCGCCCAAAGTTGAAAGTGGTGTGATACGCTTAACGCGGAAAGAAGATCACGATAAGCTGGGCTGCGATCCTGACCAACTCTTTAAAGTGGTAAAAATGGCCTTCCAGCAGCGGCGCAAAACCTTGCGCAACAGTTTAAAACAACTTGACCTCCCAGAGGAAATTCGGGAACAGGAAATTTTCAACCTGCGCCCGGAACAACTTGATGTGGATCAGTTCGTCGCATTGACAAATCTCGTCATAAACGGCAAAACCAATTAAAATTATAATCTAAATTCAATAAGAAATATGGCCCACGGATCTAAAATTGCCATTTACGGAGCTATTGTGGCAAATATCCTTATCGCGATAAGCAAATTCATCGCCGCATTCTTCACCGGAAGCAGCGCAATGCTCGCGGAAGGAATTCATTCAGTAATAGACACCGGTAATGGTGGTTTGCTGCTTATGGGTATCAAGCGTTCCAACCGGGAAGCGGATGCCAGTCATCCCTTTGGTTATGGTAAAGAAATTTACTTCTGGAGTTTTGTGGTAAGTATTTTGATCTTCTCCCTAGGTGGTGGTTTTGCCATTTATGAAGGCGTCCATTCCCTACAGTCACCAGAGCCCATCACAGATCCCCTATGGAATTATTGTGTGCTGGGTGCAGCAATAGTTTTTGAAGGGATTTCCTTGATTATTGCCATAAAAACCTTTAATAAAAGCCATAAAACAGGCGGTTTGCTGTCTAATATTATCAAAAGTAAAGATCCCGCAAATTTTGCCGTGATCATTGAAGATTCTGCCGCTGTTGCCGGCCTGGTTATCGCTTTGGTAGGCGTGTTTCTATCGCAGCAACTTGACAATCCTTACATTGACGGTTCAGCATCCATTCTTATAGGTCTCTTATTACTGGGTGTGGCCACCTTTCTTGCGCGGGAGACTAAAGGCCTGTTACTAGGAGAAAGTGCAAGTCCTGCCATAATTAAAGGCATTGAGAACATATTGCGCCAGCATAAAAACGTTAAAACCTTCCAACCGCCCAAGACTATGCACCTGGGCCCCGTGAATATTCTTGTGGTCATAGATCTGGACATTGTAGAGGATATTCCGCTTATAAACGCAGAAGAGGAAGTCGCACGTATACGTGAGGAAGTGGCAGAGGTCTCCCCACGAATAGACCTTGTGGTTATACAAACTTCTAATACGATAAAACGTAAAGGAATGACTAAAAATCAATAACCTTTGAAAGCCTGCTTTCAATCTCCTGGGCCTGTTTAATAATTTCATTGGGATAACCGTTTATTTCCAGGATTTTGATGGCATTTCGTGTTTTTAAAGGTCCGTTTTTCAGCTTATGGTCAAAGGATAATTCGCTGTCTTCTATACTTTCGGTAAAATGATACAGTTCAAAATCCCTGGGATTCAGCAATTGGGTAAGTTTCATGTCATGTGTGGCGACCATGACAAAATGCTGTTCTTTATTCAAAAATGAAATAATAGAAGCACCAGCGGAAACACGCTCCATCGTATTGGTGCCTTTTAGCAGTTCGTCCATTACAAACAGACAGGGATTACTATCATCTGACGATGCCACAAGGGTTTTAATACGCAGAACCTCTTCAAGATAATAACTCTTCTGATTGAGCAGATCGTCAGCAATACGTATCGCTGAGTATATTTTAAAAAAGGGGGTGGAATACCTTTTCGCAAAGCAAATATGAAGGGTTTGTGCCAATAATGCATTGATAGCAGCAGCCCTGATAAACGTGGTTTTTCCAGACATATTAGAACCTGTAATAAGCATACTTTTATTCGAAATATCAAGATCATTAGGCACACATTCTGTCAAAAGCGGATGGGTCAATTCAGTATAAAAAATACTATTCCCTGAACTAAAAACAGGTGAACAGGTTACCGTATTGCTTGCCCGTACAGATGCGCAGGAGATGGCAACATCTAGTTCCCCCATAAATTCAAAGAGTTTATTTAAGTTGTTTCGCTCTTTGACGATACGGTCTGCCAATCTATGAAATGCGATATATTCTATGTTAAAAAGTATCTTGATGCATTCTGAAACAATCCAGGATACAGCCATAAATTCATTGAAAAGCTTGCTCTCAGTACTAAGAAATCTAGTTTTATTCCGCATAGAGACAAGTGGTCGCAAGAAATCAAAATCAGTATAAAATGGCTGAATATCTTCATTTCTAGCCATAAATTGGGCTACAGGCACCGCTTTTGAAAATACCTCAAGTCCCCGTATGTAATATCCTATCGTTTCTTTATTGCGGTAATGAAAAATCATATTAACCACAAAAATAAAGGGCAATACTAAACTAAATGCAGGATAGTAAAAACTCAGCCCTAAGGCCGCGAAGGCAGCTATGGAAAGGATATAAAGGAGCATTGCTATTTTTGGCTCTTTTGGTATATTTAAATGGGTCAGTTCCTCAAGTTTGTAGTCTTTGACCTTATTTAACGCTGAAAGTTCTCGCTGAAAAAGGGTTCTTGTTTCCACATTTTCATCAAAAATTGAACTCAACGCTGCAAAGCGCGTTAAATCTTTTTTTGGCTGTACCACACGAAGTTTATAATACAAATATTGCTGTCCTATTTTTGAGGAAGTATGATCCATTCTTTCAAAAACCTGATCAAAGTCCAGATCGTTACAGGTATCATCATCTATAACCTGATACACATTATTTACCACGGTCCTACGATCAAAATAACGACGTATGCTCAGCATATTGAGATAGGACGTTTCTTTGGGTCTTCCCCAGCCTTCTTTAATTGCTTTATAGCGTTTGGATAGCTTTTTCTTTCTCAACAAATGAGTGCACAAAAGAACGCAAACCACAATAAGCGCTGTAACCAGTATTAAGTTCATAGAATGAGAATTCTGTTGTCAGGATCTCAAAGATAACCCATTCAAAACAGACCTTTTTTAGCAGGCCAAGCATCTCTAGAATTTATTGCTGCCGCTGCGCTACTTTAGCTATATTTGCCAAGCCCAGAACAGTATATTCACACCTAAAATTCCCTTATGGCTTTTGAAATTACCGAAGAGCTTATCGAGCAATTGGAACTTCTTATTGAAGCTGGGAATGATCCACAGATCCTTGAACTTCTTCATGAAGTGCACCACGCCGATATTGCCGAGATCCTGGATGAACTCAATACTGAGGAGGCCACACATCTCGTAAAATTACTGGACAGCAGCACCACTTCTGAGGCCCTTATGGAACTCGATGAAGATTTAAGGGAAGAACTGCTGAGCAATCTTACCCCAGAAGAAATAGCGGAAGAGCTTGATGAACTGGACTCTGATGACGCGGTGGATTTTCTTTCTGAACTGAGCGACGAGATTCAACAACAGGTAATTGATGCCATTGAAGATGAAGACCACGCGCGCCATATTATCGAAATGTTGCGCTATGATGAAAATTCTGCCGGTGGTCTCATGGCGCGTGAACTGGTACGTGTGAGGGAAACCTGGACGGTGGCAGGCTGCGTGCGCAAAATGCGCGCACAGGCGCAAAATGTGACCCGTGTCCATTCGGTTTATGTGGTAGATCGCAGGGAACATCTTATAGGTAGGCTCTCGCTCAAGGATTTGCTTACGGCAGAAGCCAAATCAAAAATATCTGACATATACATACCCAATGTTGATGCAGTAAACGTGCATGATACCGGTGAGGAAGTCGCCCGGCTCATGCAAAAATACGATCTTGAGGCTGTTCCCGTGATCAATGATATGGGTGTGCTTCTGGGCCGAATCACCATTGATGATATTGTGGATTTTATACGGGATGAAGCAGATAAAGATTATCAGATGGCTGCGGGTATTTCTGAAGATGTGGAGGCAGATGATACTGTGTGGGAACTTACGCGTGCCCGTTTGCCCTGGTTGGTACTGGGCTTAGTGGGAAGTCTTGCTGCCGTTAATATCATGCAGAGCTTTCAGGGGGCGCTTACCGTACACCCAGAACTTTTCTTTTTCACTCCCCTCGTCGCGGCAGTCGCCGGAAATGTGGGCGTACAATCCAGCGCAATTATCGTGCAGGGACTTGCTAATGATAATGTGACCGGAAGCCCCTGGTTGCGCTTAATCAAAGAAATCAGCATTGGCCTCATCAACGGCCTGGCCCTTGGTATTCTGGTTATAGGCTTTGGCGTTATTGTTGGTTTTGGCTGGTTGTTAAGCTGTACCGTAGCGGTCGCCATGCTTTCCGTAATTATCGTGGCCGCACTGGTGGGCACTTTTGTGCCTATCATCCTTCACATGAGAGGTGTGGATCCTGCCATCGCCACTGGTCCATTTATTACAACGAGCAATGACATTTTCGGGATTCTTATTTATTTTTCCCTGGCCAAATTGATTTTGGGCTTTTAAGCCGAAAATTGGTCAAATTCAGTTAAAAAACTCCTTTAAAGGCGGTAATTGAAAACATGCTCTTGTATTTTCGCGACGCTAAAAAGTTTATTAATTTTAGAATATGAACGCAAAAGCATTTCAATTAAAAGTCACGGTACCAGAAAGTGCCATAGATGGTATGGACCATGTAAACAATGTAAAATATTTACAATGGGTACAGGACGTTGCCGAAGCCCACTGGCAGGACAATTCTGATGCAGAAATGCTTGAAAAATATGCATGGGTCGCGCTAGAACATACCATAAAATACCACGCTCCGGCATTCCTGGATGATGAAATAATCGTTGAAACCTGGGTAGAAAAGTTTGAGGGTGTGCGCTCCATTAGACGTACCAAAATCTTTAGGCCAAAAGACGACAAAATCCTTGCTACGGCAATCACGCAATGGTGTTTATTGAGCATGCCAAAAGGCCGACCTATGCGCGTGCCGGCAGCATTTACCGAAATTTATGAACGTGCCAACCAGTAACTTATGAAAACCATTAATTTTTCAGAAAAACTCAATAAATTTAAAGAGCGTTGGTCACCACATCAAATTGCAGTGGTAGATGATATGCAAGTGCTTCTGGTAAAGATCAAAGATGAATTTGTCTGGCATATGCATGAGGATGAAGATGAACTTTTTCAAGTTATAAAAGGAACACTGATCATGCGTTTCCGCGATAGCGAGCAAATCGTAAAACAGGGAGAGCTTATCGTCGTCCCCAAAGGCGTGGAACATTGTCCCACAACAAAAAATGGAGAAGAAGTACATATTCTCCTCTTCGAAAAACTGACCACAAAACATACCGGCAATGTCACCGCCGAACTTACCAAAACCCAATACCCGAAAATCTAATGTTCACCATACTTCACATTGATAACAATCATCCCCTAATGCTTGACCAGCTTAAAAAAGCAGGTTTTAAAAACGAAGAAGATTATACTTCTTCAAAAGAGGAAATTGAGGAAAAAATTGCAGACTATCAGGGTGTGGTCATCCGCAGCAGGTTTAAAATCGATAAAACCTTCCTGGATAAAGCGACCAACTTAAAATTTATTGCCCGTGTGGGTGCGGGACTTGAGAGTATTGATGAACCTTATGCAGCCGAAAAAGGCGTACTGCTTATTGCAGCTCCTGAAGGAAACCGAAATGCGGTGGGCGAGCAAGCGCTTGGAATGCTGCTTTCCCTCTTCAACAACCTGAATCAGGCAGATGCGGAAGTACGCGAAGGAAAATGGAACCGTGAAGCGAACCGTGGCCTGGAACTGGAAGGAAAAACCGTGGGCCTTATAGGTTATGGAAATATGGGGAAGGCTTTTGCCAAAAAGCTCACAGGTTTTGATTGTGAAGTGCTTTGCCATGATATCAAAGATAATGTGGGTGATAAAAATGCCAGGCAGGTTTCTTTACAGGAATTGCAGGAAAAAGCTGATGTCCTAAGTCTGCATACGCCATGGACACCGCTTACCGACAAAATGATTGACGCGAAATTCATTCACGAGTTTACAAAGCCTTTTTGGCTTATCAATACGGCACGGGGAAAAAGTGTGGTCACCACAGATCTTGTGGAAGCTTTAAAAAGTGAAAAAATATTGGGTGCCGGACTGGACGTGCTGGAATATGAAAAACTTTCTTTTGAAAACCTCTTTACAGACACTCTGCCAGAACCCTTACAGTATCTGGTTGAAGCTAAAAACGTGCTGCTGACGCCACATATCGCGGGATGGACGGTCGAAAGCAAAATTAAACTCGCGCAGACTATCGTGGATAAAATTCTGGCGAATTTTGAGGTTGTAGCTTAGAAAGTCCGGTGGAAATGGTCATTTATAACCAAAAATTGGTTGTTTTTTGACCATTTTTCAGGTATAAATGGCAAGTCTTAGCGCTCTTCCATTTTCTTTTCCAGTTCCTTCTGAAATTCTTCAAGGACTGGTTTTACAGTGCTTTCTGGCAGATCAGCGATACGAATGTACATGAGTCCGTCAATCGCATCGTTAAACAAAGGATCAACATTAAAGGCAACCACTTTTGCGTTTTGCTTAATGTATTTTTTAATGAGCACCGGCACGCGTAGATTTCCGGTTTCCATTTCTTCAATAAGTTTGTCCAGCTTGTTAAGATCGGCTTCGGCTTCATCAAAGACAAATTCCTTATCTGCATCTTTTAATTTTACCTTGAATTCCTTTTTCGGCCTAATATATTGCGCGATATAGGGATCGTAGTAGTGTGACCGCATAAATTCGATCATCAGCGATTTTGAAAAGTTTGAAAACTGATTGCTTATCGTAACCCCGCCTATCAGAAACTTGTGTTCAGGATAGCGCAACGTGGTATGAATAATACCTTTCCACAGTAAAAATAAAGGCATGGGTTTTTGCTGATATTCCTTGATCACAAAAGCGCGTCCCATCTCAATGCTCTCGCCCATCATTTTATGGAGTTCCGGCTCAAACCGAAACAGGCTTTGTGTATAAAAACCATCTATCCCAAACTCAGGTAGTATCTGCGAGCCCATTCCCATTCTGTATGCGCCGGCAATGGTTTTTGCTTCCTGATCCCAAAGGAATAAATGATGATAATGGGCATCATAACGATCCAGATCGCTGGGTTCATTAGTTCCCTCTCCCACGGCCCTAAAGGTGATTTCTCGCAATCTTCCCAGTTCCTTCAGAATGTTTGGTATATCATTGGCTGGCGCCAGAAAAACCTCAAAGTTTTTAGAATGGGTAAGCCTGCGGTTATTGTCCCGAAGCTGGTTTACCTCTTTTTCTATCCAATTCGCGTCAACTGATTTTGCAATTTTCTGCGGTTCGCGGGATACTTTTAAAGAACGGGGCAAAGTACTAAGCAAACTTTTCTTTTCAAATGTACGTGCAAGCATGTACGTTTTACGACGCAAAAATTCTGTGAAATCTGCTATATTTTCATGCTCCTGTTGTGCCTTGACATTGATGGGGTTCCCTATGCGCACCTTGATCACACGGTTTTTCTGCGTAAGCAGTTCCGAAGGGAGCTTCGCGGTACGCAGCGTATCGCTCAACTGTGAAAGCCTGTAAAAAAACCGACTGTTTTTGCCGTGAAAATAGATGGGAACCACCGGTAATTCGGCTTTTTTGATCAATTTCATTGCGGCTTCTTCCCAGGGTCTGTCAATGACAAGTTCTTCATCCTTTAAAGTAGAAACTTCGCCCGCCGGAAAAATGCCCAAAGGAGAACCGCTCCTTAGATGGGAAAGTGCCTGTTTAAAACCGCCTATGCTTGATTTTACATCTTTGCGCTCCTCAAAAGGATTTACCGCCATGACATATGGTTTTAATGGCTCGATGCGATGCAGTAAAAAGTTGCCCATGATCTTAAAATCAGGCCGCTGCTCCACCATGAATTTCAGCAATAAAATACCATCAATACCTCCCAGGGGGTGATTGCTTATGGTTATGTATGCGCCATCTTTGGGAAGGCGTTTAAGATCTTCTTCGGGAATTTCAAAACGCACCTGAAATTCATCCAGGATAGCATCCAGAAACTCCAGGTCACTTAGATGCTTATTGCGGTCATAAACCTCATTGGCCTTTGATATTTTCAAGATACGCATCATGGCCCAACCCATGAATGTACCCACAAAGCCTAATTTATCAACCTTCATGGCATGCGCGACTTCCTTTGCTGTTACTAATCCCATGTAGTGTGGTTGTCTATTTTGGCTAGAAGGGCAAAGATAGCAAAAAACGAGTCGGGAAGTTTACTTAACTACGAGTTGTGCCATATTTCCGGCAACTTGTTTTACCAGAACATTTTTATTAGTCTCAATATCAGCAATGGCCTCCGTCGTAAAATGGCGTATCGTATAGAGTTCAACACCCATTATTATTTCCACTTTAAACCGATTTTTAAGCTCTTCCTTGAGTTCTTCAATCTTATTAAACCTGTCCTCAACACACAGCGAAAAACTAATAGCTGAGTTCTGAAGCAGGTCAATTTTTACACGATAGCGTGCCATGAGATGAAAAACCTCACCCAGGTGCTCTTCAAGCATAAACGAAAAATCACGCGATGAAAGCCTGATTAGGATCTCGTTTTTTTTGAGTATAAAACAGGGAGGCAACCTCATGACGTTGCTACTATCTGCAATACAAGTTCCCGGGGCGGCAGGATCTAAAAAGGGCTTCACATAAAGTGGAATCCCTTTTTTCTGTATAGGCTGCAAGGTCTTGGGATGAATTACCGAAGCGCCATAAAATGCAAGTTCAATCGCTTCATTGTATGAAATGTGGCTCAAAAGCATGGTTTTATCAAAATACCGGGGATCTGCATTAAGAACCCCTGCAACATCCTTCCAGATGGTTACGCTCTCTGCGTTGACGCACGACGCTATAATTGCCGCGGTATAGTCACTTCCCTCACGTCCCAGGGTGGTAGTTTGCCCTGCCTCATTGCTGCCCAAAAAGCCCTGTGTAATATAAGTACGTCCCTCTTTTATTTCCTGAAGTATCACTTTTTCAGTACGGTGCCAGTCAATTTTCGCTTCGCGGAAATTAGCATCGGTGCGCAACAGTTTGCGTATGTCCAACCACTCTACTTCAAAACCATGTTGTTCTAAAACCGCATGTACTATCGTGCTAGACAGAAGTTCGCCATAAGAAACTAGCTGATCGTAGACATAATCATAATTTTGCTGGGTATTAGTGTCAAAAAAGGTATGGATTTCCGCGAAAAAGCCGCTTATTTTGTCAATAAGCGACTGCTTTTTATCCAGAACAAGGGCGTTAATTATGTCGAAATGGTATTCCTGGCAACCTTCTAAAATATCAGTAAACGAATTTGTCTTACTAAAGTAATGTGCTACTACTTCCTCGAGCGTATTTGTGGTCTTGCCCATGGCAGAAACTACAATAACCAAATCGTCTGCACCGGTCTGCTGAAGTACGCGTACTACATTATTAAGCCCTTCAACATCTTTAACCGAAGCGCCGCCAAATTTAAAAACTCTCATGTCAGGCTATTGCGAACTATATAGGATATCTTAAAATCTGCTATATCTTACCTCTATCTTTAAGGAATTTTTTCATTCCTTCTTTATGCATTTGGACGGTGTGCCAGTTCTTCATCACATGGGCACCTGAGGCTTCATAAAAACCTATTGCCCCATGGTTATCATCTACGACAACCCACTCTACCCTTCGCACATCGTGCTCGTAAGCAAAGTTGATCACCTCGCTATAAAGCGCCATACCTATACCTTCTCCACGCTTGCTCTCTTTAACCACAAGATCTTCAAGATGCACGGTTTTTCCCTTCCAGGTAGAAAATCTAAAATACGTAAGTGCGATACCCACGATACCTTCTTCAGCACTATCAGCAACAAAACAGGTAAAATCAGGGTTTTCTCCCGTACCATGCGCGATCAGGTCATCTACCGTAACTTCTACCGCATCTGGTTCATTCTCATGTATGGCAAGCTCATTGACGAGTCTTAAAACTGATGCCATGTCACTGGCTTCTGCCTTTCTAATCGTATAACTCATAATCTGGTTTTTTTGAGAATCAAAGATACGGCTTCACTTTTTACGAAAACGATCTCGCCCTGGCCATTTTTTAAATACATTTACAAAAACACATCTTTTATGTCCAGAAAAAATCAAACCTTAGGTGAATTTATAATTGAGAACCAAAAGGAATTTCAATACACCACCGGCGAACTTTCCCGACTTATAAACTCGATCAGACTGGCCGCAAAAGTGGTGAGCCATGAAGTGCGTAAAGCAGGTTTGGTGGATATCATTGGTGAAACGGGAGAAACGAATATACAGGGGGAAACCCAGCAAAAACTGGATATTCTGGCAAATGATATGTTTATAAAAACACTAACGAACCGGGAGATTGTTTGTGGTATTGCCAGTGAGGAAAACGATGAATTTATACCTATTGAAGACCGTAACGGCAAAAACAAATACGTGGTTCTCATAGATCCACTGGACGGTTCTTCTAATATTGATGTCAATGTTTCCGTGGGAACTATATTTTCCATTTACAGAAGGGTCACCCCACCGGGAACACCGGTACAGCAAGAGGATTTTCTTCAACCAGGTAATCAACAGGTAGCTGCTGGTTATATCATTTATGGCACGTCCACGATGCTGGTTTATACAACAGGGTATGGCGTTAACGGCTTCACTTTAAACCCGGCAATTGGCACCTTTTACATGTCTCATCCAGATATGAAAATCCCCGAAAATGGTAATATTTATTCCGTTAATGAGGGCAATTATGTGCACTTTCCCCAGGGCGTTAAAGATTACATTAAATATTGTCAAAAGGAGGAAGGCGACCGCCCGTACACGAGTAGGTACATAGGATCACTCGTTTCAGACATTCACCGCAATATTTTAAAGGGCGGCATTTATATTTACCCTACAAGCTCCATAAAAGCGCAGGGCAAACTACGCCTACTTTATGAGTGCAACCCCATGGCATTTATCGTTGAGCAGGCGGGCGGCAGCGCAAGTGACGGCCATAAGCGCATTCTCGATATTGAGCCCAGTGAACTTCATGAACGCTGTGCCTTTTTCTGCGGAAGTAAAAATATGATGGAAACTGCGGAAGATTTTATGAAATCCCCCTTAGCAAAATAGGATCAATCTTATTTATTGAGTAGGTATTGGTAATCCTCAAAATCGACCCCACCGCTAAATATTTGAATAGAACGCTTGATTAGTTTCTGGGCGGTTTCTGCATTAAAGCCAAGACCTATGGCATATTTTTCTATAAGAAAACGCTCATGGTCGTCTATACCGTGATCAGCAAAAATCATCTGAAAGAGATCATGCAGGCGCTCAAGTCGTTTTTCGGTAGTATTGGGTGGATTTATGGGGAATTTGGTTGGATTTTCAAGAACCTCAATATATTCAGATTCATCAATATCAAGTTTAACGGCAAAGCGCTTTAAGAGGGTTTCCTCTTCAGGGCCTATTTCACCATCTACAGTAGCCATGTTGGCAATTGCGGCAAAGTGACCTAAATTTCTGCGGTGCTCGCCGCTATCGAATAAATCTGTAAAAGACATAAGTAATTTTTAAGAGGTCAAATATAGGAATTCGACAGGTGTTGGGAAATTAAAATCTCATTAATTTAAAGATGCAATAAACATCCAGAAATGGTCAAAAACCTGGTTATTTGAGGCCGTTTTTAGCACTTTATACCTAATTTTTTCTTAATCCTTATCACCGTGTTGCCCCCAATACTTAATTTCAATAACTAGCCCTAGCATAAAACTATTCATTCCTAAAATTCCACATGCCTTTACTAGAATTCAATACAAAAGGGATTTATTGTCCGCCCGCAAAAGTATATCTGGACCCCTGGAAACCTGTTGACAAAGCCATTATTTCACACGGTCACGCAGACCACAGCCGCTGGGGTCATAAACAATATATTACGCACCATACAAACGTTCCCATCATTAAACACCGCTTGGGCGACATAGAAGTAACCGGAAAAGCCTACAACGAGACATTTGTGATCAACAACGTGAAGTTTAGTTTTCACCCTGCCGGGCACATCATTGGGAGTTCTCAGATTCGTGTGGAGCACAAAGGCGAAGTCTGGGTATTTACCGGGGATTACAAGACCGAAAACGACGGTGTGGCAGTTCCCTATGAACCTATAAAATGCGATACGTTTATTACGGAATGCACCTTTGGCCTACCAGCTTTTAAGTGGGTTCCTCAGGAAGAAGTTTTTGAAGATATCAACAACTGGTGGGCAACCAATAAAGCGGAGGGAAAAACCTCGATCCTTTTTGGCTATTCCCTGGGGAAAGCCCAGCGTTTGCTAAAATATTTAAATCCAGAAATAGGAAAGATTTACACCCATGGCGCCATCGAAAACATGACCGAGGTCGTGCGCCCTTTTATAGACATGCCACCCACAGAACGCATCACACGGGAAACCGACAAAAAAGCGATCGCCGGGAATATGGTTTTGGCACCGCCCAGTGCACACGGCAGCACCTGGATCAGGAAAATGGTACCTTATGTAACGGGCTCTGCCAGTGGCTGGATGACTTTCCGCGGAGCGCGAAGAAGACGTGCCATTGATAAAGGTTTTGTACTATCTGACCATTGTGACTGGCCCGGACTGTTAGAAAGTATCAAAGAAACCGGCGCCGAAAAAATAATAAGTACCCATGGCTATAGCGATATTTTCTCTCGCTATCTGCGCGAGCAGGGCTACGATGCCCGTACCGAAGCCACACAGTATGAAGGCGAACTCGCAGAACTGGACAGTAAAAAAGAGGCTGAGGAGGCGTAAATCCCCCTAACCCTCAAAGGGGGGACTTTAATTCTTTGAATTTTAAAAGGCTCCCCTCTTTTTCAAGGAGGGAAAATTTTCCGCTTGCGGAAAGAGGGGTGGTTGCAGTTTAAAACAAGTTACAAGACAAAATGAAGAAATTTGCCCAATTAATAAAAACACTTGATAGTACCAATAAAACCAATCTTAAGGTTGAGGCGCTGGCCCAGTATTTTCGGGAGGCTGACGATGATGATAAAATCTGGACGATCGCCATTCTCTCGCACCGCCGCCCACCGCGACCTGTAAACACCACGTTGTTGCGTATGTGGGCTACAGAACTTGCCGGGATCCCATTGTGGTTGTTTGAAGAAAGCTACCATATTGTAGGTGATCTTGCAGAGACCATTGCGCTGATTATTCCCGCTTCAAGCGAAAGTTCTGAAAAAAGTCTTACTCAGTTTCTGGAAGAAATCCTGGCCTTAAAAAAGAAACCGGAAGACGATAAACGCGAATACCTTTTTGAAAACTGGACAAACCTCAACTATTATGAGCGTTTTGTCTTTTCAAAACTGATCACCGGCAGCTTCCGTATTGGGGTAAGTCAGAAATTGATGACGCGGGCGCTTTCAAAAGCAACCGAAATTGATGAAGATATCCTGGCCTATAAACTCATGGGAAGTTGGACACCACAGAACACGACCTATCAGAAGTTGATTCTGGAAACGAACGAAGAGGATTATCTTTCAAAACCCTACCCTTTTTACCTTGCCTACGCCATTGAAGGCGAACCTGAAGATCTGGGTTCTGTTTCAGACTGGTTTTTAGAACATAAATGGGATGGTATACGCGCACAGGTTATCCTGCGCAATGAAGAGGTTTTTGTCTGGTCGCGTGGGGAAGAACTGGTGACCGACAAGTATCCCGAGTTTCAGGATTTTGTGGGCGTGATTCCTGATGGAACGGTAATGGACGGAGAACTGCTGCCATTCCCCAAAGGGAAAATAGGCAGTTTTAACGATCTGCAAAAGCGCATAGGCCGCAAAACCATTTCTAAAAATTTACTGGCCAAAGTCCCCGTTCGTCTAAAAGCATATGATCTTTTAGAATGGAAGGGCGAGGATATTCGTGATCAGCCTTTCGCCGAACGCCGGAAACTTTTAGAACAACTTATTAAAAAAATCAACACTCCTGAATTGCCTCTGGAACTTTCCGAAACCATGCATTTTGACTCCTGGGAAGAAGCCGCTGAAGAACGCGAACGTTCCCGGGAAGTCCTTTCGGAAGGATTGATGCTAAAGCGGAAAGACTCTCCTTACCTTGTGGGCCGCAAAAAAGGCGACTGGTGGAAATGGAAGGTTGATCCCCTTACCATAGACGCCGTTCTCACCTATGCGATGCGCGGCCATGGCCGGCGTACCAATCTATTTACAGATTATACTTTCGGGCTTTGGGATGAAAAAAAAGAGGAACTGGTCACTTTTGCAAAAGCCTACTCGGGACTTACAGATAAAGAATTCCGAAGTCTTGATGCGTGGATCAAAAAAAATATACTTGAACGGTTTGGCCCCGTTCGCAGCGTAACACCGTATCATGTTTTTGAGATCGGTTTTGAGGGTATCGCGCCTTCCGGCAGGCATAAAAGTGGGGTTGCCACACGTTTCCCACGTATGCTGCGCTGGCGAAAGGACAAGAAGATCGAAGAAGCTAACTCACTGGAGGATTTAAAAGCACTCATTCCCACCGCAGCAAAAGAGTCTGCAAAAAGGACAAAAGAATCCTGATTGTTTTTTTAAGATAGTTGCGTATTAAACCCTTCCGTCAGCGCGAGCGCTGCCACCTTCCCTTCAAAAGGGAAGGAGCTTTTAAAAATCTCAGATTTTCACTTTTTTTGGGCTCTCCTCCTTTTTAAGGAGGAGAAAATTTCAGCTTTGCTGAAAGAGAGGTGGTTTTTTCTTAAGTTTATTGCTCATGAAACGTAAAATACATAACCTCAAACATCTAAAATCTTTTAGAAAAGACCTTAGGAACAAAGGAACTTCCGCAGAAGCCTATCTTTGGAAACACCTAAAAAATTCTCGTCTCAGGGACAGAAAATTTAGACGACAGCACAGTATAGAAAATTATATTGTAGACTTTTACTGTCCAAAAGAGCAACTGATTATTGAACTTGATGGAGCGGTTCATTTCAATGCAACTGCAGAAGAAAAAGATAACCTTAGAACAGAAAAATTAGAACAGTTAGGATTTACGGTAATTCGGTTTGAGAATAGGATGGTTTTTGATTTTTTGCCTTCTGTTTTAAAAGAAATTGAGGATTGTTTTAAACAGCATTGATGACCCCTCCGGCTTCCGCTGAAAAAGCGGAAGCCACCTCCCCTTGAAAAAAGGGGAGAAGCCAAAAAAGTGAAAATCTAAGATTTTCATTCATTTTAAAAGGCTCCCCTCCTTTTCAAGGAGGGGAAAATTTCAGCTTTGCTGAAAGAGGGGTGGTTACCCACCTATTATTATATTATCTTCACAATACCCTATCTTCAACAAAAATGACCCAAAATCAATTGATTTCCCTGGCTTCCGGCTGGTTTAAAAGCCAATCCTGGAAACCTTTTCCTTTCCAGAAAGAAACCTGGAAAGCCTTTCTAAAGGGTAAAAACGGACTTCTGAATGCACCTACGGGCAGTGGGAAAACTTATGCCTTGTGGATTCCCATCGTACTTGATTATATTAAGAACAACCCTGAATACAAGACCAAACGCAAAAAAGGCCTCAAAGCGATCTGGATCACACCACTGCGCGCATTATCAGTTGAAATCTCACAGGCTTCACAGCGTTTTGCGGATGATCTGGAAACCCAACTTGAAGTGGGCATACGCACGGGCGATACGCCATTAAAAGAACGGGCAAAGCAGAAAAAAAACATGCCAGACCTGCTCATTACCACGCCCGAAAGTCTGCATTTGCTCCTTTCCTCTAAAAATTATGACAAAACGTTTAAGGATTGCTCTGCCATTGTCATTGATGAGTGGCACGAATTACTGGGCACAAAACGTGGCGTTCAGATAGAACTTGCACTTTCCCGACTCAAAACCATTGCGCCCAGGTTGCGCATCTGGGGAATTTCGGCGACTATTGGCAATCTGGAACAGGCCCAGGATGTACTTTTGGGACCAGAATCCCCGGCATTGAAAAACTCGGTGATGATCAAGGCAGATCTTGATAAAAAATATCAGGTGGAGAGTATCATTCCGGAAACGATGGAAACCTTCCCCTGGCGTGGCCATATGGGGCTGCACCTTATTGATGAGGTCGTTCCCATTTTACATGCAAGCAAATCAACATTGCTTTTTACAAATACCAGGGCGCAGTGCGAACTTTGGTTCCAGAAATTAATGGCAAAATATCCCGAATTTGCCGGTGATGTGGCCATGCACCACGGGAGCATCAATAAAGAAACCCGCCTGTGGGTTGAAGATGCCATTCGCAATGAAAGCCTCAAAGCGGTAATTTGTACCTCAAGCCTTGATCTGGGTGTGGATTTTGCCCCGGTGGAAACCATTATCCAGATAGGCGGCCCCAAAGGTGTGGCGCGCTTTTTACAACGTGCCGGGCGAAGCGGCCACCAACCGGGAAAGACCAGTGTAATTCACTTTTTGCCCACGCATGCCATTGAGCTTATTGAAGCATCCGCGCTGGGCAAAGCGGTAAAACATCAGGTGGTAGAAGATCGTATTCCGTATTTATTGAGCTTTGATGTGCTCGTGCAGTACCTTTCTACGCTGGCAGTTTCCAATGGTTTTTTTCCGAAGGAAATCTGGCCAGAGATAAAGTCCACATTCTGCTTTCAAGCAATAAGCGAAGACCAGTGGCGATGGATACTCAATTTTGTTACTAAAGGAAGTCAGTCGTTGCAAAGCTACGATGAGTACAAAAAAATTGAGATTGAAGAGGATGGAAAGTTCAAGATCAACAACCGCGGGTTTGCCATGCGCCACCGGTTGCAAATAGGTACGATCGTTAGTGATGCCACACTGGCGGTAAAATTTTTATCTGGCGGCTATGTGGGCACGCTGGAAGAGTGGTTTATCTCAAAACTAAAACCGGGCGATGTATTTACGTTTGCCGGCAAAAATCTCGAACTATATCGCATCAAAGGCATGCAGGTTCTGGTCAAAAAAGCCAAAACCAAAAAACAGGCGAAGGTAGTGAGCTGGATGGGCGGCCGCATGACGCTTTCTGCACAAATGAGCGAACTCTTGCGGCAGGAATTGTACTCGGCAAACGAGCCTATTGAAAATCAGACGCGCGAACTAAAGGCACTTTCTCACATTTTTAAGCGTCAAAAACAAGAATCTATCATTCCCAATGCAGATCAATTTTTAATTGAAATGTTTAAAAGCAGGGAAGGTTTTCACCATATTTTTTATGCGTTTGAAGGTCGTTTTGTGCATGAGGCGCTGGGCAGTTTGCTGGCCTACCGTATTAGTTTGCTTTCCCCTATTTCCTTTTCACTGGCGTTTAATGATTATGGTTTTGAGATCCTTTCTGATCAGGAAATCGATATGCAACAGGTCATTGACAACAATTTATTTTCTTCGGAATACCTGCTGGAAGACCTTCAGAAAAGCCTCAATGCCACGGAAATGGCCCGCCGGAAATTTAGGGATGTCGCGGTCATCTCTGGGATGGTTTTTACCGGATATCCCGGAAAAATGGTCAAAAACAAGCATTTACAGGGTAATTCCCAGCTGCTTTTTGACGTTTTTCGGGATTTTGAACCTGATAATTTATTGTACCAACAAGCCTACCGCGAGACCTTTGAGCACCAACTGGAAGAAGGACGCTTGCGCCTTGCGCTAGAACGTATTGAAACCCAGACCATCGTGGTCAAACATTGTAAAAAGGCAACGCCTTTTTCCTTTCCTATCATTACAGACCGTCTCCGCGAAAAATTGACCAGCGAGAAACTTGAAGACCGTATCAAGAATATGCTTAAATATTTAGATAAGATTTAGTTTGCTCCTCCTAACATGGTCTTCCTCTCGTCGTAACTCCTCGTCGGAGACAATAGGGGGAACTCTTACGGTTATGGGAAAAATAAAATGCTGAAAATAGAGTGTGATCTTTCGTCACTGCTGAAAATAACGGTTCTGGCGAGATGACTATCGGAAATTATTATGGGCTTTTGGGTAAAAAACCCCAACTTTGCAGTTGCTATGTATCAAGAGATTTCAATTCATAACCATTCCTTTTTGCTTCATCCCTGTGGCGTTATTTTCTGGAAGGAAAAAAGAATGTTGCTCATCGCGGATGTGCATCTGGGCAAGGTTTCCCATTTCAGAAAATTTGGAAGTGCCGTGCCACAGCAGGCCGTTGATTCCAATTTTAATGCACTCACGCGTGTGGTAGAGGATTTTGAACCAGAAATTGTCTGTTTTCTGGGTGATCTTTTCCACAGTTCGTTTAATAAAGAATGGCTGCTTTTTGAAAAATGGATTCATACCCGCAATGAGAAATTCATTCTGGTAGCGGGCAACCACGATATCATTTCGCCTTTTCATTATGAAGCTGTAGGCATGGAAATCGCTTCAGAACTTGTGATAGGTGATTTTTTACTTACTCACCACCCTACCGAGCGTGACGGCTTCTTTAATTTTTCGGGACATATTCATCCCGGTATTCGATTGAGCGGTCTGGGCAGGCAAACGCTAAAACTTTCCTGCTTTTTTAAGTCGGAAAATCAGCTGATTTTGCCTGCTTTTGGCACTTTTACAGGTAATTATTACCTCAAACCCGAACCGGGAGATGCCGTTTTTGCAATCACAAAAAATGAAGTGATACAGGTGTATTAAAAAAGCTTTGCACATGCTGCTTGAGACTAATATTAAATAACACGAGTGCACAATAGTATGGCTTCGACAATAATTCTATCAAATATCTAAATAACATAATTATTTAGAATAAAAATTATATATATTTGAGAATATGGATATTAATTATCAAAAATCTATAACTACTATTTAATTTTACTTGATGAAAATATTGTCTACTCTTACCTTTTTAAGTCTTCTTCTTTTTTTGCCCAAAACAGATCAAAAACCACTTTTTAACGGAAAAGATTTAACGGGATGGCATATGGACGTACCTGACCTGGATAATAAAACCTCCACTAAAAAGCCCTTTATAGTGCGTGATGGAATGCTTGTGAGCCTGGGCGAGCCCCGTGGACATTTAATAACTGACGCCGTTTATAAAAATTTTCAGTTAGAAGTAGAATACCGCTTTCCTGGAGCTCCAGGCAATTGTGGTGTTTTAGTGCATGCATCTACCCCCAGGGCTCTTTACGATATGTTTCCGAAATCGATTGAGGTACAGATGGAACATGGCAATGCAGGCGATTTCTGGTGTATTATAGAAGATATTGAAGTAGAGAATATGGAAGCAAAACGCGGCCCAAAAGCGGAATGGGGTATTACAGAAGGTAAGGGAAGGCGTATTGAAAACCTGACCACAAACTCTGAAAAACAGCTTGGAGAATGGAATAAAATGATCATAAGGTGCAAAGCAGATTCGATCAAAGTGTGGGTAAATGGTGACCTGGTCAACGAAGGTTTCAACTGCAGTGCGCAGGAAGGCCATATTGCATTACAAGCCGAGGGAGCAGAGGTTATCTTTAAGCAAGTGGCACTAACACAGCTTTAATATATCATTTAAAATCTGCTCTTTATAATTATAATTTCTTCGATTAAAAATTTAGAATAATTTTTTTTTAAAAATGCGCAACAGAACACAATTTCTCCTTTTTATCGCTTTTAGCTATCACATCTCACTTTTTTATGCTCAAGATAAACGCGCTGACTATGATCAAGAGATAGGAGGCACAAAGCTTTCTATAGCAATGGTAGCCATACCTCAGGGTACTTTTATAATGGGAAGCAATGACACTACAGGCAATACTGATGAGCATCCCAAACATACAGTTGCTATAGATTCATTCTACATTTCAAAATATGAGATTACCTGGGACCTCTATAATCTCTACCTGAATAGAAGAATAGATGATCAGAATTCGAAAACCCGAGGTAAAGATGTAATGCTAGAAGTTGATGCCGTTGCAGGAGCGACTATACCTTATGTAGATATGAGTTTGGGCATGGGTACTGGTGAAGATCTTCCTGTTGGGAACATTACAGCTTATGCCGCTTCAAAGTTCTGCGAGTGGCTCTCAGCAATGACCGGTTATTTTTATAGGCTTCCTACAGAAGCGGAATGGGAATATTCTGCAAGGGCAGGATCAGATACCCCTTATTTCTTTGGCGATAGTGAGCAAGACTTAACTGATTATGCCTGGTTTTATTCAAATAGTGAAGATACTTATCATAAAGTTGGTCAAAAAAAACCAAATCCATGGGGATTATATGACATCTACGGTAACGTAGCAGAATGGACACTGGATCAATACCTTCCCGAAATTTATGCAGAACGTAAAAATGACGTTGAAAATCCCCTTGAAACACCCACAAAGGAATATCCTCGCGTAGTTCGTGGCGGTTCGTATTATGATTATGCAGAAGATTTAAGAAGTGCCGCGCGCATGCCTTCTTCAGAAAACTGGAAAATGCGCGATCCTCAGTTTCCCAAAAGCAAATGGTGGAATACTGACGCCCCGTACGTGGGTTTTAGAATCGTACGGCAGGTAAACCCGCCTGCGGAAGCCCAATATTCGAACTATTGGGATCAATAGAAATTTTCAACCAAAAACAAAAACCAATGAAAACGACTGACAAAACAAAACAACAACCCTTTTCCAATGCAACCAGAAGGGATTTTTGCAGGAATACGGCACTTTTTACTGCTGGAATGATGCTTCCCTCTCTGGAAATGGGCGCAATGGCGAATGTTTTTAACGATAAAAAACTAAAACTGGCCGTAGTGGGCTGCGGTGGTCGCGGTACCGGCGCTACCAACCAGGCGCTAAAAGCTGATGATAATATTGAACTGGTGGCCATGGCAGATGCTTTCCAAGATCGTTTAGATGAAAGTTTTAGCGCATTGAGTACTGAATTTGAAGGAACGAAAAAAATAAATGTAAAAGACAAGAATAAATTTGTGGGCCTAGATGCCTATAAAAAGGCCATTGACATGGCCGATGTGGTTATTCTTGCCACCACGCCAGGTTTTAGACCCTATCACTTTGAATATGCCGTCAACGCTGGCAAACATATCTTTATGGAAAAACCAGTAGCTACAGATGTTCCTGGTATTCGCAAAGTACTTGAAATGGCAAAGGTCGCCAAAGAAAAAAAGCTGAACGTGGTCGTAGGTCTTCAACGTCATTATCAAAACAACTACCTCGCCATCGCTGACAAAATAAAAGAGGGAACGGTAGGTAAAATCACTTCTGGTCAGGTATACTGGAACAGTGGTGGAGTATGGGTAAGACCAAGAACGCCAGATCAAAGCGAAATGGAATACCAAATGAGAAATTGGTACTATTTTACCTGGCTTTGTGGTGACCATATTTTAGAACAGCACATCCATAACATTGATGTGGCCAACTGGTTTATTGGTGAATATCCCGTTTCAGCGCAAGGAATGGGTGGCAGACAAGTAAGGACCGGCCCTGAACATGGTGAAATTTTTGATCACCATTTTGTGGAATTTACCTATCCCAGCGGAGCGGTAATTGCGAGCCAGTGCCGTCATCAACCGGGCACCTGGTCTAAGGTGGGCGAAAACTTTCAGGGAAGTAAGGGCATGATTGAAATGAACGATGCCGGGGCTGCAAAAATTGTAGATCTTGAAGGCAAACCTGTATTTGAATACAGAAACAGGCAGGATCCCAACCCATATCAAGTGGAGCATGACCGTTTATTTGCCTCTATCAGAAATGATGAAGTCATAAACGACGCCGAAAATGGCGCGAAGAGTACCTTTACGGCAATCATGGGACGTATGGCCACGTATACCGGTAATATCATCACCTGGGATGAAGCCATGAAATCTGAAAAAGTATTGATGCCCGCAGCGCTCACATGGGAATCTACGCCGCCCGTAACGCCAGGACCAGATGGTAATTACCCAATCCCTATGCCGGGACAATCAAATATGGCGTAACACCTTTGTGTTTTACGAATACATTCAAAAAATCTGTAGGTAACGTATTATCTACAGATTTTTTTAATTTGAATTTATAGAGAAAAATTGGGGCGCTTCGTTATTTTTTGCAAACAGAACCGTTTGCTCATCCCCCACGGAAATTACCCTAAGGGATTTGGTAACGCCCTGCGCCATGATGCCAGATTGAGCGGCACTTATGGCTTTGAAATCCCCCTTGCCATCACCCTTTAAAAACAAACCATAAGAAGCATCTGCACGTGGCGTTTCCACTTCGGCGGCGTATAGGTTTCCGGCCATAAGGATATCCATATTTCCATCCTGATCAAAATCCTGTAATAATGTGGAGTTTATTGAAGAAACCTGCGCTTCGTTAGGGAGTTTATGAACTTTAAAACTTCCTCCGGTATTTTCAAGCCACATGGATGCGAAAGTTTTTGCCTTTAGGTGGGTGGCTTCCTCTAATTGATCGTTATTAAATATATCTTTCACCGTGGCTTTACCAAAGGCCTCATAGGTAGGAAATTTCTCTTTGATAAAAGGCATTTGTTCTGAAGAACATTGACGACCGCGCAAAGGAACGAGGTTTTTGTTATCATAATAACCCAGTACAATATCATTAGTTCCCGAATTATCAAAATCTGCCGCGTAGACTTCAAACGGAGCTTCTAAAGACGCGTGATATTTATAATTCAATCCTAAGTTTCCTGCCACAAGATCGAGATCACCATCGCCATCAAGGTCGCGGGAATTTAGGCTGAACCACCACCCGTTAGTTTCTTGCAATCCATAAGCTTCGATTTTTTCTTCTAGATTTTTGCCATCCTTATTTTCAAAAACGGTGATGGGCATCCATTCACCGGCAGCGATTAAATCCATAAAACCGTCGTCGTTGAGATCCATCCATAGTGCGTCTGTAACCATACCCAGACTGGAAAGCTTATCGTTGAGCGAATTTTCGGCTAGTTCAAAGCGAATTTTTCCATTTTCACTTTTATTTTCCAATATATAGCTCCTGGCTGGAACGGGGTATTTACCGGGTATTTGCCTACCACCAATAAAAAGATCCATATCGCCGTCATTATCAAAGTCTGAAGGTTTCACGCACGAACCGCTGATGGCGATGGAGGGCAAAGCATTTGGCTTATATTGAAAATTTCCTTTGCCATCGTTCAGGTAAATCCGGTCTTTGAGCAATGCTGCCCCCTCAACATTTTCATTTCCACCACTTACCACATAAAGGTCAAGGTCATTATCCTGATCAAAATCAATAAAAACGGCCGCTACATCTTCGTATTTAGACGCAGTTTTAAGCAATTGGTGATTGGTTTGTGTAAACGAGCCATCTCTTTTCTGAATTAGAAAAGTTCCTGAATGGTTAAGTGCGCCGCCGATGTACATATCATCCAACCCATCACCATTAACGTCACCCACAGCCACTGCTGGGCCTTCGTTTGATAACTTATGAGGTAATAGACTTTCGCGTTTATAATCATCAAATTCATTTTCATTGTGGGAATAACCGGCAATTTCTAGCTGATTTTCGGTAAAAATTTGCCGTTTTTGAGGAGTTTTAGAGCGTTTTTCAGCGATTTTTGAATCGGTATAGCTTAGGGTGAGTGTTTGATTCGCCTTCACATTTTCAAGAAATTGTCTTCTTTGATCAGGCCATAATATTTCTACGTCAATCTGTGATGCTTTGCCCAGACCGAATAAAATTTCAGGATCAACAGCAGATAAAAATCCGCGGGAAGCATATACTTCCTGCATTTGCGTACTGCTATCAGTTTTAACAATCACCCGCGCCCCCAGACCGTTGCGATTTATTTTAGACCCTTTGAATTTAAAATTTATATAATTGCCCAAATTCATTTCCGCAGCGTTGTTCTTTAAAATGGAAGCAGGATCGTCTGTGTTGTTGAGCACGATATCCAGGTCGCCATCATTGTCTAAATCTGCGTACACGGCACCGTTAGAACTATTTATATCCCCCGTACCCCAACTATCGTTCATTTTTTCAAAACTTAGGTCGCCCTTGTTCTTAAAAAAATAATTTTCCTTTTTGCGTGTGGGCATCTTATCCAGCACATCAACGATATAATCCTTAGGGTCAAACTGTTGTTTGTTTTTAATAGAATCCTGCTTTTTATTCACGTAGTTCACAAAATCATTGTTTCTGAAATCGCGCTTAATCCCGTTGGAAACAAAAAGATCTTTCAGTCCATCATTATCCATATCAAAAAAGAGCGGAGCCCAACTCCAGTCTGTAGTGGCAACCCCTGCAAGTTGTGCGATTTCCGAAAATTGGGGGACACTGTTTTTATCCAGAAAGCCAGTATTGAGTTGCAAAGTGTTGTACATATATTGATGATGAAGTCCCAGGTTTACAGCCTCGTAAAAACCCGCGGGATTCATCCCACTCATGCTGGTCTTGACGTCATAACTGCTTTCACCCATCATATCTACCGTCATTATATCAAGCCAGCCATCATTATTGATGTCTGCCATATCATTACCCATCGAGAAAAATGAAATATGATTGGTAGCCTCTAAAATCCTGTCAGTAAAGGTTCCATTGGCATTATTTATATATAAATGATCTTTACCGGTATAATCACTGGAAATATATAAATCTGGCCAGCCATCATTGTTAACGTCCCCCACTGCAATGCCTAACCCATATTCAATTCTATTTTGAATGATACCCGCTTCTTTGCTTACATCCCTAAAAACACCATTATCATTGCGCAGCAATCTATCATTAGCTACATCCCCATCCATGTTTACCAGTTCAGCAAGGGTTTTATCGCCTGGGTAAGAAGATGGATAATGGTTGAGCAGATACATATCAAGATCGCCATCCTGATCGTAATCAAAAAATGCGGCTTGTGAAGAGCAATCGGTAAAATCGAGGTGGTAATCAGCAGATTGTTCCTTAAACGTGGGAACACCATTTTCAGCAGTTCCCATATTGATGTAAAGCTTGTTTTTTCGACTATCAGGATTCGTGAATTTGCCAGAGTTTGAAATGTAGATATCCATCCAGCCGTCATTGTTAATATCAACCGTGGTGACACCTGTTGAAAAATGTTTGCCATCCTTGATATTGGTCTGACTGGAAACATTCTTAAATTTCAGGTCGCCCTGGTTGAGATAAAGAGCATGCTGATCTAGGGCAGAAACAAAAAAAAGATCTTTTAGCCCGTCATTATCAAAGTCTGAAACAGCAAGACCGCTACCGTTATAATAATATTCATATTGCAGCCCATTAAAGCGGATATCCTCTTTAAGATCATTAGCAAAAGTGATTCCTGTTTCCTGAGCAGATAATTTTGTAAATATTCCTTGGTCTGAGGTGTTTACACTTCCTGTTTCAACATCTTTTTTACAGGAAAAAAGGCTACATATGATAATAAACAGGAAAAATTTAATTCGTTTCATTATTAGCTAAATAAAATTGGTTTGAAAATAAGTAGGTGCCCACTGCATTCTTTTTAAAAAAGAAGGTACTACAACAACATGATTTTCAAAACTATAAATTAGTATTTTAGACCAGATTTACCCTATTTTTAATCGAAATAAGGCTGTTTTAAATAAAAAAAGCCCAATATCTAATGACATTGGGCTTTTTAAATTCATTGATTTACTCGTAACCTGGATTTTGAATCAAAGCAGTATTGGCATTGAGTTCGTTGTTCCTGATGGGTGTATAATAACTTTTATCCAGCCAAAGTCGGTTTTCAAAACCGGGATCAATCTCTGATGGCTCGTAGGAATAGTTATAGTTACTTGTATCATATTTATAAGTTGCCACCGAAGCCCCAGGTTTTAAAGTCCCTGAAATTTCAATGATTCTCGCTTTTGCACCTATCGTTGAAGGTGCGATCATCCAGCGTCTTGCATCATGATAGCGGTGAGCTTCATAGGCAAGTTCTATAAGTCGTTCATTCCTATAGTCTGCCATTAGATCAACCCCACTGGACGTAATTGCGGGCATACCAGCCCTAAACCTAATTTGGTTCAGCCAGGCTTTTGCTTCCGTCTCGTCACCACCACTTTCTAAAAGTGCTTCGGTATAGTTTAAAACCATTTCGGTATATCTGAAAAAGGGCCATGGTATGGTCTGAAATTCATTTTGATCTACAAAATCGTCATCTGGATTTATAAATTTCTTGAAGTAATATCCTGTGCGGGTACCATTCCAGTTTTCAATAGGACCTTCCCTTGTATCAAGGCCATTATGGGTTATCACTTTAGAATCTAAAATAACTTCATATTTACCTGTTTGAATTTGATTTGCCGGGTCTCTTTCTGCCGCGTCAGAAGGCCGTGGCTTCCAGTCTGCACCATCGTAAAGAATGGTCGCATAAAAACGTGGATCCCTATTAAGATATGGGCTCTCACTATCTTCAGGATCATCCCAGCTAAATTCTGAACCATCACTCATACCATAAGCGTCAACCAAGTTTTGAAGCGGGGTATTCCCTGCCCAGTTATGGTAGCCGTTAGGACCGTTAAAAAGCCCCACTTGTCTTCCCGGACCAGATATTTGAACATATTGACGTTCCCAGATAACATCTGTTTCCCCTCCGTTACGCGATAGTGCGATATCAGAATAGTTCTGCTCCCCTTCCTCTGCGGAAACCGGTGCTTGCAGACCAAATTTATATCCTGTCCCCACATAATCCATAGCAGCTTTTGCCGCATCCCTTGCATTATTCCAGCGTTCTTCTTGACTTCCGGAAGTATATGCGATCAGTTCTGGGTTTGAATAGCCCGCTATCACCGAAGAATTTGCCGAGGCCACCTCTATATCGTGCAAATCGCTCGCAGCATAAAGCAATATTCGCGACTTTAAAGCTAATGCTGCCGCAGCATTGGTCCTGCCAGGATCTAAACTTACACCGTCAAGAAGCGCAAAGGCGGCATCACAATCTGCCACTACAAAATTCACGGATTCTTCAAAGGAACTCCTTGGGATTTTAAATTCTGAATCCAGCGCCAAAGGAGTATCCAATAAAGCCACCCCACCATAAAACCGAATCAATTGATGATAATAATAAGCACGCAGATAAAGTGCTTCCCCCAGTAGGCGATCGCTCAACTCCTTATTTTCTAAGGTACCCTCATTCATTTTTTCGATCGCGATATTTGCAGCGCGTATATACTGGTACATAAAATTCCAGTCGTGAGTCTCATCAACCCACCCTACATCATTTGAATTCGTACGCGATTCCATTATAGTGTTTATGCCCCTTCCCGTATGGGTGAAAATGGCCTCGTCAGAAAGGGATGCCATCATTTGCTCACCAAAACCTCCAGCGCCAAGACCGTTATAGATCCCGGTCACAGCTGCGGAGGCAAGGCCGGCATCTGACCAGACACTTTCTTCGGAAACTTCACTAAGCGGGGTAACATTGGTAAAGTCATCATTGCAGCCCAATACCAAGAATAAGAGGGGCACAAATAATATTACTTTAAATTTCATCATTATATTTTTGAGTTTATTTTTCATGGCTTAAAATGTTAAATTGGCTCCTAAGCTTACAATCTTTGAATTGGGATAATCCCTTCCACTTGCGCTTGTGCCTTCTGGATCAAAAACAGAATTAGTGATCGTGAATAGGTTGGTGCCATTTGCATAGACCCTAAAATTTTCTATACCCATTTTCTCTGTAATCTTAGCAGGGATGCTATACCCTATTTCAAAATTTTTGAGCCTTAAATAATTTGTGTTTTGTCTCCAGTACGTATTCCCATTGCTGTAATACTGATCAGCCCTATCGGTTATTCTAGGATCTACGCTACTTGGGTTATCTACAGTCCAGCGGTTGTTATAAATAAATGCAGGATAATTACCAATGGTTCCCGCCTCATCGAAGTTCAAGAACACCTCTCCTCCTGTGGCACCCTGAACAAGCGTACTTAGGTCAAAGTTTTTATAGCTTGCGGTAAGGCTCAGACCTCCCTGAAAAGTTGGGTTATTGTTCTTTTCTGTCCTATATCTATCATCTGGAGTGATACGGCCATCGCCATCATAATCCAATAATTTCATGTCTCCCGGGCGAAGTTCATTTACGAGTGAAGAATAGTCTAAAGTCTCTGCATCAATATCAGCCTGAGTTGCAAACACACCGTCATAGCCATAGACTAGATTAGAATTTATAGGCCGGCCTGTTGCCCGTTGCCATTCGGGAGAACCTTCGGCTTCATCATTAAAGATTATTTTATTTTTAGCATAGCCCCCGTTTACACTAACCCCAAAATTAAAATCACTTATATTATCGTTATAACCCACACTAAAATCAAAGCCCCTGTTTTCAACCTCTCCAATATTTTGACGGGGAGGCGTGATACCAGTGATTGCTGGAAGCGAAGCAGAAGGAGGGGTCAAGATATCTTTACGTTTGTTCAGGAAAACGTCAAATTCAAAATTGATCCTGTTCTGTAAGAATCTTGCATCAACACCTAGATCAATGTTTGTAGCTACTTCCCAGGTAATATAAGGGTTGGGGACTTTAGATTCTGAAAGCGTAATTACCTGTTGGTTATTGATCACATAGTTACCAAATCCATACGTTGATAAAAATTGATTTGGCGGAAAGTCATCGTCATTGAACTTATCGTTACCCAATTGTCCCCAGGAACCTCTTATTTTAAGGAAATTAAGAAAGGAACTGTTATCATTTTCCTCGAAGAATTTTTCTTTGGTAATCACCCATCCACCGGTAAATCCTGGGAAGAATCCATATCTGGTATCTTCTGGAAAAAGATAAGAACCATCATAACGCCATAAAAACTCAAAAAGGTACTTCTCTGAATAATCATAAGAGAATCTTCCATAATAGTTGAGACGTGCTGCCCTGTTTGAAGAACCGGTATTGTTCTGCTGGTCAGGACCTCCTGCAAATAGATCATCAATAACCGGCGAAATGAAAAATCTTCGGTATGCCTCAAAACCCTCATAATCTGTTGTCTCCCGCTGAATACCGGCCAATAAAAGCATATTGTGATTTCCAATAGTGCGCTTATAGGTAGCATTTGCTCCTAAAAGTATATTTAAGGTGTTGGTAGTATATTGATTCAAGTTGGGTTCGGCGGGCCCGCGTTGTCCCTTCACAAGTTCGGGAAGTCCATCTTCTCCCAAGGTGTTACCATCCCAAGTATAAAGCGACCATGGGGTACGCCATACTTTTTGGTTTTTAAAACTTTTATCTATTGCAGCAGTACCCTGCAAAGAGAGACCGCTAACCCATGGAATATTTATATCAAGGGTTCCGTTAGATTGAAAATAATCCCTTTTATCCTTATCATAACCTGTGGCATTAGTAGTTATCACTACTGGATTCTGACCATTTTCTATGTCTGGGCCTGGTAATCCATTAGGCCAGTATGCGGGTTCTGTGGGCCTGCCCCGTGTAAGCATCCTAAAAATGTCATTAGCACTTTGGGTAGGATAGTACCTGTACTCTTCTCTCCCCAATACCCCTAAACTGACTTTTACGTCTTCACTAATTTGCGCATCAAGATTAATACGTATGTCATACTGCTCATAACCTGTAGCAGAATTTTTATAATAAGCCCCCTGTTTTAAGAAGCCTAAAGAAGTATAGTAGCTAAAATTCTCACTACCACCGGTGAGCTGCAACGTGTGCTTTTGCTGCGGGGCTCCGTTTTGGAAAGTCTCGTCAAACCAATCTGTATTAGGATGCCCATAGGGATCTTCTCCATTTGCAAATAAGGCAATATCCTCTTGCGTAAATGGAGCAGGTCTTACAGAACCATCTGGTCTGGTATAACTCCCCGAAGTCCTAAATGCATTTGTAGCAGCGGTCCATTCAGAAACGGGAAGGTTGTAGACTTCAAGTTCATTACGCATTTGGGCATACTGGGGTGCCGTCGCCAGTTTGGGCACTTGTGTGGGGTCAGCCCATCCATAACTCCCTGAATAACTGAGTTTTGGCTTGCCTTCCCTACCTCTTTTGGTTGTAATCAAGATTACTCCGTTTGCAGCACGCGCCCCATAAATAGCCGCTGAAGCATCTTTTAGTACAGATATGGTCTCAATATCTGCTGGGTTTATACGGGCTAAGCCCCCGTCCCTGTCAGGGATTCCATCTACAACTACAAGAGCGCCGGTATTGTTATAGGTGTTCGTACCCCTAATTCTTATGGTAGCATTATCATATCCCGGTTGCGCACTGGCCTGCTGTACAAATAGACCTGAAACCCGGCCAGAAAGCGTATTGGTGAGGTTGAGCGCCGGCGACTTTACTAATTCTTCCCCTTCCACTGAGGCTACAGATCCAGAAATCGTGGCTCTTTTTTGCGTTCCGTAGCCTACTACGACCACTTCATCGAGGCTGGCAACATCATCCTCAAGGGCAACATTGATAGTTTCCCTGTTATTTACAGCTTCCACAAGTGTTTTAAAACCCACATAGGTGAATTTTAAATTGGATTCTGGACTCTCAATCGTTATAGTATAATTACCATCAAAATCGGTCACAGTGCCCACAGAAGTATCATCAGCATTTATAATGGACACTCCAGGCAGCGGCAAACCATCAGATGCCGCAGTCACGGTACCAGAAATTGTGACTTGAGCCGTCATTGAAAAACCGAAAAGTAAAAAAAGTAGTAAAACTGGAAAACGAAAAATTCCTCCCAGTTTTAAGTAGAGTAGTTGATTAATCATAGTTTAAGGTTGGTTAGTTGTCAACGTAAATATATCATAATATATGTTAATTAATTTAGCATTCATTAATATATTTTGAAAATATTATAAAAACCATATTCTAAATCATAAATATTTTTAAAAATGAAATAACAGAATGCGAGATTCTTGAATTGTTAAAATACAAATATTCCCAGATACTACGCTTTTCTATTGGGTGTCCCTACCGTACTTTTAAAGAAAAAAAATGAAAATGAAAAAGAAATTAGCGCTGCTCAACCTGTTTTCTGTCATCCTTGTAATTGGGGTCAATTATGCATCACAGGCATTCCGGTGGAATGATACGACGATTGGCGATATGAGTGCACGCTACGATAACCTGTTTACACCAGCACCGTATGCTTTTGCTATTTGGGGGGTAATTTTCTTGAGCCTTGTCGCCTATTCCGTTTTTCAGGTGCGGCGTGCTTTTTTCAGTAGTAAAGAATCTGCTTTTATTGAACAGACCGGTTATTGGTTTGCACTGGCAAACGTGCTGAATGCTGCCTGGGTGTTCGCTTTTACCTACGATTATTTGCTGTTTTCCGTAGTTATTATGCTGGGTATTCTGTTCAGTTTACTGAAAGTAGTGCTAAGCACAAATATGGAGCGCTGGGACGCGCCCATTGCTACGATTGCATTCGTATGGTGGCCCATTTGTTTTTACTCGGGTTGGATTTCTGTTGCCACCATCGCAAATATTTCGGCTTTTTTAGCAAAATTAGACCTAAAAGGAAGCGAGCTGAACCAAATTGTATGGACTATGGTTATGATAACCGTAGCAGTATTTATAAATATTTTAATGATCAATCTGCGCAACATGCGTGAGTTTGCAATGGTGGGCGCATGGGCACTTTTTGCGATCTTTAATAGGCACAACGGGGATTATAATGCGATTGCGTATTACGCGCTTTGTGGAAGTATACTTTTAATAATTGCTGCCGCAATTCACGGTTACAAAAACCGGGAGACCAATCCCATGGAAAAACTTAAAGAGCGACTTAATAAAAGTAAATAGCTTTGTAGTTCCTAAAAACGCTCCTAATAATTAGCTAAATTGATCGAAAATTGAGCTATATCCGAGGTTCTTTTGGGCATTTCCCTGTGGGCCGGGCTTTACATTGCAATCTTTTTGGTCGTGCCTCACAAAAAGGCCTCTTCCCGGAAGGGATAGATAAGTGCATTTCAATCCCTAACGCAAAATCAATATTCAAACCATAAGGCGATTTTAAACCTAAGGCCAGTTCTGTGAGCATTTTGTTTGCGAAATCAGCGGAACCAAAATCACTTTTAAAGTCAAAAAAAAAAAAGACCATAAAAATAGTTTTTCGTGGTCTTTATGCAATTTTCTGTGTTCTTGTATCTTTATTCTTTACTCTAAATTAAATCATCGCTTTCATGTCCCCTCCCCAGGTGGGGTATGTGAGCGGCAAACCTTTTAAGGTTCCCGTATCCAGTTTGCCCACCATGGCCAGCACAAATAAATTAATGGTTTCGCCAGCGTCAGGACTTAGAAGGTGCGCTCCAAGGATCTGGCCGGTATTTTTATCAACCAGGGTTTTAAAAGCATAACGAGGCGCATTTATGTGTTTGGCATTGTACCAGTCTGGTACGTTTTCTTCTTTTACATTAAAATCGTGACCCGCTTCCTTGGCCTCTTTTTCATTCATTCCTACGGTGGCCAACTGTGGTTGCGTAAAAACAACGGAGGGCGTGGGTGGAATCTCGAGTTCCAGATGGTTTCCCTTGAGAATATTTTTAGCGACAATGCGGCCTTCCTGACCAGAAAATGGCGTGAGCGGCAGAGTGCCACTGGCGGAAACATCACCGCATGCATACACTTTGGGATTAGACGTGCTCTGTAAAAAAGAATTTACGGTGATTCCTCCTTTCTCATACGCAACATTTCCTTTTTCCAGATTAAGCGCTGCTGTTGCCGGGATTCTACCAGCGGTATTAAAAACCAATTCCGCTTTTACCTCAACTTCCTTTTCGTCCTGTTCCGTACTTACGCGGAAATTTTTAGTGAGTTTTTCAATGCTCTTAACATCGGCATTCATTATAAATTTGATACCTAATTTCTCTGAATCTTCTTTTAAATACTCGGCAAGTTGCGCATCAAAACCATTCAGTATTTTATCAGAACGTTCTATCACGGTAACTTTAACGCCACAACGCGCGGCGATATGGGCAAATTCCATCCCAATATAGCCCGCTCCTATAAATATCATACTTTCCGGCAGTTCAGATAGTTCTAGAAAATCATCACTGGTAAGTACATGTTCGCGTCCAGAAATTTTCAATTCCATAGGAACATGGCCGGTAGCGATAACAATTTTTTTTGCTTTGACCGTTTTACCTTCTACGGAAAGGGTTTCCTCATCAATAAATTCTGGGGATTGATGGTACATTTTTATTCCTTCCTTTTTGAGGGCACGCTCTGTTGTAAATGGAACGGGATCAACAAAGGTTTCTTTAAAGGCCATTAAGTCTTTCCAGTTTACTTTCGGTGGATTTTCAATGCCCTTCCCTTCCAGATTACGTGCGTGCTGTAAGACTTGTGTCACTCCCACGAGTACCTTTTTAGGATCGCAGCCCCGGTTTGCACAGGTACCTCCATATTCACGATTGTCTGCAATGGCGACGCGCATTCCTGCTTCTGCCGCGGCATCAGCAACTTTTTTTCCGGCAGAGCCGGTTCCTATTACAAAAACATCGTATTCTTCAACAGCCATAATTGTTTCTATTCTCTATTAGTATTTTTATTCCCAACTATGATACCCGCTATTCAGAATTCATTTCAAAATCCCAGTAATTTTACGTGATGAAAACCTGAAAAACGTTTATGTTGGGGCGTATTAAATTAAAACTTAATAAATCGTCTTTACCACACCACCATCTACACGTAGGGAAGCGCCATTAGTTGCAGAAGATAACGGACTGGCAATATAGGCAACCATGTTTGCGACTTCCTGGGTTTCGGCAAAACGCTGAATCAAGGACGTGGGACGCGCCTTGCTAAAGAATTCCTCTTCCACTTTCTTACGGTCGCCGCCTTCATCCAGACCGGTCATTTCCTGTACACCTTCTGAAAATGTGGGGCCGGGCAATACACTGTTTACGGTAACATTAGTGCCTTTTGTGATTTCGGCCAGGCCTCTGGAAATTGCGAGTTGGGCGGTTTTCGTCATTCCGTAATGTACCATTTCTACCGGGATATTTACTCCGCTCTCGCTACTTATAAAAATGATTCGGCCCCAGTCCTTTTTAAGCATTTTAGGCAAAAAAGCACGGGATAAACGCACACCGCTCATTACGTTTACGTCGTAAAAACGTTGCCATTCGCTGTCTGGAATTTCCATAAAATCAGTCTCGCCAAACACACCTATATTGTTGATAAGAATATCAACTTCATCCAGTTCTTCAATGAGCTTTTCAACCGTTGCTATCTCGCTAAAATCACAGACAATCCCTGTCACATTTCCGTCAGGAACTTCCTTTAGAATCTCCTTTTTTGCCTTTTCTATTGATTCCGGGCTCCGGCCATTGATTATGACCTCGGCACCTTCTTCGGCAAGCGTTTTTGCGATCGCTTTTCCTATTCCCTTCGTGGAGCCAGATATAAAGGCCCTTTTATTTTTGAGTTTTAAATCCATCAATTATTTTTCTTTGCTTGCTATCTAATGCAAGTGCGTTATGTTCTAAATTTTTTAAAAGTATAAAAAAGAAAAGCGCGTAAACCATTTGTGATCCTACGCCCATCCAGTCTTCTTTGATGCCGGAACCAAAAATAAGCACCGCGATCAAAATTGCCCCTGCAGCGGCAAAAAATCGGGTTTTTAAGCCCAAAATTAGCGCTAAACCAATACTAAATTCAATAAACGGAAGCGTATACGCAAAGCCAGAAACAAGAACTTCTGGCAAATAAGTTCCTTTAAACCCTTCAACAACATGCGCTACAAAAGAGGAAAGTTTAGGGATTCGTATCAAGCCATGAATAAACAAATTTATCCCAATGGTAATTCGTGCCAGTAAAAACGCAAGTTGATCGTTAGATAGTTTTTTCATATGCCGTTGATGCCTTGTATATAGAAACTAAATAGAATTTAGATGTCTTTTAAGCAGTTAGCTAAAGTACCCAAGGCAAGTCGTAAAGCCTGTTAGTAAAATGGTAAAAAACAACTTTCATTTTTCCTGAACGAGCTTTTGCATTCCTTAACAAAAAAAGGGTTTTCTAATTTAGCGATTCGCTTTACCTTTGCGCCCGAATGGCGAAAACCAAAATAAATCAGCACTTTGCACAGCTCCCGCAACTGCAGGATCTGCAAACTGCCATTGCCAAGCCCCAAAACAGGCTTGCCGTAAATGGCCTTATAGGCTCTGCGCTTTCCTTTGTGCTGGCAGAAAGTTTTAAAACTTCGGAAAAACCGTTTCTGGTCATATTAACTGATAAGGAAGAGGCGGCCTATTTTCTCAATGATCTGGAAAACCTGATCAATTCAGGAAAGAAAAAGCAGCATGATGTACTTTTTTATCCCGGGAGCTACCGTCGTCCTTATCAGATCGAAGAAACTGATAATGCCAATGTACTGTTGCGGGCAGAGGTGCTCAACCGCATCAACTCCCGTAAAAAACCAGCACTGATCGTAACTTATCCCGACGCGCTTTTTGAGCAGGTGGTCACCCGAAAAGAACTGGACAAAAGCACGCTTAAAGTTGGCGTCAACGACAAATTATCCCTTGATTTTGTAAATGAAATGCTCTTTGAATATAAGTTCAAAAGAGCCGATTTTGTTACAGAACCGGGAGAATTTTCGGTGCGTGGGGGGATTATTGACGTGTTTTCCTTTTCTCATGATGAGCCGTACCGCATCGAGTTTTTTGGTGATGTGGTAGACAGCATCCGTACGTTTGATGTGGAGACACAACTTTCTACGGGACAGCAAAAAAAGATTTCCGTAATGCCTAATGTGGAAAGCAAGCACATTCAGGAAACGCGCGAGAGTTTTCTCAATTATATTTCCCCTGAAACCGTTGTATTTACGCAAAGTCTGGAACAGATAGCTTCTCGCATTGATACCAATTTTGAAAAGGCGAAAGAAGCTTTTGCTAAATTATCTGGCGAGATCAAGCACAATGCCCCAGAAGAATTGTTTTGCGACTCTAAACAAATTACCCGGCAATTACTTGATTTTACGCTTGTGGAATTAGGCAATTCAACCATAAACCTCAATGCATCAAAAACCACAGAGGAGATTGTTTTTGATCAGCAGCCACAGCCTTCTTTTAATAAGCAGTTTGACCTGCTGATTGAAAACCTGAACGAAAATGCAGAAAATGGGTATCGTAATTACATTTTCTGCGTAAGTGAACAACAGGCCAAGCGTTTTCACGATATTTTTGATGATGCCAAGCAACAGGTAAAACAATTTGAAACGGTGATTTTGCCACTATATCGCGGTTTTATAGATGACACGCTAAAAATTACCTGCTATACAGATCATCAGATTTTTGAACGTTACCATAAATTCAATTTAAAGGACGGTTACGCTAAAAAGCAGGCGATTACGCTTAAAGAACTTACCAGTTTGCAAGTGGGCGATTATGTAACCCATATTGATCACGGTATCGGTAAATTTGGTGGTCTTCAGAAAATTGATGTGGAAGGTAAAAAGCAGGAAGCCATTAAACTTATTTACGGGGAGCGGGACATCCTCTACCTCAGTATTCACTCGCTACATAAGATCACCAAGTTTAACGGTAAAGATGGCAAAACCCCCCAGATCTACAAACTGGGAAGTGGCGCGTGGAAAAAGCTCAAACAAAAGACAAAGACCAAGGTCAAGGATATCGCCTTTAACCTGATCAAGCTTTACGCAAAACGCAAGCTGCAAAAAGGACACGCCTTTGGCCCAGATACGCATTTGCAGCACGAACTCGAAGCGAGCTTTATTTATGAGGATACGCCAGATCAAAGCAGTGCCACGGAAGCTATAAAAGCAGATATGGAAAGTCCACGCCCCATGGACCGCCTGGTTTGCGGTGACGTGGGTTTCGGTAAAACTGAAGTTGCCATTCGGGCTGCATTTAAAGCGGTGGATAATGGCAAACAGGTCGCCATTCTCGTACCCACAACCATTCTTGCTTTTCAGCACCACCAGACTTTTGAAGAACGTTTAAAGGAATTTCCTATACGGGTGGATTACCTGAACCGTTTTCGTACCGCGAAAGAAAAAAGGGAAACCCTGGCAGATCTTGAAGCCGGGAAAGTGGATATTATCATAGGTACCCACCAGCTCACCAATAAAAAAGTAAAATTCAAAGATCTTGGCCTGCTCGTGGTTGATGAGGAACAAAAATTTGGCGTTTCCGTTAAAGACAAACTGAAAACCATAAGTGAAAATGTAGATACGCTCACGCTTACCGCGACGCCCATACCACGTACGTTACAGTTCAGCTTGATGGCGGCGCGCGATCTTAGTACGATTACCACGGCCCCGCCCAATAGATATCCTATCGAAACGCATGTGGTTCGGTTTTCAGAAGAAACCATGCGCGACGCTATTTCATATGAAATACAACGCGGCGGACAGGTATTTTTTATCCATAACCGCATTGAAAATATCAAGGAAGTTGCCGGTATGATCCAGCGGCTTGTCCCTGATGCAAAAGTGGGTGTGGGCCACGGCCAAATGGAAGGTAAAAAGCTGGAAACACTCATGCTGAAGTTCATCAATGGCGAATTTGATGTGCTTGTTTCTACCACAATTGTAGAAAGCGGTCTCGATGTGCCGAATGCAAATACTATTTTTATCAATAATGCCAATAATTTTGGCCTTTCAGACCTGCACCAGATGCGTGGAAGGGTGGGACGTAGCAATAAAAAGGCATTTTGCTATTTCATTACGCCGCCACTTTCTGCAATGACTGATGAGGCGCGCAAACGCATGACCGCGCTGGAACAATTTTCCAGTTTGGGAAGTGGTTTCAATATCGCCATGAAGGATCTTGAAATACGCGGTGCCGGTGATCTGCTGGGCGGCGAGCAAAGTGGTTTTATCAATGAAATAGGATTTGATACGTACCAGAAAATCCTTAACGAAGCTATTGACGAACTAAAAGAACATGAGTTTGCAGACCTTTATGAAGAGCAAAACAAAGCTGAAGATAAAGAGTATGTAAAAGACATGGTTATTGATACCGATTTCTCCCTGCTCTTTCCAGATGATTACATCAACAATATTTCTGAGCGTTTGAAACTGTATACAGAACTTAACGACCTTAAAACCGATGAGCAACTGGCCGAATTTCAGACGAAACTTGTTGACCGTTTTGGGGAATTGCCACCGCAAGCGGAAGATTTACTGAATTCTGTACGTATCAAATGGATTGCCACCGCTTCTGGAATTGAGAAAATAACCATGAAAAAAGGCAAATTGCTGGGCTTTTTCCTGGCAGATCAACAATCTGCTTTTTATCAAAGTCCGGGATTTTCACGTATTCTCCAGTACGTACAGACGCACTCCAACCAGGTAACTTTAAAAGAGAAGAAAACCCGCAGCGGACTACGTTTATTGCTTAGCATTCCTGGTATTACTTCTGTAAACAAAGCGCTGAAAATTCTCTCGCCTTTAAGGAAAGTTCAGGAAGTAGCTGAAAACGCGGAATAAAATCTCTCTTCCCAGGGAGGGGAGTACTTCAAAGTCAGATTTTTCGGTAATTTTCGGTATGAAATGGCGAAAAGTATATTTGAAATGCAATTCGGTATAGAATTTTTAAGCTGAATTTATTTTGTTCTCAAACGCTAAATTCAGGTTCAGAGTTGATAGTAAAGCAATTAAGCTTCCATAGTTATTTCCAGATGCGATCCTGAAACAAGTTCAGGATGAAGAAAGGAACTATGAAAAACCGTTTAAAAATGGTAAAAAGCATCTTCAAAATGCTCTAATTTTTCCCGGTTTTTGTTCTTTAGCACAGCGATAATATCAAAGCGCGCTTCCAGATCCAGATCGTTGGACACAATATATTCATTTGCCGCTTTTACTAGCAATTTGATTTTTGACGGAGTTACAAAATCCTGCGGATCGCCAAAAAAGTCGGAATTGCGCGTTTTTACTTCACAAATGATCAATATTTCGCCCTTTTGGGCAATTATATCGATTTCCGCCTTGGCAAAAAACCAATTACGCTCCAAGATTTTATAACCTTTTTTGAGCAAATAATCAGCGGCAAAGACCTCTCCCCATTTCCCGAGTTCGTTGTGGTTCATGATTCTGAATTTATTCTTTTGTGACATGACCTGCAAGGTATGAGCGAGGAACGAGTGATCCTTGTAGGTCTTACACAGAACAGCGATTAGACCTACAAGGAGGCCTTCGTTCCTCAGGCAACACCTTGCAGGGCTGAAATTCTAAGTTGATATTAACGTGAAGGTCTATAAATCAGCTAAACTTCAGTAAAATCCAACTGCACACTATTTTCTGATACATCAAGCGTTGCTTTTCTGCCCATGATCAGGGCACGGTTATCATCCAGGTGCCCGGCAGGGAAATCGAAACACACGGGATAAGCATATTCCGCTACTGCGTCCAGCACGATTTCCTTCGCATTTTTGCCAAAAGGAACACTATTATCATGCATTCGCGTCAACCCACCCACTACGAGTCCGCACAGGTTTTTCAGCAAACCGTTGCGTTTTAAATTTACCATCATGCGGTCCACATGGTACAGATATTCATCCAGATCTTCAATAAACAGAATTTTCCCATCTGTGGCAATCGCAGAGGGACTTCCGCAGAGCGAATAGATAATGGAAATGTTCCCGCCCACGAGTTGGCCGCTGGAAGTACCCATGCGATTTAACGGGTGGGAATCTACCTGATACTTTATAGGCTTACCAAAAAGCGCATCGTGAAGGCTTTCTTTCGCCTGGGCAGAATTATCTTCTACCCCTTTCCCCATCACCGCATGAATCGTTTCAAAACCCATCCTGTTGAGGTGGCTGTGCAATACGGTAACATCGCTGTAGCCTGCGATCCATTTGGGGTATTTGACGAATTTATAAAAGTCGAGACCGTCTATTATTCGTACGGTACCGTACCCGCCTTTAGCACACCAGATTGTCTTTATGGAAGTATCGTTGAGCATGCGCTGCAAGTCGTCGCGGCGCAAGGTGTCGCTGCCGGCATATTGATCTTCGGTGGCGCCTATGGTTGCACCCAAAACGGGTACAAGCCCCCAGTTTTCAAGCAGTTCAATTGCATTTTTAAGATCTGGCAAATCCACTTTGCGCGCAGTGCTTATTAAGCCTACTTTATCACCAGCTTTTAAATACGGGGGTGTGATCATGTTTTAGTCATTTTATAAAGGAAAATAGCCATTTTTAGGCAATTTTAGTCTTTCTACAGAATAAAAAGACTTAGGGCTCAAGACGGAATGACTTAGGATAACTGAGAAAAAGTCTTACGTCTTACGTCTAAACATGTTCAAACTTGCCCTAAGTCAAAGAAATTAAAACTTTAGAAAAGCTTGGGAAATTGAGTAAAATCCGTCTAAAATCCTACCTCAAAAAGTCCTGTCGTCATTAAAAAAGGAATCCCCCTATAAATAGTATCTTTGCCACCTAAATTTTCAATCAGCCCATGACTCCGCAACGCTATACCCTTACCGCCGCATTACCGTACACTAACGGCCCCATTCACATAGGCCACCTTGCCGGGGTGTACGTGCCCGCAGATATTTACGCCCGCTATTTACGCCTTACGGGTCAAGATGTCGCTTTTATCTGCGGAAGCGATGAGCATGGTGTTGCCATTAGCATAAAAGCAAAAAAAGAAGGGATTACCCCGCAGGAAGTAGTAGATAAATACCATAAAATGATCAAGGATTCCTTTGCGGAATTTGGGATCTCCTTTGACAATTATTCGCGCACTTCGGCTAAAATTCACCACGATACCGCTTCTGAATTTTTTAAGAAATTATACGATAAAGGTGATTTTATCGAAGAAGTGACCGAGCAGCTTTACGATCCTGAGGCAGATCAATACCTTGCCGATCGTTTTGTGGTGGGCACCTGCCCTAAGTGTGGTCACGACGAAGCTTACGGCGACCAGTGTGAGAACTGCGGTTCGTCACTCAATGCAACCGATCTAATTGACCCAAAATCTACCATTTCTGGTGCAAAACCGGTCTTAAAAGAGACAAAACACTGGTTTTTACCTTTAGATCGCTACGAAGATTTTCTACGGGACTGGATTTTAAAATCCCATAAAAAAGACTGGAAATCCAATGTGTACGGCCAGTGCAAATCCTGGATTGATGAAGGCTTGCGCGCCCGTGCGGTGACCCGCGATCTGGATTGGGGAATCCCGGTTCCCGTTCCCGGCGGGGAAGGCAAAGTGCTTTATGTGTGGTTTGATGCGCCCATTGGTTATATTTCTTCAACCAAAGAATGGGCCGAGCGCGAGGGAAAAAATTGGGAAGATTACTGGAAAAAAGACGATACTAAACTGGTGCATTTCATCGGGAAGGACAATATTGTTTTTCACTGCATCATTTTCCCCAGTATGCTAAAAGCAGAAGGAAGCTATATCCTGCCCGAAAATGTACCGGCAAACGAATTTCTTAACCTGGAAGGCCGCAAATTGTCCACCTCAAAAAACTGGGCGGTCTGGCTGCATGAATACCTGGAGGATTTTCCCGGCCAGCAGGATGTTTTGCGTTATGCACTTACTGCAAACGCCCCGGAAACCAAGGACAACGATTTCACCTGGAAGGATTTTCAGGCTCGTAATAACAATGAACTGGTGGCCATTTTTGGTAATTTTATCAACCGCGTGGTAGTGCTTACCGATAAATATTATAATGGTCTTGTACCAGAAGCGGGCGAACTCAATGAAGAGGATCAAAAAACCCTTGACGAACTTCGCGCCTACCCCGCGGTAATCGCTAGCTCGCTGGAGCGTTACCGCTTCCGCGAAAGCCAGAACGAACTTATGAACGTCGCGCGTCTGGGCAATAAATATCTTGCCGATGCGGAGCCCTGGAAAACGGTAAAAACCGACGAAAATCGGACGAAAACGGTCATGAATCTGGCGTTACAAATCGCTGCTTCTTTGGCGGTGCTCAGCGAACCCTTTTTGCCTTTTACTTCAGCAAAGCTCAGGGAAATGCTGAATATTACTGCCGGCCCCAATGCGGAATCCACAGATACTGTTGCCCAACTGCAATGGGATGACCTGAGCGAACAAAAACCGTACGTAAAAGCAGGACATAAAATCGAAAAAGGCACCTTACTCTTCAGTAAAATAGAGGACGAGCAGATCGAAAAACAATTGGAAAAATTAGAAAAGACAAAAATGGAAAATAAAGAAATCCCCTCCCCCCAGCCCCCGAAGGGGGAGCAAAATAAGAGTGAGAAAACACCCCCTTCTGGGGGCGGGGGTACTCCTCAAAAGGAGATTATTCAATACGAAGATTTCACTAAACTGGATATGCGCGTGGGCACGATTCTGGAAGCAGAAAAAATGCCGAAAGCCGATAAACTTCTGGTTTTAAAAGTAGATACTGGTATTGATGTACGCACCATTGTTTCCGGTCTTGCCGAGCATTATGCACCTGAGGATATCGTGGGAAAAAAAGTAACTGTTTTAGTCAATCTCGCCCCGCGCAAACTGCGCGGCACCGAAAGCGAAGGCATGATCTTAATGGCTACAACCGCTGAAGGAAAAGTGATTTTCCTAAATCCAGATGTGGAGAATGTGGAGAATGGGGCCGGGATTAGTTGATATTATTTTATATTCCAAAAGTTATATAAGATAAACGTAGTTCGTTTTTCTACTTTCCTGAGGCAATTTCACCCTGAACTTGTTTCAGGGTCTTATCAGGTAGTTCATTTTTTGTCAAGACTAAAAATGCGATGCTGAACTAAATTCAGCATTACTAAAAAACATTTATGCCCAGCATTCAAGATTTCATAATCCAACAAACCTCAATCTCACATGCTGGAGTAAAAAACACCCTCCAGCTTCTGGCAGAAGACTGTACCATTCCCTTTATTTCCCGCTATCGGAAAGAGCGTACCGGGAATCTGGACGAAGTGCAGATTGGTGAAATTGTAAAGCTCAAAGAGCAGTTTGAAACGCTGGAAAAGAGGAAAGGCACTATTCTAAAAGCGCTGGAAGATCAGAACGCGCTCACTCCAGATTTACAAAAGCAGATTGAAAATACGCAGGACGCAACCACCCTTGAAGATCTTTACCTGCCTTTCAAAAAGAAGCGGAAAACCAAAGCTGATACTGCCCGAAATAACGGACTCGAACCACTCGCTAAAATCATCATGTCGCAACCCAGCGGCATGAACGCACAAAAATTGACCGAAACCGCTTCAAAATATGCCAAAAAAGAGGTGAAATCCAGCGAGGAGGCACTGGAAGGTGCGCGCTATATTATTGCAGAATGGGTAAATGAACGCACTGATGTTCGCAATGCACTGCGCCGGGAACTGGAGCGTAATGCCGTGCTCACGACCAAGGTTATAAAAGCCCAGAAAGAAGAGGAAAAAGCGCAAAAATACCGCGATTATTTCAAGTGGGAAGAGGCCTTAAGAAATTGTCCATCGCACCGGTTTTTAGCTATTTTGAGGGCAGAAAAAGAAGGTTTTATACGGGTAAAAATAACTATTGATGAGGAACGCGCATTAGAACACATCAACAGAAAAGTAATAAAATCCCCTTCCGCGTGCGCGGAACAGATCAGCATGGCGGTTGAGGATGGTTACAAACGTTTGCTTTTCCCCGCACTTTCCAATGAGGTTTTAAATTCGGCAAAGGAAAAAGCGGATAACGAAGCGATTTTGGTGTTTGCCAAAAATCTAAAACAGCTGCTACTGGGTGCTCCACTGGGTCAAAAGCGCATTCTTGCCATTGATCCCGGGTTTAGGACGGGCTGCAAAGTGGTTTGCCTGGATGCGCAGGGCGGCCTGCAGCATAACGAAACCATTTATCCCCACCCGCCTAAAAAAGACATCAAAGGCGCCAGCAAAAAAATCAGTTTTCTGGTTGAGGCGTATAAGATTGACGCGATTGCCATAGGCAACGGTACCGCCTCGCGCGAGACCGAACATTTTATACGTAAAATCCCTTTCAAGACCGATCTGCAAGTGTTTGTGGTAAGCGAGGCCGGGGCAAGTATTTATTCGGCATCGCCCATTGCGCGGGCAGAATTTCCCAATTATGATGTAACCGTGCGCGGCGCGGTTTCCATAGGTCGCAGACTTGCAGATCCACTGGCTGAACTGGTGAAAATTGATGCAAAATCAATTGGTGTGGGGCAATATCAGCATGATGTAGATCAGGTCAAATTGCAAAGCGAACTGGACCGCGTGGTTGAAACCTGCGTGAACGCGGTGGGCGTAAATATCAATACCGCCAGTGCCCCGCTGCTGAGCTACGTTTCGGGAATAGGTGATAAACTGGCCGAAAATATTGTTGCCCACCGGGAGGAAAACGGTGCGTTTGCTTCGCGAAAAGAGATACTAAACGTCGCCCGACTTGGTGCTAAAGCCTTTGAACAATCGGCTGGATTTCTTCGTATACGCGATGGTAAAAATCCACTGGATAATTCTGCCGTGCATCCGGAAAGTTACCCAATTGTTGAAAAAATGGCTAAAAATGCCCATAAATCGGTTGCCGAATTGATTGGAAACACGTCTGAACTTAGCGATATAAATCTTGAAAAATACGAGACCGAAAGTGTGGGATTGCTTACACTAAAGGATATTATTAACGAACTTGAAAAACCCGGACTGGATATTCGCGCGGAAGCAAAAGTGTTTACTTTCAATCAAAACATCAAGACTATCGAAGATCTGGAAAAGGGCCAATTATTGCCCGGAATTGTCAATAATGTGACCAATTTTGGTGCTTTTGTGGATATTGGGATCAAAGAAAGTGGTCTTATCCATATCTCCAATCTCGCCGAAGGTTTTGTGAGCGATGTAAGTGCGCATGTCGCTCTTCATGAACAAGTAGTGGTTGAAGTGCTTGATGTTGATATTCCGCGGAAGCGCATTCAGTTGAAGAAAAGTAAAATCCCCCTAACCCCCAAAGGGGGGAAGTGACGCGCTGACCTGCAAGGCGATGTGCTGAGTTTATCGAAGTATATGAGAGAGGCACGAGCGGTTCCTTGTAGGTCTAATTGGATTCCACGTTAGACCTACAAGGAGGTCTTCGTTCCTCAGACAACACCTTGCAGGTTAAAAAAAGGAGGGGAGCTTTAACCTTAGTTTCAATTTTAAAATCGCAATTTAAGGCTCCTTCCCTTTCCAAGGGAAGGTGGCAGTGCGCAGCACTGACGGAAGGGTTTGCGCCCTAAACTTAAATAACCCGTTAGCGTGTAAACATCCTATTAATAAATCAATGCTAAAAATCGCTTACCATCCCATTTACAAACACCCCTTGCCGAAAGGGCACCGTTTCCCTATGGAAAAATATGAACTGCTGCCCCAGCAATTATTGCTGGAGGGAACGGTAACCCAGGCTGATTTTTACGAACCGGGAATGCCCGATGAAAACTATATACTTGCGGTACATACTCAGGAATATTTTCAGAATTTAAAAGCACTGGACCTGGAGCGCAGGGCGGCAAGAAAAGTGGGGTTTCCACTTTCTGCGGAACTTGTGCAACGCGAGCAGATCATCGCACAGGGCACAATTATGGGATGTGATTTTGCTTTAGAACATGGTATCGCTTTTAATATCGCCGGCGGTACGCACCATGCCTATAGCGATCATGGGGAAGCTTTTTGCCTGTTGCATGATCAGGCGATTGGCGCGCGCTATTTACAGGCTAACAGACTCGCGAAAAAAATACTGATCGTTGACCTGGATGTGCATCAGGGCAATGGGACGGCAGAGATCTTTCAGAAAGATGATTCCGTATTTACTTTTTCCATGCATGGCGCGGGCAATTATCCATTTAAAAAGGAGGTTTCTGATCTTGATATCGCCCTTCCCGATAAAACCGGCGATGAAATTTATCTGGCGAAATTAAAAGAAACCTTGCCCCGGTTGATCGATGAAGTAAAACCTGATTTTATCTTTTACCTCAGCGGTGTTGACATTCTGGAAACGGACAAGTTGGGCCGATTAAGCTGTACAGTTGATGGTTGTAAAAAGCGCGATGAATTTGCCCTAAGCTGCTTCCGCGAAAGCGAAATCCCGGTTCAGGTAAGTATGGGCGGCGGTTATTCCCCAGATATTAAAATTATCATTGAAGCGCATGCGAATACCTACCGGGTGGCGCGAAAAATCTTCGTCTAAAATCCCATTTTTAGCATTACAATAACATTTTTTAGCATAATTGAAACGGTTCTGCCTCCTTTTAATAAGTATATTATAAACACTTAAAAATAAAATATACTATGGGAATTAAAGTAGCAGTAATCTATTATAGCGCAACAGGGACAAATTATGAAATGGCAAAGCAAGCTCGCGATGCCGTAAAATCTGAAAACGTGGACGAGGTTAAGCTTTTAAAGTTTAAAGAAACCGCACCACAGGAAGCTATCAATAGTAAGGAAGACTGGAAAAAGCATGTGGAAAACACTAAAGATATCCCAGAAGTAACCCTTGATGACCTGGAAGCAGCAGATGCGATCATCTTCAGTATTCCTACACGCTACGGTAACATGCCGTCTCAAGTGCAAAGCTTTTTTGACACTACCGGCGGGCTGTGGTCTGATGGTAAACTGGTAAACAAAGTGGTTAGCGGTATGACCAGCGCCCAGAACCCACATGGCGGTCAGGAAACCACATTAATGTCTTTGTATAAAACCATGATTCACTGGGGAGCAATTATCGCCCCACCAAGTTATACAGATCCCGTAATCTTTAAATCTGGCGGAAATCCATACGGTACAAGTACCGAAGGCGGCGATGTTTCTGATGCGGTAAAAGCATCGATCAAACACCAGGCACAACGAACCGTGCAAATAGGTCGCTGGATAAAAGCAGGAATGAACTAAATCATATCCTTAAAAAGAAAATTAAACCTTGTAGAAATAATTTCTGCAAGGTTTTTTTTGAGTAACAGGCATTCTTAAATGCTATATAAAATTCACATATATAAGTCAGATTTGAATACTTCTACAAAAACAGAAAAAGTACCCTCATTGTTAAATAGCACTATTTATACTTCTAATTTGCCCTTTTCTTCGCAAACGTTTTAGTTTTTTAACTATATTCGGAACTTCTTTATAAAAACGGCTTATTTTCGATTAAAATTGGGCGTTTTTTCAACAAAATTGAACGTTTATGACCGAAAAACAGAAAGCTTCCGCATACTGGAAGGAGAATATAAAATACCTTGTGATCCTATTAACTATCTGGTTTGTCGTATCCTTTGGGTGCGGCATTTTATTTAAGGATGAACTCGATGCATTCCGGTTGGGTGGTTTCAAACTCGGTTTTTGGTTTGCCCAGCAAGGTTCGATTTATGTTTTTGTCGTCCTCATTTTTGTTTACGTCTATTTAATGAATAAGCTGGATAAAAAGTATGGCTATGACGAACCTTCAAATGCTAAGAAGTCATGAGCGTACAGGTATGGACATGGATTTTAGTGGGAATCACTTTTGCCCTTTATTTTGGTATCGCGATCTGGGCACGCGCAGGGTCAACAAAAGAATTTTATGTGGCCGGTGGGAATGTTTCCCCGCTGGCAAATGCCATGGCCACCGCGGCAGACTGGATGAGCGCGGCCTCGTTTATCTCCATGGCCGGGCTGATCTCTTTTATGGGCTATGATGGTTCCGTTTACCTGATGGGATGGACGGGTGGTTATGTGCTGCTGGCATTGCTTTTAGCGCCCTATCTGCGGAAATTTGGCAAGTTCACCGTGCCTGATTTTATTGGCGATCGCTATTATTCTAACACGGCACGCACCGTTGCGGTGATCTGTGCGCTTATCGTTTCCTTTACTTATGTGGCCGGTCAAATGCGCGGCGTGGGTATTGTTTTCTCACAGTTTCTGCAAGTGGAAATCTTCTGGGGTGTAATAATAGGCATGGTGGTGGTTTTGGCTTTTGCCCTTCTGGGCGGTATGAAAGGAATCACCTATACCCAAGTGGCGCAGTATTGTGTGCTCATCTTTGCCTTTATGGTCCCCGCAATCTTTATTTCCATACAAATGACGGGGAATATCATACCGCAGATTGGGATGGGCGGCACGGTAGAAGATGGTACATTTCTACTTGACAAACTTGACACGCTGCACACGCAGCTGGGTTTTAAAGAATACACAAGCGGAAGCAAATCTACCTGGGACGTATTTGCAATTACTCTGGCCCTCATGGCGGGTACTTCTGGCCTGCCGCACGTGATCGTCCGGTTTTTTACGGTTCCCAATGTTAAGGATGCACGCAAATCTGCCGGACTCGCACTGTTGCTTATCGCCATTTTATACACTACCGCGCCGGCGGTTTCCGTATTTGCACGTACCAATCTTATTGAAACCGTGAGCGAAAAAGCGTATACAAACTTGCCAGAATGGTTCAAAAACTGGGAAAACACCGGCTTAATTGCCTGGAGCGATAAAAATAATGACGGCAAAATTCAATATGTAAATGGCGAGGCGCTTACCGGCAAACCAGACTATATCTCAGCGCGCGGCGCTTCTGGAGAGCGAATCGTTACAAACGCTTCCGCGGAAGCAAACGAACTGTATGTAGATCGCGACATTATGGTGCTGGCCAATCCTGAAATTGCCGGTTTGCCCAACTGGGTCATCGCCCTTGTTGCGGCCGGCGGTCTGGCCGCTGCCCTTTCTACCGCAGCCGGTTTGTTGCTTGTTATTTCCACATCGGTTTCCCATGATTTGATCAAAAAACAACTCAAGCCAGAAATCAGCGAAAAAAGCGAATTATTGGCTGCGCGCATCAGTATTGTGGTTGCTGTGGTCATCGCCGGTTTCTTCGGGATTTATCCGCCGGGATTTGTTGCGGCGGTGGTCGCGCTCGCGTTTGGGCTTGCCGCAGCCTCTTTTTTTCCTGCGATCGTGCTCGGTATTTTTGACAAGCGCATGAACAAGGAAGGTGCCATTGCAGGAATAGTCGTGGGACTGGCGCTCATGCTGTTTTATATGATTCGGTTCAAAATCGGATTGATAGGCGTACTCGATCCCCTGCCAGAAAGTGAATGGTGGCTGGGCACTTCCCCAGAAGGTTTTGGTACGCTGGCCATGCTGCTCAATTTTGTGGTCGCCCTTGTGGTTTCCCGTTTTACACCGCCACCGCCAGAAGATGTTCAGGAAATTGTGGAAAGTATCAGAATTCCCAGTGGCGCCGGGGAAGCGCAGGGACATTAAGTCCTCCCCTCTATGCATTCCTCTCCCTATGGTCGTCGGTTGCAAGACCCAGGAGGGGGAATAAAATTCCGTAGTAAACTTTTTATTTCAGTTAACACTAAGAATTTCCGCTTTGCGAAATGGATTTCGTAGTTTTAATGAAAATAGAACAATGAGCCTAAAAAACGGACTTTTTCGCCTAAAACCAACCAATAATGAGCAATTATCACATCAAACATTTAGAGGAATATTTTCAGGTTTACCGCAAATCTGTGCGCGATCCTGAAAACTACTGGGAGGAGATCGCAGAAGAGCATTTTCTCTGGCACAAGCGATGGGACAACGTCTTAAGTTGGGATTTTGAAAAACCCGAAGTTAAGTGGTTTGAAGGTGCAAAGCTCAATATTACCGAAAATTGCATTGACAGGCACCTGCGCACGCGCGGCAATAAAACAGCTATTTTATTTGAACCTAACGATAGTTCAGAAAAAGCACAACACATAACCTATAATGCATTGCATGACAAGGTTTGCCAATTTGCGAACGTGCTCAAGCAGCAGGGCGTAAAAAAAGGGGACCGCGTTTGTATTTACCTGCCCATGATCCCTGAATTGTCTTATGCGGTTTTGGCCTGCGCACGCATTGGAGCGATACACTCGGTGGTATTTGCAGGTTTTTCCGCGAAAGCGCTCGCCACACGAATCAATGACAGTGATTGTAAGCTAGTGATCACATCTGATGGATCGTACCGCGGTAAAAAAGTGCTGGATTTAAAAAGCATCGTTGATGAAGCTTTAGAAACGTGTGAATGCGTAGAAAACGTACTTGTTGTGAAACGCACCAGGTCTAAAATTTCTATGAAAGATGATCGGGATCAATGGTTGGCACCGCTGATGGATGCCGCTGAAAAAACCTGCGAACCTGAAATTATGGATGCCGAAGATCCCCTGTTTATCCTCTACACCTCTGGCTCTACGGGAACACCAAAAGGGATGGTGCATACCACGGCAGGCTATATGGTCTACACAGCCTTTACGTTCAAGAACGTTTTTCAATACACAGAAGATGATATTTACTGGTGTACGGCAGATATAGGCTGGATTACGGGCCACAGTTACATTGTTTATGGTCCGCTGGCCAATGGCGCCACCACCGTTATGTTTGAAGGTGTGCCCTCTTATCCTGATCATGGTAGATTTTGGGAAATTGTTGAAAAACATAAAGTCACCCAGTTTTATACCGCGCCCACGGCAATACGCGCGCTTGGTAAGGAAAAGCTCGATTTTGTGGAAAAATATGATCTTTCTTCGCTCAAAGTCCTCGGTACGGTGGGCGAACCCATTAATGAAGAAGCGTGGCACTGGTACGATGAAAATATAGGTAAGCGAAAATGTCCCATTGTAGATACCTGGTGGCAAACGGAAACGGGAGGTATTTTGATTTCACCCATTCCCTATTCCACCCCGGCAATACCCACTTTTGCCACGCTCCCGTTACCCGGAATACAACCTGCGCTGATGGATGAAGAAGGCAAGGAAATTCACGAGAACCAGGTAGATGGCCGCTTGTGCATAAAATTTCCCTGGCCCTCCATTGCACGTACGATCTGGGGCAACCATGAGCGCTATAAAGAAACGTATTTTTCAGCATATAAAAACATGTATTTTACCGGGGATGGTGCGCTACGGGACAGCGTGGGCTATTATAGGATCACGGGTCGCGTGGATGATGTGGTCATTGTTTCCGGGCATAATCTGGGTACCGCGCCCATTGAAGATGCGATCAACGAGCATCCCGCTGTGGCAGAAAGTGCGATTGTGGGCTTTCCACACGACGTAAAAGGCAACGCGCTTTACGGTTATGTGATTTTAAAGGAAACCGGAGAAACGCGTGATCGTGACAACGTACGCAAGGAAATCAACCAACTTATTTCTGAAAGGATAGGACCCATCGCAAAACTGGACAAAATCCAGTTTACCAGCGGACTGCCAAAAACACGAAGCGGAAAGATCATGCGGCGCATATTACGCAAAATAGCTTCTGGAGACACCAGTAATCTTGGGGACACCAGCACGCTTTTAAATCCTGAGATCGTAGATGAAATCATGGAAAATGTGCTAAAATAAGAACAAGATACTACGTTTTCTAAGCCTTATATTACGGAAATGGCGCAGAAGTGTATCTTTTAAACATTAATAATTAACTTTCGACTTTAAAATAAAAACCATAGAATATATGAAATCAATGAAGCTTTTTTTAACTGCTGGTGTACTGGCAGGTACGTTCCAGATATATGCACAAGAGCAAAGTGAGGTTCCCGAAGTATCTCCCATGCCCATGAAACCCGAGATGACCGAAATCTGGCAGCCGGAAGTTGAAGTTGTAACACCAGCAAAAAAACTGGGCGATGCCCCATCTGATGCTATTGTCCTTTTTGATGGTAAAAATCTCGATCAATGGGTTAGCCAAAAAGATACTACGCAAACCGCTCCCTGGGAAGTTGTAGACAACGATTATTTACAGGTCGTTCCCGGTTCTGGAATGATACAGACTAAAAAGAAATTTGGCGATATCCAATTGCACCTCGAGTTCAGCGCACCAGACAAAGTTGAGGGATCAAGCCAGGGTCGGGGCAACAGTGGGGTGTTTTTTCAAAACCGCTATGAACTGCAAATTTTAGATTCCTATAACAACCGTACCTACCGCAATGGGCAGGCCGGCAGTATTTATAAGGATCACGCCCCGCTGGTCAACCCTATGCGCGGCCCACTGGAATGGAATGTTTACGATGTAGTTTACAGGGCGCCACGCTTTAAGGAAAATGGACTTATAGATTCCCCTGCGGAAATTACCGTTTTTCTGAACGGTGTCCTGGTACAGAACAATGCCACAATAAACGGACTCACGCAATACATTGGACTTCATGATTACCCAGAATCTCACGGTAATGATGTGATCGCCCTTCAGGATCATGGTAACAAAACCCAGTTTAGGAATATTTGGGTACGCGAGCTTTAAATTTATTGGGTCACAGTCCTTTTTAGTGTAAATAGCTAAAAAGAGAGTTGCGAATAGAGCAGCGCGTCTATATTTAGATTAAGAAAACAGGATCAAAAAGGTTGTTTTAAGGTAAAAAACAACCCTTTTTGATCCTGTTTTTTATATTTTCCGCCCATTTATCAAGCTTAATATAACCAGTATTTTTATAAAAATATCTTGATTTATTGATCTGAAATTAGCAGATAAAGACCCATTTTAATCTTCCAGTAGGGCATTTTTTCTTCAAAATGAATGAAAAATTCCTTAAGGCCTGTAGGATCCTCAATTTCAGATTTTGCGCGATCTATTGATTCGAGCTCTTCGGTAGTAATTAATTGGTGCAGATCAATGGCTTCGCCATCGGTTTTTAACTTCGTTAAATGACCATATATTGTTCCCGGTGCCAGATCCCTTTTTTCTGAAATTTCTTCTATGGAAAGCCCTTCGTTAAAAAGTTCGTGGGTTATTTTATATGTATTCCCCTTATTCTTTTTTGACTTCCTTTTCTTAGGTTTTTCCTGTTCAAGTAGTTCCAGGAAACGAGTACCGTACTTATCCAGTTTTGCCTGTCCCACACCGCTTACCATGATCATATCGTCAAGCGTTTGTGGTTTTTTAGCTTCCATATCTTTTAATGTGGCGTCACTAAAAACAATATAGGCCGGCACCCCTTCTTCTTTTGCAATGGCCGAGCGCAGTTCCCTGAATTTTTCAAAAAGAATGCCTGTGGCATCATCAAGCGTTCTGGCCACGCTCACCGCTGGTTTTTCCTTAACAAGACGGGCCAATTGTATCTGTTCCCCTTCAAAAAGTACTTTTTTAGCCAAAGGGGTCAACATGAGTCGGCCATGTTCATGAAACCGTATTTCAAGAACCCCCTGATTGATCATCTGGATCACATACTGCTGCAAATCGCGCCAAGGGATATCACTTGCCGCACCGTATGTCTTTACACTTTGATATCCTTTATCAAGAATAGTGGCATTTTCTGAGCCACGCAACACGTCAATAAGCGTTCCCATTGCTTCCTGCTCCTTTAAGCGTGCCACGGCAGAACACACCTTTTGCGCCAGCACGGTACCATCTATATATTGGGGCGGTCTTTTGCATATATCACAGTTGCCACAGTCCTCATAAATAAATTCCCCAAAATAATTGAGCAGCGCCTTTCGGCGGCAGCTTAGCGCTTCGGCATATTGCTGCATGCGGTCCAGCTTGGCCAACTGGTATTCTTCCGTAGGGCTTCCTTCGGCAAATTTGCGCAACTGTACCGTATCTGCATAACTATAAAAAAGTAAGGTATGCGCGGGCAGGCCATCACGACCGCCACGCCCTATTTCCTGATAATAGCCTTCAATATTCTTCGGCATATTATAGTGAATTACCCAGCGTACATTGCTTTTGTCTATGCCCATACCAAAGGCGATGGTCGCCACGACTATTGGCGTACGGTCGTTAATAAAATCTTCCTGTACGCGCATGCGCTCTTCTGGGGTTAGCCCGGCGTGATAAGCTTCGGCCTTGTGACCGGCAGCGGCCAACTTCTCTGCCACAGATTCGGTATTTTTTCGGCTTAAGCAATAAATGATACCACTTTCATCCTGCCTGCTATCCAGAAAATCAAGAATTTGCTTGTTCCTGTTGTTTCCCGGTCGTACTTCAAGATACAGATTAGGACGGTCAAAAGAGGCCAGATGCTTCGTAGCCTGCGGTATGGCAAGCTGTTTCATGATATCATCCTGTGTCGCCTTATCTGCGGTAGCGGTAAGGGCGATCAAGGGCACATGGCTCATTCGTTTTTTTAAGTACGCAAGCTGGGTATAGGCCGGCCTAAAATCATGCCCCCAGGAAGAGATACAATGTGCTTCATCTACCGCAATAAGATTGATGGTAATGTTATTTAGATAATTATCCAAGAGGGAAAGGCTTTCAGGGGCAACGTAAATCAATTGCAATTTGCCGTTTTCCAGTTGGCTCAGGGTGTTTTTTTGTTCAATTTCTGGCTGGGAACTATTGAAATATGCTGCGGAAATACCATTCCCCCGCAAGGCATCTACCTGATCTTTCATTAGTGCGATTAGTGGGGAAATAACCAGTGCCGTACCTGGAAGTGCCAATGCCGGCAACTGAAAGCACAACGACTTCCCACCGCCCGTTGGCATTACCGCCATGGCGTCCCTACCCGCCATAATATCTGCAATGACCGACTCCTGATTAGGCCGAAAAGTATCGTACCCAAAATTAGTTTTAAGAAGTTGGAGCAGTTCGGTTTTTGTTTCTGTGGGTAAGGTTGTTGCTGGCATTCGGCAAAAATAGGGAATCTTGGAATTAAACTGGATAAAGAGAAAAGAATGGTTTGCTGAAGGAGGAGAAAGATTGGACTAGAACTAAAAAAAATGTCAACGTAGAAACTTTTTATTTAGTATGGTTTATTAAATTTTAAGAACACAGTTATATCCAAAAATCAAATAGTGTCTAAAAATGTCTTCCTTTAAATGAACTTTTAAAAAGAGAAAAATTTGGAAGAGTTTACCTACTAAAAAAAGTATTTCTAAATTCCCGTGGAGTACTATTGTTTGTTCTTTTAAATGCCAAGTTGAAACGGCTCATAGAGTTAAATCCACATTCGAAGGAAATATCGGTGATACTCTTGTCGGTCGTAACCAATTTCCGTTGGACCTGGGTAATTCTTTCCTGAACGATGTATTCGTTAAGCGTCATCCCAAAAGCCTTTTTAAAAACAACATTGGCATAGTCCGGGTGCAGTCCCACCTCGTTCCCGATATCTGTGGCCTTTATTGGTCGAAAATAATTTTGGGCTATATACATGGCCATTCGCTCTACATAACTTATGTCGCCTGAATGGATTTGTAAACCATTATTTTGCTTTTTTGGTAAAACCTTATCTGCCATTCGTATCAATCGTGCATGCATTTCGAGCAATACAGCCTCACTTCGATTTTTTGAAGACAGGTCCTTGATCCAGTTGTTTAGAAGAAATTCATCATGAATGGATTGTACCCCTGAATTTTCGGTGAGCACTTCTCCCTTAAGCACCCGGTCAACATAAAAAGCTGGAAGTTTCCATTCCAAGAATTGGGTCAAAGGAATTGTACAGACATAGTAGGGAGCGGATTTACCATAACTTACAATCTGGTGGGGAACGAGACCCCAAAACAACGCCAAACTATTCTCTGGAATGGTTGTTTTGGAGCCGCGAAATAAATAGGTCAAATTACCCTCGGTAAGGTAGTTGATCTCAATTTCATTGTGGCGGTCGGGTTTTTGCATCAAATTTGGCCTCCATAGTTCACAGGTCAATCCATAGGGACTAAACGCGCCACGCCCCTTATCAAACTTTTTTAAATTCTCGGGATACAGTATGTTATTTTCCAATTCGTATTATTTTATGTAGAAATACGAGACTAAATTTACACAATAATTCAATTTAATAGGACAATTTATATATTCAGAGAAATTAATTGTCAGAGAAAGCTTAACTCCATTGCAAAAATGAAAAACACTTGGGTCCCATTAATCTTCCTATTCCTATTTGCATCCCGTGTTTCTGCACAGGCCATACAAGAACAGGAACTTGAAGGCATATCCTACAGACCAAGGATCATAAACACTACCGATCTGGGTGCCGATCCCGATGATAAACAATCTATGGTGCGTCAATTAGTAAGCGCCAGCGAGTTTGATATCGAAGGATTGATCGTTGCCACCGGCTGTTGGAGAAAAACACAGAGCAATACCAAAATGTTGGACACAATTTTAGATGCATACGCAGCGGCATACCCCAATCTAAAAGTCCACGCGGATGGGTATCCCACTCCGGAATACCTAAGATCACTTTCAGTTATGGGTCAAACGGGTTATGGAATGGACGACGTGGGATCGGGAAAGGACAGTCCAGGTTCGGAATTAATTATCGCCTCGGCAGACGGGGACGACCCAAGGCCACTTTGGGTTATGGGATGGGGAGGCATGAACACTATCGCACAGGCGCTTTGGAAAGTACGTGATACACGATCTGATGAAGGTTTGAAAAAATTCCTGAGCAAGCTTCGCCTCTTTGATGTTCTTGGGCAGGACGACGCCGGTGCCTGGATCGCGAAAAACTTTCCAGATGTTTTTTACATCCGTGCTACCGGAGTATACGGTTGGCAACCGCCAAAAAATGGTGATTATCAACGTAATGCCATTCAAAACCATGGTCCCCTTGGCGCTGTTTATCCAGATACCCAGTGGGCCACAGAGGGAGACAGCCCGGCTTTCATGCATGTATATCCGAACGGACTCAATGATCCCGGACAAATTGACCAGGGCAGTTGGGGCGGTCGATTTGATCCAACCAGAAAAGCCGGTATTCGAAGCATGTCCGAGGTGGCAAAAATAGAGAATGATGCAGAAACACAATATGACCCCTACTATATGTACGGCAATACGGAAGAAGGTGCAGATGCGATAAAGCGTTGGAGCAAGGGCTACAATAACGACTTTGCCGCACGTATGGATTGGAGCATCATAAGTAATTATAAGGATGCCAACCACCACCCTGTTGCTGTGCTGAACGGGGATAGGACCAGAAGGGTTATGTATATGACCGCATCAGCTGGCAATAATATTGTATTGAGTGCCGAAGGCTCTACGGACCCCGATGGCAATTCGATTTCATATGAATGGTCTTTTTATGATGAGCCCAGTTCGTATGAGGGTTCGGTATCCATTATGAACGACAAATCTATGAAAGCTTCTATTGAGATTCCTGAAAATTCAAAGGGCAGGAATATCCATGTGATCCTTGAAGTATATGATAATGGTTCTCCCAACCTGTATGCATATCGCCGTATGATCATCAATGTAAATCCATAGCATTGTTGAAATGAAACTGAATTTCAAGTTAACGTTTCTGGCGCTTTGTACTTTTTTGAACATGCAAATCATGGGCAACCCAAGAACAGGTCTCCAATATAAAAATGTAGGCTTTCCCATAAACACCACAGGTGTTAATTCGAATTGAGGTGTAATAAAACCCAGGTTTTCTTGAACTATACAAGGTTTATTTCAGGATTTCCTCCAAAATGTCTTTTAAATTAACCTGGTTAGATTTGGAAACTAATGTAAGTCAAGGACACGTATTATAAAATTTTTACAGCCATTTTTCGACTTATATCTCTGTATCACTATCTTTATATCCTCAAACGGATATTTATAGAAGATCTCTCCGAAATAATCATATAACCGCACAGTATTCCAAAATGGAAATCGAGAAATTACATCATATTGCCATCATATGTTCGGACTATAGAAAATCAAAGCATTTCTATACAGAGATTTTAGGGTTTGAAATTGGTAGTGAAATATACAGAACGGAGAGAAAATCTTATAAACTGGATCTTCTTTTGAACGGACAATATTTAATTGAACTGTTCTCCTTTCCCAATCCGTCCAATAGGCCCACAAGGCCAGAGGCAACGGGATTGAGGCATATTTGTTTTAGTGTGAAAGATATTGGCAATGCGATGGAATATTTAAGATCAAAAAATGTTGTAACCGAACCAATTCGGATAGACGAACATACCGGTAGGAAATTCACGTTTTTCAGCGACCCAGATGATCTACCGATCGAGATTTACGAAATATGATAAATTTAGAAAAGTACATTGATGATGTAAATTCAAAATTCCCGCATATCAAAAACCTGCAGCCATGGGAAATTGTACATGATATGGAAAGTATTTTATTACAAAGAATAAAACTCTTGGGTGATGATTATGAGATCAACGACAATGTTGCCATTCATAGGACAGCCACAATTGAACAGGGCGTAATCTTAAAGGGTACAATAATCATTTCCGAAAATTGTTCGTTAGGTGCGAATTCTTACTTTAGAGGGCCGATATTTTTGAGCAGCTCCGTAAGGATCGGGCCAGGTTCAGAAATAAAGCAATCCATGATATTCAATAATACCGCAGTGGCTCATTTTAATTATATCGGAAACAGCATAATTGGACAGAACATAAATTTTGAAGCGGGTTCAATCTGTGCCAACCACTTCAATGAAAGAAGGGACAAACGAATTTTTGTGACCCTTGATGGAAAAAGTATAGACACTAAGGTCGAAAAGTTTGGATCACTTGTTGGCGACAATTCAAAGATTGGCGCCAATGCGGTACTGTCTCCGGGGACAATTCTGGAAAAAGATAGTGTTGTAAAACGGCTTGAATTAATTGAACAAACAAAATGACGGAAGTCAGGGTAATTTTTCCCAACAAAGCTGAATCATTTAAAAGTTTAGTTTTTTAGCCTATAAATGAACTTCAAAGAAAATTAGGTTAAAAAGAGATTTTGGGTATTTTAACCCAGGTTTATTTGAACTATCCACCGGGCTCTAAAGAGCCTTTTTAATGTCTTTATATTAGCAACATATATTGCTTCTTCTTCAAGTTAATTCTAGAAAGTCCCACCTAGAATTCATTTTCCCATAACTAATTATTAAAATTTCTATTAGAGTATCATTTTAGGATCTCAATCACTCACTTAAGTAAATTTTCAATAAAAATTTCGATAGAATAAAAGCTCGAATTTGAATACAGTAATGATTTTTGAATCAAATTTTGATATACATTTGATAGAGAACAAAAATGTTCAAAACAACCGGAAAAACCTAAAAGTCAATCATTCAACTTCAAAACTACAAATTAAAACCAATGAAAAAAAAAGTACTCTTTTTATCTATTTTCCTTTTAATGTGCGGCAGCGCGTTCAGCCAATTCAAAGTAGGTTTTCACCAGTCTAACCTTCCTTTTATAGCGCTGGGTTACGAAATTCAAGATCGATTTACTCCAGAATTGAGATTGGGCAGTGATCAATTTATTGAAGATCTTTCGATTGAGGCTGTACTAACTTACAAATTCATCAATAAGGAAGATTATAATTTCTATGGAGGCTTAGGTTATAAGACCACTATTTATGAAGGATTGGTAATTCCTATAGGTTTTAATTTTTACCCTTTTGAAAATAAAAAATTTGGTTTTCATATAGAAGCGGCCCCTATCCTACTAAATGCTGATATTCTACGGGGTAGTTTTGGAATACATTACCGTTTCCTTAAAAGCTGATAATAAAACAGCAAGAACGGAACAAAAAAACGCCCTGTTTTCCTCCAAAAATTGGATAAAACAGGGCGTTTTCTGGTGTATTAAGCCAGTTTTCTGACTAATCCAGTGCTTGTTCTAAGTCGGCAAGAAGATCTTCTTCATCTTCTATACCCACACTCAGCCGAATCAGGGAATCTTTAATCCCTATTTTTTCGCGCTGCTCTTTAGGAATACTGGCGTGTGTCATACTCGCAGGATGACCGGCGAGGCTTTCCACTCCGCCCAGGCTTTCTGCAAGGGTGAAAACTTTAAGTTTTTCAACCACTTTTACGGCGCCCTCCTTAGAATCTTCGGTCGTAGTAAAAGATACCATACCACCATAATCCTTCATTTGTTTTTTTGCAATGTCATGGTTGGGGTGATCCTCAAAACCTGGCCAGTATACATGATCAACCTTAGGATGATTCTTAAGGAAATGTGCTACCGCCTTACCATTTTCACAATGACGCTGTACCCGTATATGCAGTGTTTTTATTCCGCGAAGCGCTAAAAAACTATCCTGTGGACCGCAAATTGCGCCACTGGCATTCTGTATAAAATAGAGTCGGTCTGCGAGTTCATCATCCTTGACCACCAGCGAACCCATAACCAGGTCACTATGCCCACCTATATATTTTGTAGCGCTGTGCATCACGATATCTGCGCCCAGATCAAGGGGCTGCTGCAAATAAGGAGTAGCAAAGGTATTGTCTACCGCAAGCAAAAGATCGTTCTTTTTTGCCACCTGGGAAACCGCCTCGATATCAATAACATTCATCATGGGATTTGTGGGGGTCTCCACCCAGATCAACTTGGTATTTTCATTGATATGCTCTGCGATCTTATCTGCATCCTGCATTCCCACAAAGTGAAATTTCAACCCGAAATCTTCAAAAATCTGTGTAAATAACCGGTAAGAACCGCCATAAAGATCATTTGTGGAGATTATCTCATCCCCGGGCTTAAATAATTTAAGCACCGCGTCTATAGCGGCTAGACCAGAGGCAAAAGCGACACCATGCTTTCCATTTTCTATGCTTGCCAGGGATTTCTCAAGGGCCGCACGGGTAGGATTTCCGCTTCGCGAATACTCAAAACCCTTATGGCCACCCGGAGTGGTCTGGGAAAAAGTAGATGTTTGATATATGGGGGGCATCACGCTGCCGTATGCAGGATCTACGTCCTTCTGGCCACCGTGAATGGTTTTGGTGTTAAATTTCATAATATACTGTGTTTTTAATCTTTCGTTAAAAGTGCCGTAAAAATACCAAGTGGTTAGCGGAACGCCAAAATTGCCTGTATCTTTGGCCTATGTTTAACGTAAAAACCTGCTTTTGAAAATCTTTGCGCCCCTGTTTCTTGTTTTGTTGCTCCTAACCAGTTGCCAGGACGAGGCTTCTACACTTTCTTTTTCTGAAAAATCCTACACTACTGCTTCCCTGCCGGAATGTAAAGAGGACCTCTGCCCTAAAATTGCTATTCAGCTTTTAATGGCTGAAGGCAAATCGCCGCTGGCAAAGACCATTAACACTGCAATAGAAGAAAAAATCGCCACTGGCCTCGCTATTAGCCCGGAAGAAGAAGGAAAAATCAAAACCATTGATGAGGGCGTTACCAATTTTATAAAGGAATACAGAACGGCAAATTCAGAATTTCCCAACTTACCCTCTACGGAAGGCTACGAATTTACAAGCAACAGCAGCATAAGCCTGGAAACCGAAAGTTTACTTTCCATAGCGATTGAAATGTACAGCTACTGGGGCGGTGCACATGGCTATGGCAGTACTACTTATGTGAATTTTGACAAAAAAGATGGGAAGCAGCTTACGATGGACAACCTTATAAAAGATAAACAAAAGTTCAGGGAACTTGCAGAGCGGCTCTTCCGAAAAGAAGAAGATATTCCCGAGACCAGAAATATTAATAATACCGGTTATTTTTTTGAAAATGACACGTTTAGCCTACCCAATAATTTTGGGTTTGAAAAAGATACCCTTATCTTGATTTACAACCCCTACGAAGTTGCATCGTACGCTGAGGGGCAAATTACAATCAAAATCCCGAAAGCAGAGGCAGCCCCTTTTCTTTCCGTGCATTTATAGCGCGTTTGAGTGCGGTGATTGCGCCGTGGTGAATTCCTTCATGAAAATTATTGAATACAATGGCCTCTTCTATCGTGCTCAAAACAGAACCAGAGTTGGCCGTATAGGGTTTATACTTTTCAAAAAGTCCTTCATGAAGGTCTTTCCTTGTTTGTTCAACAGCGGGTATTAGCTTTGATTTTAGATACTGCACAGCTACGTTATCAATGTTTTTAGTAGGTTTTGTACCCTTTTTATAATTGGTGATCCACTCTTCTGCAATCACGGGGGTCTGGCCTGTAAAAGAATACATATACATTTGCTGATGTGCCAGCGTGTGCGCAATGTTCCAAAAAATATTATTGTTAAATCCGTAGGGATTGCGTTCAACTCTTCAAGAGCAAGATTTTCCAGGTAGCCAGTGAGGATCTCATGATTTTTTAAGGTAATATCAAGTGTATAGTCCATAGCGTAAATTTAAATTATATTTGCCCGCTGCTAAGAAGCCAAAACCCTTTAGAAGCCCAACCATAAAAGCATAAGTTTTGAAGAAAATATATTACCTCTCCACCTGCGATACCTGCAACCGTATTATTAAAGAAATTGAGCTCCCAAGTGCTTTTATCAAACAGGATATAAAAACAGATCCTATTACCGGGGAGCAACTAGAAGAACTTTACAACCTTGCGGGCAGCTACGAGGCTTTGTTTAGTAAACGTGCCAGGCTTTATAGAGAGCTTGACCTCAAAAATCAAAACCTTGATGACGATGCGATGGGCAATTATATCCTGGAACATTATACCTTTTTAAAACGTCCCGTTATCGTGAACAACGGGGATATTTTTATAGGGAATGCCAAAAAAACGGTCGCTGCTGCAAAAGAAGCCATTCACCGCAACGATAAAGAGATATAGTCTATAAAATTGATCCTAAAGTAATTTATTGACTTAGAGCCTGAGGTTTTTTACCGGCAGTGCGGGTATCTTCTTTTGTGATCGTTCTAAAATCTTCGGTTCTATCCAGCTGGGAAAGGTTGTTGTACAATGCTTCGGGCAATGTGGTCAATTTTCGGCTTTTAAGATCCATCCAGGCACCCATCATTTCGCAGCGCGCAAAATTGTTCCCTTCCGCATCATAAAAATTGTGTACGAATTCAAAAAACTTACCGCCCTCTGCAAGGCCTTTCAACTGTAAGGAAACCTGTACAGGCTTACCGGCAAATACTTCTTTAAAGTAATACATATGCTCGTAGAATACCACGGGACCCAGATTGAGCTTTGCCATCTCTTTCTGGCCAAAACCGTTTTCCATCAAATAACTCATACGGGTATGGCTCATAAAATTTATATATGCTGAATTGGCCAAATGCCTATTTGCATCAATATCGCTCCAGCGTATTTCAAAATCCTTTAAATACATAAATCGTTCTTAGGTTATAAAACAAAGGTATTATTTTTAAATCCCTAATTCTGTTGTAAATATCTTAATGGATTTGCCTTAAGCACCCTTAGGGTCTATTTTTACGAAAAAAATACGCGTATGTACATCAAAAGAAATATGAGCTGGAAACTCATATTTAGATATACCTGGAAGAATATCCTGTTTTTCGTCCTATACTGCCTTCTTATATTTTTTATCTATGAAATATTAGGGTTCTATTTTATTGGTTTTCCCTTTCAACCACTAACTGTGATAGGTATTGCGGTATCTTTTTATGTAGGTTTTAAAAATAGCCAGAGTTACGACCGTTTCTGGGAAGGTAGAAAGATATGGGGCAGTGTGGTAAATTACAGCAGGACATGGGCCATACGGGTAATCAGTTTTGTGGATACCGATGACGAGGCTTTTAATCAGCGCGTAAGGACTGAAATGGTACATCGTCACGTAGCCTGGATCAATGCACTGCGCGTGCAATTGCGCCAACCCCGGTCCTGGTCGCTAGAGCATGGTTTTTTTGCAAAAAGGCTCTTTGACAGCCATGCAGAGCGCAACATGTCCAGAACAGGTGCACATAATTTTATATCTCAAGTGGAGTATGAAAATATTAGGGACCGCCCTAATATAGCTACGCACCTGGTCAAGAATCAGGCAAATTCAGTGACTCAATTGCGCAAAGACAATGTGATTGATGCCTTTCAGGAAATGCAGCTGCAAGCAGTGCTTGAAGAATTTTATAATCTACAGGGAATGTGCGAGCGTATAAAAAACACGCCATTTCCCAGACAGTACGCTTATATGTCAAAAATATTTACATGGATTTTTGTCTTACTTCTACCTCTTGGTTTATTGAATATTTTTGAAGAACATGTGCAAAGTGACACGATACATGAAGGGTTAAAAAACCCGTTACTGTTTTTACAAATGATTCCTTTTGCGGTACTGATCATGTGGATTTTTACCACCATGGAAATGGTAGGTGACAGCAGTGAAGACCCGTTTGATGGACGTGCAAATGACGTTCCCATGACCGCACTTTGCCGCACCATTGAAATAGACCTGCGTGATATGCTCAATGAAAAACAATTACCAAAACCCATAGAACCAAAAGACGATATTCTTTATTAAAATTTCATCTGAAAGAAGCGCTAAGTATAATTTACCAAAGGCATTTCAAAACGTGAAAAAAGCATTGCAAAAAGCTTAAATCTTCGTTATCTTTCAAATTCATTTAAAACAACCGTGCCGCTTTACAAACTGTTGAGGCACAGGTTATAAAATTAAGACTAAAACCATTTATTCATGAAAATCCTTAAGAAATTAGCGCTTGTAGCCCTTGCTACCTTGCTTGTAAATTGTGGCGATGCCGAAAAAAAAGAAAAAGATGAGGTCAAATTAAAGTCCAATAACTCCGCAACAACTTCTTCAAAAAAAGAATCTGATGTTACCGAAGTTGTGTTGCTTGCCACAGATCAAATGCAGTTCAATAAAACTGAAATACGCGTACCTGCAGGTAAGCCTATAACCCTGACTTTACGCCATACCGGTACCATGGATGTAAAAGTTATGGGACATAATTTTGTATTGCTGAAAAAAGATACAGAGATTCCCGCTTTTGCAAATGCGGCCGCTGGTGCAGCAGAAAATGAATATATTCCTGACGGTACTGAGGCCGTTATTGTACATACTAAATTAGTAGGTGGTGGTCAGTCTGACACTATTGATTTTGACGCTCCAGAGCCTGGGACTTATGATTTTATCTGTAGTTTCCCCGGTCATTACGCTTTGATGAAAGGTAAATTCATCGTGGAGTAGGTCAAAGACCTGAAAATCATTCCATTTTTAGGCTAAAATCAAGCATAAATACTTGGTTTTAGCCTATTTTTTTTCATTTTAATCCTTATTTTTCAATAGAATAAAAGTGTTTTCTAACTCGTGAATAACTTACAATTAGCAACTTTAAGTAATGATAAAAAATCGCGACTATATATTCTTTTTGATTATAACATGTACTCTTCTTGCCGTATGCTCGTGTAAGAAAGAAGCTAAAAATCATACTTTGCAAATTACCAAATCACAAGAAGCACAATTTTTAAAGAAAGAACTAAATCCTATAGAACGCTACGAGGAATTGCTCGTAGATGTACAGATGCAGCGCATCTTTGAGGATGGAAAAACGTTTGTGGACTGTATACCGAAATTTCCCGCGGATACTATTTTAAAAAATTACAGGGCAGAAAAAGAACGGGCAGATTTTGATCTGAAAACATTTGTTCTCATCAATTTTGAACTTCCCATTTCACCTACCACAGACTTCGAATCTGATACTACACGCACGGTATCAGAACATATTGAAACGCTTTGGCCCTATCTCACGCGCAATGCAGATGAAATCGTACCGGGCAGTCGCATAGCCCTACCAAATAAATATATCGTTCCGGGTGGGCGTTTTCAAGAAGTATATTATTGGGATTCCTATTTTATTCTTCTGGGGCTCAAGGAAACCGGCAATGATAGCCTACTGAAAAATATTGTCGATAATTTTGCCTATCAGATAGCGAAATTTGGTTTTGTCCCTAATGGGAACCGCACCTATTACCTTAGTCGCTCCCAACCCCCATTTTTTGCCGAAATGGTTGAATTGTTAGCTTCGGTTCAAAATGAAAAAGAGACGTATTTAAAATATAAGGACGCTCTGGAACACGAATACGCTTTCTGGATGAAAGGCGCCAGGACACTAGCTCCCGGTGACTCTAAAATGCGCGTGGTAAAAATGAAAGACGGCAGTGTTCTAAACCGTTTTTACAGTAATACCACAACCCCCAGGGCAGAAAGTTACTATGAAGATGTCACTACTGCGGCAAAGATACCAGAACGGGACGCGGAAGATGTTTACCTCAACATCTCTGCTGCCTGTGAGAGTGGCTGGGACTTCAGCAGCCGCTGGTTTTCAGAACCTGATAAATTAACGACCATTAAGACCACGAGGATTATCCCTGCAGATCTTAATGCCCTTATCTTCAAAATGGAAAAAACACTGGCCAAAATGCGCAGTTTTGCTGGAGACGAGCGCGGAGCAAACAATATGGAAACCGCGGCAGAAATTCGCAAAAAGGCAATAAATACGTATCTCTGGGACGCAAAAACCAGGATTTATCAGGATTACGATCTCGATAAGAATACTTTTACAAATGTGCTGTCGTTAGCAACCGTCTATCCTTTATATTTTGGACTTGCCAGTCAGGAGCAGGCAGATTCCATTGCTGAAATCTTACAAGAAAAATTTCTTAGCCCAGGTGGTCTTTCCACCACCTTGAATGACAACAGCGAACAATGGGATTATCCCAATGGCTGGCCTCCCTTACAATGGATATCAATCAGGGGTCTTGAGCGTTATGGCAAAAATGAACTTGCGACGACCATTAAATCAAGATGGCTGGCCCTTAATGAAGATGTATATAAACGTACCGGCAAAATGCTTGAAAAATATAATGTCGTAGATACCTCTTTACTCGCAGGCGGAGGGGAATATCCTAATCAGGATGGCTTTGGGTGGACAAATGGCGTATATCTGGATCTGAAAGAGAACTGATCGTTAAAGAAACAGGAGACTAATTTCAGTATTAAACTAAAGTTGTATCTGTTTATGAACAAGATATTCAGAGAGGCTTTATTGACTTCCTGATGTCTGCAATTTAATGCTGCCAAACTACCTTAAATAGGTAGTTCCAGGCCATTACTTTCTAAAATTAGGTTGAAATGGCCATAAATTGATCCCTGCGTGGGATTTAATCAGTGTAATGACAATGCATATCAAAGAAGTTGTACATTCTGTTTTAAAGTTTCTGAAGAGCACTAATTTTTTAAAAGGATTATTGCTTACCACTGCTGCTTTTACTGCCATTGCATTTTGCACTTATTTCTATAATGTAGCCGTGGGTAGCGGCGCTGCACTGGGTGTTTTATTGGTTTCAGCCAGTGATATTCCCGGTAATAGGAAAAATCATCTCATTGGTATGGGAGCGGCACTCGTACTGGCCCTTGTCAATTTTTTATGTATTCACCTTTCTTTACAGATTGATTATCTGGTTATTCCGGTACTCGCAGTTCTGGTTTTTTGCAATGCGATAATTGCCGTATACGGGTTTCGGGCTTCCCTTATTTCCTTTTCGGGACTACTGGCGCTTGTTCTTAGCTTTGCGCATCCACAGACGGGCAGCTTACTCTATTTCAATTTGTTGTATATTTTTCTAGGGGGGTTCTGGTACATTATATTATCCTCTATTTTAAGAAGTTACAGGACTGAAAAATACAGTAAAGAGCTTATTAATTCTTGTATGCACCATACTGCGGAATATTTAAAAGTTCGCGTATCACTTTATAAAACCAAAGATCGAAACGAGGTTTTTAAAAAACTGCTGACCCTTCAAGATACGATAACAACAGAACACGAAGATATTCGGAACGCTGTAATGACACAGCGACAGCAATCTGGTGCTACAGGTTCAAAGCGGAAACAGCTCTTAATGCTTATAGACCTCGTGGATATGCTGGAGCTAGCTGCCGCAAATCCCATTGACTATCAAAAATATGATACTAATGGACAGGAATATCAAAAGGTACTTCATACTTTTTCAGAGGTAATCCAGGAGGTTGCCGAACAGTTGGAGCATTTATCGAATAGCACTAACGCTAAAAAGCGGCATTCCGAAAAAGATCTCGGTGAATATCTACAAAAAGCAGCCGCCGCAATTGAAATTTATAAAACCGGAAAAGGGATCCTTACAAATCCCAAGAATTTGCTCACGCTCAGAAATTTATTTGATTATACAGAAAAGCAGGTACAAAAGCTTGCTTCCATAAAACGGGTTTTGCGATCAGAAGGGTTGAATGACAGATCTATACTTAAAAAAGAAGAACAGTATCAGTTTCTTACCCCACAGGATTACAATTGGGCTGTGCTTCAGGAAAACCTTTCCTTATCGTCCCCCATTTTTAAACACGCCATACGCCTGGTAATTACCGTACTAACAGGTTATTTACTGGGTTCAATATTTTCTATACAAAACGCCTACTGGATCATCCTGACCATTATAGTAATTATGCGTCCAGGCTATGTGCTTACACGGGATAGGTCAAAACAGCGGGCCATTGGGACTGTGATAGGTGGTATTGTAGCTGTGGGAATCGTAATGTTAACGCAGGATAAAATTATTTATGGCGTCCTGATATTTATAAGCATGACCCTGGCATTTGGTCTGGTACAGCAAAATTATAAGACCGCGGCCGTTTTTATAACACTGACCCTTGTTTTTGTTTATGCCCTGTTGACCCCAGATGCTTTAGCGGTAATAGAATATAGGGTGGTTGATACGCTGATAGGCGCCGCAATGGCGAGTATGGCTAATTTTTTACTTTGGCCAGCCTGGGAAGATCATACTATTAGACAGCAAATCCTAGATTCTATAGAAAATTCTCAGATTTATATCAAAGAGATCGGTAATCTTTATGAACTCGATAAACGTACGACCACAAGCTACAAACTCGCCCGTAAGAAGGCCTTTTTAGGAATAGCCAACCTCCATGCGGGCTTTCAGCGCATGGCTCAAGAACCCAAATCCCATCAGATCAAAACCATAGAACTTTATGAGGTAATGGTAAACAGCCACACCCTGGTTTCAGCAGCTGCCTCTTTGGGTACGTATATACAAATACACCCTACAACAAAACCCTCGGTTCATTTTACGAATAGTATACACGCGATCAGTGAGACGCTGCTCAATTGTAGGACGCATTTAAAAAACGATGAGGAGTTAAGGGACGGCAACGAAAAACTATTTGCTGAAGCCAGTAAGGAACTCACTTTTCTCTATGAAAATTTAACTCAGGAGCGCAATGAACAGCGAAAAGAGGGAATAGACAAGATAGATCCTGAATTTAGGGAGAAAATGAAAGAGGCACGTGTAGTTATTGATCAATTGAAGTATATCTATACTATTTCTGAAAATCTCTATAAAGCCCTGAAAAACTATGAAAAAAGGGCATAAAATCAATATTATAGCCAATTATCTAGTGTAAAAGGCATGTTTTTCAAATTTTAAATGCTTTAACTGTTAATAGGTATCGGCTTTCAGATAAGCTTCAATCACCGCTTTCTCTCCTTTCTCCCCTTCGATGGAATTACCATGCTCCATCCCAACCATGCCTTTGTATCCTTTCTCATGAATAAATTTGAAGACATTCTGAAAATTGATTTCACCAGTGCCAGGTTCTTTTCTACCGGGATTATCGCCTACCTGAAAATATGCGATCTCATCCCAGCTGTTCTCTATATTAGGAATCAAATTGCCCTCCTGAATCTGCTGATGATAAATATCATAGAGTATCTTACACGAAGGGCTTCCAACCGCTTTGCAGATATGATACGCCTGTGGTGATTCACTAAGAAACATACCCGGATGGTTATAAAAATTGAGTGGCTCAAGTACCATGGTGATCCCATGAGGTTCCAGAAGGGCAGAAGCCTGCTTAAGGCTTTCGATAACATGGGCGCTCTGATACTCCTTATTCTGGGTTTGGTCCACAAAACCCGGTACTACGGTGACCCACTTTGCATTAACCCTTTTTGCCACTTCTATAGAAGATTTGATTTCACTTAGAAACTCCTCCCTGAGGGCTTTATTGCCACTGGTAAGATTTGGCGTTGTCCAGTAAATTGTATGCGCCACAAAAACGCCCATTTCAATACCACGCTTCTGCATGGTCTGCGCCATTTTTTCCTGTAGTTCCACTGGGCGGTTACGCATTTCGTTATCTTCAAAGGCAGTGAAACCCTGATCTGCCATAAACATAAGTTGGTCTATAGGGTCCTTGCCCGCACTTTTTTCAAACATGCCTATATGCGGTGCATAATTTAGTTTGAAAGTATTTTCTGGCTGTGATAAATCCAAATGTGCGCCAGCGAAAGATTGCAAACCACCGAAAGCTAAAAAAGAGCCACTTAGGGCTCCTTTTTGCATAAAATCTCTTCTTCTCATATTATAATGACATTATTTTACCACCACCTGCTTCTTCTAAAGAAATACATCCTTTATAAGCACCAGGTACAGGATCATACCAAAGTACATTTTCCCCAACCGCTTCACTGGTTTTCCATGCCCATACTGCTTTATCACGTACATTATTAAGATAACCATAGGAATTTGCCTCCGTATCAATCTCTTCTTTTTCAGGCTTTTCTGGATCCTGTGTAGCAGATAAACGCTGATCATATTCTGCACGTTTTTCTTTTTCTGCACCTAGGTATTTAGCTACCATTTTCTCAAATTCTTCCGGTTTCCCGTCTACAATATCCTTATCGAATTCACTCTTAAAGTTGATGGCAAAAGCATTGGCCTGAGCCTTAAAGCTTCTTTGCTCATGTTCTTTTGCCACTTTATCCATATAACTGTCTATGAATTGAGCGATATTTAGTTCACCTGCACCAGGTGTTTCATCTTTCGGTATAATTATGTCAAGTACATGCTTTAAAGCATACCCATTGCTAGCCGTTAGAAAAATGGGTTGCCAATCTGGATCGCTCGTACAACTTTGCAACAGGCTGAAAACCGAAGGAGCCACAACAACATAACCAGCTCCTAGTCCTAAATTTTTTAATAAATCTCTTCTTTTCATCCTTAAGAATTTTTCTCATTTTTAAAATTGGCTGCTGCGTGCTCCGCGGCCCTTGCTGTCATTGCCATATAGGTAAGCGATGGGTTTACACAACTTGCAGAAGTCATAAATGAACCATCGGTCACATATACATTAGGCACGGCATGCACCTGATTGTTCCCATTGAGAACAGAAGTTTTAGGGTCGCGTCCCATACGCGCTGTACCCATTTCGTGAATACCTAATCCAGGTGCACCGGGATCGTCCATGGGCTCAATATTCTTGAAGCCCGCTTTTTCTAGCATTTCAGTAGCCTGGGCAACCATATCTTTACGCATTTCCCATTCATTTTCCTTCCATTCTGCATCAAAGGTTATGGTAGGTAAGCCCCACTTATCTGTCTTCTCATAATCCAGTTCCATTTTATTCTCGTGGTATGGCAAGCATTCGCCAAATCCCATAAGACCCATTTGCCAGTCACCTGGCTTAGAGATTGCTTTTTTGAAATCTGAACCATAGTTGGCCTCAGCTACTGCTTCAGACCAGTCACCACGGCTGGCTCCTCCCTGATATCCGTAGCCGCGCTTGAACGAAGCCTGATCAGAATCTCCACCCACATTTCTAAAACGTGGAATATAAAGGCCATTTGCACGGCGTCCTTTGTAATATTTATCTTCAAAACCATCGTAGCTTGCGCTCGCACCAGCTTTAAAGTGATGATCCATGATATTATGTCCTAACTCGCCGCTGTCATTACCCAATCCATTGGGAAAACGCTCTGATTTAGATTGCATTAATATGGATGCGGAAGCAATTGCAGAAGCACAAAGGAAAATGACGTTAGCCTTAAATTCGATCTTTTCATTGGTTTCGGCATCTATAACCTTAACACCGGTAGCCATTTTGGTTTTATCGTCATAAACTACTTCGCTTACGATACTAAAAGGTCTCAGCGTCATATTACCCGTACGTTCTGCTGCAGGAAGTGTGGAAGAATTACTGCTGAAATATGCCCCAAAAGGACAACCGCGCATACAACGGTTTCTGTATTGACATGCAGACCTGCCTTCATAGGTTTTGTCACCTGTAATATGGGCACATCTACCTATGGTAAGTAGACGATCCTTATAATTTTGCGCGATATTCTGTTTTAGGTGATCCTCAACACAGTTCAACTCCATTGGGGGGCCAAATTTACCGTCCGGCAGTTGTGGTAGTCCTAGATTTTCACCACTAACGCCTATGTATTCCTCTACTTTATCATACCATGGTGCAATATCTTTATAACGTATAGGCCAATCTACTGCTATGCCTTCTTTTTCATTCGCCTCAAAATCAATATCGCTCAGGCGGTAACTTTGCCTACCCCACATGATGGATCTTCCACCCACGTGATACCCGCGCATCCAGTCAAAACGTTTGGTCTCATTGTAGGGATGTTCAAGATCATTGACAAAAAAATGGTTGTGCGCCGCATTGGTAGTATATCCCGTACGTGCCTGTTTCAATTGTTTTTTCTGCTCCTCCTTTGGTAGTTCGCCCTTAAATTCAAAATCCCAGGGATCCATATTCATGGTAGGATAATCTTCTATGTGGCGCACCATACGGCCGCGCTCTAATACAAGGGTTTTAAAACCCTTCTCACATAATTCTTTTGCGGCCCAACCGCCACTTATTCCTGTACCTACAACGATAGCGTCGTACATCTCTTCTGGTTTTGCTTTACTCAAAATCTATTAGGTATTTGAAAATATTTGATATATAATGATACCAAATATATAAATTAAAGTTATTTTTTTAATGGATTCATAAAACTATAATTCAAAAAATGCATAGTTTTAACATCCTAAACACGGTGTCAAGCGCCTGAAACTAATAAATCGATTTAATTAATGATAAAACGACTCCTTTTATTCAGCTTATTTAGTGTATCCCTGATTTCCTGCAAAGAAAAACCCAACAAACAGGAATCAACTGAAACGGTGGAAACAACGGCCGCCGCCCAGCCATTCTTTAAAATTTCCCTCGCGCAATGGTCACTAAGTGGCCCCATAAGAGACGGAAGCATGAATCCGTTTGATTTTGCTCAAAAAGCCAGTGAGATGGATTTTGAAGGTATTGAATACGTAAGCCAGTTGTATACAGAAAAACTGCAAAACTATCCTGACCAGGCTACTGCTATGAATTCACTGGTGCAGACCCTAAAAGCCAAAAGTGAACAGTACGGGGTAAAAAACGTACTTATAATGATAGACAACGAAGGGGAACTTTCTTCTACAGATGTATCCACGCGGGACGAAGCCGTCAAAAAACATCAAAAATGGGTAGATGCCGCAGCGCAACTGGGTTGTCACGCGGTGCGTGTTAACCTTAAAGGGGCAGATGAGAAAGAAGCCTGGAAAGAAGCCTCTGTTGACGGTCTGACCAAGCTTGCTGATTATGCTGCCGAAAAGGATATTGAAGTCCTTGTTGAAAATCATGGCGGCTTTTCTTCAAATGCAAGTTTATTAATGGAAGTAATAAATAAGGTAAACCTTGATAATTGTGGCACATTACCAGATTTTGGCAACTTTTGTATAGAAAGTAGTGAAGATGGCTGCGCCGAAGAATACCCTCGTTATAAGGGCATAGAAGAAATGATGCCAAAGGCCATGGCCATAAGTGCAAAAACATATGCCTTCACAGATTCTGGAGAAGAAAAGGATATGGATTATATGAAGATTATGCAAACCATAAAGGACGCTGGTTACAGTGGCTTTATAGGTATTGAATATGAAGGGGATCAACTTACCCCAGAAGAAGGTATTGCAAAAACAAGGGAATTATTAATACAAACTGCCAAAAAACTAAATTAAGCCATTTATGAAATTTCTTACACGCTCCCAACTTTCGATCATGTTTTTCCTGGAATTCTTTATTTGGGGAGGCTGGTTTGTTACACTGGGTACTTTTATGGGACAAAACCTCAACGCATCAGACGTTGAAATAGGAGCCGCTTTTTCTACACAATCCTGGGGTGCCATTGTTGCCCCTTTTATAATAGGTCTCATTGCAGATCGCTATTTTAATGCCGAACGAATTCTTGGTGTATTGCACCTGGTAGGGGCAGTACTAATGTATCAAATGGCCAATACCGAAAATGTGGATGTTTTCTATCCATACGTTCTGGGGTATATGATTGCTTTTATGCCCACACTGGCATTGGTAAATTCCATTGCTTTCAGACAGCTGAAGGATCCCGCTAAAGAATTTTCGTTTATCCGTGTTTTTGGGACAATAGGGTGGATTATTGCCGGTCTGGTCATAAGTCTCGTGTTTGCATGGGACAGCAAAGTTGGTATCGCTGACGGTATGCTAAAAAACACGTTCCTGATGTGCGCGATAGCTTCAGCTGCGCTTGGTATATTTAGCTTCACACTGCCTAAAACACCACCGGTTGTCGCAAAAGGTGAAAAAGTGGGCCTTAGGGAAATCCTTGGCCTTGACGCACTGGCGCTTCTCAAAGACCGCAATTTTTTGATATTTTTCCTGGCTTCCATACTTATTTGTATTCCGCTGGCTTTTTATTATCAAAACCTAAGTCCTTTTCTGACCGAAATTGGCGTTGAAAACTCAACTGCAAAAGCCTCCATAGGGCAGGTTTCTGAGGTGCTTTTCATGCTGTTATTGCCCCTTTTCTTTAAAAAATTCGGTGTAAAATACACCCTTATTATTGGAATGGCCGCATGGGCGGTTCGCTACCTTCTGTTTGCTTATGGCAACGCAGATGACCTGGTTTTTATGATCCTTATAGGTATCGCACTCCACGGTTTGTGCTATGACTTCTTCTTTGTATCTGGCCAAATTTACACAGATAGCAAAGCAGGATCAAAGTTCAAAAGTTCTGCACAGGGACTTATTACGTTGGCTACTTATGGAGTAGGTATGCTTATAGGTTTTCAAGTTGCCGGGGTCATTACAGAGAGTAATCTCCTTAGCGATGGCGTTCACGACTGGAATGGGATCTGGACATTTCCGGTCCTGTTTGCCGCGGCTGTTATGGTTCTTTTTCTTATATTCTTCAAGAACGAGCGTATCGAGCCTAAAGAGCTGGAAAAACTATAATCGCAATACGCACGGCCAACTAATAAAAAATTAAAACAATACCGAAACATGAAAAAATTAAAAATGGGGATGATTGGCGGCGGCCAGGGTTCTTTTATAGGTGACGTACACCGCAAGGCAGCAAGCATAGATGGAATGATTGAACTGGTATGTGGTGCTTTTAGCAGCAGCGCAGAACGCAGTATCGCTTCCGCGAAAGCGCTTGGTCTTTCCGAGGAGCGTGCGTACAAGAATTTTGAGAAAATGATAGAAAAAGAAGCCGCTATGCCCGAAGGGGAGCGTATGGATATCGTTTCAATCGTGACGCCTAACCATATGCACTTTCCTCCTGCAAAAATGGCATTGGAAAAAGGCTTTCACGTCATCTGTGACAAACCCATGACCCTTACTTTAGAAGAAGCGGAAGAGCTAAAGGAAGTAGTTGAAAGAACAGGTAAAATCTTTGCGTTAACCCATACGTATACCGGTTACCCTATGGTTAAACAAGCCCGCGAGATGATCAGCAAAGGCGATCTGGGCGATATACGCAAGGTCAATGTACATTACCTACAGGGCTGGATGGCCACCGCAGTGGAAAATGATGACAATAAACAGGCTTCCTGGCGCGTAGATCCTAAAAAGTCAGGGATTGGTGGTGCATTGGGAGATATTGGTACGCATGCCGAAAACCTTGTGGAGTATGTTTCTGGAATAGAAATCAGTGAAATTGCAGCAGATTTAAGCACCTTTGGCAAAGACCGTGTGCTTGACGATGATGGCAATATTTTATTGCGACTTAAGAATGGAGCAAAGGGCACCATGAGTATTTCACAGATAGCGGCCGGTGAAGAAAACGACCTCAGCATTCGTGTATACGGTACGAAGGGAAGCATTTCCTGGCGCCAGGAAAACCCTAACGAACTTACCGTCAAGATGCTTGCCGAACCTAAAAAAATCTATACCCCGGGAGGGAACGGCACCTATCCCGCATCTGCTGATTATACGCGTATACCCGCAGGACATCCAGAAGGTTACCTTGAGGCATTTGCAACACTGTACCGCAGTTTTGCAAAAGAGGTAAATCAGGCAAAAGAAGGCAAAAGTAGATCAGAAAATCTTGATTTTCCCACGGTTGCAGACGGTTTACGCGGTATGCAGTTTATTTATGCCGCGGTAGATTCCGGTAAGAATAATGCCGCCTGGGTATCCCTTAAATAATTAAAAAAGATAGTGCCGAACGTTGACAAAACGTTCTTTATCATAACCATTAAATCAATTTTCAGCATGAAAACCATTAAAGGTCCCGCAGTATTCCTCGCACAATTTATGGATGAGAAAGCGCCATTTAATTCGCTCGAGGGTTTATGTAAATGGGCAAGTGATCTGGGCTACAAAGGCATACAGATCCCTACCTGGGAAAACCGACTTATAGATCTTAAAAAAGCAGCAGAAAGTAAAACCTATGCAGATGAACTCAAAGACAAGGTAGAAAGTTATGGCCTTGAAATAACGGAGCTAAGTTCGCACTTGCAGGGACAGTTGGTCGCCGTACACCCGGCCTATGACCTGATGTTTGATAATTTTGCCCCAGAAGGGTACAAGAACAATCCTAAAAAACGGACCGAATGGGCGGTTGACCAGCTCAAATATTCGGCACGGGCAAGCCGCAACCTGGGTATTGATGTGCATGGTACATTTAGCGGTTCCCTTTTGTGGCACACCTGGCACCCCTGGCCCCAGCGCCCACCCGGACTGGTAGAAATGGGTTTTGAGGAGTTGGCAAAACGCTGGAAACCTATACTTGATGTCTTTGACGAGCAAGGTGTGGATGTGTGCTACGAAGTGCATCCCGGTGAGGACGTTCACGATGGGGTTACCTTTGAACGCTTTCGCGAAGCAACGGGAAATCACAAGCGGGTGAATATTCTTTATGATCCCAGCCATTTTGTACTTCAGCAATTGGATTATGTAGAATATATAGACCACTACCATGAATTCATTAAAATGTTCCATGTAAAGGATGCCGAATTTAATCCTACCGGAAAAAAAGGGGCTTTTGGTGGCTATGGCGACTGGCGCGATCGTGCTGGAAGGTACCGCAGCCTTGGCGATGGACAGGTAGATTTTAAGACCATCTTTTCTAAATTGACCGAATACGGTTGTGACGTATGGGCCGTGATGGAATGGGAATGCTGCATAAAATCCCCGGAACAAGGCGCACGCGAAGGCGCTCCCTTTATCGCAGAACACATAATTGAAGCTACCGAAAAAGCCTTTGATGATTTTGCGGGAGCTGAGATCGATGAGAACCGACTTAAAAAAATATTAGGAATATAAATAAAACAACCATGAAATATACTTTAACCGCGTGTGCACTTGCAGCGATAACCCTGCTAAGTTGTAAAGAGAACAAAACCAATGAAGAGAATACGCCCATGGAGGAGACTACCGCTATGGATCAGGATGTAAACGCTAACGAACAGGAAGAATGGACCGTTCTCTTTGATGGCAAAAACATGGACGGCTGGCATGCGTACAATGGCGACAAACCCACGCAGTGGGCAATCGTAGATGACGCTTTAGTGCTGACCCCCGCTGAAAACAGGTCTGGTTCAGAAAATCTTATAACAGATAAAGAATATACAGACTTTGAACTTTCATTGGACTGGAAGATTTCTGAAGGCGGGAACAGTGGTGTGCTCTATGCTGTAGAAGAGGATAAAAAATACAATGAGCCCTATGCCACCGGCCCTGAGATACAAGTCCTGGACAACGAGCGCCATCCCGATGCAAAAGCGGGTACCACGCATCAGGCAGGTGCACTTTATGATATGATCCCTCCCAGTGAGAACGTGGCAAAACCAGCTGGTGAATGGAATACAATGACCATCATGATAAACCATAAAGAGAATATGGGCAAAGTAACCCTTAACGGAACAGAAGTGGTAGATTTTCCGGTTGAAGGCGACCAGTGGAAAGAAATGATCTCTAAATCTAAATTTGCGGACTGGGAGAATTTTGGCCAGGCCAAAACAGGTAAGATCGCCCTTCAGGATCACGGAAATAGTGTTTCTTACCGAAACATTAAGATCAAAGAATTGTAAAAGCGGAACATTTTCTGATAATCAATTGTTTCAAAAACAACCTAAAACCCCGAAATATCGGGGTTTTTTACGTTTAAAAGAGCATATTTCCGAGTAAATTAAGTCTAATTACTCCTTAGAAAAAATTACCTCACCCAACATTAAAAGGGCATTGACAAGTTTCCTTATATTTGCCCCTTAATTACGTTTATGATAAAGTCAATGACCGGTTACGGGAAGTATGTTTCCCAGTTACCCTCAAAAAAAATTACCATTGAAGTCAAGTCGCTCAACAGCAAAAACCTGGACCTCAATGCACGTATCCCCTCTTTTTATCGCGAAAAGGAATTGGAAATCCGCAATATCGCAGCTAAATCGCTTGAACGCGGTAAAATTGATCTCAGCCTTTATGTCGAACTCAACGGGGAAGAGACCAATGCTTCTATAAACGATGCGGTGGTAAGGCAGTACATGAAACAACTGGCCGGGGTAATTGACAGCAAGGAGCTTAATAATATCGAATTGCTTAAAATGGCCATGCGCCTGCCAGATACGCTTAAGACCGAAAAAGACGAGATAGACCCAGAGGAATTTGATGCTATTTTACATGCTCTTGACAGAGCCCTTGAACTTATCAACACTTACAGAAAGGACGAAGGTCGCGCGCTAAGGGAAGATTTTGAAATACGTATTGCCAATATCAAAGAATATCTTTCCGAAGTTGAAAAAATAGATCCTGAACGTATGGCCGGGGTGAAAGAACGACTCCTCAAAAACGTAAGCGACCTTAAAGCAGATGTTGATGAAAACCGCTTTGAACAGGAATTGACCTATTACCTTGAAAAATACGATATCACAGAGGAGAAAGTGCGCCTGGCCAACCATCTTGACTACTTTACAAAAGTATTGAATTCTGGCGAATCAAACGGTAAAAAACTAGGTTTTATAGGCCAGGAAATGGGACGTGAGATAAACACCATTGGTTCAAAATCAAACTATGCACCCATGCAGCAGGTTGTGGTGCGCATGAAAGATGAACTCGAGAAGATCAAAGAGCAACTCTTAAACGTACTTTAATGCAAGAAGGAAAACTCATCGTATTTTCCGCTCCTTCTGGAAGTGGAAAAACAACCATTGTACGCCATTTACTGGATCAAAAAGAACTTAAGCTTGACTTTAGCATATCTGCAGCTTCCCGTGAACCGCGTCCAGAGGAAAAAGATGGTGTAGATTATTATTTTCTGGATCTGAAAGAATTTAAGCGTCGCATCAAAGATGAAGAATTTCTGGAATGGGAGGAAGTCTACCGCGATAATTTCTACGGGACTTTAAAAAGCGAAGTAGAACGCATCTGGGCAAGTGGTAAGAACGTGATTTTTGATATAGACGTGGTAGGTGGCCTGGATATCAAAAAAATATACCCTGAGCGCACGCTGGCCGTTTTCGTAAAACCACCCAGTATTGAAGAACTGAAAATAAGGCTTAAAAAGAGAAAGACAGAAAGCGATGAACGCATCAATATGCGCGTTGCAAAAGCAAGCATAGAACTCGCCACGGCGCCCCAGTTTGACCATATCATACTCAACAATAAATTAGATGAAGCATTGAAAGAGGCACATACCCTTGTCGCTGATTTCGTATCACCCTCAAAAGACACCGAATAAAAAGCGCTTTCTCTATGAAAATAGGTCTTTTTTTTGGCACTTTTAATCCCATTCACATAGGGCATCTCATTATTGCAAACCATATCGCAGAATATGGGGACCTGGACAAGGTCTGGCTCGTGATCACCCCGCACAACCCTTTTAAGAAAAAGAGCAGCCTGCTCAACGATCACCACCGCCATCAGCTCGTGATCGAAGCCGTAGAAGATTACCCCAAACTTGAACCAAGCACGATAGAATTCAATCTTCCGCAGCCTAATTATACCGTAAATACGCTAGTGCATTTACAGGAAAAATATCCTGAATATACCTTTTGCCCCATTATGGGTGAGGACAACCTAAAAAGTCTTCATAAATGGAAAAACCATGAGGTCATCCTACAAAATCATGAAATCCTGGTCTATCCCAGAATTTCTGAGGGTACGGTAAAACATCAATTTAAAGGTCATATCAAAATACAGGTGGTCAATGCACCTGTGGTCGAGATATCTTCTACGTTTATTAGAAAAGCGATCGCAGAAGGCAAAAACTGTAAACCCCTGCTTCCAGAAAGAGTCTGGAAATATATTGACGAGATGCAGTTTTACAGGTAAAGTTTTTTTGCGGAACAAACTATATTAAATTGTAAAAGATTCGGATTATTAAAGTCAGAAAGCCGCAAAATCGCTCAATAAATACTTCAAAAATGGCTAGAAACTCCTGTTTTGAGGTTGTTTTTTGGCTGTAAATGGCATTTATTTTTAAGAATAAACCAAATATTTTAATCTCAATACATAAGGTTGAAAAGCAATTTTATGTTTTAAAAACGAATCTCGCGTTAGGGATTGAAGTGAAAATCCTTTTTGTGAGGCACGAGCAAAAAGATTGAAACAAAAAGCCCGACCCGCAGGGAAACGCCCTAAACCAATAAAAAAATCATATTATTGAGCTACCACGAATCTCGCGTTAGGGATTGCAGCGAAAATCCTTTTTGTGAGGTATGAGCAAAAAGATTGAAACAAAAAGCCCGATCCGCAGGGAAACGCCCAAAAACGATTAAAAACCAAAGTATTAAGCTACAACGAATCTCGCGTTAGGGATTGAAGTGGAAATCCTTTTTGTGAGGTACGAGCAAAAAGATTGCAACAAAAAACCCTAACGCAGGGAAACGCCCTAAACCAATAAAAAAATCATATTATTGAGCTACCACGAATCTCGCGTTAGGGATTGAAGTGAAAATCCTTTTTGTGCGGTACGCGTAAAAAGATTGCAACAAAAAACCCGACCCCCAGGGAAACGCCCAAAAACAATAAAAAAACCAAATTATTAAGCTACAACGAATCTCGCGTTAGGGATTGAAGTGAAAATCCTTTTTGTGAGGTACGAGCAAAAAGATTGCAACAAAAAACCCGACCCGCAGGGTAACGCCCTAAACCAAAAAAAAATCAAAGTATTAAGCTACAACGAATCTCGCGTTAGGGATTGAAGTGGAAATCCTATTTGTGAGGAACGAGCAAAAAGATTGCAACGCAAAGCCCGACCCGCAGGGAAACGCCCAAAAACAACAAAAAACCCATATCTGGCTCCTATTTTAAGAAACTCTTGAGAACATTCGCCTTTACAATGAGTCTGCAGATCTTCATTTATTTCCCTATAAAATGCTAAAAGCAGTTGATTTTAAAGCTTTTATCGTACATTTTATAAAAAGAGATGTATGAAAACTTCTATTGCATTAGACGTAAATGGCGAAGAAAAAGAAATAAATGTAAGTCCTGACACTCCCCTGCTCTATGTACTCAGGAACAACCTTCAACTCAACGGACCCAAATTTGGCTGTGGATTGGAACAATGTGGTGCCTGTTTTGTGCTTTTGGATGGAGAGGCGCAACCTTCGTGCAGGTTGCCCGTAAGTGCCGCCACTGGCAAAAAAATCACCACTTTAGAAGGTTTAGCCCATAAAAATGGCAAATTACATGTAGTTCAGGAAGCTTTTATTACTGAGCAGGCCGCGCAATGCGGTTATTGCCTAAACGGATTAATCATGGGTTCTGTCGCGCTGCTCAACAAAAACAGTGCTCCCAGCACAGCGGAAATTAAAACCGCACTTGAAAAAAACATATGTCGTTGCGGGGTACACACCCGTGCGATCAAAGCGGTAAAAAGGGCGGCGTCTCAGAAAAATCAGGATTGATATGCAAAAGAAACGAAGAACATTCATTAAACAATTGGGCTGTGTGGGTATAGGATTTAGTATTGCCCCTACTCTTCTTTTTGCCGAAAACAACGCAGCAGACAACATCTGTGGCGCCATAATCGCTAACGACGATGCCATCAACGCGTGGTTAAAAGTGCTTGAAAATGGTAAAATCGAAATATTTACCGGGAAAATGGAACTGGGACAGGGCATACGCATTGCAGTTGCCCAGGTCGCTGCAGAAGAACTGAACACTGATCCCGAAAACATTAGTGTAAATCTGGCTGAAACAGGAATTACACCAGATGAAGGATATACCGCGGGAAGCAATTCCATCGTTTCTTCTGCAATGGCAGTTAGAAAGGCCGCAGCGTCTGCACGTGAAGTTTTACTTACACTTGCAGCAGAAAAATTAAGTACTGAAAAAAGCAGTCTAAGCTTAGAAAATGGCCACGTAATCCAAGGAACTCAAAAAGTAAGCTTTAGCACGATCCTCAACGGGAAACAATTCAACCAAAAATTAGATCCTGAGGTCAAAATACAGGCAAAAAAGACTAATAAATGGGTTGGAAAGCCAGTTCCCAGAAAAGATATAAGCGCCATGGTAACCGGGCAACATACGTATGTGCAGGACCTGCGTTTCCCTAATATGGTGCACGCCCGTATCCTTAGGCCAAAAGCCTACAACGCTGCACTAAATGCTTTGGACGCCAATTTTGTAACCAGTGCGGAGGGATTTTTAAAACTGGTGCGCATTGGTAGTTTTGTGGGCGTGATCGCCGAAGAGGAATACCAGGCCATAAAAATGCGGGAGCAGTTGAACCGCAGGGCAAAATGGGACATAAAGGAAACGTTACCCACAAAAACCAATTTAAAGAACTATATAAAAAACCTCCCCACCGACTCAAAAACGGATGAAAATAAGGGGAATTCGGCAGAAATTATAGATAAATCAGGGATTAAACATTCCGCTGCATATAGCAAACCTTATGTTATGCACGCCGCAAATGGCCCTTCGTGTGCTGTAGCTTTTTATCAGGATGACAAGCTTGAAATATGGAGCCATACACAAGGTGTATATCCTCTCAGAAAGACGCTTTCCACCCTTCTTGAACTTCCTGAAATCAACATTCATGTAAAAGGAATTCCCGGTTCGGGTTGTTATGGGCACAACGGTGCAGATGATGTTGCGGCAGAAGCGGCGCTCCTGGCTCTTGAATATCCTGGCAAGCATGTGCGCCTGCAATGGATGAGGGATGATGAGCACGGCTGGGAGCCTTATGGAACTGCCATGCTTATGGAACTCAAAGCCGGACTCGCAAAAGATGGAACGATAGAAGGCTGGCAATATGATCTGTGGTCTGATGCACATAGTACCCGCCCGGGCGGCAATCCCGAAAATTTACTTCCCGCGCGGTATCTCGATAGAGGTTACGGCGCGGCAGAAGGCGGTTTTAGGGGCGGAGCCATACGCAATGCCTTGCCCTATTATGATCTGCCAAACATAAAAAACAACTCTCACATCTTTCGGGGTCCATTGCGTACTTCTGCGCTTCGCGGTCTGGGAGCTTACGCCAATATTTTTGCCATCGAATGTTTTATGGATGAACTGGCGGAAAAATCTTCCATTGACCCGGTTGTTTTTCGATTGAACCACCTCAGTGATGTTCGTGCGAAAGATTGCCTTTCGCGACTGCGGGAAAATACCCAAAAACCGGAACTGGCAGAAAATGAAGGTTTGGGATTTGCCTTTTCCCGTTATAAAAATTCAGCCGCCTATTGTAGTGTTGCCGCACATGTTCATGTAAATTCCAAGACGGGTTCTGTTCAGGTAAAAAAAATGTGGGCGGTTATTGATGCGGGCGAAACCATAAACCCTGACGGATTAAAAAACCAGACGGAGGGCGGCATGATACAATCTGCTAGTTGGGCGCTAAAAGAAAAGGTTCTTTTTGATGAAAATCATATCACGAGCCTGGACTGGGAAACGTATCCCATTTTCCGATTTCCCGATATTCCCGAAGTGGAAGTGGAAATTATAGACCGACCAGAAGAACCGCCACTTGGTGCTGGCGAGGCCGCGCAAGGGCCAGCTACGGCAGCGGTTATCAATGCGATTTGGGATGCTACCGGAATTAGAATTAGGGATTTACCAGTGAAAAAAGAGGATTTGGTACGTGTTTAGACCATTATTCATACTATTCTTGAATAGGTGTAACTATTATATTCCTAAATTCAATCACACCATGATCGCCCTGTAGCATAAACGGGCCAGATTTTGCCTCTTCACTGTCAAGAGCGCCACCGGTTATACCGGGAATGATTTGATCTGTAATAACAGGAATTCCATTAGCGATAATGGAAACACGGTTTCCTATTAAAGTTATATCGCAGGCCTGCCATTCGCCTGCTGGATGGGCCGCCATAACCGTAGGGGGCAGAAAACCGTAAACCGCACTGAATTCTATATCTGATGGCTGCTTACCATAGCTATCTGTAATTTGAACTTCATAACGTCCCCGTAAATAAATTCCGCTGTTGCTGCCTTCGGGATAACGAAATTCGATATGAAGTTTAAAATTCATAAATTCTTCATCGGAGATCAGGTTTGATCCTGATTTTGGACTTTTTAAAATTCCGTTTTCTACCACCCATTGGTTTTCTCCCTTTGTGTGCCAACCGTCAAGATTGTTTGTATTGAGCAGGTTTTGAGGTTCGCCCCAGGTAGGATTCGGGTTATATTTTAAGGTGGGTGCACGTGATCCTGTCCATATTGCTTTGCTCCCATCTGTATAGATCATACTTCCTTCAAGTTGGTCACCTGTAATACGACCTTCAAACTCCATATCCTGACCTTCTGGTTCCCATTGTGGTGGGATGGAAAAGGTAAAGTTATTCCCATCAGATTTAACTTCGGCAATGGGGCGCGCACTACCGAAGGCGTAAACAAAACGTCCCACGAGCGTATTATTACCCGAATGTTTGACCTCAAGCCAGGAGGGCATTTCTTTACCGTCTTTTTTCATGACCAGATCCCAGCGCCCTTCCAACGGATTAGAGTCCTGAGCTTTTGCTTCAAAATCTGTCAGAAACAGGCAAAAAAGAGTAAAAAGGGGTAAAATTCGGTTTGTTATGGTCATTATTAAGGCATTTTAAGCGTTCTAGAGTAAATATACGGTTTTCCTTTTCTCTATTTTAAAGTAAGGTCGTTTCGTTCCCAGTACCCAAACTCCATATAACAGCCCGTGTATATGCGATCGCCCATAACTTTTACAGATCGAACTATCGTCTGATTTGGTGTTTGATAAAGTTTCCACTGCCCTCCATTATACTCTAATAAACCCGCATTATTCCCAAAATAGAGATGCTCATTTAAATCCTGGGATATGGTCCAATTCTGATTGTCCGCATTATAGCGCTAAGGAAGAAAGTTCTGAAAAGGAGGAAACTCTTGCGCCCAGTTACTATACGCAACAAGAAAGAAGACGAAAAACATATAATATCTGGGGTCTTTCAAATTAAATGGTTTTGATGCTGTTTCACTAAATTGACTACTCAACTATGTTAATGTAACTATCCACAAGGAATAGATTTTTATAGCAAAAGCTAACCTTTTAAATTTCAAGATACCTATAACCTAAAATAAACAGATTAATCAATTAACAAAATTTTTTGAAAATTTATATATTTCAATTGTGAAATTTTCGCCTAGATTATGAATATATCTCTAAATTATATAAATTTTAAGGATATGGTATAAAATCTTTACTATATTAGCACACTAACTAAAAAATCAATCATTATGAGAAGTATTCTTTGGCTCGTAGCCGTAGTTTGTATAGTAGTTTGGCTATTAGGACTTTTAGAAATTATACCAGGTATGGGAACAAGTAGTTTAATACACGTTCTTCTGGTAATTGCTGTTATTATTATCCTTTATAATATTATTTCTGGAAGAGGTATCTAATCAACTCTTGAAAAATTATATAAAATATAAGTAGCATAAATCCTACTAATTACCTTAGCAATTGTTTTTAATACTTTTAGGAGTATAGATTCAATTTCTAAGGTAATTTTTTTTTAAATAATGCCTAGATTAAATATCGCTATTCCGTATAAATAACTCAAATACGTTATTTTTGATCTTTCATTTTTTCCATGAAGGTAAATGCCCTCTTTTCTTCGCCTGCTTTAATTCGTTCGATATTCCGCATCAGTTTTATACTTAGTTGCTTCGGACTTTTCTTCTTGATTTACGATTTTGGCTACGCCAAAACAGCATTTTTACAGAATCTTATAAATGGGTTTTATTTCCTGGTAATCGCCGCTGGTATTATAACAACAGTACTTCGCTATGTACTAAAACGTAAAGATGTACGGTGGAATGTAATAATATTTGACCTCCTCAGCATTCTAGTGACGGTAAATGTGGTACTCATCCATTTTTTCTCTCACAATGCAGCCAGGCACCTTAGTTTTCTATACGATGATAACTGGATAAAATATGTGATCCTTCTTACTTTTATAAGGGAATTTGCCGAGCAAAAAGTCAGCTACAAAAAGACCTTTCTAAATCCTGCCCAACTTTTTATCGTAAGTTTTCTTGGCATAATTGTCATTGGCACATTCATGCTTATGTTGCCGAAAGCAACCTATGAAGGCCTTTCATTTACAAATGCACTCTTTACCTCCACAAGTGCGGTTTGTGTAACGGGTCTCGCCGTTGTAGATACCGGAACTTATTTCACACCACTGGGTCAGGTAATCCTTGTTATTCTAATACAGATGGGCGGTCTGGGAATCCTAACCTTTGCGAGTTACTTCAGTTATTTTTTTAAAGGTGGTGCAACTTATGAAAATCAGCTGGTCCTTACAGACATGACAAATTCTCAGAAAATAGGAGAAGTCTTTGAAACCCTGAAAAAGATCATAATAATTACCTTTTCCATAGAGATTTTAGGTGGTATTATCATTTATTTTACCCTTAAACCTGCCCTTTTCCAATCCTTTTCTGATGAAGTATTCTTTTCGGTATTTCATTCTATATCCGCTTTTTGCAATGCGGGTTTTTCAACATTATCAAGCAGTTTGTACCAGGAAGGTTTTCGGTTTAATTATGGTCTGCAACTAGTCATAATTGCCCTTTTTGTATTGGGCGGGCTAGGTTTCCCCATCATTGCCAATGTAATCAAATATGTAAAATACCTGTTTATAAACCGTGTACTACGCCCGAAGAAAAACGAGCGCCGCTATATACCATGGATTCTCAATATAAATAGTCGAATCACCCTGGTAACCACTATTTCATTGACGGTTCTGGGCACCATTGTCTTTTATATCAATGAATACAACAATACCCTTGCAGAACATCATGGCTTTGGCAAATTTGTTACAGCGCTTTTTGGCGCCACAACACCACGAACGGCTGGGTTCAACAATATAGATATAGGGGCGCTTAATTTTTCTACCATCATGCTCATATTCTTCCTTATGTGGATCGGTGCTTCTCCTGCTTCTACGGGAGGAGGTATAAAAACAAGTACTTTCGCCATTGCGACGCTTAACTTTTTAAGTTTGGCTAAAGGAAAAGACAAAATAGAGGTTTATCGGCGTGAGATCGCAGAAATTTCGGTGAGAAGAGCCTTTGCTACCATTTCCCTATCCCTGTTAGTAATAGGTATGGGCATTATACTTATATCTGTTTTTGATGAGGAAAAAACGTTGCTCAGCATAGCGTTTGAATGTTTTTCGGCATATAGTACAGTGGGGTTGAGTGTAGGGATCACGGCAGCATTGAGCATCCCTGCAAAAGCAGTAATCATTACCATAATGTTCATAGGCAGGGTAAGTATGCTCACCATTCTCATCGCGGTCTTCAAAAAGGCGAAACACAAAAATTACCGCTATCCCACCGAAGAAATAACCATTAATTAATTCAAGCACATGAAAATAATAGTTGTAGGCCTAGGAAATTTTGGCGGCTCTATTGCCTCTAAACTTACCCTTCGCGGAAATGAGGTAATAGGTATTGACCTAGATATGAACAAGGTTGAACATTATAAAGAAAAAGTATCGCATACCATACGTATGGATGCAACTGACGAAGCCACGGTAAGCGGTCTTCCCCTTAAAGATACTGATATTGTGATCGTAGCTATAGGCGAAGATCAGGGGGTAAATGTGATGGTCACCGCTCTTTTTAAAAATTTCAAAGTAAAAAGACTTATCAGCCGTTCCATAAATACGCTGCATGAGAAAGTCCTCGTCGCCATAGGCGTAGATGATATTGCGAGACCTGAGCAGGAAACAGCAGAACGCTGGGCAAAAAAACTATGTTTTAAGGGCGTAGTGGATTCTTTTGAGCTTACTAAAGATTTTAGTATCGTAGAGGCAGACGTGCCCAAAAAATATCTAAATCAAACCATTGGGGATATCAATCTGCGTGAAAAATACAAGATCCTTATTTTAACGATATTAAAAAAAGAGGAAGTAGAAACAGTAATAGGTCAAACTAAAACCAACACAACTTCTCTTGGCGTTCCACCGGCAACATACGTATTACAAAAAGCCGACATCTTGGTTCTTTATGGTTCGAATGAAGATATTCAGGAGTTTTTAAAAACAAACTAAGTTTTAAAAGGGGATTTTAAAATAGTAAAATAGTTCGAAAAACACCTCAATTACCTGTTATTTAGGGTCTTTTAAGTCGGTTTTAAGTGCAAATAAAGCATTTTTAAAGGCGGAATTCAGGATGTATCCAGCTAAACAAATAGTGCTTTAAGTTCTGTAGCCTCATGCGCTTTCATCTTACCTGCAAGCACTAGACTTAACTGCTTGCGGCGCAGTGCAGCCTTAAAACGCTCTTCCTCAAGTTCTGTCTCCGGTTCAAGAGGCGGTACCGCTACAGGATTGCCCGTATCGTCTACGGCAACGAATGTATAAATGGCCTCGTTTGCCTTAGAGCGCAAACCACTTTCACGATCTTCTATCCACACATCTATGATCACTTCCATAGAAGTTTTAAAAGCGCGGGAAATAGCTGCCTCAACGGTCACAACACTACCTAAAGGAATGGTTTTGTTAAAAGCGACATGATTGACGGCCGCGGTAACCACGATGCGTCTGGAATGCCTTCTGGCGGCAATACTCGCTACACGGTCCATACGGGCAAGCAACTCCCCACCGAACATATTTTCTAGGGGATTGGTCTCGTTTGGCAACACGAGATCTGTTTGTATTGTTCTGGAATCTTTGGGATTTTTACTGGTCATCTCTAAATGCAAATTTTTAAAGATGCGAAGTTAAGCTAATCGAAAGAGACTGCGCCTTACTTATTTTTCTCAAGTTCTTCAACAAGCATCCAGGCACCTTGATTGTCGTTTTGACGCACTTGGCGCAAAGCAATAAGTGCCTCATTGGCATCGGCATAACTGCCATAAACCACCTGGTGAAGTCCAAATTTATTTTCACCTATCTGCCTCGCTTTGTACCCTTCTTCCCTCAGTTGGTCTACGCGGGTCTGTGCATTTTCCTCTTTACGGAATGCCCCGGCAACAATATGATACTTGCCTTTTGGCTTAAAAGCATTTAAAGTGATGGTGGGCAGCGGACTATTGATGGTAAAAGTTGCTTCCTGTATTTGGTTTTCAAGTTTAGAAACCGCTTCTTGTTTTGCCGCAACATTGTGGTCCTCCACATCTTTTAGGTACATATAGCCCATACTGCCGGAAAGGCCTATGGCCAGCAATCCCGCTGCCGCATACTTCATCCAAACACGATTTCTGTTTGTTGGATGATTTTGAAATGAAACTACTTTTTCATCGGAAAGCTGCGATTCTTCTTCTACTGCAATAGGATTGGCCACTACGGAAGAAAGTCCAAAGGCATCGGTCAAATAGTTGATCTCATGCTGTGGCTCAAAAACAAGGGCATCTTCCTGATTTAAGGAAAAAGCGCCTATTTTGTCAAGATTGACCACTTTTTTATCCTGAAGTTTGACCTTTAGGGAACGTACGGCAGCCTCAATGCTCCGTACCGCTTCCTCATAACTAATGCCTTCGCAATTGCTAATATACTTGGCAAGCAAACCATCGTTTGTATCTACCTGGGTATTAAAAGATATACGCTTCTGCGGTGGGAAAAATGAATTTTCCTCACTGTTTAATCGTGCAGGGTTACGGTGACTTAAAAAGGCACCTAAGCCCGGTACGATCACGCATTCATATCTATAAAGTAGGTCGCTAATGTAGTTTTCCAATTGCATGTGGTAAAAATATAAAAAAATCAGGTTGACAAAAATGCTTTCCGTTTAGTTTTATAAACAATTTGCAATATATTTAACCTCAGACCAGTAGCCATGACCGAAAATGAACTTATTGCACTTCTCACCCTTCAGCGGGTTCCTAACCTGGGCGATGCTTCCATAAAAAAACTAATTCACCATACCGGGAGCGCCGAGGCTCTTTTTAAAGAAAAACCGGCAAACCTTTTGCGTATAGACGGCATAGGAACTCATAAAATCAAAGAACTACATGCTTCGGAACATAAAAATGCGGCGCTAGAAGAATTGAGGTTTATAACCGAAAATAAAATCACCTGCACCGCGTATACTCAACCAGGGTATCCTGACCGCCTAAAACACTGCATAGATGGCCCTATTTTACTTTTTAAGCGCGGAAACATCGATCTTTCTAACCGAAGGATGCTCTCTATAGTAGGTACGCGCAAGGTTACTCCCCATGGTATTGCCCAGACACAGAAGCTTATTGAGGAACTTGCCGTACTAAATCCAGTAATTATTTCCGGGTTTGCCTATGGGGTGGATATTACCGCGCACAGGGCAGCACTACAAAACAACTTGCAAACTATAGGCGTAGTTGCACATGGGCTAAATCAGATTTACCCAAAAGTGCATAAAAAATACATGCAGGAGGTGGAAGAAAACGGCGGATTTATTAGTGATTTCTGGAGCAGCGATCCCTTTGACCGCAAAAACTTTTTGCGCCGCAACCGCATCATCGCAGGTATGAGCGAGGCCACCATTGTTATAGAAAGTGCCGCAAAAGGCGGCTCGTTAGTTACGGCAGACATTGCAAACTCTTACAATCGCGAGGTCTTCGCCATGCCGGGTCGCCCGGGCGACAGTCAGAGCATAGGCTGTAACAATCTTATCAAAACCCAGCAAGCTCGATTGATAACCAGTGCAGCAGATGTTGTTTATGTACTTAACTGGGACTTAAAAGAAGATCTGGCTCCGGTACAAAAACAACTTTTTATAGATCTCAATGAAGAGGAAGAACGACTCTACACCTTTTTGAACAAGAACGGCAAGGAGGAACTCGATTTTATCGCCCTGCATTGTAACTTCCCAACCTATAAAACCGCCGGACTTTTACTTAACATGGAAATAAAAGGCGTGGTCAGACCTTTGCCCGGAAAACGTTTTGAGCTTACCTAAAAACAATAAAAATCGACTAAAAAACCGGCTAATAACCCAGTTTTTGACGTACCCGCACCAATACTTCCCCTGCAACTTTACTGGCTTTCTGAGCACCATAACTTAATGCTTCATCTATTTTTTCAAGGTTGTCCATATAGTATGCGTAGGTTTCCCGTTCCTTTTTGAAATGCGTGAGAATCTTCTCATAAAGGGCTTTTTTTGCATGGCCATAACCATAACCGCCTTTTTCATAGTTATCGCGCATTGCTGCCAGTTCCTCTTTTGAGGCAATAAGTTTATAAATGGCGAAGACATTGCAAGTATCGGGGTCTTTAGGATCTTCAAGCGGGGTACTGTCTGTGGCTATTGCCATAATCTCCTTGCGCAATGCTTTGTCAGATTGAAAAAGGGTAATCGTGTTACCCTTGCTCTTGCTCATTTTTGCCCCATCTGCGCCCGGTATGTACATCGTTTCCTCGTGTAATCGCAATTCTGGTATTACAAAGGTTTCACCCATGCGCGCATGAAAGCGGGATGCGACGTCGCGGGTCATTTCCAGATGCTGGGATTGATCTTTCCCCACAGGTACGATTTCGGCATCATAAAGAAGGATATCTGCCGCCATGAGCATGGGATATGTGAAAAGGCCCGTATTTACATCTTCAAGCCGGTCTGCTTTATCCTTAAAACTATGGGCAAGGGTGAGGCGCTGGTAAGGGAAAAAACAACTCAGGTACCAGGAAAGTTCTGTAACCTGCGGAATATCGCTTTGTCTGTAAAAAACAGTTTTTTCTATATCCAGTCCACATGCGAGCCAGGAAGCTGCGGTGGAATAAGTGTTTTGTCTTAGGGTCTCCCGGTCTTTGATCTGCGTAAGTGAGTGCAGGTCTGCAATAAAAAAGAAAGAATCATTTTCGGCCTCATTTGCCATGTTAACGGCTGGTATGATTGCGCCTAAAAGGTTTCCCAAGTGTGGGGTTCCCGTACTTTGTACCCCGGTCAATATTCTGGACATAGTTTTGTTTTTGCACTGTAAAACTACATATTCTAGGTAAAAAGTGCCCTTTTTAAAGGTATAATTAGCTTTAATTGCCCATATTTAGCGCTTTGAAGCGATCACTTAAACGTGCTGAACCCTCTATATATAATTTTCCTATTTTTGAGCCACAACCTAAATGCCGTGCTATAAACCAAAAAGCTATAGCAAATACATGAAACCACTAAGAACTTTTGCCGTTTTCCTATTCCGTATATGGTTTTATGTACTGGTGGCGATCCCTATTTTTGCCATGCTTCCCTTATTGCTTATTTCTGTAATAAAAGAAAGTTGGTACCCACTATACTACCGTATGGCGCAATTCTGGGCTCGTTTTATTTTATACGGTTGTGGATTCTGGCCTCAGGTAAAGCGCCTGCAAGACACAATAGATGGAAAGAGTTACATGTATATTGCAAACCATACTTCAATTACAGATATTATGCTCATGCTGCACTGCGTGCGCCAGCCTTTTGTGTTTGTGGGCAAACAGGAACTTGCCCGTTTTCCGTTGTTCGGATTTTTGTATAGACGCACCTGTATTTTAGTAGACCGCAAGGATGCCAAAAGCCGAAGGGCCGTTTTTGAATCTGCCCAGAAAAAACTGAAAATGGGTTATGGGATCTGTATTTTTCCCGAAGGCAGGGTGCCTGATGACTATAATCTGCTTATTGATAGCTTCAAGGACGGCGCCTTTAGACTTGCCATAGAACATCAACTACCTATCGTTCCCCTCGTCTTTTATGATAACAAAAAACGCTTCTCCTATCAATTTGAATTTGCATCGCCCGGGAGAATGAGGGCTAAAATATTACCATTTGTAGATACTGAAAACATAACGCCAGATGGCAGACGCCAACTGCGTGACCATTGTTACGAACTTATAAAAGCGGAACTTAAATCAGGTACTGACCATTAAAATATAAAAAGCAGACCTAACCAGAAGCTGCTTTGTATCATTACCAGAACAATGAATGATCAATAAAACTAAAAGCAGTTATTTCCTTGCACCTTTTTAAAATTTTATACTAAAACCAGTATACAATCCCAGATAATAGGGTTTAAAATCGCTCGAATTATTTTTATACGCATTGAGCTGATATTTAAACATAGGTTCCAGATTGAATTTTATCTCATCTGTGAATTTATAGTTTAAACCAACGCCCACATTTGTTGAAAAACTGACGTCATTGAGGTTCGTAGCTTCTGGGAGTTCGGTTTTAAAGGAATCGCCATTAAAAACAAGTGCGTTGTCATTTAGAAATAAAGTGCTCAATCCGCCTATAAATTGCAGGCCTATTCTACTTTCCAGCACTGCGTATTCTATTTCCATGGGAATTTCATAATAGGCAAGACTTTGATTTACAAAACCCTGCGTGGTATTTAACGTGGGTATTTCTACAATACTGGGAGACGCATTTTCTTGCGGCGCACGCACTGCGCTTTCAATCATAAGCACATCAGATTTTTTATTAAAACTCGCGCTCTGCAAGGCATTTCCCTGAAAACCTGCAGACAAAATAGCATCATTTGTAGTGTAACTCAGATCGATTTTATGGAGACCAGAACGCACGGTGATTTTTTCATTCACCGCGTAGCTCAATAAAACCCCATAACTCATGTTCACCCCACCTTCTTTAGTATTTTGCTCAAACTGGGGCGCAATACCAGAGCCGCTAAAACTGTTATAATAAACTGGCGCCACATTAGGCATTACCGCCCATCGTTTTGAATTTTTCAGCCCCTCTTCATCTTGAGAGTTTTCTTCTGCAATACTGGCCGCGCGCTCTTCTTCTACAACCTGATCCAGCGATTTGTCTTCACCTGTATCTTTAGGCTCATTTTCCGCAGACTCATTCGTAACGATTGCTTCGGAACTGTCCTTTATAACATTCTGTTGATGCTGGATGCTATCTTCTTGAACCGCAATCGCTCTGTTTTCTTTGGAATTAAGCTGTTTTCTGCCATTTTTAGCCGATATTCCGGAAGTATTTGCCGTATTTATAGTGCTTTGTGATGTTTTTTCAGTGGTGTTTGTTGCGACTGCTTTTTGAGAGGAACTCATGCTACGTGAATTTTCTTCATCTTGGGGATCAGCAACAACTTCATAAGAATCTTCTATTTCAGAATCTGCCAAAACCCCCTGAGAATCGGTCGTTTCATCCATATTTTTAACCAATTTAGCGTCTGTTTTCGTGGTTTTTTCACTTTTCTGTTCCGTGTTGGAAACGATAGATTGCTCGATCGAATCTTTAACAATATCAGGTCGACCTACATACTTTTCACTTTGTGTTTCTGTACTGTCTTCCGTTACTAATTGCGGGTCGCTTTCCTGAAAGAAATCCGTTTTAGGGGCAAAAATGAGATTTCCTGCCAATAACAATAATGCAAGCAATGCCGCGGCACCGCTAAGTTTCCACCAGAGCGGAACCACTTTTTTCTTTTTCTTCTGACCCAGGCGCTGTTCTATCTTTGACCATACCTCATCAGAGGGATGCGCTTCAAAGTTTTTGAACCGCTCTTGAAAGAGTCTATCTATTTCCTTTTTTTCCTTCACTGCGTTGACGAATGTATATCGTTTTGCGCATAATACGCTTCTATTTTTTCTTTTAATATCAATCTTGCCCGGGAAAGGTTTGACTTTGAGGTATTCTCTGAAATTTTTAGCATTTCGGCTACTTCCTTATGGGAAAATCCGTCTAGCGCATACAAGTTGAAAACCAGGCGATATCGATCTGGTAAGTCCTGTATGATTTTCAGTAAAAAGGGTAGGGGTAGCTGTTCATCATCTATTTCAACTTCCACCTCTGGGATCTGCCCTTCATTTACAATATCAAATACCGGTTGCTGGCGATAGCACTGCAACGCGGTATTGATAACGATGCGTTTTAACCAGCCATCAAAAGAACCTTTAAAAGTGTATTGCCCTATTTTTGTGAATACCGTAATAAAAGCATCCTGCAGATTGTCTTCTGCTTCCTCGCGGTTGCGGGAATACTTTATTGATACGGAATATAACATACTGGCATAACGCCGGTAAAGTTCTTCCCGGGCGCTGGCTTTTTCTTTTTTACAGTCCTTAATGAGTTGGTCTAGACTCACATTTTTGATTTATTAACGATCCTTTACGGGAATGGTTTTGGTCAGATAAATAGGCTCGTCAGTAGCGTCAAAACCAGTCAAGAAATTAAAGGTATAACTGTAACTGTAAATTACCTCAAAATTGAGGTTGTTAGATATCGTATCAGGTGCCGTTCCACAATCTGCAATTTCAGATACGCGGTTGAGAGCACCCACAAATCGAATACTGTCAGTTGAAGTTGGATTAGAAGGATCTACCTGAAACCCATAAAAATTAGAACAGTCGCTTACTTGTGAAGTAATCTTAAAATTATACCTTTTTCCTATTTCCAGCGTATCTGGGAGTTCGACATTAGTAATATTGGCGTATTCAAACTTTACATCTTGACCGCCGTCATCATCGTTAAGGGAACAGCTTGTAATCAATGCCGTAAGTCCCAAAACCAAAAAAACCTTTTTCATAATTGTTTACTATTTTTATATAGATGCACAATTATGAAAAAGGTTGCGTTAAGGGACAAAAAAACTTTATCCGTTCGCTATCTTAATAGCCTCTTTGATTTTTACCTCAAGTTCCTCCATAAGATCTGGGTTGTCTTTTAATAATGCTTTTACCGCGTCGCGTCCCTGTCCTAACTTGGTATCCTCATAGCTAAACCACGAACCACTCTTTTTAATAATCTCGTAATCAACGCCTACATCAATAATTTCCCCTACTTTAGAAATCCCCTCGCCGTACATGATATCAAATTCTGCCTGGCGGAAAGGTGGCGCCACTTTGTTCTTGACCACTTTAACACGGGTTTTGTTACCCATAACGTTACCGTTACTGTCTTTGATCTGGGTAGAACGTCTAATATCCAAACGTACCGAGCAATAAAATTTTAAAGCATTACCACCGGTCGTAGTCTCGGGATTTCCGAACATTACCCCTATTTTTTCACGTAACTGGTTAATGAAAATAACCGTACATTTTGTTTTACTGATAGAGCCGGTGAGTTTTCTTAGCGCTTGTGACATCAATCGCGCATGAAGACCCATTTTTGAATCCCCCATTTCACCTTCAATCTCACTTTTTGGCGTCAATGCGGCAACCGAGTCAATCACAATAATATCAATGGCCCCAGACCGGATTAAATTATCTGTGATTTCCAGTGCCTGCTCCCCATTATCTGGCTGGGAGATGATTAAGTTTTCTATATCTACATTCAGGTTTTCTGCATAAAAGCGGTCAAAAGCATGCTCCGCATCTATAAATGCCGCGATACCGCCTGCTTTTTGCGCTTCGGCGATGGCGTGTAAAGTAAGGGTCGTTTTACCAGAAGATTCAGGACCATAAATTTCTATAACCCTACCACGTGGCAGACCACCTACTCCCAATGCAAGGTCAAGCCCTAAGGAACCTGTTGAGATCACCTCAACATCCTGAACCGCATCATCGCCCATTTTCATTACCGTACCCTTGCCATAGGTTTTATCCATTTTATCAAGGGTAAGCTGTAATGCTTTTAGCTTTGCATCTTTTTCTTTGCTCGTGGTTTCTTTGCTCATAGTTGACTTTAAATACTGTAAACCGCTAAATTACCACTTCTTTTCAAGTACAGCAAAGGAATTATGTCCAAAAATTAGGAATTTTTCCGAATTATATCTTAAAATCTAAACAAGCCTGTAGTGGTAAATATGGACTTCATAGCAGGAATCTTCTACCGGGTCTCAATAAAGAACACCTTTGCCCATAATTTTAAAAATATGTAATTTTGCGGAACTTTTAACCTTAATCTAAGTATAGCATGCAACTGTACAATACCTTAAGCGCAAAAGAAAGGGCCGCTCTTATTGATGAGGCCGGTGATGAACGACTTACCCTTTCTTTTTATCAATATGCCAAAATAGGCAACCCCGCACTTTTTAGAAACCACCTTTTTGTTCACTGGGATGAACTGGAAGTTTTGGGCCGTATTTATGTAGCCCACGAAGGGATCAATGCGCAGCTTTCACTTCCTGCACGGCATTTTTCAGCATTTAAAGATTTTCTGGATGGTATTTATTTCCTTGAAAATGTACGCCTCAATATTGCCATTGAGCAGGATGCAAAATCCTTTTTAAAGCTCAAGGTCAAAGTGCGCAACAAGATTGTGGCAGATGGCCTTGAGGATGACTCTTTTGATGTGACCAATAAAGGTATTCACGTAGACGCGAAGACTTTTAACGACCTGATTGAAGATAAGGACACCGTTCTGGTAGACATGCGCAACCATTATGAAAGTGAGATAGGGCATTTTAAAAACGCGATTACGCCAGATGTGGACACGTTTCGGGATTCGCTTGATCTTATTGAAGCTGATCTTAAGGACCATAAAGAAGACAAGAAACTGGTCATGTATTGTACGGGCGGCATTCGTTGTGAAAAAGCGAGTGCCTATTATAAACATAAAGGCTTTAAACAGGTTTACCAGCTGGAAGGCGGCATCATTGAATATGCGCGCCAGGTGGAGCAACAGCAACTGGAAAATAAATTCCGTGGGAAAAACTTCGTTTTTGACCATCGCCGTGGTGAGCGCATCACAGACGAGATCATATCCCACTGTCACCAGTGTGGCAAACCATGCGACACCCATGTGAATTGTGCCAATGAGGCCTGTCACTTGTTATTTATTCAATGTGAAGAATGTGCCAGCGCAATGAAAGATTGTTGCTCAACAAGCTGTATGGAAATTATGGCACTTCCAGAAGAAGAACAGAAAAAACTGCGGCAGGGCATCCCTAACAGTAATAAGATATTCAAAAAAGGAAGGTCTGAAAAATTGAAGTTTCAACGGGAAAATTTGCCTCTAAAAGGTTAGTTTATCACTGAAATGGGGTGTTTTTCAGCCTTAATTGTCCGTTTTTTTATCCTTTTTAAACGTTATTTATTCTAAAAAATACTGCTCCTGAGGTGCCTGTTTTTTTAGATTTGAGAAACACTTCGGTTAACCGGAGAATGGCAAGAATATTTACTATATTTTTGAATCGCTTAATTCTTTGTGATTAAGCTGAATTTTGTGCGAAATCCTTTCGTCTCAAAAGACAACAAATAAAGATCGCGACATACAGATTTAGCGCTGGTTGTTAGCGGTTTTAAAAAATATAAAATCATGGCGTGTGGAAATTGTGGTACGACCGAAAACGGTCAACCACGTGGATGTAAGAATAATGGTACCTGTGGTACAGATGGATGTAATAAACTCACGGTCTTTGACTGGCTTTCCAATATGGATCTGCCCATGGGGCAAAAACCCTTTGATTTTGTAGAAGTCCGTTTTAAGAACAGCAGGAAAGAATTTTATAAAAATACCGAAAACCTCTCCCTTCATATAGGGGATCTCATCGCCGTAGAAGCCGCTTCTGGTCACGATATAGGTATCGTGAGCCTTACCGGCGAGCTTGTGCGCATACAAATGAAAAAAAAGAGGGAGCCCTATAATACGGATACCTTTAGTAAAATTTACCGGAAAGCTTCCCAGCGCGATGTGGATATCTGGACAGAGGCAAAAGCCCGTGAAGATGCCATGAAGGTACGTTCGCGCCAGATTGCGATAAGGTTAAAGCTGGAAATGAAGATTTCTGACATTGAATTTCAGGGAGATGGTTCTAAAGCCACTTTTTATTATACTGCTGAAGAACGGGTTGATTTCAGGCAACTGATCAAAGAATTTGCACAGGAGTTTCATACCCGTATTGAGATGCGGCAAATAGGTTTCCGCCAGGAGGCATCCCGTCTGGGCGGCATTGGCTCCTGCGGCCGCGAACTTTGCTGTTCTACCTGGCTAACGGACTTTAGGTCTGTAACCACGGGCGCGGCGCGATACCAGCAACTTTCGCTCAATCCTCAAAAACTTGCCGGTCAGTGTGGCAAGCTAAAATGCTGCCTCAACTATGAGCTGGATTCGTACATGGATGCGCTAAAAGATTTCCCGAGGACGGAACAAAAGCTTAAAACCGAAAAAGGCACTGCGGTATGTCAAAAAATCGACATTTTTCAGGGACATTTGTGGTATGCTTACGAAGGCGAGTGGATGAACTGGCACAAACTCACCACAACGCAGGCGAATGAAATCATAGAGGCCAATAAAAAAGGTACCGAAGTGGCAAGTCTTGAGGAATATGCGGCAGAGCTGATAGAAGATACTAAACCTGATTTTGGAAACGTTGTAGGACAGGATAGCCTTACCCGTTTTGACCAGCCGCAACGTACCCGCAAAAAGCGAAAAAAACGCAGTAGTAAGCCTAATCCCGGTTCTCAACGGGATAAGAAAACAGCTGTGAAGCCAGATGCAAAGGTATCTGATGACGCTGCCAAAAAAAGCAGACGATCGCGAAAGCCGAGACGTAATAATAATTCTTCGGCAAAGAAGGCACAGAATAAAAACAACGACACTCAGCATAAGCAGTCAGAATAAATGCGTAGTATTTTTTTATTTTTAATGGCCGTATTCTTATGTTGTTCCTGTGATGATGCAGCTTTTCACACCCAGAAAGATCTGCCCAATTCCTGGCATAAAGATTCTGCCGTGGTGCTAAAGGTTGATAAACTTGATAGTGTGAAGCCCTATAATTTATTTATCACATTGCGCAACGACAATACCTATAAATACAGCAATCTTTTTTTGATAACTCAAATTCAGTTCCCTAACGGTAAAACCCTTACGGATACCTTAGAATATGCCATGGCAAATCCTGATGGTACCTGGTTAGGCACAGGTTTTGGTGATCTAAAGGAAAATAAATTATGGTATAGGGAAAATGTACTCTTTAATGAGAAGGGTGTCTATACTTTTTCCGTACGGCAGGCAATGCGACGTAATGGGGATGTGCAGCCCCTTACAACCCTTGAGGGGATTCATGATGTGGGACTGCGCATAGAAAAAACAAGCAATAAGAAATAATGGCCAAAAAAACGACTTCGAAAAAAGGGAAAAGTCCTCAGAACAATTCAAAATACATCAAGATTTTCTGGGGGATTTTTAGTGGTGGACTTCTAATAGTAGTATTGATATTCCTTTTTGCCAGTTGGGGGCTTTTTGGACCCCTGCCCAGTTTTGAAGAACTGGAAAACCCAGAAAGCAATCTTGCTACAGAAATATTGTCTTCTGATGGGAAAACGCTGGGTAAATTCTATAATGAAAACCGTACTCCGATTAAATATGAAGACCTTCCACAAAACCTTATTGATGCGGTTACCTCCACAGAGGATAGACGTTTTTATGATCATTCTGGAATAGACCTGCGCGGTACGATGCGCGCGGTTGTTTATCTGGGGTCAGAAGGTGGTGCGAGTACCATAACACAGCAGTTGGCAAAGCTCCTATTCTCAGACACGCCAAGCAATAAAATAGAACGCGTACTGCAAAAAGTCAGGGAATGGATTATTGCCGCCCGTCTGGAACGCCAGTATACGAAGCAGGAAATTATTACCATGTACCTTAACAAGATGGATTTTCTTTACAATGCCATTGGCATTCGTTCTGCTTCTCGCATTTATTTTGATAAGGAGCCACGTGACCTGAAACCGGAAGAATCTGCCATTATTGCGGGCATGCTTAAAAACCCCAGGCAGTTTAATCCCTATCGTGAAATATCCAAAGATAACGCATTGGGAAGGCGCAATGTAGTCCTGGGATTGATGGAACAAACCGGTAAACTTACCGCGCAGCAAAAAGATAGCCTCGTCGACCTGCCTGTAAAGGTCACATTTTCTCCGGAAGGACATTCTGATGGTATCGCCACGTATTTTAGGGAATACTTAAGGGCCTTTGTAACAGACTGGATCAAAGAAAACCCTAAAGGCGTGGACAAAGACGGAAACGAGGAATATTATAACATTTATCGCGATGGCCTGGTTATCTCCACCACCATAGATTCCCGCATGCAGCAAAATGCTGAAGAAGCCGTTACTGCGCATATATCAAACCTTCAAAAGGAATTTGATAAACAAAATGAAAAAAACAGCACGGCACCTTTCCGAGATATTACCAAGGATGAAGAAGAAAGGATCATTCAGCGAGCCATCAAAAACAGCGACCGATGGCGAAAAATGAGTGCTAAGGATATTTCCGAAGAACAGATCAAAAAATCTTTCGACATTAAAACGGACATGCGTATTTTCAGTTGGCAGGGGGATATTGACACCTTGATGACACCGCGCGATTCCATATTGTATTACAAACGCTTCCTGCGTTCAGGTTTATTAAGTATTACACCACAGACCGGGGAAGTCAAGGCCTGGGTAGGTGGGATCAATTATAAGCATTTTCAGTATGACCATGTTAAAACAGGTAAACGTCAGGTAGGTTCTACTTTTAAACCCTTTTTATATGCTGCTGCTATAGATCAATTACATCTATCGCCATGTGATACGTTATCTAACGTGCCGTATTGTATTCCCGCCGGCGAAATGGGACTTGAAAAAGACTGGTGCCCAGATAATTCTGGTGGGGAATATGGTGGTATGGTCAGTTTAAAAAGCGCCCTTGCACGCTCTATAAACACAGTTTCGGCAAAATTAATGCATAAAGTAGGTCCCAGGCCAGTCATTGATCTTGCAAAAAAATTAGGTGTGGATACTAGAAATATCCCCGAAGTACCATCTATTGCATTGGGTACGGCAGATTTAAGTCTTTACGATATGGTTTCTGCGTATGCTACTTTTGCAAATCAGGGCGTGCATATTGACCCGCAAATCGTTACGACCATTGTAGATAAAAACGGTACGATTTTATATCAAAATGTTCCACAGGCGGCAGATGTACTGAGCAAAGAATCAGCTTATGTAATGCTTAACCTTATGGAAGGCGTTACGCAGTATGGATCTGGGGTACGTTTGCGTACAGGGGCAAACAATCGTTATGATTTTAAAAATGTGATAACAGATTATCCCTGGGCTTTTACTAACCCTATCGCAGGAAAGACGGGAACAACGCAAAACCAAAGTGATGGTTGGTTTATGGGTATTGTTCCTAATCTTGCCACGGGGGTTTGGGTAGGTGGTGAAGAAAGGTCTGTACACTTTTCCAGTATAACCTATGGACAGGGTGCAACCATGGCACTTCCTATCTGGGCCATTTATATGAAGAAGAATTACGCTCAGGATAGTTTGAAAATCTCTAAAGAAGAATTTGAGCGGCCCGAAAAACTTACCATTGCCGTAGATTGTGATTCTATCGTGAAGAAACCTAAAGATCAAGGCTACATACCAGATGAACTCGATTTTTAAAATTTAATTTTTAAGATTCTTATATAAAAGGGCGCACCATGCGCCCTTTTTTTATTTCCTAATTTGAGCACTAAAACACTCCAAATTATATCAAAAAAGTATTCTTTAAAGATTTCAACTTAAGATTTTGATAAATTGATGGTGTAGCGCCGGCATTTTTGTATTTTTCTTAGATAAAACAATATACATGATAAATAAAACCGTATCCTCGATAGAAGAAGCCTTAAGTGGAGTAAAAGATGGGATGACGATGCTATTGGGAGGCTTTGGCCTAAGCGGTATACCGGAAAATGCAATTGCTCAGTTGGTACGGCTCAATGTAAAAGAACTTACCTGCATTTCCAATAATGCCGGCGTGGATGACTTTGGACTGGGTTTACTTTTAAAAAAACACCAGATCAAAAAAATGATCTCTTCTTATGTAGGCGAAAATGCAGAATTTGAACGTCAAATGCTTAGCGGTGAGCTAGATGTAGAGCTCATCCCACAAGGAACGCTTGCAGAACGCTGCCGTGCAGCACAGGCAGGATTTCCCGCATTTTATACTCCTGCGGGATATGGTACCGAAGTGGCAGAAGGCAAAGAAACACGGGAATTTGATGGTAAAATGTATGTTTTAGAAGAAGCTTTTAAGGCAGATTTTGCCTTTATTAAAGCCTGGAAAGGCGACGAAGCGGGTAACCTTATATTTAAAGGTACCGCGCGCAATTTTAACCCAAATATGTGCGGAGCCGCAAAAATTACCGTTGCAGAAGTAGAAGAACTACTCCCGGTAGGATCCCTGGACCCCAATCAAATCCATATCCCAGGTATTTTTGTACAACGCATCGTTCAGGGAAAAAACTACGAGAAGCGTATTGAACAACGTACCGTACGACAATCTTCCTAAACCCAATCCCCCTAACTCCAGTCCCCCTAACCCCCAAAGGGGGAACTCTTATGGGTGGAACCTAAAATATTTAAGAAAGAAATAATAATAGTAATAATACACTAATAACAACAATAAAATGGCACATTTAAGATTAGGCGATACCGCTCCAGATTTTACAGCAGAAACATCAGAAGGAAAAGTAAATTTTCATGAATGGATGGGTGATAGCTGGGCAATACTTTTTTCACACCCTGCAGATTATACGCCAGTTTGTACTACAGAGCTGGGAAGTGTCGCTAGCTATTCCGAAGAATTTAAGCAACGAAACGTAAAACCAATCGCCCTAAGCGTTGATGGCCTGGATTCTCATAAAGACTGGATAAAGGATATTAATGAAACCCAGAACACTACCGTAAATTATCCACTGATAGCAGATGAGGATAAGAAGGTTTCCAACTTATATGACATGATTCACCCTAATGCAGATAGTACCGCAACGGTACGATCTGTTTTTGTGATCGCACCAGATAAGTCAATAAAGATGATGCTTACCTACCCCGCCTCTACCGGAAGAAATTTTGATGAACTGCTACGTGTTATAGATTCCCTGCAGCTTACGGCGTATCATAAAGTTGCTACCCCAGCCAACTGGAAAGATGGTGAAGACTGTGTGATCGTACCTTCAGTTAAAAATGAGGAGATTAAAGAACTTTTCCCCAAGGGACATACCGAAATAAAGCCTTATTTAAGAATGACCCCACAACCCAATAAATAAAATATGCTAGATAAGACCGGAATTGCCAAGCGCATCGCAAAAGAAGTCAAAGATGGTTACTATGTGAACCTGGGAATAGGAATTCCCACACTGGTGGCCAACTATGTACGCGATGACATAGAAGTAGAATTTCAAAGTGAAAACGGTGTGCTGGGAATGGGTCCTTTCCCAATTGAAGGGGAAGAAGATGCCGATATTATAAATGCCGGGAAACAAACCATTACTACCTTAAAAGGCGCGTCTTTTTTTGATTCTTCCCTAAGTTTCTCTATGATACGAGGCAAACATGTAGACCTTACCATTCTGGGCGCTATGGAAGTTGCCGAAAATGGCGATATCGCTAACTGGAAAATACCGGGTAAAATGGTAAAAGGGATGGGAGGCGCGATGGATCTTGTCGCAAGTGCAGAAAATATAATCGTTGCTATGATGCATACAAACAGGGATGGTGATTCTAAACTTCTTAAACGGTGCTCGCTGCCCCTTACTGGCGTAGGTTGCGTCACTAAAATCGTAACCAATTTAGCAGTTATTGAAGTTGTTGCCGATGGTTTTAAACTTCTGGAAAGAGCTCCTGGCGTATCCGTGGAGGAAATAGTAAAAGCAACTCAAGGAAAACTTCTGATTCCGGAGGGAGAAGAAATTCCGGAAATGGTCTTGTAATATCAACTTTTTGCATTTCTGAATATTTTTTCGAATTATAACCCCGATTGATTCAACTGTATCTTAGTCACTTTTAAACGACAAAATGCATAATTAAGCGCCAATAAACGTTATTTAACAAAATAATTAAGAATTTATTTAACTTTATTTTTGGTTTTAGCTTTTATTTGTTATTTTAGCTATCCCAAATCATAATTAACCCTCCATATTCCTCTTGAACTTGGTATTTGAATTTGATTTTGGATAGTTTAATCTAACAAAAACACTATCATGGTTACAAATCACCCTTCTGCCAGAGAAAATTCATTAACACATAAAATCAGACTAGAACTTCGTGCATTCTTAAATTTGATGTATTTAGCAAAAAAGGTTTTTCTCTTCATGTTTTAGATTCCCTTGGGAATCGAAGCTATCAAAACCTTAGTGTAGTCACTCCTGGGATTACTATAAACCGTGTCTGCCTCGCCAGATTCTACGATTTTACCATTTTGCATGACCAGAAGTTGGTCTGCCATAAACTTGACCACCGCAAGATCGTGGGAAATAAAAAGATAGGTAAACCCAAATTTTTCCTTAAGATCGTTCAGTAAATTGAGCACCTGAGCCTGCACTGAGATATCGAGCGCGCTTACAGATTCATCACAAACAATAAATTTAGGTTTTAAGGCAATCGTTCTTGCGATCCCAATGCGCTGTCGCTGTCCACCACTAAACTCATGTGGATAGCGGTAATAGTGTTCGGGGAGAAGCCCTACTTCTTCCAGTAGTTTTATAGCTTCATTGCGACGCTCTTTTCCGCTGGAATATAAACCATGTACCTGCATGGCTTCTGTAATTGCCTTGCCCACGGTCAACCGCGGATTCAATGATGAATAGGGATCCTGAAATATAATCTGAATATCTTTGCGAAGCGCACGCAGTTCCTTTTTGTTGAATTTTGCAATGTCTTTTCCATTGTAAAAAATCTGACCCTGCGTAGCTTGATCAAGTTGAAGAATGACATTGCCCAGCGTTGATTTACCACAGCCCGACTCCCCTACCAGTCCCAGCGTTTCTCCTTCATAAATTTTAAAACTCACGTCGTTTACCGCATGTACAGCTTCGGTTTTTTTGAAAAAACCAGCGTTACTGTAGAAGGTTTTTTCTACATTTTTTACCTCTATGAGTGGCTTTTTTGCATAAATACGTTTGTGATCTTTCTCCCGTTCTGCTGCAGTGACCACCGCTGTAGGTATGGTTCCTTTCATAAAATCAGCAACGGTGGGCAATTTCCGTAGACGCTCTTCCATTTCTGGTTTTGCGTGAATAAGCGCTTTGGTATATTCCTTTTGCGGGTTCTTAAAAACGGCTTCCGCAGTGCCTTCTTCTACAATTTTACCTTTATACATAACCACAACGCGATCTGCAATCTCGCTGATAAGCGCGAGATCATGCGAAATAAAAATGATACTCATATTGTTCTTCGCCTGCAATTCCTTTAATAGAAAAATAATATCCTTTTGAACGGTAACATCCAGCGCGGTCGTAGGTTCATCAGCAATAAGGATTTCAGGCTCACAGGCAATGGCCATCGCGATCATCACCCGCTGTTTTTGACCGCCGCTTATTTCGTGGGGATATGCTTTAAATACAGCTGCGGGCCTGGGCAATTTAACCTGTTCAAACAATTGCAGCACACGCTCTTCAGCCTCATTTTTATCTAATTGAATATGCTGGTTTAAAACTTCTAAAACCTGATCACCGCAGCGCATGGAAGGATTTAAGGAACTCATGGGTTCCTGAAAGATCATTGAAATGGCATTGCCGCGCAATTTCCTGAACTCTTTTTCATTTTTGCCCAAGAGTTCGTCCCCTTTAAAAAGGATACTTCCAGACGAAATCTGGGTGATTTTATGAGGTAAAAGGCCTAAAATGGCCAAATTAGTTACTGATTTTCCTGAGCCAGATTCCCCAACGATACCCAATATCTCATTGGCTTTGAGTTCAAAACTTATATCTGTAAGCACAGGATTGATGCGCTTGTCCTTTTTAAAGCCTAGACTTAATTTTTCTACTGTAAGGATTGTTTTTTGCTCTTTGTTGGTCATTTTTCTTTTTTACTATATGATATATTAGACTGATATCACTTCATTATCATCAAGCAATTCCTCATTCCGAAATCTAAGTATAAGTTGGGCGATTGCCACTACATCGCGTTCACAATAGGAAATGATGCGCTTCGCATCATTTTCCTGATAATAAACATCTCGTACCTGACTGCCATCAATATCTGTTTTTGGAGAAGGAATATTCAAAATTTTGGTCAATAATTTTAAGGATGTGTAATGTTTGTGATCACCAAATTTCCACAATTCCAGCGTATCCAGGTGTTTTACCTCCCAGGGTTTTTTACCGAAAAGATCAAGTTTATTGGGAATTTGTATTCCATGGATGACCATTCTGCGCGCAATGAAAGGAAAATCAAATTCCTTCCCATTATGAGCACACAAGAGATGATGCGGTTTATCAAAATAACCTTCAAGCAATTCCTTGAACTGCGTTAAAAGTTCGTGCTCACCTCCACTAAAGGTTGTTGTCCTGAAGCTACGCTGCTCATCCTTCAGTTTAAAATATCCCACGGAAATACAAACGATCTTACCAAATTCTGCCCAGATTCCCGCCCTGTCGTAAAATTCTGCCGCCGAGAATTCCTCTTTACGCTGATACTTTGTTTTATTACTAAAGAGTTCCTGATAATCAGCATCCAGCTCATTAAAATTCTCGTGCAGGGGAACGGTTTCTATATCAAGAAATAAAATATGTTCAAGATTGATTTTATGTAGCATCTTCAGTCATTTTTAATGCTTTTTGACCTGTTTTCTGTCAAAAAAGCGAGGTTTGCCGTACCGGGCTTTCATGCTCCAGCAGCCATTTTTTACGCCAGAGACCGCCGGCATAACCGGTAAGTGTGTTGTCGCTACCTATAACACGATGACAGGGGATAATGATCCCTATGGGATTTTTACCGTTTGCCGAAGCTGCCGCAAGAATCACCTTTGTATCTCCCAAAGCCCGAGCCATATCCATATAACTTTGAGTTTTACCAAAAGGAATTTTCTCTAATTGTAGCCAAACTTTTTTCTGAAAATCGGTGCCATTTGGATTCAATTTGAGGTCAAAACTGGTGATTTTGCCTTCAAAATAAAGATTTAACTGCGTTACGGCTGGGGCAAGTTCGGGAGGGATTTGGTCTGTTTTGGTTTCTTCGTGGTCATCATCCCTAAAAAATACGGTTGCGAGTCCGTTCTCATCCCCCGTGAGCTCAATTTTTCCCAATGGAGAATTTATAATTGCGGTTTTCATAGATTTGATTTTCCGTTGAACCTTTTAACGTCCAGCTCTTTTTTATCGCTCTCCATATTTATACCACGGCGTTTTGCTCTTTTTTTCCAACTTTCCCGTGCTTGTTCCTGCATATCTGCGACGGTGTCATTTTCGTCCATGATTTCAAGGCCCAGCAAGGTTTCTATAATATCCTCCATCGTAACCACACCTATGGTATTGCCAAATTCATCTGTCACAAGGGCGATGTGCGTGCGCTGCTGTATAAAGTTTTCAAACAGTTCTGGTATGGGTTTGTTTGCATGCACGATCTTAATATCCCGGCGCAGGTCTTGGAGGGTTTTATCTGCATGGTCTTCCACGATTTCTTCCAGAAGATCATCCTTAAGGATAAACCCGGTAATATTATTTGAATTGTCCTTATATACAGGGATTCTTGAAAACTTAAGATGCCTGTTCTGTTCATGAAAATCCCGTAAACTTGTAGATTCATCTTCGGTAATTACCACGGGAAAAGGGGTCATAACGTCTTTTGCCTGTACAGATTTAAATACCAGGAGATTTTTGATAACCACCATCTCATTATCTTCTAACGCACCCTCCTTTTCTGCCGCATCTGCAAGTGCAATAAACTCCTCGCGGCTCATGGTGCTCACATGGGCAGATTTCCCCACCATTTTAGTGACCTGTGTGAGTATCCACAATATGCCGGTATATTTTAAAAAAATAAGTATGATCTGCAATGACCTCGCGGTAAAATTACCAAGGCTTTTCCAGTAGGTGGCCCCTATGGTTTTCGGAATAATTTCAGAAATCACAAGTATCAGGATAGTCATCAAAGTAGAGACTATAGCAACGAAGCTCAAACCAAAAAATGAAACATCCCAGCCACCTTCCGAAGCCATTTTACCCGCTTGATCGCCCACTAAAATTGCACCCACGGTATGCGCAATTGTATTCAAAGTAAGTATGGCGATGAGCGGTTTATCAATATCCTTTTTGAAATTAGATAAGGTTGTGGCGTATTGTTTACCTTCTTTTGTTTTAATGCGAATAAAGCTAGGGGTGATACTCAATAAAACGGCCTCCAGTATAGAACATAAAAAAGAAAAAAAGATAGATATCAGCGCATAGGCTATTAGTAAAAACATAGCGGTTATTTGGTTTTAGCTAAAGATAATACAAATAGGAAAAACTGAATAATATGTTTTACGAACGCTAAATTGAGGTTCATTCTTAATAGTATTATGAATAAAAAAAATCCTGAAAAATATATTCATAAACCTATTTTTACGCATCACAACGCCGATTTTATCTAATTTGAAGCGTTTTAATTTTTAGTGCTATGCAGGTTGAAATTTGTGCCAATTCCTTTGAAAGTGCCCTTGCCGCCCAGCAGGGGGGAGCAGATCGTATAGAATTATGTACAGAACTTTCAGTAGGAGGTTTAACGCCCAGTCATGGCCTTATCGAGAAGGTAACGAGCGAACTACAAATCCCCGTGCATGTATTGATACGTCCCCGTAGCGGTAACTTTACATATAGCCCGGCAGAACTCGATGTGATGCATCGCGATATTGAATTCTGTAAAATGATAGGCTGTGCAGGTGTTGTGAGCGGAGCGTTAAATAGTGACAATACCATCGCAAAAGAAAAGCTTGAACTACTACTTACAGCGGCTGAGGGTCTTTGCTTTACCTTTCATCGTGCCTTTGACTGGTGCCCAGATGCTATTGTCGCGTTAGATGCACTTCTTCAATTTCCCATTAAACGCTTACTTACTTCTGGTAAAGAACAAACTGCTGCAGAAGGCCTGAGCTTGCTTAATCAACTTTTAGAGAAAAGTAATGATCAAATTGAAATTATGCCCGGGAGTGGTATTAATATTGGTAATATTTCGGCTTTTAAGGCAAATAATTTTAAAAGCGTACATCTTTCTGCCGGAAAGAAAATCCAGGTTTTACAGCGCAAGCCTGACGTTGGCATGCATAGCCTCCGTTTATTTGAGGAAGGAATTGTGAGCACTTCACAAAAAGATGTGATTAGCGAAATCGTTAGCGTTTGCAAGCGCTAAGCTAATTTTTAGAACCTATTTCCCTTAACAATATACACACATCATATTTAACATTTATTTAATCCGTAATTGGTTCGTATATTCCCGAACCAAACGTATTTTTGCGCCTTTAAATTAAGAATATTACCATATTTTGAAAAAAAAGGAACATTTAATAGAACGATTGGGAGTATATCTGGAATGTAAAGAGCAGATAGCTCCGCTTGCTGCACGTATTGTTTCAAATTTAATCCTAACCGGAAAAAAGGGAGTTACCTTTGACAATATGGTATGTGGCCTGGGAGCCAGCAAAAGCACCATTTTTACGCACCTGACCAATCTTCAGGCGGCAAAAAAAATATCTTATTATACCAAGCCCGGTGACCGAAAAAAATACTTCGTGATCTCTCAGGATGCCATGCTACTTTCCATGAACGAGATGATCGAAAAGTGGAACACAGAACGGGAACTCCATATTGAAATCATGCAGTACAAAGAAAATATAAACAATACCCTGGCAGAAGAAGACAAGTTAGACGAGGCCTTTGACCTGGAATTTCATCAGGACTATCTAAATTTTTTAGAGCAGGCATCATCTGGTATGAAAAAATTACGCGACAACCTTACCACCAAAATCAAAAATGACTAATTACTACAAGAAAATGAAGAAAAAAACGTACATCCATATTTTACCTGCACTATTAGGCCTCTGCATTTTGCTGACCAGCTGCGGTCAGGATGAAAAAACTGGTCAGGCAGCGGCTGCTCAACAAATACCACAGTTGCCGGTGATCACTGTTCCTACAAAGACGGTTACTGCTTACAGCACATACCCTACAAGCATAGAAGGCATCGTAAACAGCGAAGTACGCGCCAAGATTGCAGGATATATCACAGAAGTTCTGGTAGATGAAGGTCAAAAGGTCAAAAAAGGCCAGACACTTTTTAAACTTGAAACGCAATCTCTCAATCAAGATGCAGATGCTGCAAAAGCCAGCGTGAATGTAGCACAGGTAGAAGTTGATAAATTAAAACCCCTTGTAGAAAAGGATATCATAAGCAACGTTCAATTAGAAACTGCAAAAGCGCAATTACAGCAGGCCAGGAGCAGTTACAATAGTATCAATGCAAACATCAACTACGCAAATATTAAGAGTCCGGTAGATGGTTACGTGGGAAGCATTCGCCTTAGAAAAGGGAATTTGATAAGTCCGTCAGACCAGATGCCACTCACAACGGTTTCAGACATTAGCGAAGTATACGCCTACTTTTCAATGAACGAGAAAGATTATTTTGACTTTATAAAGGAAGCAAATGGAAGCGATATCAGCGAAAAAATCAAGAACATGCCTGAAATTGAGTTGATACTCGCCAATGGAAGCGAGTATGAACAAAAAGGAAAAATACAGACCATAAATTCTCAAGTCAATACAAATACGGGGTCTATACAGTTTCGTGCCATTTTTGATAATCCTACCCAAATGCTTACTAACGGCAACAGCGGTAAGGTAAAAATCCCAAAGACATATGAAAATGCCATTGTGGTGCCCAGTGCATCAACCTTTGAACGTCAGGGAAGCACATTTGTCTACAAATTTGGAAAAGATAGTATGGCAGTAGCAGCACAATTTGCAATTAAAGCACAGGTAGAAAATTTATTTGTGGTTGCTTCCGGTATTGATGAAGGAGAACAAATCGTAGCTAAAGGTCTTGCAAAACTAAGGGGAGAAACCAAGATCAAACCTCAAGAGGTTCCTTTTGATAGCATTGCAAAACCAATAGAACAAGTTTTTAAATAGACCTCAACGCATCCAGAAATAAAATACCATGCTAAATACATTTATAAATAGGCCCGTACTCTCTACGGTTATCTCTATCATTATCGTGATACTGGGAATACTTGGCCTTACAACGCTTCCTATCACGCAATATCCAGATATTGCACCACCTACCGTACAGGTTACCACGACCTATCCAGGTGCAAACGCGGAAACTATTCTGGAAAGTGTCGTTATCCCCATAGAAGAACAAATTAATGGCGTAGAAGGTATGACCTATCTCACCTCTACGGCCTCAAACACCGGTACTGCGGAAATAACCGTATACTTTGAGCAGGGCATAGACCCTGATATTGCCGCGGTAAATGTACAAAACCGAGTAACCCGTGCAAATGCTGTTTTACCTCAGGAAGTACTTCGTACAGGGGTAATAACCCAAAAACAGCAAACAGATGCCCTGATGTTTCTCTCGTTTTACAGTGAGAATGAGGATTATGATGACACGTTTATTCAAAATTACCTGAAAATAAATGTAATACCAGAATTGCAACGTGTTGATGGTGTAGGTAACGTTAGTGTTTTTGGGTCTAAAGATTATGCTATGCGTATCTGGCTCAAGCCAGAAAAATTGGCCGCATACAATTTGATTCCTACAGATATAACAGCTGCGCTTGCAGAACAAAGTTTAGAAGCCTCTGCCGGAGCTCTTGGAGAGAATAATGGTGAAGCTTTTTCTTACACCATTAAATATGGTGGTCGTTTTAAGACTGAAGATCAATATGCCAATATAGTGATCAAAGCATTGGGTGATGGTCAGTTTTTGACTTTAAATGATGTAGCAGATATAGAACTTGGTGCTCAAAGCTACTCCGCATCATCGTTGACGTATGACAATCCTTCTGTAGTTATGGGTATATTCCAGATCAAGGGATCAAATGCACAGCAAATTATAGAAAGCATTAATGAAGAGCTTAATACTATAGAGTCAGAACTACCTGATGGTATAAAAATATTTGTGCCCTTTAATGCAAATAACTTTCTGGAAGCTTCTATAGATAAAGTGGTCGATACTCTGATCGAGGCATTCGTTTTAGTTTTTATTGTGGTATTTATATTTCTACAGGATTTCAGGTCTACCCTGATCCCCGCCATTGCGGTTCCTGTTTCCATCATTGGTACTTTTTTCTTCTTGAATCTATTTGGTTATTCCATTAACCTTTTGACCCTTTTTGCACTTGTACTGGCCATTGGTATTGTGGTAGATGACGCGATAGTAGTGGTGGAAGCTGTGCATGCCAAAATAGATGAAGGAGAAAATGATGCTAAACGAGCCACTAAAACCGCCATGAGTGAAATCTCTGGAGCTATCGTTTCAATTACTCTTGTACTGGCGGCCGTATTCATCCCGGTGACTTTTATATCAGGGCCTTCTGGGGTTTTCTATGAGCAATTTGGAGTCACCTTGATTATAGCCATCTTAATATCGGCGGTAAACGCCCTTACTTTGAGTCCGGCATTATGTGCTTTGCTTTTAAAGGGTCATGATGAAAAAGAAGGTACAGGAAAGAAAAACTTTATACAGCGGTTTTTTGCCGCCTTCAACCGAGGTTTTAATGCAACAGTAAGAAAATATGGACAATCTGTTCATTTTCTTTACAGAAATAAATGGGTGACGGGCGCTATTCTTGTTCTCTCTGTGGTTGTGATCTACTGGTCGTCTTCTGTAGTTAAGACAGGTTTTGTTCCCAATGAAGATCAGGGGATTATTTTTATGAACGTGGAGTTACCGGCAGGTTCCTCCATTGATAGAACGCACGAGGTCAACAGACAGCTTTATGAAAAGACAAGTAAAATACCGGGTGTTGAAGGCGTATTTGTGATTGAAGGGAGAAGTTTATTGAATGGTTCTGGAAGCAACTATGGTTTTGGTATTGCAAAATTAAACGATTGGGGCAAACGGGATGCAGACTCACTTTCCTTAGAGAGCATAACAGCGAAGATGTTTGGTGCAGCATCACAGATACCCGGTGCTAACATTATCTTTTTTGGACGTCCCAGTGTTCCTGGTTTTGGTAACTCTGCGGGAGTTGAAGTGAATCTTCTTGACCGTAGTGGAGGTAGTTTTGAGCAACTTGACGAAGTCAATCAGGATTTTGTAAACAAATTGACCCAGCGACCTGAATTTCAGTTTGCACAGTCACCATTTAACACAAATTACCCACAATATGAGCTCGAAGTAAATGTTCCTTTGGCAAAAGAGAAAGGGGTTTCCATATCAAGTATATTCTCTACGCTTCAAGGTTATATAGGAAGTATATTTGCCACAGATTTTTCCAGATTTGGTAAACAATATCGTGTTTACGTTCAATCTCTTCCGGAAGACCGTGCAGATAAAGAAGCGTTAAATAGCATCTTTGTACGTACCGATAGTGGTGAAATGACTCCTATCACTGAATTTATAAATTTAAAACGCGTTTATGGCCCTCAGGCAGTAACCCGTTTCAATTTATTTAATTCTACTAAAATCACGGCTTCAATGAACCCTGGGTTTAGTACTGGAGATGGTATCGCTGCTGTCAATGAAGTTGCAAAATCCCTTCCGGCCAACTATGGTACTGCATATTCTGGTCTTTCCCGGGAGGAAGTAAATGCGGGAAATCAGGCAATGCTTATCTTTATGCTTTCCATAGTATTTGTATACTTTTTACTGGCAGCGCAGTATGAGAGCTATTTAGTTCCCTTTGCCATTCTCCTATCTTTACCATTAGGGGTTATGGGGGCTTATATTTCTACACAATTTGCGGGATTACAGAACAATATTTACTTCCAGATCGCACTGATTATGCTATTGGGACTTCTCGCGAAGAATGCCATTCTTATCGTAGAATTTGCACTACAGCGTAGAAAACAGGGAGAGTCTATTCTAAATGCGGCCATAGATGGTGCAGAATCTCGATTGCGACCTATTTTAATGACCTCTTTTGCCTTTATCCTGGGTCTTATGCCACTTGTACTTGCCAATGGGGTAGGCGCTGTAGGTAACCGTTCTATTGGGACAGGAGCCGTGGGCGGTCTCCTCATAGGTACCGTGATAGGTGTTTTTGTAATTCCTATTCTCTTTATACTCTTCCAGTGGTTGCAGGAAAAGATTACCGGTGAGCCTGAGGCAGCAAAAAACAAAACAATAAATGAAGAAAACGCTTAATATGAAAACCAATAGAATATGTACCCTTTTGCTTCTCGCAAGCGTTCCCATCTTACTCAGTTCCTGCTTTGCCGCTAAAGATTATGAGCGCCCAAAAGTAGTAAACGAAGCAAAGTTTAGAACAGATCATATAGAAGATAGTATCATAAATACCGCTACACAAGATTCGCTGAGCATGGCTAATGTATCTTGGACAGATATATTCACAGATCCCGTACTTAATGATTACATAAATCGTGGACTGGAGAACAATATTGATATTCGCGTAGCTATTCAGCAAATACTTGCGGCACAGGCCTATTTTAAACAGGGCAAAGCAGGTTTTTTTCCCACATTACAGGGCAATGCTACTTATACACATCAGGAACTATCCGGGAATAGCCAGTTTGGTAGTCTCTTTTCAAAACTTGATCAATATGAGATAAATACGGCCTTATCCTGGGAAGCAGACATATGGGGAAAAATACGCAGCAACAAGCGTGCGTATCAAGCAAGTTATTTGCAATCTGTTGCCGCCCATAAAGCGGTAAAGACACAGCTCATCGCAAATATAGCTTCCACCTATTATCAGTTGCTTTCTATTGACGAACAAATACGTATAACCCAGGAAACAGTATCCAATAGGGAGAATAGCCTGGAAACTACGAGAGCGCTCAAAGAAGCGGGTAATGTTACCGGTGCGGGAGTAAAACAGACCGAAGCCCAACTTTACACTGCACAGGCCATTCTAGTGGATTTACAGAATCAGGCACGGCTTCTTGAAAACACCATGTCTATCCTGCTGGGTGAAGAACCTCATGAGATCGTGCGTACAGACCTGGATAGCCAGGAAATCAATACAGATCTGACCATAGGTATACCTACCACGCTCTTACGTAACCGCCCAGATGTCATTGCTGCAGAATATGATCTTATCAATTCTTTTGAACTTACCAATGTTGCCCGTAGCAGCTTTTATCCCTCTATCACCTTATCAGCGACGGGAGGCGTCCAAAGCCTGGACCTGGACAACCTTTTCAGTTCAGGGTCTTTATTTGCCACGATTATAGGTGGTCTGGTACAGCCTATTTTTAATGGAAGACAAATACGCACGCAGTATGAAGTAGCAAAAGCACAGCAGGAACAGGCAAAGTTGAATTTTAGACAGGCTATCCTCACGGCGAGCAGAGAAGTTTCTGATGCCTTATATACGTATCAAGCTTCCACCAAGCGGATTACCATAAAAGAAAAAGAATACGATGCTTACCAGACCGCTACAGACTATTCCGAAGAATTACTGAACAACGGTCTTGTCAATTACCTTGAAGTGCTCACAGCCAGGGAAAATGCGCTAAGCTCCCAGCTGGATCTCATTGATGCAGAATATGGTCAGCTTAATGCTATGGTAAACCTATACCAGGCTTTAGGTGGAGGCTGGAAATAAAACCCAGCTTAGACATTACTTATAGGTTTTCCCCCTTTGTATTTTACAAGGGGGAATTTCTTCAAACCTCTGTAATTACTTGTATATTTTACAATACTGAATACCTTTTTGCCCCCCAAATCCCCTTTGTTTGATGAAAAAATTACTTTTTCCTATAATCTCTTTGTTGATTTCACCGCTCTGGTCTCAAAGTTCACCATCCACAAAAAATGGTCAAACAAAGATCTGGAAAGATCTCGCCTATGATCTGGGCGTTGTTTTTAAAGGAGTGCATCATGCTTACAAACAACCACTTCATTGGCAAGGGAATGACTATTTAAAATTGGCAGGAGTTGCCGCTGGAACATTGGGATTTTATCTTGCAGATAATGAAATAAACCATGTTTTTACAAGAAATAAAAAAGAGGTGCCCCCAGTTTTACTTAATTATGGCTGGCGGGCCGGTAAGCCCTTAAATAATTATGGCATCACAGGGGCGGTATATCTCACAGGGCTTATATCTAAAAATACAAAACTGCGACGCACAGGGGTATTGCTCATTTCCAGCGCTACAGCAACCGGCCTTTTTCAGCAATTTATTAAAACAGGTCTGGGCAGGGCGCGGCCATCTACAGGTTTAGGCAAAAACCACTTCAAACCTTTTGATCCCAGTTCGGCTTATAGTTCGTTTCCCTCAGGTCATGGCATCCTTACCTTTACAACTGCACACGCAATTGCAAAACAATTTGATAATAATTGGGTCAAAGCAGGGGTTTATGGCATTGGCGTAATCCCAGGCCTGTCTCGTATCGTGGAAGATGCGCACTGGGCCAGTGATGTATTTTTGAGTTGGGCGATGAGTTATTTTATCGTAGAATCAATTGATCGCTACCTGGATTCAAAGTATGATGAGAAATACAACCCTGGTGAACCGAAAGAAACGTCATTAAATCTTACTTTTAGCGGAAATCGGCTGGGTCTACAATTCAACTTTTAACCTGCTAAACCTTGATCAAAAGGTAAAATAAAAAACTTTCAAGCTATTCCTCTATTGATTGCTTTAAACTAAGATTTCACTTTTATCAAAATCTGCCAATAATTACCCGAAAAAGGGTAATAAATACCCATTTTCGTTACTTTAGTCTAAATCTACCACCTATTTATTCCGAATAAATTCAAATTTCTAAGATCATGACTAAAGCAATTACTTCCATCTTCCTTGCGCTACTGGGTATTATTTTATGCTCAACGAGCTGTAAGGAGGATAAAAAACAAGAAAATCCCATCGTAGAAGAGGTAAGAACCGAAGCAAAAAAGGAACTACCGAAGGTCTTGTACGTGATCGCACCCAGCGGACTCATACTAAGAAGGGATGATAACCTGCAAAGTGACCAACTTGCAAAAATGCCTTACGCAACTAAAGTAGAAGTATTGGATAGACCAGATAATAGTGCTATTGAAGTCGCTAATATTTCAGGAAACATGATAAATATAAAGTTTAACTCCATGAGCGGCTTTGCATATAATGGCTACCTGAGCAGGTTTAAAGTCCCCAATGCCAAAGAAAAATCAGAAGATTACGCTAAACGTCTTCAAGTAGAATATCCTGAAGCAACCTTCAGCACAGAAAATAAAGAAGAAAATGGAGCTCCCGCTACTTCTGTACAATTGAGTATACCTGCGGGGAGTTGGAGCGAAGCTTTTTTAGTTGCCAAACAACTGTTTGATATTTCCACGGAATATAATTTTCCAGGTCTCACCGGGCTTAGCGAAAGTAGTATCAAATCACGTCAGGAACATGGGTTTACCTCAACCCTTGATGCAAAGAGAAGCGCAAATGATCTTACTTCCATAAAGTATATAGAACGTGCACAGCGATTATCAAGAATTGTTCACATTACAAAAGAAGACAACTTTTACATATTGCAAGAATCGGTTTCTACAAAGTAAAACAGACTTTTCAAGTTACTAGTTTGTAATAGGTCATAAAAGAAAAAGGCCCAACCAGAAAAACTGGTTGGGCCTTTTTAAAACCGTTGTTTAATGTATTAGTTGATCACGATTTTCTTCGTAACATTTCTACTTCCAGAAGTGATTTTTACAAGATAAATTCCGCTGCTCAGGTTATTAAGAGCAAGCTGTTGTTTTCTGTAACTCAAATCATAATTATTAGAAAAAACCTCTTTTCCGGTAATATTGAATACCTGTACTGAAGAATCACCAAGATCCACGGTAGAGGATACGGTAACGTTACCATCAGAAACTGTAGGGTACATGCTAAGTTCAGAAGCTAACAATGGCTCGTCTAAAGAAAGCGTTTGCTTATTGATAGAACGTATCGCCCAGCCAAAACTGGTTACAGCCCCATCCGTTACAAGTCTAAAACGTAGAACTACATTATCACCTTCTACAAAAACATTCTCTCCAGAAGGAGTTTGCTGCAATAAATCAAGCGTTTGTGTTCTAAACAGATCATCACTGATCACAGGAGTTTCACCATTTAAAACGCTACTGTATACTTGAAGCCATTCGGGGAAACGCTCAGCATCGTATATATCCAAAGCTTCCCAATTTCTCAAATCTTTAGTAGCCTCAATAATAACATAGTCATATATTCCTCCCGCATCGCCTGGTTCAACAATAGCTACATCTTCGTAATTGAATTCTGCTGATTCTGAAGTTATGTTTATAGGTCGCTTTAATATTACCCTGTATTCTTTATTATCAAGATAAGGATGTTCTGAATTGTTCAGGGCATCCTGACCTACCGTTCCGGCGATATCGTCTATCTTGAATTCTCCATCAAAAGTGAATACATCCTGTGGTTCAAAAACATTGATATTCACGAACTCCTCAGGAGTTTCATAATCAACGATCACAAGATCTGCTTCCGCAGGAATAGACTCCTTGTCACCGCTGGTGATCTGAACGCCTATGGTATGAACGCCTTCGCTAAGATCATTTAATATATAGCTGTTCGTTGTACCTGCTGTAAACTCATTTTGCACAGAAGCGTACAATGAATCATCTACAAAGATATTGACGTCATCTATAAATTCCTGATCTGTATTAAAAACAACTACAGCATTTAAATTTTCAATAGATTGTTGATAAACCTCTACAATAGCTGGTGGTGCAAAATAGCTGGGTGGCTCATATCCATTAAGTTCATCAAGAGTCGCAGACCATATGCCACGACCATGTGTTGCAACAACTACCTGATCGTTAACGATTTTGAATTCCCATACAGAAACGGCTGGAAAGCCTTCAACAATAGACCAGCTATCACCACCGTTTTCAGTTTGAAAAACACCAAGGTCTGTACCTACCCAAAGTACATTTTCATCAAAGGGCATTTCAACCAGACAGTGAATAGCAACATCTGGGAAACCGCGATCCTCACCAAGGGAAATCCCTGAAATATCCTCCCATGTTTGTCCAAGGTCATTAGTTTTCAAAACCTTTGCAGCACCCTGCGAAGAGAAAAGTGCATATGCACGATCTGCATTAGTAGGCGATGTTTCTAAACCGGAAATATATAGGTTGTGTGCTCTTGTATCACGGGGATCAACAAAAGGTTCTGTAGGCTGATAGGATAATCCATTGTCCTGGGAAACATGTAAAACATAACTACCTGTTTCGGTCATCGCGTTTCCTGCCCAAACGATATCAGGATTAGCCACGGAAACATTTACATCAAGTGAGCTTGAAGCACCTACTGAGAAATTATTACCAATTGGGGTAAGTTTCCATTGTTCAGCAAAATTTGCAGATCTCCATACCCCGCTTACAGAAGGGCTGAAAACTACATCAGGATTATTATTTGCATTTGAAATTTTAGAATAAAAAGGAGATGTCCCTGAACCACTTTCACCGTGTTGTGCATAAACGCCATTCTGCCCATCAAAGCGCGCAAAATTATTATACTGGGATCCTACGATAAATTTATCGGTATCTTCATAGTTCCAGATAACTTCAAACCCATCACCACCTAAAACCCTGGTGTAGTTTGTAGCGGGATTTGCCCCATCTTCAAAAGTAATATGTGAGCCATTATCCTGTGCCCCTGCGATATAGGAATCAGCACCATTGCGCTTATCAGCTCCATAATACTGTGTGCTGTTATAACCTATGGCAAGAGAAGACCAGTCACCTTCGGTTGTTGCGGGATCAGCAAGGTAATCTGTTGAGTACACCCCACCATCGTTAGAAAGTACTAATTTAAAATCCTCATCAGTATCCCCTTTGATCCAGGCAATACCATGCTGGTCAACATGCACATAATCATTCAGTTCATTATTGTAACCACCAGCGATAGGTATAAATTCATAATTCAAAGAATCTGTGATCGTCACTTTGTGTACTACTATTCCGCCTACGTAAAAAACATTCTCATCATAAGGGTGCGCAGTAACGATGTTATCATACCAGCCCTGGCCTGAAACCAAATTGCCAGAAGAAGGTGTGCCCTCGTAGCCTAAAAGTGTAAAGGTTTCCCCAGCATCTTTAGTTACATAAAAATCAGTATTGACGGCAGATGCTCCAGAAGGAGAATAAACACTCAATACAACCTCATCTGGGTTTGCTGAAGAAACATCAAGTTCAAAACGCTCATTATTAGGATTGTAATCTTTTCTGTTGAAAACAACATCCCATGTATAACCACCATCTGTACTTTTTACAATACCCAGACGATTTACACCACCGTAAATCACATTGTAATTTCCTGGCGTAGCATTAAGGTCTTGCACATTAGTACTTCCTACACTATCCGTAGGTTTAAAATTTTCTACCCCAAAGGTTTTTTCCCAGCTGGCACCACCATCTGATGTTACATATATACCAGTGGCACTTGCTACTGCAAGACTATCAGCATCGTTAGGGTTAATGGCCAAACGACCTATACCGCCAAAGCTTCTGGTATTATCCAAATACTCCCAGCTGGCACCATCATCTGTTGATTTTAAAAGACCTATTCCACCTATGGCGTCCAGGTTATTAAAAGGCTCTCCCGTTCCTAAAAATATAGTTTCGGGCGCGCTTTCACTAATTGCCACTGTAGAGGTAGCAAGGTTTGGCACCTTATAATCGGTAAGGTTGCTCCAGGTACCACCTGCATCTTCGGTAACCCATAATCCACCACCTACTGATCCTGCATACCATTTATCTGGATTGCTGGGGGATACAAAAACTTTACGCGTACGACCAGGTACATTTGCCGGGCCACGCTCATTCCAAACCGCTGCAGGTGCTTTCATTGCCCTCCTTGACGAAGCACCCCTTTGAGCTTTCTGAAACTCGCGCATTAAATAACCTTCTTTATAGGTTGATTCTTTTGCATCAATAGGCTTCATTATACTGGCAATGTACTCTGCTATAAGCTCAATGCCTTTTTTGCCTTCACCATCTTCTTCGCTTTCTTCGTCATGTTCCTTAAGCTGTTTTTTGCCTTGCAGCGTAATTTCTTTTATAGAAGCGAGGTCGTCGACCGCTTCACCTTTCGGTTTATTCTCGCAGGAGGTAATCATAAAGACCCCCATTAAAAGCATGAATAAATGTGTTGTGTACTTGTGTTTCATATAATATTGGAATTTAGTTGGTTAAATAATTAGAAATTGGTTATTGCTTGTTCTAATCCAGACTATCGCTTAGTTTTACGATAATGGGTTTATTTGAAGCTGTTCCGGCCATCGCATCATCTGGATTATCAGATGTTGGTTTGCGCTCCATGCCTATATAAGGTACTAATTGCAGCGAACTATTGTCATACCATCTTACATCTGTTCCCCTGTAGGAATCTTTTTTGATGATGTTTTGGGTTTTCGATTCTAAAACGGTGTAGTTTAATAGGTGTACCGGACTATCAGGTGTACTTATTTTCTCCAGGTACAATACCAGGGTTTTTGAAGGGTTCAAAACTTTCTGCTTAATGGTATCTTGTAATATCAAACTAGGTTTTTGCTCTTTACTCTTATCCACTTTTGATAGTTCCTGACTATCTTGAGCTTTACACTTTACAACAAAACAGCCCAAAAAGGCAAATAAGCCTAAAAAGTAAATGGCCCGTATAGAAATGGGAAGAAAAATAAAAGTGTTTAGTTTCAAAATAGCTATATAAAGTACACAGAATTAAAGCGTTGCTAAATCTATTGAAAATTATTCAAAAAATTGAACGTTTTGATAAAAAAAATAAATTTTTAGAACCAAACAGAACTTTTCTTTCCAGAATCCCTTTTTTTTAAGCGTTACGGCCAGGTTGAAAACGGTCTTTTTCCCAGCTGTGAATTATAATATTTGGCATCCCCGGTTACTTCCGCTCCCAGCCAATCTGGTTTTTCAAATTCTTCATCGGCAGCGTTAAGTTCTATTTCAGCTACTAATAAACCTTCATTTTCGCCAAAAAATTCATCTATTTCAAAGGTTTTATCGCCGGCTTTAAATAAATACCGGATTTTATCAATACTTCCCGGCTCGCTTAAATTCAAAAGTTTTTCTGCTTCCTGAAGTTCAATTTCTTTTTCCCATTCAAAACGTGTGGTACCTCCCGCATCAGCTGCGCCTTTTATGGTCAAAAAGCCCTGATCTCCATATATGCGTACTCTCACCGTACGTGAAGGTTCACTGTTTAAATACCCCTGGGTAATACGTTTATTAGAAAAGGAATTGTCTTTGAAAGAATGGTTTTTTACCAAAAATTTACGTTCTATTTCAAGCATGTTCATCAGCAATTTTTTGAATTTTATCAGATTCTATTAATGGGTCTGCAAAGCCGTTTTTTGCCACAAAACGCATGGTTTTAGCTATTTTTTCGGGTTTTATACTTTTGTATTTTTTTAAAGGACCTACCAGCAATGGGTTGAGGATCTTGAAAACCTTTGTCGCGATTTTTTCTGCCGTTCGGGTTTCTTCACGATCTCCCGCTAACAATGCAGGTTGCATAAAGTAAATATTGGGAATTGAAAGTTTGAAGATATCACGCTGCATTTCACCTTTTGTCCTGTTGTAAAAAATACGGCTCTCAGCATCTGCTCCCATCGCAGATATGGCAATAAACGTCGATATATTATTGTCCTTGCAAAGTTGCGCCGCATCTAGTGGAATACCGTAATCTATAGCTTTATAAGTTTCTTTATCTTCGGTTTTTGCCTGGGTAGTTCCTATACAGCAAAAAACCACATCCGCTTTAAAACGTTCTTTTTCCCTTTTCAGTTCAAAGAGATTTACCACATGTTCGGTGAATTTTGGATGGCTGAGCTCAGACGCCCTCCGGTGAAAACTTATGACCTTTTCATAATCCTCATCTTCAAATAACTGCTTTGCCAAAATACTTCCCGTAAGACCGGTGATACCTAAAATTATTGCCGTTTTTGCCATAAAAAGGGTGATTTTCTCTATTCCGCGATCACGGAAATGCTTGCTATTGCAGCCAATTTACAACAACCTTACCAACTTTCTAAATCAAAATACCTCCGAAAAGGGTATTGCTGCTTTTAGCGTAATTTTGCAGGAGATGAATCCTGAAGAACAGCCCGCACGCAAGATCATTCATGTGGATATGGATGCCTTTTACGCCTCTGTAGAACAGCTGGACAATCCAGAACTGCGGGATAAGCCCATTGCGGTGGGCGGTAGTTCTGACCGCGGTGTTGTCGCGGCCGCCAGTTACGAGGCCCGTAAATTTGGCGTGCGCAGCGCCATGGCCGGCGGTCTTGCACGCAGGCTTTGCCCTGATCTTATCTTCGTGAAATCCCGTTTTGACCGTTACCGGGAAATAAGCCAGCAAATACGGGCCATTTTTCTTGAATATACAGATATGGTCGAACCTTTATCGCTTGATGAGGCCTATCTGGATGTCACTCAAAACAAAAAAGGAAATCCCAGCGCAACGCTCATTGCCAAACAAATACGCCAGCAGATAAAGGAGAAAACAGGGCTGAATGCTTCCGCGGGGATTTCAGTCAATAAATTTATCGCTAAAGTGGCCAGCGACATCAATAAACCCAACGGACAAAAAACGATCAATCCCGAAGAGGTCATTCCGTTTTTAGAGCAGCTTGAAATAAGGAAGTTTTATGGGGTGGGCAAAGTAACGGCCGAAAAAATGTTCCACCTGGGCATTTTTACCGGCGCAGACCTAAAAAAGAAGGAGCTTGATTATCTCACAGATCATTTTGGCAAAAGCGGTGGTTATTATTACAATGTGGTGCGCGGCATTCATAACAGTGCCGTAAAGCCAAACAGAATACGGAAATCCCTGGGGGCAGAGCGCACCTTTAGTGAAAATATCTCTTCGGAAATATTTATGATGGAACGCCTAGAGAACATCACAGAAGAAATAGAACGCCGACTTAAAAAATCAAATGTTGCCGGTAAAACGGTGACTTTGAAGATAAAATACAGCGATTTTACCCTAAAAACACGTAGCAAGACCCTTAATTATTTCATTAGGGATAAATCTATAATCCTGGAAACCGCAAAAGAACTCCTCTTTCAGGAAAAAATGGAAAATAGTGTGCGTCTGCTGGGTATTACTCTGGGCAACCTCAACACAGAACCTGCAAAGGAAAAGATAAATAAACAGGAAATCGCGGTGCAATTAAAGTTTGAATTTTAGTTCTAAAGCATAAAAAACCCTCTAAAATCGGTTGTTTTTAGAGGGTTTTTTAAAGATTTCAAGTATATTTTAGTCACCGGCAATCTCCCGAATACGCAGGGTATTGACCATTCCTTTTTCAGTAATAGGCATGGCGGCAAGACTTATCACCATATCTCCTTTACTAAGGAAACCACGTTTTTTTGCTATGGTATTTATATCGCGCACAGTTTCATCTGTAGAGACAAACTTATCATAGAAAAAGGCTTTAACACCCCATAAAAGGTTGAGCTGCGATACTATTCTCTCATTAGACGTAAAAACAAGAATATGTGCTTTTGGCCTCCAGGCAGAAATCTGGAATGCCGTATAACCACTGTTAGTCAATGTCGTAATGGCGGTCGCAGAAATTTCATTTGCCATAAGTGCTGCGTGATAACAAATGGATTTAGTTATATAGCGCTTTGTGCGAATGTGTGGGGGTTCTTGTGGCACATGAATAAGCGGTGAATCTTCAACACTACGTATGATAGAAGACATGCGTTCTATCACCTGTACAGGATACTTACCTACAGAGGTTTCCCCACTCAACATTACCGCGTCTGCACCATCCATTACTGAATTCGCCACATCATTTACCTCTGCCCTTGTAGGGGTAAGGCTTGAGATCATGGTTTCCATCATTTGCGTGGCAATGATTACGGGAATTCGTGCTTTCTTTGCACTAAGTACCAATTGTTTTTGAATAAGCGGAACTTCTTCCGCAGGGATTTCAACACCCAGATCGCCACGTGCAACCATAAGGCCGTCACTATAGGAAATGATCTTATCAATATTCTTTACAGCTTCTGGCTTTTCAATTTTGGAAATAATCGGGATTTTATGGTCAGAATGTTCTTTTATAAGTTCCTGAAGTTGAATTAAATCGCCTTCGTGACGCACAAAAGAAAGTGCTAGCCAGTCTACATCCTGTTTAATGGCAAAAATAGCATCTTCAATATCTTTTTCTGTAAGTGCCGGTAAGGAGATGTTTGTATTAGGCAGGTTGACCCCTTTTCTGGAACGTAATGGGCCACCCTGTACTACAACCGTTTCAACTTCGGTTTCCATATCTGTTTTGAGCACTTCAAAGATGAGTTTACCATCGTCAAGTAGGATACGTTCCCCTTTTTTAACGTCTTTGGGAAACTGGGCGTAATTCATGTAAACGCGTTCCTTGGTGCCCTCAAATTCTTCTGCGGTAGAAAAGGTAATTATATCACCAGGTTCTACCATTACCTCTTCTTTCATGATACCCACACGTAATTTAGGGCCTTGAAGATCGGCAAGTATAGCGGTGTTATAGCCAAATTCTTTACTAAGCTCGCGAATCATTTTTATACGCTCCTTTACAGCATCGTAATCTGCGTGGGAAAAGTTAATACGGAAAACATCTACTCCCGCTTTAATCATCTCCTGTAAGACACTTTTCTCGCTGGTTGCTGGACCCAGAGTGGCTACAATTTTAGTCTTTTTTGTATTTGGCATTATTCGAATATTAGGTTTCGTTTTGATTTTAATTGGTTGACATCTATGGTATATGCAGTAACCACTTGTGCTATTTCATTGATCTGCGCAAGCATTTTCTTGGGTGTTGGGGTATCTGAATCTATTTTTAAAAAAAAATCTGTTTTTGATAGTTCAGGAATTAGGCTGATCATTTCAAAATTTTCCTGGGTTTTAAAAAGGCCTTCGTTATCTGTTTGCGTACGCTTTACTCTACATTTATTGCCTACCAGGGTGTAAGACCGGTAATTTTTTGAATCCTCAAAATTAAACAAAGAAAACATGGCCTCGCAACCTTCCTTCCTAAAATCCACATCCTTTAGCCTACGTCTTAACTGCAAACCTAAGTACTTGTTCAGGGAGAAGGCAATTCTATGATCTTCTAAAGAGCAGTGAATGGCAATGAGGCTAAAGTCGAATTCAAGTGCATCGCTAAGAACTAACTTGAGAGGTGGCATAAGCATGCTGATAAGCGCTAAAGATAACTAAACTCACAAACAAAACAGAAAATCTAATTTTAATAAAAGGTAACTTATTAAATCTAGTTAAAATCCTGTGTATCTATTTTAGACTGGAATACATAATACGCACGTTTAGCGGCCTTTTCTTCTGCTTTCTTCTTTGATGTCCCACGGGCTTTTGCTACTTGTTTGTTATCAATGGAAAGCCGTACAGAAAAATGTTTTATAATATCAAGGCCAGAATCTTCATAGGTATCAAAGTGAAAGGGCTTTTTATTTTTTTGACACCACTCGATGACCAGGCTCTTATAGCTTATCACCCTGCCTTCCAGCTTTTCAATATCTACGTATGGCTCAATAACGCGATCACTGATAAAACGTTTTGCATAGGCATAGCCCCTGTCACGATGTATGGCACCCACGAGCGCTTCAAAAAGGTTACCGTGAATGTTCACGCCAAAATTTTCTTTGGGAATTGCCGCCCTTGCAAGGTCGAGTAGGTTGAGATCGCGCCCCAGTTCATTGAGGTGTTCACGGCTTACCACTTTAGATCGCATTTTTGTCAGGTAGCCTTCATCGCCACGTCCTACTTCATTAAAAAGATAGGAAGCGATCACGGCACCCAGCACGGCGTCCCCTAAAAATTCCAGGCGCTCGTAATTAAAATTATTGCCGTTTTTACCTTTAAGGTTCAGGGAACGATGCGTAAAAGCTTCTTCGTAACATTTGAGGTCCTTAGGCGAAAAACCAATGATTTTTTTAAGCTGACCAAAAAAATCCCGTCCTTTTCAGAACGGGAATTAAATATGTTGCGCATAGCATTCATAACGCTATTATTGGCTTATTTTTTTAAACAGTACACAAGCATTGTGCCCACCAAATCCAAAAGTATTGCTCATGGCTACGTTAACTTCTCTCTTTTGCGCTTTGTTGAGTGTCAAATTAAGGGAAGGGTCGATGTCGGGATCTACCGTATTATGGTTGATTGTGGGAGGTACAATACCGTGCTTCATCGCTAAAATGGATGCGATTGCCTCAATGGCACCCGCAGCACCCAGCAAATGCCCGGTCATTGATTTTGTGGAGTTGATATTGATATTTTTTGCATGCTCCCCAAAAACATTGGTTATTGCTTTAAGCTCTGCAACATCGCCCAGCGAGGTAGAGGTACCATGTGTATTGATGGCATCTACTTCCTCTGGTTTCATATTCGCATCGCGAAGGCAATTTTGCATGACCCGCTCCACGCCTATTCCATCAGGATGCGGTGCCGTCATGTGATACGCATCACTGGACAAACCACCGCCCACAACTTCAGCATAGATTTTTGCGCCACGTGCTTTGGCATGCTCGTATTCTTCCAGGATAAGTGCACCTGCACCTTCTCCCAATACAAAACCGTCGCGTGTGGCATCAAAAGGCCTGGAAGCCGTTTCTGGACTTTCGTTACGCGTAGACAGTGCGTGCATGGCGTTAAAGCCACCCATTCCTGCCAATGTAACCGCAGCTTCACTACCACCTGAGACTATGATATCACAATGACCCAGCCTAATATAATTAAGCGCGTCTATCATAGCATTGGCAGCAGAGGCACATGCAGAGACCGTGGTATAGTTGGGCCCCATAAAACCATGTTTGATAGAGATATTGCCCGGGGCGATATCTGCGATCATCTTTGGAATAAAAAATGGGTTGAAACGTGGTGTACCATCACCTGCGGCAAAGTTGAGCACTTCGTCCTGAAAGGTTTCCAGACCGCCTATACCGGCGCCCCAGATCACCCCAACACGAAATTTATCTACCGTATCCATATCAAAACCGGCATCAGCGATCGCCTGGTCTGATGAGACCATGGCATACTGAGCAAACCTATCAAGTTTGCGCGCTTCTTTGCGGTCAAAATGTGCCAGCGGATCAAAGTTCTTAAGTTCGCAAGCGAATTTTGTCTTGAACTTTTCGGCATCAAAATAGGTAATTGGGGCGCACCCGCTCTTACCAGAACGCAGACCGTCCCAATATTCATCAATATTGTTACCGATAGGCGTCAACGCTCCAAGGCCTGTTACTACAACTCGCTTTAACTCCATAAAATGCTTGGTTGGCTGTTTACTTTGCGTTTTCGATATAGGTTATTGCTTGACCTACAGTCGCAATGTTTTCAGCTTGATCATCTGGGATCTGGATATCAAATTCCTTTTCAAATTCCATGATGAGTTCTACTGTATCTAGTGAGTCTGCTCCCAGATCGTTTGTGAAGCTTGCTTCTGCTACGACCTCGTTCTCGTCAACTCCTAATTTATCAACGATAATGGCTTTTACTCTTGATGCAATGTCTGACATAATCTTAAATTTTAAATTTTTATTTAGGTGGCAAAAATAGCAAACTTTACCTTACGACCATTCTAAAGGTCAAAAATGTGAGGTAATTTAAGTATTTTAAATTGATTTTTTATTTAAATGTACTTTAAAAACACAATTATAAACTGTTGCTTTGCACTGCAAATCCTACCTATGAGCCCTACTAAACGCATCGTTATATTTGCCTCCGGAAATGGCACAAATGCCCAGCGCATTATTGAGTATTTTAGCTCAAAACCGGTTGAAATAGCCCTTATTTTGACCAATAAACCTTCCGCTAAAGTGCTTAAAAGAGCAGATAATCTCAACATAAGCGCCATTTGTTTTAACCGGAAATCATTTTACGATACAAATCAGGTACTGGCGATTCTACAGGAAATAAAACCGAATTTAATCGTTTTAGCCGGTTTTTTGTGGCTTTTCCCAGAAAATATCCTAAAAGCTTTTCCAGATAAGGTTATCAATATTCACCCGGCGCTGCTACCAGATTTTGGCGGCAAGGGTATGTATGGCGATCGGGTACACCAAGCAGTGATTGCTTCGGCCAAGAAAGAATCTGGCATTACCATACATTATGTTAGCCGTGAGTATGACAAGGGAAATATTATTTTTCAGGCAAAAACAGCTATTGAGGAGGGAGAAACGCCAGAAACCCTGGCAGAAAAAATTCATGCGTTGGAATATGAACATTTCCCCATAGTAATCGAAAAACTGCTGAAAGAGAGGTAAAATGGGTTGCAGGTTGCTAAATATAAAATTTGCTTTTAGCTTTCAACTCGAAAAAGCTTCAAAAGTTCCTCTCCATAAACCTGCATCCCGACGAGTATTCGATAGGAATGCACAATGCCGAGGGCGGAGTGTTTTAACGCAAATTTGATTGAAAGATTTCCGCAGATTGCTAAAAAGGCAATTGGATTTAGAAAACGCTTGAAATTCTGTCAAAATATATCCTGAGTTTGTCGAAGTGCAGAAATGAAAAACTTAAATTATCTATGGCTAAAAAAGAAAAATTCTATGTGATCTGGCAGGGCAAAAAGCCTGGTATCTATAATAAATGGGCAGATTGTAAAGCCATGATCGCCGGTTTTAAGGGTGCGCAGTACAAAAGTTTTTCTTCTTTTGCGGAAGCAAAAAAAGCCTATAATGGCAATTTTTCTGATTTTAAGAGCAAAAAATCACCTAAAACGGTAGATAAAGCACTATTGGCAAAAATAGGCCAACCCAATTATAACAGTATTTCGGTAGATGCCGCCTCTAGTGGAAACCCAGGGATTATGGAATATCAGGGCGTGGATACCAAATCAAAAAAAGTACTTTTTAAACTGGGGCCTTTTCAGCAAGGAACGAACAACGTGGGGGAATTCCTGGCGCTCGTGCACGGACTCGCATTTCTCAAAAAACACGACAGCGATCGTATTATTTACACAGACTCGCGGACGGCCATGAGTTGGGTGCGCAAAAAAACCTGTAGGACCACACTTAAGGAATCTGCGAAGAACAAACCAGTATTTGATCTTGTGCGACGCGCAGAAACATGGCTAAATACAAACGAATATACTACGGTTATCGTAAAATGGGAAACAAAGGTATGGGGGGAAATTCCGGCAGATTTTGGGAGGAAGTAGATTGCCCTTATGTAAATGAACCATTACGTTGTGCTGAATTTATTTTAGCACTGCACAAACCGCACCACCTGTGAATCCCTGAAATAATTTCTTAGTGACGTTCTAAAATTCAACATAAAAACCTGTAAGTTTTGACTTTAAAATCGTCCTAATATTCCCATTACATTATCATATCTTTGCAAAAAATTTCTGGATGAATAAATTAGTGATTGTGGGCACCTGCGCCTTTGATGAGATTGAATCCCCTTCTGGCAAAAGCGGCCGTATTTTAGGCGGAGCTGCAACGTTCATAGGGCTTGCGGCATCAAATTTTGATGTAGATCCCGCCATTGTTTCTATTGTGGGAGAAGATTTTCCGCAGGAAAATATTGACCTTTTAAAGAATAAAGGCATCAATATGGATGGTCTCGAGGTGGTAAAAGGTGGAAAGACCTTTTTCTGGAAAGGTAAATATCACAATGACCTCAACACCCGCGACACTTTAGTTACTGAGCTTAACACATTAGCTGATTTTCAGCCCCAGGTTCCCAAAGAGTACAAGGATGCCGAAATCGTGATGCTGGGCAACCTGCACCCCATGGTTCAGCTTTCTGTTTTACAGCAAATGGATGCCAAACCAAAACTTGCCATTTTGGATACCATGAACTTCTGGATGGACAGCGCGCTTGAAGATCTAAAAAAAGTAATCGCAGAAGTTGATGTGATCACCATTAATGACGAGGAGGCGCGTCAATTGAGCGGTGAATACTCCCTGGTTACGGCTGCAAAAAAAATCCATGAGATGGGACCTCGCTTTGTGGTGATCAAAAAAGGAGAACATGGCGCCCTGTTGTTTGAAGGTGACGACATCTTTTTTGCCCCTGCCCTGCCTTTAGAAGAAGTTTTTGACCCTACAGGCGCCGGCGATACTTTTGCTGGTGGTTTTGCAGGTTATTTGTGCCAGACGGATGATTTATCGTTTGATAATATGAAGCGCGCCGTAATTCACGGTTCCAATCTCGCTTCTTTTTGTGTAGAGAAATTTGGCACAGAACGTATGCAGGACCTCAGCGAAAAAGAATTGACAAAAAGGCTGTTGCGCTTTAAAAAGTTAACACAGTTCGACATAGAAGTATCTTAAACGTTTTCGCCCCAACTTTTTGGGGCGAATTTTATTTATAGCATTATGAGCGATGCCATTAAGCATGAGTGTGGTATATCAGTAATACGCCTACTGAAGCCTTTAGAATATTATAAGGAAAAATATGGGAGCGCCTTTTACGGTGTGAACAAAATGTACCTTATGATGGAAAAGCAACATAACCGTGGTCAGGACGGTGCTGGCTTTGCAAGTATAAAGTTAGATACTGAACCTGGGGAACGGTACATAAGCAGGCAGCGCTCTGTTGCCCAGCAGCCCATACAGGATATTTTTGCGCAGATCAATTCGCGCATCAATGAAACCCTTGCTGAACATCCTGAATATGCAGATAATGTAGCCCTTCAGAAAAAGCATGTTCCCTATATAGGCGAACTTTTGCTGGGCCATGTACGCTACGGAACCTTCGGAAAAAACAGTGTGGAAAGCGTTCACCCGTTTTTGCGCCAGAACAACTGGATGCACCGTAACCTTATTGTGGCCGGTAACTTTAATATGACCAATGTTCACCAACTCTTTGATAAGTTGGTAGAACTGGGTCAACATCCCAAAGAAAAGGCAGATACCATTACCGTAATGGAAAAAATAGGCCATTTTCTGGATGATGCAGTAGCTAAACTTTACAAAAAGCTAAAAAAAGAAGGATATTCAAAGCAGCAGGCCACCCCGCTTATCGCAGAGCGCCTCAACATAAAAAAAATATTGAGAAAAGCCGCCCGTGACTGGGATGGCGGTTACGCCATGGCCGGTCTTTTAGGCCACGGCGATTCATTTGTACTGCGTGATCCCGCAGGCATACGCCCCGTTTATTATTACCGCGATGAAGAAGTAGTCGTTGTAGCGAGCGAACGTCCTGTTATTCAAACCGTATTCAATGCGCCTTTTGAAGAAGTACAGGAACTGGATCCTGGACATGCGCTCATTATTAAGAAAAGCGGGGAATCTTCCATAGAAGAAATACAGGTGCCGCTTGAAAGAAAAGCATGTTCTTTTGAGCGTATTTATTTTTCCCGAGGAAGCGATGCCGAAATTTATCAAGAGCGTAAAGAATTGGGTCGTTTATTAATGCCCGAAGTTCTTAAAGAAATAAACCACGATACGCAAAACACCGTATTTAGTTTTATACCAAACACCGCAGAAACTTCTTTCTACGGAATGGTCGAAGCGGCGCAGGTAGAACTTGACGAACAAAAAACCGCGGAAATTCTGGCCAACAGGGATACCCTGGATAAAAAAGGGCTACAGAACATCCTTAACCTCAAACTGCGTACAGAAAAAATCGCCATTAAGGATGTAAAATTACGCACTTTTATTACTGAAGACAGCAGCCGCGACGATCTTGTGGCCCACGTATATGATGTCACCTATGGCGTGGTAAAACCTACAGACAATCTTGTTATTATTGATGACAGTATTGTGAGGGGTACAACCTTGAAGAAAAGTATTATCAAAATGCTTTCACGCCTTAATCCCAAAAAGATCGTGGTGGTATCTTCTGCACCGCAAATACGCTATCCTGATTGTTATGGTATAGATATGGCAAAATTGCAGGATTTTATTGCATTCCGCGCAGCGGTAGATCTTTTACGGGATAATGACCAACTCGATACTATAAAACGCGTTTATGATAAATGCTGTGAACAGGTAGCATATAAAGATAAAGATGTAAAAAATTACGTCAAAGAAATCTACGATCCCTTCACAGATGAACAGATCTCTGCTAAAATCGCCCAACTACTGAAAACTGAAAACAATGGTCCAGAGGTAAGCGTTATTTATCAGAAGGTAGAGAATTTACACAAAGCCTGTCCTAAAAATCTAGGCGACTGGTATTTTACGGGAGATTACCCTACCCACGGAGGTAATAGGGTAGTTAACAGAGCTTTTATGAATTATTATGAAGGAAACGATAACCGAGCCTATTAAAACCTTTCTAAATGGATTTTTGTGTAGTACAACAAATATTCAGGCAGTTGGTCTAAAATGTTTTTTAACCAGACAAAACCTACATTATATTAGCAACACCATAGCATAAGTAGGTTAAGTTCATGGTAGATTTGGGACAAAAAGGTGGATCTTTCCACCTTTTTTTTGTGCCAAATCGTAATGGGTGGCGAGCAGCTACAATTAAGCTCTATATAAAAATGCCGTGCGAGCCGCTTAGCCAATACCTCAAGATCTTTCCACCTTTTTTTGTGCCAAATCGTAATGGGTGGCGAGCAGCTACAATTAAGCTCTATATAACAGATGCCGTGCGAGCCGCTTAGCCCAACCTCAAGATCTTTCCACCTTTTCTTTGTGCCAAATCGTAATGGGTGGCGAACTTATATAATTACTTTTCGGTTCTTTTATTGTTTTGGGCGTTTCCCTGCGGGTCGGGCTTTACGTTGTAATCTTTTTGCTCGTACCTCACAAAAAGGATTTTCGCTACAATCCCTAACGCAAAATTAGTTTCTTGGTCATAGAGTAGTTTTTTTGAACCATTTCTCTAGGTCTAAAGTATTTAATTTGGGGCTGCACTATACTCCATATCTTCAGATCTTTCCACCTTTTTTTTGTGCCAAATCGTAATGGGTGGCGAACTCTTTAATTGCTCTTCAATTCATTTATTGTTATTGGGCGTTTCCCTGCGGGTCGGGCTTTACGTTGTAATCTTTTTGCTCGTACCTCACAAAAAGGATTTTCGCTACAATCCCTAACGCAAAATTAGTTTCTTGGTCATAGAGTAGTTTTTTTGAACCATTTCTCTAGGTCTAAAGTATTTAATTTGGGGCTGCACTATACTCCATATCTTCAGATCTTTCCACCTTTTTTTTGTGCCAAATCGTAATGGGTGGCGAACTCTTTAATTGCTCTTCAATTCATTTATTGTTATTGGGCGTTTCCCTGCGGGTCGGGCTTTACGTTGTAATCTTTTTGCTCGTACCTCACAAAAAGGATTTTCGCTACAATCCCTAACGTAAATTTCGTTTCCAGATAATAATTTGAATAAAAAGCCTGGAAGAAATAAAAAAGCCTGATCACAAAATGACCAGGCTTTGATATCATAAAAAAAAATTCTTCTTATTTATTATTCGCAAAACGCTTAGAAACTTCTTGCCAGTTTACTACTTCCCAAAAAGCTTCAATATATTTAGGACGCTCATTTTGATAATTTAAGTAATACGCATGTTCCCAAACATCAAGACCTAAAATAGGTGTCCCGCCACAACCAGTATCTGGCATTAGTGGATTGTCTTGATTTGGTGTAGAGCAGATTTCCACTTTACCACCTTCCTGAACACACAACCACGCCCATCCTGAACCAAATCTTGTTCCAGCAGCTTCGGTAAATTTAGATTTGAAATCTTCAAAGGAACCAAAAGCCTTATCGATAGCGGTTGCAAGATCGCCTTCAGGCTTTCCACCACCATTTGGGCTCATTACTTCCCAAAAAAGGCTATGGTTGTAAAAACCACCACCGTTGTTACGTACTGCTTTGTTTTGCATATCCAGGTTCCCAAGGATATTTTCAATTGATTTTCCTTCTAGATCTGTTCCTTCAATTGCAGCATTCAATTTTTTTGTATATCCGCCATGGTGCTTGTCATGATGTATTTCCATGGTCTTTGCATCAATATGCGGGGTTAGCGCGTCAAATGCGTATTTTAATTTCGGTAATTCAAAAGCCATTATAGTATGATTTTGATTAATATTCAGTTGTCATTCAAATTTAAGCAAACACCTGCAAGGAAGCGGGCTATCTTGTGTTATAAATGTCTTAAGGTTTAGCTGGCCGTCTAAATGAAATATTCTGGTTTAGTCTAAATCTGGTTTTTAGTATCTTCGGGCAATGCAAGAACAACATGCCATTTCGGTCTATAATGCTTCGGCAGGTTCTGGAAAGACCTTTGCCCTCGCCTGCAATTACCTGAGTATTTTATTGCGCAGCAGCAGTCCTTTCAAATACCGTCATATTCTGGCCATAACCTTTACCAATAAGGCTGTCGCCGAAATGAAATCCCGGATTATAGAGAACCTCAAGGAATTTGCTCACGGAAAAGAGCTCGAGCAATCTGCTATGTTCCTGGCGGTAAAAGCTAAAACCGACTTAGATAATGACGTTATCAGCACAAAATCTGCCCAGATCCTCCACAATATCGTTCAGGATTACGCTTCTTTTGATGTGGTGACCATTGATAATTTTACCCACCGCATTATTCGCTCTTTTGCTCGTGATCTTAAGATTCCGCAGAATTTTGAGGTAGAGCTCAACACCACCGAAGTTCTGGAGCGTGCAGTTGATAATCTAATAGAACGTGCCGGCACTGATAAACTGCTCACGCCGATACTGCTTGATTATGCCATCGAGAAAATAGATGACGACAAAAGCTGGGACATTAGTCGGGATTTTTACGACATCTCGCGTTTGTTGCTCAGTGAGAACGATCGCTATAATATAGACTTGCTCAACAAAAGATCGCTTCAGGATTTTGCTTCCCTAAAAAAGCAGCTCAATCAAAAAATTGCACTTTGGGATAAAGAAATTATTCAGCATACCACAGAATTGCTAGAGTTTATACATTCAAAAAATCTACTTCCAGAACACTTTACGGGTAAATACCTGCCAAAGGCGCTTGATAAAGTCAAAGAGGGAAATTTTACGTTCAATCCTGAAGTGGGGTGGATTAAAAACATGGGGGAACAGCCTTTTTATAAACAAAAGGAAAAACAGGAAATCAAAGATATTCTGGATGCGAATGCGGCCGAAATTACCTCTTTATTCAGGCAAATAACCGGTAAAATCACTCAATTATCCCTGTTTCAGGAGCTTTTAAAGAAGATTACGCCGCTTTCACTCCTTCAGGCGATAAATAATGAAGTACAAAAAATCAAAAAAGACAAGAACCTGTTGCTCATTTCTGACTTTAACGAGGTTATAAGCAAAAACATTGCGAACCAGCCCACCCCTTTTATTTATGAGCGGCTGGGGGAACGCTATCAGCATTATTTTATTGATGAGTTTCAGGATACATCGATCCTTCAATGGGAAAACCTTATACCTTTAGTGGATAATGCGGTAAGTACCGGGGAGCGCGTTGAACCTTCTAACAGTATCATGCTTGTGGGCGATCCCAAGCAGGCGATTTATCGCTGGCGTGGCGGTTATGCTGAACAGTTTATCAGGCTTTCGGCGGGTTTTAATCCCTTTCAAAATCCTGATATGGCTCAGGTAAACCTGGAAACCAATTTTAGGAGCCATGAAGAAATTATTAGCTTTAATAACCGGTTTTTTACTGAAATAGCCCAATTTCTTGAAAATCCGGTTTATGAAAATATTTACTTAAAAGGTAATGAACAGGGCAAAAACAATAGAACTGGTGGGCATGTTTCGATCTCTTTTGTTGAGGCACAAACGGTTGAGGAAGCTAAAGAACCATATTTAAGCAAAACGCTGGAAATTTTACAACAAACACTTGCCCGTGGTTACCCGCAAAAAGACATTTGCATCCTGGTGCGCAAAAACGGCGAGGGAATCTTGTTGGCGCAATATCTTCAGGAAGCAAATATACCCGTGATATCCAGCCAGAGCCTGCTTGTCTCTCAGTCGGCAGAGGTTCGTTTTATCGTAAATCTGCTCCGTTTTATGCAGCAGCCCGATGCAAAAGCGATAAGCATCCTATTATTGGAATATTTAGCCGAAAATCGCTTAAAAACGCCCAATAAACATCTGTTTTATGCGGAAATGTTGGAAAAACAAGGTCAGGAATTGTTTGATAAAATTCCGCTTAAAGCGCAAAATTTCAAGCTACAACGTTGCCAGCAACTGCCCCTTTATGAAGCGGTGGAATATATAGTGCAATATTTTGACCTTAATAGCAATGCCGGTGCTTATCTGCAATCTTTTTTAGATGCGGTATTTGATTTTGGCCAAAAGAACGAAAGCGGCCTGCATGGTTTTCTGGACTGGTGGGAAAAAAACAAAGATAAGCTGAGCATTGGAACGCCCCCAGATACCGATGCCGTTCAGATCATGACCATTCATAAAGCAAAAGGACTTGAATTTCCCGTGGTGATTTATCCCTTTGCAGACAGCCTGTTGTACCCTAATGTTGATGAAACCAACTGGTATCCCACAGATCCCGATGCATATGCCGGATTTGAATCGTTGCTGATTTCACAGAAAAAAGGCCTGCTCCATCTGGATGAAAAATCTGCCGAATTGTATCACGATAAGCGCCAGCAACAGCAACTGGACAGCCTTAATATGTTATATGTTGCCCTTACCAGGGCTGTTGAGCAACTTCACATTATATCTAAGATTACCGAAAAAACACAGCCCAAGACGGATCCTACTTCTTTTGCTGAACTTTTTGTAAACTATCTGAATGCGACACAGCAATGGGAAAATGGAAAATTGCAGTATCTTTTTGGCGATCCGGAAAAGACAACGGTCAATAAAACAAAACAGAACAATGACCCGGCGCTATCTTTAATAAGCAGCCCAAAAGAAAGTCATAACCTGATTCTGGTCACGCGCGCAGAGCGCTTATGGGACGAAGATCGCAAGGAATCCATTAACAAAGGGAATTTATTGCACGATATACTTGCGGGAATACCTTATGAAAGTGATATGCCCGCTGCCCTAAAAAATGCACAGGCCACCGGCTTGTTACAAAAAGAGGAACTGGACTCTTTTAAAACGCAGTTACAGCAATTGATTGACCAGCTAAAAGCAGAAGGCTTTTTCAATAAAGAGCATGTAATCTATAATGAACGCGACCTGGCCAGTAATGGAGAGCTTTTAAGGCCAGACCGTGTAGAAATAGATGGTAAGAACAATGCGTACCTTTTAGATTACAAAACCGGTGCGCCACAAAAAAACCATCATGATCAGGTAAACAACTATGCAGAGGCACTGGAAAAAACGGGTATGCGCATTGTTAAAAAGACGCTTGTATATGTGAATGAAAAACAAACCATACACCCTGTTTATTAACCATAATCTACCTTTGTAAAAACTAAATTTATGTACGGAAAGATAAAAGAACATTTAGAAGACGAAATTAAAAGTATAAAAGAAGACGGCCTTTATAAAAAAGAGCGCGTCATCACCTCACCACAGGGAGCTGCAATAAAATTAGATTCCGGCAAGGAGGTCATAAACTTCTGTTCAAATAACTACCTGGGCCTATCATCACATCCCGAAGTTATACAGGCAGCAAAAGACACCTTGGATTCTCACGGTTTTGGTATGAGCTCTGTACGGTTTATCTGCGGCACACAAGACATCCACAAAAAACTGGAGCAGACCATTGCAGATTTTTACGGTACGGAAGACACTATTCTCTACGCAGCGGCTTTTGATGCAAACGGCGGGGTTTTTGAACCATTGCTCACTAAAGAAGATGCAATAATTTCAGACAGTCTTAATCACGCTTCGATCATCGATGGGGTGCGTTTGTGCAAAGCTATGCGCTACCGTTATGAGAACAGCAATATGGAAGATCTTGAAGAACAGCTCAAAAAAGCCAATGAGGATGGAGCACGTCATAAAATTATAGTTACTGATGGGGTTTTCTCCATGGATGGGCTTGTTGCCCCACTGGACAAGATCTGTGACCTTGCCGATAAATACGATGCCATGGTCATGATAGATGAATGTCATGCCACTGGGTTTATAGGTGAAAAAGGAATAGGAACCCTCGAGGAAAAAGGTGTTCTGGGAAGAATAGATATTATAACTGGAACCCTTGGAAAGGCGCTGGGTGGCGCTATGGGTGGATATACCACGGCCAAAAAAGAAATCATAGACCTATTACGCCAGCGTTCGCGTCCCTACCTATTTTCAAATTCGCTTGCACCCGCAATTGTAGGTGCTTCCCTTAAAGTATTTGAAATTCTGGGGGAAAGCACGAAGCTTAGGGACACATTAGAAGAAAATACAAAGTATTTCAAGAAAGGCATCAAGGAAGCTGGTTTTGATATTATAGACGGCGATTCTGCCATTGTCCCTGTGATGCTGTACGATGCTCAGCTATCACAAAATATGGCTGATGCATTACTTGAAGAAGGAATTTATGTCATAGGATTCTTCTATCCTGTAGTTCCCAAGGAAAAAGCCCGTATACGCGTGCAACTTTCTGCAGCTCATACTAAAGAACACCTTGATAAGGCGATAAATGCGTTTAAAAAAGTTGGCAAATCCTTGAAAATCATTGACTAAATAAGGAAACATCGCTAGTAGCGCGTTTTAACGATTTAATAAAATTTTATTACTTTAGGCTTTGTACATAAATTTTAACAACTTACTTTTGCCCTAATTAACACTTAAAATTACAATTAAAATATGAAAAATCTTAGCAGATTACTTTTGTTCGCTGCGCTCGTTTTCTTCGGAACGAATGCTGTGAATGCACAAGACAAGAATAATCCGTGGGGAATATCTATTGGCGTAAATGCTATTGATACTTACCCTGTAGGAGATGCGATGGCCAATGGTATGCGTGGTGAGTTCTTAGATGAATTTTATAACGTAGATGACCACTGGAATATCCTTCCATCAGTTTCTACAATAGAAGTTAGCCGTTATGTAGGTGATGGTTTCATCTTTGGCGTTCGTGGATCTATCAACAAAATTGATAAATTAGGCGACGTTAGTGCAGATGATCTAGCTTACTACTCTGTAGATGGTATGATTGCTTATAGCTTCCGCGATGCTCTTTTTGGAGAAGGTGGTTGGTTTGACCCTTACTTAGGTATTGGTGGTGGTTATACATTCCTAGACGATGTTTCTAGTTTTGGTACTGCTAACGGAACTGTTGGACTTCGTCTATGGTTGTCTGACAATATCAACTTAAACCTTACTTCTACTTACAAGCATGCGTTTGAAGATCGTTACGTGAAGCATTTCCAACATACTGCTGGAATAGGTTTCGTATTCGGTGGTACAGATTCTGACGGTGATGGTATTTATGACGATGAGGATGAATGCCCAGAAACTCCAGGTCTAGCTGAATTTAACGGTTGTCCTGATACTGACGGTGATGGTATCGCTGATAAAGATGATGCTTGTCCAGATGTTGCTGGTCTTCCAGAATTTAACGGTTGTCCTGATACTGACGGTGATGGTATCGCTGATCCAGAAGATGACTGTCCAGAAGTTGCTGGTGTTCCTGCACTGAACGGATGTCCTGATGCTGATGGCGATGGCGTTAAAGATAGCGAGGATGAATGTCCTAACGAAGCTGGTCCTGCTGCAAACAACGGTTGTCCTTACGCTGATTCAGATAATGACGGTGTATTAGACAAAGATGATGACTGTCCAGAAGTTGCTGGTCCTGCATCTAACAATGGTTGTCCAGAAATTACAGTAGAAGTTCTTGAAGAACTTAATGTTCAAGTACGTACTGTATTATTCGATCTTAACAAATCAACAATTCAACAAGATTCTCAAAGTACTCTTGATGATGTGATCGAAACAATGAAAGAATATCCTAACACACGTTTCTTAATTGAAGGTCACACAGACAGTCAAGGTCGTGATGAGTATAACATGAAGTTATCTCAAGAGCGTGCTCAATCTGTAAAAGATTACATGGAAAGCCACGGTCTTCCTGCAACTCGACTTTCTTCTCAAGGATTTGGTGAAGAGCAACCAGTTGCAACGAATGCTACTGCTGCCGGAAGAGCTAAAAACAGACGTGTTGAGTTATCTCTTATAGAAGATAGCAACGAATAATTGTTTTTAAATATATATTGCGAAAAAGCCTCGAGAAATCGGGGCTTTTTTTATTTTTAGGTTATGACCACATTTATTGATGAGCTCGTAGAGCATTTACTTCAAAGTCAGCATAAGCTGTCTTCTATTCAATTGATACTGCCCTCCAAAAGGGCTGGAACATTACTGAAAAAAAATATTGTCAAACGTCTTGAGGGTACAACTGCAATCCTACCTTTAATACGGAGTATTGAAGAATTGATTGTGGACATGTCAGGATTAGCTTCCGCATCGCAGACGCAGTTACAATTTGAAATGTACAAAGCGTACCTGCAAACGCATACTGATAATCCAGATACATTCATTGAGTTTTTAGCCTGGGCACCGGGTGTTCTGGGAGATTTTAATGAGATTGACCGTTACCTGCTTCCTACTGATTTCTTTTTTGATTACCTCACTGCGATCAAAGAAATGGATTACTGGCAAGCAGATCCAGAACCCACAGCAATGGTTAAGAATTACCTTACTTTCTGGGAACAAATAGCTTTGTTTTATGATGCATTTAATAAGGTTCTTCAAGCGCAAGGCTTAGGGTATCAGGGCATGCAATATCGTGAAGCTGCCGCAGCAGCAGAGATATATACCACAAACAGCCGCGATCATTACATATTTGCAGGTTTCAATGCACTTAATAACGCGGAGCAGCACATCATTCAATCTTTTTTAAAAAATAATGCTTCAGAAATTATTTGGGATATAGATAGTCATTTCCTTTCTGACATGAATTATAACGCAGGTCGTTTCATTAGGGAATATCTGAAAGACTGGAAATATTTTAAAGATAACAGCATACACAAAGGACTGGATTGCTATAAAAACAGGAAGGACATACAGTCCATTGCTATATCAGGAAGTATTGGTCAGGCAAAATACGTAGGCCAGCAGATTGCAGGTTTATCTCAGGAGGAACTGGAGAATACTGCAATAGTTCTTGGCGATGAAGCGCTCTTGCTTCCGTTACTTTCTTCACTGCCTGAAAATGTGGTGAACATCAATATTACTATGGGGCTCCCATTAAATCAAGTTCCTGATGCTTCCTTTTTTGACGCATGGTTATCGCTTCATGATAATATACAGAATTCGGCTTTTATTTGTAGAGATTTGCTTTCTTTCCTTACGCAAAGCCACAGCGAACTACTACTTGAAAATTCCACGAGCTCAATACGTAAAAAAATAGAGAGCGAAAATCTGATTCGCATCACGTCTGATGAGTTGATACGTATATGTGTAGGAGAAGAAGATGTTGCAAGAGCATTGTTTCAGTCCTGGGATACGAATGCAAAAAAAGCAATAGATGCCTCACTTGAGGTGATTAAAATGCTGAAAAACAGGCTAATTCCGTCAAAAAACTGGCTACAATTGGAGTATTTGTTCGCTTTTCAGGAGATTTTCGGCCAACTTGCAGATTTGTCTAAATCCTATCAGTACCTGTCAGATATTAAAAGTCTGCTTTATTTCTACAGGGAGTTGCTTTCTAAAGAAACACTAGACTTTAGGGGCGATCCTTACGCAGGTCTACAGATTATGGGAGTATTGGAATCCCGGGTCCTAGATTTCAAAAATGTGATAATTACGGGATTGAATGAAGGCACACTTCCATCCGGTAAAAGCCAGGGAAGCTTTATTCCTTTTGATCTTAAAAAGGAATACAAACTCCCCACCTATCGTGAAAAAGATGCAATCTACGCCTATCACTTTTTTCGGCTTATACAACGGGCAGAACATATTTACCTTGTGTATAACAATGAATCCACAGGAATACACAGTGCAGAGAAAAGCCGTTTTTTGCTTCAGTTGGAAATAGACCAATTACCAAATCATCAATTCACCCAAATTTCGGCGAACGCAGCCGTGACCATTAGTCCAAAAACGCCAAAAACTATTGAAAAAACGCCTGAAATCATTGAAAAACTCAAAGCCCAGGCAGCTTATGGTTTTTCACCTTCGGCCCTAACTACCTATATTAGAAACCCTATAGATTTTTATTACCGTTACGTTCTAGGAATTCCTGAAATAGATGGTATTGAAGATGTGGTGGCTCATAATACCCTGGGTACGATTGTTCATGAAACACTTGAGCAAATTTATACAGATGCCCTAAATCAAGAACTGAACATAGCATTATTAAAGAAAATGCGTGCAGCTGTACCTAAGGAAATACAAAGGCAATTTGAGAAAATCTATAATCTGGAAAATACTAAAACCGGAAAAAACCTGATCATTTACAATGTTGCCCTCAAGTTTGTTTACAACCTTTTAAATAAGGAACAGGAACTTCTAGAAGCTGGCAATACGCTGGTTATAACCAGTTGTGAGCAAAAATTTACAGCTACACTTCAGCAAGAACCTTTCCCCATAAACCTGCGGGGTACGGTGGATCGCATGGACGTAATGAATGAAACCACCAGAATCATTGATTACAAGACCGGAAATGTCACCGCAGCAGAGCTCAAATTAACAGACTGGGAACTGCTCACCGCAGATTACAAAAAACATGCAAAGGCATTTCAGGTTCTCTGCTATTCCTTAATGTTGTTCAAGAAATCTGGTTTGCCAGATAATCTGGAAGCCGGCGTTATATCCTTTAAAAATCTCAATAGCGGCTTTTTAAAGTTTCATGAAAATAAAAGCACAGAGATAAATGAAGGGTTGATGAACAAATTCGAAGGATTTGCCCTTCAATTGATATATGAAATTCTAGACCTAAATACGCCTTTTGTAGAAAAAGAGGTCTCTTAACGCGTAGGCTTTCCATACTTTTAACCTCCTTCTCAAATAATAATGCCTTTTAATTTAATATCTTGCCGTTTGTTATGGAAACCTTTTGCTTCTCAATAAAATAAGCAGTGTTCAATTGAACCTAAAGAAATTACAACCCTATGAAACCCCAGCAAATAATTGATAAACTTGAATATTATACACAGCATAGTCTGGAGAAAGAATCTCAGGGCTGGCTTGAAGAAAAAATAGACCAAATAATTACCGAAGAATCCGTACGCGCGTTTTTTCTTACGTATACCCTGCTAGCGGAGAAGGTTTCTGCCGCGCCGGTTAGTATTACCGGGGAAACTGAAATGGAACTTTATCTCAAAAATCAAAAAGTCAACGCTCTTGAGATAGCACGTATTTATTTCTTAAATAAGATTTTATCTGCAAAACAAGAGGTTTTTGTACCGCAAGTATCAAAAATCATTCAGATCGCAGACACTTCTGAACTTGAAACTTTTTTAAAATATTTAATTTTACTGCCTAACCCAGAGTCCTTTAAAATGGTTGCGGTAGATGCATTGCGCACCAATATCGCTTCGGTATTTGACGCACTTGCCCTACACAATCCATATCCTGCAAAGTATTTTGAGGATAAACAATGGAACCAGATGTTCTTAAAAGCCGCATTTATGCAGCGCCCTTTAGAAAAGATCGTATCAGTAGATGAACGTGCCAATGCTGACCTTACCCGTATCATTTCAGACTACGCGCATGAACGCTGGGCCGCGGGCCGGGATATAGATCCCTATTTCTGGCGACCCGTAAGCGGTTTTATGAACGAGGTATTACTGGCAGATATGCAACGCCTCTTCATGAATGAAAATCCTGCAGTACAAAAAGCAGCGGCGCTTTGTTGTCATTATTCACAAAATGAAGAAGCAAAAAAATTACTAGCAAACAGCCCAGAACTCTATCAACTCGTAGAAAACAATACACTAAACTGGAATACATTATATAATTGATTATGGAAGATAAACTGAGATTTATAGACCCCCATGTGCATATGACATCCCGCACAACAGATGATTATGAGGCAATGGCCGCAGCAGGAATCGTAGCGCTTATTGAACCCTCTTTCTGGTTGGGACAACCCCGCACCCAGGTAGGTTCCTTTCAGGATTATTACAGCAGTTTAGTGGGTTGGGAACCCTTTCGTGCAAGCCAGTTTGGCATTAAGCATTATTGTACCATAGGACTCAACTCTAAAGAAGCCAATAATGAAGCACTTGCAGAACAGGTGATGGAATTGCTTCCGCTTTACGTGCACAAACAAAATGTGGTCGCCATAGGGGAAATAGGCTACGATGATCAGACTGCCGCTGAAGATAAATATTTCAGGATACAACTTGACCTGGCTAAAGAACTCGGCATGACCGTGCAGATTCACACCCCGCACAGGGATAAAAAATCAGGAACGTTAAAAAGCATGGAAGTATGCCTTGAACATGGTCTTGATCCTGCGAATGTCATAATAGATCATAACAATGAAGAAACGGTGAAAGATGTACTTGATCGCGGTTTTAAAGCGGCATTTACCATCTATCCCAATACAAAGATGGGCAATGATCGTATGGTAGAAGTCGTTAAAAAATACGGCAGCAAAGATATAATCGTTGACAGCTCTGCAGACTGGGGCGTGAGTGATCCCTTAGCGGTTCCCAAAACTGCCGCCCTGATGCTTAAAAAAGGGATATCAAGGGAAGATGTTATCAAAACCTGTTACCAGAATGCCCTTGATGCCTACGGAAGAAATGGGAAAATGAAAGAAGCAGACTGGGAAGATCACAAAGGCATTGACCAGACTGAACTTTTTAATGACAACAGTGTGCTACGTGGTCAAAAACCGAAGGTAGATGCAGATAAAATAGTTTGATGAACCCAGCCTTACAAGGATACTTAAGACTGGCGAGACCCGCCAACCTGCCCACTGCAGCGGCAGATATACTAACTGGTGCGGCTGTGGCAGGATTGTTTACAAGTTTACCGCATAACGAGACGATCTGGTATGACTTTGTTGCACTCGTCTTTTCTTCTGTATTCCTATATGCAGGGGGCGTGGTCTTCAATGATTTTTTTGATTACAGGATTGATCAATTGGAACGTCCAGAACGACCTCTTCCCAGTGGGGTCGTAAGCCTGAAAGCGGCGGCAATTTTCGGTGGTGTTTTAATGCTTCTGGGTATACTATTAGCCTTTTATGCAAATTTTATTGCCGGAGCTATCGCCCTTGTTTTGGCACTGGCCATTCTCACCTATGATGCTTTTTCAAAAAAAAGTGCCTTTTTTGGTCCGCTGAATATGGGTCTTTGCCGCAGCCTTAATCTTTTGCTGGGCATGGCCCTTCTAGTGAAGTTCGGCTATTGGCCTATTGTCTTTACACCATTGATCTATATTGGTGCCATAACCATGATTAGCCAGGGCGAGGTACATGGAAATAATAAAAGAAGTGTTGCTTTTGCCGGGGTGCTTTATTTATTTGTGCTTCTAGGAATTCTTGCTGCTACATTTTTCTGGGAGCTCCAAACCTTACAGGCACTACCCTTTTTACTTGTTTTTGCTTTTCTGATTTTCAAACCCTTATATGAGGCGTATCGAGAAAATTCCCCTAAAAACATTAAAAAGGCGGTAAAAGCAGGCGTAATAGCGCTAATTGTCATGGATGCATGTATTGCCGTAGCATTCTCAGAGTGGTGGGTAGGCCTTCTCGTTTTGCTTCTGCTGCCGCTTTCTATAGGAATGTCAAAACTATTTGCCGTCACATAGCATATTTTGATTTTACATCTGCGGAATTAAATTTAGTCGCTAGGCAGGTTTGTCATGAGGAGCAAAAAGGTATTTTCTAATATCTTTGCATCACTAGATTGAAATATTCCTTCAAAAAAACAGTTAATTCAGATACCACAAACCCCAAAATTACTTTTATAAGTCATGCGCATACCACAAAACAGACATCTTACCTTTTGCACAAATATATACGCGGGGGAAAACTGGAAAACCACGTTTTCTGAACTACAGAAATATATTCCCGGAATAAAAAAAGAACTTGCTCCAAATGAATGGTTTGGTCTTGGCCTGCGCCTTTCTTATACGGCAAGCGAAGAACTTGGACTGGGAGAAAAGCTCTCCGACTTTAAAAAGTGGCTTGATGATAATCAGGTTTATGTTTTTACCATGAACGGTTTTCCTTATGGAAACTTTCATCAAATTCCCGTAAAAGATAGCGTGCATGCGCCTGACTGGACTACAGAGGAACGTCTGGAATATACTAAAAAACTGGCACGTCAACTTGCGGTTCTCCTTCCGGAAGGTGCTTCTGGCGGGATTTCCACATCTCCCATCAGCTATAAGCACTGGCATAAAACAGAAGAAAAACAGCATAAAATACTTCAAAAAGGGGCAGAAAATCTGCTAAAATTGGCGATTTTTCTAGAAAACCTGGAAAAGGAAACCGGTCACCATATTCATATAGATATTGAGCCTGAACCAGATGGGCTATTGGAGAACAGTGACGAAATGATCGCACTTTATACCGAATTCCTCATTCCGCAAGCGGAAGAATATTTCAACGAAAAAACCGGCAAAAAAGGTCAAAATCCGACAATTTTGGTTAAAAATTACCTACAGGTTTGCTACGATATTTGTCATTTTTCACTTGCTTTTGAAGAACCGGAGATAACCTTCGCAAAATTTGCCAGAAATAATATTTCAATAGGTAAGATCCAGATAAGTTCAGCCTTGAAGATCCTTTTTGATCCAGAAAATAAAGATCTTTTATGGGATTCCCTTGCACGGTTCAATGAGGCTACCTATCTGCATCAGGTTACAGAAAAAATAGATGGTAAAGTAATCACTTATTCAGATCTGCCGGAAATTCTTTCAGAAAAGAGAGATTTTAAGGAATTACGTGCGCATTTTCATGTTCCCGTATTTCTAGAAGAATTTCAGGGCTTGTTTTCAACGCAGGATTATATTTTAAAAACCTTAGATTATCTGCAAAAACATCCCGTAACACAGCATCTTGAGGTAGAAACCTATACCTGGGAAGTTCTTCCCGAAAGTTTAAAAATAGATTTATCAAGTTCTATTATCCGTGAATTGCAATGGGTGCTGGAGCGCGTAAAAACAAACATATGAACAAGACGGTCGTTATAAATATTGTAGGGCTTACACAGCGGCTCATTGGCAAGCATACCCCTTTTATAAAGTCTTTTCAGGAAAATGCGGCAAGCGCAACTGTTGATCCCGTTTTGCCTGCCGTGACCTGCAGTGTACAATCAACCTATCTTACCGGGAAATGGCCTTCAGAACATGGAATCGTGGGTAATGGCTGGTACAATAAAGAACAGGCTGAGATCAACTTCTGGAAACAGTCCAACAAAATTGTCGAAGGTGACAAAATCTGGGATCATTTAAAAAAAGAAGATCCCACGTTTACCTGTGCAAATATGTTCTGGTGGTACAATATGTATTCTAATGCCGATTATAGCGTTACGCCGCGCCCCAATTATCTGGCCGATGGCCGAAAAATACCGGATTGTTATTCACACCCGGCAGAATTAAGGGATATCTTGCAGAACGAGTTGGGCATGTTCCCATTATTTAATTTTTGGGGACCAAAAACATCCATAAAATGCAGCAGATGGATCGCCGATGCCTCCCTGCGCACTGACGAACTTTACGATCCTACACTCACATTGATTTACCTGCCGCATATGGATTATAATACGCAACGGCACGGCATTGATTTTGACAAGATTGGTAAAGATCTGGAAGAAATAGATGCCGTTGTAAAAGACCTTGTCACCTATTATGAGAGCAAGAATGCCCATGTAATCCTGTTATCAGAATATGGGATTACAGACGTTGACCAACCTGTTCATTTAAACCGAATTCTGCGAAAGGAAGGCTATCTTGGGATACGTATGGAGCGCGGTCTTGAACTTCTGGACGCGGGTGCGAGTAAGGTTTTTGCCGTTTCAGACCATCAGATAGGCCACATTTATCTCAATGATGTATCCCTTAAAAATGCTGTGATCAAACTCATGGAAAATACCCCTGGCGTGGAAAAAGTACTTACGGGTGAAAGTCGGGCCGAAGCACATCTCGATCATGACCGTGCAGGGGATATTGTGGTCGTAGCAGATAGCCATTCCTGGTTTACCTATTATTTCTGGGATGATGATGATAAAGCTCCAGATTATGCGCGTATGGTGGATATTCATAAAAAACCAGGCTACGATCCCGTAGAAATGCTTACCGATCCAAAGGATAAACTGGTCATGCCAAAAGTTGCCTGGAAACTGCTACGCAAAAAAATGGGTTTCCGTCAGGTACTGGATATCATTCCCCTGCAAGCGGAACTTATTAAAGGTTCACACGGCCGTATTCCGGAAGACACCGCGGATCATCCTATTTTTATTACTAATGGAAAGGGTTTCTTAAAAGGAAATCGTATTCGGGCAATTGACGTTTTTGACCTACTGAGAACGCACGTTCAAAATTAGGGTTTCATGAAAACGTTTTTTTACTGTTTTGCAGCGGTATTTGCCATTCTATTTGGATGGGCTGCTTTTTTACAAAACAATGATCCAGATGCCTTCTTATGGTATTGTATCTATGGATCTGCTGCGGTGGGGTGTGTTCTTTTTATAGCTAAAAAATTGAACTTCCTTATCGCTTATATATTGGCCGTTTCTTATGTAATAGGCGCTTTTTTATCATGGCCAGCGCAATTTGAAGGGGTAGCAATAAACGGTGGGGATATAGATAACATTGAACATGCCAGGGAAGCATTAGGTCTTTTGATAAATGCTGCCGTTCTTATAATCCTTGCATTGAGGATTCAGTGGTTGAGAAACAAATGACAATTTTCAGCAATGCAAAAAAATTGATCTTTACTACGCTTTTATCGCAAAGTAAATTCTAGCGGTTACAGATAATTATAAACTTAAAATGAAACTGGTATTGAAATCATTCCAATACCAGTTTACGTTTCAGCTAGTAATTTATTACGCCCCTCCTATCATTAATCTAAATACTTTTATAGACCCAGGAGTACATTTGATAAGCTGTTAATTCTTCTTCGCAATAGCATCATCTACCTCTATAATTTCGCCTTTATTGACAACTCTATCAATAAATTTTGCAATGCTGTCAACGTAGCCGTAGCCTAATCCTGCCCAATCGTGGTTCCCTTCTTGGGCGGTTGCAAGATAATGGGAGGCATTTAGTGCTTTTAAGCGTTCTGCAATCACCTTTGAGCCGTCTAGCGGAAGAAATCCTACATCGGTTAGTTTACAAAAATGATGTGGCGCACTTTCATACGGAACCAAATTATCTTGTTTGCCATGAATTAGATAGGCAGGCACTGCGTTGCCTTCCTGAATATAACGTGCGTCCAGAATAGCACCCGCAAAGGAAACTACCGCTGCAAATTTATAACGCTCTAAATGAAGGTCTGCATAGCCAGGATAGGCTTGCATATAAACAGTATTTAAAACACCCTCAGCACCTGCGCTGCTACCTACAAGAATAATTTTATTTGCATCAAAATTGAAATCCGACCCATTTTTCAAATAATCCACGGCCTCCAAAATATTTCTGGTATTGGCTTCGAAAGTCTCTATTTTTAAATTTGCCGGACAATCACAACCAAAACCATTGCGCTTTCCTGCACGTGTAAGATCATAGCTTATAGAGGCAACTGCGTATCCCTTTGTTGCCATGGTCTGCGCAAATTTGACTTCTTCAGGATTATCACGCTTTCCACCAGAAAAACCACCTCCATGTACGATTATCAGAAGTGGACGATCTGCTGTTGCCCGTGATTCCTTAGCGGTATAAAAATCAAGCTTTAGCGTGTCCTGATACGTGTGTATCGATTTCTCGATATTGGCATATACCTGTCCTACATAGAGTTCCTGGCTATAGGATGTAAGTACGGCAAACATCGTTAGAAAAATTAGTGAATATGATCGCATAATGTAATCTTTAGAATTGGGTTTATAATCTATTTAAATGTAAAGATTCCCATACTGGATATAAACCAAATATGGGAATCTTTTAAAATATACCTATTGATAGAGTTATAATAAATATAACGCTGTAATAGTAAATAAACTAACGTTTATTTTAATAATAATTTTGAATTATAGCTTTTTCCGTCTGCATCTATCTGAAGAATATAAACTCCAGCAGCGATATTAGCTGAACGATTCCATGTAGTTGAGAAGGTTCCCGCAGGCTGCTTAGCGTTTACGATATTTTCAACCAATCTTCCAGAAAGATCATAGATCGCTATTTTAAGATTAGCTGCTTCTTTTAAATCAAATTTGATTTGGGCACTGTTAGATACAGGATTAGGATAAACTGCAAGAGAAGTGTTAAGCACCTCTGAATCTATAGAAAGAACTTGCTCACTCATAATTAGTTCTACGGCACCTACGTAATAGAATTGATTACCGCTTGTATTATTTGCACCGGCGGTTACATTTACACTAATCTCACCATTAGCATCAGCTTGCATATTCTCAATAATCACTCTGTTGCCTCTGTTCCCATTTACTTCTAATGTAGCAGTCTCAACGGTTGCACCGCTTAATGTATAAAGGGTTTCCTTGCTACCAGCTACTCCAGTTCTTGAAGCAAAAATAGAAAACGTGTAAAACATATTCTGTTGAAGACCGCTTAAGGTAAACTCACCTGCTGGGCGTCCTGGGTTTGAATTAAATGTATTTACTGCTCCAAAAAAACTATCACTAGTTGCCGCAGTAGGAAAAGGAATAGCATCTCCTGCATCAGTTGTTCCATTTGAATTGACACCATCAAAAGCTATATTAACATCAAGGGTAATCCCTGTAGCTAAACCATCACTATCTATTAAATCAGCGATGTTTAAATTAGGGGCATTCTGAACATTTGTACTGACATTATTATAGTTACCAGCTGTTTCATTATCTGGTGCACCAAAGTCAATGTAGGCCTTGGTCTGTGCAAAACTTGCAAATGTGCAAGCCAGAAGAAAAAATAATTGTGTAATTGTTTTCATATAGATTTGGTTTAAATTAATAAAATTTACGGTAAAATTAGATGAAATTAATGAATTAACAGGCGTTGTGCGTTAATTTTTTCATTATAAGATACTTGAAGTATGTATATTCCTGCCTTTAATGCGCCTTTTGACCACGTAGCTTTTCCATTCTGTAAAGGTGTTACAGCGCTATAAACAGTTTTGCCTAAAAGATCATAAACTGTGATTAATGCGTCTCCATTTGCCTGTTTATCAAGTTGAATAGTACAACGCTCGTTCACCGGATTAGGATAAATAATAAAATGACCCGCTGTAGTTATTTCATCATCAATACTTAAATCAATATCGCTTTTGACGCGAACATCAATATCCTTATCCACAACTCTATTGAAGAGAACTAAATGACCAGCGGCATTCATGTGCGTACCATCACCTGAATCATACTGCGGTAATATACCATTATTATCTTCCTGACCCAGATCTGTCCAAAAATCAATAGTCATATTCCCAAATTTCTCGTCTACGGCCTGCAGCATCTCCAATTGAATATTTTTCTTTGTGGTATTTGTACCAAAATCTTTAGGCTGTACCGAAGTTACCCATAATGGTATTTCCGCATCAGCAATTTTCTTGCTTATCAAGTCATAATTGTTCATTTGATCTTCAGCGGGGTAACCATATGCTGCGTCATTAGAGGGCATATTAATAATAATTCCACCCGGATTATATGAAAGCGCCTTCGTGACATTGCGCTGCGTATCAATTGTTCTGCTAACGCCATCCTTGATGGGTGTTCCCGTAGGTAAAATATCATAGGTTGAATAACCTCCCTTTCCCAGATTGATTACCTCAAATCTAGTATCTTTTTGATTGAGATAGGTTTTGTATCTATTTACCCAACTGTCATTTATATCATCAGGACCTACCCCTTCAGCGGTTGAAGAACCTAGTACTACGATGCGATAGACTACATCCTCATCTTTAATAATGGAGAATGTACCGTTGCTGGTATCGCTCAACCCGCCTCCAGAAATACGTATTAGGCAAGTATTCGAGATTTGATTGGGAACTTTAAGGTCGTAATAGCCTAAATCTGCAGAGGTCGTGGACACAGTACTCCATGTACCTCCATTATTCCGTGAAAACTCAATAGATACAGTGGTATTTATTTCAGAACTCTCCCAGGTAATACGCTGAGTTTTACCTGCCTCAAGGATATTATCGCCATTAGGATATGTTAAGGTTAACGTAGCTGCAGTGCTGCTGTTCCTGCTGCTAAGAATCTGCTCCTTGTTTTCATAGCCCCAATATGCAGTGCTGGTAAGGTCTTTTGAAAAGCCCAGGGCGGAAATAAATAATAATAACGCTACGTAAATTTTTTTCATTGTTATACTTTAATAATTATTGTGATTGGGGTTACTTTTTTAATTCAAACTCCACTTTTTCAGAGACATTACTGCTGCCTCCCATAAAAGCCTCAAAGATACCCGCTTCTGCTAAAAAATCTAATGTACTATTATAAAATTTTAAATTTTTTGATGAAAGTGTGATTTTTATCGATTTGCTTTCACCTTTTTTCAACATTACTTTTTTAAAACCTTTTAATTCACGCATTGGTGGCGCAATACTACGTACAACGTCGTGTACATAAAGCTGAACGACTTCCTCCCCATCATATTCGCCAGTGTTCTTAACGGTAACGCTTATATCTATCGATTCTCCCATAGTTATACTAGCCTTATTGACTTTCAAATCACTGTATTCAAAAGTAGTGTAGCTTAAACCATGCCCAAAAGCAAACAACGGACTATTAGCTACATCCAGATAATTGGACTTAAACTTGGACCATTCCGCACCTTCGGGTCTTCCGGTGTTTTTCTGAGCATAGTAAATAGGAACCTGACCCACATTTCTGGGCCATGTTGCGGTCAATTTACCAGATGGGTTATAATTGCCAAAGACAACATCTGCAATTGCATTACCTGCTTCTATACCCGGGTGCCATACCTGAAGGATATCAACTGGTAACGCGTTTAAATCTTCAATGGCAAGCGGGCGACCGCTCATTAAAACAACCGCGACCGGCTTACCGGTTTCCAGCAGGGCTTCGATCAGTTTTAATTGTGGTTCTGGGATTGTGATGTTTGAACGGCTGGAAGCCTCCCCGGTCATTTCGGTAGCTTCACCAATGACCGCAACTACCACATCAGCATTTTTTGCATTCGCAACAGCTTCGTCAATCAATTCCTGCGAACTGCGGGAATCTATTTCGGCACGCATGCCAAATACATTTAATTTTTCCGCAAAGACGGAATCATTTGTAATATTTGAACCTTTTGCATATGTAATTTGCGCATCTGGTGCGACATTCTTAAAACCTTCCAGTACCGGGATGGATAATTGTGGATCTCCCGTAGGTGCCCATGTTCCCAGCATATTATTTTTATTGTCTGCCAACGGACCTACCAAAGCGATTTTAGCATTTTTCTTCAGGGGAAGAATTTTTTGGTCATTTTTCAATAAAACGAAAGAATGTGCAGCCAGTTTTCGGGCAAAACCACGTGATTCCTGGGTTAAAATGTCCGTTTTTGCGCGTTTTTTGTCAATATATTTATAAGGATCTTCAAAGAGACCCAGTTTATATTTGGCTTCCAGGACGCGTAGGGCAGCCTGGGTAATATCGTCTTCGGTGACTTTACCTTCGTCAAGGGATTTTTTTAACGTGGTCAAAAAACCTTCGCCCACCATATCCATGTCCAGACCGGCGTTGAGCGCCAAAGCAGAAACCGCCTGAAGGTCACCCAGGCCGTGCGCGCTCATCTCATTTACTGAAGTATAATCTGAAACCACCAGGCCTTTGAAGCCCCACTGGTCACGCAATAAATCAGTTAGCAGCCATTTATTGCCACTGGCAGGAATACCATCTACGTCATTGAAGGAACTCATGACACTGCCCACACCAGCATCTATCGCAGCTTTGTACGGTGGCAAATATTCATTGAACATATTAATACGGCTCATATCTGTAGTATTATAATCCCGACCCGCTTCTGCAGCGCCATAAAGTGCAAAATGTTTTACGGTGGCGATCATGGTTTTTGGATCGGTCAGATCTGTTCCCTGATATCCGGTTACCATTGCTTTGGCAATAGCCGAACCCAAAAATGGATCTTCGCCTGCACCTTCTGCAATACGACCCCAACGCGGATCGCGGGCGATATCCACCATAGGTGAAAAATTCCAGTTTATACCGTCTGCGGTAGCTTCTAAGGCAGCCACTTCTGCACTGTGTTTTATCAGTTCCATATCCCAACTGGCAGACATGCCCAGTGGAATGGGAAACGTGGTCTTATACCCATGAATAATATCTGAACCAAAAAGCAATGGAATCTTCAACCGGGTTTGATTCACGGCGAGGTCCTGCGCTTCTTTTATCTCTTCAGGACCTGCAATACCAAACAAACCGCCCACATTACCGGCTTTGATCTTAGCTTCCACATTACTGCTTACTACAGAACCGGTCGCCACACCTCCACCCGGTGTCACAAGATTGAGCTGGCCTATTTTTTCATCTATGGTCATTTTATCCAGTAATGCCTGTACTTCTGGAATATCACTTGTGGTCTGCGCAAAACTGAAGCTGAACACACTTAAAAAAAGGGTCAGGAAAGATATATATGTTCTCATTATTCAGGTTTATTTAAAGATTTTGAAAAAATCCATGTAAATAGTTCGGGTTCTGCAAAAGCTTGATCCCAACTGTTGTGATTGGCATTATCGTATAAATTCATTTTTGGGTGTGCACCCGCTTTCAGCAGCGCTTCTGTCATTTTTACTGAATAAAGAGGGTCTACCACATCATCAAGTGCGCCATGAAAAATCCAAAGCGGTGTATTCTTAGCATATGCGGAAGCCGTTTCTGGCGCAGCACCACCACAAATAGCGATCGCTGCTGCAAAAGTATTAGGCTTACGGTATAAAATCTCATACGTGCCCAGTCCACCCATGGAAAGTCCACCTACATATATCCTATTTTGATTTATAAACGGTTTATTTTTAAGACTATCAAGTAGGTTCATGACCTGATCAAGTGCCTTTGTAGGTTCTCCGCCATTTTTAAATGCAAACTTTACTCCGGGACCGCTGCGATCTACATCAGCATTTGACCAATAATCATCCTGTGGGCATTGCGGAAAAACCACAACTGCAGGGAATTTTTTTCGGTTTAGGTCGTTCAAAAACAGTTGGCTGCCGTGAATCAGTTGTTTTTCATTATCACTCCCACGCTCTCCCGCGCCATGTAAAAACAATACTAGAGGATACGATTCTGATTCTGAAAAATGTTCAGGATATAAAATCCTATAGTTTAGGGAATCTCCATTTACAACGAAAAACTCCCTTTTAAACTGTTCCTTTTCCTGCCCAAAAGCCAAGGTAACAACTATCATACCTAGTATAAGAACAAGTTTATGTACTATTTTAGTCAATATATCGGTCATTTGTAATCATTTATGGATGTTTTAGGCAGTTTTCTGATTGTTTTCAGTAAAATTAATACCTGAATTCAAGCTTGTCAAGCCCCGCTTGTATTTGTTCATTTTGCATAAATAAATTCCACAATAGGCCTGTACGGTAATTTTCGATCATGATAATTTGGGGTCCTTGATCAATGGCAAGATAGGCTTCGGCAACCCAATCATATTGCGGACTAAAAGCGTCGTAAAATCCCGCCGGGCCAAGTAATTTCTCCCGATTTTCATTAAAATTATAAAGGGCAGCAAGTGATTTTTCTGAAGTATATGGAATACTGCTTATGGCCGCAGTGGGCGAGATCACACCGGCATCATTTCCCGGTCTGTGCGCATTGTATCCTAAACTCCCATCCGCGTTACGGGAATAGCTCGCGGTCAACCCCCATAACTTCTCGCCATAATCACGATAGCCCAACGGATTTTCCACGCAATATGAATAATTAATCAAACTGTGATTGACATTTACATCCCAATAGTTTGAGTATGCATCGGCCAGATTTCTGGGATCAAGTCCTAGATAGGAATAATGTGCCCAGAACAAGGGACCGCCCATTTCTTCTGCGCCATCGTGTTTTACTAGTAGTGGATAGTTATAGGCTGTATTTGCAGATTGAATACCGCCATTACGGGCCCAACCGGCATCATATACGGCCTTTTCAATTCCAAAATCAGTTGAAGCTGCGGCGAGGATATAGGGAAGCAATGTCTCATTGTATCCCCTTAGTTGAAGATTAATACTGAAACCGGTATTCGGACTCCAATGCCAGTATAGAACGTTCTCGTTTTGAGTAAAAAAATTCCATTCTATACTGTTGACAAGATCAAAAGCTTGTTTAGAAAGTTGCTTTTCCCCTGCAGAACCATCCTTTAAATATTCTCCCACAGTGATCAATCCCTGTGCAAGAAAAGCGGTTTCTACCAGATCTGCACCGTCATCTTCTGCGCTAAAGGGAATAACATTTCCGGTAGACCCATTGATCCAATGCGGCCAGGCACCGTGAAAACGATCAGCGTTTTTTAAAAAACCCAAGATTTGAGTAAACCGTGCCACGCCTTCTGGACGGCTAATAAATTGGCGTTCTATACCAACGATAATACTCATCAGGCCAAAACCCGTACCACCAGTAGTTACTATATTTTGATCTTGTGAAGCGTTGGCAGGAATATAACGCTCACGGGCTGCGCCGGAATTTTTTTCGGCAAAATCCCAGAAATACTTAAAAGTTTCCCGTTGGGTAAGATCAAGAAGATCAGCCTCACTGATTTCAGGATCTGATGCAGGAGGCTGGGAATCTTCAGGATCTACAACCGGGGGGACTTCTTCCTGAACTGCGTCTCCACTATCTGAAGAACAGCCCACGAAAAATAGAATTCCTATTATAAATAAGTATTTTGCAAAATTCATGCTATTCAAGATAAGGGCTTGTGAAGCCCAGTTTGCGCAGACCATTCTGCACATCTTCATTATTCATAAAAAGCTTCCATAAAAGTCCACTTCTATAATTTTCGATCATTACGGGGATAGGGCCCTGATCTATTGCAAGATAACGTCGTTCATACCAGTTGTCCTGAAGACTAAAGGCGTCATAAGGACCATATTTTCCAATCAACGTATCTTCTTTAGTATACATAAAGTTCAAAAAACGCTCGCTTTCCTTCGGTGTATAAGGCATGCTGGAAAGTGCTGCCGTGGGCGAAATAACACCCAGATCGTTACTGGGCTGATGACCCGCATATCCATTCATGGAATAGCTTGAGGTCATTCCCCACATATCTTTTCCATAACCTTTAAAACCCTTGGGGTTATCAACCGCATATTTGTACTGTATCAAAGCGTGATTTGTATTCAGCTCCCAATAATCAGCATATTGATCTTTGAGTCCGTTAGGATCAAGCCCTAAATACGAATAATGTGCCCAGAAAAGTGGCCCTACGGGATCATCCCCATCTGGGTAGTGATCAAGCACCGTTTTTAAGCCATACATCATCGTATCATTCTTAATATTTCCACCTCGCGCCCAGCCTTCTTCGTAAATCTTTTTAGTAATGGGGTGTGTGGGAGAAGCTGCAGCCAGCACGTACATTATAAGTGCTTCGTTGTAACCGGTAACGGCAAAGTTCATGTCCCAGGTATACTTGGGCGACCAGTGCCAATAGAGCACATTTTTTCCTTGCGTATACCAGTCCCATTCTACTTCTTCCCAAAGGATATTGATATCTGCTGCAAGTTGTTTTTCGGCTTCATTACCGTCCTGATAATATTCTTTAACGGCAAGCAACCCTTGAACCAGGAACGCTGTTTCTACCAGGTCACCGCCATCATCCTTCTTACCAAAAGGTTTCACTTTTCCTGTGGTTCCATCCAGCCAATGTGGCCAGGCACCGTGAAAACGGTCAGCTTTCCCAAGAAAATCCACCATTTTCTGAAAACGCTCAAAACCTTCCTTTTTAGGTATAAAACCGCGTTCTATACCAGCTAAAATAGCCATAAGTCCAAAACCAGTACCCCCTATGGTGACCGTGTTTTTATCATTGCTGGGATAAACCCCGTCCATGTGGATACGCTCTGATGCCAGGCCAGAATCTGGATTGCCACCATCCCAGAAATAATTTATGGTCTGCTGCTGCACCGTATCCAGTAAGGCTTCCGTAGAAACGGAATCTGCCGCCGTTGTAGCAACGGCAGCAGATTTCTGTTCATTTTCCTTGTTCTTGCAGCTTATGGTTAAAACGATAAGCGCAAGAACCAAAACAATTTTATTCCTATGTGTTTTTAAGTTTACCATCCTGGATTCTGAGTCATTTCTGGTGTTTGTATCAATTGGTTGTTCGGTATGGGAAACAAATAGTTTCTTTCCTGAAAGGGAAGACCCAGTGCTGTCATTACAGCAGCAGCCTTTTTTGTCCTGACGAGATCAAACCAGCGGTCATGCTCCATAGCTAGCTCCAGTCTTCTTTCCAGAAAGATTGCATCGCCTAATGCCGATTGATCTGTAGTTGTAATATCATCTAAATTTACGCGGTTACGCACTTGATTTAAAGGCGCTAAGGCAGCAGCTGATTGACCTAACTCATTTAGCGCTTCCGCGCGAATAAGTAACAGTTCTGCATAGCGAAGTACACGAATATTCTTATCTGTGTCTTCTTGATCTGTATATGCTGAAGAATAGGCTTTCTCATTATATCTAGGATTTTCAACCCCGGCACTTACTTCTCTCCCATCAAATAAAGTTTCCCCCGCAAAAATGATGGTGGCATCCCGGCGAATTGAATCGCCGGCTGCGTTATAGGCATTCAATAAATCTTCAGAAGGTGTGTTAAAGCCCCAGCCCCATCCACCAGCGCCACGGGCACCTTGGGTCATTGAATATTGTTGCACACCGTGTGCAATGATTTCCCCACGGGCCTGAATTTCAAAAAGGGATTCCATTCCATTTTCTGTAGATTCCCTCCATACGGTTGCATAGTCTGGCTCAAGGCCATAAATGCCAGAATTGATCACATTATTGGTCATATCTGCGGCCTCCTGCCATTTTTCCTGGTATAAATATACTTTTGCAAGTAAACCCTGTGCGGCACCCTTTGTGGCGCGGCCAAGATCCTGAGCGGCATATTCACTTTTTAATGGCAAAGCAGCTATTGCATCCATTAAATCCTGCTCAATATACTCGTAAACCTCAGCCTTTGGCGCGCGGGCTATAAGATCTATTTCCTGAATGGGCACATCTCCAAAAGAACGTACCAACCAGAAATAGTTGAGCGCACGAAGAAATTTTGCCTCACCCATGAGGCGGGAACGTAAGTTTTCATCAATATTGGCATCATTTTGAGTAATCTCTATAGATTGTGATGCACGTCCAATTGTTTTATACCATAATTCCCACATACTCCGTATAGAAGGTGATGATGTAGTATAGGTCAAACCATCCAGCAAATTTTTGTCGGCTCCGGTATCTGTGGGCGAACTCCCTTTGTCCGCATTATCTGAAATGATTTCGGTAATACCTAAAAAGGAGAACGCATAACTAAAGTCAGTATGCATACCATAAACGCCGGTTAAAAAGTCAGCTGGTGTAAAATCATCACCACTATCTGCAGCAACTGGGTTTATTACCTCCACTTCTTCTACAAATTCATCACATGAAGTAACTGCGAAGCCCATAAAGAGGCTGCATATACCTAATTTATATATTGTATTCATAATGAGTTTTTTTAATATTATAACTGAAAGTTAGCTCCAAAGATGAACGTTCTCGTTGTGGGATAAGCTGACAATTCTACGCCAGTTGTTCCCTGAGGGTTTCCATCCTGATTCAATTCCGGCGTAAAGCCAGAATAGTTAGTGATCATAAACGGGTTTTGTAAAGTCACATAAAGCCTAGCTTTACTGATAACTGAAAAGTCCTCAAACGTGTAGCCTAAGGTGACGTTGTTCAACCTGAAATAATCACCATCTTCCAACCAATAAGAGGACGCCAATGCATCTCTATTAGAACCTGGCTTTGAAGCTGAAGTATTGTCTGGTGTCCAGCGGCCGTTAAATAAATCAACAGGTATATTCTCAACACCCAGACGTGTATTTGCAAGGCCATTATACACTTTGTTCCCACCTACACCAAAACCATCTACACTAAAGTCAATATTTTTGTAGTTTACACCTATATTGATACCGTAGTTAAATGTGGGGATATAATTTCCGTAGAATTTTTTGTCCCTGTCATCAATAACGCCATCATTGTTTTGATCTACATAACGCAAATGTCCTGCCGCAGCATTACCTATTGAAGCATTATCATCAATTTGCTCCTGTGATTCCCATACGCCGTCAGACTCTAGCAACCACCAGGCGAAGATGGGCTGGCCACCCTGCAATCTCTTCGTGATTTGCCCATTACTCAAATCTCCTCCTATTGCACCATCGTAAGCTGGCTTAACGTTCTGCACCCTATTTTTATTGGTAGAAAGGTTAAAACCTACATTGTAGCTGAAATCCTGACCTATCTGATCCCTCCAGTTTACTAAAAATTCAAAACCGCTATTGGTTATTTCGGCAGCTTCATCAAAGAAATTATTACTGTATTCTGAATTAAGAAGGGGTCTAACTTCAAGGATTGCATTAGTATTTGTACGATCATAATAATCTATGGTACCTGATAACTTACTGTTAAACAGACCAAAATCAAAACCGAATTCCCATTCTTCGGTTACCTCCCACGAAATAGGAAACGCCGGGCTGCCCAAAGCTGCTCCTAAATTTAGACCTTGTGAAGGGCCAAATACATAATTAGTATTGCCACTTCCTGCTTCCGCGACTATAGATTGTACATTAAAAGGAACATTGGCATTACCCAACTTACCCCAACCTGCAAAAAACTTCAAATTAGATAACCAGTCCGTATTTTCCATAAAGGCCTCATTAGACATGGTCCAACCTAAACTCACTGCCGGGAAATAATCAAAGTAATTCCCATCTCCTGTAGCAAAATCACTGGTTCCATCCCTTCTCAGTACACCTCTTACGTAATATTTAGAATCATAATTGTATTCTACCCTTCCAAAATACGACTGTAGGTTTGTAGATTGAAATTCATCCCCTGTAGTCTGATCCACGGAATCATCAAAAATCCTGTCGGTTCTGTAACCAAAACTTCTAAGACGCTTTTGATTGTAAACATCATAAGCCAGGGCTGTAATTCTCTCTCCTCCGCCAAAATTTTCACGACTTAGACCCAGGGTTGCACTAATGTCATGCTTATCAAAGGTCTTTGTGTAAGTAAGGAAACTTTCTAAGTTCCATCTAAAAGATTCAACACTTTGCACTTCATACCTGTTATTTGCGTATTGTGTAGAAACCTCTCCATCACCATCAGGATCTGTGCGTTGCTCATCAAAAAACGCTGCGGTCCTACTAGGATCTCCATTAAGCCATTGGGCCCTTATGTCATTAAAATCATGTCGCTTAGAATAAAACTTGGTAGCCCCAAAACGGGTCGTGAGCATCAAATCATCTGTAAGGTCAAGTTCCGCACTGAGCTGACCCTGTAGCGTGGTTGTGTTTATGTCTTCATCTGCAAAAAATACACTGGCTACTGGATTCCCTGCCTGGTTCAATCTCCCCAAGGTTTCCCCTGGACCCACTTGATAACCTACTACGCCTGTGGTCTGATTCACAAAAGACTGACCAAAGAGTCCATTATCATAATAAACCGGCACTAAAGGCGATTGACTGTAGGCTTGACTAAAGGCGCCAAAAGGTTTTGGTCTCTCTTTTGTATAAGTAATGTTCAAATTAGAAATGATCCTGAATTTATCATCAAACATGTGGTACGTATTGTTATTTCTAATAGTACCCCTTCTATAGGTTGCATCTTGTAGAATACCTTCTTCCTGATACAGGTTATAACTTAAAAAGTAGTCAATATTATCCCCAGCACCAGAAACAGAGAAACTGTTATTGTTGATATTACCTACCTGTAACAATTCATCATACCAATCTGTATCATAGGCCTGATTAGGTGCTAATTGAAAACTTCCTGTTGCTGCACTAGCCTCATTGAAATATTGACGATACTGCGCTCCATTAGCCATATCTACTTTATTAAGGATACTCCGTGCACCATAGTAAGATTCTAACCTAAATACAGGAGCTCCCTTTTTTCCTTTTTTGGTTGTAACCAAAATAACACCGTTTGCTGCTCGTATACCATAAATGTTAGCATAAGAGGCTCCTTTTAAGAAATCTATACTCTCAATGTCATTAGGGCTGATACTTCGTATATCAGAAACCGGCTGGCCATCTACAACGTAGAAAGGGTCCCTACCACCTTCTGATGTACCCAGACCACGCATAATAACCGTAGGGCTTGATCCTGGTGAGTCGTTAGAGACAATGTTTACACCGGCAACTTTACCCTGTACAGATTGTAGGGCACTGGTTGCAGGCTGCTTTGATATTTCTTCAGATTTCACAGAGACTACCGCCCCAGTAATATCGCTCCTTTTCTGGCTACCATATCCTACGACTACTACCTCATCTAGATCACTAGCGGCAGATACCATACCTACATTGATTTCAGATTGGTCTGCGACAGGAACTTCTTTCGTCTCGAAACCTAAATAAGAATACGTTAATACATCCCCGGATGATGCGTTTAGGGAATAATTTCCGTCAAAATCAGTCTGGGTGCCTGTTGTGGTTCCTTGTATTACAATATTGACACCCGGCAACGGCCCCCCGGTATCATCTGTAACTGTACCCGTAATTGTTTTGTCTCCTTGCGCCCAGGCGAGCGAAGTGAACATCATCAGGAAGAAGATGAACTGTAACTTTGTTTTCATACACCTTATTTGTTTGAAATTGGTTTCATTGAATTACTCTCTAAATTTCAACTCAATTTAGTCCTCAAATTTACCTCAAACGTTATCGTTGAAGGGTACATATCAAATACATCAAAAGCATTTAAATACTTAAATCATTAAAAATTAGCTATTTATATCTATAAACAGACTGTTTAACCTTGCCCATATTTAAGGTTTGATGTACTAATGATGTAATTTTTAAGTGGATTTTAGATGTTGTTGTAGAAAAAAATGAATACTGAGAATACCTAATTTTGAAAATAAAGGCAAATTCTGGTGATAAGGTTTTTTTGACTATTTCTTATTTTAAGCGCTTCTAATTATTCTTTCAAAAGTTTTTGATAAGGAATTTTGATAAATTCTTAGTCGTCTTGATATCCAGTTTTTTCCTCAATCTGTATCTGTGAATCTCGACACCACGAACCGTTATTGCCATTAGTGGGGCAATTTCTTTAGTACTCAGATTCATTTTGAGATAGGCACAAAGCTTTAAATCTTTAGTACTGAGATTGGGATACTGCTTTAATAGGTTTTGGAAAAAATCCTGGTTGACATCTTTAAAATTAGCTTCAAAAACTTTCCAGTCATTCTTGCCCTCCACCATTGTACTTATCTTCTGGTCAATGGCGTTATATTTTGACTTACTTTCAAATTTATCTTTTACTTCTGCAAGCTCTTTTTTGACTTCAATCAGAATTTTATTGCGCTGAGCGGCCTGATAAGTTGAATTGGCCAGTTCTTTTCTTTTGATATCAATTTCTTTTAGAAGATTGTTTCGTTCTGCGATTTGCACCTTGCGTTCCTGTTCTTTCTCAATTCGCTTTTCTAATTCACGACGGTGCTGATTCAGTTTATGTTTATTTACGATATAAATAGAGATAATGATGATAACCATTAACATAAGATACAAACCTTTTGCAAACCCACTGAAATACCATGGTGGCCTTATACTAAAGGAAATTATCAGGGGATCCTTGCTTTTTGAACCGTTTACCAGCGTCCAGATTTTTAAATCATAATGACCAGGATCCAGATTTTGAAAATCCACGAATCCATTTTCCATAGGTTTTTCCGTATTATCTCCAAGTTTATAGATAAAGGAAGAACTACTCACAGTAGGTGCTGAAAAGCCCAGCGTTAATAGATCTGCGCGCTTAAAAGAAGGTTCTTCAGACGCTCCATTTATTTGTATGGGATCTGCTGTGTTTTTAAAATATTCCAATTGGGGCTTAGGGATTTCCTCATTCTTCCTATTTCTACGAAATGCATTTAAGTTTAGCGCCGCATACCCATCGTTAAGGGCTATATAAAATATACTGTCATTGATTCGTTCAATATTTTCATAGCCTTTGATAAGATTATCCTCAAGTAAGGGCTCACTGATATAAATACTATCGCCGGCAAAATCAGTATAAATTAACCCCGAACCTTTTCTGTTTTTGAACCAAAAAGCTTCGTTTTCCTGACCTACCAATTCAAAATCGCTGTAGGATCGTAATGCATCAAATTTAAGAATGCTATCCTGTATGGTGTTATAAACAAACCATTCGCCATTATTATAGAAAGAAATTTGATCTTTAATACGATATACATTGGTTTTAAAGGCGGAAAAAACACTATCTCTTCCATAGGTCTTGTAGGAAGTAATATGCTTATCTTTTTGATCAATCTGTACCTTATAAAAATTTTTATAAGGATGACTTGCCCATAATGTAGTCTCGTCTTGAAATACTATTTTATTGAGCGGTACATATAACGTTGAATCTGGATTTTCAATTATTTCAAGATTATCGCTCCCCCTTTTTAAGAGACGCAGACCGTTGTAAGTCGCGCTAATATAGAAGTCATCACTTCCCAGCAAAGCTGTAGTACTATAGCTTCCCGTGAGATCAGAAATTTCATGGAGATCTAAACCTTTTATCTTAAAAATGCCTCTATTGTGATTGGCAATAAGTTGGTCGTCAAGGGCAGAGAACGACCACAGTTGCCCTTGAGATCCTGGTACAAACTCGCGATGGTTGTCCCTAATTAAATGAATTCCCGTATTTGTACCCAGATAAAGGTCATTGCCTTTTATGGCGATATCATAAACGGCACCCAGTTCGCCAGTTTCTTCCAGATATATAGAAATTCCTCCCTGAAGTTTGATTTTATCAAGGCCATTGTCGAGACCCACCCAGAGGTTTCCATTTATCTCATGAAGCGCTAAAACAGTATTGTTCGTAAGTCCATTGCCTCTGTTGTAATAAAGGGTTCTTCCCTTATTGGAGTCAAAAATGAGCAAACCACCCTGTATGGTCCCAAAAGCAATTGTTGAAGTTGTGATTGTAGAGATTTTATTCAGCTCATGGGTAATTAAAAAATCATTTAGCTCGCTATTTTCCCAGGGAACAATCTCCTGATCTTGCATTTTGAAGAGACCATCTGCCTTTGTTCCCAGGATCAGCTGGTCTTCAAAATAAGTGAGCGCGGCAATAGGAACCCCTTCCGGAGTCGTATTTGAAGAAAGAAGTTCTAGTTTGCTTCCTGTTAAAGTGTAAACCTGACCTTTATTTGAACCAATAATCAATTTCCCTTTAACATTTAAAAGGGAAGTAATCAGGAAATCTGGTTTTATCGCCCTTATGGTTTTATTATCATAGATATAAACCTGACCAAAAGAGCGAAAAGCAACGCCATCTTTATAGGGTTCGATCTGCCAGAATTCCTCATTATTGAAACTTGCCGGCTGCAGAAGATGTGTTAAGGAGGTGTAAGAAAGGCTTCCGTAAAGGTCTTTTTCCCAAAAACCAAATTCTTCATAAGAACCGGTATAAATACGCTTCCCAACACATAAAACGGAACGTATAATAGTTTTGTTCGGCAAACTGTACAACTGCCACCGCTGGCCATCATAGCGCAACAGACCTTCATTGTTTGCAGCATAAACAACACCATCTTCAGCACTGCCTACATCCCAGTTTTGGCTTGCCGCTCCATAATCATTTACTGAAAAGTTAGTAACCGGCGGCAATAATTGTTGCGCTTCCATTGTAAAAAAGCACAATAGAAAAACATAACGGATAAACGCAAAACACTTAAAGTAGTTCATTTTTAGGACTAATGCTGCCTAAATGTAACCCAATACCTTAGGATCTCAAAATCTGCCAGCCTTTAAGCTTCATCATAATCTATCGTGATACTTGCGCTCGTGGGATGTGCCTGGCAGGTAAGTACCAGACCTTCGGCAACCTCATCATCAGTTAATATCTGGTTTTTGCGCATGGTTGCGCTACCGTTAGTAACCCTAGCGATACAACTGGCGCAGATCCCACCCTGGCAGGAGTGCGGGGCATCTATTCCCTGACTCAGTGCCGCATCCAGTATAATCTCATCCTGTGGCATATCAAATTCAAATTCCTCGTCATCAACGATTATCTTGATCTTGGCCCGGCCATCAAGGCTCGCACTGACATCACTCTGATCATCGCTTGAAAAAAGTTCAAAATGAATATTGTCTTTAGCAACTTTGTTTTCGGTTAGGACTTCGGTAACCATGTTTATCATTTGCTCTGGACCACAAAGGTAGAACCGATCAAAATCATGCCCCTTAAATTTGTTTTTCACCACGTAGTTGACCGTTGATCGCTCAATACGGCCAAAATGGGTATCTGGTTCCTGTGTACGACTATAAACAAATTCTACATCCAGACGGTCGCCATACTTAAGCTGAAGCGCTAACAGCTCTTTGTAATAAATGGTTTCCTCCAGCGATTTGTTACCGTAAACGAGTACAAATCTACTTTTAGGCTCCTCTTCCAGAATGGTTTTCATGATAGACATTACCGGTGTGATCCCGCTCCCGGCAGCAAATGCGGCATAATCTTTTTTTGCGGAAGTTTCAGGCTCAAATACAAACCTACCTTCTGGTGGATGCACCATAAGCGTCTGGCCCACTTCAAAACTCGAGTTTGCCTCTACCGAAAATGTACCGCCCGGCACTTCTTTTACGGTAACTTTCAAAAGTCCACTTCCCGGTGTTGAACACAGGGAATAGGAACGTCTTACTTCTTTACCGTTTATTTCGGTTTTTAAGGTTATATATTGCCCCGCTTTGAAAGTATAGTCCTGCTTTAATTCTTGTGGGACATCAAAAGTAAGGCTTACCGCCTGGGGCGTTTCACGCTTTATATCCTGTATCTTCAGCGGATTAAAATCTGCCATAAATTCCTTTTTTGTGGGTAAAAATACAAAGCATTCAATATTCTAGCGTAACATTTTACTAATTTTCACACTAATAAAGAAGCAAACCACAGACAACCAAAAACTAAGGGCATGTTCAAACATTTTATCACCCTGCAATGGAAAGGGTTTTTTCGTTCGGCATCATTGAAAGCCAATATTGTCATTAAAATATTTATGGCACTTGGTGCACTTTATTTTATCGCCATGTTCACTTTTGCGGGGATAGGTCTTTTTTATGGTTTGGAAAAAAATGGTTACGAACCCTTACAGACGGTTAACCGCTTTATGATCTATTATCTGGCGGGCGATCTTATTTTCAGGTATTTCTTTCAAAAAATGCCAATAATCAACATAAAACCGCTGCTTTTACTCCCTTTTGACAAGAAAAAGATAGTAAACTACGCACTTGGCAAAACTGCCGTTTCCTATTTCAATCTCGTACACGCATTTTTCTTTATTCCATTTACGGTTGTTTTGCTCCTTAACGGCTATGACCCACAGGGCATAACCTGCTGGTTATTAGGGATAATCTTCCTGTTCTACATAAATAATTTTATCAATATTTTCCTTAATGATGCCCAGGGACTTGTAGCGTTGGTTGCCCTTGGACTTGCCGCGCTGGGCGGTGCACAGTATTATGGTTATTTTGACATTACTGAGTATGCACTTCCTTTCTTTCAAAACTTGTACAGTACCTACTGGTTATTTTTGATTCCGCTGATCGTACTTGGCCTAATGATATATCTGGCACACCGCTACTTTAGCGCACGCTTATACATGGATGCCGGCCTGGCGACAAAAGCGAGCACAGCTTCTACTGAAAATCTGGACTGGCTCAACCGTTTTGGGCGTATTTCCATATTCCTTAAAAACGACATCAAACTTATAAAAAGGAATAAGCGCAGCAAGACCACGGTAATCATGAGCGTTGCCTTCTTGTTTTATGGCCTTCTTTTTTTTACGGGAGGGATAGAAAGTTATAATAATCCTTTTATGAAAATTTTTGCCGGGATTTTTGTCTCTGGAGGTTTTCTGTTCAGTTTTGGTCAATTTGTACCCAGTTGGGACAGTTCCTATTATCCCTTAATGATGACCCAGAACATCAGTTATAAGGAATATCTTACCTCAAAATGGTATCTCATCGTCATGGCTACGGCGGTTAGTACTATTTTAGGAGCAGGATATTTATATTACGGCTGGCAGGCATATGCCGCGATCGTAGTGGGTGGTATCTTTAATATGGGAGTGAATGCGCACGTGGTAATGCTGGGTGGAGCTTTTAACAAATCCCCCATAGATTTAACCAGCGGAAAAAAAGCCTTTGGCGACTCTTCCGCATTCAATCTAAAATCCATTTTGATTTCGATCCCAAAATTTTTACTTCCCATAATTCTCTACGCAGCTGGTCATTTTACCCTGGGACCTACATTTGGCTATGCGCTGATAGCACTTGCCGGCCTGGCCGGTTTTGCCTTTAGGGACTGGATGTTCAAAAAAATTGAGTCGGTCTATAAAGCCGAAAAATATAAAACCATTGCTGCTTACAAGCAAACTACGTAATTCCCCCTTACCCCCAAAGGGGTTTTAATGGATTGCGGAAATGTTTCAGGTTAAATATTAATGATAATAGTAATAGCAATAATATGATACATATTCACGAACTTTCAAAAACTTACAAAGGTGTTACCGTTTTAAATATTGAAACGCTTGATGTCCCACAAGGTCAGTCCTTTGGGCTGGTAGGTAACAATGGCGCGGGTAAGACCACGCTGTTTAGTGCATTGCTGGATCTCATTCAGCCCACTACGGGATTTATTGAGAACAACGGAGTAAAGGTCAATGAAGACGAAAGTTGGAAATCGCATACGGCTTCTTTTATAGACGAAACTTTCCTGATAGGATACTTAACCCCGGAAGAATATTTCTATTTTATTGGTGAATTACGTGGTCAAAATAAGGCTGATGTAGACCGTTTATTGGCTGGTTTTACTGATTTCTTTAATGATGAAATCCTCCACCAACGCAAATACCTGCGGGACCTCTCTAAGGGAAATCAGAAAAAAGTGGGCATTGTGGCTACGCTAATAGGCAATCCTGATGTGATCATTTTAGATGAACCTTTTGCAAACCTGGATCCCACCACACAAATACGCCTTAAGGGAATCATCAAAAAACTTGCGGAAGATACCGGTGTAACCGTACTCGTTTCCAGTCACGATTTACAACATGTCACAGAAGTATGCCAGCGCATTGTCGTTCTTGAAAAAGGAAAACTTGTAAAAGATATCATTACTTCTGAAGCAACACAAAAAGAACTTGAAATGTATTTTAGCAGGGAATCTATTGCTGTGGAAAATGATTATAATGTTATTGAGGATTAGAGGATTATCTGATGTGCGGATGGTTTGATGTGCGAATCTGTTGATTTGAAGATTTGTCGATCTGAACACCCCTTATTCACAAATTTTCTCATCCACACATCTTCTAATTTCCTCATCCACGCATTTCCTCATTCAAAAATCGAAGGTTTCCAGAAACCTGTCAATTACCCGGGGCACTGCATAATCGTGTATATTTTCAATTGGGATCAAAGCGTTCCCTACGTGATCTTCCTGCAATTGAACGATCCAGAATTTCACAAAAAGATGCTGATGCGACAATTTATGCTGAACGGCTTCCGCATTGTATAATTGAATATTTCCTGGATGTATTTTATTGACGTATTCCGCAATATTTTCCTCCTTAAAGGTTTGATTTTTTAGTTGGTCAACAAATTCGGCAAGATCAAGATTGTTTTCACTCTCCAGCAATGGAAATTCAAACAAACCGCGCCAGATTCCCTTGTCCGTGCGTTGTTTTAAAAGCGTAAATTTTCCGTTTAGCATAAAGACAAGGTAATTAAAATATCTATTCCTAACCTTGACCTTTCCTTTTTTGACCGGCAGACTATCAATTTTATTTTCCTTGAGTGCCACGCAACGATCATTAAGTGGGCAGTGTAGGCAATACGGATTTTTAGGCTTGCACTGTATGGCTCCAAATTCCATAATCGCCTGGTTAAAAAGCGCTGGTTCTTTAGGATCTATAAGTTCCTGCGCCAGCGCTTTAAACTCGCGCTGGCCGGCTCCGGTGTTGATAGGCGTATCGATACCAAATACGCGCGACAGCACACGGTACACATTGCCATCTACAACTGCCGCATCCTCTCCAAAACATATGGAAGCAATGGCACTCGCCGTATAATCACCCACTCCCTTTAGTGTTTTTAGGCCTTTATAGGTGTCCGGGAACTTGCCATTGCGCTCGTTACTAACCATTTTTGCGGTGGCATGCAGGTTTCTGGCTCGGGAATAATAGCCTAGCCCCTGCCACAATTTAAGCACATCGTCTTCTGGCGCTTTCGCTAAATCATGTACGGTAGGATATTTTTCGACAAAGCTGAAATAATAAGGCATTCCCTGATCTACACGGGTTTGTTGAAGTATAATTTCTGAAAGCCAAATACTGTAGGGATCTATGGTATTGCGCCAGGGCAGCTCTCGCTTATTAATTAAGTACCAAGAGATCAGCTTGTTAGTTAAATCATTCACAAAATGAAACTTTTTGCGAATTTAGCCGTTTATGTAGTTATATTTAAATCAATTAGGTGTTAAATATAATCAGATAAATTGTTATCTTTGCACCCTTAAAAATTTTAACCCCCCTAAATTAATTTATAATGACTAAAGCAGATATAGTTGGGAAAATCTCTGAAAAGCTAGGAATAGAGAAAAATGATGTTCAGGCAACTATCGAAACATTTATGAGTGAAGTAAAAAACTCATTGGAAAGTGGAGATAATGTCTATCTTAGAGGTTTTGGCAGCTTTATAATCAAAACACGCGCTGAGAAAACAGGTCGTAACATCTCTAAAAACACAACCATTAAAATACCAGCACATAACATTCCCGCTTTCAAACCTGCCAAGGTTTTTGTAGAAGGTGTGAAATCCAATGTGGCTGTAGAAAACAAATAAATATTAATTTTAAATCTAAATTTTTATGCCAAGCGGTAAAAAAAGAAAAAGACATAAGGTAGCGACACACAAACGTAAAAAACGACGTAGAGCTAACCGTCACAAAAAGAAAAAGTAGTTTTAAACTACTTTTTCTTTTATCTCCCCATTACGCAATGGGGATCGTTCATTGACATCTAGAACAGGCTTGTGATATGTGATCACTGCCTTTCTTACCGGTAAATCCTGTGATAAAATAAAATGTTTAATCCATTTGTGTGTGCGCACCTGCGCAGACATGGATATAATTTAATGAAGCGTGAATAATGAATTAATCATTAGATCTAGTTCCACTTCAGTTGATTTTGCCCTTTTAAAAGATGGTAAACTAATAGAATTGCATAAGGATGAAGATGATAACCAGTTTAACGTAGGCGATATTTTTGTTGCTAAAATACGCAAAACGGTTCAAGGACTTAATGCCGCATTTGTCAATGTAGGCTATGAGAAAGATGCTTTTTTGCATTATCATGACCTTGGGCCACAACTTCCCACCTTATTGCAGTTTGTAAAACGTGTAAGCACAGGTAAATTAAAAGAATACTCCTTAAAGAATTTCAATAAGGAAAAAGACATAGACAAAAACGGAAAGATTGCCGATGCTGTCAAGTCTAACCAGCCCTTGCTGGTACAAGTTGTAAAAGAACCCATATCTACAAAAGGCCCGCGGATAAGCAGTGAACTTTCCATAGCAGGCAGATATGTTGTTCTGGTACCTTTCTCAGATAGGGTTTCCATTTCTCAAAAAATAGAATCCAAAGAGGAAAAAACACGTCTTAAGCGTCTGGTTATGAGCATACGCCCCAAAGGTTTTGGGGTGATTGTACGTACCGTCGCAGAAGGCAAGCTGGTTGCAGAACTGGACAGGGACCTACAGAATCTTGTGGACCGCTGGAATGTAATGTGCAAAAAACTGCAAAATGCCAGCCTACCCAGTAAAGTACTGGGCGAGATGAACAGGGCCTCCTCCATCCTTAGGGATCTATTCAATGATTCCTTTAGCGGAATATGCGTGGATGACGAGACACTCTACCATCAACTCAAGGAATATTTACAGGAAATTGCTCCTGAAAAAGAAAACATTGTAAAGCTCTATCAAAACAGTGTCCCCATTTATGAAAAATTTGGGATCGAGCGACAGATCAAAACCTCCTTTGGTAAAACCGTGACCATGAGTCGCGGTGCCTACCTCGTTGTAGAGCATACCGAAGCGCTGCACGTCATTGACGTGAACAGTGGTAACCGTTCCAATAAGGCAAAAAGCCAGGAAGAAACGGCACTTGAGGTCAATATGATCGCCGCGGCCGAGATTGCACGCCAGCTCCGTTTACGAGACATGGGCGGCATTATCGTGATCGACTTTATTGATATGGGCAAGTCTGAAAATCGTAAAAAGCTCTTCAACCTTCTTAAAAAGGAAATGAGCGATGACCGCGCCAAGCATAAAATACTACCGCCCAGTAAATTTGGTTTGATCCAGATTACCAGGCAGCGGGTAAGGCCAGAGATGAACATCAAGACCCGGGAGGTAGATCCTAACGGTGATGGTGAGATCGAAGCCCCAATAGGCGTGGTAAACCGAATTCATACAGACCTTATCAGAATTTTTAAAAATAAAAAAGACTATAAAAAGATCACACTGCACACGCATCCTTTTATAGCGGCCTTCTTGACAAAAGGCTTTCCTTCTGTACGTTCTAAATGGTTTTTAGAATATAAAAAATGGGTAAAAATCATGCCCAGAGATGCTTACACGTATCTCGAGTACCGCTTTACAGATAAAGACGGGAAAGAAATAAACTGAATGATAACCCCCTCCAATAATTTTGGTGGGGGTTTTTTGTTTTCTATAAGTTCCTTTAAATGATATTTTGATCCATTTGTTGGTTTAAAGCGTTTCCCTGCGGGTAAGGCTTTATTGCAATCTTTTTGCTCGTGCATCACAAAAAGGCTTCCTACCGGTAGGGCTGGCAGAGTTACTTCAATCCCTAACACAGAATCTGTTTTCAAAGCATTTTAAATAGTTACTTAGGAGCGAAAAATTGGGTTTAAATAGGACGATTTATGTAATGATATAGAAGTTTTAGGGCGTTTCCCTGCGGGTCGGGCTTTGCGTTGCAATCTTTTTGCTCGTGCCTCGCAAAAAGGCTTCCTCCCGATAGGGGGCTAGCAGAGTCACTGCAATCCCTAACGCGAGATTCATGTCCAGAGCATAAGATTGATTTTGACCCTATGCCTAAATTTGTTTTATTTGGAATCAAAATATTTTTAGGAATGCCCACAGATATACATAACTACATCCAATTATTAGCTATTTTTAAAATATGAAGACAGTTTTTGGGTTTGTAGGTGTACTAATTACCCTATTTATGCTGATTTCTTGTGGTACACATGGTAAGCTACATAAGGAAATCACAGGCACATTTATGGATTCGCTTTGTTTTGAGCAGGGTTTTGCCGGGCTTGCGCTCTATGATCCTGTGGAAAAAAGAATGCTTTACACCCACAATGCCGATAAATATTTTACGCCGGCATCAAATACAAAACTGCTCACTTTTTATACTGGATTATCCATTTTAGGGGATTCGGTACCTGCGTTGAAATATCATGTTTCTGGCGATAGCCTTATTTTTAGTGGGACGGGGGATCCCTCGCTACTTAATACTGATCTCCCTTCTTCTAACATATTGGATTTTTTACGGTATCGCAGGGAATGTCTTTTCTATGAAGTGCCCAGTTATACGGAAACCCATTTTGGCCCAGGCTGGGCCTGGGATGACTATGATTATTATTACAGCGTAGAGCGTGCGGCCTATCCTATTTATGCAAATCGCGCAACATTCACCCAGAACGACTCGCAAGAAGTCCCGGAAGCCTATCCCAAATATTATAAGAAAAACCTAGTTCTGGACTCCTTAAACCTTCAAAAAACATCCCGTTTAAGCCGAAAATTGAACGAAAACACCGTTTTTTATCAAAATATGGTTCGTGATACCTCTTTCCGGCAGGAAGTTCCCCTTAAATATTCCCCAGAACTTTTTGTTGAAGTCCTGGAAGACACGCTTAAAAAGGAAGTTGGTTTAATTTCAAAATACCGCCCATTCAATGGAATCGAAAAAACGCTTTATAGTATTCCTACAGATAGCCTCTATAAACAGATGCTGATGGTAAGTGATAATTTTCTTGCAGAACAGATTTTATTACTTGCTGCCGGCGTACTTACTGATACGCTCAAAACCGGCATCGCCATTGACTATATGAAGGAAAATGCCTTTAAACAATTACCAGATAAACCTATCTGGGTGGACGGTTCTGGCCTGTCGCGTTACAACCTGCAAACCCCGCGCAACATGATCAAGGTCCTGGAGCTGATCACCGAAAAAATGCCGGTGGAGAAAGTGATCCAATTTTTACCCGTTAGCGGAAAAGAAGGGAGTTTAGAAAATTACAGCGGTGCTATTCCCTATCTCTACGCTAAAACCGGTAGTATGAGCAATAATCACAGCCTAAGCGGATTTATAAAAACCAAAAGCGGAAAAATGCTGCTTTTCAGTTTTATGAACAGCAATTATATCGTGCCTTCAGCTACGCTAAAGGAAGGGATGGAAAAAATACTGCTAAAGATTCGTGATCATTATTAGCAATTCTAGAGCTGTTTCTCGCGGGTTTCTGGCTTCCACTTGCGTTTTCAACTAAAAAACTCGCAATGACAAGAATGTCAGATCGAGTGTGCGACGCAGGAGCATTTATCGAGATCGCTTTATAAAAAGTTTCCTTCTCTAGAAGGCATAGACAAAGAAATCCTTAAATTATGCCTTTAATAAAATATTTACTTCCTAAAATGCTGAAAAAACTATTCTCCATCATTCCTGTGCTCCTTTTCGTCGTAGGCTGTTCTACTCAAAAAGAAGCTGTTTCTGCATCAAAAACAGGTGAAAACGAACAAAAACTACCGAATGGTATTAAATATTACGATAAGGTAATCACCGCAAAGGCCATTACAGATGATGGCCTTTTCAAAACCCATCGCGTGGATGAGAAGTTGTATTATGAGATCCCAGATTCTCTTTTTGGGGTAGATATGCTGCTGGTAAGTAGGATTGCCAAGGTTCCCAATAACTTTGGCGGCGGTTATGTTAATGCTGGTTCAAAGGTAAATGAGCAGGTAGTGCGCTGGTCTAAACGGGATAAGCAGGTGGATATGAAAGTGGTGAGCTTTGAAAATCAAAGTGATCCAGAATCGCCCATTAACTATAGCGTAGAGGCAAACAATTTCTTTCCGATACTTTTCAGTTCAAAAATCGTAGCCTATTCTAAGGACTCTACCGCTGTGGTGATTGAGGTTAATGGGCTCTTTGAAGAAGATATTCAGGCATTGAGCGGGATTTCCCCTCGCTTAAAAAAGCAGTACAAAGTAAAGAAATTAGATAAAAGCAGATCGTTTATAGAATCTGTAAAATCATTTCCGAAGAATATAGAAGTACAGCATGTGGCTACTTACGAGGCTGAAGAACCACCCGAAAATGACCAGGCCGGTACGATCTCTTTGCTCATGAACCAGTCAATGATCCTATTGCCAAAAGATAAAATGCAACCGCGAATAGCAGACGATCGCGTGGGCTGGTTTACGACTAAAAAATACGATTACAATTCTGACGAACTAAAGTCTGATGATTATGAGATCATTCGCCGCTGGCGACTGGTACCAAAGGATATGGAAGCTTATAAACGTGGCGAACTTGTAGAACCTGTAAAACCCATCGTTTATTATCTTGATCCGGGTACGCCAGAAAAATGGAGACCGTATTTTAAAAAGGGTATAGAAGACTGGAACGTGGCTTTTGAGGAAGCGGGTTTTAAAAATGCGATCATTGCTAAAGATCCCCCCACAAAAGAAGAAGACCCGGAATTTAGTCCGGAAGATGCGCGTTATTCTGTGGTGCGTTACATTGCCAGCACAACCAGGAACGCGGTGGGACCTTCAGTAAGCGACCCGCGTACCGGTGAAATTATTGAAAGTGATATCATCTGGTACCATAACCATTTACGCTCGTACCGTAACCGTTTTATGATCGAAGCTGGAGCACAAAATCCCAATGCGCGTACGCTGAATACGCCAGAGGCGGAAATAGGCGAAATGATGCGTATGGTGATCGCCCATGAAGTGGGACATGCCCTGGGAATGCCACACAATATGAAAGCAAGTTCGGCTTATCCCACAGATTCCCTTCGAGATGCCAATTTTACTAATAAATATGGCTTAACGCCAAGTATAATGGATTACGCACGCGTAAATTATGTGGCGCAGCCCGGTGATGAAGGTGTGCGCTATATACGCATGATGGGTCCTTATGACCTGTATGCCATTAATTGGGGCTACCGTTATCTGCCAGAAGCAAATTCCGCTAAAGCGGAAAAAAGCACATTAGACCAGTGGATTCTTGTGAAAGCGGGCGATCCTATATATGAATTCGGTAGTGGTCGTGATGGAGTAGACCCGCAATCACAACGGGAAAGCCTGGGTCGCGACCAGGTAAAAGCAAGTGCGTATGGACTGGCAAATCTTAAAAAAGTAGTTCCCAATCTGGTGGAATGGACAGCAAAAGAAGGCGCTGATTATGCGGAACTTGATGAAGTCTACAGCGAACTTACCAGTTTATGGAGAGGTTATATTTATCATGTCATTGCCAATGTGGGAGGAGTTTATGAAACCTTAAAAACTTCTAATCAGGAGGGCGTTGTTTATAACCCGGTCCCTAAAGCAATGCAACAAAAAGCAATTGCCTTTCTCAATGAAAACGCATTTACCACCCCAGAATGGTTGCTTGATGAGAATATCCTGAACCGTATAGAAGCAGATGGAGCTATAGAGCGTGTACAGAACTTACAAACACGCGCCATGAATTATCTGCTTGATGCGGATAGAATCTCCCGAATGAGTGAAAATGAACAGCGCAACGGGAATTCCGCATACGCGCCCCTTTCCATGTTAGATGATGTGCGCAAGGGAGTTTATAGCGAACTATATTCGGGCAAACCTGTAGACGCTTATCGCCGCAACTTACAGCGCTCCTATATAGATGCTGCCGCTGAAATACTGCAGAAAGCAGAAACTGAAGATGGTGAAAATCTTTTGAAATCTGATGTCGTAGCGCTAATGCGTGGTGAATTGCAACGGCTGGCAATAGATCTATACAAACGAAAATCGAGAAGTGGGGATGCTTTGACCACCTATCATTATGAAGATCTGATTGCGAGAATCAACAAGGCATTTGATACTAATGATTAGATAAATTCATACATCAAACTATAAAAACCCTTAGCTTTCTCCTATGCTAAGGGTTTTTTGTGAAGGAAATCTATATAAAACGGATTCTATTCGTTAAAAACTATCAATTAAGATTTTTGTAACGCCTGTCTCCGTTAACTTTATAATAGAAACCAAAAAAAACGAATTATGAATTATTCAGAAGAAATAGGTAAAAAACTAAATACATTACTAGAAAAGAATTACGATGCTGAGGCTGGTTATAAAAAAGCAGCTGAAGACGTCAAAAACCCAACCTTGAAAAGTTATTTTGAATCGAGGGCGAAGGATCGTTACGACTTTGGCCATGCCATTAAAGCGGAATTGAGCAGTTATGGGCAGGAACCTGATAAAGGTACTAGCATTAAGGGTGACTTGCACCGCGCTTGGATGGACTTAAAGTCGGCTTTTAGTTCAGATAAAGAAGAAGCTATTTTAGAAGAAGCCATACGTGGTGAGAAAGCTGCTATTGAAGATTACGATGAAATTATTAATGATAAAGAAGTTCCCCCTTCTACTTCAGAATTATTGATTAAACAAAGAAATCTTGTTCAGGAAGCGCTAACAAAAGCACAAGCTTTAGAAATCGCAGCTGATAATAGCTAATCGATTTCACATCTAAATTTAAAATTAGATAGGGTTACATTTTTTAAAAGCCACGTTCCATGAACGTGGCTTTTCTATGAAATAAAACAAAATTTTTTATTTTTATTAATTCTAAATAAATATTACTAGTTTTGTAGAATACATTTAAAAGTTGGTTGCCGAATAGGATTTGACGAAAATCCCCAAACATTAAATTAATATATAAACTTAAAACTGATCTATGGTAATTTGATCCGTTTTTATGAAATGAGATATGAAAAAAGCTTTGATTTTACTAATACTCCTAACTATTTCAACAGCCTTTTCGCAGGAGGAAAATATTTTATTGGAACGTTCATTCTGGGAAAAAAATCCAGACCTCACCATCGTAAAAGAACAGATTGCGGCTGGGAATGATCCTGCCCAATTTGCAAGTAATGCTTTTGATCCTGCGGTTTTAGCAACCCTAGGCGGAGCGAGTAGTGATGTCATTAGCTATTTATTATCATTTGAAGGCAACGATGTTAATAAAAAAACACATGATAGCCGTACCTATATTTTCTGGGCCGCTTATGCAAACCGCCCTGAGATTATGAAACAGCTTCTTGAAAAAGGTGCAAAGCTTGATGTAACAGATAGCCATGGCTACACTCCCGTTGCGTTTGCCGCGAATGGAGGGCAGACCAATCCTGAAATCTATGATCTTTTTGAAGAATACGGTGTCGTTCTGGCTAATGAAAAAACAGATCATGGAGCCAATTTACTTCTCTTGCTTTCCCCAAATATGGAAACAGCAAAGGATATGGATTATTTTATCACTAAAGGCATCAACCCAAAAGAAAAAGATGATAGCGGTAACGGGATCTTTAATTATGCTGCCCGTAAAGGCAATATTTCATTCCTGCAAAGTCTTGTTGATAGAGATTATGATTACAAAACATTAAATAAAGAAGGTGAAAATGCTTTTCTATTTGCGGCACAGGGTAGCCGTGGGCATACTAATTCCCTTGACCTTTTTGAATATCTTAATGCCTTGGGACTTGATCCAGCAGTAGTCACAAAAAAAGGTGAGACTGCCTTGCACAGTTTGGCCTATCGTTCAAAAGACATGGACGTTCTGAACTTTTTTCTGGAGAAAGGTCTTGATGTTGATCAAGCGAATGCAGAAGGAAATACACCTTTGCTCAACGCGGCCTCAAGAAACAAGTTGGATATTGTAAATTTTCTTTATACTCATTCTAAAAATCCAGAGGCTACCAATGAGCAGGCGCAAACTCCCTTGATGCTGGCATTACAGAATAACAGCCCAGAAGTTGTAGATTTCTTTTTAGAGAAACAAAAAAAGCCAAACGATCAAAAGGACAATAACAATAACTCGCTCGCCTATTATCTTGTTGATGGTTATAGCCCCAGAAATAAAGACGCTTTTAATGCCAAGCTGGACCTCCTAAAAAAGCATAAAATCGCATTAAATACAGTCCAAAACGAAGGAAATACCGCTTTACATATTGCGGCAAAAACGAATAATCCTGACCTCCTCAAAGAAGTTGCTTCATGGAACATCCCTATCAACGCGATAAATGATGAAGGATTAACCGCATTGCATATCGCAGCAATGAAAGCTCAAAATGATGAGGTTTTGAAATATCTTATCGCTCAGGGCGCAGATAAAAATGTAAAAACATCTTTTGAAGAAAGTGCTTACGATCTGGCAAGCGAAAATGAATTGTTAAAGGAAAACGGGGTTGCCATAAAGTTTTTAAATTAAGAAAGTTCAATTTATGAAAAAGTTATATAGAATAGTTCCAGTGCTTTTACTTGTCGGTTTTTTAATCGTAGGCTTCACTGCGGCCGATAAGAAAACCGTAAAATGTCTCATCCAGATGACTAATTATGAGGGTGAAGGTGCTTATATGGTCGTTTCCCTCTTAAATCCAGAAGGCGAATATGAAGAAACACTTTATGTACAGGGAACTGATGATGAGTGGTACAGCGAAATCACCGAATGGTGGCAGTTTTATTCTAAGGAAAGTTCTAATATCGATGGGATTTCCGGCGCGACCGTTAGCGGTGGTGAGCGTAGTGTAAGTGTTCTTCAAATTCCGGTAGATAAAATTGACAAAGGCTATCAACTACGCTTTGAAACATCTGTGGAAGACAAAAAGTATTATAAAGATGACCTTCAGTTTGAACTCACCTCTGAGAATTTAAAAAGCAAAAAAGAAGGTAAAGGCTTTATTCGCTACGTGCGCATGCTTGCTCAATAAACCTTGCCCATGACGCGTTCGCTATGGCGGTATAGCCATTTTATCCTGGCTCTCACCTCTTCCCTTTTTTTATTGATCGCAACCCTTACCGGAGCCATTCTTGCGGTAGAGCCCATTGCTCATCAGGCCAAGGGGTATGCTGCCAGTAATTTAGAAGAGGTTCCGCTGGCTCAAACGCTAAGGATATTAAAGGAAAACTACGAAGAGGTTTTCACCTTAGAAGTTGAACCCTCAGGATTTGTAAAAACTTCGGTTTTAAATGCAAATTTTGAAAGTCTGGATCTTTACATAGATCCGCTTACGGGAGAATCCCTGGGCAAAGTTGCGCCGCGCTCTTCCATTTACCAGTTTGCCACTACCCTACATAGATCGCTATTTTTAAAAGGATTGGGCCGCTTTTTTGTTGGTCTGGTCTCTTTATTGCTTTGCCTGATCGCCATTTCCGGTATTTTATTGCTGGCACAGCGGCAAGGTGGGTTCAAACAATTCTTTTCTAAAGTAAGGGATCGCAATTTTGCCCAGCGCTACCATGTCATTTTGAGCCGGTGGTTTATCCTGCCCATTATTATTATCGCTACCACAGGCGTTTATCTTTCCGCGGAAAAATTCTCCCTGCTTCCCGATACAAAAACAGTCAAAACACAGATAAAATCACCTGATTTTAAGGTGATTTATGATCATATTTCGGATATTCCGCTGTTTCAGGAACTCAAACTTGCCGATGTACGTAAAGTGGATTTCCCATTTTCTACAGATCCCGAAGAATATTACAACATTGCCCTGGAAGATCAGGAAATTGAGGTAAATCAGCAAACAGGGGCAGTAATAAGCCGTAGAGATTACCCATTTGTGACCTTAGCTACCCGCTTTAGCTTGCTTACCCATACCGGTACGGGAAGTGTTTTATGGTCGGTAATACTTTTGCTCAGTAGTTTATCCATTTTATTCTTTATGTATTCTGGTTTTGCGATCAGTCTGAAAAATCGAAAAAAGGGCTTTTCCATAAAAAAAATGCCGCCTAAAGAAGATTGTGAATATATCATTCTGGTGGGTTCAGAAATGGGAACCACTTTTACCTTTGCGCACCAACTTTACAACGCACTGAGCGCTTGTGGCAAAAAGACTTTTCTGGCACCGCTCAATGCATATACCACATTTAAAAATGCCAAAAAAATATTTATACTTACCGCTACATACGGTAAAGGCGATGCTACCACAAATGCCCGAAAATTCACCCAATTATTACCTAAAATCGCCCAAAATCAGGTAGATTTTGCCGTTTTGGGCTTTGGTTCTACCCAATATCCCGACTATTGTAAATTTGCCGTTGACATTGACTATTTATTGCAACAGCAGCCTTCCTTTAAGCAATGTTTGAAACTGCATAAAATCAATGAGCAATCTGCTGAAAGCTTTCAATCCTGGGTTCACGCGCTGGCTGATGTGCTTGGCATCCCTTTGCAGATTAAGCATCAAAAAACAGCAAAAAAGGTCGAAAAACAACGACACTTCGAAGTAATACGCCGTAGTGAACTTAATGTGGATGACACTTTTCTGCTTTGGCTAAAGCCGAAAAAGAAAGCCAAATATCAATCTGGGGATTTGCTTGCGATTGTTCCGCCAGGACAGCAGCTTGCAAGGCAATATTCTATCGCTAAAGTGGACAAAAATATAGTGCTCAGCGTCAAAAAGCACGAACAGGGAATTTGTTCGCCTTATCTGAGCAGTTTATGGAAGGGTGACAAATTAAAAGCTAGCATTCAGCAGAATATACATTTCCATTTACCAAAAAATAACTCCCCGGTATTTATGGTTGCAAACGGTACGGGAATCGCCCCTTTTTTAGGAATGCTTAGCAGCCGGAAAAATCGAAATAGTATATTACTCTGGGGAACCCGTACAAAATCGTCTTCAGAACTTTATAGAACACTTCTGGAAAAACACCTCGCAACTAACAAAAACCTGACCTTTGAAAAATGCTATTCCCGAGAAGGTAACAAAACTTATGTTCAGGACCTGGTTTTACAAAATCAAGAAAGATTGATAACTACGTTTGAAAAGGGTGGCACGCTCATGCTTTGTGGATCATTAGCCATGCAGCGCGATGTACTATCAACTGTAGAGCAACTATTGCAAAAAGCCAATAAACCTGCCCTATCCTACTACGAAGAAAAAGATCAGGTAAAACTGGATTGTTACTGATTAAGTCCTTCTTTATCAAACCTATTATCTGGCTATTTAAATTAATTATAAATAATTTCACATATCTATTTGTATTTAGTCTAAATAAGGTTATTTTTGCCTAAAATTCATTTAATGCCGCGAATAATACTCTTATTTCTAATTTTAATTTCTGGGATAGCTCATGCGCAGTATGATATTCAGGGCATTGTAAAAGACCAGAATGGCTATGTGGTAACTGGTGCGGAAATCATAGTATCTAAATCTGGTTTGAAGAAGAGCACATTCTCAAATGCTTCTGGTACTTATATTCATAAAGATATGAGTTCCGGAACTTATGTAGTCCAAATAAATAAAGACGACTATATAGAATATCAACAGGTAATCGTGACCGATGATCATGTCAACTTTGATATTCTCATCAATGATCTTTCTGATTATGAACTCGGCGATGTGGTTATTCAAATTGAATCCATCAAGTCTGAAATTGAAAAAAAAGGATTTGCCGTAAATGTTATAGAAACCGAAGCAGCTTCCTATCAAAACTTACAGACTAATGAACTGCTTAACCGATCGGTGGGAGTAAAAGTGCGGCAAAATGGGGGCATGGGCTCTTCGGTAGATTATAATTTAAATGGACTATCTGGAAATTCGATCAAGATGTTTATAGACGGAATTCCTATTTCCACTTATGGTTCTTCCTTTGACCTCAACAGTATCAACCCTGCGATGATTGAACGTATAGAGGTTTACAAAGGTGTTGTTCCCGGTGAACTTGCAGATGATGCGCTGGGCGGTGCCATTAATATTATCATGAAGAAAAACCGGTCCAACAATCTGAGCGCCTCGCTGTCTTATGGATCGTTCAACACCACCCAGGCCAACTTTAACGCTACTTACAATTCAAAAACTTCAGGTTTTTATACACGTGCCTCTGGCTTTTACAATTATTCTGACAATGATTATGAAGTCTGGGGAAAATTCGTTCGCAATATTTTACCGAATGGTCGCTACGATTATGTCAGGGCAAAACGCTTTAATGATGCTTTCCGTTCGTATGGAGGTGTTGTAGAACTGGGTTATAATCAGGTAAAATGGGCAGATAATTTTTCTGTGGGCTATACCAATTCAGATTCTTACAATGAGATTCAGCATGGTGCATTTATGTCTATTCCTTACAAAGGCAGGTTTGTTGAGGCGCATGCAGATGTGTTCAACTTAACCTATAACAAAGCGAATATCGTTGATGGCCTGGATGTGAACTTTCAGGGCATCTACAGCAAGCGTAAAACAACAGTAAACGATACCGTACCATATAATTATAACTGGTTTGGCGAATTGAGCCGTGATCTGGACGGAGATCCTATTTTACGCCCACAGGGCGCGCAGCAGGGTGAACCTACTATCGCAAATATAAACAGGGAGATTTTCTCCTTTAGAAGTGGTATAGCCTATAGCCTTTCGGAACAGCACAAATTCATTTTCAACCATCTTTTTTATGATATCGCCAGGGAGGAAGATGATGAGATCAAGTCTGATCTGCAACGCAATTTTATAGGGACACGCGACCTGCGGAAGAATGTTTCTGCGCTTACCTATGAAATGCGCTTATTGGAAAACAGGTTCAAATCGACTGTTTTCGGTAAATATTACCAGCAAAATGTCCAAAAAATGGATCCTATTGCCGAAAATCAAAATGGGGAAACAGTACGTGTTGAAAAATATTTCAGCAATAAGACCAGTACACTGGGGTATGGCACTGCGGTTTCATATTTAGCCATGCCTGCATTAGTCCTTCTAACCTCTGCGGAAAAAGCGGTACGCCTGCCCTCTGAAAATGAAGTTTTTGGCGATGTGGGCGAGAATATTGTCGAAAATCCAGGAATAGACGCAGAACGTAGCAATAATTTCAATCTGGGCTTTAAAGCCGGTCTTTACAAAATAGGGGAACACAAATTTTCAATAGGTGCTTCTGGTTTCATTCGCGATACACGGGATAAGATTGTAAGACAAACCCAAACCAACCTCAATGATGCGATTCAAACCGCCCCTTTTGAAAATTTGGGACGTACAAAATCCATCGGTTTTGATGCAGAACTCAGCTATATTTTTAGGGATAATCTCAATGTGCTTGTCAATTTTTCAAAGTTTGATACCCGTTACAATACAAAATACGATATGAATGGTGAAGTACTCAGCCTTTATGACGTGCAGATTCCCAGCGAACCTTTTATGACTTCAAATGCTAATGTAAACTATCATTTTGAAGACTTTGTTCAAGACAACAGCGTCCTGAGCGTATTTTATAACCTTAGTTATGTAGACTCATTTTACAATATCTGGGTGCCCCAGAAAGTCAGTGGTATTGATCAGTTTAAAGTTCCCGCGCAACTCATTCAAGATGTAGGGGTAAGTTATGCTTTCCCGAACAAGAACCTAGTAGCAAGCCTTGATATCAAGAATATATTCAACAAACAGGCCTACGATAATTTTGCCGTTCAGAAACCGGGCAGGGCCTTTTACCTCAAACTAAACTATACACTTAATAATTTCTAAAATTAGATCTATGAAAAATCGATTCAATAAATTTTTTACTTATGCCGCGCTGGCAGGGCTTTTAGGCTTTTCAGTAAGTTGTAGCAATGATGACTCCATTGATGATCAGACCGGTGGTGAAACTGAAAACCCCACAACAGAAGATAGCCGGTGGTTTACGGTAGCTGGTGCAATTATGGATGAAACCCGGGAAATGGCAATGGCGGGACCATTCTATATTCCATTTCAAAAGAAGATGCACAAAATCCTGATTTTGAAGTTGACGTTTTCAAAGGTTATCAGGTACGTTCACAGCGTACGGCGAGATTACAATCTTCAGTAGATGGAGCTACTATGTTCAATATCGCTTATGGTGGTGATATAGGCGGTGAATTTTCTAAATATAACGTAGAAGGCGGTGCAGATTTTGTTCCCACTGGTGGAGTGGTAAATATTTCTCAATATGCAGGAACGTCCCCGCGATGGGTAAAGCTTTTTGACGGTGATAAAACAGGTGTTGCTGCAAGTGTAACTTCCCCACAAGTCAATGAGGGCGATACTTATGAATATACCAGGGGTACAGCGACGCTTGTGTCTATAGATATGGAAGATGTACTTATTTCTAAAAACAATTCGTTTGAAATCCCTTTACAGCCAGAAGAAGAATTGCTGGGTCACTACATTTTCAGATTGGATGCACCTGTTCTCAATGCTGCAAAAGATAAACTTATTGTAGGAACCTGGATGGGTAAAACAGACCCTGCAACTGGAGAGCGCGATGCGAATCCTTATGAAAGATTAGGTTCAAAATCTGTAATTGTTGACTATCCCTCACTAGAAAACCCTACAATCATAACGTCCACAGTGGGTCACGGTGATACCAGTGGATATCGTAGTTTTAATAGTTTTTTAGGCGATGACGGCAGTATTTATCAGGCTACACAAAGGGATTCTGAAGGATCTCATATCTTAAAAATCAATGCAGATAATACGTACGACAACACGTATGTCTTTAGTCTTGATAATGCCCTAAGTATTACCAATTCATACATTGAAAGCTGGAGATATGTTGGGAATGGTATCGCTTATGTTATGTACACCCATGACGGTGCGAGCGCGTCAAATTTCAATACGGGTCAGCAACAGAGCTTTCTTGCCCGTGTAGATCTTAATGCACGTACAGCAACACGCGTAGATCTTCCCTATGATCCAGACATGTACTTTTTCCAGTACCAGGGGTTTGCGGTAGACGGTGATAATGTATATGTAAGCATCTCCCCTGTGGGAAAAGATGGTAACATTTACATTTTAAATAGCGTAACGGGCGATGTTACTAAAGGTGCAAAATTGCTTAATGAAGCAGGCAACCACTTTATAGGCGTATTTTAAAAAATCTTTTCATCGAGATTTGGAAGGTTGGGCTTTTTAAAAGTCTGACCTTTTTTTTGTTTTAGATCGGGAACATTTGTGTTTAAGACTGGTATAACTTTTAAAAACTTTCCTTTTTAACTGTCGTAATAATCCATAATTTTAAAGTCATTTTCCTGAAACTACGACCTATACAATTTCCTTGTTTTAAGCATATAATTCAGCCAAAAACAATGAAAAAAGCAATAAAATAAGCAAAAACGCATGTATTTAATATTTGATACCGAAACCACTGGCTTACCCAAAAACTGGAATGCCCCCATAACTGACGGTGACAACTGGCCGCGCGCGATCCAGATTGCATGGCAGTTGCATGATGGGATGGGGAATATGATAGATCACCAGGATTACCTCATTCGCCCAGATGGATTTGATATCCCTTATGATGCAGAGCGTATTCATGGGATTTCAACAGAGCTCGCCAGGCGCGATGGCTTTCCACTGGCCGAGGTTTTGGGCAAATTTAGGGATGCCCTTGAGACAACCAAGTTTGTCGTAGGTCAAAACGTAGGTTTTGACATCAAAATTATGGGTGCAGAATTTCATCGTCTCGATGTACAAAACCAATTACAGGAACTGCCCGTACTGGATACCTGTACCGAAAAAACCGCCCAACTTTGCGAAATTCCCGGTGGTCGCGGAGGAAAATTCAAGCTACCCACCCTTACCGAACTGCATGAATATCTTTTCAACACACCCTTTTCTGAAGCGCACAATGCAACGGCAGACGTTGAGGCAACCACGCGCTGTTTTCTGGAATTGGTACGCAGGCATGTGTTTACTAAAGAAGAATTAGATGTAGAGCCTGGATATTTTGAAGAATTTTCAGAAGCCAATCCACAGCTTATAGACCTTGTAGGCCTCAAACATATCAATCTGGAAAAGGCCTCTGCAAAAATCAGAAAGGAACTGGAGAAAGCGGAGCGCTCTGATATTACTTCGGCAGAGATCAGGGTAAATGTGGAGCAGATGGCAGAAGTGGATTTTGTGCACCTGCACAACCACTCGCAGTTTTCTATCCTTCAATCCACTTCAAGTGTTGCAGATCTGGTAAATGCAGCAAAAAAACACAGGATGCCGGCAGTGGGCATCAGCGATATGGGCAATATGATGGGCGCTTTTCATTTCGTCAAGGCCATTACCGCTTACAATAAAGATCTTCAAAAGAAAAATGCTGCGTTAATTGAAGCTGGCGAACCCATTACAGATAAACCAATAAAGCCCATTGTGGGTGTTGAACTTAATGTGTGTGAAGATCATACAAACAAAAGCCAAAAAGATAATGGTTACCAAATCGTCTTCCTGGCAAAAAACAAGCGCGGTTACCACAACCTCGCTAAAATGTCATCGCTTGCCTATACAGATGGGTTTTATTACATCCCGCGTATAGATCGCAAGATTGTTGAAAAGTACAAAGAAGACCTTATCGTCCTTACAGGAAACCTGTATGGGGAAGTGCCCGGTAAAATCCTCAACGTAGGTGAAAATCAGGCAGAAGAAGCACTTTTATGGTGGAAAAAGACCTTTGTTGATGATCTTTATATTGAACTCATGCGCCACGGCCAGGAGGATGAAAACCGGGTAAATTCCACGCTGGTGGAGTTTTCTAAAAAACATGATATCAAAACGGTTGCCACAAACAACACATTTTATATTGAAAAATCTGATGCCGAAGCTCATGACGTTTTACTTTGCGTAAAAGATGGTGAAAAGGTCGCTACCCCTAAAGGCCGTGGTCGAGGATATCGCTTTGGCCTGGACAACGATCAATATTATTTTAAGACCGCCGAAGAGATGAAGGCGCTCTTTAAAGACCTGCCGGAAGCGATCAGCAACGTGCAGGAAGTAGTCGCAAAGATTGAAGCTTTTGACCTTGCCAGGGACGTATTATTACCCGCGTTTACCATTCCGGAAGAATTTATTGTTGCCGAGGACAAAACAGACGGTGGGAAACGAGGGGAAAATGCCTATTTACGCCATATAACGTTCCTGGGTGCAAAAAAACGTTATGGTAAAGATCTGGATGAAAAGATACGGGAACGGGTAGATTTTGAGCTTTCGGTTATTGAAAATACAGGTTATCCCGGTTATTTTCTCATCGTGGAAGATTTTATACGCGAAGCACGAAACATGGACGTTTCGGTGGGTCCCGGTCGGGGTTCTGCAGCCGGGAGCGTGGTAGCGTATTGCCTCTGGATAACCAATATTGATCCGCTTAAATACGATCTGCTTTTTGAGCGTTTCCTCAATCCGGATCGTGTGAGCATGCCAGATATTGATATTGATTTTGATGACGAGGGCCGCAGTCGCGTCATGGATTATGTGATCGAAAAATACGGGGCCAATCAGGTAGCCCAGATTATCACCTACGGAACCATGGCTGCAAAAAGTTCGATTCGGGATACCGCACGCGTCCTTGACCTTCCGCTGGGCGATGCAGACCGTATCGCAAAACTGATCCCCACGATGTCCAAACTCAACAAGATTTTTGGACAAAGCGATAGTGATCTCAAGAAAAAATTCCGCAGTGATGACCTGATAAAAGTCAATGAATTGCTCAACCTCGCCGAAGGGGATGATCTGGAGGGACAAACTTTACGACGCGCGCGTCAGCTGGAAGGTTCTGTACGTAACACGGGTATTCACGCCTGTGGGGTAATCATTACGCCAGACGATATTACCAATTTTGTACCGGTTTCCACCGCTAAAGATTCTGATTTATATGTGACCCAGTTTGATAACAGCGTGGTAGAAGAAGCCGGACTCCTAAAAATGGACTTTTTAGGACTAAAAACGCTCACGCTGATCAAAGATACCGTGAAACTGGTAAAGCATAAACACGGTATTGATCTGGACCCGGATAATTTTCCGCTTGACGATGAGAAAACATATGAGCTCTTTCAACGCGGGGATACGGTAGGGATTTTTCAGTATGAATCCCCGGGGATGCAAAAACACATGCAGGCCTTAAAACCTACCGTTTTTGAAGATCTTATTGCGATGAACGCCCTGTACCGCCCGGGACCCATGGAATATATTCCCAGCTTTATTGCCCGTAAGCACGGTGATGAGGAAATTGCATACGACCTTCCCATCATGCAGGAATATCTTGAGGAAACCTATGGGATTACCGTGTACCAGGAGCAAGTGATGCTGCTTTCACAAAGTCTCGCGGGTTTTACAAAAGGTGAGGCCGACGTACTGCGGAAGGCTATGGGTAAAAAAATATTATCTGTTCTTGATAAGATGAAACCCCAGTTTTTATTGGGAGGCGAGAAAAACGGCCATCCCAAGGAAGTTCTGGAAAAAATATGGAAAGACTGGGAAGCTTTTGCCGCATATGCTTTTAACAAATCACATTCCACCTGCTATGCATGGATTGCCTACCAGACCGCTTATTGTAAGGCCCACTATCCTGCCGAATATATGGCTGCGGTATTGAGCAATAACATGAGCGACATCAAACAGGTTACCTTTTTTATGGAAGAATGCCGCCGTATGGGACTCGAGGTTCTGGGTCCAGATGTGAATGAATCGTATAGGAAATTCACCGTAAACGACCGCGGCGCGGTTCGTTTTGGTATGGGAGCCGTAAAAGGCGTGGGAACAAATGCGGTACAGACTTTAGTGGATAATAGGAAAGACGGTCCTTATAAGAGTGTTTTTGATCTTGCCAAGCGTATCGACTTACGTGCGGCCAATAAAAAAGCCCTGGAAAGCCTTGCGCTTGCCGGTGGTTTTGATGGTTTTAATACCTCGCACCGCGCGCAATATTTTAAAGATGAAGGTGACGGGATTACTTTTCTTGAGAAAGCGGTAAAATACGGCGCCCGTTATCAGGAGAATGAAAATTCGGCACAGGTTAGCCTTTTTGGCGATGCAAGCGAAGTACAAATCCCTGAGCCGGTAGTTCCTCCCTGCGAAGAGTGGGGCACCATGGAAAAACTCAAACGGGAAAAAGAAGTGGTAGGTATTTACATTTCGGGGCATCCACTGGATGATTATAAAATTGAAATGGAAAATTTCTGTAACGGAAAAGTGAGCGATTTTCACAACCTCAACGAGTCCCTGAACCGGGAAGTCACCTTTGGAGGTGTAATTACCGAAGTGCAACATCGCGTTTCAAAAAACGGAAAGGGCTGGGCCGCGTTTTTTATTGAAGATTTTAGCGACTCCTTTGAGTTCCGAATGTTTGGCGAGGATTATCTAAAATTCAGGCATTTCCTGATCCCCAATAGTTTTGTGCACGTTCGTGTTTTTATCAAAGAAGGCTGGACCAACAGGGATACAGGCAAAAAAGGCGATCCCCGTATTCAGTTCAACAACTTTATGCAGTTGCAGGATTCTATGGAAACCTTTGGCAAAAAACTTACCATAAACCTGGATCTCAAAGATGTGCAGGAAGATCGAATCAATATGCTTCGCGAAATTTTACTGAATCACCGGGGTGATCAAAACCTGTATTTTTATGTATTTGATACAAAGGAAAAAATGTCCTTGCAAATGCCCAGCCGTAAAAAGAAAGTGAAAATCTGTAATGAATTACTGACACAGCTAAAACAGAAAAACCTGAATTATAAGTTGAATTAATCCCCTTATCCCCCGGAAGGGGAACAAAAATGGTCTAAAACCTGACTATTTTAGACCATTTTTCACCTGTTTTAAAGCCAAATTAGGCAGTTTTCTAGTAGTCACTATTGGTTACAAAGGCAATATGTTTGCTGTCGCTTGACCAACTAGGTACATTGATAGTGCCCTGGCCACCGTAGATATAGGCAATGATGTTTGGCGTTCCGCCACTTATGGGCATTAGTCGCAGGGTGCAGTGCTTATAAAAAGGATGATCTCCTGAGGGAACATCTTTTGAGAACGATAGAAAGGCGATCCATTTTCCATCTGGAGAAATATGTGGAAACCAATCGTTATAATTTTTATCAAAAGTGAGTTGTTCGGGACTGCTTCCATCGCTATTCATTCGCCAGAGCTGCATTGCTCCCGTACGGTTAGAATTGAAATATATATGTTTTCCATCTGGAGCATATTCTGAACCGTCATCCAGACCCTTTGTATCTGTAAGTTGTGTTTCTTTTTGACTCTTGACATCAATAGCATAGATATCATATTTTTCATTGCGCCACCCGGTAAAAAGCAAGGTGTTCTTATCTGGCGAGATACTGTGCAAATAAGAGTTACCTACTCCATCCTTAGTGATTTTTCGCGGAAGTGAATCCCCTTTTGAGTTCATTAAATAAATGGAAGAATCCTCATTGTCTTTCGGATTATGGTTACTAATACCTATTAGGTTTTCATCAAAAGAAAAAACATGATCGTTGTTGTTATTTGTGGCAAAACCGGTATTGATCTGATGCACGGTATTAGTCTCAAAATTATAACGGTACAAAAACCCATTGCTGTTATAAACAAGCTCCCTATCAGCGTTTACCCAGTTGGGCGCCTGAAGGGAATGTGCTGATTGAAATAGGATTTTACGCTGACCTGTTTCTACATTCATTGTTTCCATATTGCTGCCCAGGTAGTATTGATAGGCAACTTTAGACGGCGGCATAGGTTTAATGATGCGTACGTTGTTAAATATGGCTTTAGCCATGGCATTTTCGTCATGCGCACAAACAAAAAGCCCCACAAAAACCTCGTTTCTGAGCCCTATTTTGCCAATTTCCACTGTTGTAAATGCTTCGCCCCATTTCGCAGTACTCATATAATAGGTGTCGCCGCGACGCTCCAGTTGGATCACATTGGGAAGAGAATCTGTAGACTTTACCTCACCGGTAACACTGCCGGCTTCCTTACGGTATTGCAGGGAAGCAAGGCCATCAGCATGTACAACGGCGCTAACATGTTTTGCGTTTCCACTTAAATTATCCCGAATACTCCACCCGATTTTTCGGTGCGGATCGCCGGTTTTATTCAAAAATTCAACCTGCGCCCTGAGAATAAAGTCTCCTTGTATGGATTTATATAAATATTGGAATTCATCCTGTTCACCCCATAAATTCGTTCCAGATCCAGAAATGGTATAGGTCTGGTTTTTAGTGTCATAAGCAACCATACCATCTGTAACAGGATCACCTATATTCGCCTGGTTTTCAAAAATGCCAAATTCTGATAAGCTGCTATTTCCAGATTGACTCCACAAATGGGAGATAGAACTAAAAAGCGCTAAAGAGATTAAAAAGGTAACGTTGTAGTTTTTCATGATTTTGATTTCAATTGAGTAATTTAAAGTACTGAATATACCTTATAGCACCACAGTGCGCATTTAGTCATCAATAGCGCTAAGCACGATCTGCCTGAATTTCCAGGTGGTCTGGTCATTTGGAATATCCTGGGTTTGCTTCATGATTATACCGATCAATTTTTCGGCTGGATCTGCAAAATATTGGGTGTTGAAATAACCGCCCCATTCAAAAGTGCGGGGACTGCCCTTCCCGCCCATTTCGGTTCCCTTAGCATTCACTACGCTAAATGCCAAACCATGATACGATCCTGATCCTGCCCAAATATCACCTATCTGATTGCTTAAAATCACGTCTACCGTTGTGCGGCTGAGTAAACGCGTTCCATTAAGTTCACCTCCATTGAGATACATTTGTAGAAAAGTAGCGTAGTCAATCGCTGTACTCGATAAACCAGCACCCCCGGAAAAGAACGTGTTATCGCCTTTTTTTGGATAGTCAACATCGTAAAAACCGCCCTTATAATTCTTCCAGGTATTGTCATTATAAGTCTGTACTGCCACAAGACGTTCCTGTTTTTCTTTTGGAAGGTAGAACCAGGTATCACTCATACCTAAGGGTTCAAAAATGTGCGTACGCAAATAAACATCCAGGGGCATCCCTGACAAAATCTCAATCAGATAACCTACCACATCTATACTTTCACCATAAGTAAACTTCTCACCCGGATTGTGGTGCAATGGGAGTTGGGCTAATTTTTTTATATTTTCCCCAATTTTTACTGATTTTGTGGTAAAAAGATCTGTAATCCCTGCTTCCTGATAAATTTTTTTAAAACGGGCATCACCATCTATCTCGCCATATCCTATACCAGACGTGTGAGTAAGTAAATTTCTAATGGTAATGGGCTTGTCTGCCGGAATCGTCTTATACGTACCATCTGGCAACAAGGTATCCAGCACTTGCGCATTCTCAAATTCAGGAATATATTTTGAAATGGGATCGTCCAGTTGAAATTTGCCCTGTTCCCAGAGCATCATAAGGCCTGTAGACGTAATTGCTTTCGTTTGAGAAGCGATCCTAAAAATAGCATCTCTTTCAAGTGGTTTGCTGATTTGTGCATCCCCCTTTCCAAAGGCTTTGTAGTAAACGATTTTTCCTTCCCGGGCTACAAGTGCCACCATCCCCGGCACCTGGTTTTGATTGATCGCTGCTATAGCCATAGAGTCAATAAGCCCCAAACGCTCTGAAGACATACTGACATTTTTAGGGGCGGCCTCCTCCAAGGGTGGTGAGTTCTTGAGGGAAGTGGTTTGTGCAAAAAGAGGAATTGTAGAAAAAAGAACGAATAATAAAAAGTAATTTTTTAAAGACATAAACCGGTAGCTTAATTTAAGTACCTTAAAGATAACGTTATTTATTTCATTGGAGTGAAAGAGATTACAGGTTCATCTAATTGGTCAGCCATTATGGCAAACCTTTTTACTTGAGAACATTAATTTCTAGAAACAAAAAACCCTCAATATCAAAAAGATAAAGAGGGTTTCTGTACTCGGGACGGGACTTGAACCCGTACGACCTAATGGTCATTGGATTTTAAGTCCAACGTGTCTACCAATTCCACCACCCGAGCGTGATGTACCTTTCAAAATAAGCTTTTTTTACTGATATGCAATTAAAAACAAGCTTTTATAAAAAACCCTCTATCGCCAGGCGATAAAGGGTAGAGAGCGAAAGACGGGATTTGAACCCGCGACCCCCACCTTGGCAAGGTGATGCTCTACCCCTGAGCTACTTTCGCATAATCGCTATTGTGATCAATGCGGATGCAAATTTAAAAGATTTCTACAATACAGCAAGCATTTTGTAAAAAGAATTTTCATTTTAAAAACATCTTCCCTAATATACCGCTCAAGGATTTCAGGTCAAGGTATTTAGCTCTTAAAGAAATGAATTAAATCCAGATTCTGATTTGAAAACTACCTTAAATAGGTGATTTTCTCCTTAAAACACACGATTTTTAGCTATGAAACCTTGTTTTTTGCGTTCCGTAATAACATTCTCTTGATTTCATTGAGCTTCATCAATGCCTCTACCGGCGTGAGCGTATCTATGTCTATGTGCAGGATCTCCTCTTTGATTTCTTCCAGTAACGGGTCGTCGAGGTTAAAAAAACTGAGCTGCATTTCATCTTCGGTGGCTTTTTTAAGCTTTTCACTATTGCCCTGCCTACCATGTGATTGTTCTAACTGAACTAATATTTTATTTGCCCTGTGCAGTACCTGCTGAGGCATGCCCGCCATTTTCGCAACGTGTATACCAAAGCTGTGCGCACTGCCACCGGCGACCAATTTCCGAAGAAAAAGCACATTATCCTTTAGTTCTTTAACCGAAACATTAAAGTTCTTGATCCTTGTAAAAGTATCACCCATGTCGTTGAGCTCATGGTAATGCGTTGCAAAAAGTGTCTTGGGCCGTGCGGGATGTTCATGAAGGTACTCACTGATCGCCCAGGCAATGGAAATCCCATCGTAGGTGCTGGTACCGCGCCCTATCTCGTCTAGAAGCACCAGGCTGCGCTCAGAAATATTGTTGAGAATATTTGCGGTTTCGTTCATTTCTACCATAAAAGTAGATTCTCCCATGGAGATGTTGTCACTGGCGCCAACACGTGTGAATATTTTATCCACAAGACCCATACGTACCGCTTTGGCCGGTACAAAAGATCCCATTTGTCCTAACAAAACAATAAGTGCCGTTTGTCTCAGTATAGCAGATTTACCAGACATGTTAGGGCCGGTGATCATGATCATCTGTTGGGCTTCCCTATCCAGGAAAACATCATTGGCAATATAAGGCTCGCCCAGCGGCAACTGCTTTTCGATTACGGGATGACGCCCTTCTGTAATCTCCAGTTCCTGGGAATCATCAATAACCGGACGCACATAATTATTAGCTTTGGCGACACAGGCGTAGGAACATAGACAATCCAGTTCTGCAATACCGGCCGCATTGGCCTGCACCGGTGCTATAAACTGGGATATCCATTGTACGAGTTGGTTAAAAAGCTGCTGTTCAATGGCCAGAATGCGTTCTTCTGCACCTAAAATCTTGGCTTCATACTCTTTGAGTTCTTCTGTAATATAGCGCTCTGCACTTACGAGCGTTTGTTTGCGTATCCATTCTGGTGGGACTTTGTCTTTATGGGTGTTACGCACTTCTATATAGTAGCCAAAAACGTTGTTGCTGGCTATTTTAAGCGAAGTAATACCGGTACGTTCGGTCTCGCGCTGCAACATATTGTCCAGATAACCTTTTCCCTCATGCGCAAGATTGCGCAGCTCGTCAAGTTCATCGTGAAAACCGCCCGCGATCGTATCCCCTTTCAAAACATTGACCGGAGCATCTTCGTTGAGCGTTTCCTTGATCTTGGCACGCAGATGTTCCAGGTTGTTGAGATTTCCTCCCAAAATTTGCATGGCTTCATTTTCTGAATTTTGGGCGAGGGCTTTTACCGGCACCATGGCTTCCAGCGAATTTTTGAGTTGGACGACCTCCCGCGGACTCACCTTTCCGGTGGCCACTTTACTGATAAGCCTTTCCACATCTCCTATCTGTTTGAGGTGCTGTGTGATTTTATTGTAAATCTTGTTGTTTTCTAAAAAGTAGGAGACCACCTCATGCCTTCTGGTAATCGCGTCTTGATTTTTTAGCGGAAGCGCGAGCCAGCGTTTTAAAAGCCTTCCGCCCATAGCGGAAGTGGTTTTATCAATCACATCAAGTAACGTGATCGCCTGTGGACTCGTACCCCGATACAGTTCAAGATTGCGAATGGTAAAACGGTCCATCCAGACATAGGCATCTTCTGCGATACGGTTGATGCGGCTTATATGCTTAAGTTTATGATGTTGCGTCTCACTGAGATAATGAAGTGCTGCACCAGCAGCAATCACGCCCTCCTCGAGTTGCTGTACCCCAAAACCCTTAAGCGATTTTACTTCAAAGTGCTTGTAAAGCGATTCATAGGCATAATCGGTCTGAAAAATCCAGTTTTCCAGGTAAAAAACGTGGTATTCTTTACCAAAATCTGCCAGAAATTCCTTTTTACAGCTTTTGCTGATCAGTAATTCACTGGGGTTGAAATTTTGTAAAAGCTTGTCTATGTAGGCCACATCGCCCTGCGTGGTCAAAAATTCACCTGTGGAAACATCAAGAAAGGAAATGCCCAGCACTTTCCTGCCATAATGCAGCGCGGCCAGAAAGTTGTTGCTTTTGGATTGCAGCACCTCGTCGTTAAGCGCGACGCCCGGGGTGACCAACTCTGTAACACCGCGCTTCACGATATTTTTGGTCATTTTGGGATCTTCGAGTTGGTCGCAAATGGCCACGCGGCAACCGGCCTTGACAAGTTTTGGTAAATAGGTGTTAAGGGAATGGTGCGGGAAACCGGCCAGTTCGGTACGCTCGCCGCCATTGTTGCGATTAGTCAGTACAATTCCCAGGATCTGCGCGGCCTTGACCGCATCTTCGCCAAAAGTTTCATAAAAATCCCCTACACGGAAAAGCAACAAGGCATCAGGATATTTGTGTTTTATCCCGTTATACTGCTTCATTAAAGGAGTGACCTTTTTGATTTTCTTTGAAGACATGCTGTTTTTACGTGTTTTTAGGCAGTTTTACCCGTTTTTTAGCTGATTTGCCGCAATAAAAGAAATATGTTTCTTCTGGAAATCAACTCAAAGATTAAAAGCGAATTTACAAAAAAGCTTTTCGGATAAACCTTTACCCGTACGGAGTTATCCTTTATTTTTGAACACTTTTGGAGAAAGAAAAAGGAGTTATAAAGCGATATAGCGGCCAAGGCCCTCAATTCTGAATCTAAAATTTTAAACTACCTACACCTTATGAGCAGAAAATTAGCAAACAGCGAACTGGATAGAAAAACCGTGGATGAATTTAAAGATTCGTCAAAAACCCCGCTTATCATTATCCTTGATAATGTGCGAAGCCTGCACAATATAGGTTCTGTTTTTCGCACCGCAGATGCATTTCTGATCGAAAAAATCTACCTCTGTGGTATCACCGCTTCCCCACCGCACCGGGACATTACGAAAACCGCACTGGGGGCGACCAAAACAGTGCGCTGGGAACATCACACAAACACCTCTGAAGTCATTGAGGAACTTCAGCAGTCAGGGGTTAAAATACTTGCCATAGAACAAGCGGAGAACGCCGTCATGCTCAATGATTTTGCCGTGAAAAGTGGTGAAAAGTACGCGGTTATTTTTGGCAATGAGGTAAAAGGCGTGCAACAGGAACTCGTCAATGCGGCAGATGCTATTATTGAAATTCCGCAGCTTGGTACAAAGCATTCACTTAACATATCTGTGAGTGCCGGGGTTGTAATCTGGGATCTTTTTGTTAAAATAAAATTTAAATAGAATTACGATATGCATTTCGTGCGAAATATTCGCAATATAACGTATCAATATACAATTAAATGTTAATTTCCTTCTTCTAAAATGCTATAACTTTCATTTTTACTGAAACTAATTCAGTCAATTATGAAAACAGACTTTGATTATTCCTCTTATCAGCAAGGGGAACGTTATGGGATGCATTTTGGATTATACATGGGGATCATTATAGGTGTGGTTATAACCCTTGCCGCAGTTTGCACGTTCTCCGTATTTTGCTAATGAAATATATTCTTTAAGATTTGCTCATCTCACGGATCACTTGTATATAATCTTCCCGACTGCTTACAAAATCCAGTTCTGAAATATCTATTATCCTGACATTGTCTTGTTGCTTTGTCTTGATAAATTGAAGGTAACCTTCATTTATCTTTCCCAGATAATCGCCTGAGATCTGCTGCTCATACTCCCTCCCTCTTTTCTTAATATTTTGAAGTAAACGTTCTGTATTTTGATACAGATATACATACAAACTCGGTTTTGAAAGTTCGCGGTACATCATACCGTGCAATTTTTTATAGAGGTTAAATTCCTCGGCGCCCAGTGTAATCTGAGCAAAGATGAGCGATTTGTAACTGTCATAATCTGCAATCATAAAATCCTTAAAAAGGTCAAACTGACCTATATCATCAAGCAATTGCTGGTAACGGTCTGCCAGGAAAGACATCTCCAGGGGAAAAGCGTACCGGGATTGATCCTCGTAAAATTTGGGCAAAAAAGGGTTTTCCTTAAAACGTTCCAGTATGAGTTTTGCATTGAATTCTTCGGCAATAAGGTTTGAAAGCGTGGTCTTACCAGCGCCTATATTACCTTCAATCGCAATAAAATGATGTTTTTTGAGGTTATAGCTCGACCCTGGATCAATAAGTTTATCTGTAAGCTGCTCACACTCTGACTTATCATCAGTTTCAGCAAGTAGATCTTTTATGCTATTTCTGAATTTAGGATGCACCAGACCAGACGCTATATCCGTTAGCGGAAGCAGTACAAATCGCCGTTCGTGCAAACGTGGATGTGGGACCTGCAGTTGGCCTGTATTAATCACTTCATTACCATAAAAAAGCAGGTCAATATCTATGGGACGGTTTTGATATGTTTTTGCCCGTTTATAGTCAGGATCCCGGGTTCTGCCCAGTTCCTGCTCAATGGCAAGCACAGTATTCAAAACTTCGTCACTCGTAAGTCTGGTACTGATTTGTAAAACAGCATTTAAAAAATGGGGGCCTTCAAAACCCCAGGAAGGGGTTTTATAGACTGGCGAAATAGCATTAATGAAACCCACACGTTCATAGAGCAGGTTAACGGCCAACTGTAAATTTTTAAAGGTATCGCCCTGGTTGCCTCCCAGTGATAAGTATATGTGTGTTAAGGTTTTAATCTTCTGAAATTGTTAATTATTTTAAGAGCAATTTAAGTAAAAAAGAGCCTATAAACGGTTATTTTTGGGCTTACTACGCGAAATTTAGATCCAATTTGTTGCAAGAATCACGAACACAGCGGGATGCCTTTTTAGCCTACCGTATTTATTTTATTCTGGGGGCACTTTTCATTTGTTCGCTGGTGGTCTCCAATCTTATCTTTCAAAAATTTTTTTACTGGGATTTTTTCGGGATTTACCACTTTGAGATTTCCGTAGGCATACTTCCCTATCCCATTACTTTTTTGATCACTGATCTTATCAGCGAGATCTATGGTAAGAAAAAAGCAAACCAGGTGGTTACCACAGGTATTTTTGCCTCCTTGTTCTCCTTGTTGATCATTTGGATTTCAGACGTGGTCCCAGCCACGGACTGGTCCCCTATTAACGATACCTTATTTGGTAAGGTGTTTGGCGCTACGGTTATTGCCGTGCTCGCCTCTATGATGGCTTATCTGTTTGCGCAATATGTTGATATACAGGTTTTCCATTTCTGGAAAAGGGTCACTAAAGGCAAACATTTATGGCTACGCAACAACTTTTCCACCTTTTTTAGTCAGTTTATTGATACCGCTACCGTATTGTTGCTGCTCTGTTCTTTCGGAAAAATTGAATGGGAACGCTTCTGGGCGTTATTAGAGGCAGGGTTTTTGTTCAAAGTACTCATAGCCATTTGTGACACACCATTTTTATATTTGGGTGTCTATTACTTTAGAAAGCGCTTTAAGCTCAAACCTGAAGAAGAACTGGGCAATACGCTTGACAAATTTCAACTGGAAGAAAAAATTTAAGACACTCCAATCATTATGAAAAAAGCATTGAAAATTATAGGGATCGTTCTCGGTATCCTGATCCTCATCTTAATCCTCACCCCTATAATTTTTAAGGGCCAGCTGGAAAGCCTGGTTAAAAAAGAGATCAATAAGAACCTAAATGCAACGGTGGCCTGGGAAGATCTGAGCCTTAGCCTTTTTTCCAGTTTTCCCGATGCCGCTCTTACTATTAACGATTTTAGCGTGATCAACAAAGAACCTTTTGCCGGTGACACGCTGGCTAGTGGCAAAGAACTTAGATTACAAATGGGGATACCGCAACTGTTTAAAAGCAGCAACGGGATCAAAATTGATGCACTTGCACTCAACGATGCCTTTATAAACATTAAAGTGGATAGCCTGGGTAAAGCCAATTATGACATTGCAAAAGTTGATACTTCAACGCAAACTTCTCCTAAACCTTCCGCAGAAAATACTTCAACGACTCCTTCTGAAGGTATACAGTTTGGTGTACAGCATTATGAAATAAACAATTCGCGCCTCAATTATCTTGATGAGAGCACCAATACCTTTTTAAGGCTAAAAGAACTGAACCACGAAGGCAACGGTGACTTTTCTGCCGTGACCTCAACCTTAGAAACGAAGACAAATGCTTTAGTATCCTTTGATTTTGATGGCACAAACTACCTGAACAACAACAGCGTGCAACTGGATGCAGCTATCGCCATGAACCTTGATAAAATGCGTTTTACTTTTAAAGATAATAAAGCGCTTGTAAATCAATTGCCTCTTGTTTTTGAAGGTTTTGTACAGGTCAATGAGACTAATAATGAGATGGACCTTACTTTTAAAACCCCATCCAGTGACTTTAAAAACTTCCTTGCTGTTATTCCAGAAGAGTATGCAAAAAACCTTGATGGTGTTACGACCTCTGGCGATTTTCAGGTGGATGGGCGTATCAATGGGATTGTGGATGATGAAAATATCCCTATGCTTGATATTAAAGTGTCCTCTAACAATGCTTCCTTCAAATATCCTGACCTGCCCAAAACCGTAGAAAATATCAACATTGACGCCCAACTCAAAAATGAAACGGGCAAACTGGAAGATATTTATCTCAATCTGGGCAACCTTACCTTTCAGATAGATCAGGATAGATTTGCCGCTAAAGGCCGTATTGAGCGTCTTACCACAAATCCACTGGTAGATATGGCGCTAGATGGCAAGTTGAATCTGGCCAATCTGGAAAAAGCATATCCGCTTGAACTGGAGCAGGATCTTAATGGTTTGCTCAGCGTAAACCTGACCACTACTTTTGATATGGAAAGTGTGGAAAAAGAACAGTTTCAGAATATTAAAAGTCAGGGAACGGCAAGTTTGCGCGATTTCAAATATACATCCCCAGAGTTGCCCAATGCGTTTCTTATCAGTGAAACCAACCTGAAATTCAACACCAGCACCATAAGTCTTGAAAAATTAAATGCCAAGACGGGAAACACAGATATTTCGGCCACGGGAACACTTGAAAACCTGATTCCTTTTATGGTTTCAGACCAGGATCTTAAAGGCAGGTTCAATGTACAATCAAATACGGTTGACCTGGCAGATTTCAGCATAGCGGAAACCGAAGAAACACAAACTACAGAAGAAAAAACCACTAAAAACGCCCCAAAAGATCAAAAAACAGTCGAAAACACCCCTAAAACGGGTGAGGAAGCCATAAAAATACCCTCTTTTCTGGATGCTGGGATTGATTTTGCCATAGGCACGGTGATCTATGATAATATCAAACTTTCTAACGTAAAAGGTTCTATCCTTATCGTAGATGAAACTGCCACCTTGAAAAATGTGACTTCAGATATTTTTGGCGGAAACATTGGTCTTGCCGGTAATGTGAGCACAAAGGGCGAAACCCCTCAGTTTGATATGAAAATCGATCTGAAAAAGATAGATATCGATCAATCGTTTGCCGGTCTCAATTTGCTGAAAGGCCTTGCTCCCATCGCAAAAGCCCTTCACGGAAACCTAAATACCGATTTTCAGCTTAAAGGAAACCTCAATAATGACCTAACCCCAATTCTAAATTCGCTGGCGGGAAATGCTTTTGCCCAGTTATTGACCGCGAAAGTTGATCCCAAGGAAATGCCTTTGCTAAGTGCTTTAGATGATAAGTTGACCTTTATAGACCTCAGCGATATAAACCTGGACAACCTTAAAACAACGCTAAGTTTTGATGAGGGTAAAATAGCTGTAAAACCTTTTAATTTTGATGTCAAGGGTATAAATGTAAACGTAAGTGGTAGCCACAACTTTGACAATACGATGAATTATACCGTAGGCCTTGATGTTCCCGGCAAAATGCTGGGCAGCGAGATAGGCAGTAAACTGGCTGGTTTGAGCAGTACAGATCTTAATAACTATAAGGTTGAAATTCCGGTTTCCCTTACAGGAAACTTTAGCAGTCCCAAGGTAAGTGTAAATACCCAGGGCGCGATCAGCAACCTGACTCAGCAGATCATTGCCTCGCAAAAAGCCAAATTACAGGAAAAGGGAGAAGATAAAATAAAAGACGCGCTGGGCAATCTACTGGGAGGTGATAAAAAAGAGGATGCCGCAACTACGCCACCACAGACTAAAAAAGATTCTTCCCAGGCCGAAGTGAAAAACGCGGTTAAAAACGTACTTGGTGGTCTGCTTAACAAGAAAAAGAAGGATACAACTGGGAATAACTAAAGCTGTATCTTGAATACTGTAAACTGTATACTGTAGCTCTTGATCTATCTGCAGTATACATTATACATTTAAAAAACATTGGATCAAACCTACAAGGAGGCTTCCTTCCGTCAGCAATACCTTGCAGGTTTTTTATTTTGCATTTTTCATTGGTCGTCCAGAAGTCCTAATTCGATTACAGGATCCCAGAAAAGGGTTTTAAAATCCTGAACCTTATCATCGGTTATAATAATTCCTTCTTCTTCAAGCATTTTTTGCATAAGGTTTGTACCGGGAAAATGGTGTTTGCCGGTAAGTAAACCGTTTCGGTTGAGAACGCGGTGTGCGGGAACATCTTCAAAGTTACCAGCATTATTCATGGCCCAACCTACCATACGTGCGCTTCCGGCAGCGCCTAAAGCTTTTGCGATAGCTCCATAACTTGTCACCCTTCCATAGGGAATTTGACGCGCCACATCATATACTCTATCAAAAAAACCGCTGTTGTCTTTCGCCATTGCTACCTTTTATTTATCAGTATAATACATACGAATAAGGGTCAAAATGACTAAAATAAGCATTAAAACCGCCATAAAGTAATTAGTATACTTCGTCAGGTTCATGGCTTTGCGCTCTATACGTTGAAAGCACAATACATAAATGTAAAGGGATGTAAAAGTACCCGCAGCGGCGGCCAGCATAAAAGTCGCGATTGCCACGACATGATAAGAAACCTGTCCGCTTACATTAAGCGCCGCACCCAGTGCACAGAAGTAAGGGATGGGCAGGATATTGATGGCAGAAATCAAAATCCCTTTTCCCAGACTGCGCATACCGCGGTGTTTTACCGGTTTTACCCGTTTTACTTTTGCCTTTTTTGCAGTAATCAAAAAGTAGATCCCCATAAGGATAAAAATGACCATACCGGTACGCAGCAACATGTTGCGCACATATTCATTATTGAATATATATTTAGCGAGCAATATGGCGATAAGCGCTTGAAACAGTACAACAATACATGCGCCCACAGCAACCAGTGTGCCATTCTTTTTACCGCCCTGCAAACAGGATTTGGCCACGGTCATATTGACCAGTCCCGGTGGCAATACGCCAGCGAAAGCGGCTAGATAAGTTATTATGAAAAGTTTTGTTATTTCCAAGGTAGCAGGGAGCCTAGTTGATCTTAAATTTTATATACGTAATCCGTTTTTGCTTTTCAAGATACTGTTTCTCGTAGAATGTTTGAATACCTACGACCTCCTCAGGGGCTTCATGGTTACTGTAAATATCGTGATGCGCATAAAGTACCTCGTGCCCCGCGCCGTGCAATAGCCCCAGGGTATACCCATGCATAAACTCACTGTCTGTCTTTAAATGTACGATACCTTCTGAATGTAGAACCTTTTTATAATTTTCCAGAAAATCGGCATTGGTCATACGATGCTTGGTGCGCTTGTATTTGATCTGAGGATCAGGAAAAGTGATCCAGATTTCCGAAACTTCATTTTCGGCAAAGGCGTAGGCCAAAAGCTCGATCTGCATGCGTATAAAACAAACATTGTTCAGGTCTTCCTCTATGGCGGTTTTTGCACCGCGCCAAAAACGGGCACCCTTGATGTCTATACCTATAAAATTCTTTTCTGGGTAGCGTTGCGCAAGGCCCACGCTATATTCTCCCTTGCCACAGCCCAGTTCCAGTACAATAGGCGCATCATTATTGAAGAACTCTTTCCATTTTCCCTTCCATTTAAAATCTTCCTGCAGTAGTTCTTCCCTACTGGGCTGGATTACGTTTGTGAATGTTTCGTTTTCGCGAAAGCGTTTCAGTTTATTCTTGCTGCCCAATGTGTAGTGTGTAAGTTCTTTATTGAAATAATGCTTAAAAAAGATCCTTTTTAGATTGAAAACTGGGATTTTGCCCTATATTTTGAATAAAAATGAAAGAAAATTTCTCTATCCAATAAGGCTAAAAACCTCATTTTGATGACAAAACTCCTCGATAAGACCATTTTTTAATGATTTGATAAAATTAAGGAAACTTTTATCAATAGAAAGTAATTAAACTTTGTCTTATGCATAAAAACAAAACCATTCTGGTAGCGCCACTTAACTGGGGACTGGGTCATGCAACCCGGTGCATCCCCATTATACGCCTGCTTATCAAAGACGGTTTTGAGGTTTTGCTGGCCAGTGATGGTGATGCACTCGCCCTGCTTGAGAGGGAATTCCCTGAACTGGAGTCTTTAGAGCTGCCTTCATATCAAATAGAATACCCTAAAAACGGGTCCAGCTTCAAATGGAAAATGCTCCTGCGAAGTCCTAAAATCTTAAAAGCCATAAGGGGTGAGCATAAAATCGTTCGAGATCTTGTGAATAAAAACAAGATACAAGGCGTTATTTCTGATAATAGGTTTGGCTTGTACCATGCAGCAATACCCACGGTATTTATAACCCACCAGTTACAGGTACTCAGCGGTAATACTACAAAACTCACCTCTGCCCTACACAGGCGGTACATAAAGCGTTTTGACACCTGCTGGGTTCCAGATTTTGAAGGTGGAATAAACCTGACCGGAAAATTGGGCCATCCCAAATTTTTCGATATTCCCATCACCTACATAGGTCCATTGTCACGCTTAGAAGTGGTTAAAATCCCTATGGAATATGATATTCTTGTACTATTGTCTGGACCCGAACCGCAGCGAACAGAGCTGGAAGACATTCTATTGCACGAACTCAAAATCTATAAGGGGAAAGTACTTTTTGTACGTGGAAAAATTCATCCGGAAAAAACAATACGCGCCCAGAACCATATCAAGGTTGTGGATTTTATGGAAAGTACAGATCTTGAAAAAGCCATTAATGCCAGCAAATTGATTCTCTGCCGCTCAGGATATACCACCATCATGGATCTTGCAAAGCTGGGCAAAAAAGCCTTCTTTATCCCTACTCCGGGCCAGACCGAACAAGAATATCTTGCCAAGCGCTTAAAGAAAATGGGAAAGGTGCCCTTCGTAAATCAGAACGAATTTAAGGTAAAGAATTTGAGCCAGACAAAGCTTTACAGCGGCTTTGACGCTTCAATCCATAGCCAGGTCATCGAGAACCTCGATGGGAAGTTCTTCAGCCTTTTCAAGGGTGAACGAAAACTCAGATCCCACACCAAAGTCGCTCTCTACATAAATCTTCTCGTCATGGGCCTCTATAATATGTTTCACAATAGATAGGCCTAAACCCGAGCCTCCTTCCCGGCGCGAACCACTTTTGTCAACGCGGTAAAACCGCTCAAATAATCTGGGGATATGTTCTGATGAAATCCCCTCGCCATTATCTGTAACCCGAACGATGACTTTGTTCTGGATCAGGTTTTCAACCGTGACCTCCGTGGTACCGTCCTGTTTTCCATATTTTATAGAATTGACGATAAGATTTGTAAGTAATTGCTGAATGCGCTCCCGGTCTGCATTCACTAAAATTGATTTTGTGTAAGGCCGGTCAAACGTAAGGGTGATGTTCTTTTTTGCTGCCTTCATCTCGAGCAGTTCAAATGTACTTTTAACCAACTCTATAATATCAAAATACTCGTAATACAGGTTCATGTTGCCCACTTCTAGCCTGGAGATCATATCGAGATCGCTTACAAGATAAATCAGGCGTTCTGTGGCCTTTTCGGCGCGCTGTAAATATTTTTTACGTACGCTTTTGTCTTTCATGGCACCATCCAGAAGGGTAAGCACATAACCTTGCACCGTAAAAAGCGGTGTTTTCAATTCATGGGCAACATTCCCCATAAATTCCTTTCGGTATTCTTCCCTGATCTTTAGAGATTCTATTTCCAGCTTTTTACTTGCGGCAAAACGTTCTACTTCTTTAGTGAGTGTAGACATATCTGTAGTGATCTGTCCGCGTTTAAGGGTCGTGGCATCCAGTAAAGAAACATCATCGTAAATCTTCTTGACCCGTTTGTATATAAATTGCTCTACCCGTATCTGCAAAATGACAAAACAAAATGCAAAACAAATAAGTGCAAAACCCACGGGCCATTGCCAATACAATAGATCGTGATCATATAAAAAAACGCTCAGAATGAGCGTTAGGAATATGGTTATATAGGAAGCAGAGTATGTAGCAAACCTATACGACTTTTTGAAATTGGTAGCCATTATTCAACAAATTTATACCCTACGCCTTTAACGGTTTTAAATTTTTTATCCCCTATTTTTTCACGCAGTTTACGTATGTGCACATCTATGGTGCGCCCTCCCACAACAACTTCATTGCCCCAGACGCGATCTAAGATATCCTCCCTCTTAAAGACCTTGCCGGGTTTTGAGGTAAGGAGTGACAAAAGTTCAAACTCCCGTCGTGGAAGAACCATTTCTTTTTTATCCTTGATGATTTTATATTCTTCCCTGTTGATGACAAGATCACCAAAGGTAAGTGTGGTCTCTTTTTCGGTATCTTCTTTTAAACGTCTTAAAAGTGCCTTTACCTTACTTACTAAAACTTTTGGTTTGATGGGCTTTGTAATATAATCATCTGCACCGGCATCAAAACCCGCCATTTGCGAATAATCTTCTCCACGCGCGGTGAGAAATGTGATTATTGTTTCAGAAAGCGAGGGGTTCTTACGTATTTGCTCACAAGCTTCAATGCCGTCCATTTCTGGCATCATGACATCAAGAATGATCAATTGCGGCTGATGCTTGGCGGCCAGTTTTACAGCTTGTTTTCCGTTTTCTGCCGTTAAGACCTGATACCCTTCGTTATTGAGGTTATAGCCTACAATTTCTAAAATATCTGGCTCATCGTCAACTAATAAAATCTTAATATCCTTCTTTTTCATCGTACAAGGGTTTAAAACCAAGGTAAAGATACCATTAAATTGGTTTGGATTACCCAGTTGTTAAATTCATAACATTTAGGTAATATGGACAGCATCAGTTTAATAACCTTGAAAATTCCCTATTGGCATTGTAAATGTTTAGAGCCAGTAGGTTGGCCTATAATTCTAACGGCACATTTTTAATATCTTTGCACAGCTTTATAGACACTTATGCAAAATATTCCATTTTATGAGATAACCACCGTTGATGCTTTTAAGCAAGCGGCATTGCAAGTATTTAGAAAGCAGTATAGCACGAATGATACGTATCGTAAATTCTGTGGCCTTTTATCTATCAAGAAGGAGGAAATACGACTGGTGGAGCAAATTCCATTCATGCCCATTTCTTTTTTTAAGGAGCATGAGGTACTCTCCTCTTCACAACCGGTTCAAACGGTTTTCAGCAGTAGCGGCACCACGGGATCAACAACAAGCAAACATTTTGTAACCGACCTTTCACTTTACGAGGCCAGTTTCACCGAATGTTTTTCGCAACATTATGGCCCTGTCACAGACTACACCGTGCTGGCATTATTGCCTTCCTATTTAGAACGAACCGGCTCGTCGCTCATTTATATGGTAGATCATTTTATTGCACACAGTAAAAAGCCGGAAAGCGGATTTTACCTCAATGATCTCGAAAAACTGGCAAAAACACTTAAAAAACTGGATGAAAAGGGCGAAAAAACACTGCTTATAGGGGTTTCTTTCGCACTGCTGGATCTTGTTGAAAAGTATGAATTTCAGTTGAAAAATACCCTTGTTATGGAAACCGGGGGCATGAAGGGCCGCCGTAAAGAAATGGTGCGTGAAGAGTTGCACGAACTACTTCAAAAAGGTTTTGGCGTAAACCAAATTCATAGTGAATACGGTATGACCGAACTCCTTTCCCAGGGCTATTCTAACGGTGACGGCATTTTTACCACGCCACCATGGATGGATATTCAAATACGGGACACAGAAGATGCCCTTTCCAGTGTGGCATTGGGTAAAACCGGCGGAATCAATGTCATAGATCTTGCAAATGTCAATTCGTGCGCTTTTATCGCCACCCAAGATCTGGGGCGCAAATTAGATGGAAACCGTTTTGAGGTTTTAGGACGTTTTGACACATCAGATATCAGGGGATGCAACCTGATGGTTCTTTAAATACAAGTCCCATTTGTTAAGCAAAAGGCATTTCAAAAATACCTTAATCAATATATGCAATAATACTACAGCTGTCCTAAAGTTATAGTTTTGTTAAGTATTTACTTTTGTGTAATATTTTTGCAAAATAAGCGTCTATATAGTGTAACCTTTAAAAAGGTTTTTCATAAATGATTGGTTAGTTAAGTGGAAAACCCGATGCTCCTAAAAAGCATCGGGTTTTTTAATATCCAAAGGTTTAGAAAAACGCCTTATTTCCTTACAAAACGGTCGGTTTTGACGATTTTCTACTAATTAACAGACCTTAATGGAAACAAATAATACCAGCCAAACTACTCGGTAACCCTGATCACAAAATAGTTCTTCTTTCCGCTTTGTAGCAGAATAAATCTATTGTTGATCAAGTCATCGTTTTTCAGAACATAAGAATCATCCACTTTTTCTTTGTTAACCGAAATCGAATTTTGTTTCAACGCCCGCTTGGCTTCTCCATTAGATTTTAAAAAATCCGTTTTTTCAACAAGTGCACTTATAATATCTACTCCTTCGTTAATTTCTGACGGAGTGATTTCCGCTTGTGGAACTCCTTCAAAAACATCTAAAAAAGTCTTTTCATCAAGTTTTTTTAAATCGGCACCAGTTGAGTTTCCGAAGAGTATTTCCGAAGCTTTTACCGCATTTTCAAGATTTTCCTCCCCGTGCGTACTTAAAGTCACTTCTTCTGCAAGTCGTTTTTGCAGTGCACGCTGATGTGGCGCTTCCTGATGCGCTGCGATGAGACTTTCGATCTCTTCTTTGCCCAGAAAGGTAAAAATCTTAATGTATTTTGCCGCATCGTCATCACTGGTGTTTAGCCAGTACTGGTAAAATTTATAAGGAGAGGTTCGCTCTGCATCCAGCCAGATATTCCCACCGGCAGTCTTACCGAATTTTGTCCCATCAGCCTTTGTGATCAGCGGGCAGGTCATGGCATAGGCCTTACCGCCGCCTATCCTGCGCACGAGTTCTGTACCCGTGGTAATATTGCCCCATTGATCGCTACCGCCCATTTGCAGGGTAAGGTCTTTCTCCCTGAACAGGTGCAAAAAGTCATATCCCTGAACCAGTTGATAGGTAAATTCGGTGAAGCTCATTCCATTGGCAGATTCTGAAGATAGCCGCTTTTTAACCGAATCTTTTGCCATCATATAGTTCACCGTGATGTGTTTGCCCACATCGCGGATGAACGATAGAAAACTGAAATCTTTCATCCAGTCGTAATTGTTTACCAACTGGGCAGCATTTCCCGTGTCAGAATCAAAGTCCAGAAAGCGGGCCAACTGATTTTTGATAGCTTCCTGATTGTGGCGCAGCGTCTCTTCATCAAGCAGGTTGCGCTCGTCAGATTTCCCAGAAGGGTCGCCTATCATTCCCGTTGCGCCACCTATCAAGGCAATAGGTTTGTGGCCACATTGTTGAAAATGCTTTAACATCATAACGCCCACAAGATGGCCTATATGCAAGGAGTCTGCCGTAGGGTCAATACCCACGTAGGCAGCGCGCATTTCTTCCATAAGATGTTCTTCTGTACCGGGCATCACATCGTGCACCATCCCGCGCCATTGTAGTTCTTCAACAAAATTCTTTATCATTCCCTCTTTATTTCAAATTAATGCTTGACCGCAAATATAACTTACGATTTGCGATTTATACAGTACAATGGGCGAGAATTGACCTCATCACTATGTTGCCTTGCGTGGTTTGCCTATCTTAGCACTATGATACTGGTTACGGGAGGTACAGGACTTGTAGGCGCACATCTACTGTGGTATTTAATCACAGATGGCGCTACCGTGCGCGCCACCTATCGCACCGAAGAAAGTAAAAGTGCCGTACGCGAACTCTTTGCTTATAAAGCCGAAAATTTAAACCTATCCACTGAAAAAGATTACTTCGGAAAAATTGAATGGATACAGGCAGATATTACGGATATTCCTGCGTTAGAGTCCGCTTTTGAAGGTGTTTTTCAGGTTTATCACAGTGCAGCGATCGTGTCTTTTGATCCTGCCCACTTTAATAAAATACAGCACATCAATAAAGAAGGAACCGCAAACATGGTCAACCTCAGCCTTAAACATAAGGTGCAGAAGTTCTGCCACGTTAGCTCTGTGGGTGCATTGGGTTCTACGGAAGACGGCTCGCCCATAAAAGAAAGCACCTTCTGGACTCCGCACCGCGACAACAGTGTGTACAGCATCAGTAAATTTGCAAGTGAGACGGAGGTATGGCGCGGTACGCAGGAAGGCTTAAATGCGGTAATCGTGAACCCTGCAATTATAGTGGGTGAAGGCTTTTATGAAAGCGGCAGTGGTAGTTTTTTTACACACATTGAAAAGGGTACAGATTATAATGTACCGGGCACGACCGCCTTTGTGGATGTGCTGGATGTGGTAGATGCAATGGTAAGCCTTATGAAAAGCAATAGCAGCGGGGAACGCTATATCCTTGCCGGGGAGAACACATCGTACAAACGATTTTTCAGGCTTATCGCCGAAAATATAGAAGCCAAAACCCCATCTAAAGATTTAAAATCCTGGCAAATGGCCATCGCCTGGCGTGGGGATTATTTTTTGAGCCTTATTTCAGGAAAACCCCGCACCCTTTTCAGAAGCAGTGCACAGGCTGCATTCGGCCATAAAGTTTTTGATAATTTAAAACTTAAAAAAGCGATGACTTTTGAATACCGTCCTTTTGAAGAAACCATAAAACGCGTGGGAACGCATTTTAAGAACACGCATTCCTAATTTTCAGGTTCCCTTTTTAATTCATCAGGATCCATAAGTCCGGTTCTGGGCTCAGGATCCGGGACTTTACCTTCTGCCGCAAGAATACTATCTGTACGCCGTATCAAGCTGTCAACTGCATCTCGCTTTACCTCTAGACGTTCTGATACTTCTTCCCAGATTTTTAAATACCTATTAAAATCCACCGAATAATACGCCAGACTTCCAGCAAATTGCAGGCTGTCAATGTCGTATTTTTTATAGATAAACGTATCCGGTTTAATACCGGCATTTTTGAGTTGGCCCCTACTAAAATCCCTTGCGGCATTTACTAAAGACACATCGTACAAGATATCCTTCAGTTTATCTTCTGGAATCAGGTTATCCGGTTTTTCAGGCCTTTCCACATTTTGACAGGAAGCAAAAAGCAGTAGGGTTAGCAGTATGTACAAGGCTTTTATCATCTTGTAAACGTTAAACGCTGACCATGGCGCTCATCTGTAACTTTAAAGTTTCTATATGCCAGTTTACCGTTTACAAACGTATGGCTGATCCTTGACTTAAAGGTGCTGCCCTCAAAAGGGGACCATTTTGATTTGTAAAGAATATTGTCTTTTGTAACCGTCCAGGGATTGTTAAGGTCCACGAGTACAAGATCTGCGTGATATCCTTCCTGTATGAAACCACGTTTTTCGATCTGGAAAAGTATTGCAGGGTTGTGGCACATTTTTTCAGCAATTTTTTCCAGGGAAATTTTACCCCTATGGTACATCTCAAGCATTGCCGGAAAGGCATGCTGTACCAAGGGGCCGCCGCTGGGAGCATCCAGGTATTTATTCTTTTTCTCTTCCAGTGTATGCGGTGCGTGGTCTGAAGCGATCACATCAATACGGTCTTCCAGCAATGCTTTCCAAAGACCTTCGCGGTCTTCTGCCGTCTTGATTGCGGGGTTCCATTTGATAAACGTTCCCTTTTCCCTGTAATCTTCATCACTAAACCAGAGGTGGTGTATACACACTTCTGCTGTGATTTTCTTGTCCTTTAAGGGCTTTTTATGGTCAAAAAGCTTGGTTTCTTTTGCCGTGCTTAAATGGAACACATGCAGACGTGCCCCTGTTTTCTTTGCAAGGGCTACAGCGCGTGAAGAAGAGAGATAACACGCTTCTGCACTACGTATGGTAGGATGCAGGCCAATGGGAATATCCTCCCCGTAACGCTCTTTATAGGTTTCCAGGTTTTCCCTGATCGTTTTCTCATCTTCACAATGCGCAGCAATCAAAAGATTTGTACTCTTAAAGATTTTTTCAAGAACCTGCTCATCATCTACCAGCATATTGCCCGTAGAACTTCCTAAAAATAATTTTAGGCCAGCAACCTTGAGCGGATCCAGTTTTTTTATCTCTTCAATGTTATCGTTTGTGCCGCCAAACATGAAAGAATAATTGGCATAAGCCGACTTTGCTGCCAGATCAAATTTTTCCTCCAGTTTTTCTATCGTAGTAGTCTGGGGGTTTGTGTTTGGCATTTCGATAAACGAGGTGATACCACCGGCCACAGCCGCCATTGACTCACTTTTTATGGTCGCCTTATGGGTAAGTCCCGGCTCCCTAAAATGAACCTGATCATCAATAATACCAGGGAACAAATGTTTTCCTTCGGCATCAAAAATCTGTACGTCAGGGCTTTTTGCGCTCACCGTGGCACTCACTTCTTTAATAATGCCCTGTTCTATATAAACATCGCCGCGCATGATCTTGCCGCCGTTTACGATCTGTGCATCCTTAATCAGAATTTTTTCCATTATAAATCTTAAATCTCGTAATTGCTAAATAAGCTCTTAAATTTCATTCTCAATACTCCAAAAACAGCCTCAGAAATTATACCTGTGTTCATCTTGCTGGTACCTCTCGTTCGGTCTACAAAAATAACAGGAATCTCCTCAATTTTAAAACCCAATAAATGGGTCTTGAACTTCATTTCGATCTGAAAGGCATATCCAACAAATTTTATCTTGTCCAGATTGATCTTTTCCAGGATTTCCCTACGGTAACAAATAAAGCCAGCGGTGGTATCGCTGATTTGCATACCTGTTATAAAGCGTACATATTTTGACGCAATATAAGATAACAAAACACGTCCCATGGGCCAATTCACTACGTTAACACCTGTTTTATAACGAGAACCTATCGCCAGGTCTGCCCCGTTTTTTACGCAAGCGTTATACAGACGTATCAAATCATTCGGCGCATGTGAAAAATCGGCGTCCATTTCAAAAATAAAGGCATAGGGCCGTTCCAGCGCCCATTTAAAACCTGCTATATACGCAGTGCCCAGCCCACTTTTACCCTTTCTGCAAATCAGGTGCAGACGGTCCTTAAATTCCTCCTGCATGCCCTGAACGAGCATTGCGGTGCCGTCTGGCGAATTATCATCTACGACAAGGATATCAAATTTGCGCTGCTGCGCAAAAACGTTGCGCACCAGTTTTTGAATATTTTCAGCTTCATTGTAAGTAGGTACAATGACGAGACGGTTTGTCATTTACACGCTATATTTATGGCAAATGTACTTATTTAGAATTTTACTTCTTTGCCCAGTTTTGTAATTACTGCCTAATTTATAGTAATTTTGCAGCCTCTAGCCCTAACGCATTGGAAGCGATTACCCGAAATGTCATTTCACAAGACTGGTTTACCATTATCCTGGTGGTATGCATGGCACTACTTGCCATAACACGTTATGCCTACGAGCGCCGCTTTATAAACTTTATAGGGGTTATAGGTAGCGATAAATATCTAAAAAAAAGTGGTAAAGATAGATTTCAGGATCCATTTAACCTGATGCTTTTTACGGTTCAGTTACTTTCAATATCTGCATTTATCTACATTATATTAACGCGTTTTGATTATACGCTATCATTAAGTTCAGAGATTTTGTTTCTTCGGGTCATCGTATGTTATGGTCTTTTTATAGGAATTAAATTTTTGATGGAGCGCATCGTGGCCGTACTCTTTGACGGTGAAGAAATATTGCGGCCGTATCACTACGATAAACTGGTGTTCCGTAATTTTTTTGGGATGTTGCTGCTTCCGGTCAATGCCCTTTTTGCCTATAGTTTTGTACCGGGCAAAAACATGGTCATAGGCATAGTGGTTTTCTTCGTTTTAGTCAATGCGCTGAGCCTTGTAAGTATCGTGAGAAGATATGAAAAATTGATAATCAACAATTTGTTTTATTTTATTTTGTACCTTTGCGCCCTTGAAATTGCACCTTATTTAATTTTGTACAAGCTGCTTAGCACTTATATACTGCGATAAAAAAATACATGTTTATGAAGGTAAAGACAATTTTGGTATCTCAGCCAGAACCTAAGATTGAGAATTCCCCCTATTTTGATTTACAAGAAAAAAAACGCGTTAAAATTGATTTTATCCCATTCATCCATGTAGAAGGTATGTCTGGCAAAGAAGTACGCCACCAGAAAGTAGATCTAAAAGATTATACTGCTATTATACTTACGAGTCGTAATGCGGTAGACCATTTTTTTAGGATTGCCGAAGAAATGCGCTATAAAGTACCCGATAGTTTGAAGTATTTTTGCCAAAGCGAAGCTGTAGCTTATTACCTACAAAAATATGTGGTTTACCGCAAGCGGAAGATCTATGTAGGTAAACGGACTTTTGCAGAAATGGCGCCCATTCTGAAGAAATATAAAACAGAGAAGTTCCTGCTTCCTTCTTCAGATGTCATGAAGCCTGAAATTCCAGAAACTTTAGATGAACTCAAGATCAATTACAGACAGTCCACTTTTTACAGAACGGTGGTAAGTGACCTTTCGCATCTTAAGGACGTGACCTATGATATTCTCGTATTTTTTAGCCCCAGCGGAATCAAATCCCTATTTGAAAACTTCCCGAATTTCAAGCAAAATGATACGCGTATAGCCGTTTTTGGTAGTTCTACCATTCATGCTGCTAATGAAGCCGGACTAGAAATAAATATTAAAGCACCTACTCCGGAAACACCATCCATGACAATGGCGCTTGAAAAATATATTGACGAGATCAATAATAAAAAGTAAGCCTATTTTAGTCTAAATAATGCCTTAAAAGCATAAAAAACGCCCCTTTCCGGGGCGTTTTTCTGTTTAAATATGCATTTTTATTGAACTATTTTCGGGGATTAACCCAGTGGCGGTTGGCCATTCATGATATCCTCACTGGCGTACTGTTCAAACTTTTTAAAGTTCTCTTTAAAAGCTGCAGCGAGCTTATGTGCGGTCTTATAATACATCTCATCATTATTCCAGGTTTGTCTGGGGCTTAATACCGCATCGGGAACGCCTGGACAGGTTCTGGGTTGTGCAACACCAAAAACCGAATGGATGTGATAGCCTTCCTTAGTATATTCCCCCAGGTCGCCGCGCATGGCAGCGTGAATCATGGCGCGGGTATATTTTAATTTCATACGTTTTCCCACACCATAAGCACCACCGGTCCAGCCCGTATTCACAAGCCAGACATTTACACCGGCCTCTTTCATTTTTGAACGGAGCATTTCTGCGTATTTTGTAGGGTGCAAGGGCATAAATGGTGCACCAAAACATGCAGAAAAAGAGGGAACCGGTTCATTTACGCCTGCTTCGGTGCCTGCAACTTTTGCGGTATAACCGCTTATAAAATGATATGCGGCCTGGCCAGGGGTAAGTTTTGAAATGGGAGGGAGCACGCCAAAAGCATCTGCGGTAAGAAAGAAAATATTCTTGGGATTTTTCCCTACCGAAGGTTTTTTAATGTTGTCTATATAATCTATGGGATAGCTCACCCGTGTGTTTGGCGTTATGGAAGTATCCGTAAAGTCAACATTGCCCTTACTGTCCAAAACTACGTTTTCAAGAAGTGCGCCTTTTTGGATTGCGTTAAAAATATCGGGTTCTTCTTCTTCAGAAAGGTTGATAACCTTAGCATAGCAACCGCCTTCAAAGTTAAAAATGGAGTTGTCTGGCGTCCAGCCGTGTTCATCATCACCTATAAGCTGGCGCTGCGGATCTGCAGATAGCGTGGTTTTTCCGGTTCCCGAAAGACCAAAGAAAATAGCGCTCTCCCCATTCTCACCCACATTTGCAGAACAGTGCATGGGAAGCGTGTTCTTTTCGGTGGGAAGTATAAAATTAAGTGCTGAAAATATTCCTTTCTTTATTTCCCCGGTATAGCCGGTCCCACCAATGAGTATTGTTTTCTGGGTGAAATTGAGAATGGCAAAATTCTCCTGTCGCGTGCCATCCAGTTCAGGATCTGCCTTAAATCCCGGTGCGTTTAGGATTAACCAGTCTTCTTTAAAGTTAGTCAACTCCTCTTCGCTGGGACGTAAAAACATGGTATAGGCAAAGAGGTTAGACCAGGGATATTCATTAATAACCCGTATGCCTGTTTTATAATTCTCATCTGCACAAGCAAAAGCATCACGTACGTAGAGTTCCCGTTCAGATAAATAAGTGGTCATCTTCATACGCAAACGCTCAAATTTTTCTTTGTCAAAAGGAATATTTACAGCACCCCACCATACGTTTTCACGGGTTTTGTCATCAATGACAATAAAACGGTCTTTTGGTGATCGTCCTGTAAATTTACCGGTATTTACGGCAAGAGCTCCAGATGAAGTTTCGCGGCCCATCCCTTTTTCTAAGGTGATATGGTGCAATTCATCTGCACTTAACTGGTAGTGTACTTTAGCTCTTTCAATGTTATAATGCTCTAACGAAATCGTTTTCGTAATCTGGGGGTTTAATTCCATATTTAGCTATTTAATAAGATTAATAGGGGCTAAAAGTAGCTATATTAAACTATAAAAAAACTTAAAATAGCTATATTTCAAGCATTTAACGCTTTACAAAAGTATATAGCAATATTCCCCAGGAAACCATGAGTAAAGCTCCGCCCAGCGGGGTAAGAAGTGCGATAGCCGAAAAATCAATTTTTGTAGCCTCCTGGGTGGCCAGTAAGTAAATAGATCCAGAAAACATCAGAATGCCAATGAGCAGCAGGTAGTATAGGGTTTTTTTGCGTTTTTCAGAACATTCCAAAATTCCGCCAAGAAGAAGCAAAAGAAGCGCATGGTACATTTGATAACGCACACCGGTTTCAAACGAGGCGACGGCATCAGCGTTTACCAATTGCTTTAAACCATGGGCGCCAAAAGCACCCAGTAAAACTGCCGTGCCGCCAAAAATACTTCCTAAAATGAGCAATTTTCTGTTCATATTCACTATTTAATGCCTTTTGATTTCGCTAACTTCGTTCAATCGCCTTACAAAAATACAATACCTGCACATGAGAAACATACTTATTATAGGTACCGGGAAATCTACTTCACAACTGGTGGATTATCTTTTACAACATGCCGAAAATCAAGAACTACAAATTACCCTGGCGGATAAATCACTGGAGCAGGCTCAAAAACTTGCCGGCAATCACCCACGGGCATCTGCTATAGAACTCGACATTTTTCAGGAGCTGCAGCGAGAGGAAGCCATCGCCAATGCTGATATTGTGATCAGTATGTTACCGGCACGATTTCATATTAAAATTGCCGAAAACTGCATCAAGCTGGGCAAAAGCCTCGTGACTGCATCGTATGTAAGTGAGGAGATGCAAAACCTTGATGAAGCGGTGAAGGAAAAAGGCCTTGTATTCATGAACGAGATAGGTCTGGATCCCGGTATTGACCACATGAGCGCCATGCAGGTCATAGATCGCATACGGGATGAAGGTGGGAAACTACTTTTATTTGAATCTTTTACCGGCGGTCTTGTCGCGCCAGAAAATGATACCAATCTGTGGAACTACAAATTCACATGGAACCCCCGCAACGTGGTTTTAGCAGGTCAGGGCGGTGCGGCAGAATTTATTCAGGAAGGGACTTATAAATACATTCCGTATCAGCGTTTGTTCCGTAGAACGGAATTTCTGGATGTGGAAGGCTACGGAAGGTTTGAAGGTTATGCGAATAGAAATTCACTTAAATACAGGGAAATTTATGACCTTAAAGACGTTTTGACCCTGTACCGCGGCACCATTCGCAGGGTGGGTTTTTCCCGCGCGTGGAATGTTTTTGTTCAACTGGGCATGACCGATGACACGTACCACCTGCAACATACTGAATCCATGAGCTACAGGGAATTTACTAATCTCTTTTTGCCCTACTCGCCCACAGATTCAGTAGAATTGAAACTTCGGCACAACCTTAAAATTGAACAGGACGATCTCTTGTGGGATAAATTGCTTGAACTGGACCTGTTCAATACGCAAAAAAGTATAGGACTCAAAAACGCGACCCCGGCAGAATGTTTGCAAAAAATCCTGGAAGAAAAATGGTCGCTGTCGCCAGAGGATAAGGACATGATCGTGATGTACCATAAATTTGGCTATGAGATCAATGGCGAGAAAAAACAAATAGATGCCACTATGGTCATTGAAGGCAAAAACGAAATCAATACCGCAATGGCAAAAACCGTGGGACTGCCCGTAGGGATCGCAACTTTGCGCATACTTAACGGAAAAATCACCAAGCCAGGAGTAAAAATCCCCATAACCCGTGAAGTTTATGGTCCCATTTTAAAAGAACTGGAAACCTACGGAATTGTATTTCAGGAATATGAAAAACCTTATCTAGGCTACAATCCGGATCGTTTGAATGGGTAAAATTACCTTCAAATAGTAACCAAAACAGTCAAAAAACGCTCTATTTTACCGAATTTCATTACTTTTAGCTTATATATATTAAAGAGAATTTTATGCCTTTGAAACGAATCTTGCGTTAGGGATTGCAGTGGCTCTTTTAGCCCCTACCGGGAGGAAGCCTTTTTGTGAGGCACGAGCAAAAAGATTGAAACGTAAAGCCCGTCCCGCAGGGAAACGCCCAAAACCAATAAGAAAGTCAAATAATCAGGCTGCTACAGATTCCGCGTTAGGGATTGCAGTAGCTCTTTTGGCCCCTACCGGGAGGAAGCCTTTTTGTGAGGCACGAGCAAAAAGATTGAAACGTAAAGCCCGTCCCGCAGGGAAACGCCCAAAACCAATAAAAAAACCAAAAAGTGGCCCAAGGCTAAAAGTACGTTTGAAAAAACCCGTTAAAAGGATAGAAAGAAGATGAAAATTGTAAACGAAGCGATAAATATAGATGGGATAGACAAGATCATCCTACGCGAACTCATGGAAGATGCACGTACCCCTATTCTTGAAATTGCACGCAAAGTAGGTATTTCTGGAGCAGCCATTCATCAGCGACTTCGTAAGTTAGAAGCTTCCAAGCTTATAAGTGGTTCCCGTTTTATTATTGATGCAAAAGTCCTGGGTTATACCACGACCGCGTTTGTAGGTATCTATCTTGACCGCGCCATGAGCAATCCACGTGCGGTAAAACAACTTGAAGAAATCCCCGAAGTATTGGAATGTCATTACACGACCGGTAACTGGTCTGTATTCATAAAGATCTTATGTAAAAACAATGAGCATCTTATGCATTTGCTGAACAAGAAAATACAGGCCATTGAAGGAGTTTCCCGTACCGAAACATTTATATCCCTCAACCAGCAGATTGAGCGGCAGATTAAATTATAAATAAATCCATCACTTTTATTCCATATAAAAAGAGTCTTTTACACTCCTTTTTTTATCTTTTTAGGATCAAAATCTCCCAAAAATGCCGAAAAATTACGCTTCCCTTCTTTCTTTTTTATTGCTGTGCGGTCTGGTGTATTTCACGTTTTTCACCTTTAAACCGCAATTCGTTTCGTACGGGGAAATTCCGGAAGATGAGTTTTCAATAGATCGTGCATTACAGCATCTCAAGGTCATTTCAGAAAAACCACATTCGGTGGGAACGCCGGCGCATCAGGAAGTGCAGGATTATATCGTAAAAGTTTTGCAGGATATGGGACTTGAAACACAAACCCAGGAAGCTTTTGCCTATAAACCGGGCTGGGGCGCGCTCAGCAAGGCTCAGAATATTATGGCGCGCATAAAAGGGACCGGTGATGGCAAAGCACTCCTCGTCTTTTCCCATTATGACAGTGCTCCGCATACGGCTTCGTATGGCGCTAGCGATGCGGGCAGCGGGGTAGTTACCGTACTTGAAAGTATTCGCGCCTTTCTTGCAACTGGGAAAAAACCAAAAAATGACATCATTATCCTTTTTACAGATGCGGAAGAGTTGGGCCTCAACGGCGCTTCTGTATTTGCAAAAGAACATCCCTGGGCAAAAGATGTGGGCGTAGCGCTCAATTTTGAAGCCCGCGGAAGCGGTGGCCCTTCTAATATGATCGTGGAGACCAATGGTGGCAACAGCAAGCTGATCAAGGCTTTCGCAAAAGCAAACCCTGAAAATCCATATGCGAACAGCCTGGCGTACAGCATTTATAAAATCCTGCCAAACGATACAGATTCTACCGTAATGCGTGAATTCGCTGATATAGACGGTTTTTTCTTTGCTTTTCTCAGTGATCATTTTGACTACCATACTGCAATGGACACCTACGATAGGCTGGATCGCAGTTCCCTTCAACAACAAGGGCAATACCTTATGCCGCTGCTCGCCTATTTTGCAGATGCAGACCTTGATCTTAAAAGCGATGTAGATTATGTATACCTCAACGTACCCATCATAAAAATGATGTATTACCCCTTCAGCTGGATATGGCCCATGCTGATCCTTGCGGTCGCTGGTTTTATAATTCTCGTCCTGTATGGTATTTCCATACGAAAACTGAGTGTGAAAAGTATATTCTTTGGGTTTGCACCGCTATTACTTTCATTGATAGCAAGTGCTGGTTTGACGTATTTAGGCTACGTACTAATTATGCTTGCTTACCCGGAATTTGCTGATATTTTACAGGGTTTTCCCTATAATGGTTATCATTATCTCACCGCTTTTGTGGCGTTGAGCCTTTCTATAACCTTCTTTATATATTATAAGTTTCACAGACCTGTGCAGGCTGCCGACTTAAGCATAGCGCCTATTTTTTTATGGTTAGTAATTGCTACGCTTTGTGCAATTTACCTCCCAGGGGCTTCCTTTTTTGTTGTTCCCGTGTATTTTGCATTGTTTGCGGTATTCTTGCTTTTAAAATTTGATAAACTAAATCTGTTCTGGCTCTGTTTACTTTGCGCTCCTGCTATTTTTATCGTTTCAGGTTTTATACAGCAATTTCCGCTTGGTTTAGGCCTGAAAATGGTTCCGGCGAGCGCGTTGTTTACGGTATTGCTTTTCGGGCTTTTATTGCCTGTAATCGGTCATTTTTCGGTATTAAAAGTCCGTATTTCACTGTTTTTCCTGCTTATTTCGGTAATTGCTTTTGTGAGCGCGCACTTCAATTCCTCTTTTTCTTCTGAGCAACCTTTCCCCACAAGTTTAAATTATGTGTATGACGTAGATACTAAAAAAGCGGTGTGGGCGACATATAACAAGTATCCTGATGCCTGGATTAAATACGTACTGGGTGATGATATGCAGGAAGCGTCAAATCTTATACAAGCGGCTGGCGCCGGAAAATACAATACCAATTTCACCTTTGCCGCCGAAGCTCCTCGCAAACCTGTCGCGCAATCCAGTATTTATGTATCTACCAATTTTGTGGAAGATGGTGTGCGCCATGTGCACTTTTTAGTATATCCACAACGGGAAGTAAATGACATGATTTTGCTTAGCCCTACCGGAACACCATTTCAGGAACTTTCTTTTAATGGGCAGGAAGTTGAACTTCAGGCAGGACAACCGTTTTTGTTCAATGATCGCAAAAGTGATTATTTGCTAAGCTATCGCGTGGCAGACCGTGAACCACTAGATGTTGAACTTGAGCTTCCCGAAAATGCACCACTTAAGTTCACCCTTTATGATTTGAGCTATGATCTGTTGCAAAACGATCTCTTCAATGTACCTTCGCGACCTGAAAATAGTATGCCCATGCCTTTTGTAAACACAGATGCAATTGTGACCAAGCAGACCATAACTCTCTATAATCCCGAAAAAGCCGTTTCCAATGAGTAATATTGCCATTGCCGGTATGGGTTGGCTGGGTATCCCGCTTTCCCGTACGCTACAAAATTTAGGTCATAACGTCAAAGGTTCTACCACCACAAAAGACAAGCAGCAAAAACTACAGCAAAATGGCATTGACGCGTACCTGATGGAAATAGGCGAAGACCAGATCACCGGCGATCCCACAGGTTTTTTAAAAGGTATCGAAATACTTATTATACTCATCCCACCAGGACTTCGTAACAATACAGGGCACAACCATGCACTGCGTATGCTGCAATTGCTGAAAGCGGTGGAGAGCGCTGCCGTAGAAAAGGTAATTTTGATAAGCAGCACCGGCGTTTACGATGACAATCAGGGCGATGTAGACGATACCGTTATGCCAAAACCGGAAACGGTCAAAGCAAAACAATTGCAGGAAGTAGAACAGCTTTTTTGTAATTCAGCCGAAATAAAAACAACGGTAGTCCGCTTTGGTGGACTTTTTGGCGGCAGCCGAAACCCCGTTAAGTACCTGGCCGGCCGTACAGATCTTAGCAATGGCAGCGCGCCGGTAAACCTTATTCACCGCACAGATTGCATAGGCATCTTACTTGCGGTGATTTATAAGAATGTTTATGGTCAGGTTATCAATGCGGTAAATCCACAACATCCTTCAAAAGCCGACTATTATGCCGAGAAAGCGACTGAAATGGGGTTAAAACCACCTCAATATGCCAGTGAATCTGGAGGGGAAAGCTATAAAAAAGTGGATTCGGTAAAAGTTGACAAACTTCTGGGATACACGTTTCAGGTGGATTTATAAAAAAAGTCCGAAAGCATGAATCTTTCGGACTTAAATAAAGAGAGGCTAATACAGTTAGTCTGTTGCGACTACATTCCCCTTATTGAACACTAATTAAAATTTTAAGCCTCTGCTCCCTGAAGTTTAAACAGCTGGGCATTGAGGAACTGCAGCGCAGCGATTTTATCTTTACTGGGCACGAGCAGCGAGATGTTATTGTTGCTTCCGCCGTAAGAAATCATACGCACCGGCAGGTTATTGAGCAATCCAAACGCTTTATATGATTCATGATCTGCAATTAGGTTTTCTCCCACGATGCAAATAATACTATGTTCCTGCTCAACCGTAAGTTCAGCTATAACCGAAAGTTCAGTGACGATTGCCTTTAAATTTTTATCATCGTCTATGGTAAGCGATATGGCGACCTCAGAGGTTGTAATCATATCAATTGACGTCTTATGACGGTCAAAGATCTCAAAGATTGTCTTTAGGAAACCATGCGCGCCCAGCATTCGGTTAGAGCGAATTTTTATTGCGGTTATCCCGTCTTTTGCAGAGATTGCCTTAAGGCCTTGATTGTGGTGTTCATTTGAAATTTTTGTCCCTGGTGCCTGTGGATCGAAGGTATTTTTGAGCCAAACCGGAATGTCGCGGTCTATAACCGGTGCCACAGTCTGTGGATGCAGGATTTTTGCGCCAAAATAAGCAAGCTCTGCCGCCTCATTGTATGTTAAATGCTCAATGGGCCGCGTCTCTTCCACATAGCGGGGATCGTTGTTGTGCAGGCCATCAATATCTGTCCATATTTGTACCGCATCTGCGTTGATTGCAGCGCCAATTATAGTCGCGCTAAAGTCGCTGCCACCACGTTTTAAAGTGCTGATATTCCCCTCTTCGTCAAGACATACAAATCCCTGGGTAATAAATAGTGTGTTGTGCACAAACTGTTTAAGCTGCGTATCGATACGTTCAGAAACGCGGGCAATGTCTGGGTTTTCTGTGGTGCCCACGTGCATAAAAGTCTTTGCGTCAAGAAGTATATTTTGCTGGCCCTGCTGCGTAAGGTATTCTGAAAAAATACGGGTTAAAAGTGTCTCGCCGTAAGTGACCAACTCGGAATAGCTGGTACGTTTTAGCGGAGACTGGGTAATGGCATAAATAGCCTCGAGATCTGCATTTATTGTCTCGAGTATATTGTTCCTTCCAGAATCTACAAAAAGTTCATCAATCGCCTGGTGGTGCTTTTGCGTCAGGGCTTCCATTATTTTTTCAATGGCATCGTGATCCTGAATGATTGCCGCCTGGTGCAAGCCTACTAATAAATTGGTCACGCCAGACATGGCAGAAAGCACGACTATTTTAGGGTTTGAACTGTCGCTGATAATTTCAACAACCTGTCTGATCGTAGCGGCGCTGCCAACTGAGGTTCCACCAAATTTTAAAACATCCATGGGTACTTTTATTTTAGAGCATAATTAAAGACTACGATTCAATAAAGCTAATTATTCAACATAAATATATAAATTTGCACAAATTGTTAAATATATAACATTGAAGACCATTGCCTCCTGTGTAGAACAGCTTATAAAACATCAACCCTTTGTAGAAGATGCCCTTGCTCGAAAAATTATCAACTACTCTGCCCTGGCCGAGGATTATCAACCACGGATTGAAAAAATGCTGGGAAAACCGGTGAATAACGGCTCGATTATCATGGCGCTTAGACGTTATTATCCACAAAAGCGCATCAATGAAAAACAAGTGCGTGATCTGGGCGATATTGTGGTGCGTTCTGGAATTACAGATTTTACTTTTCTAAATAGCAGTACTATTTTAGAAAGCCAGGCAAAACTTCTGGACCAGGTAAAAGATATTCCCAAGGCTTATTTCACGTATTCGAGCACCTTTCACGAAAGCAATATTTTAGTTTCAAATGATCTTACTGAAGTTGTCAAAACCTGTTTTGACAAGGAAACCTGTGTTACCATAAAGTCAGACCTGTCCTCCATAAGCATTGAACTTCCGGTAGATAACTCAAAAACCGTGGGACTTTATTTCTATATCTTCAAACTTCTCGCGTATGAAGGCATCCCGATTTTTGAAGTACTTTCCACATCAAATTATTTTACGCTCTTTCTTGAAATGCAACATGTAAATCAGGCTTTTGCCCTAATTAATGAGATAAAAGGGGCATAAAACAGGGAAGTTTTAAGATAAATTCGGGCTTTTTCCGGAAAGATAAGCTTCATCAAATCTTTAGGGATTCCTATACTTTTAGCGTTTGCAAGCTCCATTTTATGTGGCTTAACCGCGGTAAGAGTTGGCTTCTTTGTACTTTTGAAAAAAGACATTCTTATTATGAAATACGATCTTATAGACAACCAATTATTCATCAAAAACCGTAAAAACTTTGCTAAAGCCATGCAGCCCAACAGCCTGGCCGTTTTTAACAGCAATGACGTTTATCCCATTGGGGCAGACAGTACGATGCCCTTTCAGCAAAACCGGGACATTTTTTACCTGAGCGGTGTAGATCAGGAAGAAAGTAGACTTATACTTTTTCCCGATGCCCCTAAAGAAAAGCACCGCGAGATCCTTTTTTTAACCGAAACCAATGAACATATCGCGGTCTGGGAAGGTGAAAAACTGACCAAGGAAAAAGCACTGGAAACCAGTGGGATCAAAACGGTATACTGGCTCAAAGATTTTAAAAAAGTCTTTGACGAGATCATGTCACAGGCAAGTACGGTTTATATAAATACCAATGAACATTACCGCGCCAATGTGGAAACCGAAACCCGCGAAGATCGTTTCAACACCTGGCTCAAGAAGGAATATCCCGCCCATAGCGTTGCAAAAAGCAACCCTATCTTACAGCGTCTGCGCTCGGTCAAAGACCAGATAGAACTTGATATTATGCAGCAAGCCTGTAAAATCACAGAAAAAGGTTTTAAGCGTGTGTTGCAGTTCACAAAACCTGGCGTATGGGAATATGAGATTGAAGCGGAATTTATGCACGAATTCCTGCGCAACCGCTCCCGTGGCTTTGCCTACACGCCCATCGTTGCTTCCGGGAATAATGCAAACGTGTTACATTATGTGGTCAACAATTCGCAATGTAAAGATGGCGAACTCATGCTGCTGGATGTAGGAGCAGAATACGGCAATTATAGTAGTGATATGACCCGTACAATACCTATTTCGGGGAGGTTTACCGAAAGACAAAAAGACGTATATAATGCCGTTTTACGAGTGAAAAAGGAAGCAACAAAAATGCTGGTCCCGGGAACGCTTTGGGAACCTTATCACGAAGAAGTGGGTAAATTGATGACTTCGGAATTGATAGGTCTTGGGTTACTCGATAAAGCCGATGTTCAAAATGAGGATAAAGATTCACCAGCATACAAGAAATACTTTATGCACGGCACGTCGCACCATATAGGCCTTGACACGCATGATTATGGTTTACTGCACGAACCTATGCAAGCCAATAATGTATTTACCGTAGAACCCGGAATTTACCTTCCCAAAGAAGGTTTTGGCATCCGGCTGGAAGATGATGTCGTGATTCAGGAAACGGGCGAACCCATAAATCTTATGGCAGATATCCCACTGGAAGTGGAAGAAATCGAAGAATGGATGAATAAATAAGATTCGGTTAGATTCTTAACAGAACAAAAAAGTCCCACAAATCAGTTGAATTTGTGGGACTTTCTTATTTAAATAATTAACTACGGAAGCAAAATCCAGCAATTTTTGTTCATTTAAGCTATTTTTCAGCCTATTTATACCAGTTTTCGGGCAATTTAACGGGTTTTTCGGTAATGCAATTATCAAAATCAAGTGCATGTGGAAATTCACGCTGATAATCTTTAAAATCATCCCTATCGTTGCGCAGAAACGTAAATTCGGCAGCTTTCGGGATATCCACACCGTTGCGGCTCACCACGCGTTTGTAGTTATTGGGATGAATATGCACACAGGAGTGCGTATACAGGAGTTTGTCAAAAACGCTTTCAGAAATCCTAAAAAAGTCTGGATCCCAGAATTTTTCCAGTCCGTGAAACTCGATCACCAGTATCCTAAAACGCCGCATCAATTTATCTGAGATGGTCAATAATGCAGGATATTCGGCATATTCTATATCCATCTGCAATAACAAATCAGAATCTTCTTTAAGGCCAGCCCCGTCAACCCAGCTATCCATCGTGATCAGATGCTCGCTATTGTAGGTGCCTATATGTTTTTTCAGAAAATTGAAACGTGTCTCACCTTCTTTAAAAGTCGGTTTTTCTACGGAGGCATCCGCCAGGAATATCTTGATGTCATGTTTCAGGCAGTCTTCTTCAAATTGGCTCATTTGCTCTACCCCTGGGGAAAAGCATGCTTCAATATACTCTAAATCGTCTGGCAGCACATAGCCGCCATCTCGTTGCGGCCCCAGCCTAACCATGCCTTTTTCAATCGCCTTTGGCCTTAATCTATTAATCAAACTAACAACCCTATCGGTTTCCGTGACTGATTTACCGATCAGCCCTTGCTGAAGGAATGCTCTTTTGACGTAATTTTTAGGCTTCATAGTTGGAAAGTGCTAATTGGGTTTCTTAAATAAAAGACTCAGAAATCTAAAGAATACAGTATTATTTAGTCAAATTTCTAAAGGTTTTCAATCATTTAAAACCAATTAGCCCACGGGATCATAGCTAGTACGGCTAAAAGCGCCAGGGTATAAAAAATTGCAAGTTGCTTAAATTTTGGCCTGGAGGTCAATTTTCTTTTATGGCGGCTATACCCTACGGTCACAAAAACAACGGCCAGGATCATACCAATGGGATGTTCTACCACATACAAGCGTATGGCGGGATCTTTCATCGCAGCGGCCATACCTTCTGAAGCTATAGCTTTAGCACCCAGCGGAGACACAAAATAAAGCACGATACCTATCAATAATTGAATATGGGTAACAATAAGCGTAAAAAGCGCCAGACGCATATCACGGGCACCGTATTGCTTATCGCCAAAAAAACTTACCACGCTATTTACGGTGGTGACTATTAGCATGATTAAAACAAGATACGCCCAGTACGAGTGCACAAATTGTACATATGGATACATAGAATACATTTTTAATGAAATTCAAAGATACTTTTTTTAAAAGCAAAAAACCCTTCCGTTTAGAGAAGGGTTTTGAGTAAAAAATTTATTTTGTGTTGATTATTTAGAAGTTAAAACGGAAACTAGCATTCCATGTTCTTCCAAATCCGAAATATACACGGTTGCTGGTAGAGATACCATCATACGTAGGGTCACCTGCATCAGCAAAAACATTAGTATCAGATTCTGAAATATATGTTTTATCAAGAATATTATTCATGTTAAAACGAAAGCTCATGTTCTTATCTAAGAAAGGTAGATTGAAAGATAGCCCAGCATCCAGAAGACCAAAAGAAGGCAATTTAAGTGCACCTTGCTCTGTAACATCAGTAGCGTCATAAGCTGCGTACAAGTTATCAGCAAAACGATAATTTGCATCTACTGATAAGGTTTTATAGATTCTATAATCTGCACCTATAGCAGCAGTAAGTTGAGCTGCGTCGCCTACCTTAACACCATTTAAGGGCAATATCTCAGTAACCTGGTTTCCATTAGCATCTAGTAATGGCTGGCTACTATTATCTAAGAAAAATGCGGTAACATCATTCTTATATTCCCAATCCCCTACAGAAAGCATTCCATTTATACCTAAACGATCTGTAGGTCTTGCAGTAAAATCTAGCTCTACGCCGTAATGTACCTGAGTAATATCGCGTACGTTCGCACTACCTGTAATACCTTCTTCATTAGCGGTATTTGTTGTTTCGTAACGATTTGCCCAGCTTGTACGGTAGGCATTTAGATTTGCCCTGAATCCATTTGTACGAAATCCATAACCTATTTCAGTCCCTATAACTTCTTCATTTTCTAAATCAACATTTAAAATGTTTTGGTTATTAGGATAAACAGCATCAAACAATGGCTGCTTAGAATAATATCCTCCATTGGCAAATACATTGTGCTTTTCATCTATATTCCAATTTATACCACCTTTAATGTTACCCCCAAGTCTGTTTTCAACATCTGTTTCCTGAATTGGGTTACTATCAAGATAAAGAAATTCGTCAATGCGTTGAAAACCTTGATTTGATAAAGATCCCTGAACAAAAAGAGTTACATCGTTAAGATCATATTCTGCCTGAGTAAAGAAACCATACCAGCCAACTTTGCCTTCACTGTAATAATCTATCTTTTCTTCATCATCTATACTCTTGAAAACATTTAAACTGTTACTTATGGTAGGAGCATACGTTTTAGTTAAAAAACGGTATGGGTCATTTACATTATCATTATCCACATATACATCTGCACCCATAAGATCTACCAGTCTTCTATAGTGAAAACCTGTATATTGCCTTAAATCGATACCAAAGTCAAGGGTAAGTCTCTCACCAATCATAGTCTCAAAATTGGATATTAATCCAAACCAGTTATGTGAGTTTACTGATGAACGCTGAGATATACCATTTTGAGCACCGTAAATATGGTCGCCATCTTCCACGTTATCATTGGGAGATGGGTAACTGTTACCATTTACAAAAGCTCCCTGATAAGCACCGTCGCCACCATTATAACCTTCTCGATTTAAGCCGAGGCCCTGACCAGAGTTAAAGGCGAAAATACCATCAATAGGTACAAGACCGTTATTTACTTTTTCCAATTGAAATGATTGTCCACCATCAATTCGACCTATAGAGCCTATGGAACCCCCTCTACCTAATGAAGCGTACGCTGAAGTATTAAGTTTTGACTTGTCAGAAATTTTCCAGTCCCAGGACAAAGAAGCAATAGGTTTGTGATAGAAGTTCCCACCAAAAGTGAATTCTTTTCCATTTCTTAATCCATAATCACTATTGTATTTTATTCTTGGATCTACGCCATTGCCATACCGAATATAATCTGCAATAGAAGGCGCAAAGCTTCGCTGGTTATGCTGTTGTGGAGCACCGGTTACCATAAAGTTGAAATCGTGGGTAGCATTTGGTCTAAAACCTACGCCTATATAATAATTGTAGCCTTCAAAAGATGTCCCATCCACATAACCTGTACCTGCAGTCCTACTAAAAAGGAATGAACCTGACCAGCCGCTTTCGCTAAGTCCCGTATTATAAGAAGCAACTGTTTTTAAATAGTCGTTATTTCCTACGGAAGAACTGGCAAAACCACCTTCTTCACGATCTGCAGAACGTGTAACTACATTTATGGTACCACCAACAGAAGAAACAGTAAGTTTTGATGAACCAAGACCACGTTGTACCTGTATGGCTGAAGCAACATCTGATAAACCTGCCCAGTTACTCCAGTAAACCGAACCATTCTCCATATCATTAACGGGGATACCGTTGATCATTACAGCTGAATTTCGAGTGTCAAAACCTCGTATATTGATTCTCGCGTCACCAAAACCACCACCTTGCTTAGTTGCATAAATAGAAGGTGTATTGTTAAGGATCTCCGGAAATTCCTGAGCTCCTAATTTTTCCTGTATTTCAGCAGCGCGTATGGTTGAAACTGCAACGGGGGTTTTTCTATCCTTGGCGATATCAACAACACCAGTTACAACAACCTCATCAAGTGCATCGGCATCAGCTGAAAGTGTAGTCGTCCCTAAATCTACTGTTTGATTTGAAGTAACTTGAAATTCAATCTCCTGACTTTTGAAACCTACATAAGAAACTCTTATTGTTCCATTAGATTGAGCAACGTTAAGTGTGTATTCACCATCAAAGTTTGTCGTAGTACCATTTGTTGTACCGTTAACAATCACATTCACACCCGGAAGTGGCATGCGCTGATCATCAACTACGGTACCGGTAATCTTACCCTGCGCAATGGCCATAAAGCTCATCAAGAGACAAGCAAGAACCATTAAACTAGTAATTTTTTTCATAGGTATTTATTTAGTAATTAGTTTAACGCAAAATTGGGATTATCTATCAGTATTAATATTAAGAGAATGTTAAGAAAGAGAAAATTATCACCTATTTGTATAAATTATAAACAGCCTATAATCTATTGACTATAGGCTGTTTATAATTTATACAACGTTTTTCTTAAAGTTTTTTACCCTTTAAAATAGTTAATAAGTGCAGTTGTTGAACTATCATGTTTCGCAATATCATCCCCATTAATATCTTTTAAAACATTCTTGGCAAGTTGCTTTCCTAATTCCACGCCCCACTGATCAAAACTGAATATATTCCACAGCATTCCTTCAACGAAAATCTTGCTTTCATACATAGCTATCAATGCTCCAAAACTTTCCGGAGTCAATTTATTGATCAAGATGGAGTTTGTAGGCTTATTCCCTTCAAATACCTTGAATGGCGCAAGCTTGTCTATTTCCGTACCGGCCATTCCAGTATCTTTTAATTCTTTGCGCACTTCTACTTCGGTTTTACCGGTCATCAGCGCTTCGGTCTGGGCAAGATAATTAGCCATTAACTTGTTATGGTGGTCCTGATCGCCGTGAAGCGATTCTTTATAACCAATAAAGTCTGTAGGAATAATTTTTGTTCCCTGGTGAATCAACTGGAAAAACGCATGTTGCGAATTAGTCCCTGGCTCTCCCCAAATAATGGTTCCCGTCTGATAATCTACAGGATCACCGTTTTGATCTACGCTCTTACCATTACTTTCCATTGTGGCTTGCTGTAAATAAGCAGGTAAACGGTGTAAATATTGCGTGTAAGGAATAATAGCCTCACTTTCAGCTTTGAAAAAATTGTTGTACCAAACGGTCAATAAAGCCAGTGTGACCGGGATATTTTTATCAAAGTCACTGTTCTTGAAATGCTCATCCATTGCATGCGCACCTTTGAGGAAAGATTCAAAATTATTGTATCCCACAGAGATAGCAATGGTCAAACCTACCGCACTCCAGATCGAGAAACGGCCTCCAACCCAGTCCCACATTGTGAAGATATTTTCTTCGGCAATTCCAAATTCTTTAACTGCTTCCAAATTTGTGGATACCGCAACAAAATGCTTTGCGACATCTTTCTGACGGTCTTCACCGGGCTGTGCATTTTTCCTGATGAACCAATTGCGTGCCGTGTTTGCATTAGAAAGGGTCTCCTGGGTTGTAAAACTCTTGGAAACTACTACAAAAAGTGTGGTTTCTGGATTGAGCTTTTGAAGGTTTTCATGCACATGATCGCCATCTACATTCGAAATAAAATGAATGTTGAGGTGATTCTTATAGTAGGCAAGCGCTTCGGTCACCATGTCTGGACCTAAATCTGAACCACCAATACCAATATTCACAACATCTGTGATCGCCTTACCGGTAAAACCCTTGTGGCTACCACTTATTATTGTTTCAGAAAAGTTTTTGATTTTTTGCTTTGTTTCATTGATTTCATCAACGATATTTTCTCCATCTACAGTAATCTTTGCATCTGCTGGCGCGCGCAAAGCTGTGTGCATTACTGCTCGACCTTCAGTTTCATTGATAACCTCACCGCCAAAATAAGCATCTAGCGCTTCCCCTAACTTCATTTCTTTTGCAAAATCACGTAAGTGCTGCATGGTTTCTGCAGTGATTCGGTTTTTGCTATAATCCACATAAAAATCTTTCCATTTCAAGGTAAATTCCGCTGCGCGGTCCCCTTCCTGGAATAGTTTTTTCATCTGGGTGTCTTTTATGGCATCGTAATGCCCCAAAAGCTTTTTCCAGGATTCAGTTTTAGTTGGGTTTATTTTGTTCATAATTAAAGGGTTTCTTCAAAGTGAATTGCATCCAGCTCTTCTTTGAGCGGTGCAATATGATTATAAAAAGGTGTTCGCAAGGAATCTGCAAGCGGTTCTGCCGTGGGGAGATCTACCTTAAACGGGTCAACCTGTTTTCCGTTTTTCCAAAAGCGGTAGCAAACATGCGGCCCAGAGGTGTTTCCAGTCATTCCCACATAGCCTATGACATCCCCTTGCCTTACGTAATCGCCCACCTTTGCCTTACGCTTGCTCATGTGCAAATACTGGGTATCGTAGGTTGAATTATGCCTAATTTTGACATAATTGCCATTTCCGCCGCGGTATTCTGAATTGATCACCGTACCGTCTGCCGTAGCCATAATGGGCGTTCCCACCGCACCGGCAAAGTCGGTGCCTTTATGTGGGCGTATACGGTTTCCGTAAAAAGCGATACGACGTTTAAGGTTGTAGCGTGAGGATATACGGCTAAAGGAAAGTGGACCTTTTAAAAATGCCCTTCTAAGATTGTTAGCTTCTTCATCGTAATAATCCGTAAGGTTCTTGATCGAATCATTTTTAAAGCGAAATGCATAAATGGGATTCCCGCTGTACTCAAACCACGAAGCCTTGATCTCGCCATAACCGGCAGGTATCGTATCGTTTATAAATTTCTCTGTATAGATTAGCTTAAAACGATCACCGGGTTGCAGGTGGAAAAAGTCTATGGTCCAAGCGTAAATATCAGACATTTTATAGACCAGGTTTACGCTTAGGCCCAGATCGTCAAACGTGGTAGAAAGATTGTTTGATATCTCGCCATAAACCGTTTTTTCAACCAGTGTGACCGGTTTTTTTTCTTTTTTGGCAGATATGGAATCATTAAAATTTATCACCACATAATCTATGGCATTCTCCTCGTAAACAAAAGCCTGGGCTTTGTTAATGGAATCTTTAGCTTTGAAAAGTGTGTAAGGTGCGCCAAGACGTATGCGGCGCGTATCAAAAACCTCTTTTGTACTATCTGTTATTTGCTGGATTTCGGCATAATCTATACCGTTATCAAAAAGGATTTTGCCGAAGCTGTCACCGGGGCGTACCGTATCTCGCAGAATTGTATAATCATCTACGGTAAACCCATATTCTTTTACAATTTCTGGTTCTGAAACTGTTGCAAGTTCCTTTTTAGGTTTTGGCTTGGCTTTCTCCTCACAGGAATATAACAGGATGGAAGAAAGCAAAACAATGTAAAAAAAATGCTTCAATGCGTTGGTCTTTTAAATGCTTATTTGGTTAGACTTCTTTGCCCCAGTTTTCAAGTTCTTCCGCGCTCCACAAACTGGGGAAAAAGACGCGTTTTTGATATTTGGGGTGCATGTATTTTGTCCATTCACTACCTCCGGTTGCTTCGAGCGGCTTTTTGCCCTGACTTAGATAGTGGCGTGCCGCTCCATAATGCGCCATGACCCACTTTATGTTAACGGTATGATCATAATGCCGCATGGCCGCTTGCAGTTGGGGATCCTGTTGCGCTTCCTGGGGCAGCGTCCTGAACTTAGAATACAAATTTACATTTTTAAATGTTTTTATATAACGCAGCAAAGACCCTTTATATTTTTGCTCAAATTCCTGTAATGTGTAGGTTTTTTTTCCTGTAGAAAAATCTTTCCCGGCCGCTTGCCAGTACAGGTGCTCAAATGCTTCGTCGTAAAACACATCCTCCCATCGCTGTTCCCTGGCAAACTTTTCAGAAAAATCTTTACGGAAGCGATTATCTATAAGGTTGATGAGTTCTGTGCTCGCAAATTCAATCTGCCTGTACTGCGCACTTTGAAATCCACTTGCCGGACTCAAGGTACGCCGGAATTTCAAATATTGCTCCATGTCCATACCTTCTCCCATGATCGTAAAAGAAGCCGTTAACATGTCAAAATACCGACTAATTCTACCCAATTTTGAGGTAAAAAAGGCAGTTTTTAGTACTTCTACATCTGCAATTTGCTGCAGTTCCCACAAAATCATTTTAAAAAGGAGCTCATTGATCTGATGGTACATTATAAAAACCATCTCATCTGGCAAAATAGTACGCTGCACCTGAAGGTTTAGTAGGGCATCAGTTTGAATATAATCCCAGTAATTGATAGGTTTTGCATGTACCAGCCCTTCAAGTTGATGTTCTAGTGGCTGCCCTATTTCCTGAAATTTTTCTGAGAGTTCCCCTAATTGTTGCGCTACCGAAGGTTTATAAGTACCCATTAATTAATCTTGAATGATATAAAATGGATGCTTCAATCCCTTGTATGCATCCAGATCTGCTTTAAGTGATCCTACGGCAAGTTCTGCCTTGATGCGCAAAGGTATTTTATTTTTATCAGCGCTTACCCATAAAGTAAGACTTTCCTTCTCTTTAAACACCCGGCCCGCTTGTACAAGTGGTCTAAATACAAGTGCCTCTACATTACCAAATTTTGTGCTTATCGTCTCCCGTCCCAAAAATCGCAGGCTAAACTGAAAGTTTTCTTCATCAAAAAACATATCCAGACGCGTTTCCTTTCCTTCTTCAAGATCGTTGATATCAATTTTGTCCCTGAGAAAATAAAACGAAGAAATCATGTCGTGAACAGATGCCGGGGTATCATAAGTCGTATGCTTGTTATGTTTTTTATCAAAAACATACGCTTTCTTGCGTTGTTGATCAAAATCAATGATCTTGTCCTTGGTGTGACCACCTTCATCAATTTTACGAACAAAACGATGGGGCAAAATAGTTTCTTTATCTATATAGGTTTCGTAATAATCTTCTACACTAAAAAACAATTTGGTCATTCCTGTTGTAGTACCCTCTCCCTTGATGTGGTAAACGGGCTTATTCTTATAGCGCTCATTCACTACCGAAAGTGTGGCTTCACCGGCTTTAAACCACCCACTATAGCTCAACCGGAATTTAAACCATTCCCCACCTTCAAAAGCCGGCTCCTGCGCGGGCGAACTCCAGGCAGTGAAGAGCGTTATCAATATTACTAGAAACTGGTTCATTACCATATCATTTTGGGGTTTTCAAGTATAATTACAAGAGTTGTTCCAAATTTTACTGAAATGGAAAAAAACTGGGTTCTGCAAATCAAATCTGTTCTTATAAATTCAAACGAAGCTAAGGCGATAACCTCACTACATATTCTAACGCATTGATCACGATACCTATTGTTAGCTTCTAAAAATGGCTTTTAAATCTTTACGGAATTATAAAGTCCCGCGTTGCTCCTGTTCCCGTTCTATAGATTCAAATAATGCCTTAAAATTACCCGCACCGAAGCCTTTTGCACCCATACGCTGTATAATCTCAAAAAACAAGGTAGGCCTGTCCTGTAATGGTTTAGTAAAAATCTGAAGCAAATATCCTTCTTCATCTGCGTCTACAAGTATAGAAAGCTCCTGCAATCTATTCAGGTCTTCCTTCATGCGATCCATGTGTGAACCCAGCCTACGGGGAATATCATCATAATAGGCCTGTGGCGGTGGCGGCAAAAACTCTACGCCGCGTGCTTTAAGATCTGCAACCGTATTTACGATATCATCTGTGGCAACGGCAAGATGCTGTATGCCGGGACCTTCATAAAAGTCCAGGTATTCTTCTATCTGTGATTTTTTTACACCTTCTGCGGGTTCGTTGATAGGGAATTTGATGCGGCCATTGCCGTTGCTCATTACTTTGCTCATCAAAGCGGAATACTCTGTGGTAATTTGCTTGTCATCAAAGGTTAGGAAATTGACAAAACCCATCACGTCCTCATACCATTTTACCCAGGTATTCATCTCTCCCCAACCTACATTTCCCACCATGTGGTCTATATATTTTAGCCCTGTAGGTTCCGGATTGTAATCTGACTCCCACTTGCGGAAACCGGGTAAAAACCCACCTTCATAATTTTTTCTTTCCACAAACATGTGAACGGTTTCTCCATAGGTGTAAATACCAGCTCGTACTACCTCACCATGTTCATCCTGTTCAACTTTGGGCTCCATAAAAGGTTTTGCGCCTCTCTTCGTGGTTTCTTCAAATGCGATGCGCGCGTCATCTACCCAGAGCGCCACGATTTTGACACCATCTCCATGCTTTACGATATGCTCATTAATAGCTGAATTGCTATTCAATGGCGAAGTAAGCACCAAGCGGATTTTATCTTGCTTAAGCACATAACTCACGCGGTCTTTTTGACCAGTTTCCAGACCGCTGTACGCATGCGATTGAAAACCAAAAGCCGTTTTATAAAAATGAGCGGCCTGCTTGGCATTGCCCACATAAAATTCAACATAATCAGTTCCTAAGAGCGGAAGGAAATCCTGCGCGCCCTTAAATATTTTTTCCAGTCCGTAATCAACGGATTTTAAGTCTTTGCTCATAATTAATTTATTCTATTCTAAATTATTTGATAGCAGCTAATTATTTAGCTCCTACTTCTGGCGGTGGCGGGCCGTCTTCACCTTTTTTTGCGGGCCCTAACCACGATTTGTAGTATTCTTCATCTGCAATGGGCATGGCATCTTCACAAATTTGTAAAGGTTTAAAGGTGTCTACCATTACCGCAAGTTCTTCGGTTTCCGTTTTACCTATACTTCGTTCTACAGATCCCGGGTGCGGCCCATGCGGGATGCCGGCTGGGTGCAGGGAAACATGACCGGGCTCAATATCGTTTCGGCTCATAAAATCACCATCTACATAATATAAAACCTCATCACTGTCTATATTGCTGTGGTTGTATGGAGCGGGAATGGATTCTGGATGGTAATCGTATTTTCTGGGACAAAAGGAACAAACCACAAATGCATCTGTCTCAAACGTCTGATGTACCGGTGGCGGCTGGTGAATGCGACCGGTAATGGGTTCAAAATCATGAATGGAAAAGGCGTATGGATAATTATACCCGTCATAGCCTACGACATCAAAGGGATGTGTAGCATAGGTGAGTTCAAAAATCTCATCCTGTTTCTTGATTTTAATCAGAAAATCACCTTTTTCATCATTGGTTTCGAGTTCGTAAGGCCGTCTTAGGTCACGTTCGCAAAATGGAGCATGCTCCAGCAGCTGGCCAAACCAATTTCTATATCTCTTTGGGGTGTAAATGGGTCGGCGGGACTCTACAATAAACAACCGGTTGTCCTCGCCCTCAAAATCCATTTTATAAATCGTACCCCGTGGAATCACGAGATAATCCCCATATTTAAAATCCAGGTTTCCCAGATGGGTTCGCAATTTCCCTTTGCCACGATGTACAAAGATCAACTCATCCGCATCGCTGTTTTTATAAAAGTAATCTGAAGTGCTTTGTTTCGGCGCAGCCAGAATAATCGTGCAATCACTGTTCGTGAGAATTGGTTTTCTGCTTTTTAGAAAATCCTGTTCAGGCTTGATCTCAAAACCGCGAAAGCGATATGATTGTATATGGTTCTCCTTAGCGACTTTCGGTTTCACGCTATATCCTTCTTTGAGCTGCTTTACCTGGGTAGGACGATGCTCATGGTACATATTAGAATACATACCTTCAAAACCGATGGTGCCAAAAAGCTGCTCATAGTAAAGGTCACCATTGGGCTTTCTAAACTGCGTATGTCTTTTATGTGGGATTTTACCTAATTTATGATAGAAAGGCATAATTTTATTTTTATGAAATTAAAAATACGGCTCTAATTTTATAATATTCCTTAAAAAATGCCATATTTTAATCAGATATTGAGAAATATAAGCAAAAATCAGTCAATATTTTCTTAAAACCAAAATCCTAGACTAAAATTCCAGAAGGCCCTGTTTGTCTCAGGTGAGTAAGAAATTCTAGTCTGTAACGGTCCTAAAAATGTTTCCAGACCATAACCCACAAAGTAACCGGAAAGATCTGGTGAGCTAAACCAGTTGCCACTGGAAAAAAGCTTATTGCCCAGATTTGCTATATTCCCACCTATATTGAGGTGATTTTTAGGATATATTTCATAATCCAGCGTGAGGGAGGATTTAACCAGACCATCGCCGCTAAGGCTAAAAAAATCATAACCATAAAAAGGTATGATGTTGTTTATAAAATCATTCCCCCAACCACCCAGGTAAAAATCAAGGGAGTTGATACTTTCACCGGCAATCTTAAAACCACCTTCAACACCCACGTTCATTGAGAATTTTGACCCAAAATGCGTGGCATATTTAAAGGTCGCCTTACTTATGGAAAACGAATTGAAATTATCGTTGAAATCTGAAGAGAATAAATACCAATGAAAATCACCATTAAAATAAAATCCACTGGTGGGAAAGTATTTATTATCAAAAGTATCCAGTCGTAATTTGCCAAAAGTGCTGATATAATTACTGTTTTCAAAGTAAAAACGCTGCTCTTCTACCTCTTGTTGCCGTATGTTTTCGGTCTCGACCTGAAGCCACTTTTGCTCAATGCCCAACTTTAGCGAGAACTGTTTTGCAAAAAGGGTCTGGAGGTAAACCTGATTTGTAAAATCAGCAAACTCAAGTGTAAGGCTATTGAAATTTTCCAGTGGCACTTCAGCAATATCCTCTACAAAACGGGCGCTCACCCTATTGGAAAATCCCGTAAACGCAGATTTAAACCCAAAACCAATATAAAATCCATTGTCACTGTAATAATTGAGTTCATAGCGTAGATTATCACCCACAACAAGGTCAAGGGAAGCAACATCATTTTTAAATAGGAGTCGCTTTTTAGTAATATTGCCCAGCGCAGAACTCTTATAGAGATCATCATAATGCACGCTTGCCCTTAGCAATGTGGTTATTTCACTTTCCTCAAGGTTCATCACCAGGTTGAAATCGCCATTTTCATAACTTTCAAACTTATGGTTTACCCGCTGAAAGTTTCCGGTAGAAGCTAAATTGTCAATACCGCTAAAAAATTCGGCATAGGTGAGGTCTGCGGGGAGACGCATTCTCAGTTTTCCTAAAATATAGGACCGTGTATAGTATTTATTGCCCTTGATCTCAACACTCCTTATGGTAAGACTGTCGCTGAGGTTTTGTACGAGAGGAGGTTTTTTATAGCGCTCTTTTTGATAGGTGGCAACTTCTGCAAAGTCATCACTGAAATTTTTAGCCATGGTCTCGCCAGCATTGATTATTTTCTGGCCCTTGCCAAAATCAACTACCGAAAATTCTTCAATATCTGGTTTGATATAGATATCGGTTTCCTTGATTTTATCTTCCATCGCAACGATAGTTCGGTAATTGTTGATCTGTATAAGCATCTCCGGGGCGCTTTTCAACTCCTCCCGGGTACGCAGATCATCCTGAACATCTACCCCAATGATAAAATTAGCACCCCTCCGTTTTAATTCTTCCACGGGATAATTATTGATCACGCCACCATCTATAAGCACTTTGCCATCAAGCAGCACAGGACTAAATAAGGACGGCAGTGCACCGCTCGCGGTAACTGCTTCTGGAAGATAACCACTGTCCAGTATAACCTCAACACCTTTTTCGGCATCTGTGGCGATACAAAAAAACGGAATGGGCAATTTGCTGAAATCATTTACATTCTGCACATTAGCGGTGAGCTGCGTAAAAAGATTGTAAATATTTTGCCCTTTTGAAATCGCCGAAGGAAGGGTGATCTTAAAATTATTAAAAGGAAGGGTGACGGCATACTTTTCAATGTCTTCCCGCTCGTAAAAAGACCGCGAACTCCTGGGCAACGCATCCTGTATAAGTTGGCTAAAATTTACTGCCGTAAAAAGGGAATCCAGTTGATTGGCATTATACCCGGAAGCATAAAGCGCGCCTACGATGGCCCCCATACTGGTGCCGCCTATATAATCAATTTTAATCCCGGCTTTTTCAATTTCCTTTAAAACACCAATGTGCGCCAGGCCCTTTGCACCGCCACCGCTCAAAACGAGCCCCACCTTAACATCCTTGCCCCGGGATAGAACCGGCTCATCCTCCTGGGCCCGTAAGCTCCAGGATAACAAACAGATAACAAGAATGGCAAACTGTTTCATGGGGTCAAGGTAAGTTATAAAGCCATATATCAATGCAGAGCGCTTATATTTTAGATTAACGTCATAAAGTGGAAATCATTTTGCCTCATGGTAATGCTGATAAATTATTTTTGCCTTGGCCGGCCCTATAACTTCCGCAAGCTTGTTCTCGTCTTCCTCTTTGATACGGGAAACAGATCTAAAATGCCTGAGCAGTTCTATCACGGTTTTTTCCCCAATACCTTCAATGGTCTCCAGCTCCGTATTAAGTGCGGCGCTGCTACGCTTATTTCTATGGAAGGTAATCCCAAACCGGTGCGCCTCATTCCGCAACTGTTGTATCACTTTCAGGGTTTCGCTTTTTTTATCCAGGTAAAGCGGAATGGAATCCCCGGGATAAAATAATTCTTCCAGTCTTTTTGCAATCCCGATGATGGCAATTTTTCCGCGCAGTCCTAAAGCTTCAAGTGCTTTTACCCCAGAGCTCAACTGACCCTTACCACCATCTACGATGATAAGTTGAGGCAAATCCTGCTCCTCTTTAAGCAGGCGCTTGTAACGACGATAAACTACTTCTTCCATAGAGGCAAAATCATCAGGCCCTTCTACAGTTTTGATATTGAACTTGCGGTAGTCCTTTTTACTGGCTTTTCCATTTTTAAAAACAACGCACGCCGCTACGGGATTTGTACCCTGTATGTTACTGTTGTCAAAACATTCTATATGCCGCGGCTCTGAAGTGAGACGCAAGTCTGCCTTCATCTGAGCCATCAGCCGGTTGACATGCCTATCTGGGTCCACAATTTTAGTCTGCTTAAAGCGCTCGATCCTAAAATATTTTGCATTGCGTTCAGAAAGTTCTACGATACGCTTTTTATCGCCCAGTTTTGGCACCGTGACCGTGATTTCTTCACCCACTTCAACTGGAAAAGGAACGTATATTTCAGAAGATTGCGAATTAAAACGCTGGCGTATTTCCACAATACCTATTTCCAGCAGCTCCAGGTCAGATTCTGCAAGTTTTTTCTTGATTTCCAGCGTATGTGACCTGATTATCGCGCCGTGGGAAAGCTGAAGGAAATTTACATAACCATAGCCTTCATCAGATACGATACTAAACACGTCCACATTACTGATCTTGGGGTTTACTACCGTGCTCTTGCTCTGGTATCCCTCCAGGATATCAATTTTATCTTTTATTCGCTGGGCATCTTCAAATTCCAGGTCTTCAGCGTGGGTTTTCATCTTATCCCTAAAGCGGTGCAGCGAATCTTTAAAATTACCCTTTACAATTTCACGGATCGCATCAATATTATCATGATAGGATTCTGCTGAATATTTACCTTCACAGGGCCCTAGGCAGTTGCCCAAATGATATTCAAGACAAACCTTGTATTTGCCAGATTCGATTTTATCTTGTGAAAGGTCATAATTACAGGTACGCAGGGGATACAGGCCTTTAATAAGATCTAACAACGTGTGCACTGTTTTCATACTGGTAAAAGGGCCGTAGTATTCACTGCCGTCCTTAATAAGCCTTCTTGTGGGAAAAACCCTTGGAAACCGTTCGTTTTTTATGCAGATCCATGGATAACTTTTATCATCCTTGAGCATCACATTATAACGCGGCTGGTAATTTTTAATCAGGTTATTTTCCAGCAATAACGCATCGGTCTCGCTATTAACCACGATATGTTTAATCTCGACGATCTTTTTTACCAGCAGGTGCGTACGCGCGTTGTCATGCTTCTTAGTAAAATAGGAAGAAACCCTTTTTTTTAAATTTTTTGCTTTCCCTACATATAACAGTTTTCCATTTTTATCATAATATTGATAAACGCCCGGGCTGTTGGGTAGGGTCTTTAATTGTATGTCTAGGTCTGGAAATTTCATCAACTCAAATTTACGGCTATTTGTGCTTTTCAGAAATTATCTTTTGAAGATAGCCGTGCTAAGTTCTATATTCGGCATTTGTGGGCAAAATCACCTATTTTTAGGCATATTTATCAACAAAATCACCTAAAATTTACCTTCAAAAGCGACCCTAATGGTCGAAGTTTGCAAAGCCATCAAAAGATTTTATTAATTTGTTAATTAACCCACACTGCCAGAGGGTTTTATTAAATTGCAGCAAAAGAAGTGGATAAAATACTTATAGGACGTACAGATAAAGTAGATTTCCCTACGTTGGGATTCTCTGAAGTTGATGTAAAAATTGATACGGGAGCGTATACTTCTTCCATACATTGTACACACATACGTGAAGAGGAAAATCGTCTATGTTGTACATTTCTTGATCCCCAGCATCCTGATTATGATGGTAAGGAAATGATTTTTACCGCTTATGATATGACCGCGGTAAAAAGCAGTAATGGGGAGGTACAAACACGCTACGTAGTACAGGCCAACATACGCATTTTTAAAAAATTATTTAAAATAAGCCTGACTTTGAGTTCCAGGGAAGATATGCGGTTCCCCGTACTTTTAGGCAGGAAATTCCTAACAAAAAAATTTATAGTAGATACCGCACTAACCGACTTATCTTTTAACAATAAAATCCATGAATATAAAGATCCTATCCAGGAATAGTTCCCTTTACTCCACGTCCAGACTTGTAGAAGCAGCAAAAAAAAGAAAACATACTGTTGAGGTCATTGACCCGCTAAAATGTGATCTTATCATAGAAAAGAAGAAGCCTTCTGTCTACTACAGGGGTAAATATCTTACTGAAACGGATGCGGTGATTCCAAGAATTGGCGCCTCCATCACCTATTATGGAACCGCTGTTGTGCGCCAGTTTGAAATGATGGGCTGTTTTACCACTACAGAATCACAGGCACTTGTACGCAGCCGTGATAAATTAAGAAGTTTGCAGATTCTTTCCAGGGCTCGATTGGGACTTCCCAAAACAGTTTTTACAAACTATTCCCGCGATGTGAGAGAGATCATTGAACATGTGGGTGGTGCTCCCCTTATCATAAAGTTACTAGAAGGAACCCAGGGACTGGGTGTGGTACTTGCTGAAACGACCAATGCCGCAGAATCTGTAATCGAAGCTTTTAACGGTTTGCAGGCCCGGGTAATTGTTCAGGAATTTATCAAAGAGGCAAAAGGTGCAGATATTCGTGCTTTTATCATTGATGGCCAGGTAGTGGGCGCCATGAAAAGACAGGGTAAAGAGGGTGAATTCAGATCAAACCTGCACCGTGGTGGTACTGCGGAAGTGATTGAGCTTACCGATGAAGAAGAAAATGCAGCCATAAAAGCGGCCAAATGTATGGGGCTGGGTGTTGCCGGTGTAGATATGCTACAAAGTGCACGTGGACCTCTTATTCTCGAGGTGAATTCTTCCCCAGGACTTGAAGGAATAGAAAAAGCAACCGGTAAGGACATTGCAAAAAGTATCATACGATACATAGAACGTGGAATATAATTTATGGCGCAAATAGATGAGCATAACGTCCTGACCATTCTGGGTGAAAAGATCCCCCCGGGTGCGAAGCGGACGATTAATTTTAATATGGCAAAACTTTACACGACAACGTCTGTAGAGGTACCCATAATAATTCACCGCGCAAAAAAACCTGGTCCCTGTATATTGATAACTGCAGGGATTCACGGTGATGAGGTCAATGGTGTTGAAATAGTGCGCCAGCTTATCGCAAAACGTATCAACAGGCCTACTAAGGGAACGATTATTTGCATACCTGTACTCAATGTGTTCGGTTTTATTAATATGAGCAGGGCTTTTCCCGATGGAAGGGATCTCAACAGGGTATTCCCAGGATCGCGGGGCGGTTCACTGGCCAGTAGATTTGCCTATCAATTTGTCGAAAAAATCTTACCGCTGGCAGATTTCTGTATGGATTTTCATACTGGTGGTGCCAGCCGTTTTAATGTTGCCCAGATTCGGGTAGATGAGAGCGATGAAGCGCTGGTGAAATATGCCAAAATTTTCAATGCACCCTTTACCGTATTTTCAAGAAATATCAGCAAATCCTACAGGGCAACTTGCGTGAAAATGGGCAAACCCATTTTACTTTTTGAAGGTGGCAAATCCCAGGTAAGCGATAAGGCGGTGGCTCGGGAAGGCGTTTTTGGCGTTATGCGTATTCTTAATCATTTTGGAATGCTCAACGAAGAATTCAAAATGCCAGAACATAATAAACATCCGGTAACCATAAGCAAGAGTACCTGGGTACGGGCAAAATATAGTGGTTTGTTGCACCTTAAGGTTTCCTATGGTGATCTGGTAGAAAAAGGAGGTATCCTTGCAACCATTACAGATCCCTATGGCACATTTAGCCATAAAGTAAAATCGCTGAATGAAGGCTATATAATCAATATAAATGAAGCCTCTTTAGTTTACCAGGGTGATGCCATTTTTCATATATCTACAGATGCTGTCAGAGGGGAATAAAAAGGATATTCGCCAGATGTATAAAGAAAAGAGAGCAGCTCTTACTTTAAAGGAACGCGAAGCACTTAGTCTCGATATCGCCAATAAGTCTTTAGAATTAAAGCTCTGGGATTATTCCTTTTATCATATATTTCTTCCCATTGAACGATTAATGGAGGTGAATACAGAATATTTGCTTAATATTCTAAACGGGAAGGATAAGAATATAGTTGTAAGCAGTACAAATACGATGGATCTGGAAATGAACCATTTTCTACTTACAGACAGCACAGTCTTTAAGAAAAATACCTGGGGAATTCCTGAGCCACAAGGAGGTATACCTATTCCTGAAGAGCAACTGGATGTTGTTTTTGTTCCACTTTTAGCGTTTGACAAGCACGGAAATCGCTTGGGCTACGGTAAGGGCTATTATGATCGCTTTCTAGAGAAATGTAGGCCAGATTGCCTTAAAATAGGCTTATCTTTCTTCGACCCTATTGCTCAAATACCTGTAAATGCATATGATATAGCATTAAACGCTTGTGTCACAGCAGATAATATCTATGTATTTTAGGAGGACTAGTATTTTTTTCTATATTTGCCGTCCCCAAACATAAGTATTATAACAGGTCTATGAGTTCAAAAAAACGAATAGGATTGCTCTCCTTTTTTCGCGGGGGTTCTCCGCCAGAGCCCGAAAATTTTTCAGAAGGATTTTATTACGAACAAATTGCTGCGTCTGTGGGTGCAGGAGGGTGGACGGTTGATTTTGAGAATAAAAAGAGTTATTTTGATAAGCAGTTGAGGACAATATTAAATACACCTTCCAATTATCACCCCTCCTTTAAATATGCACTTCAATTCTATGATAAAGCATATCATAGACAGCTTATTCAGGTTTATGAAGATTTAAAAAAAGGGGTTCCGTATGAGGCTGAAGTACAGATGATTGCCTATGATGGCAGGAAATTCTGGGCAAGATGTATAGGTAAACCAATTTTTGGTTCAAAAAAGAAAGTTACCGCTATTCGTGGTATCATTTTAAATATCGATGACCGCAAAACACGGGAATTGGCAATCGAGAATTCCCTAAAATCTATTGAAGCTACAAACGATCGCCTGTTTAAGTTTGCTAATTATATTTCCCATAATCTAAGAAACCATATAAATAATTTAGAGCTTACTTCACAACTTGTGGATATTCCAAGTTTAGAGGATGATCAAAAAGAACTTTTTGGAAATTACGAGGAGATCGCAAGTGGTCTCTCCAGAACAGTACAGCAGCTCAATGAAGTCGTTACCATTCAAAAAAAGGTTAAGGAGGAATCTGTGATTCTTGATCTTCAAACCGTCTTTGAAAAATGTAAGTCTGATCTACAAAACCTTATTGAACAGAAAGATGGCTCTGTTTATTCAGATTTTTCTGAAGTTCCTGAAGTTAAGTTCAACAAAGATTTCTTTGAAAATATCTTTTGCTCACTTATCAAAAACGGACTTAGAAATGAAAGATCTGACCGTAAGCCAGAGATTAAAGCCTACAGTATTGAACAGGATGGAAAGGTTTCTGTTATTATTGAGGACAATGGCGTAGGTATAGACGTGGAGGACAGCGACGAGTTTATTTACTACACGTACGGCTCAGGAGAATTTAAATCCCGCAACAATTCCATTGATCTGTTCATAGTAAAAAATCAGGTGGAGGCCCTGGGAGCAAGACTGGAAATAAAAAGTAAGCCCGGCTACGGCACTAAATTTATCATCAACTTCTAACCATTCTTGATTTTTATTACCGGATACAAACACTTCAGACTTTTAGGTATTTTTAAGCCTCAAGAGAATGCAAAACACCCAATTTTCCACCTTCCAAAATATCTAATTTACCATGTTGTGGAACATAAATGGAACTATAAACTAGTAAATGGTTTGTTAGAGTGGAACGGCTTTCTACCGTGAGAAAAATAATTTAAATATTGAGGGTCAAGGTTTCAACTGTCCAGGCTGATTATTTTCAAGTTAATCTTCGCTGTTTGCGAAAGCTCTTTTATTGAAAACCAGTAGTAGGCCAACACCTGTACTTATGGCGGTATCAGCAATATTGAAGACGGCGTTAAAGAATGTAAAATAATCCCCGCCCCATATAGGTAACCATTCTGGCAAATAACCTTTCCATATTGGGAAATATAGCATATCCACTACTTTACCGTGCAAAAAGGTACCATAACCTCCAGATTCTGGCATAAATGAAGCTATTTGCCCTGCGCTGCTATCAAAGAGAAGACCATAAAATATAGAATCTATAATGTTACCAAAGGCACCGGCAAATATTAATGCTACAGCTACAATAAGGATTTTTGAGGCATTTTTCTGAACTGCATCATTAAGCCAGTATCCTATAAGTGGAAGGATTATTATTCTGAAAAGCGTAAGTATAATTTTGCCATACGCTCCCGGTATTACCGTACCCCAGGCCATACCTTCATTCTCTACGAAAAGAATTTTAAACCAACTGGCAATTACATACTCATCGTTGAGCGCAAAATGCGTTTTTATATATATTTTACTTATTTGGTCTATAAGTAAGACTAGTACTATAATCCCAACGGCTTTCTTTAATGACATGTATTTATATTGATCAGGGGGCAAAAATACTATAATTATTGGTTTTGGGTCACGGTAATGTCTCCGGTTAAGGATCTTAATTGAAGATGGGCAGTTCCTCGCGGGGTATTATCCACATTTTTTATACCGTGTCTGGACTCCGCCTCTATTTTGCAATCTAAAGTTTCTACATGAATAGCTCCGCTCAGGGTATTGACAGTTCCGCTACCGCGGAAAGTTCTCAGTGAGCAATCACCTCTACCCAGATTGAGATTTACAAGCGAAAACTCCCCAGTCGCCTTTACAGAAGCTAATGAAGAATCAATCCAAAGTTCCAGGTTTTCTGGCATAATAAGCATCAATGTGATGGAGAGCACCTTGTGCGCAGCAAGTTTATCATCTACGTCCTTGAAATAAGGAGCGCGCGAAGATGATATCTGCAACATCCCGTCTACCACTTCCGAAGTTATATATGCAGTTTCAAAATTTTCACCATTAATAACCGAAGCCATGGTTATCTTATCCGTATTTCCTGTTGTTACCTCAATTTGAAAAACCGAATCATCATTAATGACCACTCCAGAAATACCCCTGGCATCAACTAATTTCTCTACTTTTTTTTGCGCAAGACTCACGCCGTCAATAAAGAAAGTAGCTACCAATAGAAAGAAAAAAGTTTTGCTCATGAAAGGACTGAAACAAAAAACGCTCCATATTTTGGAGCGTTTTGTCTATTACTGCATGTTTTTTGCCTCAATGCTCAACGTCGCGTGTGGCACAAGCTTTAAGCGGTCTTTTGCGATCAGCTTTCCGGTAACGCGGCATATGCCATACGTTTTGTTCTGGATGCGTACCAGGGCATTTCTAAGATCCCTGATAAACTTTTCCTGGCGTATGGCAAGTGCAGAATTTGCCTCTTTGCTCATGGTCTCACTTCCTTCTTCAAAAGCTTTGAAAGTAGGGCTGGTGTCATCTGTACCATTATTGCCATTGTTCATATACGCGCTCTTGATAAGATCAAGATCATTCTGGGCCTTATCGATTTTTTGCTGAATCAAGATTTTAAATTCTTCTAATTCGGCATCTGTAAAGCGTTCTTTAGCATTTGTATCTGTAGCCATGTATTAATTATTTTTTACGATAGATAAACGTGTAACAACGTCATCAAATTCAATATCTATCCCATTGTTTAGCTGATCCACAATATCGAGCGAAGTGGCTAGCGTCTCATTTTTAATGTATTCTAAATTATGCGCAACGGCCTTCTCGACTTTGCCATTGTGCTGCAATGTTATATCAATCTTGTCTGTAACCTCAAAACCAGAATCCTTGCGCAAATTCTGTATACGGTTTACAAGTTCCCGTGCCACACCCTCATTTTCCAGGCTTTCGTTAAGTGTCACATCAAGTGCCACCGTAATACCGCCGCTGCTTGCAACAAGCCAACCCTCAATATCTTGAGAAGTTATTTCTACATCTTGGGCGGCCAAAGTAATACTTTTTCCATTAATGTCAAGGGTCATTTCGCCATCTTTCTCGATTTTAGCGATATCCTGCGCATTTAACGTATTGATTTTAGCTGCAATTTGTTTCATATCTTTACCAAAACGCGGCCCAAGTGCTTTAAAATTAGGCTTTATGGTTTTTACAAGAATACCGGAAGCATCATCAATAAGCTCCACTTCTTTAACATTTACTTCAGACTTTATGAGTTCCTGAACGGCCAGGATCTCCTCACCCTGACTTTTATCTAAAATAGGGATCATGATACGCTGTAAAGGTTGGCGAACTTTTATCTTTTCTTTTGCACGTAGCGAAAGTACCAGCGAGGAAATTGTCTGTGCCTTTTGCATTTTACGTTCCAGGACAGGATCTATAAAAACCGGGTCGCTTACCGGAAAATCAGCCAAATGCACACTTTCTGCAGTCTCTTTTTCGGTTACCGCATTTAGGTCTTTATAAAGCCTGTCCATAAAAAATGGAGCGACCGGTGCAGCTAGTTTGGCAATGATTTCTAAACAGGTATATAAAGTTTGATATGCCGAAATTTTATCCGGGCCATAATCTCCTTTCCAGAAACGTCTACGACTTAAGCGCACAAACCAGTTGCTCAGGTTTTCCTGTACAAAATCAGAAATAGCCCGCGTGGCCCTGGTAGGTTCATAATCTGCATAAAAGGCATCTACCTGTTCAATCAGCGTATGAAGTTCAGATAAGATCCAGCGGTCAATTTCTGGTCTATCTTTTAATTCAACTTCCGCCTCAGCGTAGGTAAAATTGTCCAGATTCGCATAAAGCACAAAAAAGGAATAGGTATTATAGAGCGTTCCGAAGAATTTACGCTGCACTTCCGTAATTCCGTCAAGGTCAAATTTAAGGTTGTCCCATGGATTGGCATTGCTTATCATATACCAGCGCGTTGCATCTGCGCCAAAGGTGTCCAATGTAGTGAATGGATCTGCCGCGTTGCCTAGCCTTTTAGACATTTTCTGTCCATTTTTGTCAAGAACCAGACCGTTAGAGACTACATTTTTATAGGCTACATCGTCAAAAATCATTGTCGCAATCGCGTGCAGGGTATAGAACCAACCGCGGGTCTGGTCCACGCCTTCTGCGATAAAGTCTGCCTTGCGCCACGTGCTATCGACTTTTTCTTTATTTTCAAATGGATAATGCCATTGCGCATAGGGCATAGAGCCAGAATCGAACCATACATCAATCAAATCTGCCTCCCGTTTCATCGGTTTTCCGCTGGGGGAAACCAGGGTAATACCGTCAACCACGTTCTTGTGCAGGTCAATCTGATCATAATTGGCTTCGCTCATATCGCCAGGTTCAAAACCTGAAAATATATTCTGGTCCATCACACCGGCCGCTACCGCCTTTTTCATTTCGGCCTGTAACTCTTCAATTGACCCGATAAAAAGTTCTTCGCGACCATCTTCTGTACGCCAGATGGGCAGCGGGATTCCCCAGTACCGCGAGCGGGAAAGGTTCCAGTCGTTCGCGTTGGCCAGCCAGTTGCCAAAACGGCCCTCGCCGGTAGATTTTGGCTTCCAGTTAATGGTTGCATTGAGTTCGTGCATGCGGTCACGCACTTCCGTTACCTTGATAAACCAGGAATCTAAAGGGTAATAGAGTATAGGTTTATCGGTACGCCAGCAATTGGGATAGCTGTGTGTATATTTTTCGACCTTAAAGGCTTTATTTTCTTCTTTTAATTTTAGCGCAATACGCTTGTCAACATTGAGGTATTCATCCAGATTGGGGATGATATCCTTCATACGTTCCTGCTGTTTTTTCAGCTCGGTTTCTTTCTCAGCATCTGTAAGGTATTCCTCCTTCACATATTCGCCCCCCAGGCCAAAAATATCATCTTTCAGTTCTTTTCTAAACTTTCCCTGTAAATCTACGAGAGGAACGAGGTTTTCATTTTCATCCATGACCAGCATGGGCGGTATCTCAGGGGAAGCCTGCTTCGCCACCATGGCATCATCTGCACCAAAGGTGGGCGACGTATGCACGATTCCCGTACCGTCTTCGGTAGTTACAAAATCGCCGGCGATCACACGGTAGGCATTTTCGGGATTATTGTGCGGTTTAGTATACGCTAAAACCGGTTCATAACGTATTTCCAACAAATCAGACCCTTTACATTCTCCTATAATCTGATAGGGAATTTTTTTGCTTTTTTCACTGAAATTTTCAAAATCAGCATCTTCTGTAGAAGTAAAATACTTTTTACCAAATTCCTTTTCTACCAGGGCTTTTGCGATCACTACATTGATAGGCTTAAATGTGTATTGATTAAAGGTTTTTACCATTACATAATCAATATTTTTACCTACCGTAAGCGCGGTATTTGATGGCAGCGTCCATGGGGTTGTTGTCCAGGCTAAAAAAAAACAATCCCCCTCCCGGCCTCCCCCCAAGGGGGAGGAGTTCTCATCTAGGCGGAACGCCTTTGCAAGTGAGTTTTGAGCTCCCGCTTGGGGAGTTGGGGGGATGCGAAACTGAGCCGTCACCGTAGTATCGGTCACATCTTGGTACGTTCCCGGCTGATTAAGTTCATGTGAACTTAAACCGGTCCCGGCTTTTGGGGAATAGGGCTGTATGGTATAACCCTTATAAATTAGATCCTTATCATAAATTTCTTTGAGCAGGTGCCATACCGTCTCCATATATTTGGGCTTATAGGTGATATAGGGGTCATTCATATCTACCCAGTAGCCCATTTTTTCGGTAAGGTTGTTCCAGACGTCTGTGTAGCGCATCACCGCGTTGCGGCAGGCTTCGTTGTATTCTTCAACGCTTATCTTATCGCCAATATCTTCTTTGGTAATTCCCAGTTCTTTTTCAACCCCCAGTTCAACGGGAAGACCATGCGTGTCCCAGCCCGCCTTACGCTTTACCTGAAAGCCTTTTTGAGTTTTAAAACGGCAAAAAATATCTTTAATGGCACGTGCCATTACATGGTGAATACCAGGCATTCCATTTGCTGAAGGAGGTCCTTCAAAAAAGATAAAAGGCTCTGCGCCTTTGCGGGTGGTCACACTTTTTTCAAATATGTCATTTTCTTTCCAGAAAGCACCTATCTCTTCAGCGATTTGCGGAAGGTCAAGACCCTTGTACTCAGCGAACTTCTTACTCATTTTGCGCGTTTTCTAATAAGGTTGCGAAATTAGGGATTTTTGACTTAAAACAAGGGTTTTAGGGAGAAAGGATGCTGCTAAGATCTATGTAGAAAGCAACATTTCATGACAAAACCTCTAAATTCATTTTTAAACCTAATCACACTACCAAATTTAGTTGGGGGATATACAAAGTCTATCGACTTTCCCTTAACTTTAAATCTGCAAACCAGCTGTTACCCATGAAAATTATATTTGCGCTTTTTATCTCCTATTCCCTCTTCAGCTATAAAGAAATCCCAAACTCAAAAAACTACCAAAATAGCCCTGAAATTGGTCAAATAAGAAATAATTATAACCAACGTGTTGCGCCCGCGTATCATCTGGGCGCTATTAAGTTGAAGGTTGATGCCAGGGCAGTTTACGATAGTTCGGGAACTTCTGATGCCGGCGATGCAGCGATGCAAAAGGCGATCTTCCGCGTTTAAGACCGAAAATGGTTTGGGTGTCGACAGTCCTTTGGAAGTGGTAAAAGCCCAATTTGCATTGAAAAATAAGGCAGCTTCACCGAAAATGGGCAAGAATACGTACTTTATGAAACCAAAAAAGGCATCGGTTTTAAATTTGATAAAAACCAAAAATGTTACGTTGTTATTGTACATGAGCCTGATGCATGGGCAAATCAAACCTATTTACCCATTTATGCCGATTTTAATTTTGAGACAATCATCCAATAATACCTAAAAACTACCATGAATAGCCAAAAATCACTCATTTCCTTCTTGTTTTCGCTTTGGTTTTTTACCATTTGCTGGGCGCAAACCGAGCTACAGTCTGATAAAAATCACTCGAAACGTATCATTGCCTATGTGTACGGTTGGCAGGATAATTGGGGGCCTAATTTTGAAAAGGCAAAGATGATCACGCATATCAATTTCGCTTTTGCCAATATAAAAGATGGTAAAGTGGTGGAAGGCAATAAAAATGATGGTGAGGTTTTAAAAAAGCTCAACAAGCTTAAAAAAGTAAATCCTGAACTTAAAATCCTGATTTCAGTAGGTGGTTGGGGCTGGTCTGGTAATTTCTCCGATGTGGTTTTAACTGAAAAATCGCGACAGCTTTTTGCTAATAGCGCAATCGCATTTATTCAAAAACATCACTTGGATGGGGTAGATTTGGATTGGGAATACCCCGGCCAGGTGGGGGCAGGAAATACATTTAGACCAGAAGATAAAGGGAATTTCACCCAGATTTTAAAACTATTGCGTAAAAAGCTGGATTCTGCGGCTACGCCAAAAAAAGAATATTTGCTCACCATTGCCACAGGGGCCAATCAAAAGTATCTGGATCATACCAATCTGGGCGAAGCTCAAAAATACCTGGATTTCCTCAATATCATGACTTATGATTTTTACACCGGTGGAAGTACACAAACCGGTCACCATGCCAACCTTTTCAAGTCTGATCAAGAAACTGCGGTAAATCACCGGAGCGTCAATATTGCGGTGCAACAGCATTTAAAAGCGGGCGTTCCTGCCGAAAAAATAGTAATGGGCGTACCCTTTTACGGTCGCTGGTGGAAAGGAGCAAAGCCTAAAAACAATGGCCTTTATCAACAAGCTAGTGGGGAGACGGGAGGTTACGATTACAAAATCATTGCAGATAGTTTAAAAACCGGCCAGTGGGCAGCGCGCTGGGACAACACCGCACAGGCGCCCTACTTCTGGCGGGAACAAGATTCCTTATTTATGACTTATGAAAACCCAAAATCCCTAAAACTTAAAGTGGATTATGTGAATAAAAATGATCTGGGCGGGGTTATGTTTTGGGAATTTAACGGAGATAATGGCGAATTGCTAAAGACGATTTATAGCGGCTTTTCAGCTAAGAATTAGTCTTAAAATGTGGTACATAATCCCATTTTAAATACCTCAAGAGAGTTAATCCGTGAGGCTGGCCCTTAATGATAAACAATTTCCAACTCATAACTCGTAGTCTTACCATAAGGTTCTTTATTATCCTCAATCTAAATTTTAATTATTCAATAGTTAATCAGCAGGTTAATCTTCTTGAATGTCGTCCCTCTAATAAACTTTTAGAATTAAATAGCTTAAACACTTGTCAGTATTTAGAATGATTCTATATTTGTTTTTATTTATAGTTAATCTAAATAAATATAATGATTCGTATTCTAATTTTCGTGGCCTTCTGCATTTTAAGTTTTAGTAGCTTTTCCCAAAATGTTGTTCATGGTACAATAACTAATGCTCAAAACGAACCTATACCCTATGCATCAATTATCTTAGAAGGCTCTACTAAGGGAACCATGACGAATACTGATGGTACTTACGAAATTAAAAATCTGGAAAATGCCAACTATACTCTCGTATTTTCAACAGTGGGTTATGCAACAATATCACGGAAAATAAAATTATATGATAACCAAAATTTAGAAGTTTCGGTGCAATTACAAACAGTAACGGAAGGTTTGAACCAGGTTGTGATTACTTCTAATAGAACACGTGAAACGCTGGATGAAGTTCCCTCTTCAGTATCTGTGGTTTCTGCAAAACAGCTTCAAAACCTGTCTCAAATAAGTACTAATTCTGCAGATTTGTTACAGGAAGTTCCTGGTATAGGTCTTAGTACAAATCGCACCAGTAGTACGGGGCAAACGCTTCGAGGACGTAATATGCTCGTTCTTATAGACGGAATACCACAATCTACCCCACTGCGCAGTGGTGGTCGCGATGTAAATACGATAGACCCCAGTACCATAGAACGTATTGAGATCATCAAAGGTGCGACTGCGATTTATGGTAATGGCGCAGATGGCGGGATTGTAAATTATATAACAAAAAAAACAAATGCTGCAAAAAGGTTTGAAAGCATAACAAATCTTGGCGCAGAGGGATCCCTTTCCTCTATAGATCATAGCATTGGCGCCCGCCTCGTACAGACGTTTTCTGGAAATGTAAACAAGTTTGGTTACGTAGTTAGCGGCAGTTTTAGGCAAACGGGTGTCTTCAAAGATGCTGATGGAATAGTAACCTCACCGTATTATGGTCTGGGAGAGACGAACCAGTACAGTTTTTTTAGCAAACTGAACTATCAGTTCACAGACCGTCAGCATATCGAACTTATGTACAATTACTACAGTAGCAATCAAAATAGCAATTATGTTGCTCAGGATGGGGAATATCTTGAGACCCCCACCATCGGCATCTTAGGTAACGACCTGGGTGTTGATCAAGGAAACCGTTACAATCATAACATTCAGCTTACTTATGATTTTGAAAAAATATTCTATCAAACAGATTTCAGGCTTAATCTTTACGAGCAGGATTTTAAAACTGTCTATGGTTTCACCAGTAGTCTCTATGATCCTTCCCTAAAGCTAGATGGGGGACAGTCTATGATCACCTCAACAAAAAAAGGTGCGCGCTTCAATCTGAATACTTCTTATGAATATGGTGAAGTTGAAGGCAATATTTTATACGGAATGGATATTTTAAATGACAAAACAGCGCAGGGACTGGTTGATGGTCGCCCGTGGGTTCCCCAAATGGACATGAAGAATTTTGCGCCCTACGCCCAGTTAAAAACTTTGTATAAAGAACTTGTATTCAAAGCGGGAATCCGTTTTGAAAATATAAATATAGACGTCCCAGATTTCACTACACTTGTACGGTACAGGAATGATTCTGAAGTTCCTACAAGCGGTGGTATTGCGGTAAATGGCGGTAAAATAAAATATGATGCAACAACTTTTAATACTGGTCTACGGTACAATAAATGGTCCTTTTTCAAGCCTTTTTTAAGTTTTTCACAGAGTTTTTCTATTGCAGATCTTGGAAGGACCCTGCGTTCTGCAACAGCAAATACGGTGAGTCAAATAAATTCTGAAGCAGTAATTGCAAATAACTACGAAACTGGTTTTAATAGTAGGTTTGGCAATACGAGAATAAGCAGTGCTTACTTTATAAGTACATCAGATTTTGGCTCGACCTATAGCGAAACTGAAAATGGTGCTTTCGAAATTTTGCGCCAACCAGAGAAAGTCTATGGTTTTGAGGTTACGGTTGATGCAAAATTTGCTTCAAATCTTAATATTGGTGGCTCTGTATCTTACACTGAAGGAAAACTTGATACACAGGACAATGGTAATTACGATACGTATATGAACGGAGACCGAATCCCGCCCATCAAAACCGTAGCATATTTGGCTTATGACTGGGAAAATGTTTTCAATGCCCGTATTTCCTATATCTATTCAGGAAACCGAAATCATTTTTCGGCAAATGAAGACATGGATTATTTGTACGGTCAGGGACCGGTAAACAGTTTCAATTTAGTAAACCTGACCGCAAACTATACCTTAAGCACTAGTACATCCCTTGGTCTGGGTATAGAAAACCTGCTGAATACAGATTATTACAACCTAATTTCTCAATGGGCGGCGCGCGATTCAGATTATATTAAGGCCAATGGAACGCGCTTTAATGTCTCCCTTACCGTAAAGTTGTAACCAAACCGAGTTAATTGAAAAACAGGAAACTATTAAAATATCACTCCTATTTTGGTCTAATTTCGGGTGTTTTTTTGCTGATTTTGGGTATTTCTGGGTCAATTTTAGTCTTTAGTGAAGATCTGGACGACCTACTTTTCAAACCCTATGAAGTCCATCATACCCAGCAGATTTTAAATCTAGATAAAGCTGTGTCAACGGTACAACAACAGTATCCCAGATGGGAAATGCGTATTGTCCATTTCAAAAAAGGGGAGTCTATCCGCTTTAATCTAAGGAAATTAGACGCGCGCAGGGATTTGTTTATACATCCAGTAACGTGTAAGATCATCGCAGATATTGATACAAACAGCCAATTTACAAAATGGCTTCTCGTGCTTCATTATTCCTTGCATGGAGGCACTTTGGGTAGGATCCTACTGTTTTTTACTGGAATCCTTTTTTTCCTTAGCTTACTTACAGGAATCGCAGTCTACCGTAAGTTAATCTTTAAAATTCTATTGTTTAAGGTTGGTTTGAAGCGAAAGAACAAAAGAGTCTTCTTTTCGACCTTGCACAGATATATAGGGGTATGGGCGCTATTTTTTAATTGCATACTGGCAATTACCGGTATTGTTCTTTCTTATGGAGTAGCAATGGGTGGACTAAAAAGTCCTAAAGAGCCTAATACTCCAAACATGGAAATATCTATAGAGAGAAGCCTAAGTCAGATTATTGAAAAATATCCAGACTTTAAACCAACCTATATACGCCTACCTAAAAAGCCGGATGCCCCTCTTATAATAAATGGTATCTTTGAGATGGATGCTTTTTACCTAAGTGAGTTTTTTAATAAGTTTCAAATAGACACCCGCACGGGTCAAGTTCGTTCTGTACAAAAAATTAGTGAAGCATCAATACTTACAAAAATTTACAGTATGGTATCCCCATTACATTATGGACAGTATGGCGGTATATGGATAAAACTTTTATACTGTCTCATTGGCCTATCGGGTCCATTCTTATCCATAAGTGGATTCGTGATTTGGAAAAAGAGAAGAAAATAATTTTCTAAATATTGCTTAAAAACACCTGTCATTCCAAACTATCTGCTGAGGACTAGACATTATAAAATGTCCTATAACATCTTTTTATCTAATCTACGCAAGCGCATAATAAAAGGCAGACAATGCTCAAGACGCTTCGCACGATCCTCTTCATCATCTGCGTTTGCCAAATACTCTAGATATTCCTGCTGCACATCATTAGATAGAAGCATAAAACGATCTTTGAGATGTTTGCTCAGTGCAAAGGCGTTCTGTAGTTCTGCGCAGTTGTTCAAATCTGGAGATTGTGTGGCTTTCTGAACGATCTTAGCCTCACTTTGATTCAAAATAGCTTCTTCCACGTAGGTTTTGATCAACTCATCATTCATTTGCTGAACACTGGTATACCGTAGCTGCCTTGTGCTATTTGTTGTACCCGTGTTTGTGTCCAGTAATACATTATGAATATCTGAAAGAGAATCTCCGTTAAAAAAGAGAATATCAAAATGATCATTGGCATCGCTCAGTCCTACCACTTCCCTATCATCATAGGTATAAACAGGGGCATTGTATCTATAATCTTCTTTTAGTATGGTATCTCGCATGATCTCACGTAAGCGCTGTAGTGCAAGTTGATGTTTAGTATGCTGATTGAAAAAAGTCTCTACTTCTATTGCTGTATCCATTGGGTGAATTTTACCTTTAAAATACTACATAAAAAATTAAGGAAATGTGAAAAATGCTTGATTTGTCCGAATCACTAAATTTATTATCAGAATTCCGTAACTGCGAATCCCAATAAAAAAAGCCCGATTAAAGCTCTTTGCCAAAGCAAACACTATTTGCAACATCGATATAAGGGGCATAATTGGGAATCTGGTGATACCCCTGACTCTTATAAAGTTCGATCGCCGGTTTTTGTCGCTTTCCGGTCTCCAACACGCAATTGAGATATCCCAGTTCTTTTGACCAAAGTTCAAGTCCGTGAAGTATAATACTGGCCAATCCCTGACCACGCGCTTCAGAAGCGGTGAACATCCGTTTTATTTCCATGGTTTTATAGTTTCTACTACGCAGGGCACCGCAAGCCATGGGATCATCATTGACATAAGCAATAAGCACATGATCCAGGCTCTTTGTACCATTAAATTGCTGATAAAAAGCATGATCCTCACCATCCAGGGTTTTGAGTTCGGCATTAAGGGAAACCACTAAATCTTTGAAATCCTGATCGTCTATATGTGTTCGTTTTAAGCGTATCATTGGCGTAGACTTTTATAGAATAAAGATACGTATCCCAAACATTTACAGCGCTATTTTAAAGTATTTGAAACAAAAAGAAAAGCCCTTTACATCAGTTTCAAAATTTTGAATGCTGAAATAAAGGGCGCTGCTCATTTAGATTTTGAGTGAAAATCTATAGGTGATTTTTATGCTCTATATAATAATGCTCAAGCAGGTTCATGGTCGCCTTGATAAGATCTTCGGTTTCCTGAAGGAGATTGAAGTAAAGCAGGGTATTTTTAGGACTGCTATCGCTATTTCTGGTGCGCTCTATCTGTTTTGCGATCTTTGTACTTACCACATCAAGAAGTGCCTGTTTTTCTTCAATTATCGCAGGGATAGCGTCAAAATCCTTAGCCTTGAAAGTTTCCTCGATTTTTTTGAAAAGCTTGTCAAGCTTATGCTCAATTTCCTTAAGGTCTTTTAGCTGCGTGAATTTTAAGCCTTTGTGATTGTTGTTCAAGTGATTGTAACTGGCATTGGTCACAAAGTCAATGCTCTGGGTAACATCTTGAAGATAACCTAAAACGTCAATATAAAAGCGGCTCGCCTGCACATGGCTTTCATCGAGGTTTTTGATGAAGTAATAGAGGCTGTTGCGCAGTTCTTCCACTTCGGCATTGAGTTTAGTAATGCCCTTTCTGCTCTTTTTCAGTTTAGAAAGATCAACTTTTGCCAATCCTTCTATCGTTCCTGTATAAATCTTATTGCCCCTTTTAAAAGAAGAAGCAACATTAGAAGTGCTTTCATTGATAATGCCCTGTATAGAGCTGCTCACCGCCCGCATAAGCCTGCCTTCTTCGGCTTCTGCTTCAGAACGTTTTTTATGTTTAAGGTAATTACGAAGTAATATCGCAACGGCCATAGCAAATAAGATGAATAATGCCAACGCACCTCCATAATATAGTACTACCGCCATGATAGAAGCAGCGGTGAATGCTGAGATCGCGGTCATAAACCAGCCACCAATAACATTAAGTACACCAGCAACCCTATAAACTGCACTATCGCTGCCCCATGCTCGATCTGCAAGAGAAGTACCCATCGCTACCATGAAAGTAACATACGTAGTCGATAATGGAAGTTTTAAAGAAGTAGCCGAAGATATAAGTACACTTGCAATCATTAAGTTCACCGCTGCTCGTACGAGATCAAAAGCAGGCATATCTAAACTCGCCACCCTGGAGGTGGGCTCCTTTTTATTAAAGCGTCTTTCTATGGTTTTTTTTACGCTTCGTGGCAGGATCGCCATGAGTCCATAATTTAAATTGATCGCTCCACGCACCATACCTCTGGATACGGCGTTAGGCTTAAAGCGTTCGTTGCCCTCATCCTGACGGGAAAGATCTACGGAAGTTTTTACTACACGTCTTGCTTTTTTAGAAAACCATAAGGTGAGGATCATAACCGCGCCTGCACCAAGCAGCAATAAGGGCTGGGTAGGGACTTTTTCGGCGAGTACACCCATCGAGAATTCTGAGGCCGGCAAACCACTAGCTACCCAAAAATTATAGGATTGATAAGCGGCCATGGGAACACCTATAAAGTTTACAAGATCATTACCGGCAAAGGCCATTGCAAGTGCAAACGTACCTATCACAATCACCATCACATAAACGTTTACCTTGAATACCTTAGTAACGATATAAGAAATAGCGAACCAAAAGAAAATACTCAACATGATATATTGCCACACATTGGCATTGGCCCAGTCTAAGAATGCACCTTCCACAAAAGTAGCACTGCTCAATCCTTTTACAATTATAAAATAACTAATAGCTGCTGTGGCAAGTCCCCCAAATATAGCCGAAACCCACGCAGGTTGGTTATCAAAGTTAAAGGTAAGCAGTAGACGGGTGAGAAATTGCACCAGGGCACCCACGGAAAATGCGATAACCACCGAAACGAGAATGCCCACAATTATTTCTATGGCTTTATCAGAGTTGATATATTCCCCTATTTGTAGATAAGAATCGTCGTTTCCAGAAAGTTTTATAATGGTCACGCAAACTGCAGCGCCCAGCAACTCAAATACGATAGAAACTGTTGTTGATGTGGGAAGGCCTAGTGTATTGAAAAAGTCCAGTAATAAAATATCTGTGATCATCACCGCCATAAATATGACCATGATCTCATTGAAGTAGAATTGTTCTGGCACAAAAATACCCTTACGAGCCACTTCCATCATTCCGCTGGAAGAAAGCGCACCAAAGGCAATCCCTATACTGGCTACGGCCATAATGGTCTTAAAAGGAACCGCCTTAGAACCTATTGCCGAATTTAAAAAGTTTACTGCATCGTTGCTTACACCCACAACAAGATCTGCCACAGCAAGGATTGCCAGGGCGACAAGCATAATAACATAAATATTATCCATTAAACCTTTTTAAATGAGTGGGCAAATTTGGGATTTATTTAGCGTACCAATGTTATGCAAAGGTTATTACTGGATTGAAAAATACAAATTTCATAGGAGTTTTGTAGCGTAACCATCGCCATTATTGAACTTTTTACCGATAAATATTAAATCAACCCACTCGTTATCAGTATGTAATATCTTTAATGTTATCTAAATGTTACGTTAATGTTTCCTTATGTTTAAATAATTACTATATTTGTAAGGTAAAGATTAATAAAAATAGAAAAGATGAAAAATATACTTACAATCATGGCTTTGGTGGGAACTATGTTTCTTGCCAATGCGCAAGAAAAAATTAGCGGGGATTATGTGAAAGATGGTAATCTTATCAAAGCTACTTTATACCACGCTAATGGCGAAGTAAGCCAAAAGGGGTTTTACACAGAACAGGGCAAATTACAAGGAAAATGGATGAGCTTTGATCTGGAAGGTCGCAAAACTGCTGAAGCACATTATGATAATGGTGAAAAAACCGGTAAATGGTTTTTCTGGCAGGGTGATAATATCTTGAAAGAAGTGGATTACAGCAATTCTAAAATCGCTTCTGTAAGTACCTGGAAAATTCAGGGTGAACGTATGGTAAGTTCTAACTAGGACTTTTAAAAAAAATTTCAATAAAAAAGCCGTTGCTCTGCAACGGCTTTTTTGCATATTGTGATTTGCTAAATATTAGCGTTTTGAAATTTTATTCTGGGTAATATGCTTCTGTCTGGAACTTTTGAATGTTCCTTCATCAAAATTACGTTTAGCAGCATGTTTAGTATCCCTTCCCTGCACGCGCTCGCGCCACATCCTAAAACTTGAGGGTTTCATTTCCCTGCGCATCAATTCAATAACTTCCTGTTCTTTTAGTCCGAACTGAAATTCTATCGAATCAAAAGTCGTGCGATCTTCCCAGGCCATTTCTATGATACGATCTAGTTCGCGGGGCGTAAATTCTCTATCTTCAGCCATATTGCGGTTTTAAGTTTTTAAGCATGACACTCGTTATTTCATTGAGGTCAAAATTATGTTTCCATCCCCAGTCCTTCCTGGCTTGGGAATCATCAATGCTCTGCGGCCAGCTATCTGCGATTTCCTGTCTAAAATCAGGAGCATAGCTTATATCAAAATCAGGCATATGCTTGCGTATGCTCGCCGCCGAGGCTTCAGGATCAAAGCTGATCGCAGCGAGATTATAGGAAGATCGTATTTTTACATCAACATCATCAGCATCCATTATGCTAATGGTGGCGCGTATGGCATCTTCCATATACATCATGGGCAATACGGTATCTGCCTTTAAAAAACAGCGATAATGTTTGTGCTTTAATGCACGGTGGTAAATATCAACGGCATAATCTGTAGTTCCCCCTCCAGGTTCTGTTGTATAGCTAATTAGGCCAGGATAGCGTACGCTGCGTACATCTACACCGTATTTCTTATGGTAATATTCGCACCAGCGTTCTCCGGTTTGCTTTGAAATACCGTAAACGGTGGTGGGCTCCATTATGGTTTGTTGTGGGGTATCCTGTTTTGGGGTACTGGGGCCAAAAACCGCAATACTTGAAGGCCAGAACACTTTTTCAATTTTACCTTCTTTGGCAAGATTTAAGATGTTGAAGAGGGAATTCATGTTGAGGTCCCAAGCTTTTTTTGGAAAACGTTCTGCAACGGCACTTAACATGGCCGCCATAAGATACACAGTATCTACCTTGTGACGGTAAATTATATCTTCTATAGCCCTATAATCCATTGCATCTGCGATTTCAAAGGGGCCAGAAGCCATCAAAGCTTCGTTCCCATTGCGTATATCGCTTGCAATTACGCGTTCTGCACCAAAACGTTCCCTCAATGCTACTGTAAGTTCGGTGCCTATTTGACCACAGGCACCTATGATTAAAATCCTTCCATTCATGAACTGCAAATTTTTGTACAAAGATATTGTTTTTATAAGGATAAGCCTTTCCTGCCGTATCGTGATTCTAAATTGCGCTATCACTTTTGATTTTGACGTTATCACTTTAACAGCAAGTATTGTTAAAATTGGCAGTAGCACATGGTTGTGTTAAAAATCCGACAAACTTTGGGAGAGATTTAGGCTGTTTATTTGCCTTTTAATCAAGATTCGCTCTAAGTTTAGGCGATAATTTTTTGGCTTATGAAAATAGTTTGTATGGTGATGGTTGTATTGATTTTTACGTCCTGTGGACAAAACGTAAATTCAGATAATAAATTGATGCTCAATCCTACGGTTACAAGGCTGGGGGAAATTTCTGAAAGGGCGGTACGCCACTGGGATGCCTATAGGGATCTGGAAAATAACCTCAAACTTATTTATAGCACAAACTCCCTCAATGCAACTTCTTTTAGAGAACCTTTATTGAACAATATCAAAGCCATGGGGCGTCATATTCCCCAGTCCTTAAGAACAGCTTCGGTTCAAAAAAGCCTGAAAATCGTTGATAATCAGATCGTTTCTTTTTACCAGGAAGTTGGAGAAGATGAACTTAACCAACGTATTGTAGAACGTCATGTAGATAGCATCATGATCGCATTTGGCAAACTCAACCAGTGCCTTAACAGATGTCTGGTTCAAACCCACTGAACAATTTCGCTACTGCACACCACCATCTATTAAGAATGCTTCACAAAATGTAATCTACTGATGAATATCGCGATCCTATTAAAACGAAATCATAGCTGATAAATCCTTATTTTTGATCTTTTATAATCAAAAATTATGTCTTCCCTTTTCAAATATTGCAATCTCCTTTTATGCTGCATACTTCTGTATGGCTGCCAGGAAGAGGTAAAAATGGTCAAAGATCCTACTAAAGAAACGGACTCTTTAAAAATAAAAATTGCAGATAGCTTGAGAATGGATGTAGGCTTAAATGGTTCTATTGAAAAGAGAGTTCAGCAAATACCAGGATTTTCTACACTTGAGACCGCCTTACAGGGACTTCAGGGAGAAAGTATAGGAAGTGTAAAAATAGAAGCTGAAGAGTGGATAAACGCTACCAAAGAGTTACGGCTTGCCCTTCTTGACAGTGTCTCAAACCGCGCCATCAATGCCAGGATGACCTTACTGGTAACAAAAGCAAGTCTTTTAAAGCAGGAAGTAAGTAAAAGGATAGTTGACACTGTGCTAATCAGTAAAGAGGCGACAGAATTTTATGGTGCTTATCAAAACCTTGTCACGCAGTTGAATCTGGAATATGGAACCAGCGTGGATGATTTTTTAAAAGATTTCAAAGCGGAAAGTAAAAAAATCCGGGATGACGCACGCAAACAAAAAGCACTTCAAAACACCAATTAAATTAGTAAAAACCGACTTTTTATGACCAATTTCCGACCTTTTTTAGCGGTTTTTTTCCTCTTTTTGTGTTGTTTTTGTAACGCTCAGGAAAAAACCAGTACAGATCAGGACATCGCAAAAATGCTGGATGCATGGCATGACGCCGCAGCGCGTGCAGATTATGACGCTTATTTTGACCTAATGGCAAAAGACGCCATATTTATAGGTACAGATGCAGATGAAAATTGGCAGAATATGGAATTTAAAGCTTTTGCCAGGCCGTATTTTGATCGTGGCAAGGCCTGGTCATTTACGGCGCTGGAGCGGAATATCTATTCTTCCGAAAATCAGAATATTGCCTGGTTTGATGAACTTTTAGATACACAAATGGGAATCTGCCGTGGATCTGGTGTAGTCATCAAAATGGATAACACGTGGAAAATCAAACATTATGTACTCTCCATTACCGTACCTAATGAGCAGGTAGAAGCCCTAACTACGCTTAAAGAAGAACACGATAAGGATTTGATAGTGAAGCTAAAAGATTAAGCTTTCGATTTTATAAATACTAATACAACAAATGCAAATGCGAAAAATGAAAATACTAAAAAATACGTGTTTGATCATGGCGACCGCGGTCGCAGGTCTCACTTCATGTAAAAACGAGTCAGATAAGGACAAATCTGTAGCGGAAGTGCCCGGTATTCAGGTTAAACATATGGATACCACCATCAATCCCAAAACCGATTTTTACGACTATGTAAACGGAAACTGGATGAAAACCACCGAAATCCCTGCCGAAGAATCCACCTGGGGTGGTTTTAGCATTTTACGTAAAGAAACCCGTGACGATGTGCTAGCCATTTTAGATAGCGCGCAGCAAAACAATACGTATGCTGCCGGGACAGATCAGGCAAAGGCGTTAAATATTTTTGAATCCCAGTTAGATACTGTCGCACGTAACGAAGCCGGTACAAAACCGCTACAGCCCGCACTTGATGAACTTGCCCAGGTTCAAAATTTAGAGGATTTACAGTTGGTTTTAGCCAATAATATGGCGCTTCAGGCACCTTTTTATGGTTTTAGCGTATTTTCAAACCTCAGCAACAGTACTATGAATGCTGGCTATATAGGAACCGGTGGCCTGGGACTGCCCAACCGTGATTATTATCTGGATCAGGACAGCAAGTCTAAAGAAATACGGGGACAATATGTTGACCATATTACCCGCATGCTGCAATACTTGGGCGATGATGAAGCCAGCGCAAAAAAACAGGCTAATCTTATATTGGAACTTGAAACCCAACTGGCAAAACCACGCCTGGACAAAGTACAGCGCCGCGATACGCGTAATTTTAACAATCCGCGTAGCGTTGATGAACTTCAGAAAATGGTTCCTGCCATCAACTGGAAGTCCTACATCAGTGACCTGGGAATAACAAAAAATGTTGACACGCTCATTGTGACTGAACCTGCCTACATGAAGGAGTTGCAAAAGATACTTAAAAACACTTCTATTGAAGATTTAAAAACCCTTACCCGCTGGTCTACATTTAACAATGCAGCGAGCTATTTGACCACAGAACTTGAAACGGCCAACTGGGATTTTTATGAAAAAACGCTTAATGGTGTTCAAAAACAAAAACCTGCAGATGAACGTGCATTGGCGACTGTAGATAACGCCGTGGGTGAAGCTGTGGGTAAATTGTATGTGGATGAAAAATTTCCTGCGGAAGCTAAGGGAAAAGCAGAAAAAATGATCGCCAATATTAAAGATGCCTTTAAAGACCGCATCGAAAACCTGGAGTGGATGACTGATTCCACTAAAGTAAAAGCGATCGAAAAACTTAATAAATTCACCGTAAAAATTGGCTATCCAGATAAATGGGAAAATTATGCATCGCTTGATGTGGATGCAGATAAGAGCTTCTTTGAAAACATGATTGCGGTAAGCAAATGGAACAGGGAAGATAATTTAAGTGATTATGGTGAGCCGGTAGACAAATCTAAATGGGGCATGTCGCCGCAAACCGTAAATGCATATTTTAATCCATCATTCAACGAGATCGTTTTTCCAGCCGCAATATTGCAGCCTCCATTTTACAATTATCAGGCTGATGAAGCCGTGAATTATGGTGGCATTGGTGCAGTGATAGGACATGAGATTTCGCACGCCTTTGATGATAGTGGAGCACGTTTTGATGGTGATGGCAACCTTAAAAACTGGTGGAGTGATAAAGACCTGGAGAATTTCACCGCTAGGGGGGATGCCTTGGCACAACAGTACAGCGACATTGAAGTGGCAGACAGTCTTTATATAAACGGTAAGTTTACCTTAGGGGAAAATATAGGTGATTTAGGAGGTGTTCTTGCATCTTATGATGGGTTGCAAAAGTTTTATACCGAAAATGGAAAACCAGATAATATAGATGGTTTTACACCAGAACAGCGCTTTTTTATCTCCTGGGCAACGATATGGCGTACAAAAATGCGTGATGATGCCTTGCGCACGCGTATCAAGACAGATCCACATTCTCCAGGAATGTACCGCGCCTACGTGCCATTACAAAATGTTGATGCTTTTTACGAAGCGTTCAATATCAAGAAAGGCGATTCTATGTTTGTACCGCAGGAAGAGCGGGTTAGAATCTGGTAAGATTACCTGAAAATAACTATTCAAAAAGCCTGAAATATTGACTATTTCGGGCTTTTTTTATGTCCTTTTCTAGGCGATTTTAAACGCTATTTTTATGTTTAACCAGAATTTTTCCTCTTTTGCTTTTGAATATTAATGGCCTTTTAATGTTAGATAATGCTGATACCTGCACTTAAAATCCAGCAATTAAGGCAAAAAGAAAAATACAGGCATTTTGCTCATCGAATGCCAAAAACAGGTAATTTATCTTTAATTTGTACGTTTTTAGCAGCTAATCCACTCGTACATGAAATTCAAAGCATCCTTACTTCTACTCGCACTGTGCAGTTTTCCTTCCGTGAAAGCGCAGCAACCGGCCACTGCGGGAGAAACACTGCAAGAAGCAGTTACAAATCTTCAAAACAAAGCCGCTGCTTCCCTTGTACAAAATGTTCCGTTTAAAAATATAGGCCCCAGCATCATGAGCGGCCGTGTGGTAGACCTTGCCGTCAACCCAAAAAATTCGGCTGAATTTTATGTTGGTTATGCTTCTGGAGGGGTTTGGCATACTAAAAATAATGGAACCACCTTCACTCCCATTCTGGACAATGCGGCGACGCAAAATGTGGGGACGATCGCGGTTGACTGGTCGTCAAAAACCATTTGGGTAGGTACTGGCGAGAATAATGCCTCGCGATCATCTTACGCGGGCATTGGTATTTTAAAATCTACTGATGGCGGTAAAACCTGGGTAAATAAAGGCCTTACCGATGCACATCATTTTGGCCCTATCAGCATCAATCCCACAAATACCAGTGAGGTGACCGTTGCGGTTACCGGCCATTTGTATTCACCCAATCGTGAACGTGGAATTTATAAAACCACAGATGGCGGGGAAACCTGGGAAAAAACCCTTTTTGTGGGGGACCAGACTGGAATTATAGATCTGGTGCGCGCAAAGGACAATCCTCGTATTTTATTTGCCACAGCATGGCAAAAAGATCGAAAAGCATGGGATTTTGATGGTAGTGGTAAATATTCTGGGATTTATAAAAGTTCCGATAGCGGTACGACCTGGGATTTGATTTCTACCGAAAACAGTGATTTTCCAAATGGAGAGGGCGTGGGCCGCATTGGCCTTGCTGCCTATGATTCCAATACCATTTATGCTGTACTTGACAATCAAAATCACCGTAAACCGACAAAAAACACTAAAAAAGAGGGCTTAAATAGGGCCAATTTTGAAGATATTACCATGGATGCCTTTATGGATCTGGATGATAAAACCCTGGATGCCTTTCTACGGGATAATAATTTTGAGGACAAATATGACAGTAAATCTGTCAAAAACATGGTCAAATCAGGCACGATCAAACCTACAGATCTTGCGAAGTACCTGGAGGATGCAAACAATGCGCTTTTTGATACGCCGGTAATAGGCGCTGAGGTTTACCGCAGTGACAACGGCGGCATCAGCTGGAAAAAAATGAACGAGGATTTTATAGAAGACGTGTTTTACAGTTATGGTTATTATTTTGCATGGATTCGTGTTGACCCTTCTAACAAAAACAAGATTTACATAGGAGGTGTACCCATTATCAAGTCTGCAGACGCAGGAAAAACCTGGAAATCCATTGATGCGGAGAATGTACATTCTGACCACCACACCCTTTGGATAGATCCTAACCTGCCCGGCCACCTTATCAATGGCAACGATGGCGGTGTGAATATCACCTATGACGATGGCGCGACCTGGAGCAAAAACAATGCGGAAGCGCTGGGACAATTTTATGATATCGCGGTAGACAACCAGAAACCCTACAAAGTTTATGGCGGCCTTCAGGATAATGGTGTCTGGGTGGGCGATCATACCGCGACTAATGACAAAGGCTGGGAGTCTGACGGTGAATACCCCTGGAAAAGCATTATGGGTGGTGACGGTATGCAGGTACAGATAGATTCCCGAAATCCCGATATTGTTTACACCGGTTTTCAGTTTGGTAATTATTTCCGGCTGGATCGCGAGAAAGATACACAAACCTATATTCAGCCCAAGCATCAATTGGGCGAGTCACCTTACCGCTTCAACTGGGAAACGCCTATATTACTTTCCCCTCACAATCAGGATATTTTATATCTGGGTGCCAATAAACTCCTGCGTTCCTTTGATCAGGGCGCAACCTGGGAAGCCATTTCAGAAGACCTGACCCACGGTGCAAAAGAAGGCAATGTTGCTTACGGCACGCTTTCAAACATAAGCGAATCGCCGTTTCAATTCGGACTTATTTATACCGGTAGCGATGACGGAATCATACAGATCACTCAGGACGGTGGTGTCAATTGGGATATCTTATCTAAAGATCTTCCCGTAGATCTCTGGGTAAGCAGCGTAGTTGCTTCCCAGCATAAAAAAGAACGTGTTTATGCCACGTTAAACGGGTACCGATGGGATGATTTTACGCCCTATGTTTTTAAAAGTGATGACTACGGAAAAAACTGGGAGCCCATTGCAGAAGGATTACCGTTATCACCAGTAAATGTTATTATTGAAGATCCTGCAAAAGAAAACATCCTTTATCTGGGTACAGATAACGGTGCCTATATCTCCATGGATGCTGGCGTAACCTGGGAACTGTTCAGTAAAAACCTGCCACCAGTGGCCGTACATGACCTGGCTGTTCAGCAGGAGGAAAAAGACCTGCTCGTTGCAACCCATGGCCGAAGTATTTACCTTGCAGATATAGAACCCTTTCAGGCTACAACAAACCTAAGTTCCCTACAGTTTTTCGAGCCTAAGGAAGTGCAATTTTCTTCGCGATGGGGAAGCAAGCGCACCTGGGGAAAACCGAATATTCCAAAGACGGAATTGGTATTTCTATCCCCAGAAAAAGGAGAGGCCACGATTACCCTTCGATCTGCAAATGACAAGGAAATCAAGCAATGGAGAGTTGCGGCGGTAACAGGCTATAATTACATCAATTATGATCTTTCTATCCCCGAGAATGGCAAAAAAACCCTTGAAAACGGCAAAAAAGAGCTGGAAATCACAAAAGCGGACGATACTAAATATTATTTGCCAGCGGGCAACTATAACCTTACGATTTCCATCAATGGGAAATTCTCTAAAACCAAGCTGATCATCAAAGAAAATTCCACCACAAATCGCTATTCTGCACCTGATCCTGAAACAGAAGACTAGTTTTTAATCCAATACGTTTAGCTCTATCTTAGAAGCATACGCAAAGAGGTCTCTTTAGCGCATTCTATTTTTAGTGGTTTTGTTTAGAAATAAGCCTATTCCGCAAGCGATTGCGCGTATGGGCTTAAACAATCCTGTTCCTTATTTATACCCATTCCAAAAGGGGCGGTAAAGTTTGTAAAACAGGCTTCTGAGCCGTATTTTTGTATCCATAAATTAAAAACACTTATTTAAATGGGAATCATTTCCTCTTCTGTAGCCAGAAAGTTCTCAATGGCGCTTTCAGCCTTGTTCCTTATCGTTTTTCTGACCCAGCATTTCACAATTAACGTGACATCAACATTCAGTCCGGAAACTTTTAATTCCTGGTCACATTTTATGGGTACTAACGTACTTGTACAAGCTGTACTGCAACCCATTCTAATATTTGCGGTTGTTTTTCACTTTATAATGGGTTTTATACTTGAATATAGAAACCGCAATGCGAGGGGCGTAAAATATGTAAGCTTTAAGGGAAATAAAAACTCTACCTGGGTATCGCGTAACATGCTTATTTCAGGATTGGTAATTCTTGCTTTTCTTGGACTTCACTTTTATGATTTCTGGATTCCCGAAATTATACACAAATATATAGAAGGGCAACCCAACAATGAAGCAGAACGTTATTACCCTGAGCTGGTTGCAAAATTTGCAAGTCCGGTACGCACAGGGCTTTATTGCCTTGCATTTGTATTGCTGGCCATGCACCTATGGCATGGTTTTTCATCTACTTTTCAATCGGTAGGCTTCAACAATAAATACTCGAAAGGCCTAAGAACAGCTACGTTGGTTTATGCCGTAGCAATCCCTGCGGGATTTGTATTCATAGCCATTTACCTTCACTTTCAAAATTAAATTATGTCCATACTAAAATCACCTATGCCCGAAGGGCCACTTAAAGATAAGTGGACACAACATAAAAATGACATTAACCTGGTAAACCCGGCCAACAAGCGTAATATTGATATTATTGTTGTGGGTACCGGTCTTGCCGGTGGCAGTGCCGCGGCTACACTCGCCGAACTGGGCTATAACGTAAAAACATTTTGCTATCAGGATTCACCACGCCGTGCGCACTCTATCGCTGCACAGGGAGGGATAAACGCTGCAAAAAATTACCAGGGGGACGGGGATTCAAACTACCGCTTGTTTTACGATACCGTAAAAGGTGGCGATTACCGTTCACGTGAAGAAAACGTTTACCGCCTGGCGGAAGTTTCTTCAAATATTATAGATCAGTGCGTGGCACAGGGAGTTCCTTTTGCCCGTGAATATGGTGGCTTGCTTGATAACCGCTCCTTTGGCGGTGTGCTTGTTTCCCGTACGTTCTACGCTAAAGGTCAGACTGGCCAGCAATTGTTACTTGGTGCCTATTCTGCAATGAACCGCCAGATCAACCGTGGTAAAATCCAATCGTTTAACCGTCACGAAATGCTAGACCTTGTGCTTGTAGACGGAAAGGCGCGTGGTATTATCGCACGGGATCTTGTAAGCGGTGAGATAGAAAGACATTCTGCTCACGCCGTGGTTATCGCTTCCGGTGGATATGGTAACGTGTTTTTTCTTTCCACCAACGCAATGGGAAGTAATGTAATGGCCGCCTGGCGTACACACCGCCGTGGAGCTTATTTTGCAAATCCATGCTATACGCAGATTCACCCTACCTGTATTCCGGTTTCCGGTGAACATCAGTCTAAATTAACATTGATGTCTGAATCCCTTCGGAACGATGGCCGCATTTGGGTTCCCAAGAAGAAAGAAGATGCAGAAGCGGTTCGTTCTGGAAAGCTTAAACCCACCGAAATTAAAGAAGAAGACCGTGACTATTACCTGGAGCGTCGTTATCCTGCTTTTGGTAACCTGGTCCCTCGGGATGTGGCCTCAAGGGCTGCTAAAGAGCGATGCGATGCCGGTTATGGAGTAAATAAAACGGGTGAAGCTGTTTATCTTGATTTTGACAGCGCTTTCATGCGCTACGGAAAAGAAAAAGCCTTTAGTTCTGGTATGGACGATGCTACCGATGCGGAGATAAGGGCTCTTGGAGAAGCTGAAGTGGAAGCCAAATATGGTAACCTCTTCCAGATGTATGAGAAAATCGTAGATCAAAATCCATATAAAACCCCAATGATGATTTATCCTGCGGTACATTATACCATGGGAGGGCTTTGGGTAGATTATAACCTGCAGACCACCATCCCCGGTTGTTATGCAGCCGGTGAAGCAAATTTCTCAGACCACGGTGCAAACCGCTTAGGTGCCTCTGCACTCATGCAGGGATTAGCAGATGGTTATTTTGTGCTTCCCTACACCATAGGCGATTATCTTTCTCATGACATTCGTACGGGAACCATACCTACTGATTCGCCTGAATTTGACCAGACCGAAAAAGATGTCCGCGCCCGTATCGATAAATTGATGAATGGCAGCGGAAAGCATTCCGTAGATCATTACCATAAAATATTGGGTAAGATCATGTGGAACAAATGCGGTATGAGCCGTAATGCCACGGAACTACAGGAAGCGATGGATGAAATTTCCGCATTGAGGAAGGATTTCTGGAAAAATGTACGTGTACCAGGAACCGCCGACTCAAAAAATGCCGAACTTGAAAAAGCAGGCCGCGTAGCTGATTTCCTAGAACTGGGAGAACTTTTTGCAAAAGACGCGTTGACGCGTAATGAATCTTGCGGTGGTCACTTTAGGGAAGAATATCAAACCGAAGAAGGCGAGGCCTTGCGTGATGATGAGAACTTCTCTTTTGTATCTGCATGGGAGTATAATGTTGACCCACGTAATTCACAGTTGCACAAAGAAGAGCTCACCTTTGAGAACATCGAGGTGAAAACAAGAAGTTATAAGTAATTAATTTGCTGATGATTTTGGATCTTATAGGTAGCATATATAACTACTTAACAAGACCAAAATTGGCGAAATGAAAAGAATATAAGTCCGGTTGCAGATTATACTGGATGAAAAAATAAAACAAGCTATGAAACTCACATTAGAAATATGGCGTCAGGATGGCCCCAAAGCAAAAGGAGGCATGAAAACGTATCCCATTGATGGTATTGACGGGGACATGTCGTTTCTTGAAATGCTTGACGTTCTCAACGAAGAATTGATCAATAAGGGAGAAATTCCCGTAGAATTTGACCACGATTGTAGGGAAGGCATCTGTGGAAGCTGTGATTTGCAAATCAATGGTGAGCCTCACGGTCCAGACCGCATGGTAACCACCTGCCAGTTGCACATGCGCAAGTTTAAGGATGGTGATACGATCGTGATTGAGCCTTTTAGGGCAAAAGCATTTCCAGTGATCAAAGATCTTATTGTAGATCGTTCAGCTTTTGACCGTATTCAACAGGCGGGTGGTTATATTTCGGTAAATACCTCAGGGAATACCGTTGATGCTAATGCAACACCTATTGAGAAAGAAAAAGCAGATGAATCCTTCTATGCAGCAACTTGTATAGGTTGTGGCGCCTGCGTGGCAGCCTGTAAAAATGCAAGTGCCATGCTTTTTACCTCTGCAAAAGTATCTCAGTTTGCATTATTGCCGCAAGGTGAAGTAGAAGCCGCTGAGCGTGTTAAAAACATGGTATATCAAATGGATCTTGAAGGTTTTGGTAACTGTACCAATACCGGAGCCTGCGAAATAGAATGTCCCAAAGGAATTTCCCTTGAAAATATTGCCCGGATGAACCGAGAATATATGGGCGCTGTTTCCGAAGGATAATTTCAATACGAATTATTTAAAAAAACCCTCTCTGATCAAAACCAGAGAGGTTTTTTTTTATTTTGAATTACGCCATAACCCATTCCACAACATCGTTCATCTTTGCAACCCGAATGATTTTAATAGCATAATTCTGCTTGGGTACTTTGCAGTATTTGGAGATCATAATATGTTCAAAACCCAGCTTTTCTGCTTCCAGAATGCGCTGCTCCACACGGGGGACAGGCCGAATTTCTCCAGCAAGTCCTACTTCTGCAGCAAAGCAGATAGTCTTTGGGATGGCCATATCTTCGTTACTGGAAAGTATCGCAGCGACCACAGCGAGGTCAATCGCAGGATCATCAACAGATATACCGCCGGTTATGTTTAAAAAAACATCTTTGGCTCCCAAGCGAAAACCCGCACGCTTTTCAAGCACGGCCAGTAGCATATTAAGGCGTTTCGCGTTATAACCCGTCGCACTACGTTGTGGCGTGCCATAAACGGCGGTACTTACCAGCGCCTGGATTTCTATCATTAGCGGACGCATACCTTCCAGCGTTGCCGCGATGGCAGTCCCGCTGAGTTCTTCATCATTTTTGGAGATCAATATCTCTGAAGGATTGGAAACTTCACGCAAACCGCTGCCCTGCATTTCATAAATGCCCAACTCATGCGTGGAACCAAACCTGTTTTTATGCGCTCGTAAAATCCGGTAGACATGGTTGCGGTCGCCTTCAAATTGCAAAACGGTATCTACCATGTGCTCTAAAATCTTGGGGCCAGCTATGGTTCCATCTTTTGTAATATGTCCTATAAGGATGACCGGCGTGGAGGTTTCCTTTGCAAATTTTATGAGTTCGCTGGTGGTTTCCCGTATCTGGGAAATACTACCGGCGCTGCTCTCTATATAATCAGAATGCAAGGTTTGTATAGAATCGATTACGACGATATTAGGCTCGGTCGCTTCGATCTGTTTAAAGATATTCTGGGTTTTGGTTTCCGTAAGGATAAGGCAATTTTCGGCATTGGGGTTGATTCGTTGTGCCCGCATTTTTATCTGCTGCGCGCTTTCTTCCCCAGAAACGTAGAGCGTTTTATAGGGCAGCGTGAGGGCGATTTGCAGCATGAGAGTACTTTTCCCTATGCCCGGTTCGCCGCCCAACAGCGTGAGAGATCCCGGCACCAGTCCGCCGCCCAAAACCCGGTTGAGTTCGCCGTTGTTTGTATTCATTCGGGCTTCGGCAATCGTGGAAATTTCGTTGATTTTCTGCGGTTTGGCTACGCGTTTTGTAGACGCTGCTGCAGATTGTTTCCAGTTGCTCTTTTCTTCTTTCTGAATTACTTCTTCCGCAATGGTATTCCACTCTTTGCACGCCGTGCATTGTCCTTGCCATTTAGAATATTGCGCACCACAATTTTGACAGAAATAGGTTGTTTTTGTCTTTGCCATAATTCAATTGAAAATTAGTCTTCACTCCTCCCCACCCAAAAGGGAAGGTAAACCGATTCGGTCAACTTGAAATTGTTTCAGATTCTCATCAGAAATATTCAGAGGTTAAAATTTAATTCAAAATAACGGATTGAAAGTTTTATTTTTTAGCTCTTCTATTATTATAAATGGGAAGCAGGATAAAAGAAAGAGCCCCAAGCACGATAACCAATAAAGTTTGCGCTCCCCAAAGAATCCAGCCGAAAGCTTCACCAGAGGCCTTACTGATATCAAAAACCATCAACAGCGCGCCAATGGCAACGGGATACACACCTATACCGCCATTTGTGGCGGAAATACTGAAAGAACCTACCACAAAAGCGGCCAAAATAACACCTATACTGGCGTTTTCCAGTTCTGGAACGGTAAATTTAATCACCCAAAACATCAAAACATACATTACCCAGATAAAAACAGTGTGGAAAATAAAGGCCGCTTTGTGCTTCATCTTCAGGATGCTTTTCATTCCTTCCAGGAGTCCGCTCACAAATGTTCGCACTTTTACGATAAACGTGTTTTTTGACGTTTGTAGTACTTTAAAAAAACCGAATAAGAGCAAAAGCAGAATAGCCAATACCCCAACGGTTATCAAAGGGTTGATATTTTTAGATTCCAAATATCCCAATAGATCATCACTTTGAAAAAGAAGCGCAAGCGCGACCACCAGCAGGAGCATGATAAGATCTGCGATACGTTCTGAAATTATAGTACCAAAGGCTTTTTCAAAAGGGACTTTCTCATAGGTTGTAAGTGTCGCCCCCCGCAACACTTCGCCTGATCTGGGAATGCCCAGATTTGCCAAATAGGCAACCATAACCGCCATAAAACGATTTGCAAAAGTAGGATGAAATCCTAACGGTTCAAGCATAAATTGCCAGCGGTAGGCACGTGAAAGATGACTGAGAATCCCCAGGATTAAGGACAATATTATCCAGCCTGGTTCAACATTTACTATATTTTCCCAAAGCGTTGCCCTTTGTTCCGGCGTGGCCGAAGCCAGCGAATACCAGATCAAAAAAAGACCCAGGCCAAGGGGAATAATGGTTTTTAGTACTTTTATGAACGCTTTACGGGACACCCTATTTCAGAAGGTTGGTGTGTTCATCTGGGAAAACGAGCGTAGGTTTGAATTGTTTTGCTTCTTCTACTTCCATAAAAGCATAAACGATTAAGATAAGCATGTCGCCTTTTGCTACTTTACGTGCGGCAGCACCGTTCAGTGTAATTTCCCCACTGTTGCGTGGACCGGGGATGGCATAGGTTTCCAGACGTTCACCATTTGTGATGTTCACGATCTGTACGCGCTCGCCCTCAATGATGTTTGCAGCTTCCATAAGATCTTCATCTATGGTAATGCTGCCTATATAGTGCAGTTCTGCCCCAGTGACCTTTACCCGGTGTATTTTTGATTTTACTACGTTGACTAACATAAGTGCAAAGTTACGGTTTTTAAGTAAGGGAAAGGGTGTCGATCAAGCGTATATCTCCTGCAAAAACAGCTATAAAAGCTCTAAAATCCCCCGATTTTGATCCGTTTTTTGCGGGTTTTAAGGTGTTTTGATCTGCTATTTCAAAATATTCCAGTTTCAAAAGCTCATGCGCAGCGAAGGCTTCTTCAACCCACTGTTTTAGTTGGTCGATTGACTTTTCATTAAAATCTTCCCGTACCTGCTTTAAGATTTTATAAATAAAAGGTGCCGCTTCTGTATGTTCTGGAGTCAGACGAACATTACGGGAACTCTGGGCGAGACCGTCCTCATTTCTGTTAATGGGAGCACCTATGATTTCTACCGGGATTTGTTCTATCGCTACCAACTTTTTGATTATCTGCAACTGCTGAAAGTCTTTCTCACCAAAAAAGGCTTTATCTGGTTTGACAATTTCGAACAAATGACTCAAAACGGTGCCTACACCTTCAAAATGACCGGGACGGAAAGCACCTTCCATCACTTTATCAAGACCTTCAAAATCGTAGACTTTGCTTTTCACCTCTTCGCCGTAAACTTCTTCTGGTTCTGGGGTGAAAACAATAACTTTTTCGCCGTAAGGCTTAAGGATAGCAAGATCTTTTTCCAGGGTTCTGGGGTAATGCTCCAGATCTTCCTTATTATTAAACTGGGTAGGATTCACAAAAATACTTACGACAACTGTGTCGCACTGATGCGAAAAAGCAAAGTCAATAAGGCTGATATGCCCAGCGTGCAAGGCACCCATAGTAGGTACAAAGCCTACGATCTTACCAGATTTGCGGAGGTTTGCAACGGCCCTTGAAATCTCGAGTCTTTTAAAATAACCTTTCATCGCTTAAATTTAACAGGGCGCAAACTTACTATATTACTGGCAATCTGCATAAAATTTAGTAATTTTGCATGTTTTTTAGCCTTAATAATAATATGAAGAGTGGTTTTGTTAAAATGCCAATAGGCTTTTATAGAACGGATCAAACAATCAACTTTTAGGTAAAGGCTGACACTCTTGCCATAAATAAACAATCTATGAAAGATAAGAGGATATTATACGTATCATCTGAAGTTATACCCTATTTACCAGAAACTGAAATTGCATCAATGTCTTTTGATGCACCTCAAATGGTAAACAGTAAGGGCGGGCAGATCAGGATTTTTATGCCCCGTTATGGTAATATTAATGAACGCAGGCATCAACTTCATGAAGTTATCAGGTTATCTGGGATGAATCTTGTCATTAATGATTTTGACATGCCCCTAATCATCAAAGTGGCGTCAATCCCTAAAGAACGTATACAGGTCTATTTTATAGATAATGAAGAATACTTTAAGCGGAAAGCAACTTTTACTGACGAAGATGGAAATTTGTTTAAAGATAACGATGAACGCGCCATATTCTTTGCAAAAGGTGTGGTCGAAACCGTAAAAAAATTAAATTGGGCGCCAGATATTATTCACGTACATGGCTGGCTGGCTTCTTTGTTGCCGCTCTATTTGAAAAAATATTATGCGAGCGAACCGCTCTTTAAAGAAAGCAAAATTGTCATGTCTGTATACAATTCTGGTTTCAATGGTACGTTAAATGAGGAACTTATCGATAAGATCGCGTTTGATGGTATTGATAAAAAGGAAATCGATGAGCTTAAAAAACCCACATATGAAAATCTGATGAAAGTGGCAATAGACCATGCAGATGCTGCCATAATAGGCTCTCAGGATACTCCAGAAGAGTTGATAAATTATTTGAACACCACAAAAATACCGGTGCTTCCCTATAAAAGGAAAGAAGAATTCGCTCAGGCTTATGAGGAATTCTACACAAAAAAGGTATTAGCTTAAAAACATGTTGAAATTGTTGAAAACCACATATTACAAAGCCGTTTTTCTGGCATTTATAAGTATTTTTATATATAGCTGTCAAGATGATTACCTGGAAATAGGAAGCAACCTTGTAGATAATGTAAGTTATAAAGGGGATAGTCTTAAACTTCCAGTTATCTCTTATAACCAATCCTTCTTTAACGATGCAGGCGTTCAGACCAGTGGATTGAGTTCTGGTGCCCTGGGCATTTATAAAGATCCTGTTTATGGTAATACCATAGCTTCAACTCTATCTCAATTAGCGATTAGCCCTGCAAATCCCACGGTGGGTGAGAATGCTGAAATAGATAATATAGTGGTAAGCATCCCATATTATAGTACTGCCGTAGGAGCAACAGAAGCTGGTGGGACAGAGTATCGCCTGGATTCCGTTTACGGCAATGCTGCAATGAACATTAGAGCTTATAGATCCAACTATTTTCTAAGCGATAATGACCCACAGGATATTTCAGAATCAGCTATTTATTATAGCAACCAACTCAAGCAATTCACGGGAATACGCGGGGATCTTCTCTTTTCTATAAATAATGTAAAACCCTCTAAAGAAGAAATTGTTACGACAATTGTCCCTGATTCTACCGCTGCAGATACAACGGCAACTGTAAATAGATCGCAACCAGCATTGCGCTATGAACTTAATGCCGAAGAAATTGCTTACTTTAAATCGGCAATTCTAGACCAGGCTGGAAAGGATGTGCTTTTTAACCAGAATAGTTTTAAAAACTATTTTAGGGGACTTTATTTAGAAGCAGAACCTATTAACGATGATGGTTCCTATTTTCTATTTGACCGTTCTGGGTCACAGATTCAAATTTCATACACCGCAGACGGTAGTGGTGAATCGCGGGTACAGTCAAGTATAACACTTTCCCTTAGCCCATCTTCGGGTGCGATAGGAGTAGTGGGCTATGATAACAATTTTAAACCTGAAATTATAAGTCAAGTTACAAATGCTGATCCTATTGCAGGTGACGAAAACTTATTTTTGAAAGGTGGTCAGGGAAGTATGGCAGTTATAGACCTTTTTGGCGAAGATGCTGATGGCGATGGGATACCAGAAAGATTAGAGGAATTGCGTGCCGGATCTCAAAAGCTCATCAGGGAGGCAAACCTTACTTTTTATGTGGATCAACAAAAAATAAATCAGTTGGGCGGTTCTGCAAAAAATGCACCATTACGTATCTATATCTACGATCTAGAAACAAATCAACCTCTGGAAGATTATGTGAACGATGCTCAAAGAAATACACAAACAGGAGCTATTTTAGGAGTTGGAACAAGTCATTTGAGCCCTTTGGAAACAGATGCTGATGGTAATGGAGTTCGATATACCATTAGAATAACAGATCATATTAAAAACCTGCTTAATCCTGAAAACGAATCACCTAGCACAAAACTAGGTGTCGTGGTAGCCCAAAATTTATTAAATTTGGGCGTTGCAACTGGAGCAATCCAGAATACAGGCGCAACCCTGGTACCCAAGCGTTTGCCAATAACTTCTATCTTATCACAAGAAGGCATCATTTTATATGGTAATGCAAGTACAGATGCAAGTAAGAGATTATCTCTTAAATTATATTTTATAGAAACCCCTAATCAATAATAAATTATGTGCGGAATTGTAGGTTATATCGGAAAAAGGGATGCTTATCCCATTATTATAAAAGGTTTACAACGTCTGGAATATCGTGGATACGATAGTGCCGGCGTTGCTCTTTACAATGACAATGAAATTCATCTTTGTAAAACAAAAGGAAAGGTATCTGATCTGAAGGAAAAGGCAAAAACGGATATTTCCACAGAAGGAAAGTTAGGCATAGGCCACACGAGATGGGCTACACATGGTGTTCCCAATGATGTGAATTCGCATCCTCATTATTCTAACTCCGGTGATCTGGTAATTATCCACAATGGGATTATCGAAAACTACGAGTCCATTAAAAAAGAACTTAAGAATAGAGGGTATACTTTTAAATCTGATACAGATACAGAGGTTTTGGTTAACCTAATAGAGGATGTACAGAAAAACGAAGACGTTAAACTTGGTAAAGCCGTTCAGATTGCGCTTAACCAAACTGTAGGTGCTTATGCGATAGCTGTTTTTAGCCGTAAAAAACCTAAAGAAATCATAGTTGCACGTTTAGGTAGCCCTCTTGCTATTGGTGTAGGTGAAGATGAGTACTTTATCGCTTCAGATGCTTCTCCATTTATTGAATATACTTCAAATGCAATTTATTTAGAAGATGGAGAGATGGCTGTAGTGCGTACGCACAAACCTCTCAAAATCCTTAAAATTAAAGATGATAGTCTTGTAGCTCCTTACATTCAGGAACTACAGCTTAATTTAGAGCAAATTGAAAAAGGCGGTTATGAGCACTTTATGCTCAAGGAAATCTTTGAACAGCCACAGGCCATTAAAGATACCTTTAGAGGTAGAATGTTAGAAAAGGAAGGCATGATCAAAATGGCCGGAATGGATGAGCACATGAATAAGTTCCTAAATGCAAAACGTATCGTTATTGTTGCGTGTGGAACTTCATGGCACGCCGGTCTTGTAGCTGAATATATTTTTGAAGAGCTCGTGCGTCTGCCGGTAGAAGTGGAATATGCTTCAGAATTTAGGTACCGTAATCCCGTTTTAGAAAAAGACGATGTTGTTATTGCAATTTCTCAAAGTGGGGAAACCGCAGATACGATGGCGGCAATGAAACTGGCCAAAGAAAACGGGGCATTTGTTTTTGGTGTCTGTAATGTGGTAGGGTCTTCTATTTCACGCGAAGCTGATGCTGGTGCTTACACCCATGCTGGTCCAGAAATAGGTGTTGCTTCCACAAAAGCATTTACGACCCAGATTACTGTTTTAACGCTTATTGCGCTTAAAATGGCGTATGAAAAGGGTAAAATTTCCAAATCAGATTTTCATATGCACCTTCAGGAGCTGGATCGCATTCCTGAAAAAGTAGAAAAAGCGCTTAAATACAATGATCACATTGAAAAAGTTGCAGATAAGTTCAAAGACGCGCCTAACTTCCTTTATCTGGGAAGGGGATTCAATTTCCCGGTGGCATTAGAAGGTGCACTTAAACTAAAAGAGATCTCTTATATACATGCAGAAGGATATCCAGCTGCAGAAATGAAGCACGGTCCCATCGCCCTCATTGATGAGCAAATGCCCGTTCTCGTAATTGCCACCCGAAAGGGACATTATGAAAAGATCATTAGCAATATACAGGAGATAAAATCGCGTAAAGGTAAAATTATCGCCGTTGTGACCGAGGGTGACGAACAGGTAAAAGATCTTGCAGATTATGTAATCGAAGTTCCAGAAACAATGGACAGCATGTCCCCTTTGCTTACAACAATCCCTTTACAGCTACTTTCTTATCATATTGCCGTCTTGTTAGGCAAAAATGTAGATCAACCCAGAAACCTTGCGAAAGCGGTTACTGTAGAATAGTAAGACAAATTTATTCAAATAATTAAAACCCTCCTCAATCTACTATTGAGAAGGGTTTTTTATTTGGAAAGTATAGCGTAAAAAATATGAAAATTAGATAGTTTCCCAAATTTGGAAATCCTAATTGAAATCTTTGTCGGAAAACTAGCTATTAAATTGTTTGTTCTGACCTGGCAAAGTCAGTTAGATTTATATCAAATAAAGCTAAAATAATGGTGTTTAAAACAGATTATTAGATTATTACAGTAATTTTTCCCGCTCAAAGAACTCAAAATAACTTTCGGGATTTTCTATGTTTCCCCTTTCGGAAACTACCGTAACCGCAATATTTTTATCGTGCGCTTTAACTCTGAAGTCATCTAGAATTTCAATAATATCATTGTCAAGATATTTTGTCTTGCGGGTATCAATATACAAATGTGTTCCCGCATCTAAATTGTTAAGTTCTTTCAATATTGCGCCTTTGTTTATAAAGGTAACCTCTTCGGCAAGGGTCATTTTAACCTCCTTGTCATTTTCCCCCTTTTTATCAATATGAAGAAAATGCGAGTTTTGATAACTCTTGACAAGAATTACAAAAATACCAATGGCAAGACCCAGACTTATCCCGATAAGCAAATCTCCAAAAACGATTCCCAAAATCGTGACTATAAACGGCACGAACTGTTTCCAGCCCAGAGTGTACATCTGGATGAAGAGTTTTGGCTTTGCCAATTTATAACCCACTAAAAACAGCACCGCAGCAAGTACGGAAAGTGGAATTAGATTGAGGATATTTGGAACAACGATAACCGAAATAAGCAATAAGAAACCATGAAGGATCGCAGACATTTTTGTCGCCCCGCCAGATTGTATGTTGGCTGAGCTCCTCACAATTACTTGTGTGACCGGCAAACCACCTATCATTCCTGAAATAACATTTCCCGTGCCCTGGGCAAAAAGCTCCCTATTTGTGGGTGTGGTATTTTTATGTGGGTCCAGTTTATCTGTAGCTTCAACACATAAAAGTGTCTCGAGACTGGCAACCAGTGCTATTGTAAAAGCAGTTACCCAGATATCCATGCGTCCTATCATCGCAAAATTAGGCAGCGTAAACTGATTGATAAAGGAGTTAAAATCTTCAGGAATGGGCACGGAAACCAAATGTTCATCACTAATACCCCACTCGGTTCCCTGTGTTGCCAGATAATAGATAATTCCTAGTGCAACAGCAACGAGAGGTCCCTGTACCAGTTTAAAAATCCTGCCTTTTTTAGAAAGAACAGCATCCCACAACACAAGTATTGCCATACCTATACAGGCAATCAGTGTTGCTCCTATACTTATATTGCCTACAATATTACCTAGTTCAGAAAATGTATTTTCCCCATCTCTCTGAAAAAATCCCCAGTCCCCTTCCGGGTCGGCATCGTATCCAAAGAAATGAGGTATCTGTTTTAAGATTATTATAATCCCAATACCCGTAAGCATTCCTTTAATGACAGAAGAAGGAAAATAATAGCCAATAACCCCGGCTCTGAGCACTCCGAACAAAATCTGTATACCGCCACCCAGAACTACGGCAAGCAAGAGGTTTTCATAACCGCCCAGCGTTGTGATTGCTGCAAGCACGATGGCAGAAAGCCCCGCAGCAGGTCCACTTACACCCAGGTTAGAGCCGCTAAGGGCACCAACTATTATACCGCCTACAATACCAGAAATCAATCCGGAAAAAAGTGGTGCGCCACTCGCGAGGGCAATACCTAAACAAAGCGGTAGCGCCACAAAAAATACTACGATAGCCGCCGGAATATCATTTTTTAAATGTTTAAACATATGTGTTCCTTTAGTTTGTTTATTTGTTTTTCTTACCCTCTCATGATGGCTATTCTTTAGTTGCACGCGGCAAAAAATCGATTGAGTTTAATAATATATGTAATTGTCAACTTCAAAAAATTGACAATACAATTTTTCTGAAGCCTTAATCGTCCAATCTATAGATTTCCATAATGTTATCAAGTATGGCATCAAAATCGATTTTGAGATCTATTAATTTTCCAGAATGTATGTCAAAAACCCACCCATGTACCGTAAGACCTCGTTTACGTATTGCACGTTGCACATCAGCTGTTTTTATGACATTTACACACTGTTCCTGAACATTTAACTCCACAAAGCGTTTGTAGCGTTCTTCCTCATCTTCAATTGCATTAAGCTTGTCTCTATGCGTGCGGTACACATCCCTGATATCCCGTAACCATGGATTTAAAATCCCCAAATCTGATGATTGCATGGCAGCTTTAACTCCCCCGCAATAATAATGACCGCAAACCACGACATGATCCACTTCAAGGTGCACAACGGCATAGTTAATTACAGACATTGAGTTGAGGTCTGTATTGGGAACCATATTGGCAATATTACGGTGTACAAAAGCATCTCCAGGTCCCACACCCATAAGCTCTTCTGCAGATACACGGCTATCACTGCATCCTATATAAAGGATTTTAGGCGATTGCCCATCAGATAAATTCCTGAAATATTCAGGATCTGTGCTGATTCGTTCCTCGACCCATTCTTTATTATTTTCAAATATTTTCTTGATATCCATAGTCTGTTTTGGTTTTTATTATTGTATAAACTTTGACGCTTTCAGCGTTTTTAGATGTTGGTAGTTTGTAGAGATTTATAAGAATTTACCTTAACAAACCGAAAACTTAATAGTATTGCACTACCAGTAAGGCAAACTATATCAAAAACTGATAACACGTATAATATATATAGGAAGAATATAATGTATACAACATTACTGAAAAATGCATGATAGAACGCATGGAGGTTCTATATACAACTCAGTTTGTGATTTTACATATTAATTCCCTAAAAAATTGATTTCCCAACTTTATTAAATAACGCAGTATTATTCAGATTTAATAAGAAAGCTGATATATTATATACGCATTATTCGTAAATCTATAAAATGTTTACAAATAATACGCTAAAACGGCAATAATTAAATCTAAAGGGCTTTGATGTCTGTTTTGGGAATCCAACCTTCTTTACCATCGGCCAGCTGTATCTCGCTCCACTCTTCCCGGACAGAAAGAATGCGCACTTTAGTTCCTTCGTGCAATACAAAAGCTTCTTCACTGCTCATTTTTGGTTCTTGCCTTACTTCCACCGTGGGCGAAAAGACAATGGCAATATTATTCTCATTTGTTTGGGATTGGGATCTGAAAGCGAAGAAAAGTGCGCTTAGCCCTAGAAAAAATGAAAGACAGGTGGCCGTAAAAAACAGACGCTTTTGTGCTGTTGAATACACAAAAAAATAGACTAGGAAGCACCCCATAAAAAGCATTGTAAAAACTACTGCGGCCGTCGCCCATCCATCTATGGTAAATAAATTCAGAATGGACTTATACCATTTTGAAAATGTATTTTGTGGTAACGGCGTTATCGCATCAATGGTCATATTCTGGGCAAATACCAGGTTACTTTTTATATCTGCGTCGCCCGGTTTTAACTGAAGTGCACGTTCATAGTTATAAATACTGGGAGCAATACGGTTGAGTTTATAATTGGCATTTGCAAGGTTATAATACAACGCGGCAGATTCCTGTTTAAGTTCTAAAACCCTAGAATATTTATCAATTGCATCCTGATAGTTTTCGGCTTCGTATGCCGCGTTCCCCTTTTCAAAATATTGTGCAGCACTTTGACTTTGCACACTGCTGAAAACCAGGCAAAAAAGCATAAAAACCATCGAATAGAGCGTTATATTTTGCTTAAAAGAACTTTTATTTCTCATAACTGTTTATCCATTTCAGAAATAACCTGAGCCGCCTTGTCGTAATCTTTTTGCATGGTTACATCACTTGAAGGGGTGTATCTGGCAAATTCACAGCTTTCAAGAACACTTAAAAAAGCCGCAGAAGTTTCTTCTTTCACAGTACGCTGTTGTAGCAAACTCTTGATACGTTCTTTACTCATATCGCTGGTTTGTATATTCAGTTTGGCTTTAAGATAATTGTGCAGACAGCGTTCTAGGGCAAGGTAAAAGGCTTTCTGGTCGCCCATATTCTTTTTGGCTTCGCTCAGGAATTTACGGGCCATCCTATCTGCTTTGCGTAGCCGGTTTCCTTTGACATCTGCTTTGTATTCCCGGCGCTTTCTGTTGGCCAATAAAATCAAGGGAATAAATAGCAGCGGACTGGCCATTAATGACCAAAATGCAGTTGATCTAAAAAAACGCTTTTCACCCATAGGTTCTAAATCAGCATCTGTTTTGATGTATCTAAACTGATTGCTGGCAACTACTTCTTTTTTATTTGCTGTATCCCCATTTGCCGTAGTTACCGCCTCTGGCCCTTTTTCAACGTTTATCAATAACTCCTCTGAGGTAAGTGTGCGGTACTTATCGGTTTTTGGATCAAAATATGAAAAACTGATTTGCGGAATGGGATATTTACCTTTTACCTGGGGCACTACCGTATAACGATCTGCGATACTTCCAGACATTCCGTTGATATTCGTATTGATAGTTTCATCATGCTCCGGCTCATAAACTTCAAGGGCACTGGGGAGTTTCGGTTTGGGCAATTTAAAAAGCTTAAGGTTGCCATTACCGCTGGCGGTGATATTGAGATTCAGGGATTCACTTGCTTTTAGTTCTTTTTTAGTCGTGGTGACATTAAAGTCAAAATTACCCACAGCACCACTAAAATCTGCCGGTTTTCCCTGCTCAGGAAGCGGTTTTACGGTTATTTTTCTATTATTTGCAGCTACGGTTAGTTTTTCTGGCCGGGTAACGTATCCTCCAAAGATATCGCGGCGTTGTGTAGGTACCTCAACATTGAGGCTGAGGGCAAGGGGCTCTATGGTCAGATCTCCTGTTTTTTGAGGATATAACAGGGTCCTTCTTAAGATAACATACCGGTAAGGTTCGCCATCGTAAGTACCATCATAAACCTTAAACTGTTTCTCATCAATACTTTGACTCCAGAAATCTGCAAACTTAGGCGCATCTATTTCATTCCAACCATTGACCGCTGTTTGCGGGGAAACATAGAGTTTATAAACCACGGTAATAGCTTCATTGAGATAAGGCTTAGTATTAGAAACCTCTGCCACAAGATGTATTTTATCTTCAACCGCGTATTGCGGACCGGCCTCATCATTGGGGTTGTTTACCGCGCCGGTAACTTCAATATCAAGGGGAATGGTTTTGTAGGTATTGCCAGCGATACTAATTTCTGCCTGGCCTATTTTTAAGTTTCCGGTCGTATTTGGTGCAAGAAAATAAGAAAAGGTCTTAGAAAAACTCTTCTTTCCGTTTATCCATTGCTGACTAATGGACTGATTGGGACCTCCCACCACGGTGAACCCTTGAAAACTGGGCGGCTGAAAATTATCACCATCCTGATTCATCTCAAAATCCACACGCAGCCGTTCATTGACGCCAAGCTTGTTTTTACTTACCGTCGCATCAAACTGCACCTTCTGAGCCAGGGAATGGAATCCCACGCTCAAAAAAAGAAGTAGATATGCAAAGTTCATTTTCATTTGATATTCGTTCTAATACTGTTTTCCTTCAAGTTAGACCTACAAGGAATCGCTCATTCTTCGCGAAATACCTTGCAGGTCAAATCTTAGTTCCCCCTTAGGGCTTAGGGGGATTACCAGTCCTTGTCTGTTTTTACTTTGGCACCTTTTACCTTTTCGGCATTTATTTTATCCTGCACTTTATTCTCTTCGTTTTTCATGGCTTCTAGCAGACTCTGTACCTGCTGTGGAGAAAGTTGGCCCTGGCCTTGTTGTGGTTGCGGCTGCTTCTGGTCGTCCCCATTTTCAGGTTTTTTCTGGTCTCCTTCCTTATCATCTGGCTTTCCTTTATCATCTTTCTCATCTTCGCCTTCTTTCTTCTCATCTCCCTTATCATCCTGATCTTTGGGCTTGCCATCATCTCCTTCTTTATCGTCGCCCTTATCTTCTTTTTTATCTTTGTCCTGATCTTTGTTTTCGTCTTTGTTCTTATCATCCTTGTCATCATCACCCCCGCCACCGTTTTTCTCGTCTTCCTTTTTTGCAAGAGCCAGATTATAACGTGTTTCTTCATCTGTAGGATCGTTGCGCAGCGCGTTTTTATAAGCTTCTACCGCTTTTTTGAAATCTTTTTGCTGATACAGCGCGTTCCCCAGATTGTGAAAAGCCTGATGCTTCTCCTCTTTTGTTTTTGCAACTTCAATGGCCTGTGTATACCGGGCCATTCCTTCGGCGTACTTTTTATTTTTGTAGTAATTGTTGCCCATGTTATACTTAGCCGAAAGGTTTGCTGGGTCTTTAGCGACTGCTTTACGATAGGCCGTTTCCGCTAAAGCGAAATCATTATCCTCAAGTTCGGCATTACCTTCAGCTACAAAATTTTGCGCTTCTTTTAATGCTGGATTTTCTTCAGCATCTGCTTGTTGATCTGTAGTTGTTTGCGCAAAAATGACCGAAAGACTGCCTAGAAAAAACAGTAAAAACAAGCCATTTTTGGCTATTTTATAAGGTAAAATCATCCAATTTATTTTTTAAGAGCTTGAGTAGTAACTCCAGATATTATAAAACTAAAAAATCTTCTGAAGTTTTCATTCTATAGTTTTTGATACAAAACACCTGTAATACAAATTTAGGCATCAGCCAACTTGTTTCTCCTTTTCATTAAAAAGATTAAGTCGGGATACCCAGCCTGTTTTACGTTCCAATAGGAATATATCAAGGAATAGCAACAATAATGCCGCGCCTATAAACCATTGAAACTGATCTTTAAAATCTGCGAATTGCTTGGCTTCAAATTCTTTTTTGTCCATCGCATTGAAGTTGTCTTTCATATTATCTACGATTTCCTGCGTATTTGTACCGTCTAAATATTCGCCATTCGCCTCATCCGCGATGGCTTTTAATGTGGTCGCATCTAGTTTTGTAATAACGGTTTCCCCTTCCTGATCCTTTTTGTACGACTGAATGACGCCGTTTCTTTTTAGGGGAATGGGTCCGCCTTTTTCGGTGCCCACGCCTATGGTAAAAATGCGTATGCCTTCTTCCGTGGCAGATTCTGCAATGGCCGCGGCGTTACCTTCATGATCTTCCCCGTCTGAAACGATCACAAGCACACGATTGGTCTGGCCCTCGTCATCGTAATAGGTTTTAGCCAACTCGATCGCGTCTTTAATTGCTGTTCCCTGACTGGATAGCATATCTGTGTTCATAGAGCCCAAAAACATTTTTGCACTGCTATAATCTGTAGTGATGGGCAATTGTGGAAAAGCACTGCCGGCATAGGCGATAATGCCCACGCGGTCACTGCCCAGGTTATTGATAATCTGCCCTACCAACTGTTTGGACTTTTCCATACGGTTAGGCGCGATATCCTCAGCGAGCATACTTTTTGAAACATCTATCGCAAATACCACATCTACCCCTTCCCTTTTAACGGTTTCCAGTTTGGTGCCGATTTTAGGATTTACAAGCCCCAGACTTAAAAATGCAATCGCAAGGCAGACTACTATAATTTTTAGGGCAGGTTTGAAGCGCGACCGCTGCGGAGTTAGTTTTTGTAAAAGTTCGCGGTCACCGGTAAAGCGTTTTTGTGCACGGATTTTCCAAAGGGAAAGCCCAAAAAATAGCAGTAAAACCGCCGGAATAGCGAGCAATACCCAGAACCATACTTTCTCGTCTAATAAAATATTATTCATTATTATTCTTATTGTTCCCCCCAGCCCCCAAAGGGGAGCTAAGCGCTATTTTCATAATTGATATCGTGGAAACCACCCCTATTTTCGCTTGCTGCTAATTCCCCCTTCGGGGGTTAGGGGGATTACACAAAACTTCTAAATACCGTATTGCGCAACAAAACTTCCAGCAAAAGAAAGCCAAGGGCTAAAAGTGCCAGCGGACGATATTTTTCTTCATAATTAGTGTATTTAAACTCCTCTACATCGGTTTTTTCAAGCTTGTTGATTTCTTCATAAATATCTTGAAGCTTTTGATTATCCGTTGCACGGAAATACAAGCCGCCCGTCTTGTCTGCAATTTCCTTCAGCAAATCTTCATCAATTTCCACCGGAATATTACCGTATTGAAAACTTCCATCTGATCGAATAGAGACCGGCGATAAGGCAGTTCCGTTTGTTCCCAGACCAATGGTGTATACTTTGATACCAAACTCAACAGCGAGTTCACTTGCAGTGGTAGGTTCTATAAAACCGGCATTGTTCACCCCATCGGTCATTAAAATGATCACTTTGCTCTTTGCCTTGCTATCCTTCAATCTGTTTACCGAAGTCGCTAAACCCATACCGATAGCGGTTCCGCCTTCAATAATACTGTTGTACTGAATATCGTCAAGCGAACTCAATGCAATGGCCTTATCGCTGGTAATGGGCGTGCGGGTGTAACTTTCTCCCGCATATTCCACGAGGCCAATACGATCATTCGGCCGACCTAAAATAAATTCCCCTGCCACATTTTTAAGTGCTTCCAGCCTGTTGGGCTTCAAATCTTTTGCCAGCATACTTGCTGAAACGTCAATAGCAATTACGATATCAATCCCACGCGTGGTTTTGGTCCTTGTAGAAACATCTACGGTACGCGGCCGGGCGAGTGCGGCAATGAGAAAAGCGAGCGCAAGCAACCGAAGCACAAAGAGCACGGGGCGCAATTTTGGCAGAAGTCCGCTGCCCGTTTTAAAGCCTTTTAAGCTTGAAATTTTAACCTGAGCGGTAAGTTTATTGCGTTTCCAGAAATACCAGGCAATGGCAATGGGCAGCACAAGGAATAGCCAGAAAAATTCAGGATTTTGAAATTCAAAATTGTCAAACATCAGTTGGTCGCTTTTTGAAGTTCAACGGAATTGATCACTCGGTCTGTCATCTCATTGGCGTATTTATCGTCCTCTCGATGCACAACAATTACCTGTTGTATCACTCCGGGCGTGGTAAAGGTGAGCATAACATATTCACCGGTCCTAAAGGTTTCAGGTTTGCCTTCTACCGGAAATTCACCGGTACCAAAGGTCTTTAATCCTTCTGCGCCTTCTGGAGTGGTGTATTTTTCACTTTTTACAACCAGGTTTTTTGCGCCCTGCTGCTCCATACCCGAAATAGAACCATCTACTGATTTTTGCAGGTCGATCTCCTGCTCCCCAGGAACCCGAATGTTGTTTACCATGACTGCAAAATCATCCAGGTAACTTCCGTAGGCAAAAGCGTTCATTTCAACTTTTCCTTTTAGTTCGTCAGGAAGTGGCAATTCGGTACGTTTAAGGACTTTTGGGGTAGAAATGGTGATGGGCGGGAACCCATATTCACTCCGAATCCAGTCGCCCTCCAGCAATTCTTTTGACGGATGGCCCAAAAAGTTGTCTTTCACATAATCAAAACCTTTTGTCGCGATCAATATTCCTGCGGAAAGAATCAAAATACCCAATACACCGAAAACCCCGGTAAGGATCAATTTACGCTTTCTCCTACGCTCCAGGTTATCGCGGTATTCCGCATCGCGCATCAATTCTTCTTCTGTGGGCGGCGGTATACTTTCGTGCGTTTCTTTGACCACTTGCTCTACCACCAGACGATCTGCTTCAGATTTTCCAGCTTCGGGAGTGATGCGGGCAAATTTGGTCAGATCTGCCGTGCGCAGCACCTGCTCCAGTTTTTTAATGGTTTCGGTACTAAAATCTATATGGCCGCTCTCCTTTTCCAGGTAAAGACGTTCTATAAGTTCGCCAGTCGTACTTTCCATGGAACGGTCATAAACCTCTTCATCCAGATAATGTTTGACAATATCCGTAAGTCTTGAATAGTATGCTTTTGTCGCGGTCTGGTCTGTAGATCTCCCGGGGGTTTTATATTCTTCATCCAGCTGATGCAAGGATACAAGCGCCTGTTCAAAAGGCGGCAATTTTTTCGCTGCTTCGGCTTTTTTCCGGCTACGCCGAATGATAAAAAACAGAAAGGCACCTATTAGCGCTAAAATACCAAGGATCCACAATGCCCAGACCCACCAGTTACTAGAAGCTTTTTCTACTGCAATAATTCCTTTAATATCGTAAAGTCCCTGTTTTGTGGTATCCGTTACTACGGTATTTACCTCAACCCGTAGCGAATCTGTATAAAATGGAGTCTGCCCTATGCTGATCGTTTGCCGTGGGATGGTGTACGAACCGCTGTCAAACTGGGTAAGCCCATAGCGTTTGATGAGCGTCATTTTTTGCTGGGCGAAAGTAGTATCTACTTTGAAGGAATCTATCATTTCCAGCGGTGCAAAGGTTTGCCCTTCTGGGAACACGACCAGATCTGTAGAATCTGCAAGGATTACATTTACGGTATAATTAAGCTGCTCGCCTATTTTTATGCTGTCGCGGTCAATTGCTGCGGCAACTTCCTGAGCATTTGTCTGTAAAGTGGTGAAAAACAGGCAAAAAAGGGCGAAAATCACCTTAAAAATCTCTTTTTTTGACTTATTATGGGCTGTTTTTACTACTTTCATTCGTGTATTATCCTCTTCGTTTAAAATAACCCAGTAATTTTTTGACATAACTATCATCGGTACGCACATCTATTACGCCAGCGCCGCTTCGCGTAAAGCTCTCCCTGTAATAATTAACTTTATCCTGATAAAATTTTGAATAGTTATCGCGTACTTTTTTACTTCCCGTATTTACAAGCAGGAGTTCACCTGTTTCCTCATCTTCCATTTGCACCACGCCCAGACTGGGAATAGCCTCTTCATGACGATCATAAATACGAATACCCGTAATATCGTGGCGCTTAGCCGCGATTTTTAAGGTATCGCGGTACTCTTCTGCAATAAAATCTGATAGTACAAAAACAATGGCTTTTTTCTTCATGACGCGAGACAAAAACTTGAGCGCCTGCGCAACATCGGTTTTTTTGCTTTTGGGTTCAAATTCGAGCAGTTCTCTAATAATGCGAAGTACGTGTGATTTTCCTTTTTTAGGCGGAATATACAGTTCGATACCATCAGAAAACAAGATCAAACCGATTTTATCCTTGTTCTGCGTCGCAGAAAATGCCAGTGTAGCGGCGATTTCAGTTACGATTTCCGATTTAAATTGTTGATCTGTCCCAAAAAATTCTGAGCCGCTCACATCAGCGACCAGCATCATGGTAAGTTCGCGTTCCTCTTCAAAAACCTTGATATAAGGTTCACTATAACGGGCGGTAACATTCCAGTCAATATTGCGCACATCGTCGCCAAACTGGTATTGCCGTACTTCACTAAAGGTCATCCCACGACCCTTGAAGGTAGAATGATATTCCCCGCCAAAAATGTGATCAGACAGCCTGCGCGTCTTGATCTCAATCTTGCGTACCTTTTTTAGAAGTTCTTTAGTATCCATTCCCCCTAACCCCCAAAGGGGGCATTTAATACGTTAATATTTACATTTTTATCTGTCAATTTAAATGCTTTTTCCAATTTAAAATTTTCAGTTAATCCGTCCAAGTTGGTGTTCCCCGTATTGTCTCCGACGAGGAGGAACGATGAGAGGAAGACACAGCTAGGGGGATTAAGGTACTTCGATCTCGTTAACGATCTTGTTAATGATCTCTTCGGTAGTTACATTTTCAGCTTCGGCTTCATAGGTAATACCAATTCTATGACGCAGCACGTCGTGAACGACGGCGCGTACATCTTCAGGAATCACGTAGCCCCTGCCGCGTATAAATGCAAAACATTTTGATGCAGTCGCCAGGTTGATACTTCCCCTGGGCGAAGCGCCAAAATTTATAAGTGGTTTCAAATCCGAAAGTTTATAGTTTTCTGGATAACGTGTGGCAAAAATGATGTCAAGAATATATTTTTCGATTTTTTCGTCCATATAAACTTCACGAACGGCTTCTTGTGCACGCAAAATCTGCTCTACGGTCACCACGGGATTCACCTTCTCGTAACTGCCTTTTAAATTTTGGCGTACGATCAATTGTTCATCGGCAAGTTTTGGGTAATCAATAACTGTTTTTAGCATAAAACGGTCAACCTGCGCTTCTGGAAGTGGATAGGTTCCTTCCTGTTCTACCGGGTTTTGAGTAGCCATAACCAGAAAAGGTTTATCAAGAATAAACGTCTCATCCCCTATGGTTACCTGCTTTTCCTGCATGGCTTCCAGCAGGGCACTCTGTACTTTAGCCGGAGCCCTGTTAATCTCATCTGCAAGCACAAAATTGGCAAAAATGGGTCCTTTTTTGATACTGAAATCATTCAGTTTCATATTATAGATAAGCGTACCCACAACATCTGCGGGAAGTAGGTCTGGCGTAAACTGAATACGGCTAAAAGAACCGTGAACCGCTTTTGAAAGGGTATTAATAGCAAGTGTTTTTGCAAGTCCAGGTACACCTTCAAGCAAAATATGACCCTGGCCCAGAAGACCAATGAGCAACCGCTCTACCATGTGTTTTTGACCCACGATGACCTTATTGATCTCCATCGTAAGCACTTTTACAAAAGCGCTCTCGCGTTCTATTTTTTCATTAATGGCCCCTATATCTACCGGGTTACTGGTTTCTTCCATAACAGTTCTATTCGTTTAATGGGTTTTCAACTCTACAATCTTCGTTTTTATTGCTTCATGCCTTGTTAATAACAGGTTAAATACCCCACGCTTAACAGGCATTAAAAAATCATTTTCTAATTTCAAAATCCTATTTTTAGGAAAGCGGAATTTAGCAATTACAGCACGTTTTTTAAAGGATAAATAAGGTTTGTGCCAAAATGTTTTTAATACGTGCCTTATCCATTCACTTTATTGAAATATATAAATACAAAACAATACAATGCCTGATCCTATTTTAGGAAAGCGCTTTGTATTATTCTGATCACGCAAAGCATCAAAGGCTTTGCCCCGTTCTAAAGACGATGCATTTAATTGCATGTTGCAAAAAAGAAGTAAAACATAAAAAAAAATTTAACACCAGTTGATAACCCATTCAAAATGAACACAAAAACAGCATTAATAACAGGTGCCAGTAGCGGTATAGGCCAGGCAACTGCAAGGGAGTTTGCAAAGCAGGGCATCAATGTGATCCTTTGCGGAAGGCGGCAGGAACGACTTGACCAGTTGAAAGGTGAACTTTCAAAGCAGGTAGAAGTCACTACCCTTAGCTTTGACGTTAGGGACAAAAAAGCGGTAACTGAGGCCATTGAGTCGCTGGAGTCCCCTTTTGACCAGATTGATATCTTGATCAATAACGCCGGTAACGCCCACGGACTAGATACCATTCAGGATGGTGATAGCGACGATTGGGACGCCATGATAGACATCAACGTAAAAGGACTTTTGTACGTAAGCGATACCATAATCCCGCAAATGATAGCCCGTAATGCAGGTCATATTATCAATATTGGTTCTACTGCCGGGAAAGAGGTGTATCCTAAAGGGAATGTGTACTGCGCCAGCAAACATGCCGTTGACGCCATCAATCAGGGCATGCGTTTAGATCTCAATGGTTACAATATCCGGGTGGGCGCGGTAAACCCGGGCATGGTAGAAACAGAATTCAGTGAGGTGCGTTTTAAAGGCAATACAGAAAAAGCTCATAAGGTGTATCAGGGTTTCAAACCGCTGCAAGCGCAGGATGTGGCCGAAATTATCTATTTCGTAACCTCCCGCCCTGCACATGTAAATATTGCTGACCTTATGGTAATGAGTGTTGATCAGGCCAGTTCAACAGTGGTGAGTAAGGGCTAAAGCCGTTGCAGGTTGCAGGTTGCAGGTTGCAGGTTGCAGGTTAAAATGTAAATTCAAATAGAAAATCTAATTTATGGCAAAGGTTTCGCAATTTGAGGATTTGGAAATCTGGCAAATGGGTCGGGAAATTGCCAATGAAATATGGTCACTAATTGAAAGCTCTCCTCTTAAAACGGATTTTCCGCTAAGGAATCAAATCAATAGATCTTCCGGATCGATAATGGACAATATTGCTGAAGGTTTTGAACGCGATGGAAATAAGGAATTTAGCCATTTTTTGAGTATTGCGAAAGCCTCTTGCGGGGAAACAAGATCACAACTGTGCCGCTGTTTAGATAGAAAACATATTGATAAGGACACTTTTGATAAACTAAGAATCAAGACAATTACGACAAGTTCAAAGATTAAGGCACTCATGATTTACCTAAAAAATTCAGAACGAAAGGGCTCAAAGTTTGACTAGTTTGGAAATGTCAAACGTGCAACATGCAACCTTTAACATCAAACCTTCGAAGCAGCCATGATCAACAAACGCCTTCTTATAAAAAACCTGCTCGCGCATAATGACGAGAACAGTTTTTATGATAAAAAGCGAAAAATTGACATTGGTAATAAAGAAGGGAAGGCCAAGTTCCTGAAGCATGTTTGTGCGTTGTCCAACTCTAATCCTAAGAACAACAGTTTTATCGTGATTGGGGTAGAAGATCTCAATAATGAGATTGTGGGCGTGCCGTTTTTTGACGATAGCAAAATTCAAAACCTCATCAACGCGTATTTAACAAATCCGCCATTGGTTTCCTATGAAAATATTCCGTTTCCCAACCTGCCCTTAGATTTAGTGGTGGGACTGGTTACCATTCGGCCAACGGCAAAACTCACCGCGCTTCGCAAGAACATCTGGAAATATTGGGGCGGAAGCGTTTTTATGCGTGACGGAAGCATCTCCATGCCCAAGGTTTTTGATATACATATAGAAGATGTGAACAGTGCGATCGTTGCTTCCATTGAAAATCATGCGCGCAACAGTATTGGACTTACCCTTGACGGGGTTCTTGATTTTATTAATCACCGCCACAAAGATCTTTATACGAATTATAAAGTTTTTAAAGAACAGTTTGTGGTCTGCTGGGCCGGTAACCAGAAAAAAGTAAAGGATAAAACTTTTTACAGCCGTGTGGATATTGAACTTATCAACGAGCAGGTCAGACTTTTTTATTCTGCGCTTGACGAAGTTTCCATCAGCCTTACCGAAGATACATTTACCATTTTGGAATATGTACATTTAGGCCTTCAGAACAGTTTTAAATATTACCCTCTTGAGGAATTGACCATTCGGTTCAAGGAAAATGGTTTTTATAGTATAGACAGTAAATTAGTCTTTGAAACGCCCGAATTTGATAAAAAACTATTGCACCACATTTATAATAACAACAATGCGATCCTTGCAAAACTGAAAACCGGGAAAATCCTAAATAAAGGAGAACAGGCAGATTTAAATAATTTAGCTTCCTCGTATCTTATTTGCTATTTCAATGGTTTTGACCACGCCATGGATAAACTGGAAGAGGCGCGACCTTACCTAAGGGCCTTTGGCGAAAAGATATACGCTACCTATAAAGATAACATACGCATTCTGAGAAAAATAAAATACAATTAATGGGAAGAACACTCGCCATAGGCGACATACACGGAGGGCTAAAAGCATTAAAACAGGTACTGGAACGTGCAAAATTAACACAGGATGACCATATTATATTTCTGGGCGATTATGTAGATGGCTGGAGCGAAAGTGCTCAGGTCATAGATTTTCTGATGGAATTCAAGCAGAAACACAGCTGTACATTTATACGTGGCAATCACGACGAACTCGTACGCAAATGGCTGGAAAATGATGATCTCAATCCAAAATGGCTAAAGCACGGCGGCAGAAGCAGCATTTTTTCTTATACTGATTACACTAAGGAACGTATTGAGGAGCATATGAATTTCTTTGAAAGCCTTGAAAATTACCATATTGATGATAAAAACCGGCTCTATGTTCATGCCGGCTTTCAAAACCAGAACGGACCAGCATTTGAATGGGACCCCATCGTATTTTACTGGGACCGTACCCTCTGGGAACTTGTGATCGCCATGGATCATTCCATTCCAAAAGATGATCCTACCTACCCCAAACGACTCACGCACCATCCCGAAATTTTCATTGGTCATACACCTGTTACCAGAATAGGGGAAGAAAATCCTGCACAACGCGCCACGGTTTGGAACGTTGATACAGGCGCTGCCTTTAAAGGCCCCATCTCGATTCTGGATGTAGATACTAAAGAATTCTGGCAAAGCGATCCTGTTTTTACCTTTTATCCCGAAGAAAATGGCCGAAATGAGTCATAAATCGGTTAGTTTAGCTTGAAAATCATGAGTTTTAATTTGAAAAATATCAAATCCCAACCGCAACGCGTCGCGCTCGTAACAGGCGCTAACGGTGGTCTGGGTTTTGAAACCACACGCGTTTTGCTCAGCAAACACATGCGCGTGGTCATGGCATGCCGTGATCTCGACAAAGGTGCAAAGGCAAAGCAGAAGCTTCTTGACCATTATCCTGAAGCCAGGCTGGAACTGCTGCCGCTCGACCTGGCCAGTCTGGATTCGGTACGGAATTTTGCTGAGGCATATCTTGAAAAATACAGTCGGTTGGATCTGCTTATCAATAACGCCGGGGTGATGGTCCCACCATATAAAGTGACCGAAGATGGTTATGAACTTCAATTTCAGGCCAATTATCTGGGCCATTTTTTATTGACCGGCCTACTCCTGGAACGTTTAACAAGTACCGAAAAATCCCGCGTGGTACTATTGAGTTCTAAAGCGCACGAACGGGCTTCCATCAATTTTGAAGATCTACAAAGCGAAAAAAACTACGCCAGGTGGAAAGCATACGGCCAGAGCAAATTGGCCTGTTTGATATTCGCAAAAGAACTGAATAGAAGGCTTCGAAGGAATGATTTTCAAACTATCGCTGTGGCCGCACATCCCGGAATTTCAAACACCGGTCTTTTTCGGTATTTTCCTAAATGGTTCAACCAAACCCTAGGACCTTTGTTATCACCATTTATAAGCCATCCCCCAGAGAAAGCGGTAAAACCAACCCTAAAAGCGGCACTGGAAAAAAACATAACCGGCGGAAGTTATTATGGTCCCACCGGGTTTATGGGTTTTAAAGGTGCACCGGGTAAAGTTCAGTCTTCTGAAAATGCAAATGATGAATCTGTTGCGAAACGGCTTTGGAAAGTTTCTGAGGAATTGGTGGGATTTAAGTATTTGGATTCATCCAATTAGTCATTTCTACTCAACGAGAAATCACGCTAGCTACTAAAAAATACCTTTTTGATACTTTATTGCCTTTTTGTCTCGTGTCGTTGAAATGATCTTTTTTATTAGTTCCGAAAGATCACATTAAGACGCCATTTTCGAATAAAAATTCAAAACTTGAAATTAGCAACTTCCTTTAAAACAACGACAACTGCCCTGGCCGAAACTGCTCAAACAACTCACAATTTAAAGGTGGGATTCCACGATCTGGCATAAAACGTCTTCTTCCCAGCTCAACCTGTGCTTTTATTTGTTCGGCAAATTCCCCAGAACCTTTGATTCTTCGCCCGTATTGGGAATCATTTAAATTGCCGCCATGACATTCCGCGATCTGGTGCAGGACTTTATCCGCGCGGTCTGGCATCGCTTTCCTGATCCAGTCTTCAAAAATCCCGGCAATTGCACCATTGAGCCGCACCACGGTATATCCAACCGATTTTGCCCCACATTCCGCCGATTTCTTGATTAGCGGAAGGATTTCATGCGCGTTGATTCCCGGGATTATGGGCGCTGCCATTACACGTACCGGTATACCTGCATCGTTAAGCTGCTGCACCGCTTCAAAACGCTTTTTAATGGTAGCCGTTCTAGGTTCCAGTAAGCGGCGTGTTTTTTCCTCCAGCGAAGTGATCGAGATATTTACCTGTATCAGGTTGTCTTTAGCTAAGTCCTTTAGGATATCAAGATCCCTGGTAATTAGGGCATTCTTGGTAATAATTCCCACCGGATGGCGATATCTTTGAAAAACCTGTAGTAGGTTTCGGGTGATTTCTAGCTTCTTTTCCACCGGTTGATAACAATCTGTATTGCCAGAAAGAACAATGGGCGCGGCCTTCCAACTTTTTTTTGCCAGAAAGGTTTCGAGCAGTTCTACCGCATTTTTTTTGACCAGGATTCGGCTTTCAAAATCGAGTCCGGCATCATAACCCCAATATTCATGAGAATTGCGCGCGTAACAATAAACGCAGCCATGTTCGCAGCCCTGATATGGATTCAATGAATATCCCATGCCCACATCTGGGCTTTCCACTTTATTGACAATTGTTTTAGGGAAAGTTTCCAGAAAAAGCGTCTGAGTATTTTCGGCATCATCACCTTCTTTCTCACAATAATTGAGAAAATCATCGCGCACCTCATGGCTATGTTCAGCAAACCGATTACTGACATGTTTTTGCGCGCCCCTGCCCTTAATATGCTCTGAATGATTCAAAATAATATAGGAATAAGTTCAAATATATGGAATTATTCCTAATTTCAAGAAATAAATTTATATATCAAACCACCCTAGCCCCTCCTTGAAAAGGAGGGGAACTTTAGCCGTCTAAAGTAAAGATAGAATCTCTTCACACAATTGATGTGTTTTTAAAATATCCTGATTGCGTTCTGCATTAAAACTTCCGTCGTCTATGACGTTTAGAAAATCATCAATCATATTGACAAAACCTCTTTTATAAAGCGTTGTTTGCCAATTGTCAAAAACCAGTTTTTCCGCTTTACCTTTTTGATAGTGCCAACCCGTGTCCAATCCATCAAGCAGAATTTTATTGCCCGGGGAATAAAATTCAATACACTCTTCCGTAATGCCATTTACGCGGTTCATCGTGCCACTGAGTACGGTCTCGTTTTGTTGCCAGGTGACGTGAATACTTTCCAGAAGACCCTTTTTAAGTCTTGGGAAAACCTGAAGGTTTTTTACTTCACCCCTTGCCAAAAACCGCAAACTATCCACTACGTGAATAAAATCATCAAAGATAAACGTACGCGGATCTCCCGGTAAATTGACCCTGTTTTTCTGCCATAAAATCTGAATAGGTTCCTCCTGATTTTTCAGGTCTGCAACTAAAGGTGCAAATCGCCGATTAAACCCTAAATATAAAGGCGTCTTGTTATCTTCGGCTAAAAGCAATAGTTTTTTGGTTTCCTCAAGGGTATAGGTCAAAGGTTTATCCACAAAGGTGGGAATGCCTTCTTGAAGCAACTTTGTAACCAGCGCAAAGTGACTTTCCGTTGCACTGTGCACCATCACGGCATCCGGTTGAAGCTCTACTATTTCGTCAATTTCAGTATAGCATGCATCAATTCTATAACGGTTGGAAAGTTGGTTTAAAGTCGACTTATCGCGTGTACATAAAATAGGGGAAACGCGGGGGTGATTTGCTAAAATGGGCAAATACGCTTTCTGGGCGATTGCTCCCAGGCCTATAAGCGCGATGTTGAACTTGGGTAGGTTGGCCACTTAAAAGTATTAGTAATTAATAATATTTATTCTCCCGGGAAATTGGCTTTTCGCTTTTCCAGAAATGCGCTGGTACCTTCTTTAAAATCATCTGTGGCAAAACAGTTGCCAAAAGACTCAATTTCAATGGCAAAACCGTCATATTTAGGGTCAAAACCGGCATTTATAGCCTTAATTGCCGATTTTATGGCCACACCGGAATTGTTGCAGATCTTTTGGGCGATTTTTTCGGCAAGCGGAATCAATTCTTCCACAGAAGTCACATGATTTACGAGTCCGTATTCAAGAGCTTTTTCGGCTGGGATCATGCCGGCGGTCATGATCATTTCCATAGCGCGCCCTTTACCTATAAGCTGCGGAAGACGCTGTGTACCGCCATAACCCGGTATAAGTCCCAGCGAAGTTTCCGGAAGGCCCATTTTTGCATTGTGGCTGGCTATCCTAAAATGTGCGGCCATGGCCAGTTCGAGTCCGCCACCAAGTGCAAAACCGTTGATCGCGGCAATAACGGGCTTGTGCATGTTTTCTATAAGATCAAAAAGGTTGTTTTGCCCATCACGGGCCAGCGCGCTACCCTCCTGCCGGTCATAATCAGAAAATTCACTGATATCTGCACCGGCCACAAATGCTTTCTCACCAGACCCGGTCAAAATTACAACACGGGCATCCTTGCTCTCATTTGCTTCTTCAAAGGCATCCTGAAGTTCTGCGATCGTCGCCCTGTTTAGCGCGTTCAGTTTTTTAGGACGGTCAATGGTTATATAAATGATCGCTTCCTCATGTTTCACAGTAATGTTATCGTAACTCATATCGCGTGTAATTAAGGGTGAAAAAAGCTGCAAAACAGCACCTTTTAAGGCTAATTTTAGCTAAAAATAGTGGATTATTCTTTAAAATCAGAATGTCGTAGGGTGATTTTCCTTCGGAAATGCTACTTTAAAAACAGTTCCTTTTCCCACTTGTGACGTAAAGGTAATATTTCCACCATAGGTTTCCACAATATTCTTGACCATGGCCAGACCCAGACCCATACCGCTTGATTTTGTAGTAAACTTGGGCTCAAAAACCAGCGTGGCGTTTTCTTCGCTGATGCCCACACCATTGTCAATCACCAGTAAAAGCACTTTGTCCTTTTCAACTTTAATATCTACGCAAATCTGGGCGTTTTTGACATTTTCAGTCGCCTGAATCGCATTTTTGACCAAATTGGTCACAACCCGGATGAGCTGGGTACGGTCAAATTTTGCGATTATTTCATCCTTTTCGGCTTTAAAATGAATGTAGGGTTCATTAAAAATATCAAGGGCAAGTTTAGTTACAAAGACAACATTGAGCGTTTCATTCTGCTGTGCGGGCATTTTTGCATAATTGGAAAAAGCCGAAGCAATATTGCTCATGGTATCGATCTGCTGAATGATCGTGGCGCTGTACTCGTCCAGTTTTTTCCGAATATCCACATCATTGGGGTCAAAACGCTGCTGAAAACTCTGCACGGTGAGGCGCATGGGCGTAAGCGGATTCTTGATTTCATGTGCCACCTGTTTTGCCATTTCGCGCCAGGCTTGTTCCCGTTCTCCCTGAGCCAGTTTTGCGGCACTGGTTTCCAGTTCATCAATCATAAGATTGTAAGCGCGAACCAGGTTGCTGATCTCTTCACTGGCATCGTCAATCTCAATTTTCTGGTTGCGTTTATCAAGCCGTGTCTGGATCATTTTATCGCTTATTGTTTTTAAACTGCGGGTAATATAACGCGACAAAAAGTACGAGAGCGCGATCGCGATAAGCAGCATAAACAGATAGCCTTCCGCCAGGCGGCGCAAAAACTCATCGAGTTCCCGGGTTATAAAATCATCATCCTGAATATAGGGCAAATTCATGATGGCCAGTGGCTTGAACTGATAATCTGTGATATAGGTGTAAGAGGATTGAAATTTGATCCCATTTTTAGTCATAGAGGTAATCCACCGTTTGTTTGGTGCGCGATCCATACCATCTAAAATCGCAGCGGCAAGTTTAATGTCTACGGTATCTACGGTAAATCCTTCTTTTGACTTTAAAAGCAGGTTTCCCTGTAGGTCATAAATGTTTATAGGCAATTCATGAACGTCTGAAATGCGGTATATATCCTGCTTTTCTTTGAGAATAATGGGTATTTTTTCCGTGATGACCTCAAAGGAAGTTTTGTTGAGCACATAGGAAATCTCAGCCCTGATCTGATCTTCTTTTCTAAGGAGACGGCTGGTATGATAATCTTCTGCCTCTTCCTTATACTGAATAATGGAGATAATCCCTATGAGTATGGATGCTCCAAATATGAGCAGGATCATAGATAGAAAAATACGGGTACGCAGCGAAAGTTTATTCCTGTTCATCATTTTCCCAAGCATCAAAAATCACGCCGTTACGCATCTGGATTTTTTTCACGAATGCGTCTATACAAACGAATCCCCAGCATCAACAATACCGCAAGCGTAAGTAAACCTACGAGACCATAAATCCAGTTTACCGCACTTTTTGTGATGGCAAGAAATATTACAGCAAAGAGAATTAGGGTGGCGCCCTCGTTCCAGATACGCATAAATTTAGAGGAATAATTGCCTTCACCGCGCTGTAGTTGTTTAAAAATCTGATGATTCTTAAAATGGTAGGCAAAAAGCAAAACCACAAAACCGAGTTTGATCTGCATCCACGGAGCTTGAAAAAGCGCGGGATTAAGATAAAGCATCGTGAAAGCAAATATACTGGTTAACACCATTGAAGGCCAGGTGATGATATACCAGAGCCTTTTTGCCATAAGGGCGAGCTGCTTCCCAAGTATAGATCGCTCTGGTTCTTCTTTTTCGGCAGCCTCAATCTGATAAATAAAAAGGCGCGGAATATAAAAAAGACCGGCAAACCAGGTTACGATAAAGATAAGATGCAGGGATTTTATGTAGAGGTAATATTCCATAGATCAAATATACGTTCAGTTGGTTGATCTTTAAAAGTTCAGAAATATCAAAAAAGCTTCAAATATTCCGAAATATCATTAAAAAACCCCGATAAATCGGGGTTTTCAGTTATTCTTTTACTTCAGGTTTCATTTCGAAAGTTTCCATAAACTTGGTGGTATAATTACCAGCGATATAATCTGGATCATCCATCAACTGCCTGTGAAAAGGAATGGTCGTTTTCACGCCTTCAATAACAAACTCATCAAGCGCGCGCTTCATTTTGTTTATGGCTTCCTCTCTGGATTGCGCGGTCGTGATCAACTTTGCAATCATGGAATCATAATTAGGCGGAATCATATAACCACTGTACACATGCGTGTCTATACGCACACCGTGACCACCCGGCGCATGTAGGTTTGTGATCCTACCCGGACTTGGCCTAAAATTGTTATAAGGATCTTCAGCATTGATACGACACTCGATAGAATGCAACTGCGGAAGGTAATTCTTACCGGAAATAGGCACACCGGCCGCAACGAGTATTTGCTCCCTGATCAAATCGTAATCCACAACCTGTTCTGTAATGGGATGCTCTACCTGAATACGGGTGTTCATTTCCATAAAGTAGAAATTACGATGTTTATCTACTAAAAATTCAACCGTTCCCGCACCTTCATATTTGATATATTCCGCCGCTTTTACACCGGCTGCACCCATTTTTTCACGAAGTTCATCGGTCATGAATGGGGATGGGGTTTCTTCGGTAAGCTTTTGATGTCTGCGCTGTATGGAGCAATCCCTTTCGGAAAGATGACAGGCCTTACCGTTGCTGTCCCCTACGATCTGAATTTCTATATGGTGTGGTTCTTCCACAAATTTTTCCATATACATATCATTGTTGCCAAAGGCAGCAGCAGATTCCTGACGGGCAGAGTCCCATGCTTTGCGCAGGTCTTCTTTTTTCTGTACCGCGCGCATACCTTTACCACCACCACCAGCAGTTGCCTTAAGCATTACGGGATAACCTGTTTCTTCAGCAATACGCACACAATCGTCAAAATCTTTTATGATGCCCTCACTACCGGGAACGCAAGGTACCCCAGCCGCTTTCATCGTAGCTTTAGCGGTAGCTTTATCACCCATTTTTGCGATCATTTCTGGTGATGCGCCTATGAACTTTATATCGTGTTCTTCACAGATTTTAGAAAACTTGGCGTTTTCAGAAAGAAAACCGTAACCGGGATGGATTGCGTCTGCATTGGTAATTTCGGCAGCGGCAATAATATTGCTCATTTTGAGGTAAGATTCCGCACTGGGCGGTGGGCCTATACAAACGGCTTCATCTGCAAAACGAACGTGAAGGCTCTCTGCATCTGCCGTAGAATAAACCGCGACCGTTTTTATTCCCATTTCTTTACAGGTGCGTATCACGCGCAGTGCGATCTCCCCGCGATTTGCTATAAGTATCTTTTTGAACATGGCTTTATTAAATTGATTAACCCGATGCGTACAGATCGGGTAGATGGGATACTTCAGTTAAAAATGGAAACCTTAAGAAGGATCAACCAAGAACAAAGGCTGATCAAATTCTACGGGTGATGCATCGTCAACTAAAATTTTCACGATGATACCTTTTACTTCACTTTCAATCTCGTTGAAAAGTTTCATCGCTTCAATAACGCAAAGTACATCGCCATCCTTGATTTTAGAACCTACTTCCACAAATGTGGGTTTATCAGGGGCTGGTTTGCGGTAAAATGTACCAATAATAGGCGATTTTATGGTAATATATTTAGAATTATCTGCCTCTTTGGCTTCAATTGAACCTGACTCCTGTACAGGTGCGCCGGGTTGTGGTTGTGTTGCCTGAGGGACTGCCTGTGCCACCGGTGCTCCCTGCATGGGCACTTGTTGTAAAAAGGTTGTTTCCCCTTTTTGATCTTCACCGCCAGTCCTAATGGTGATCTTAAAATCATCCATTTCCAGTTTTACTTCACTGGCACCGGATTTTGCAACGAATTTGATCAAATTCTGAATTTCCTTTAAATCCATAATATTTTAAATTAACAAAGTTGATTTTTAACTATTATAGGCCCATTTTAAATATATGGAACCCCAGGTAAAGCCGCCACCAAATGCGGCAAAAATTATATTGTCCCCCTTTTTGAAACGCTTTTCATAATCGCTTAGAAGAAGTGGCAAAGTTGCCGAAGTGGTATTCCCATAACGTTGAATGTTCATGAGCACCTTATCATCTTCTAAATTCATCCGCTTGGCCGTAGCATCTATGATGCGCTTATTTGCTTGATGGGCAACAAGAAAATCAACATCGCTACTTTCAAGATCATTGCGTTTCATGATGCGCTCTCCCACGTCTGCCATATTGGACACCGCAAATTTAAATACGGTCTTACCATCTTGAGTAACAAAATGTTCCCGGTTTGCAACAGTTTCTTCGGTAGGTGGTTTTAGGGAACCTCCAGCTTCAATTTTAAGAAAATTACGTCCTATGGCATCAGAGCGAAGATACTCGTCCTGAAGGCCTAGTCCCTCTTCATTAGGCTCAAATAACACGGCACCACCACCATCGCCAAAGATAATGCAGGTTGTACGGTCTGTATAATCTATTACAGAAGACATCTTATCTGCACCAATGAGCAATATTTTTTTATATCGGCCTGATTCTATAAACGCAGAGGCAGTTGACATGCCGTATAGAAAACCAGAACAGGCTGCCTGGATATCAAAAGAAAATGCATTTATCGCACCTATCTGTGTGGCAACGTAGGCTGAGGTAGAGGCAACAGGAAGATCTGGCGTGGCCGAAGCGAGTAAAACCAAATCAATTTCAGCGGGATCAAGCCCTTTTTTTTCGATTAGGTCCTGAGCTGCCCTAATACCTAAATAAGAAGTTCCCTTGTCTGGGTCCTTAAGAATCCTACGCTCCTTAATGCCAGTTCTAGAAGTAATCCATTCATCATTTGTCTCCACCATGGATTCTAACATCTCATTGGTAAGAACATAGTCAGGCACATAAGCACCTACAGCGGTAATAGCTGCCTTGATTTTACTCATATAAAGTCTATTTCTGCGAAAAAAGCGGTTTTTGTAAAAAAGTGAGTTGGGAAATTACTAAATCTTAGATAAACGCGCTTAATAATTAACTTTTTTCATCTTTTGAGCATGATCTACCCTAAAAATAAATCATTCTATAAAATAACCAAAACGATCAATTTACGACAATAAATGACAGATAAACAAATGCCGTACTGATCACAGATGATCAGTACACACCGTTTAATCCCGTCATTAACAAAAAAACTCCCAGAATGGGAGTTGACTCAATTAGTCGTTTGTCACTTAAGCCGCTTCTTCAGCTTCTGCGTTGTCTATAAGCACCTGGCCTCTGTAATACAATTTGCCTTCATGCCAGTGTGCACGGTGATACAAATGTGCTTCACCAGTAGTCGCATCTACAGCGATTTTAGGCATGCTCGCCTTATAGTGAGTTCTTCTTTTATCTCTTCTCGTTTTCGAGACTTTTCTCTTGGGATGTGCCATCGCCTTTTATTATTTATCTGTTAAAAAATCTTTTAATTTTTCCCAGCGGGGATCAATTTCTGAATCATTTTCCTCTTCCGCAGGTTTTACTTTTTTTATGCTTAATTCTTCTAATTTATCCAACATGTCAGACTTTAAAGTTCCATCCTCCACTCCGGGATGTATCCTTTTAGCCGGCATTGCCAGTACGATTAGTTCGTATATATATTGCGCCACATTAAATTCATATTCACCGTGGGGTATAATAACGATATCTTCAAGCTCGTCGTTGAATTCCTGTCCAAATTTGACCACTAATTTATATGAGGCATCCAGCGGATGGTCATATGGTTCATTAGTCACATCACAATTGACATTGACCACTCCCCTAGCATCAAATATAAATTCTAACAACGTTGATTTTTTAATGAGCAAGACATCAACAACTATGTCAACCGCATTAAAATCATCATACTCATAATTCTTAAAGAACGTATTGTCAATCTTATAATCAAAGGTGTGTTCCCCCTGTTTTAAACCGACAAACTGTATTGTAAAGGCTTTCAAATTATTCATCACACTACCGCTTTCCTTGACAATTATTGCAAATACAATGCAATCACCTTATGCTAAGGCGGGTGCAAAGATATAATTTTTTATTAAGTGAAAAATTATGTGAGCTGTTTTTTTTAATGTTTAAAAGTGCACCTTTTCAAACCCTAAACTATCACCTCTTACTCAAAGCGGCCCCTTCTGGATGAAGCTGGTCGTCTTTTCTGTTTTTGCAGCACATCTTTAGTTAGCTTTTTAAACTCCTTGCGCTTTTTAAAAATACTTATGGCTGTATAGACCGCTTCCTTAAATGAATTGTGATCAGCCACCCCTTTACCAGCGATTTCAAAGGCTGTACCATGATCTGGAGAGGTCCTGATCTTGTCAAGGCCTGCCGTAAAGTTGACCCCTTTACCAAAGGAAAGTGTCTTGAAAGGAATTAAACCCTGATCATGATACGCAGCAATGATAGCATCAAAATTTTTATAATTACCACTTCCGAAGAAACTATCTGCGGCGTAAGGACCATACGCCAAATCCCCTTTTTCCCGAATTTTTTCCAACGTAGGAATAAGGATCTCTTTGTCTTCCTGACCTATTACACCTCCATCGCCCACGTGTGGATTTATACCCAGGAAGGCAATTTTTGGCTTTTCTACACCAAAATCCTTTAAAAGCGTATTGTAAATCGTCTTATACTTCTTGTTTATTAAGTCAACTGTTATTTTTTCGGCCACATCTTTTACAGGTACGTGATCTGTAAGAAGTCCTATTTTAAGGCTTTCGGTGATCATGAACATCAGACTGTCACCCTCTAATTCCTGGTTAAGGTAATCTGTATGACCGGGAAATTTGAAGTCGTCATCCTGAATATTTGATTTATTGATAGGAGCGGTAACAAGAACATCAATTTCCCCCATTTTAAGTGATTTTACGGCAGATTTCAACGATTGAATAGCATACTTGCCGCTCTCTTTAGTTTCTACACCAAAATCAATCTGGGCCTTGTCATCAAAGATATTTACAATATTCACCTTACCCTCTAATGCTTCTGCAGCAGTTTTAATTCCCTGAAATTTGATATCGATATCAAAATGTTTCAATAAAAAGCTAATCGTTTTGGCGGAAGCAAAAAATATAGGGGTACAAAAATCAAGCATGCGTTCATCCTCAAAAGTACGCAGCGCAATCTCGCCACCTATACCGTTAAGATCACCTATGCTTATACCTAGTTTAATTTTTTTGTTCTTTATCTTTTTCATAACCTGCAGCAATTTTTCAAACTTTACCAGACCAGAATAGTCTTAAAATTCTAATGGTAATGCCTAGCTTTGTGAAGCAAAAGTAACTAAATAAAGACAACTATGTTTACTGGAATAATCGAAGATTTAGGACAGGTGAGTCAACTGGAGCAGGAAGGTGGGAATTTAAATATTACCGTTACAAGTAAACTGACCCCAGATTTAAAAATAGACCAAAGTGTAGCTCACAATGGGGTGTGTCTTACGGTCGTGAACATTGAAGGAAAACGCTATACGGTAACTGCAATAGAAGAAACGCTTCAAAAAACCAATTTAAACACTTTAGAAACTGGTGATGTGATTAACCTGGAACGCGCGATGATCATGGGCGCCCGTCTGGACGGTCATATGGTGCAAGGCCATGTAGACCAGACCGGGACCGTAACCAGTGTTGAAGAAAAGGATGGAAGCTGGATCTTTAGTATCACTTACGATAGTGCACTGGGCAACCTGACCATAGAAAAAGGTTCAATAACAATCAATGGTGTAAGCCTTACAGTAATAAACACTAAAAAAGATGGGTTTAGCGTAGCAATTATACCGTATACATTTGCCCATACCACCTTTAAAGAATTAAAAGCAGGAGAAACAGTAAATCTTGAATTTGACGTTATAGGAAAATATGTGAGCAGGTTTATGTCTTTGAAAGACTAAGCGATTTTTTGATCCAGTAGTAGATCCCAAGTCCCATGCCCATTGTAAAAAGGATCCATATATGATCATCTATAGGTAACTGTAGTCCTGGAGGTGGGGGCGCATTTTCGGGTGGTGGAGGTGCGTTTTGAGCACTCGTATAGGTTCCTCCATAAAGAAAGAAAATCACAGTTAACAATACAAACTTTAATTTAAGAACCATTTTAATTTTTCTGCACTGATTACGACAAAAAATGTCGCTTTAATATTAATATGGTGATTCAATTGGAAATATACAATTGATTATAATAGTTATGATCAACCATATTTAACAAAATATTTACATTAGCAAATATAATTCACACGTATCGAAAAATGGCATTTTATCGATATAATACGTCTTTGGACTGTTAAATTTCCTTCGAAACCTGTTAATTGGATGCTTTATACCAAAATTTAGAACAACTTTCTAAGCACTTTTTAAATAGAATTTGGTCTCGAAATTAACAAATCCTATACATCCTTTCAAACTAATCAAATTTTTTGATTAATTAAAATATAATACGGTATCCCACTGAATATTAGTTGGGTTACCGAAGATTTCCATTGAACAATCGTACATGTTGCTGCTCAATTTCTAGCCAGGGATCCTGTTATGAGCAAATCAAACGAATGCTAGAAGTATACAAATATGTTAACCATGTTGCGAATTTCAAAACTCAATTACTTAAAGCTATTCATGAATTCTGAAGGTGTCATCTCAAATTGCTTTTGAAAATTACGCCCAAAACTGGTCTGCGAGCGGTACCCCACCATCTCTGCGACTTCGAAAATCTTGCTATTTGTATTCTTTAATAAAAAAGCAGCTTTTTTGAGGCGGCTTATATTAATCAACTCGTTAGGCGAAAGATCTGAAATTTCCTTGATTTTACGGTACAAAGTAGATCTGCTCATATTCAACAAACCAGCGAGTAACGCTACACTAAGATTAGGATCCTTTAGGTTATCTTCAATAATCTTATCCAATTTTTTGAGGAAATCCTGGTCATCTGCAGATAGTGACAGCGTGTGTAAATGCGCTAAGGGAGAATTGCTATAATGCTCCAGGATTGTTTTCCTATTTGAAAGTAGGTTTGATATTTGTACCTGCAAATGATCTATGGAAAACGGTTTTGAGATATAAGCATCTGCCCCAGATTCAAGACCATCAATTTTAATGTTCAAAGCGGTTTTTGCAGTTAAGATTATCACCGGAATGTGATTTGTCTTTGGGTTTTCTTTAAGTTGTTTGCAAAATGTTATGCCATCCATTACAGGCATCATAAGATCACTAATTACCAGGTGAATTTCAAAATCCTGAAAAAACCGCAAAGCTTCCTGACCCTGCGCGGCGATAAGCACATTGTATGTTTCTGATAATTCAGTATATATAAAAGAAGTCAATTCCTGATTATCTTCTACGATAAGAATCACAGGCCTGTTTTTTGTGAAGACCGGTATTTCATTGGTATAATGACTACGGTCAGCAGGTGATGCCTTGTTCAAACTTTTAATACCCGTAATCTGTTTTACCGGCATTTCCAGAATGAACGTATTCATTTTGCGCGTAGCTTTAAAATACAGTTTGCCATGGTGCAGTTCCGTTAATGAATGCGCCAGGGATAGTCCTATGCCAGTACCCACTTTTGTAGGCTCTCCCGGAACGCGGTAAAACGGTTCAAAAATGCGTTGTTGTAATTCCGTAGGGATCAATTTGCCATCATTCTTAATGATCACCTGAAAACTGCTGCCTTTTACAATAAGTTTGACTTTTACTTTCTTTTTTGAATAGTTGATCGCATTGCTAAAAAGATTGCTCAGGACTTTTTTTACCGCTTCTTCATCTACAGAGGCTATGACATTTTCCTGTGGAACTATAAGCTTGAACCTCAAATTTTTGTCCCGAACGAGCTGGCTAAAACGCACATGAGTATCCTGAAGAAGCCCAGTGATACTTACTTCGACAAAACTAAGCTGAACATGCTGCATCTCAGTTTTTCTGAAATCAAGTAATTCATTGACCAGATTGAGCAATCTGGAGGTATTTTTCTCCATAATGCCCAAATTATGCGGAATTTCGGGTGATTTATAGGTGCTTTTCAAAAGTTTTTCAAGAGGGCCTTTGATTAGGGTAAGTGGTGTTCTGATTTCATGGGCTACATTCGTAAAAAACTCGATTTTAGCCTGATAGATCTCTTTTTCCTTGGCATTTTCCAATTGCATTATGCGATGGTTGTTCTTATCATGGGTGTAATGGTGGTAATACCTAAATAAAAAAACCAACAAGAACAAAAACACCAGAAAATACAGGAAATATGCTGTTTTACTGGCAAAAAATGGCGGTAAAATCTCAATTTTCAGGCTTTGCGTATTTTTGCTCCAAACCCCATGGCTGTTTAATGCCTTCACTTTAAAATCATAATTGCCGGGAGCCAATGCCGTAAAGCTAACTTCATGGTTTTTACCCAGACTTACCCAGTTGTCATTTAAACCTTCAAGTTTGTACCAGTATTTGGTCATTTTAGGAGCGGTGTAGCTAAGGGAAGCAAACTGGAGGTCAAATGTAGATTGCTTGTTATTCAGTATTAATTCTTTAGAAAACAAAATAGAATTATCCAGCGGCGAATCAACTTCTCCTACCTGAACTTTTTTATTATTTATCTGAATATCTGTTATGTAAATGGGAGCTTGATAGGTGTTTTTAATAAATGTATCAGGATTGAATCGTATTAGACCGTTTACGCTTCCGAAGTACATCTCGCCGGAATCATCTTTAAAGGCTGAACTATAATTGAATTGATCGCTCAATAAACCGTTAGACTTAGTAAAGATTTCCATCTTTTTAGAATCAGGGTCGTAGTTTACTAATCCGCTTGAAGTACTTATCCAGAGCTCTTTGCTTTTATCTTCTAAAATGGAATAGGTGACATTGCTGGGCAATCCATCTTTTTTACCTATGCGGTTAAAATTTTGCTCTTTTGGATTAAAAAGGTTGAGTCCGTTCTCTGTAGTGATCCACAGATTTTTACTTGAATCTTCATAGATACCATTGATAACATTTGTACTGATACTATGGGGATCTTTGCTGTCGTATTTAAAAAAACCTTTTTCCCCGGTTTTTGTATTAAAATAGTACAGGCCATCCCAGTATGTACCGGCCCATAGAACGCCTTTATGATCTTCCATCATATAGGTATAATGGTAGACTTCCGGAAACCCTGTTACTACTTCAAAAGTCCTGGAATTTTCTAAAAACTTATGTATTCCAGAAGAGGTAAGAATATAAATGTCCTTATTCTCAGCCTCAAAAATATAAAGTATAAAGTCACTACGCAGCCCACCCTCATCTTTTCCTGTTCCAAAATGATCAATTATTTTTCCAGATGGGATATCCATTACGTCCAGACCGTGTTCAAAAGTCCCTATCCACAATTCAGATCCGCGGGGTAATAATCCATGTATATTATAATTAGGGAATGCGCCGTTACTTTCAATAGGGGCATAATTTTTAAATGTTTCGGTAGTACTTTTGAATTGATTTAAGCCTGCATCCTCAGTCCCTATCCATAAATTACCATAGTTGTCTTTTTTTATTTCACGTACAGCATTACCGCTTATGGAGTTTTCGCCTACCCTGGGAAAATACCGTTTGATGGGGGTATATTGTTTTGAATAGTAATTGACACCACCAAAATAAGTGCCTACCCATACTCCTTCTTCCTGATCAAGGGTTAAACAATAAATAGCGTTGTCTGAGACGGCATATGGATCGTTATAATTCTTTTTTAAATGCTCAAATTCTTTGCTTTTAAGATCATATATATAAATGCCAGACTCACTGGCAATCCATAATTCATTTTTATCTTTTCTTAAAAAATTTCTTACGAAGAGTGGATTTTCGTTTTTTGGGAATAAGCTCGTTGTGCGGGAGTTTCTAAGGCTATATGTCAATACACCTTGCGCTTTTGTTCCTATATATAAAGTGTTGTGAACGCTATCTACAGAAAGTGCTGTTATAACGATATTAGTATTTACGCCTAATTGCAAATCAATTTTCTGAAGCGAATTATTAGCTTCGATATATTTGAAAACATCTTCTCCACTAGATACATATATATCGCCAGATTTGCTTGAAGAAATAAAAGAAAAACCGGTCTGTTTGTAAATCTCTTCTTTACCGGTTTTAAGTGATTTTTTAAAAAGATTTCCGGCGGCCACAAACCAAATATTCCCATTACAATCATTTTCAATATCAAGGATAGGCTGATCTTTAGTATTTTTTATCAATTCAAAAGATTCCATCTCTTTATCATACTTAAAAAGACCAGTATCTGTACCTACCCATAACGTATGGTTATATTCTTTTAAACACCTTATAAAATTGCTGCCAATACTGGTGCTATCTCCTGCCTTATGCTGAAAGACCTTATAACTATACCCATCAAATCTATTTAAACCGTCTTTAGTACCAAACCACATAAAACCCCTTTCATCCTGTAACATACTAACCACAGAATTGTGAGATAAACCATCTTCCACCCTATAATGATGAAAAGAATGGCTTTGCCCTTGTACTTCAAACACGGTAACTAACATCAAAAGATAAAACCAAATTCTCATAAGCACAAAGCACGTTAAATAACTGTTGTTTCAACAAATCAAATCATCTCATTCTTCAACGTTTTGTTCCAAAAACCATTAAAGGTTAACACTTATTAAAGATTGAACCATTTTGATGAAAAAATGAAACGGTAAAAAGAAGAGGTTCTAATTTAAATATTCTCCTTTGTAAGGAAACAAGTTGACAAATTTATGTCTCAAAAAATGAGATTTAGATAAGATTAGTTGAGTTTAATTAATGAATTACCAAAAACCAATAACACCTATTTAAGTACGATTTTCCCTAGCCTATAGTAAAGTAGCCAATTTGTTTCATGAGGCCGATAACTAAAAATTTCTAAATGAAATTCTATGAAAACTAAATTACGTTCCAACTTAAAGTCCATACTCCTACTAAATTTAATTCTTTTTTTTACTCATCAAACGTTTGCGCAAGAAGCAACTATTTCTGGAAGCGTCAACACTACAGAGGGTGAACCTATACCCTTTGCCAACATATTGATTAAAGGAACCACACAAGGAACCACGGCTGATATGGATGGTAATTATAACATAACGGCCAGAACCGGTGATTTTATAGTATTTAGTTCTATAGGCTACAAGTCTTTGGAGATAGCCATTGAAAACCAGACTACAATAAATGCAGAATTGCAAGAAGATGTATCAGCACTGGATGAAGTGGTTGTTGTAGGTTATGGTACGTTAGATAAAAAAGAGGTTACCAGTTCCATTACCCACGTAGACGGGGATGAGCTTTTAACAGTATCATCAAATAACCCCATTATGGCACTTCAAGGTAAAGTGCCAGGCTTAACTATAGATAATAGTTCTGCAGCAGATCCCAATTCAAATCCAAGTATCCAGCTAAGGGGTGTTTCATCAAGGAATGCCGGGCTGGGACCTTTAATAGTTATCAATGGTTTTCCTGGAGGAAGTTTACAGGGAATAAATCAAAATGACATAAAATCTATAGATATATTAAAGGGCGGGGCTGCTTCTGCGATATACGGTACACGAGGAAGTAACGGTGTGATAATTATTACAACCAAGACGGGTACTGGAAAACCTTCTGCCCAATATAGTCATTATGTATCCCTCGATTTTCTTTCTGATAATACATTGCGTCCCTTGACCGCTTCACAATATCTAGAAAACGAGCGTGGAATAGATTTTGGCGGAAATACCGATTGGATTGATGCCATTACAAGAAGTAACGCCCTTGTTCAAAAGCATACTTTAAGTGTATCTGGGGGCGGGCCAAGTACGACCTATAGGGCTACAGTAGATTATAAAAAAGCTGAAGGTATTGACATAAGATCATCGCGTGAGGAATATGGCGCGCGGGTCATAGTAAATCACAAGTCCGAAAATGGCAGGTATGAAGTTGACCTGAACATTGCACCACGCTATGCAAAAAGAAATGATGCGAATTATGATGTATTTGGTAAAGCACTGACGCTCAACCCTACAATCCCGGTACGCGATGCGCAATCTCCAAGTGGCTATACTAATATCCAGCAAGGGTACGACGGCCCATACAATATCTTAGAAACACTAAGTCTTGAGGAAGATGGTTCAGAAGAAAAAATACTGGACTGGAACGGGAGCTTTACCTGGAATTTTTCACCCACATTAAACACAAAGATTTCTATAGGAGAATCAACCACCGATTATTTTGATTTCTTTTTTAGACCTTCTACTTCAAGTATTGCGATAAATTTTGATGAAGGTGAAAATTCTGCCAATAGGGCTTACAATAAATACGATACGAAGAGCCTTGAATGGATTGGCAATTATTCTCTTGATATAAAGAAAAATACTTTTAAACTGCTGGGCGGGTATTCCTATCAATATTTTCAGTCATCTGGTTTAAGCGCATCAAATCGAAATTTCCCCAGTGATGCTTTTACTTATAATAATTTAGGCAGTGGTCTCTACAATCAGGAAGAAGAAGGAAGACTAGGGCTAGGCAGTTTTAAAGACAGTTCTACATTGATAGCCTTTTTTAGTCGATTGAATTATGACTTTGATAATAAATATCTAATGTCTGCAAGTATACGTTACGAAGGTTCTTCAAAATTTGGATATGAAAACAAATGGGGGGTTTTCCCCGCAGTGTCTGTTGGTTGGCGAGTCAATGATGAGGAATTTATGGAAAATGTAACCTGGATAGATGAACTAAAGCTGAGGGCTGATTATGGTGAAACCGGCAATCAGGATTTTGGAAATTATCTTTCCTTGGATACTTATCAGGGTTTTGGATATTATCCACTGGCGGGAGAATATTACCAGGTATGGGGGCCTAATCAAAATACAAACTACAATTTGAAATGGGAGAAAGCAATTAATACAAATATTGGTGTTGACTTTGGTTTCCTTCAAAGATTTTCGGGATCATTTAATTATTATAAACGAAAAAACGAGGATCTATTAGGCTATTATCCAGTACAATTGCCTCCTAACATCGTAGATCAAACCTATGCCAACGTAGGAACTATGGAAAATTCCGGTTTTGAATTACAACTCAATGCAAGTGTTATAAAGAGTGATGATTTTAGTTATGACATAGCATTTGCCGGTTCTACTATAGAAAATAAATTTGTTTCATTTTCCAATGCCCAGTATGAAGGGCAGGACTTTATAGATGTTGTGGGACTGCCTGCCCCGGGTTCGCCAGGAAATGCACAGCGGCTGGAAGAGGGCAAAAGAATTGGGTCATTTTATATGTACAAATCAGCAGGAGTAAGTGATCAGGGCGAACTTTTAATTTATAATCAGGCTGGAGATGTTATTACCGGCGCTCAGGCAGTTTACGATGATAGACAATTTGTGGGAAATGGTTTACCTCGTTATAATTTGAGCCTAAGCAACACGTTCAAATATAAAAACTGGGATGCGAGCGTTTTCTTCAGGGGAAAATTTGATTACGAACTTTTTAATACCCTAGGCTTTTATATTGGAACACCCGTGACCCCTAATGAGGCAAATGTTCTACAATCTGCCTATGAAGGACCCTATTCCCAACTTACTAGTTTTACTACGATTTCTTCGGTTTCAGATTACTTTCTTGAATCTGGCGACTTTGTCAAACTTGAAAATATCACGCTTGGATATACGGTAGATCTTAAAGAAGGATTCGCAAATTCTTTGAGAATATATGCTTCTGCCAATAATGTTGCCACATTTACCAATTTTTCAGGAGGGGACCCAGATTCTTATCCATTTAATGGACTATACCCAGGTATAAATTCCAGTAGGCAATATTATCCTTCCACAACACAAATTGTATTTGGATTTGATTTCAACTTTTAAAATTTACACAATGAAGAATAATACCAGAACATATATAGGATTGTTGCTATTTACAATAGTTAGTTTGATCAGTTGTACAAATCTTGAAGAAGAACTGTATGACCGGGTAACTTCTGAGAATTTTATACAAACCAAAGAAGATGTATATCGTACGTTCTTGCGCTCTTTTGAACATGGTTACTGGACTGTACAGGGTGATCAATATGATATGCAGGAGAACACCGGAGACCAGTTAATGACAGCTACACGTGGTGCAGATTGGTTTGACGGAGGGAAGTACATCAGGTTGCACAACCATGAATGGAACACTGATGATGGTTTTGTAGAGGGAGGGTGGAAAAACCTATATACAGGGATAGTTTTAGCTACAAACTCTTTAGAAGACATACAGGCTCTGGATCCCTCAAGTGTGAAAATGAGCGAAGAGGAAAGATCTGAGTTAGTTTCTGAACTGAGAATTTTAAGAGCATGGTATTATCTCCGTCTGTTTGATTTCTACAGGAATATACAACTAATCACAGCGGTCAAGGGAGAAACCGAAGCAGTTGCTCAATCTACGCCAAAGGAAACTTTTGATTTTATTGAAAATGAAATTTTAGAATCGGTTCCGGCCTTGTTTGCAAAAGGAGATCCAGGAACAGAGAATTTTGATGGGCGATGGACAAAGGCAGCGGCTATGACACTTCTTTCCAGATTATATTTAAATGCAGAAGTATATATAGGAGAGGCTAAATATGAGCAGTGTGCTACTATAACACAAGATATAGTAGATGGGAAATATGGTTCCTACGGTATTGAAGAGCGATGGGATGCTCCGTTTGATTATGACAATAATTCAAGTAAAGAAACCCTATTTGCATTTCCGGGATCTTTCACGCGCACACACTGGCATTATTCAAGTGGCATGTTCTGGTGGCAGTTTCCCGCAAACATAAATTTGTATTTCAATTTTACCGCATTTGGTAATTCAAACCCCAAATATGCTTTACAACCGGGTAAGGATCTAGAGGGTAATGAATATGCCTTCCCATTAGGGAAACCATTTGTGAAGTTTGAAAAATATCCTGACGACGTAAGGCTTATAAAATATAAAAATACAGGTCTCTCCTCTCGTGAAGGCATGTTTCTGTACGGCTACCTTCCCTACAATGATGGCTCAGAAGTCTTAATGTCCAAGGATGGTTCCTATAAACTATACTTAAGGGATCAAGTAGGACAGTTCAATGATCTTGAACCAGAGCAAGAGTTACAAGGTGCTTCTACTATGCTCACCGCTGATGAAAATTCAGGTGTAAGGCTTGTAAAATATCCTTTTTATTCAGACGACTCACCAAATAGAATAGAACCAGATTTTGTTGAAATGCGTTTAGCAGAAGTGTACTACACCCTGGCGGAATGTAGGTTTAGAGAAGGTAATTTAGCTGAAGCCGCAAACCTATTGAACCTTGTAAGAAGCAGGTATTATCCTGAAGGTTCTCAAAGTCTTTACGAGGCTGGTGAGTTGAATGAAGTAGAACTTTTAGATGCCTGGGGTAGCGAGTTTTTAGGAGAAGGCCGTCGTAGAATTGACCTTATTCGATTTGGCAAATTTACAACAGGGGCCTGGTGGGATAAAGAATCAGATGGTGGAGATGATCATCTTGAGGTTTTTCCACTTTCTGAAAACACTTTGAATGTCAATCCTCAACTTGTTCAAAATCCCGGTTATTGATTACAGCATCTGATAATAATTAAATAAATCCCACATGAAAAAGTTCATTAGCACTATTGAAAATATGAGATATGGAATATTTAAAAGGTACCTGTTTGGCTTCTGTTTTTTATTAATCTTACTTACGGGATGTACAGATGATGATACTTTAGATGAGAGGCTGCCTACAATAGACGTTGAAGGTATAGAGATGAATGAAATAAAAGAGACTCCATCAACTGAAGAAGGTTTTATACTTAAAATGATAATCGCAGACAATGCCGGTCTTTTGAAGTACAAAATTGAAGTTGATTCAGCTAGTGCTGAGGTTTTCACTTTTGAAAACTCTGATCTTCAGTATAAATTAGAACATGCTGATATATCCCTTGAAAACCTCTCTACTAACTACTTGTATGATGTTAAAATAATTGTAGATGATATCAATTCAAATTCTTCGATTTTTGAATTTAAATTGAGAATAAATGATTTTCAAAAATATGATTATCTTGGCTTGGTAGGTGATGCTACAACTGCAGGTTGGAATCCTGGTGCTTCAGCAGAAATGGTACAAGATCCCAGCGATCCCGCTATATTTACCTACGAGGGCTCTCTAAAATCAACAGGTGAAGGAGCTCTTAAAATCGCAACCTTTTTAGGGGATTGGTGTGACGGAGAATGGTTATATGCACCTCAACCCAATCAAAATATTGAAGCATCTGCCGGCTTTGTCATTAACGGATGTGGCGGGCCAGATGACAAATGGCAGGTTACTGAAGAAACCGAAGGTAATTACTTAATAACCGTCAATTTGAGAGCGAAAACTATAGATTTTCAGAAACAAGACTAGGTATTTATGATTAGCACATCTTTTAAAATAGTTCTATACTTTTTTTTATCTGTCTTTACTTTTGGCAATTCACAACATAATCATCAAGACAATACAAAGGAGCGACAACAAAGCACGTTCCAAAATCCAATTTTAGATTCTGGTGCAGATCCCTATAGCGTATTTGTAGACGGGTATTATTATTACACAAATACAAGTGGTAATAAAATAACGCTATGGAAAACAAAAAACCTTGCTAACCTTAGAGAAGCAGAATCCCAAACAGTATGGACACCGCCCGCTGGGACAAACTATAGTAAGGAAATCTGGGCGCCAGAAATACATTATATCAATAATATCTGGTATGTCTATTTTGCTGCGGATGATGGAGACAATAAAAACCACCGCATGTATGTTTTAGAAAACAAATCTAAAGATGCACTGCATGGCACTTGGGATCTTAAAGGCAAAATTGCCGCCTACCCAGATCGATGGGCCATTGATGGTAACGTTTTTGAGTTTAACAATGCCTTATATATGGTATGGTCAGGATGGGAAGGTCATACAAACGGACAGCAGAATATTTATATCGCCAAAATGAAAAACCCGTGGACCATTGAGGGAGATAGGGTTTTGATTTCACAACCTACATACACTTGGGAAAAACAGGGAGATTTAGATGATCCCAACAACCCTCCACACGTGAATGTAAACGAAGGCCCTCAATATCTAGAGCACAATGGCAATAAGTTTATAATATTTTCAGCAAATGGATGCTGGACCGACTATTATTCCCTGGGAATGCTCAAATTTACCGGTAACGATTTATTAGATCCCGCTGCATGGGAAAAGCACCCTAAACCTATCTTTGTAAAATCTGAAGAGAATTCGGTTTACGCACCTGGACATAATTCGTTCTTTAAATCTCCTGACGGAAAAGAGGATTGGATTTTATATCATGCCAATGCAAACCCCGGAGATGGTTGTGGCGGAAAACGATCTCCACGCATGCAGCAAATTAAATGGAATACAGATGGAAGCCCTGATTTTGGGATTCCCGTTTCAGAAAAATCAATTTTAGAAATACCTTCTCAATTATAAAAAGATGACAAAACGATATCTAGTAGTTTTTATATTTAGCCTGAGCCTGTTAAACATTTCAGCTCAACAGCGCTGGAGCAAAGAAAAAGCAGATTCCTGGTACGCAGCGCACGACTGGATCACAGGCGCTAATTTTGTTCCCAGTACGGCAATAAATCAGCTCGAGATGTGGCAGAAAGACACTTTTGATCCCGAAACTATAGACCGCGAACTTGGTTATGCCGAAAACATAGATTTCAATACTATGCGTGTCTATCTACATAGCTTAGCCTACAAAGCAGATCCTGAAGAATTTAAAAAACGCGTCGACACCTATTTAGGCATAGCTGATAAACATAATATTAAGACCATATTCGTCATTTTTGACGATGTATGGAAAGCCGAGCCGAAAATAGGAAAACAGCCTGATCCTAAACCAGGAACTCACAATTCAGGATGGGTTCAGGACCCTGGCTATCCCGCATCTAAAGAAGAAAGTAATTTTCCAGAATTGAAAAAATATGTTCAGGACATTATTGGCACTTTTAAAAATGATGAGCGCGTATTGTTCTGGGATCTCTATAACGAACCAGGCAATAATGGGAAAAATACCGAGAGTCTTCCACTTTTAAAGCAGGTCTTTGCCTGGGCACGGGAGATAGACCCATCGCAACCATTATCTGTAGGTTTGTGGGACTGGAGCTTTACCGAACTTAATGCATACCAGGCACAAAACTCAGATATTATTACCTATCACGATTATGAAAACCCAGAATGGCACAAAAGGGTTATCCAGCTTTTAAAAGCTCACGACCGCCCTATGATCTGTACAGAATATATGGCCAGAACTCGCGATAGCAGGTTTTCAAATACACTTCCCATGCTTGCCGAATATAAAATAGGTGCCATAAACTGGGGATTGGTCAAGGGGAAAAGCAATACGATCTATGCCTGGGATACTCCTATTGGTTCTGGCGAAGAACCTATAGAATGGTTTCATGATATTTTCAGAAAAGATGGGACTCCTTATCGAGAGGATGAGGTAAATCTCATTAAAAAACTGAATGAGGAGAATAACAACAATTAACGCTCTATTTCTTAAAATTTAAGCGAATTTTGAACCAATTTCTGGCATTTTCATTCGTTTTTGGACGTTTCCCTGCGGGTCGGGCTTTACGTTGCAATCTTTTTCCCCGTACCTCACAAAAAGGATTTCCACTGCAATCCCTAACGCAAACCCGTTTTCAAATCATAGGATCGTTTTTGGCAAATTGCAAACCAAATATGGCAAGTTCAACGGAAGAAAATTTTTATAATTCTGATAACGGATATAAAGATATTTTTTAAGTAAGTAATACTTTTAAATAATCAATTTTCCACTTGTGCTCAATGACAATCCGTGTTGTAAAAAAAACTTAATATCTTGGGACTTTAGAATTTTCGGCACTAATGGAATTTTACTTTTGATAACTCTTTATCCCCTCTTTTAACCAGTCTAAATACGATTCTATATCGGGATCGTAAGCAGTGGGCTGATTTAGGTTTTCACCATTGTTATCGATCAGCACGTAGTACGGCTGCGCATTGGCTTTATAATGTTTGATCTGAAAATCGCTCCACTTGTTTCCTACGGTCTCTATCTCTTTTCCGGTGGTTTCCGAGACATACTGCTGGCTTTCCGGTAGCTCCTTTTTATCATCAACGTATAGGGAAATCAATACGACGTCATTCCTTAAAACCTGTAAAACCTGTGGGTCTGGCCACACGCGCTCTTCCATCTTACGGCAGTTCACGCAGGCATATCCAGTAAAATCGAGCATTACGGGTTTATTCTGGCTTTTGGCGTATGCCATGCCCTCCTTATAATCTTTAAAGGTAATAATATCCAAAGGGCCCAATTCTGCATTTGGTGGGATTTCAACAGATGCGTTATTGCCTCCTTGTGAATTTCCCACGCCATAAGGGGACTCACTATATTGCATGGGTGGAGGAAAACCACTGATCCATTGCAAAGGTGCCCCCCAAAGTCCTGGGATCATATAAACTACAAAGGCTAGAACAAAAAGGCCCAGACTTAATCTTCCAACTGAAATATGTGGCAACGGACTATCGTGTGGAAGCGTTATTTTTCCGAATAAATACAAAGCCAGACTACTAAAAATAGCTATCCATATAGCTAGAAATGTCTCCCGCTCCAGTAAATGTAATTGCAATACGAGATCGGCATTGCTCAAAAACTTAAATGCAAAGGCAAGTTCCAGAAAACCCAAAACCACTTTTACCGTATTCAGCCAGCCACCAGATTGTGGCAAAGTGTTTAACCATCCCGGAAATGCGGCAAATAACGCAAAGGGCAATGCGATTGCAGAAGAGAAGCCAAGCATCCCTACAATAGGTGCTATCCCACCGGTAGATGCTGCTTTGACAAGTAAAGTCCCTACAATAGGCCCCGTACATGAAAAAGAGACAATGGCCAAGGCCAGCGCCATAAAGAAAATGCCAATAAACCCGCCACGATCTGCCTGTGAATCAATTTTATTTGCCCAGGAATTGGGTAACATTATCTCAAATGCCCCCAGAAACGAGCATGCAAAAATCACGAGCAGTGCAAAAAAGATGAGGTTGAACCAGACGTTTGTAGAAAGCGCATTGAGTGCATCAGCTCCAAAGATCGCCGTAACTACAGAACCTAAAATAACGTAGATCAAGATGATAAAAAAACCGTAAGACAAGGCATTTTTTATTCCGCTTGCCCGGCTTTTGCTCTGCTTGGTAAAGAAACTAACCGTCATGGGAATCATAGGAAACACACAGGGCGTAAGCAAAGCTGCAAAACCGCCTAAAAAACTGAGAATAAAAACACTCCAGAGATTGCCGTCACCCTCCTTTATCACTTCGGTCTCTTTAGAATCATCTTGAATATTATCAGAAGAAACAGAAGGTTTTGAATCTGTATTTTCGCTAGGCCCAGCAGTAGGTTCTTCTAAAATTGAAACCTGAAAAGATTCGGTTTTAGGGGGAAGGCACTGAGTATCATTACAGACCATAAATTCTACTGAAAAATCTATAGTTCGCGCCATATCTTTATTAAGCAGGATAAATTGCTGTGTAAAAAGGGCGGTATTATCAAAATACTTAATGGGCATTTCAAAAATGGGGTCGTCCACAATATGGCCTTCGGGTTCTTTAACCTCCTCTACAAGCTCATATCCTTCACTTTTCTCAAAAAGAAACGTTGTAGGAATAGGACCTCCGTCTTCAACATTTTGGGAATATAAATGCCACCCCGGTTGAATAGCTGCCGTTATATTTAATAAAAAATGATCATCTCCGGCTGTCTTCTCAATAGATGTTGTCCAACGTACAGGATCATAGATTTGCGCATATGACAATTCCACAATAAATAGTGCGCAGATTGCAAATAAAAGTTTCCTCATCATCAATTTTATTTCAAAAGTATTTTAAAAACAACTTTTGCTAGAAGTTCTCCCTATTTATTAAGAATGCAAATTTAGCGATAACTAATTTGTCAATATTATAAGATCGTATTTAAATCTGAAGGGAAAGTAAGCCAAAAGTATGGGGCACTATAACTAATGAATGAAGGATGCTGGTGGATAGAAGTTCAAAAGATTGTAGCTACCTTTTAAAGATATAGAATGTCCTGAAGCTATATAAAAGTGGAATTTCTATAAACAAAAAAAGCCCTTCTTTCGAAGAGCTTTTAAGCGGTCTGGACGGGACTCGAACCCGCGACCCCATGCGTGACAGGCATGTATTCTAACCAACTGAACTACCAGACCAAAATTTCAATCTGCAAGAGCGCCTATTGCTTTCTTGCGGGTGCAAATATAGCTTCTTTTTATAAGTGCACAAACAATTTTCGACAAATTTTTATTTTATAAAAATTTACGTCGTTCAACTAAAAAGGAACTCAGTATAGGAGCAAAACCTTTATTGATATCCGCAGCTATATAGCTAATGTTATACTGTGCACAACGTAACTTCAACCCTTCAAAATATTCAGAAACCGCTTTTTTATAATTTGATTTCACCGTATCTGCATATATATTGACATGATTTCCAGTTTCAGTATCTATAAATCGTTTAGGTGCGTTATCAAATTCAAAATTGAGCTCGCTATCACCATCATAGGTATGAAATACCACGACTTCATGTTTATTATATTTTAAATGCTGTAAGGCTTCAAAAACACGGTCCCGTGCAAGTTCATTTTGAAAAAGATCACTGAATAAAAAGACAAGGGACCGCCTTTTGAGTTTTTCGGCAATAAGATGGAGATTGGAATGCGTTGCGGTTTTTACCTGCTCCGGATTACTCAGCAGCGTTTTATTCAACTGATCAAGTAACATATAACGGTGCCGGTCACTCCCCTTCTCTGGCGCATAGTATTCAAATTCTTCGCCGTAGACGCTCAAACCTACTGCATCACGCTGTTTTTTCATAAGATGCATTACCGCAGCTGAAGCAAGTACCGCAAAGGCCATTTTGTTAGGTCGGTTGAGATCTACTTCCTTCAGCAGGGGATAGTGCATAGAACTACTGTTATCTAATATAAGATGACAGCGCAGATTCGTCTCTTCTTCGTAACGCTTGGTGTATAACTTATCAGTACGCGCAAAGAGCTTCCAGTCGATATGCTTTGTGCCTTCGCCCTTGTTATAAACTTTATGTTCGGCAAATTCAGCAGAAAAACCATGAAACGGACTTTTATGCATTCCCGAAATAAAACCCTCTACCACCTGCCCCGCAAGCAATTCCAGATTGTTGAATCCTGATATGCTGTTGAGTTGTGCCTGAAAATCCATTTGCTAGAGGGTTTGATAACGCTTACTATGAAGCAGCAGACTATTTTATTCCGTCCACAATGCCATATTCTACAGATTCTTCCGCGCTCATCCAGTGATCACGGTTAAAGTCCTTCATTATCTTCTCATATTTCTGGCCACAATTGTCGGCTAAAATCTGCGCACTCAGCTCTTTGGTTTTTAGGATTTCCTGTGCGGTAATTTCAATATCACTGGCCTGACCACGTGCACCTCCACTAGGTTGATGTATCATCACACGGGCGTGTGGCTGTATAAAACGTCTGCCTTTAGCCCCTACGGAAAGAAGAATACTTCCCATACTGGCTGCCAGACCCGTACAAATGGTAGAAACTGGACTTTTGATTGATTTTATAGTATCGTATATAGAAAAGCCTGCCGTTACATAACCCCCGGGACTGTTAATATAAAATTGTATTTCTTCACTGCCTACAGCATCCAGATATAATAAACGGTCCACAACATGTTTTGCACTTTTATCATCTACCTGACCCCATAAAAATACTTTGCGTTCTTCAAGTAGTTTTGCGTCTATTAAGTCTTGTGGTTTTATCTTTTTGTTTTCCATAATGAATATTCTTTAATGAGAAGGAGCACATACGCATCCTTTTCATCTTCTTACTTATTGTTTATTTATGTACTAAAATAGAAAAGGTCTGGCTTTGCGCCAAACCTTTATCTTACTATTCTTTACTACAGCTTACAATAGTTTGTCTATTGCCTCTGCGTATACATTTTTTGCAGCAACACCTACTTGACGTCCTACTACTTCTCCATTTTGAAACATAAGTACAGTAGGGATGTTACGAACACCAAATTTTGCAGCGTATTCCTGATTTGCATCAACATCCAGTTTTCCTATAACAGCCTTGCCGTCATATTCTTTGCTTATTTCTTCTATTACGGGACCTACCATTCTACAAGGTCCGCACCATGCCGCCCAAAAATCTACAAGAACGGGCTTGTCTGATTTTAAAACGGTTTCCTCAAAATTAGCGTCTGTTATCTCTAGTGCCATATTTTTATCTTTTATATTGAATTATATACAAATTTACTCAATTATTGTTCCATCAAAGCTACTAAGTAAATTAGATTTCTTTATCTGCCAATTGGTCATATTTATTGCCTTTGAAGGTCCAAGAAATACGGTTTTAGTCGGTTTTCCGTAGTTATCAATGAATATGAGTGGAAAATCAAAAAATATGATTTAGAAACCTTTAGAGATATTAACCTATAAAGCATCGAGTAGAGAATCTGTTGGATAAACTTCCATATGCACCGGAAAAATACTGAGCGTTAGGTATTGCAGTGGCTCGGCCAGCCCCTACCAGGAGGAAGCCTTTTTGTGAGGCACGAACAAAAAGATTGTAACGTAAAGCCCCGCCCGCAAGGTAACGCCCAAAACTATCAAAGAACTAAATAATTAAGCTACGTTTGAAACCTCTAATTTTATATTAAGCAGCTTTGCGATTATTCAATCAAACGTTTAAAATCGCGCTTCAAAACCCCTTTTTATGGAATCTTGAGCTTCAAAAAGCTCAATTTTATACCATAAATTGACCTATTTAAGCCTATTTTTCTTTGAAAACAAATCTTGCATTAGGGATTGCAGTGGAAATCCTTTTTGTGAGGCACGAACAAAAAGATTGAAACGCAAAACCCGACCAGCAGGGAAACGCCCAAAAAATTAATTAAAGGGCCGAAAAGTTACTTGGAAATCAAAATGAACAAGATTGCTTAATTTTACGTTCATGGAACCCAAGGTAAAAACCTACACCGTAGATGAAGCCCGCGATAAACTGGAAAATTACTGTATTTACCAGGACCGTTGCCATAAAGAAGTGCGCGATAAACTGTACACCATGCGAATGATCCCGGCAGCCATTGAGCAGATTACCATTCATCTTATAGAAGAAAAATATCTAAATGAAGAACGGTTTGCCCGAAGTTTTGCCCGCGGAAAATTCAAAAGCAAAAAATGGGGAAAAAGCCGAATTATAAGGGAACTGCGCAGCCGTGAAATCTCTAAACCGAATATAGATCTCGCCTTAAAAGAGATAAACGAGGAGGATTATTTAGCAACCTTTGAAGCACTCGTTGAAAAGCGTATGGGCCAACTCACTTCCGAAAAGAATAAGTTTAAAAAGAAAAAAAAGCTTGCAGATTATTTACTCTACCGTGGCTGGCCCACACATTGGATCTATGAGAAAGCAAGCGAACTTATACCTTAAAAACATCATTTTCAAGCGCCGTTCCCACAACTACCAGAGTTGCCCCTGCATGATAGGCAGCTTCCATTGTATTTTTGTCCCGTATCCCACCGCCTACAATAAGCGGAACGTCTATAGCCGCATGCACCGCTTTAATTACAGATGTTAATACAGGATGTTTTGCTCCGCTACCAGCTTCCAGGTAGATGAGTTTTTTACCGGCATATTGACCGGCGAGCGCCGTCGCTACAATAGTATCAATATCCTTCATGCCTAAAGGCAATGTATGACTCACACGTTGTACACTTGTTATATTTCCCCCGTTTATAAGAATATAACCGGTAGGAATTACTTCCATAGTAGAGGTTCTCAAAAAAGGCACTGCCTTTATATGTTCCCCAATCAAATAATCTGGATTGCGCCCGGAAATCAAACTTAAAAACAGCAAAGCATCGAAGCCTTTTACCAATTGATTGTGATTTCCCGGGAACAATAAAACGGGCAATGTTGTGTGTTTTTTGATTTCTTCAACACAAGCTTTGATAACTGATGTCCCTCCAGTGCTGCCACCCACAAATATATGGGTAGAAAAAGAAGGTATTTTGGTCAAAAAACGGGATATTTCAGTTAGTTTTTGTTTCTCTGGATCAATTAATACGGCAAATAGCGGGTTTCCTTTAAGATGGGCTTCAACGATCTGATCATAAATTAAACATACTTTTGATTGCGTCATGCGGTTACTTTGTAAGTGCATATACACACGTAAAGCCTTCAAATTCCGTAAAAACTATAGTGTAGTGGCTTTCATTCCCCTGATAATTAATAACAGCGGTTGTCTTCCCGTTGTCAAAATCAAAATCGTTCACGTAAATATGCTGCAGGAAGCTCAGGCCTTTTACGCCGTAAATTTTATACAGGGATTCTTTGGCACCCCACACAATAGTTAGTTTGCGCATAACGGCATCATCATTTGCCAGGGTTCTGTACTCTTTTAGAGGTGTGAATTTTGGGGCGATTTTCAGGATTTTTTCACGCTGTTTTTCGATATCCACCCCTACTGCAATCGTTTCTGAAATAATGATCGCGGTAAATTCATACGAGTGCGTTATAGAAATAAAATTACCATTCTTGAGGTGCGGTTTTCCAAAATCATCATAATACATATCGTGATCCACATAACCCAATGCTGCCAGAAGTTTTCTAATACTCATAAAAGCACGCTGGTGCAATAGCGATTTCATGTGCTTAAAACGATTTTTGCAATGCGGGGTAAGTTCCACCCCTTCAGCAAGTTTATCTAAAGGTTCTTCAACCTTCCAGATTGCCAGCGAAGTGGTTTTGTTTACTGTTATAATTTTGTAAAGTGGCACGTTAACTATCGGATTATATGTACTTTTGAAGGTAATTCAAGAAAAACAAAGATAAATAATATGGCAACGAAAACATTGCAATACGTACCCAATAAAGTAAAAAACATTTCATTAGCTGCTTACGGCCGCAAGGAGATCGAACTCGCCGAAGCAGAAATGCCGGGACTTATGTCCCTTCGTGAGGAATATAAAGAGGAGCAGCCACTTAAAGGCGCACGCATCGCAGGATGTTTGCACATGACCATACAAACGGCCGTTCTTATTGAAACATTGATTTCGCTGGGAGCAGAGGTAACATGGAGTTCTTGTAATATATTTTCTACTCAGGACCATGCCGCTGCTGCCATAGCAGAAGCTGGTATCCCTGTATATGCATGGAAGGGAATGAACGAGGAAGAGTTTAACTGGTGTATCGAGCAAACACTTTTTTTTGGCGAAGACCGCAAACCTCTTAACATGATTCTTGATGATGGTGGGGATTTGACCAATATGGTTTTTGACAAGTATCCAGAACTTGCAGAAGGTATCAATGGTTTATCTGAAGAAACAACTACCGGTGTTCACCGTCTATATGAGCGCATGAAGAAAGGAACACTTTCCATGCCTGCCATTAATGTAAATGATAGTGTGACCAAGTCTAAGTTTGACAATAAATACGGTTGTCGCGAAAGCGCCGTAGATGCCATTCGTCGTGCAACTGACGTTATGTTAGCTGGTAAACGTGTGGTAGTTTGCGGTTATGGTGATGTAGGTAAAGGTACTGCTCAATCGTTTAAAGGTGCTGGTTCTATTGTTACCGTAACCGAAATTGATCCTATTTGCGCCCTACAGGCGGCTATGGATGGTTTTGAAGTCAAGAAGCTTGAAAATGTACTTTCAAAAGCGGATATCGTGATCACGACTACTGGAAACAAAGGTATTGTACGTAGTGAGCATTTTGAAGCCATGAAGGACAAAACAATTGTTTGTAACATAGGCCATTTTGATAATGAAATTGCTGTGGCCTGGCTTAATGAGAACTATGGTGATACTAAAGATGAAATCAAACCACAAGTTGATAAATACACGATCAACGGTAAGGATATTATTCTTCTTGCTGAAGGCCGACTTGTAAACCTGGGTTGTGCTACAGGACATCCTAGTTTTGTAATGAGTAACTCTTTTACAAATCAGACCCTGGCTCAAATTGAACTGTGGACTAATCCTGATAACTACGAGAATAAAGTTTATATGTTACCGAAACATCTGGATGAGAAAGTAGCGAAACTACATTTAGAAAAAATAGGAGTAGAACTTACAGAATTATCTGAAGAACAAGCCGAATATATAGGTGTGGAAGTAGAAGGACCGTACAAACCAGAATACTACAGATACTAAAATTCACTCAGCTGAATTTAAGAATCCCGTGCTTCATGCACGGGATTTTTTGTTTATAATACTTACCTATTATGCCCAATTATTGGCTCTAAAACAGCAAAAACCCCGCAAAAGCGGGGTTTTTTAATAGTATGATTTGGAAAAATTAGTTCCCAACTACTAATGTACGCTGCTCAAATTTAAAGTTGTGTACGGCTTCATTAATTTGTGCCAAACTTTCTTCACGACTTTCAGCAGGATTTATTTTAACGGTTTCTCCATTAGGAAGATAAACGAGCATCAACCCATCTTTAAAAGAAGAAAGCTTGATTAGTTCGCCATCTTTTTCTGTATTCCAGGATTGATCTTCTGGCTTGTATACCAGGGATATAGTATTGCCCTGCTTTTCACCATCTATAACAGTTATATCAAATTTATTTTTGGTTGCGGTCATCTTATAGGTATTCCCTTTATAAGCAAGTACTTCGGTCTGGCTCTCTCCTTCATTCATTGCAACCGGGTTGTCCCCACTCCAGAATTCAATTACGTTGAAGATCAAGGTATCCCCTGCAAAGAAAAGTCCGTAAACTGGAATAATATTCAGTCCCCAGAAGATTAAGTTGTTTACAAATTTGTTGTTGGTCGCATCTTCATTCCACTCCCTGAGGTTATTAAAAGCACTGTAAGAACCCAGGCAACTGTTGAACAAAAAGGCTAAGCATAGCATTCCTACGATAGATAATTTTTTCATGATTTAAGTGTATTTGTTAGATCGAAAAAATACAAATCTTTGCGCACTATTTAACAAAACTCCTAGGATTTAACATCAAAAAAAAAGATGAACAGGTACAAAAACCTGTTCATCTTTAATATTCTTAAAAAGAATAAAAATTATGCCTGTCCTACTGGATCTATAGACACATAAGATTTATCATCTTTTTTCTTGGTAAACCTTACAACTCCGTCAACTTTTGCATGCAAGGTGTGATCCTTACCTGCATAAACGTTTTCACCGGGTTTGTGAGCAGTACCACGCTGTCTTACAATAATATTTCCTGCGATAGCTGGCTGACCTCCAAAAATCTTAACACCTAAACGTTTCGATTCCGAATCCCTGCCGTTTTTCGAACTACCAACTCCTTTTTTGTGAGCCATTTTTTAAAGTTTTATGTGATTATACTTTAATTCTTAGTTTTTAAGCAACGCTTTAGCTTGCTTTACCCATTCATCAGATTCAATCTTTTCACGGGTAATACCGTCTATAGAAGAAAGTTCTTCCATATCTGCTTCTTTGAGTTTACTTATTTGCTCATAGGTAAAAATCCCTACTTCGTTAAGTCTCTTTTCATAGGCTGGGCCTATACCGTTGATCTCTTTAAGATTATCTGCATCCTCTTTTTTAGCGGTGCCTATATTCTTTAAAAAACCATTAGCATCAGAAGCTTGATTTTCGCTGGTTTTAGACTCTTTTTTTGAAGCGTCTTTTGCAGCTTCGGTCTTTTTTGAATCCTCTTTCTTAGATTCTTTCTTTTTACCAGAAAGACTAATATCAACAATTTCCAGTTGCGTTAAGGACTGTCTGTGACCGTTTTTCTTTTTGTAACCTTTACGTCTCTTTTTCTTGAAGACGATTACTTTGTCACCTCTAAGGTGCTTTACGACTTTTGCTCCTACGAGAGCGCCGTCTATAGCCGGGGCGCCTAAAGTTACGTTACCGTTATCATCAGCAAGAAGGACTTTGTCAAAAGAGACATTTGCTCCTTCATCTTCTGCTAGGCGGTTTACGTAGATCTTCTGGTCTTTCGCAACTTTAAATTGCTGCCCTGCTATCTCTACAATTGCATACATAGCGTTATGGTTAAAAATTAAAATAACTGTGCCAGGCCGTCAGGCCATAGCGGGCGCAAATATACAGCTATTTACTTAAAACACAAATCTATAAAATGAAATTTATTTTTGTTGTTTCTTAGTGCTCTTCGTGTTCCAGCTTTGTTTGAACAACTGCATAAAACTTAAGGTAAGTACTGCTGATGTGGCAAAGCCAAAAATAGCCACTAAAAATATAAGACTTCCCAGGCTTGTATTGTAAGTATCCTCCCAGCGGTTAATAATGTTGTCCAAAAAGTCAGGATTGAAATTACCCGCGTACAGGGCAAAGAAAATCGTAAAAAGTATCGTGGCAACAAAACCTGTTACCACACCTACAGAAAAACCGTCACTATATTCAAAAGAAGGCCCTTTTTCCCTTTTGTAGTATTTTATGGCCTCAAAAATCCCGAAACCAGTAATCACCCCATTAAAAAGGCTGAAAAAAGGATTTACATGCAATCCAAAAAGGGATAACAATAGAAAATAAACTATAAGGGCAGCAGCAATTGCAAGACCAAAACGTATGGGTAAAATAATTTTAGGCATAATTCAAGTTTTTGTATAAAGGTCTTACATTTCTGATGCATTACCGTCTATGGTCCTGTTAAATTTAACATTTATAATGTGTTTATGCAAACCTTTGCGTTAATTGAATTATTTCTAAATTATGCTATATTATTAACTGGTTTAAATGCTTTACAAGAAGTATATATTCATTCCTGTCGGTCAATAGTAGCTTTTTGTAACGAATCCTGTATTTTGACGTCCTACTGAACGATTAATCAAAACCCTAAATAAAATGAAAAATTCCATTTTTTCACTTCTATCCCTTTTTACTCTTACCTTTTGTGCTACCGCACAGGAAGTTGACTTTAGGGAATATGATCTAGACAATGGCCTGCATGTAATACTTCATCAGGATAAATCTGCCCCGGTAGTGACAACATCTGTTATGTACCATGTGGGCGGAAAGGATCGTGAAGATGGCCGCACCGGTTTTGCCCATTTCTTTGAACATTTGCTATTTGAAGGTACCGAAAATATTGATAAGGGCAAATGGTTTGAGATCGTTAGTTCTAACGGTGGGTCAAACAATGCCAATACCACAAATGACCGTACCTATTACTATGAAAATTTCCCTTCAAACAATCTCAAGCTGGGATTATGGATGGAGTCTGAACGTATGCTGCACCCCATCATTGGTCAGGACGGCGTAGATACGCAAAACGAAGTAGTAAAAGAAGAACTTCGCATGCGTTACGACAATTCACCTTATGGACAGGTAATCAATGCCGTTAGCAAAAATGTTTTCAGTAAGCATCCCTATAAAGATCCTAACGTAGGGTATATGGAAGATCTGGATGCTGCAACGCTACAGGAATTTCAGGGTTATTTTAAAAAATATTACGTTCCCAATAACGCGGTACTTGTCGTTGCAGGGGATATTGAAATAGCACAAACCGAAAAATTGATTGAAGATTATTTTGGTCCTATACCAAAGGGCGCGGAGATTGATCGCGATTTTCCCGAAGAGGAACCTATTACCGAAGAAATCAATACCGAATTCTTTGACAAAAACATACAGATTCCTGCACTTATCAACGCGTATCGTACTCCAGGTTTTGCTGATCGTGATGCCTATGTCTTAAATATGATCTCTTCTTATTTGAGCGACGGTAAAAGTTCAAAACTTTATAAAAAACTGGTTGAAGATCAAAAACAAGCTTTGCAAATAGGTGCTTTTAATGTCGCCCAGGAAGATTATGGCGCGTACCTGGTTTTTGGGCTTCCGTTAGGGGAAACTGCTCTAGACACTCTTGCTGTGGAAATAGAAGAAGAGATTGCAAACGTGAGGAACAGCCTTATTTCTGAACGTGATTATGAAAAGCTTCAAAATCAGTTTGAAAGCAGTTATGTAAATTCAAACTCAAGTGTATCTGGCATTGCAGGTTCCCTTGCCACGTATTATTTACTGTATGGCGATACAGACCTCATCAATGAAGAAATAGATATTTATCGTTCTATTTCACGCGAAGAAATCAAGGAAGTGGCCAATAAGTACCTCAAACCTAATCAGCGGGTAATCATTGATTATTTGCCGGAAGCGGGTCAATAAGCATCAAAATAGATCGGTTTTTTGCCTTAAAAGACCACTTTATTGAACAATTTTTAAAATTTAAATTAAAAGCATAATGAAAAATATACTATTCAGTCTTCTGTTTATAAGCAGTCTGGTGGCAACCGCGCAAATAGATCGCAGCGTACAGCCTAAACCCGGCCCTGCACCAGAAATCAACCTTGGCGTACCAGAAACTTTCAGTCTTGATAATGGGCTAAAGGTAATCGTGGTAGAAAATCACAAACTCCCCAGGGTAACCTTTAACCTTAGCCTTGATAACCCGCCGGTAGTTGAGGGCGAGATTGCGGGCGTTTCCAGCATTTTGAGCGGTATGCTGGGAAAAGGTTCGTCAACTATCGCAAAAGATGCGTACAACGAAGAGGTAGATTACCTGGGTGCTTCCATGAATTTTAGCGCGAACGGCGTTAGTGCCAGCGGACTCTCAAAATACAGCGAACGTATTCTTGAGCTTATGTCTGAGGCGGCGATCCATCCTAATTTTACGCAGGAAGAATTTGATACCGAACGTACCAAAGAAAAAGAAAACCTAAAATCTGCCGAAAAAAGCGTTCCTCAAGTGGCCGCCGTTGTAAGTCAAAGCCTTGCCTATGGTAAAAACACTGCGAAGGGCGAGTTTGAGACCCAGGAATCTCTGGACAGGGTAAAACTAGATGATGTAAAGAGTTTTTATAATACCAACTTCCTTCCAAACAATGCATACCTCGTTGTCGTGGGAGATGTGAAGTCTAATAAGATAAAAAAACAGATCAAGAGCAATTTCAAGGACTGGAAGAAGGGAAATGCTCCAGCAAACGATCCAGCTTCTGCAAAAAACCTGGATAACACTACCATCAATTTTGTGGATATGCCTAATGCGGTACAATCTGAAGTAATCGTAGAAAATACTATAGATCTCAAAATGAGCGATCCAGATTATTTTCCTGCCATTATAGCAAATCAGATCCTGGGCGGCGGTGGCGAGGCGCGCTTGTTTCAAAACCTTAGGGAAGACAAAGGGTATACTTATGGTGCGTATTCTTCGCTGGGGAACAGTAAATTTGGTTCCTCGCTTTTTAGTGCTTCGGCAAGTGTGCGTAATGTGGTAACAGACAGTTCTGTGGTTGCTTTTCTAAAAGAAATACAAGATTTCCGTAAGAATAAAATCAAAGACATTGACCTTGAAAACGCCAAGGCTCGCTATGTGGGCAGTTTTGTGCGCTCACTGGAGCAGCCTGCCACCATTGCGCAGTTCGCCATTAATATTGAAACGGAAAACCTGCCAGATGATTTCTATAAAACCTACCTCAGCAAAATAAATGCCGTGACTAAGGAGCAGGTTCAGACCGTGGCACAAAAGTATTTTATGCTTGACAACGCCCGTATAGTGGTAGTGGGAAAAGGAAGTGAGGTTCTTGAAAATCTTGAAAAAGTACAATTTAAGGGCAAGGCTATACCCATCACCTATTATGATAAAGAAGCTAACGAGGTCGAAAAGCCGAGTTATGAAAGTGCGATTCCTGAAGGGATAACCGCTCAGACTGTCCTCAATAAATATATCGAAACCATAGGTGGCGAAGAAAAGCTGAAAACAGTAAAGTCTATCGTAATGATGGCTGCCGCCGAAATACAGGGAATGAAATTGAGCATGGAAATGAAGAAGTCTGATAAAGGCCAGTTTTTGCAGGAAATTGCCATGATGGGCAACGTGATGAGCAAGCAGGTTTACGATGGCAAAGAAGGTTATGCGATGGCACAGGGTCAAAAAATGGAACTTTCTGCAGAGCAACTTGTAGCTATGAAAGAAGAGGCTGCGCTTTTTCCAGAACTTGATTATCTGACTGCAGAAAATACTTCGCTTGACGGCATGCAAAAGGTGGATGGCAAAGATGCCTACTTAGTTAAAGTAAGTGACAAAAAAACGAACTTCTACGATGCAGAAAGCGGATTGAAAATCAAGGAAGTCAGCACTGTGGAAGCCAATGGCCAAACAATGACCCAGGCGCTGGAACTGGGAAATTATGAGGCGGTAGATGGGATTTTATTTCCTTATATGCTCTCCACTTCTTTTGGTCCTCAAAAAGTAGATTTCAACGTTTCGGAGATCATGCTCAATGCAGGTGTAAAAGAGGATGATTTCGAATAAATATGACCGTTTTCTGAACAAAAAAGGCTGGTTTTACCAGCCTTTTTTGTTTTTTATAACCTTATTTCACAATAGGATTTTTCTACTTCCATTGTAAACTTTCCATGAGATGTTTTATATCGTCTTTTAGATAAGCTGCCGCGGGATAAATACTGTCGTAATTGGGCTTCGCATTGAAATAAATAGAACCGGTAAGAAAATGTGAGGTACTGTCAGTAACGTAAAATTGCGATTGTGAAGCTGCATTCCCAGAGACATCGTAAAACATGCCATAAACGTCTTTTGCATCGTTCACATATTTCTCTTCTACGATATTGTCTGCTTTTATCACATGCTCATACGTTAGCTTCTGCGCATCGGTGAGCAGTTGTTTGATGTTATTTTGTACCGGGCGATAGGTAAGGTATAAAGCACCATTGAGATCGGGATATGAAATAACTACAGAGCAGTCTTTTTCAAACTGCACTTCTCCCAGATCATTTTTTTGAAATAGATATGGACAATCACTTTGATCAAAAGATTCATAGTTTGCCGCGGGATAATTTAAGGCAAGCATTCCATTAGGTTTAGGTAATGGGTCTTCTTTACAGGCAAAGACGGAAAACGAGAGAAAACCAACTAAAATCGCCTTATTTATCTGCTTTTTTACCCGTTTTTTCAACATAGTGTGAGCTTTATTCATTCATGATCGTCATTTTGATCTGCTTGATACGTTTCTTATCAATAACTTCAATGGTGAAGGAATAATTGTCAAAAACGAGAATTTCGTTCTTTTTAGGGAATCCCTGTGAAATTTCCAATAAGAACCCGGCAAGTGTTTCGGCTTCTCCTTTTTTGTCTTCAAAAAGGCTATAATCTTCAAGTTTGATGACTTTATAAAAATCTTTTAAAGAGGTTTTGCCTTCAAAAATATAGTTGTTGTCATCAAGTTTTGAAAAAATGATATCCTCATCATCAAATTCATCGCTAATGTCTCCCACAATTTCCTCAATAATATCCTCAAGAGAAATCAGACCACTTGTCCCACCGTATTCATCTACGACAATGGCGAGATGATTCCGTTTGTCTTTAAACTCATTGAGCAGATCATCCAGCTTTTTATTTTCGGGAACAAAATAAGCCTCACGTAATAAAGTGGTCCAGTCAAAATTTTCTTCATCAATATGCGGAAGCAGATCTTTTACATATAAAATCCCAGAAATGGAATCCACACTCTCTTTATAGACCGGCACCCGTGAAAACCCATTTTCAATAATGGGCGGAATAATATCGGCATAGCTAAGGGCCTGATTGAGGGCAAAAATATCCATACGGGGTTTCATGACCTGTTTGGTATCGGTATTGCCAAAACTTACAATTCCTTTTAAGATTTTTTGTTCTTCAAGCGAAGTGTCCTCCTCACTGGTAAGTTCTAATGCCTGTGAAAGTTGATCCACGCTAATATTTGCCTTCTGTTTGCCAAAACGGTTTTGCATGAACAAGGTTACGGAGCGCATGGGCATGCTTATAGGGGTAAAAATAAAGTCCATCACCATCATGGGGTACGCCATTTGATGCGAGAACTTCACGCGGTTCCTGCTCGCGTAAACTTTAGGCAGAATTTCCCCGAACATAAGGATCAAAAAGGTCACCAGAACAACTTCTACCACAAACCGAAGATCTGTGATCCAGAACTTTATGGCTTCAAGATCTGCAAAGAGCACCTCTCCCAGGGTTGTAAAAATGAGTACAATGGCAATATTGATAAAGTTGTTTGCGACTAATATGGTCGCGAGCAATTTCTTGGGACGGTCCAACAATTTGATGACCAGAACCTCCTTACGGGAACGCTTTTCTGGATCAAGCTCAAGATCTGAGGGGGTTAGGGAGAAGAATGCCACTTCGGTGCCACTTATCAAGGCAGAACATATCAATAAAATGATGACGGTAAAAATACTTATCATCGTGGCAACGGTAAAAGGTTCTTGTTGCACAATTAAACTTGCGGGATCAGGATCCAATAGAAGGGTTTTTTGTTGATGATATGCCTTTTAAAAGGCTGTTAGAAGGGAAGATCATCCTCTTCTTCATCTTGCTGCGCGGCCGGGGCAGGGGGATTGCCATATTGCTGTGCAGGTTGGTTATTATTTTGCTTATGCTGTGCGGGTTGCTGCTGGCCACCCTGGGGATTTTGTGGTGCGCTGCTGGCATCTTTAGGGGTGAGAAACGTAAACTCGTTACATTGTACTTCTGTACTGTAACGGTCATTACCTTGCTCATCTTGCCATTTTCTGGTTTTTAAACGTCCTTCTATATAGACTTTATCGCCTTTTGCCAGGTATTTTTCACAGATTTCGGCAGCTTTGTTGCGCACTACGATATTGTGCCATTCTGTATTACTGACTTTTTCACCGGTACTCTTGTTTACATATTCTTCATTAGTAGCTACCGGAAAACGGCCTATACAGCCTCCTCCTTCAAAATAATGCATTTTAACATCATCTCCGGTGTGCCCTATAAGCATGATTTTGTTCAATGTACCTGCTGCCATAATAAATTGTATTGAAGGGTCAAAATTAGTGAAAATCATCCAGTTGTTAAAGTAAAAGTATGTTAAGCCTATTTTGAAGCGCTACTTTATAAAAACCAGAAATTTTAAGGAGCGTCGCAGCAACCATAAAAGACTAAACTGTAATCTCAAATGAGCTGGCGGTTCGTAAATACCATTTTCACCAGCGACATTAGTTACATTGATGTATAAATAACCGATACATTATGGTATATCTAACGCAGCCAATTTATTGAATTCAAGCGGCAAACCTTTGTCAATTAGATTCTATAAGGTGTATAAATTTCTAAAAAACACCCTATTTTTACCACTTTTCATACTAAAACGGCTATTTTACGTTTTTAAATAATAATCCTGAGCCCATTGCAAAACGCTTACAACAAACTACTTCCACTGCTTGCACTATTGCTTTTATGCATAGGCTGCTCCCGTAAAAACGACAGTTTCCTGAGCCGCAACTTTCATGCGGTTACAGCAAAGTACAATACCCTTTATAATGGTGAAGTTGCTTTTGAAGAAGGCCGGGAGGCACTTGTGGCAACTTATCAGGATAATTTTTGGGAAATACTCCCCATTGAACGCCTGGAGCAGTTTAACATGATCACCTTACCGGGAGAGTCAAAAGATGCAAACTTTGAACGTGCCGAAGAAAAGGCGATCAAGGCCATCCAGAAACACAGTATGGAAATTAAGGGCAAAGAACGCAATCCTAAAATTGACGAAGCTTTTATGCTTTTGGGGAAATCCCGTTATTATGATCAGCGGTTTGTACGTGCACTAGAATCTTTCAACTATATCCTGGCCGTTTATCCTACGAGCAACAACATCGCACAGGCCAATATCTGGAAGGCAAAAACGAATATCCGCCTCGATAACGATGTGATCGCCATAGAAAACCTGCATGAATTACTGGAGGAAGAAGAAAGTTTGAATAATCAAGATTATGCTGATGCTTCTGCCATGCTTGCGCAGGGATACCTCAATATCAACAGAAAGGACAGCGCCCTGGTTTATATAGATAAAGCAGCAGCGCTTACGCGGAAAAATGAAGAAGAAGGAAGATATCTTTATATAGAAGGCCAGATTTATGATGCCATAGGGGAACACGGCCTGGCCAATGAAACCTATACTAAAGTTATTGATCTCAATAGGAGGATCCCACGACGCTATATGATCAATGCTTACATCGCACGCGCCCGAAATTTTGATTATGAGACCGAAGATCGCGTGGCCTTTCTGGAAATGCTTCAGGAATTGGCTGAAAACCGTGAAAACCGACCTTTTTTAGACCGAATTTATAACCAATTGGGCGAATATTACCTCAATATCAAAGAGACTGATACCGCGATCATTTACTACAACAAATCGCTTAGAACACCGGGCAACGACACGTACCTAAAGTCGCGTGATTACCTCACGCTGGGGAATATTGCGTTTGACAGCGCCCAGTATCAACAAGCGGGCGCGTACTATGACAGCACACTTACTAACATAAACGATCGTACACGTGAATATCGTGACATCAACAAAAAAAGGGAAAACCTGACCGATGTGATTCGTTATGAACAAATAGCGAAAGAAAATGACAGTATCCTTGCGCTGGTTGCCATGAACGATGAAGATCGCGTTGCCTTTTTTGAGGACTACGTTTCAAAACTAAAAGAACAGGCCGCAAAAGATTCTATTGCGGCAGTGGCCAATGGTGGAATCGTAAACAATGAATTTTTCACTTCAGAACCGGGAATATCCGGTCCACAGGCGGGTACATTTTATTTTTATAACGCGGCCACGGTAGCGCAGGGTAAATTGAATTTTAAGGCGCGCTGGGGAAACCGTGAACTCGTAGACAACTGGAGGCTTTCAAGTACGCGCAGTATTGCAAATGGGGATGATGCTATCGCACAATCTGAACAGGACAGTACGGGAACAGATGCCCGTTATGACATAGATCAATACATAGCCAGTATCCCAACGGCAACGGGAAAAATTGACACCTTATCCCGTGATCGTAATTTTGCGTATTATCAATTGGGCCTTATTTATAAAGAAAAATTTAAAGAATACGATCTTGCAGCCCAGCGCCTCGAGAAATTACTGGATCAAGACCCTGAAGAACGTCTGGTACTTCCTACAAAGTACCATCTTTATCAAATTTTCGGCAATGCCGAAAATCCCGCAATGGAGCAGCAGTACCGTGATGATATTCTTAACAACCATGCAGATTCACGTTATGCCGCATTTATAAAAAACCCGGACAAGGCACTTGATAAGGAGGCTGACAGTCCAGAAACGCTTTACAGTGCCCTTTTCCGCAGTTTTGAACAGCAACAGTATGAATACGTTATCACACAGGCAGACGCCTATATTGATCAGTTTGTGGGCGATCCTTTTGTGCCAAAATTTGAATTACTGAAAGCTACCGCCATAGGGAAGTTGCGCGGTTTTGAGGATTATAAGGAAGCATTAAATTATGTGGCGCTCAATTATCCCAATGAAGAGGAGGGCAAAAAAGCCCAGCAAACTTTAGAAGAGGTTATACCACAGATACAGGATAGCGCTTTTACTCCTGATATGGAATCACAAAGCTGGAAGCTTGTTTATTCTTTTCCTACAGGTAACGATGAAGACTTTGAAAAGAAACGGGAGGGGTTGCAGCACGCACTCAATGTTTATTTTTTCACACAGTACTATATTTCGGCAGATTTTTATACTGCACAGGAACGTCTGCTGGTTCTTCATGGCTTTACGAGCAAAGACGCTGCTGAACGTTTTGCCTATAAACTGGAAACCGATGAAGATTATGACTGGAAAACACCTGCAACGCCCATAAGTTCAAAAAATTACAGGACGATTCAGCTTCATAAAAATCTGAATACGTATCTTTCTCATGATTCTAAATAAATGAAAGACAATGAAATGGGAAGAAACCTTGAACCGGTATTTTAATACAACAGATGATGAAAACCAACTGCCGGAAAGCACAACGGACATTACAGAAAAAGAACCAACTCGGAAAGTAAAAAAAAAAGCCATGAACAGATCAAGCACACTGGGCATAGATCCCAATAATAATCAGAATAGAATAAGCCAGGGAACAAAGATTGTAGGTGATATTACATCTTCCGGAAGTTTCCGGGTAGATGGTGAATTTGAAGGTACCATTAAGAGTTCTGGTAAGGTGGTTATAGGAGAAACCGGTACTTTAAAGGGAACACTTCACAGTTCAGAAGTGGAAGTAGAAGGTAAAATAGAAGGCAAGATCGTGGTAAGTGAACTGTTGTCCCTACGTTCTACCGCCCGGGTTCAGGGAGAAGTAATTACTTCAAAATTAGCTGTAGAACCCGGAGCAACATTTAATGCCAGCTGTGATATGAATTCTAACGCAAACCGTGCGATAAAAACCCTGGATGGAAGAGAAAAAACCGAACAGCCCGCTTAAAAACTGGGCAAAATTTTCAACTATCGCTATACAAATGGGGTCGACCATTTATTTCGGAAATCTTTTTGGTGCCTGGTTGGATCGTAAATTTGAAACCACATTTTTAGAACCCGTAGTCTCCCTTATAGCAGTTTTTCTGTCTATGTATGTGATTATACAAGCAGTAAAAAGTCTCGATTCATGAACCTTACAAAGTTATTGACAACGGCAGCCTTGATCATACTGGGCTTAGGTATTGTGTTTTATTTTTTACACCTGGGCGTTTTGAACGTACTTAACGTAGAATTGCCCTATAATTTGCTGAATTTTTATCTCTTTGGAGCAATAAGTAGTTTGATTATTTGCCTCACGTTTATCACACTTCCAGAGTTGCTTCCAGAGCTGCACGATAAGCTGGGATTCATGTTTTTGTTTTCAATTTTCGCAAAACTGTTGTTGTTGGCATTAATATTCAGGAATTTGCTTTTTTCAGATACCGTATTTACAAGAATGGAGCGTCTTAGTATGTTGATTCCCATATTTGTATTCTTGATTTATGAAGTTCTTGTACTTACTAGGATCTTAAAAAAACATTCTTGAATCTATTTCTTGATAAAAAAGATGCATTTTTGAATAAAATGATTAGTTTTGCACCAAATTTTAGCAAGCCTGATTTTTTAAAAAATTATAATGAAGATAACTTCTTTACCCATTCATTTTCTAGCTGTTATCAGTTTTCTGCTGTGTGGATCATTAGTAAATGCGCAAGAACATAGCGTTGCAGAAGCTAATGATGAAGGACCTGTAAACACCCAACAGGAGATCAACGATTATACTGATCACCACTTAAAAGACTCTCACGATTTTCATTTGTTTTCTTATACGGGAGATGAAGGTGAACGCGAACATTTAGGTTTTTCACTGCCTATAATTTTATGGGCAAGCGAGGGTCCTGTAGCATTTATGTCTTCTGCTTTTCATCATGATATTGATGGTGATGTTATTGTGGAAAAAGGCGGGATGCGCTTTGCAAACTTTCACGATAAAATATATGAGCTGGAAGCGGGTGCTGATGAATTGGTAATGGGAGAAGATCACCATCCTGAAAATGCGCACAAGCCTTTTGATTTATCAATAACCAAAAGTGTTTTGGGCATTTTAGTGGTTGGATTGCTGTTGTTATTATGGTTTGGTTCTTTAGGCAAGCAATACAAAAAGAAAAAAATCCCTACCGGTTTTGGTCGTGCCTTAGAGCCTTTAGTACTGTACGTACGCGATGAAATTGCACGTCCCAACATAGGAGAGCACAAGTATAAAAAGTACATGAGTTTTTTACTTACTGTGTTTTTCTTTATATGGGTTTCTAATTTATTGGGAATGACTCCCTTTGGATTCAATATTACAGGCCAGATTGCAATCACCGTTTGTTTGGCATTATTCACCTTTGTTATCGTACAATTTAGTGGTAACAAAGACTACTGGAAACATATTTTCTGGATGCCAGACGTACCGGTAGTAATGAAAATCATATTAATACCTATTGAACTTTTAGGTATATTAACCAAGCCATTTTCTTTATTGATACGTTTGTTTGCAAACATTACCGCAGGCCACGTAGTAGTAATGGGATTGATAGCTTTAATGATAACTTTAAAGGCCCAGTTTGGCGCTGTAGGTTCCACAGGATTATCTTTGGTCCTTACCTTGTTTATCTCGGTTATTGAAATATTAGTAGCATTCCTACAAGCATTTATCTTTACGATGTTGTCTGCATTATTTATAGGTATGGCCGTGGCAGAACACGACCATCACCATGAGCATGATGCGGCGGGTCACGAAGTTGATGATGTAGAGGATGTACGGGAAGAGTTTGTTTAATTTTTAAATCAATTGTTATGTACAATTTAATTGGAGCTGGATTAATCGTTATCGGAGGTGGTATCGGACTAGGGCAAATCGGTGGTAAAGCGATGGAAGGTATCGCACGTCAACCAGAAGCGGCTGGTAAGATTCAAACTGCGATGATTATCATTGGTGCACTTTTAGAAGGTCTTGCCTTCGGTGCGTTGATCTTAGGTAAATAATCAAAGCTTAAACAACTAAGCAATTCCTGTGACGGTTGGTTACAGGAATTGTTTTATTTAAAACTTAAAATTAAAGATGGATCAATTAATAAATGATTTTTCTCCTGGCTTGTTTGTAATGCAAGCGGTTATATTGCTTATTCTTATCCTGTTGATGAAGAAGTTTGCATGGAAACCTATCTTAAGCTCACTTGATGAACGTGAGAGTGGAATTCAGGGTGCATTGGATGCAGCGGAAAAAGCACGTTTAGAGATGCAAAACCTCAAAGCAGATAATGAGAAGTTATTGCAAGAGGCACGTAATGAGCGTGAGAGCATGATCAAGGAAGCCCGCGAAATCCGTAAAAAGATGATCGCAGAAGCAGAAGAAGATACTAAAGAACGTACCTCTGCCATGATTGCACAGGCACAAGAAGCCATTAAAGCAGAAAAGCGTGCGGCAGTAGCAGAACTAAAAGGTCAGGTTGCAGAATTATCACTTGAAATTGCAGAAAAAGTACTCCGCGTAGAGCTTTCTGACAAAGACAAGCAAAAGCAACTTGTTGATAAAATGTTGCAGCACGCAACCTTAAACTAAACGAATATGTCTACCAGAGCAGCTTCACGTTACGCTAAAGCAGTTTATGCAGGTGCTAAAGAATCGGCAACCGAAGAATTGGTATATGGCGACATGAAATCCATCGCTGAAACACTTAGCGGTAGCAAGGAACTGCGTAACGTTCTTGACAGTCCGCAAATTAAAAGCGAAGACAAACGTTCTTCTTTGCATGCAATTTTCAGTGGTGTTTCAGAACTTACAACGAGCTTACTTGATATTATAGTTGATAATAGCCGTGCCGGTCTTCTTGAAAAAGTGGCCATCGCTTATGTTCAAATCTATAATGAAGATCATGGTATCGTTACCGCTACAGTTACCACCGCAGTAGAAATGGACGCCGCTATGGAAGAAAAAATCATGGCAAAAATCAAAGAAATCACCGGTAGTGAAAAGGTTATCTTAGAACATAAGATTGACTCTGATATACTGGGTGGTTTTATATTACGCGTAGGTGACATGCAATACGACGCCAGTATTTCAAATCAGTTAGAACGCATACACAAAGAATTCAGCAAACGTATATAATTACAATTGAGTCAGCTTTTAAAGCGACTTTCAAAATATAATTTACTAAAATGGCAGCAGTTAAACCAGCAGAAGTTTCAGCAATTTTAAAGAAGCAACTTTTAGGCTTTGAAGCATCGGCCTCGCTTGATGAAGTGGGAACCGTGCTTACCGTGGGTGATGGTATCGCCAGCGTTTATGGATTATCAAACGCACAATATGGAGAGCTTGTCGCCTTTGAAGGAGGTCTTGAGGGAATCGTACTCAACCTTGAAGAAGATAATGTAGGGGTTGTATTATTAGGCCCATCTAAAGAAATAAAAGAAGGATCTACCGTAAAACGTACGGAACGTATCGCATCTATCAATGTAGGTGAGGGTATCGTGGGACGTGTTGTAGATACCTTAGGTAACCCTATTGATGGTAAAGGTGGTATTGAAGGCAAGACCTATGAAATGCCCTTAGAGCGTAAGGCTCCAGGCGTAATTTACCGTCAGCCCGTTACTGAACCTTTACAGACTGGTATAAAATCTATTGATGCCATGATCCCTGTGGGACGTGGACAACGGGAACTTGTAATTGGAGACCGTCAGACTGGTAAGACAACAGTTTGTATTGACACTATACTGAACCAGAAAGAATTTTATGACGCTGGCGAACCTGTTTATTGTATTTATGTAGCCATTGGTCAGAAAGCATCTACTGTTGCCGGTATTGCCAATACGCTGGAAGAAAAAGGCGCTCTTGCCTATACTACCATTGTTGCTGCAAATGCATCAGACCCTGCTCCTATGCAGGTTTATGCTCCTTTTGCAGGCGCCGCTATTGGTGAATATTTTAGGGATACGGGTCGTCCTGCATTGATCGTTTATGATGATCTTTCCAAGCAAGCGGTAGCATATCGTGAGGTTTCTCTGTTATTGCGTCGCCCACCGGGTCGTGAAGCATATCCTGGTGACGTCTTTTTCCTGCATTCCCGTTTATTGGAGCGTGCAGCAAAAGTCATCAACAATGATGAGATTGCAAAAAACATGAATGATTTGCCAGAAAGTCTTAAGCCCCTTATCAAAGGTGGTGGTTCACTTACTGCCCTACCCCTTATCGAAACACAGGCGGGCGACGTTTCTGCTTATATTCCTACAAATGTGATTTCTATTACTGACGGTCAGATTTTCCTGGAATCAGATTTATTTAACTCTGGTGTACGACCAGCGATCAACGTGGGTATTTCCGTATCTCGTGTGGGAGGTAGTGCGCAGATCAAATCCATGAAAAAAGTAGCGGGTACGTTAAAATTAGACCAGGCAGCCTACAGGGAACTGGAAGCTTTCTCTAAATTCGGTTCAGATCTTGACGCGGCTACCATGAACGTGATCGCTAAAGGTCAACGTAACGTGGAAATCCTTAAGCAGGCTCAAAACGATCCTTATACAGTAGAAGACCAGATCGCGATTATTTATGCAGGTTCAAAAAATCTCTTGCGTAATGTACCGGTAAATAAAGTAAAAGAATTTGAAAAAGACTATCTGGAATTCCTTAATGCACAGCACAGGGATGTTCTGGATACGCTGAAAGCGGGTAAACTTACTGACGAAGTGATAGATACGCTTACAACGGTTGCTAAAGATATGGCAGCCAAGTATTAAAAGAACAGAATAATTTAAATTTTGAATTCAAAATTCTGAATTAAAAAATGGCCAATTTAAAGGAAATTAGAAATAGGATTTCATCGGTGTCATCAACGATGCAGATAACCAGTGCCATGAAAATGGTTTCTGCGGCAAAGTTGAAAAAAGCACAGGATGCAATTACCGCCATGCGCCCCTACGCTGATAAACTGACAGAACTCCTGCAGAACCTCAGCGCCACTATGGAAGGTGACAGCGGAAGCCGTTACGCTGAGCAACGACCCATTAATAAAGTGCTTGTTGTCGCTATATCTTCTAACCGTGGTCTTGCAGGAGCCTTTAATGCCAATGTCATTAAAGAGTCCAGAAATATAGCCAATGATGCCTATCCCAACAAAGAAGTTCATTTTCTTACCTTAGGGAAAAAAGCAAATGATGTGCTTAAGAAAGGCTATACGGTTGTTGAAAATAACAACGCCATTTTTGATGACCTTTCTTACGAAAATGTTGAGGTAATCGCTGAACACGTAATGGATCTGTTTACAAAAGGTACTTATGACCGTGTAGAATTGGTATACAACTCATTTAAGAATGCAGCGACGCAAGTTGTGGTACGTGAGCAGTTCTTACCTATCGTTCCCTTACAAGAGCAAAACATTCAGACTACAAATGCCGCTCAGGTAGATTACATCTTTGAGCCTTCTAAAGAAGAAATCGTAAAACAATTGATTCCAAAAGCCCTAAAAACTCAATTTTTTAAGGGAATAAGGGATTCTGTCGCCAGTGAGCACGGTGCACGTATGACCGCTATGCACAAAGCAACAGATAATGCGACAGAACTTCGTGATGATCTCAAATTGAAATATAACAAAGCGCGTCAAGCATCGATTACTAATGAAATATTGGAAATCGTAGGTGGTGCAGAAGCATTAAATAACTAGTTTGATTCACTAAATATTAGATTTAAAGCCCTGTTTTTAGCAGGGCTTTTTTAATTTATCTACTTTTTAGCACTGTTTTTGAAGTATCCTTTTAAACGCAACGCAATGAAAAAAACATGCACTATATTCCTGCTTATTATCACGCTTAGCACGATAACCAGCTGCGCACAAAACCGCCAAATCGTGAAAAAACCAAGTTTTACCGTAACGGACTCTTATTATACTTCCTGGATCACGAATCAGCCTAACAATACTTCAGGAATGGATATTTCTGTGATTATTGAAAACAAACCAGATGCTATAACTTTAAAGTCGGTGTTTTTTAAGGGTCAGTCTGCAGCATTGAATAAAGAAAAGGAAACGCTATATACCGCACATTTTATTTCCGCGAGAAAAAAACCTGATTATGTCCTTTCCAGTGATAGTAAGGATGAGGCCAATAACCCAAAACCGAGAATTCCTGAAAAATCCCCTATTCCACTCGCACCAGATGAAGCACTGCTTGTTTATCTCAAAGACGGAAAAGAGAACTACCATGTGTTGAAAAATTTAAAGGACAAAGGCACAAAATATCCTGCCGAAGCACCTTTTAATACTAATAACTAAATCATTTACGGAAAAAACTTCCGTCTAAAATCTACCTCGTACACCCCAATAGAAAGATATATTTTAAGTTCTCCCCGAAAAGGACCTCTAATAGCGATTGTTCAAGGTATTAAATAGCTAATTTTAGCCCCAAATTCATCATTTTTGAGCGTACTCAAGCGATTTGTTCAGGATACTGCCGTCTATGGCCTTGCGACCGTACTTCCCCGGGTCATGAGCATAATTCTCATAGGCCTGCATACAGATGTGCTGGGAAACCGCAGCTATGCAGATAACACCTCGTTTTATGTAGGGGCGACTTTTCTCAATGTACTGCTCAGTTTTGGTATGGAAACTGCCTTTTTTCGATTCTTTTCAAAAAGCCAGAACAAGCAGCGCGTATATAGCACGGTACTTATTGCGATCACTACGGTTTCCCTTATAGCGTTTGTACTGCTGTGGTTTTTAAAAACACCTATAACCACTGCCTTACTCTTACCTCCACAATATTATACCTATCTGCTGGGAATTACCATTCTGGATGCACTGGTTGTGGCTCCTTTTGCCTACTTACGCGCCCAGGGAAAAGCATTGCGCTTTGCAGGTATAAAAATTGCCAACCTTTTTGTTTATGTTGTGCTCAATTTTTTCTTTCTCTGGACGATCCCAAAGTACAATCTGCAGTTTGAATGGTTTGATCCAGAGAATTTGGTCAGGTATATCTTTATAGCCAATCTCGCTGCAAGTGCGGTAACGATTTTGATCATTTTACCCGATTTTTTAAAGACCAAATTGATTTTTGACAGACAGATCTTCAAGCAATTATGGGATTACGGTTGGCCAGTACTCGTAGCCGGTCTTGCCTTTGCCATCAATGAAAACCTGGACAAGCTTTTACTGGGGGACCTGCTTGATAAGAACATTATGGGCGCCTATGCAGGCTGCTATAAACTAGCCGTTTTTATGACCATTTTCATACAGGCTTTCCGGCTGGGGGCAGAACCTTTTTTCTTCAATCATGCTTCGGAAAAAAACGCGCCGCAAACCTATGCAACCATCCTCAAATATTTTGTCGTTGTAGGCGCCGCAGGGCTACTGATCATCATCAGCTTTATAGATTTTTTTAAGGTGATACTCATTCGCAATGATTCTTATTACATCGCAATTGGGATCGTGCCCGCGGTACTTCTGGCCAATTTATTCCTAGGTATTTACCACAATCTTTCCATCTGGTATAAATTGACAGATAAAACCCGCTACGGAATGTATTTTTCAATCGTGGGCGCTGGTATTACAATAGTTATAAATATTGTTTTTATACCTATCGTTGGATTTATGGCTGCTGCGTATGCCACACTGGTAGCTTACGGTAGCATGATGCTGATTTCTTATTTTATAGGTCAAAAACACTATAAAATACCCTATAATCTAACCAGAATAGGCAGTTATTTGATTATAGCCATACTTTTTTCCGGGTTAAGCTTTTATGTTTTTAGGGAAAATTATTTAGTAAGTGTTATCTTGCTCGCAGTTTTTGGCGCACTGGTTTTAAAGCTTGAAAACAAAGAACTTAAACGTATTTTATTAAAAAAATAAGCAGTTATCGCAATGACGGTTAAAATTGTAAACAAATCTGAACACGCACTACCCGCTTATAGTACTTCGGCTTCTGCCGGGATGGATTTACGGGCAAATAACCCTGAACCTATTGAGCTTAAACCCCTGGGCAGGGCCATTATCCCCACAGGGCTTTTTATTGAACTTCCCGAAGGTTATGAAGCACAGGTACGCCCGCGCAGTGGCCTGGCCGCAAAAAAAGGGATTACCGTCCTTAATTCGCCGGGTACTATTGATGCAGATTATCGTGGGGAGATAGGTGTTATACTTGTCAACCTTTCTGATACTACCTTTGTGATTGAGGCTGGCGAGCGAATCGCCCAGATGGTCATCGCAAAACATGAACAGGCCACATGGGAAGCGGTTGAAACGCTTCAGGAGACAGCGCGCGGTTCTGGTGGTTTTGGCAGTACCGGATCACGATAATTTTCAGTTCGATAATTTGCTGAAAATCTAACGTATCCAGGTTAATAGTACGTTTTATTTGAGCAAATCTAAACATTAAATATATTCATAAACTTTCCGCTTTTGCGGAAGGAGTTAATCTCAAATCATAAGTCTTCCCGGTAACACCGGGTCTAAAATCCAATAAAATGAAAATAATTGTTCCCATGGCCGGTCGCGGTTCCCGCTTGCGCCCACATACCCTAACCATTCCAAAACCCCTTATTCCCATTGCTGGTAAACCTATTGTACACCGCCTTGTACAGGATATTGCCGGTGTATTGGAAGAACCTGTAGAAGAAATAGCTTTTGTGATAGGTGCTGATTTTGGGGAGCAGGTAGAAAACAACCTTAAAGAAATCGCTAAGGAACTAGGGGCGAAAGGCACCATTTATTATCAGGATAAACCACTGGGAACGGGCCATGCAATCATGTGCGCAAAAGAATCCCTGAGCGGTCCTTGCGTGATCGCTTATGCAGATACACTTTTTAGGGCAGATTTCACGTTAGATAAAGATGCTGATAGCGTGATCTGGGTAAAACAGGTAGAAAATCCACAGGCGTACGGTGTAGTATCCCTTAACGACAAAAATGAGATCACCGGCCTGGTTGAAAAACCAGAGGAATTTGTTTCTGACCTGGCCGTTATAGGAATTTACTATTTCAAGGACGTAGCAGTGCTTAAAAATGAACTTCAGGAAGTTCTGGACAAAAATCTAATGCACGGCGGAGAATATCAGATCAACGACGGTATTAAGCAAATGCAGGCTAAAGGATACACCTTTAAACCTGGCCAGATTGAGGAGTGGATGGACTGTGGCAACAAAGCGGTTACCGTAGAAACAAATGGAAGAATGCTCAACTTTTTACACCAGGAAAATGTAGAAATGGTATCCTCAAGCGCTAAATTAGAAAACAGCGAGATCGTACCGCCATGTTTCATAGGTGATGACGTAGTGCTTAAAAATGCAACAATAGGCCCTAATGTTTCCATAGGTATGGGGACGGTGATTGAAGACAGCACGATTGCTGACAGTTTAATACAAAATTTTAGTTCGGTTAAAAATGCCAATTTGAAAAATGCCATGATAGGTAACTATGCAAAATTTGATGGTAATTTTACCGAAATAAGCATAGGTGATTATTCGGTATTGGATTAATGGCCTTTTTGATACATAAAACAGCCTTTTAAGGTACTAATTTCCGCTTTGCGGATCATATATTTATGCGTAATCTACTTCTTTTATTTGGTTTGCTTTGGCTTACCGTTCCCATGCATGCGCAAGAAGATCCTGCGCTTAAAGAAGTGAATATTGATGATCTGGGCAATGTGACAGATAAATTTCAGGAATCGTTTTTTGAAGCTTTAAAACAAAAAGCGATCGAAAATTATGACCGTGCGATTACCGCGTTGGATGTCTGTATTGCCCTTCGTCCCAAAGAAGCTATTCTCTACTTTGAAAAAGGGAAGAATATGGCACTTTCTGGAAAAACGGAAGGCGCAGAATATAATTACTTAAAAGCGCTGAAATTGAAGCCTAAGCAGCGCGATGTGATGGAAAGTCTTTACGAAGTGTATTATGCGAAGCAAAATTTTCAAAAGTCCATAGACCTTGTAAAGCAGCTTATTTCTTTTGATCCGCAGTACAAAGAAGACCTTGCACGCATTTATATACGTACTAAAGAATTTGATAAAGCGCTTGCGCTACTGGATGAGCTTGATAATGAAATGGGTAAAGATACCTACAGAGACCAGATGCGGCGTCAGGCTTATGCGCTAAGCGGTGGCGATCTTGAAGAACAGGCCATTAGAGAGCGTATCAAGTCCAATCCTGATTCTGAACAAAATTACCTTAACCTTATCTATGTATTCAGTGAGCAGGGCGAGACGCAAAAAGCGTATGAAACTGCCCAAAAATTACTGGATATCAATCCCAAAGCAGATGCCGCGCACCTTGCTCTTTATAAATTCAACCTGGATAAAGGCAATATAGAAGAAGCAGTACGTTCTATGGATAAAGTGCTCAGGAGTACTTCTATTGAAGTGAAGGCGAAGCATAGTGTGCTCAATGATTTTTTGCTCTTTGTGGAAGAACATCCCGAGTTTGAGAATGAACTTGAGCAGGCAGTAGCCCTTTTCAGCGAAAAGGAAAAAATAGATGTCAATCAGGAGTTGGCGGGTTATTATCTTAAAAACGATGATAAGGAAAAAGCGCTTGATTATTACCTCAACGCCTATCAAAGTGAGCCCGAAGATTTTAATGTGATCAAAAACCTCATGATTTTACAATTGGAAGCCCTGAAGTTTCAGGAAACGGTAAAACTGGCTCAGGAAGGTCAGGATCTCTATCCCAGCCAGCCTATCTTTTATTTGATTTCGGGTGTGGCTAATAACAGTTTGGAAAATTACACGGCTGCCATTCAGGATCTTGAAATAGGTATTGATTATGTAATTGAAGACCCTACAATGAAAAGTGATTTTTATACGCAACTAGGTGCTGCTTATGAAAAATCTGGAAATCCCACTAAAGGCGCTGAATATAAAAAACGCGCTACCCAATTGATGCAATAAAAACTATGAAATATACTTTTTCAATTCTTTTTTGCTTTGTGCTATTACTAAGTGGTTGTAAATCTACCCGTACAGCGGTCACTCCAGAAGACCTGGCTTCGGCAAAAATTATAGAATCGCATTACGATACGCATTTCGATTTTAATACCCTTGCCGCAAAACTTAAGGTTCGTTATAAAGATGAACATACCACACAAGGCGTAAGCGTGAGCCTGCGTATGGAAAAAGATAAAACCATATGGATGAGTGCCTCCATTTTAGGTATTTCGCTTGCAAAAGCAAAAATAACCCCAGATCATGTGCAGTATTATGAAAAGATAGATGGAACCTACTTTGATGGTGATTTTGAATTATTGAGTGAGCTTTTGGGTACAGCGCTTGACTTTAAGCAGGTGCAGGCACTTCTTCTGGGCCAGCCTATTTTTGAACTCAACAAAGGCGGTTACAACGCCATTGCCGGTCAACAGAATTACCTGGTTGTTCCTAAAAAACAGCGTGATCTTTTTAGTTTGTTCTTTTATCTGGATCCACAGCGTTTTACCATGCAGCAGCAACGTCTGCAACAGAAAAACAAGGATAGGGAACTTACTGTTTCCTATAGTGATTATGCAGCTCAAAATATAGGCATCTTGCCAGAAGAGGTTTTGGTACGTGCAAAAGAAGGCGACAAAACTACAGAAATAGATATCTCCTACCGCAATGTAGAGGTCAATGAAGAGGTAAGTTTCCCTTTTGAAATACCTGGCGGTTATAAAGAAATTGAACTTTGATCCGACTTTTTTGCATACCGAAGTCCGTTTTTTTACTTGTTTTCCTAATTTTTGGAACCCAAATGCTTTCGGCACAGACCGAAAAACAAAAACAGCTGGAGCGTGAGCGCCAGGAACTGCTGAACCAGATCTCTCAGATCAATAAACTAAGGCAGACCAATAAAAGACAGGAGATCAATGTGCTCAATCAGGTGGAAGATCTCTCTCAGAAAATCAAAGCGCGTGAAGATTTGATACGGGTAACTAATAAACAAGCCAATCTCCTTACGGGTGAAATCAATAAGAATCTTGAGAAGATATCGGCGCTACGCGATGAGCTCGAAAAGTTAAAGCAGGAATATGCAGCGCTCGTGCTCAAATCCTACAAAAGTAAAAGTAGCCAGAGCCGTATTATGTTCTTGTTATCTTCAAAAAGTTTTACCCAGGCCTATAAAAGGGTACAGTACCTCAAACAATACAACAATTACCGAAAAAAACAGGGCGAGCAAATACAGGAACGTGCAGCACTTCTGCAAGAAACCAACCGTAAATTAGCTGCTCAAAAAGCCGAAAAAGAACAACTTATTGCCGAAAATAAGAAGGAACAGGCCCAACTTCAAGAAGAGAAAAAACAGCAGGATGGTCTGATGGCAACCATAAAGAAAAAAGAAAGCACGTACGCAGGCCAGATAAATAGCAAGCAACGCGCAGCAGACCGTATTGATAAGGAAATAGACCGCATCATTCGAGAAGCGATTGCGGCATCAAACAAAAAAACAGGAAATACCAGCACTACTAAAGGCAGCACAACCACCTTTGCACTGACCCCAGAAGCACGTGCCCTGGCCAATGACTTTGCATCCAATAAAGGTAAATTGCCCTGGCCGGTCGAATCTGGACGCATTTATAAAAAATTCGGTACTTCGCGCCACCCTACCCTATCAAATATTACTACCTACAATAGCGGTGTAGAAATAGAAACCGAACCCGGAAGCCTTGCGCGGTCTGCGTTTAAAGGAACTGTTTTCAAGATACAAAGTCTGCCAGGTGCAAATTTTGCGGTTTATGTACGCCACGGTAATTATATAACCGTCTATCAAAATCTTATAAACCTTCAGGTAAGCGTTGATCAGCAAATAGCGGTTAAACAAGCTATAGGAGCAGTGGCAAAAGACACTTTTACCGGAAAGACCATCCTAAAATTTGTGGTTTACAAAGATAGCGAACGCCAGAATCCCGCAGAGTGGATCAATAGTATGTGAAAGTGATCGTTTACCCTAAAGTATTTCAACTACCTATAATTGAAAGTTGCCTCCCGTATCTAAAGGAAAATCTAAAGCTGTGTAGAATAACCCAGTGAAAATTGCGGTAACAACGGCTATGAGCGATGTTTTGAAAATAGAAAATTTCCCCTCTTTGATTTCCATAGCATCAGATAGGGCGATTTTATCATTCTTGTCAAAAAAAAGGGAGGCTATTTTCAGGCTATCCATTCCATCTTTGTACTTAAATCGTTTAACCGTTCCATCTTCAAAGGTCATCTTATAGTGCTTGCCTATTAGCATATCTTCTGTATTCTCTATAGGTGTTTTGTAACTGTAGCAACTGTTGAAGATAATAGATAATATGAGAAAATAACAAAATCTTTTCATGTTAGCTGTTTATTACATTAATAACACAAATTAGGTAAAAATTGAATATAATTCACTACTATAGTACGCTCCAATAAATGTTTTTATCCTAGTTATTAACTACTTGGCTATTCTTGATTTTTCCGTTTCTCGAGAATCTCAAATAACAATTCGGGCTCGTTTGTGGTGATAAATTCAGCATTCTGGTCTAGCAAACGCTTCATATCTTCTGGTTTGTTTACGGTCCAGGCATTGATACTGAGTCCCAGTTCATGGGCATCTTTAATCCAGTGCCGATTTTTTTCATACACACTAAAATGGTAATCAAGGCCGGTATAACCTGCTTCTTTAACTTCCTCTGGTGTTTTATCACCATTTAAATAAGCAATGTGCGCATTGGGATCGAGTTCATGTACATATGCTCCCGCGTCAAAATCAAAACAGATATATTCTACCCACTTTTGGGCCTTTAGATGATGCACTAACGCAACAGACAATTTTGTAAGTTCTAAAGTGCGTTCTTTATCAACTTCTGAAGATTTTATTTCAAAAATGAGCTTTGTTTTATCCTGCTTCATTCCTTCGGTAAGATACTCTTCAACGGTAGGTATTTTTTCCCCGTTGGGATGTTTTAGAGCCAGCAGCTCGTTATAAGTAGAAGTCGCTATATCCAAACCGTAAAATTCAGCATCATGATTCACTACAAGCACGTTATCGCTCGTCATATGAACATCAAATTCTGAACCATGACAACCCAGTTTAATAGCTTCTCTAAGCGCGGCTATTGAATTTTCTGGATATTGGTTCTTTTTCCATGCGCCCCTGTGGGCAATAACAACATTATCGTGAAATTGTGCCATAACTTCCAGCGGACGTATTAAAGACATTAGCAGAAAAAAAATCAAATAATTTTTCATAAAACCCGAATTGCTCTTTTCAAAAATAGACATGAAAAACGGTTATTTCTTTGTATTTGTATCATTTCTAAGTTAAGAATCAACACATTTTGAAAAAATGATAGTTGAGGACCATACTACCTTGTAGAAGTAGGGCATTCTGTAATCACCCAATCCTTAATTCGTATCTTTACGCTTTATAAAGCATTATGCGCTGGAGCTTAAAACCCATTCCCGAACAAAATACAACCAGGACACTTTCTACAGCGCTTGGTGTTTCAGAAACCGTAGCACAGCTCCTTGTGCAGCGAGGTATCCATACTTTTGAGGAAGCAAAAAAATTCTTTCGCCCTTCGCTGGATGATTTGCACGATCCCTTCCTGATGAAAGATATGGACCTTGCCGTAGACCGTATTGAAAAAGCGATTGAAAATGGAGAAAACATACTTGTTTATGGCGATTATGACGTAGATGGCACAACCAGCGTAGCACTTATGAGCAGTTATCTGGAAAGCCGCTATCCCAATGTTGCAAGTTATATTCCTGATCGCTACGCAGAAGGGTATGGCATTTCCTATCTGGGTATTGATTTTGCCCATGATAATGGGATCACGCTTATCATATCGCTTGATTGTGGTATCAAAGCCATTGAAAAGGTTCAATATGCAGCTGAAAAAGGGATTGATTTTATCATCTGTGACCACCACCGTCCCGGTGAAAATATCCCAAAAGCGGCTGCCGTTCTCGATCCCAAAAGAACGGACTGTGACTATCCCTATAAAGAACTTTGTGGTTGTGGGGTAGGCTTTAAGTTAGTACAGGCGCTTGCAGGCCGGCAAGGGCAAACCATTGAAGAACTTAGTATTTACCTCGATCTGGTAGCGGTGGCGATAGGCGCAGATATTGTGCCCATTACAGGGGAAAACAGGGTGCTTGCCTATTATGGGCTCCACGTGATCAATACTGCCCCCAGAATAGGGTTAGAAGCACTGATCAAACAAATTGATAAGAAGAAACTCAGTATTACGGATGTTGTTTTTATCATTGCCCCACGTATAAACGCGGCAGGACGTATAAAACATGGTCTGCACGCCGTAGAATTATTAAAGGAAAACGATCCTGAAATTGCGACAAATAAGGCCGCTGCTATTGAATCATTAAATACGGAACGCCGGGAACTGGATCGCGAGATCACAGAGCAGGCACTCAGCCAAATCCTTCATAATAAGGAAGAAGAGCGCAAAACAACCGTGGTTTTTCATGAAGACTGGCACAAAGGCGTTATAGGTATCGTTGCCTCCCGCCTCACTGAAACCTATTACCGTCCTACCCTTGTATTTACTAAAAGCGGTGAAAAGCTGGCCGCAAGCGCACGTTCTGTAAAAGGTTTTGATGTGTATGACGCCTTAGAACAGTGTGCTGAATATATTGAGCAGTTTGGTGGTCATAAATATGCTGCGGGGCTAACGCTTTTTGAAGATCAGTATGAAAACTTTAAACTGAAATTTGAAGAAGTGGTTCACGATAAGATTGATGAACGCTTGCTAATTCCTGAAATACGCATTGACGCGGCACTTGAACTGGAAGAAATCACACCTAAATTTTACAGAATCTTAAAACAATTTGAGCCTTTTGGCCCCGGTAATATGACCCCGGTATTTATGAGCACAGATTTAAAAGATACGGGCTATGGTAAATGTGTGGGCGGTGAGGGCAAGCATTTAAAATGTACCGTTACCCAGCACGGCCTTCCTGGGGAACACAGCGGTGTTTCCATAGGGGCAATAGGATTCAACCTTGGTGAAAAGTGTGCATTGATCACAGATCAGAAACCCTTTAGTGCTTGTTATTCTTTGGATATCAATGAATGGAAAGGTGATGTTTCCCTACAATTAAAATTAAGGGATATCCAATGAAAACAGGTAAAAATCGCATGTTTTCGGCTTGAAAAAGGGTAAAAAAAATCAGTTTTTGGGGCTTTTATTCCAATTTTAGCAGCGTATACACGGGCAGGTGATCTGATGGATATTTGAGATCTCTGGAGTCACTCAAAATCCCATATTTTAGGACTTTTATCCCATTTTTTGATACAAATATATGATCGATCCTTTTGGTTACGGGTTCATCAAAATGAAAACCGTTAAAGGTTCCTTCTGGACCAAAAGCGCCTGCTTCTGAAATTTCATGCGTGTCGATCAATTGTTTTTCAAACGTTGCGATCACTTCTTTATCAGGTTCAACATTGAGATCGCCCATCACCACAACCGGGTAATTTTCGGTATTTAAAGATTTGATTTTATCCAGTATAAGTTGGGCGCTATTCACACGCGCCTGCTGGCCTATGTGATCAAAATGCGTATTGAAAACCCATATTTTTTTGTTTCCCTCTTTTAAACGGAACAATCCATAGGTACAAACCCTGGGCAACGCGGCATCCCAACCTGTGGAAATTTTCTCAGGCGTTTCAGAAAGCCAGAACATACCGTTTTCCTCCAGTTTAAATTTCTCTTTCCTAAAGAAGAGCGCGGAGAATTCCCCTTTGTTTTTTCCTTCTCGACCTTCCCCTAAAGCAGTATAATCTGAAAACGCTTCCCTTAAAAAATCCATTTGCTCCGGGAGCGCTTCCTGAACCCCAAAAAAATCAGGATCATAAAATTTGATTTGTTCCGCTAAATATTCTTTGCGAAGCGGCCAGGCGTTTTCCCCATCAGCATCCGTATTCATTCTAATGTTATAGGTCATCGTGGTGACTTCCTGAGCTTGCGACATTTGCAGCACGAGCATAAATAAGGTGAGAACAATTAGGTTTTTCATTGTAATTTTTTGAGGTGGGATAAAACTAGTACAAAACAAAAATTTTAAAGTTAAGCAATTATTAATCCTCAATCAGCTTTATAGAGTTTAGTTCGCAGGTGCATGAGAAAGATTTTGAAGAAATTCTTGAAAACTGGTCTCATGTACATCAAGTTTTTTACGCACACGATAACGTGCTGTTTCCACTCCACGTACCGAAATATTGAGTAATGGCGCTATTTCTTTATTTGTTAGGTTCATCTTTACAAAAGCACAAAGGCGTAGTTCTCTTTTGCTCAGATTGGGGTCGAGATCTTTAAGGGCTTTAAAAAAGTTTTTGTGTACTTTTTCAAAATTAACATCAAATACGCGCATATATTCTTCCCCTATACGGTGCTGGTTAAGTTTAGAAAGTACGTCATTTAGGCGTTTCTTTGCAGGTTGCGTGTTGAGGGTTTTTCTAAATTCCTTTAGGTTAGTGTAAGTATCTGAGAAAATATCCTTTTTTTTGACCAAAAGCATGGTAAAATTGGCCAATTCCTTACTTTTCTCAATATTGTCTTCCTCGAGCATCTCTTTATCCCGTTGAATGCGTTCCCTATCTTGCATGAGTTTGAGTTGCTCGATTTCCAGTTCCAGTAGTTTTTTTGACTTATAGGCTTCAACCTTTGATTTTCTACGCTCGGTTTTGATTTTTTTCTTAACAAGGGTATATGTTATGAGAATACACAGAAAAAATAGGGTAATATAGCATACGATCGCCGTTACAGTCTGATACCAGAGGGCGGGAACATATAATTTTAGTGCTGCTTTTTGACCTTCCACACCGGCAAAATTTCTACTTTTAACCTCAAAAGTATAATCACCGGGCACCAAGCGGGTATATTCCTTTGTAGGATTTAAGGTCCAGGCAGACCATTTATCTTCGGCGTTGTTCAAGCGATAACTATATTCTATGGGCGTTTTAGGCGACATCTGCGGTGACGCAAATGAGATGCTGAATATAGCGGTTTCATTAGGTACGAGAATACGATCAGATGTATGTATAGGCAATTTTTTAAGCACCTCACCCTTGAGGTAATACGCTTCGGTAATTTTTGTGTCAATATTTTTTTGAGCTTTCCCTGGCATTAGGTCATATAGAAAAAGGCCGGTTTTAGCGCCAATGAGCACATGCGCGCTGTCAATAGGTAAAATGCGCTCCATACCTTTATTGAGGTTTCCCTTCAGATTCAGGAATAGATTTTTATGAAGATCCCTAGGGTTTGATTTATCAAAATAGGCCACTTCATCGTCCTGCACCACCCACGTCCTCTCTCCTTTTTGAATAAGTTGCCTCGTATTTAACGTACTATCCAGGATTTTATTTAAGGGCGTAAAAGGCTCGAAAGTATTTCCTGCGTAGTTAAACGTATAAACGCCTGTGTTAGTTGTAAAAACAGTACTGCCCTTCCAGCGGCGCACATTGATATTAAAAGGTGAACTAAAACCATTCTTATCAGTATAATGGTCTACCGAGTAAATACGACTGTAATCTGCATTGAACTTGATTTTATAAACGCCCTGATATCCATGACAAACCCAAAAACTGTTTTCCTCTTCAGCCTGAGCTATATCTCGTGTGGACTCGTCAAAACCTTCAATTTTTGCAGAGAGTTGCCAGTTATTGTCCTTTTTTGTTAAAAGATAAATTCCGTTGTAATTGGTGGCCAGATACCTATTTTCTAAATCTGAAATAGGAATGATTTTCCAGAACCCATTAGCCTTATCTATCTTCTCAACCTGATCGTCATTTAAAATAAACAGACCTCGGTCATGCGATACGATAATGCTTCCACTTTCTTCCTGAATGGACCACGCCGGACCTTCAAGTCCGTTAATTCGTTTAAAATCTGTTTTTCTGATGTTCTGATTACTTTTTTCTGCGCGGTAAACACCTCTGTTTGTTGCTAGATAAATAGTAGTGTCGCGTATCAGGATATCATAGATTGAAGCCTGGTCAAAAAGGGAGGTCACCGGTGCATTATAATCTATAAAATCAAGACCATTGTTCAAAAGCACCCATAAATCACCTTTGTGCTCAAACATGTTTAATACGGTAGAATCAAAAACATTGTCAAAATAATTGACTTTTTCTGCCAGACTTCCCGTCTCATCAAGTACAATTATCTTTGAGCTTAAAGTTCCCAGGAAAAATTGGCCGTTCTTTTTTAACGCTGTTATGACCTGGTCCCTTTGCCCCTTATTGAATATTGATTTCCAAAAAACGACCTTCTTATTGAAAACATCCGCCTTGTAGAGATTTCCGCTTTTTGCAATCAATAAAAGGTTATTATCCGTTTCAAGCGGTAAAAATGCAGTGATCTCCTCTCCATTGAAAGCTTCATTTTTAAAAACCAATTCCAGCTTTCGAACGTTTGGGTCAAACTGCATGATACCACTCCCCTGCTCCTGGATAAACAAACGTTCTGCCACTACTCCAGAATGCGTGAATCGTGAATTTGTTGACAAATGGGTTGCTGCATTTTTATTAAATACAATAAGTTCGCTGAAAGTTCTAAAAACTACCAGGTCACCTACGGCATGTGCCTGCCAAATATTTTCAAGATTACGGTCGTCCAGATTAAGCCTATCAGTTAGTGACTGGTACATATAGGTACCCGTACTATCTTTATTAATTACCCCAAGTTCATTAAAACCACCAGCATACACCGTACCATTTTTCCCGGTGCATAGACTACGCACAGATGAACTATTGGGCAGATTGACTTTTTTCCAAAATTCACCGTCAAAAATTATAACCCCATCGTTGTTTCCAAAGTAAAGTACACCTTCAGCATCTGAGGTCATATCCCAAAACTGGGCATCACTCTTAAAATCATTCCGTGAAAAATGACTGATTTTAGGAGATTGAATATTCTTATCAAAAAAAATTGCCTGCGACCTGGCATTATTAATCCCGATTAGAAACAAGAAAACAATAAATGTATTAATACAAATACGCATAGAATGAATGCTACTTATTATCCAATAAAAGAATAATCAATATTTCTTAAAATTAATCTATTTTTTTTAAAATATAATTATTGAAATTCAAAGACTTATGGCGAATGACGTATAAAAAACGTAGTCTTTATGAATGATGACGTAACACAAAAGTAATAGAAAAGATATTTAACGAATATCATATTCTAATTTAGCCCCGCTTAAAATTTCAATAAAACGATTTCGTAGCGCCTTAATTGTGATATTAACAAAATAGCAAATAGGGCAATTTATAAAATCATTCTAAAATTTAACTTAATGAAAATTAAACATTACTTTTTGTTTGCTTTCGTCTTTCTCATGCAAGCCGTTATGGGACAGACACAACAGATTACGGGAACCATACTTGATGCAGTTAATGTCCCATTACCTGGTGCAAATGTTCTTGTTAAAGGAACCAATACAGGTACACTAACCGATTTTGATGGTAATTTTAGTATTGCAGCTTCTCAAGGAGATGTGCTTGTAATTTCTTACGTAGGTTATAATACGCAGGAAATTCCCGTTAATGCCGATTCAAATTTTAAAATCAATCTTACAGAAGATACTAACTCTCTAGATGAAGTAGTTGTCGTAGGTTATGGTACGCAGAAAAAAAGTGTGGTGACCGGTGCTATTTCAAGCGTCAAAGCTGAAGATCTGGAAAGCCTACCTGTTACAAGGGTTGAACAATCCTTACAGGGCCGTTCTTCTGGTTTGACCATTGCCGCAAATTCTGGCCAGCCCGGTTCTTCTTCAACCATAAGGGTGCGCGGTATTACGAGTTTTGGTAATAATGAGCCGCTTTGGGTGGTTGATGGTGTTATTGTTGATGCAGGCGGCATTGGCTACCTCAACCAATCTGACATTGCGTCTATAGAAGTTTTAAAAGATGCTGCTTCCCAAGCTATTTACGGAGCACGAGCTGCGGCAGGGGTTATATTGGTTACCACCAAAAAAGGGAAATCTGGCAAGTTGAGTGTCAACTATAACGGATATTCTGGTTTATCTGGCCCGGCAAGAAAATTGGATCTCTTAAACGGTACACAATATGCCACCCTTTATAACGAAAAATACGCAAATGACTACAGCGGTCCGGTAAGTGGTTATGCTTTGCCTTTTGCAGACCCTCAAAGTTTTGGTAAGGGTATAGACTGGCAGGATGCGATTTTCAACAACGCTGCAGAACGCGCAAACCACGAGGTTAGTCTGAGCGGCGGAAATGATGTTTCTACCTTTTATCTATCCTTTGGGTATCTGGATCAAGAAGGGATCGTAACAAAAGATATTTCACACTATACGCGTAAAAACATTCGCCTCAACTCTACCCATAAAATCAATGACATCATTACCATTGGTCAGACTATTGGTTATTCAAACGAAAAAAGTACCGGTCTGGGTAATACCAATAGTGAATTTGGTGGTCCGTTGAGCTCTGCTATTAATCTGGATCCCTTAACTCCTGTAGTAGAAACTGATCCTGCCCTTGTTAATGGATCACCTTATTCCAGTAATGATGGAATCTTGAGAAGTGCCAACGGAAATCCTTATGGTATTTCAAATTTGGTAATTCAGGAAATGACCAATCCACTTGCCTATACCCAAACACGATTGGGCAATTACAACTGGGCAGATAATTTTGTCGGTAATGTGTACGTAAATTTGGAATTGATACCTGGTTTAAATTTAAAAAGCACATTGGGCGGTAAATTGGCAAATTACGGTGCTGAAAATTTTACCCCTGTTTCTTATCTAAACAGTTCTGTGGTAACCTCTCAAAATAGTTTTTCTCAGGAAATGAATCGTGGTTTTGGATGGAATATTGAAAACACGCTTAATTATACCAAAGAAATAAATGGACATAATTTCAGCGTTTTGCTGGGTCAGGGAACCTATACGGAGAATGATACCAGAGGTTCAACGGTTACTTATAATAATATTCCTGTAACAAATCGTGAAGATGCAGCGTTTTTTGAGGTTCCAGATGATCAGATTATCTCTAGTGCCTACATTGGTACAGAGCACCGCGTCACTTCCTTGTTTACAAGACTTACATATGATTTCAAGGAAAAATACCTTTTTACCGGTATCATCCGCCGGGATGGTTCAACCCGTTTTGGTAGCAATAACAAATACGGTTATTTTCCCTCCTTTTCATTGGGGTGGGTTCCTACTAAAGAAGATTTCTGGCCAGAAAATGATGTTGTGAGTCAGTTGAAAATAAGAGGTGGTTACGGTGTTGTAGGAAGCGATGCGATTGGTGATTTTCGTTATCTATCAACAATAGGCGCAGGGCGCAACTACACGTTTGGCAACGTGGCAACCGTGGTTATTGGCAACAGTCCCAACGCACCTGCCAACCCAGATCTTAAATGGGAAGAAACGCACCAGACCAACATAGGCTTTGACACCCGCTTATTCAACAATCTGACCCTTACTTTTGACTATTATAACAAGAAAACCGTAGGCATTCTGCAAGATCTGCGTATTCCAGGTTATGTAGGAACGGGCAATCCTGCTGCAAATGTGGCAGATATGGTAAACAGGGGTTTTGATATTGAACTGGGCTATAATAAGACTTTCGGGGATTTTAATATTTCTGCAAATGCCAACCTATCGTATTTAGAAAATGAAGTTACGTATTTAGGTGACGGTATTGATTTTCTTTCGGGAGGACAAACTATTCAATCAGGTAATTACCCCATAACCCGTACAGCTGTAGGAGAATCTTTTAATTCGTTCTACGGTTTTAAGACCAATGGTATTTTTCAGAATCAGGCAGAGGTGAACAATTACGTGAATTCTGCAGGGCAGGTTATTCAGCCTAATGCCGTTCCAGGTGATTTTAAATGGGTAGATCTTGATGATGATGGCGCTATAACCGAAGCAGACCGGAAGTTTTTAGGGAATTCTATCCCAAAATATACCTTCGGTTTTACACTGAACATGGATTATAAAAACTTCGACCTACTTATTTTTACCCAGGGCGCTGCCGGAAATAAAATCTTTCAGGGTCTAAGAAGATTAGATATCGAAAACGCAAATTATCAGACCGAGGCACTTGGCCGTTGGACGGGTGAGGGAACTTCTAATTCGTACCCGCGCCTTTTAAACAGCGACGCCAACAACAACTTCTCAAACCCGTCTGATTTTTACCTTGAAAAGGGTGATTATGTGCGCATTAAGACGGTTCAGCTAGGATACAGTCTTCCTACAGACGTGATTGATAAGGTGGGTCTTTCCAGGTTGCGCCTTTACGTTACGGGAGAAAATCTGTTCACCTTTACAAAATATACAGGTTTTGATCCCGAAATTGGTGGGGGTGTATTTGGGATTGACCGCGGCTTCTATCCACAGGCCGTTACAGGTTTAGTGGGTGTTAATTTACAATTTTAAAAAAACGATATGAAACTGAAACATTTAGTATATCCCGTAGTAGGTATTGTTTTCACAACCTTGACCATTTCCTGCTCTAAAGAATACATTGAAATAAAACCTCAAGGAACTTTTCTTGAAGAAAATTACTATGCCAATGCTGATCAGGCATATACTGGTCTTGTTGCAACCTATGACATTATGGGTAAGCAGACCAAGACTTTTGAGAACATGATCACCATGATGAATGCCGGCTCAGACGATTTTAACGCTGGGGGTGGTAGTTCTTCTGATGGTGCAGGAATCCAGTCTTTTAATGATTACACCATTGATGAATCAACGGTGCCTCCAAGCTTTTGGAATGATTTTTTTCAGGGCGTGAACCGAGCCAACGTGCTGCTTCAAAAATTACCAGACGTACCTATGGATGAAAATCTAAAGGCACGTTTTACCGCAGAGGCAAAAACCCTGCGCGCCTATTATTATTTTGAACTGGTGCGCCTTTTTGGTAATGTCCCATTGATCACCGTACCCTTACTTACTGCCGAAATCTATGATGTACCACAGGTAACAGCGGCAGAAGTGTACGCACAAATAGAAACCGATCTTACGGAGGCAATACCAGACCTTCCCATGACCATTACAGATCTGGAGAACGAAGGTGGCCGTTTTTCTCAGGGGAGCACGAAAGCATTGTTGGGCAAAGTGTACCTCTACGAGGGTAAAAATGAGCTGGCAGCAGAACAGTTTGTTGCTGTAAATGGGACTGCAGGGGGAACTAGTCCATTCGGTTATAGACTAGTAGATAATTATGCTGATCTGTTTTTGAGTACTGTTGGCTTTAATTCCGAAGGGATTATTGAAATAGCCAGCACCAGTGGTGCAAATGTAGATTATGGCAACTGGGGTGGTGGTCAAAATGAAGGGAATACCGTAAGTCACATGGTAGGTCCTCGTGGCTTCTCGCTTATCGCAGGTTCTGATGCTCCTGATTACGCTGGCGGTTGGAGTTTTAATACAGTTACTCAAGATCTATATAATGCTATGCAGGGTGATCCTCGTTTCGCAACCACAATCGCAGATCTTGCAGCCCTACAACAGCAAGGGAAAATCACCTACACGCCGGCCAATCAGGACACGGGCTACTTTCTAAAAAAATTCATGCCACTAAATTCAGATAAAACTACTGGTGGCGGTGTTGTTGAACTTAATTACGCACAAAATGTTTATGTCATGCGTTTGTCTGACAGCTATTTAATGGAAGCAGAGGCATTGGGCGGAAACGGTGCCCGTGCGCAAGCCTTACTTGATGCGGTTCGTGCCAGAGTAGGTTTACCATCTGTCCCCGTATCTATAGATGCGATCATGACCGAACGCCGTTTAGAACTCGCTGGCGAGGGCCACCGCTGGTTTGACCTTGTACGCACCGGCCGCGCTGCTACGGTACTTTCTGGCGCTGGGTTTACAGCAGGCAAGAACGAAGTACTTCCTATACCGCTCAACGAGCTGGAAAATACTGTTATTGTTCAAAACCCCAATTACTAACTCAAAACCCGAAAGAACATGTTTTCAAAAATAATCAATCCCTTCCGGTCTTATTCTCTTTTAGCAATACTAACGGCAGGCCTTCTTGCCAGTTGTACACCTGACGAGTCCGGAATAGGCAACGGCCTTACCGATCCTGATGTAGACGCTTCCTTTACCGTTAAACCGGTAGATGGTGATCCCAACAGCTTTGTGCTACAATCCACAAATGATAATGTATTGCGTTTTATGTGGAACATTGGCGATGGGTTTTATAACGCACCGGCCACAGATACCATCTTTTTACCGGACGCAGGAACCTACACCGCTTCGCAACGGGTTATAGGCCGTGGTGGCGCGGTGAACATTGCTACACAGGAAATCGAGGTAGCCACATCAGATCCCGCTGCAGGGAACATTATCCAGGGCGGTAAGTTTGAAAATCAGGCTGCGCAAGAACATTGGACGGTTTTAAACATTAGTGAATCAGGCGCAAACTGGTCTTTTAACGATGGCTTTGCGACCATTACTGCAAGTGATTTCAACCAGCAGGGCATTTTTCAGGCCGTTGAAGTGGAGGCCAATAAAGAATATACAATAGATATGCGGGTTTTTGGAAGTGGCGCAACAAACACTTGGTTTGAAGCTTATGTTTCCCCCGAGCCACCTGTACAAAATAGTGATTATGCCGCAGATGGTAGAAGAATTGCCCTTAGTACATATGATGGATGTGGAAATTCTGAGTTTGACGGAAGGATTTCCCAGTTAGGCTGTGTAGGATCTGGTAATACAGTTAGTTTTGAACAATCAGGAACGGTTTATTTTCTTATCAAAAGTGGTGGTGAAAGTACGGGTTCTACTGGTATCTCTGTTACTAATATTGAAATGCGTGGCAAACGCGAATAGAAATTTTGTTTGAAGAAAAGATTTCCTCGCTTCTCCTCAAATACAAGCACATTTTTGGTCAATTACCTGTCAAAAAGAGTTGAAAATCGTCGTTTTAAACATATTAATGACCTCTTTTAGACCAATAATGGGTTGTTTTTCCAATTTAAAAATCAATGCTATGAATCATTTTTATTTATCAAAAATAACAAGGATGGTTGTGCTTTGTTTTGCGCTAATACAGTTTTCCTGCTCTTCTGACAATGATGGCAATACGGCGAATATATCAAACCCAGAGCCGGAAAATCCTGCTGCAACCGCAGATGTTACTTTTTGGCTAACAAAATCTGATGAAAGCGTAAAGCTGAAAAAACAAAGTGATATCATCAGTTTTAAGACCGAGACCAATACTTTCCCAAGTATCACCGTTGATGAATCTCAGACCTTTCAAACCATTGATGGTTTTGGTTATACGCTTACAGGCGGTAGCGCAGACGTAATTAATGCACTTGACGCCTCTAAAAAAACGGCGCTTTTAGAGGAATTGTTCGGCGATTCAGATGCTTCTATTTCGGTAAGTTATTTACGTATTAGCGTGGGTGCTTCAGACTTAAATGCGGCACCTTTTACCTACAATGACCTTCCCGAGGGAGAAGCAGATACTGATCTTTCTGAATTCAGCCTGGAAAAAGACAGTGGTGTGATTTCACTTTTACAGGAAATCCTGGCGATAAATCCAGATCTAAAAATCATGGCTTCCCCGTGGACGGCGCCCGTATGGATGAAGGACAATAACAGTTTTATAGGCGGCAGCCTGCGAAGGGAATATTATCAGGTTTATGCCGATTATTGGCTAAAATACCTCCAGGAAATGCAAGCAGCGGGCATTACAATAGATGCGCTTACGCCCCAGAATGAGCCACTTCATGGTGGAAACAACCCAAGTATGTACATGGAGGCGACAGATCAGACCGATTTTATCAAAAACAATCTTGGCCCCACCTTGCGCGAAGCAGGTTTTGAAACCAAAATCATTGCTTACGACCACAATTGTGACAATCCCAATTATCCCATTACCGTGATGAGCGACGAAAAAGCCAATCCGTTTGTAGATGGGGCTGCATTTCACCTTTATGCCGGCGATATCCGCGCGCTTTCTACCGTTCACAACGCTTTTCCTGATAAAAATGTCTATTTCACTGAACAGTATAATTCTTCTGAAGATGATTTTGGCGGCACCCTGCGCTATCACGTAAATAATGTCATCATCGGCTCGATGCGCAACTGGAGTAAGAATGCCTTGGAATGGAATTTGGCAAACGACGCAGATTTCGGTCCGCATACTGATGGCGGCTGCACGATTTGCAAAGGCGCGCTTACCATTTCGGGTGGAGAAACCGTTAACCGGAATGTCGGTTATTATATTGTTGCCCACGCGTCAAAATTTATACCCGCCGGTTCTGTGCGTATCGCAAGTAACGTTGCCGGTTCCCTTCAAAATGCCGCTTTTATCACTCCAAATGGAAAAAAAGTGTTGCTCGTTGAAAATGATGGAAACAGTCAAACAACGTTCAATATTCAGGTGGGCGATGAGTTCGCAATTACCACGCTAGATGCCGGCGCTGTGGGCACGTACATTTGGGAATAAAACCATTTAAATTTTCTCTATGAAATTCAATTATTTACTTCCTGCTTTATTATTGTTCACGACACTTACTTTTGCACAGGATTTTTTAAAAACCGATGGAACGCGCATTGTAAATGCCAACAATGAGAATGTACTGCTCCGCGGAATCGGGCTGGGCGGTTATATGCTTCAGGAAGGTTATATGCTGAAAGTGCCATTTTCTGGACAGCAATACGTTTTTAAAGAGCACGTGGAGGAGCTGATCGGCGCTGAGAAAACTAAAGCTTTTTATTCCGCATGGCGGGAAAATTTCATTCAGAAAGCAGATATTGATTCCCTTAAACGCTGGGGTTTTAATTCCGTGCGTTTACCGATGCACTACAATTTGTACACGCTTCCTGTTTATGATGAACCTATAAAAGGAAAAAATACGTGGCTCGAAACTGGTTTTGCACTCACAGATTCACTTGTAAACTGGTGCCGCGCAAACAATATGCACCTCATCCTGGATATGCACGCCGCACCGGGCGGACAAGGGCATGATGTGAATATTTCTGACCGCGACCCCACAAAACCTTCCCTCTGGGAAAGTCACGAAAATCAGCAAAAATTGACCGATTTATGGGTGAAATTGGCCGAAAAATATAAAGATGAACCAGTTATTGGCGCGTATGATATCATCAACGAACCCAACTGGAGCTTTGAAGTCGATAAAAACGAAAACGGTACGCAGGACACTAAAAACGTCCTTTTGCGACAATTAATGGTCAATATCACCAACGCCATTCGCAAAGTTGATCAAAACCACATCATCATCATTGAAGGCAACGGCTGGGGCAATAATTACAACGGAGTACTGCCGCCATGGGGCGATAATATGGTACTGAGTTTTCATAAATACTGGAACAATAACGATCAAGGTTCTATTCAGCAGTTTCTGGACTATCGCGAGAAATACCAAATACCGATCTGGCTGGGCGAATCTGGCGAAAACTCCAATACCTGGTTTACCGATGCTATCGCTTTAATGGAAAAAAACAATATCGGCTGGTGCTGGTGGCCGCTCAAAAAACTTGGTAGTAACAATCCGCTGGAAATTAAAATCAATCCCGGATATCAAAAAATCCTTGAATATTGGCGCGGCGATGCCGAAAAACCTTCCGCTGGCGAAGCGGAAAAAGCCTTTATACAACTTGCCGAAAACACAAAAATCACAAATAATATAGTTCAGAAAAACGTGATCGACGCGATGATGCGCCAGTCAAATTCCGATAAAACCCTTCCCTATAAAATGGTCAACATTCAAAATAGAGGTACGATCCTAGCGGCAGATTATGATATGGGCAAAAATGGAATTGCCTATAATGACAATGGTTTTGGTAATTATTACATCTCCACCGGCGGCGAGCGGACTACCGGAAACCTGGGCCATACGTATCGAAATGACGGTGTGGATATTTTTAAAATGGAAAATAAATCCGATTCGGTTTATGTGGGCGATCTGGAAAAGGGTGAATGGATGATCTATACTTTTCAAACTGAAAACGAAGGGGATTATTTATTGAAAATGAATATTTCGGCTAAAGAAAAAGGCGGAAATGCCATGATATCCATAAATCAAATGAATGAAAAAAGTATTGAAATCCCCAATACTTCCGGCGACTGGAAAACAGTCGATTTTGGTAATATTTCGCTCAAAAAGGGCGAAAATCAGCTTAAATTCAACGTAAATCAGGGCGGTTTTAATATCGAATCCTTTCAATTTGAATCCAAAAAATAACAATGAAGCAGTATTTATTCCCGATCATAGCTTTTTTAATCTTACTTTTTTCTGCTTGCGCAGAAGAGGAAAAATCGAAGGAAACGGCGCACTTTTATCTAACAACGCTGGATAAATCTGCCTTGATGAAAGAGATAGAAATCCCCGTAAATGAGTTAAAAACCGACTCAAATGGATTAAAAATCACCTTAAATCCGGCTGAAACCTATCAAGAAATGGATGGCTTCGGCTATACGTTGACCGGCGGAAGCGCGCTGCATATTCACAACATGAGCGATTCTGCACGCGGTGCGTTGCTCCATGAACTTTTTGGCCGTGAGAAAGACCAGTTGGGCGTTAGCTATTTACGCCTTAGCCTGGGTGCTTCAGATCTGGATGCAGAGCCTTTCTCTTATGACGATTTGCCCACAGGGGAAACCGATAAAACGCTGGAATATTTCAGTTTAAGCCAGGATACATTGCACCTTATTCCCGTTTTAAAAGAGATTTTGAAGATTTCGCCAGATATAAAAATTTTAAGTTCGCCATGGTCACCACCGGTCTGGATGAAAGATAACGGTGATACTCGCGGTGGTAGTTTACAAGAAAAATATTATAACGTTTACGCCCGGTATTTTGTAAAATATATCCAGGCAATGGCTGAAAATGGAATTACCATAGATGCGGTGACTGTACAAAATGAGCCTTTACATCCCGGCAACAACCCTAGTTTATTGATGGAAGCTGATGCGCAACGCGATTTTGTAAAAAATGCCCTAGGCCCCATTTTTCAGAAAAACAATATCAAAACCAAGATCATAGTTTACGATCATAATGCAGATCGCCCAGATTATCCCATGGCGATCCTGGCCAATAGCGCCGCCTTCAACTATGTGGATGGATCCGCCTTTCATCTTTATGGCGGCGATATTGATGCTTTAAAAAAAGTGCATGACGCCTACCCCAATAAAAATCTTTATTTCACCGAACAATGGGTGGGCGCACCGGGCGACTTTGCCAAGGAAATGTCCTGGCACACAGAAAACCTCATCATTGGCGCCACCCGCAACTGGTGCAAAACAGTGCTGGAATGGAATCTTGCCGCAGATGAAAACCAAAAACCGCACACAAACCGCGGTGGTTGTGATCGCTGCCTGGGCGCAGTTACCATAACCGGCGACAACGTGACCCGCGAACCTGCATATTATATTATAGGCCAAGCTTCACGTTTTGTACCGCCTGGTTCCTTGCGCATCGCTTCAAATGAAGTTGAAGGAATTCCGAATGTTGCCTTTAACACTCCAGATGATCGCCTGGTTCTTATTCTACAAAACAAAACTTCAAACGGAAAAAAAATCAATATCGTTGCAAAAGGGGAAACTTTGGAAATAGAATTAGAAGCAGGCGCAGTGGGAACTTTAGTTTTTTAATAAAACCTTTAGCCCATCCCCTGCACGTACTTCTTCGGTGTGGTACCAAATTGTTTTTTAAAGGCAGCGATAAAATGGCTGGCGGTGCTATACCCTACTTTTAAACCCACTTCATTTACGTTGTGCGTTCCCGTAGCGAGAAGCTGGCGGGCAACTTCCATTTTGTAATCAAAGAGAAAACTGTACACCGGTTCGCCATAAATCTGTTTGAAACCTTCTTTGAGTTTATTGAGGCTCAGACCTATCTCTTCTGCCAGCTCTTGCAGCGTGGGCGGTTCTGACATACGGGCGAGAATGATTTCCTTGGCTTTTTTGATCTTGGCGACATTATCTTCATCTACAAGAAAAGGGCATTGTTCAATATCAACATCTTCTGGCCGGTTAAAATATAAACTGAGCAGTTCATAGGCTTTCGCTTTAAAATACAGGGGTTTTATACTGGAGTGTAAGTTGTAATTTACAAGTTGGTTGAGCACTACGGCCATAGATGGCGGTACGCTTCCATCTTTGTAATATTTTCGGTCTTTGTTCTCGTCACTCAAAAAAGTGATATAATCAGCTTCCGTTGAAAAAAGGGAATGGAATTTCTTTATGGAAATCAATATGGAAATAACCCAGCTTCCTGTTTCCAGCGCCATGTTCATGGGCAAATCACGCTGTGGATTGTACAATAGCAAAGAGTTTTCTTCCTTTAAAGGCAATAGGTAAGCGCCGGAATTAAAATTGAACTCGGCATTTCCCTTTGCACAAAAATGAAATTGGATAAAACTACTGTCCACTTCCCGCAATACCTGCTGAACCTCATCGGTTTCATTATTGAATTTCAGAACAATAAAACCTGGCTCTATCATCACCTCGTTGTAAAGGCTTATGGCGTTATTTTCAATTGTATTTTCCATAGTATTTGCAATAAACTGTTTAGAAAGATTCTAAATTAAACGAAAGAAATAATTCGAATAGACCACTAAATTAGGCTATTTACAGCTTTTCTGATAAAAAATAGCCTTCAAAATCGTCTACCGATATAAATGATACCGCTAGCGTTGTTTTTTAAAATACTTGTCTAATACTTTTGCAGCGTTGAATCTAAGTATGTACAGCAAACGATCTTTTTACCCCGCGTATTCTGGAAATTTTTTCGCCATAGGCCTCAGCTATCTCAAAGCAGACGCCGAGGTGCGTGGCCACTTTAGTGTGGATATGAAAACGCAGGACCTCATCCTGCAGCGCGCTCAGGAAGATGGTATTGATGGTCTTACGATCATTTCTACCTGTAACCGTACGGAATTATATGGCTTTGCCGATGAAGCCCTTGATCTTATCAAACTCCTCTGCGAACATACACAGGGCACGGTTGCCGAATTTCAAAATGTATCGTATACGTACGAGAACGAAGCTGCCGTTGATCATCTTTTTAAGGTGGGCACCGGTCTTGACAGTCAGATTCTGGGTGATTTTGAGATTATAGGCCAGTTAAAATCGGGTTTTAAACGCTCTAAAAAACTGGGGCTTGTGAACCCATTTATGGAGCGGCTCATCAACTGCGTGATCCAGTCCAGCAAGCGCATCAAGAACGAAACCAATATTTCAAACGGTGCAACTTCCGTAAGTTTTGCTTCGGTGCAATATATTATGGCCCGCGTTCCTTACATTTCCGAAAAAAATATCGTTCTTTTTGGTACCGGAAAAATAGGTCGAAATACCTGCGAAAACCTCGTAAAACATACTAAAAACGACCATATTACCCTTATAAACCGAACAAAAGATAAGGCGGAAAAAATCGCGGGTCGGTTTAATCTTTTGGTTAAAGATTATGCAGATATACAATCTGAAATTGCCAGCGCAGATGTATTGATCGTCGCTACCGGCGCTCAGAAACCCACGATTTCAAAAGATTTACTTCACCTTAAAAAACCGCTGCTCATCCTTGATCTTTCTATCCCAAAAAATGTGGATTCTAATGTGGAGGAAATTGAACATGTGACCCTGGTTCACCTTGACCAACTTTCAAAAATCACAGACGATACCTTGAACAGAAGAAAACAGCATGTACCGCAGGCGGAAGCGATCAACAAAGAGATACAGACTGATTTTTATGAATGGCTGGGATCCAGGCAATTTGCCCCCACGATTCGCGCATTAAAATCAAGATTGCTGGAGATTAAAGATGGTGAGATTGATTTTCAGCGGAAAAAGATAGTCGGTTTTAATGAAGAACAGGCTGAAATCATCAGCAACCGCCTTATTCAAAAAATCGCTACCCAGTTTGCAAAGCACCTTAAAGACGAAAAAGTTCCGCAAAATGAAAGCATTGAACTTATTCAAAAGGTCTTTAAACTTCAAAACCACTAAATTTTGGAAAAAACAATACGCATTGGCACGCGCGATAGCGAACTTGCCCTATGGCAGGCGCACTATGTACAGGACAAACTGGAAGCACTGGATTATAAAACGGAACTGATTTCTGTAAAATCCACCGGTGACCTTATCCTTGACAAGCCCTTTATGAAATGGGAATCACAGGTATTTTTACAAAAACCCTTGATGTTGCCATGATCAACGGCGCCGTTGATATCGCGGTACATTCCATGAAAGATGTGCCGACAAAACTTCCTTTCGGTATTGTACAGGGTGCCGTGCTCAAAAGAGCTGTCGTAGAAGATATTTTAGTTTACAACCCGGTAGAAAATATTGAAAATCAGTTGGAATCAGCTGAAAATACCCTCGCAACGGGAAGTTTACGACGAAAAGCACAGTGGCTGCACCGGTACCCCAATCATGATTTTACAGATTTACGAGGCAATGTGAATACGCGTCTTCAGAAATTAAAAGACAGCGACTGGACGGGTGCTATTTTTGCAAAAGCGGGATTGGAACGCATTAACCTGATCCCAGAAAACCATATCGAACTTGACTGGATGATCCCTGCCCCGGCGCAGGGCGCGATGGTTATCGCTGCGATGGAAAACGATACCTATTGCCGCGAGGCGTGTGCGAAGTTGAACGACCTTGCCGCTGAAGTGGAAACTACCGTAGAACGTGATTTTTTAAACGAATTAGAAGGCGGTTGCACGGCACCCATAGGAGCGCTTGCCCGTGTGATGGACAAAAAGCTACATTTTGAAGCAGCACTTTTTAGCCTGGACGGAAGTCAGAAAATAGGTGTAAACAAAACCATTGATCTTACTAAAAATCGAAATTTTGGCCGTTTTTGTGCTACCGAAGTTCTCGAGAATGGCGGGAAAGAACTTATGGCCAAAATAAAAGCTGCGCTCAATACGGAGGTCTAACGTTAGATATCAACTACGAACCGATGAAAATAATCCCCGATCTTAAAAATGAAGAATGGAAAGAGGTGGAGTTTGATGCAAAGATCGCTGAGAATGAAAAGTTCAAAATATCTAACTACGGCAGGCTGATCAATTGCAAGAAAGAAGAGGACTTTCTTTCTAAAAAGTATTTTATCAACGGGTATCAGACCATCCCGTTACAGTTGGAAACAGGTGGCCGCACGAGCCGTTATATTCATAAACTTGTGGCGCAGCATTTTTTACCGCAAAACGATGGCGTATATGTGATTCACCTGGATTATGACAAGAAAAATAACCGACTGGAAAATCTAAAATGGGCCACTAAGCGTGAAAAGGAAATTCACCAGCACACGAATCCTGATTTTAAGAATATCGTCAAGAAAAAACCCTCTACCGCTAAGCTTACCGAAACCAAGGTAAAACTCATCAAGCGTAAGATCAACGATCCCAACCGCAGGACGCGAATGAAAATGATTGCCAAGCAGTTTGGTATTTCAGAAATGCAGCTTTACCGCATCAAAACCGGTGAAAACTGGAAAGAAGTCAAGGAATAGACCCATTTTATTGCCATTATTATTTAATCGATGCCCAGCATACTTTCCACTAAAAGATTAACCCACATTCAGAGAGAAACATTCCGCAAAGCGGGAATACAACTTGTGGAGTATGATGCGATCAAGATAGAGAATGTTGATTTTAAAATGCCAGAGTATGTAGAAAATGCCATTTTTACCAGTAAAAACGCGGTACAGGCAGTTGTAAAAAATTCCGCGGAAGCGAGAAAAATCAAGAACAGCTTTTGTGTAGGTTCAAAAACTGGTAAAATCTTATCAAAAAACGGCCTAAAACCTTTAAAAATTGGTCATAATGCGGCAGATTTAGGGCAGTTTATTGCTAAATATCATTCAGAAAAAAGCTTTTATTTCTTTTGTGGCGATAAGCGCCGGGAAGAATTGCCCATAATTCTTGAGAACGCAAATATCCCTGTACAGGAAGTCATTACTTATAAAACAGTCTTGAACCCAGAAAAATTTAATCAGGATTTTAATACTGTTTTATTTTTTAGCCCAAGCGGAATACAGAGTTTTGTAAAAAATAACGATTTAAGTCAAAAAACGGCCATTTGCATAGGTAAAACGACCGCTTTTGAGGCAAAAAAACATACAGAAAAGGTCGAAATTGCAGTTGTAACCACGGTAGAAAGCGTTATTGAAAAAGCGATCGAGCTTACTAAAAGAAGATAAATTGATGCGACGGATCCAGAGGTTTTAAAAACCTGAGGTCTTGATACAAATAAAAATATATTTCATGGAGAACAAGAAAGAGACTTCCGCCTTCGCAGAAGTGATAAATAAGAAACCAAATATCAAGAATGACCTGTTTTTGCGCGCGTTAAAAGGCGAAACCGTACAGCGCCCTCCCGTATGGATGATGCGTCAGGCCGGCAGGTATTTGCCCGAGTTTATGGAGCTTAAAAGAAAATATGATTTCTTCACCCGCTGCCAGCAACCCGAACTTGCCAGTGAGATTACCGTACAGCCCATACGGCGCTACGGTATGGACGCGGCGATCCTTTTTTGTGATATCCTGGTGATCCCGCAGGCCATGAATATTCATGTGGAAATGAAACCTGGCGTGGGGCCATGGCTTCCGCAGCCCATTCGTTCACAGGCAGATCTTGACCGGGTGATCGTACCAGATATTCACGATACCCTGGGCTATGTGATGGAAGCCATTAAAATGACCAAGGAAAAACTCAATGATGAGATTCCGCTTATTGGTTTTGCCGGTTCGCCGTGGACGATCCTTTGCTATTGCGTACAGGGGCAGGGTTCTAAAAACTTTGATAAGGCCAAAGAGTTTTGTTTTACCCAGCCACAGGTAGCACACCAACTTTTACAGAAAATAACAGATACGACCATCGCTTATTTAAAGGAAAAAATAAAAGCCGGCGTAGATGCGGTACAGGTTTTTGACAGTTGGGGCGGCATGCTCTCCCCTACTGATTATCAGGAATTCAGCTGGCAATATATTCAGCAGATCATAGATGCGCTCAAGGATGAAGCCCCGGTGATTGCCTTTGGCAAAGGATGCTGGTTTGCACTGGGCGAAATGGCAACAAGCGGTGCATCTGCACTGGGCGTTGACTGGACATGCAGTCCTCAAAATGCGCGTATTCTTTCCGGTGGAAATATTACGCTTCAGGGAAATTTTGACCCTACGCGTCTTTTTTCGCCCCCGGCGGAAATAAAACGTATGGTCAAAGAAATGATTGACGCTTTTGGAAAAGATAAATATATCGTGAACCTGGGTCATGGTATTTTACCGAATATCCCACTTGAAAATGCCGGGGCCTTCATTGAAGCGGTAAAAGAATACAAACAGGACTAATGTTAATGAACGTGCTGCGCTCCGCCGACTTTAAACAGCTTCCCGGGCTGTTTTGGATAGCGTGCTCCCATCCGCTTTTTATAATCCCCACATTAAAGGCGACACGGGAAACAATGAAGATCGCGCAGCAGGAATATGGTAATGCACACAAAGGGAACACACCAGCAAATGCTTTTAGGCATGCGCTGTGGAATGTGCTCATCGCAAAACACTGTCTCAAACGAAAACAAAACTTTAAAAAAGTGCTTCTCTGGACCGAAAAAATAACCGCAAAACATGAAAAATTAGCACCAAATAAAACGCTGGAGCGTGCTATGGACCTGCACAATAACCAGATAGGTTTGATGCATTGCAGTGAACTGGTCTCTCAGGATAACCGCGAGATCATTGCTTTTTTAAAGAACGAAGCCGGGCGGGCAAAAAAAGTCAACCAACTAGCTGAAATAGAAAAGGCGAATAAAGAAATGGTTTATCTCTCATGATAAAAAGTTGTTTACATGCCATAAACGCGTATCGCCGCTCCTTTAGGCTCATCAACGAACTGGGACTGTGGAAATATTATATGATCCCCATGGTTATCAGTCTTTTAACAGCGGTAATCATCGGCTTTTCGGCATGGGGATTTTCTGATGACATTGGCGCTTTGATCAGTCGGTTGTGGTTCTGGGAATGGGGCGCGAAGACTTTTGCCACAGTGAGTACGTTTTTTGGCGGTTTGCTGGTGATATTGCTCGGTTTGATCCTATTTAAACACGTGGTCATGGCATTTTCAGCTCCTTTTATGAGTTCGGTTTCCGAAAAAATAGAAATGCACCTTTATGGTAAAAATGAAATGTATCGCGACACTTCAAATATGGGGCAATTGTGGCGCGGTATAGGTATAAACATGCGCAACCTTGTCTGGGAATTGCTGATTACGCTTCCCCTGCTCCTTTTAGGATTAATTCCGGTAGTAAACTTTATCACTACACCACTGGCATTTCTGGTCCAGGCATATTATGCGGGTTTTGGTAATATGGACTGCACGTTAGAACGGCATTTTAGCTATCAGCATAGTGTTGATTTTGTAAAGAAAAACCGTGGTCTCGCCATAGGTAACGGGATTGTTTTTATGGGTTGCCTCTTGATACCGATCATTGGGATTATCCTGGTGCTGCCACTTTCTATTACCGCTGCGAGTGTTGTAACGCTTCAAGCGTTAGAGGATAAAAAAACAGACACGACCTGCAAGGTATGAGCGAGAAACGAGCGATCCTTGTAGGTCTAACCAAGCATATGTACAAGAACCTAAAACCATGTTGATACCTCAGAGCAACCTCACGAAAAATGTGGAACACTTTGTAGGATAATTAAAAAAGTATGAAGCTGGAACAACTACAAAAAGATCATTATTACCACATATATAACCGTGGCATCAACGGCTGTACCATTTTCAAAAATGACAAAAACAAAGACTACTTTCTGAAATTATTCAATAAATATCTTTCTAAAAAAGTGTCCGTTCTGGCTTATTGTTTAATGCAAAATCATTATCATTTTGTAATACGAATTTCTTCAGAGGAAGATAGAGTAATCCAATCTTTTTCAAATTTTTTAATGCGTATGCCAAAGCTTTTAATAAGAGTGTAAATAGAACCGGTAGTTTATTTGAAAAACATTTTAAGCGAAAAGAAATCAGTGGCAATAATTATTTACGGAATCTTATCATTTATGTTCATCAAAATCCGCAAAATACGATTGGTGAACGTTTTTCCTCTTATGGGTTTTATTTAAGAAATAATAAACAATCTCCCTTTCCTTTAGCAACGAAAGAAGGAATTGAACTTTTTGAAAGTATAGAAAATTTTAGGTTTATGCATGAGAAAAAAGTTTTTGACAATGAAGAAGGCTTGGGCTTAGACCTACAAGGTACTCCGCCAAAAAGCGGAGAATACCTTGCAGGTCAGTCTGAGAAAAAAGGACATCCTTTAGGTATGAAAAACATGAAACAAGAATTTGTCAACTACATACATAACTTACAAGACCAGATCACCACTGCACTTGAGCAAGTAGATGGCAAGGCCAAATTTCACGAAGACCCCTGGGAGCGCGAAGAAGGGGGCGGTGGCCGTACCCGCGTTATAGAAGATGGCGCTGTGATTGAAAAAGGCGGTGTTAATATTTCTGAAGTGCACGGCGCGCTGGCACCTGCGATGCAGCAGTATTTTGGTGTAGGCGATGTTGATTTTTTTGCCTGCGGACTCAGTCTGGTCATTCATCCTAAAAATCCGTACGCGCCCACGGTGCACGCGAACTGGCGTTATTTTGAAATGTACGAGAAAGATGGTACGCTGGTTGACAGTTGGTTTGGTGGCGGGCAGGACCTTACCCCCTACTATCTTTTTGAAGAAGATGTGCAGCACTTTCACCAGGTTTGTAAAACTGCGTGTGATGCCCATGATCCCAATTTTTACCTGAAATTTAAAGCCAAGTGCGACGCTTATTTTTATAACGAGCACCGCGGGGAAGGCCGGGGTGTGGGCGGACTGTTTTTTGACCATTGCAAAGCTCAGGAAGGAAGGACAATGCAGGACTGGTACAATTTTGTGACCGAAGTGGGCAATAGCTTTCTGGATGCTTATTTACCTATTCTGAAAAAAAGAAAAGATATTGCCTACGGCGAAAAAGAAAGCACCTGGCAACAAATACGCCGGGGACGTTATGTAGAGTTTAACCTTGTACACGATAAGGGGACGCTCTTCGGTTTAAAAACAAACGGAAGGATAGAAAGTATTTTAATGAGCCTCCCTCCCATTGTACAATGGAAATACGACCACAACCCAGACCTGGGCAGTGAAGAGGAAAAGCTCCTTGAGGTACTCAAAAACCCTAAAAACTGGGTCTAAAATGAATTGTATATTGATTATTGTAAAATGTAAACTGAAAAATAAAATATCTTAAAAGAAATTGATAAGTGCATTTAACCAATATTCATCGTTATTTTATTTAGAAACGGCCTATCAAAAATTTATCGTGAAATTTGAGGTGAAGACACCGCAAAAACTTTAGGCTGTCTGAACCCGATTTTTCCTTGGGTGAGTTCCTAAAATTTAGGTGTTGAACAATAAAATTTAGATAAAGGTTTGTAAGCCTAGATTTTTTTTGGTTCGTTTTTTCATCAATGGAAAAAATGAACAGATTTCATTAAAAAATAGTGTTTAATCGTAAATAAAGAAAAACATGTATCCCTTACGCAGAAATAGAAGATTACGCACCACCCCGGCTCTACGCGCGCTTGTGCGGGAGATAAGCATTACGCCAGATGATTTTATCGTTCCCCTATTTGTGGTGGAGGGAAAAGGCAAAAAAGAGGAAATCAATTCTATGCCCGGCTATTACCGTTATAGCCTCGATACGCTTAAAACGGAGGTAAAAAGCCTCTGGGACTTAGGACTTAAGTCGGTATTGCTTTTTGTGAAAGTAAGTGATAAGCTGAAGGATAATGCGGGTACTGAAGCCATCAATCCTGATGGACTCATGCAGCACGCCATACAGACCGTTAAAGAAGTATGTCCCGATATGGTCGTAATGACCGATGTAGCGCTTGATCCCTATTCGCAATTTGGCCATGATGGTATTGTGGCAAATGGTCAGGTCATCAACGATGATTCTAACGCAATCCTGGCAGAAATGGCACTTTCGCACGCGCGTGCCGGTGCGGATATCGTGGCTCCCAGTGATATGATGGACGGCCGTATTTTTGAGATGCGCACACTGCTTGAAGATGAAGGTTTTGTAGATACCGGCATTATGAGCTATTCGGCTAAATATGCTTCGGCATTTTATGGGCCGTTTCGTGATGCGCTGGATTCTGCACCCGTAGATGCCCAGGATATCCCGAAAGATAAAAAAACGTATCAGATGGATCCTGCCAATAGAGATGAGGCCATTAAAGAAACACTCATGGATATCGAAGAAGGTGCTGATATTGTTATGGTAAAACCGGGTCTATGCTACCTGGATATTGTGCGCGATATCAAAAATACGGTCAATGTACCGGTAGCCGTTTATCAGGTAAGTGGTGAATATGCAATGATCAAAGCAGCTTCAGAGCGTGGCTGGTTAGATCACGATGCTGTTATGATGGAACAGGTTACCGCCATAAAACGCGCCGGTGCAAACCTGATTGCCAGTTATTTTGCCAAGGATGTGGTAAAGTTATTGGGATAAGAACTCAATTGCTTTTTAAAAGTTCTTTATTGAAAATTGTTTGCTATCAACGTATATCTACGTTTTCTGAATTGGAGAAAAATCAACGTTTCCGAAGTCTGGGACTTTGGAAACGATTTTCTCCCAATACAAATTTCCAGCCCTTTATGAAAATCCTCACTTTTCTCTTTTTTATTATGGTTTTCAACCTTTCCGCACAAGAAAAGCAGTCAACCTTTACTCTTTACAAAACTGCATATTTGGAAAAATTAGAGAATTCCAAAAAATATTTGATCGCTTTTGCGGAAGCAATGCCAGAAGAATATTATGATTTTAGACCTGCGCAGGTTGAGATGACTTTTAGTGAGCAATTAAACCACATTCAGCAAAATATGGAATGGCTTTCTTCAACTTATTTGAACAAAGAAGAAAGCGAATTATCAATGATAACGAATGAAAAACAGCGCATTATTGCCAATTTGAAATTTTCCTTCAATGCAGTGTCCAAATGTGTTCAAGATTTAAAAGAAGAAAATCTGGACGAAAAAGTGGATTTTTTTGCCGGGGAAAAAAACAAACTCCAAATCCTTAATCTCCTACAGGATCATGTAACCCACCATCGTGGTCAATTAGCGGTCTATCTTAATTTGAAAGGCATTAAACCGCCAGCTTATACAGGATGGTGATTTAAAAAAGCTTTAACCCTGCAACTTTTAACCCTTCGCTACTCCTGTAATTCTTTATAAATTCCTACCTGTAAGTCCCCATTTTCATTCATATACGCGCGGTACATACCGGGCGTATTGAACTCCATGGAAAGATTGCCGTTATGGTCTAGCGAAACCACACCGCCGGTACCGCCCATATCGGTAAGTTTTTTCTGAATTACCGCGTCTGTAGCTTCTTTTAGGGATATTCCACTATATTCCATCATTGCGGAAATATCGTAAGCTACCAGTCCGCGCATAAAATACTCACCCCAACCGGTAGAAGATACACCACAGGTTTTATTGTTCGCATAAGTTCCCGCGCCAATAATGGGCGCATCGCCAATACGATTATAACGCTTATTGTTCATGCCACCTGTGGAAGTTCCCGCAGCAAGATTTCCATTTTTATCAAGGGCAACACATCCTACGGTCCCATATTTATCATCTTTAATAAAAGGATCGTAAAAGGCTGTTTTTGTATCTTTTTCAGCTGTTTTTTCGGCTTCTAAAGTACGTTGCAGACCGTCATAGCGCTTTTGGGTAAAAAAGTAGGAAGGATCTACGATTTCCAGACCCTGTTCTTTGGCAAATTCTTCGGCACCTTTTCCGCTGAGCAGGACGTGTTCTGAGTTGGTCATGACTTCATAGGCCAGATTGATGGGGTTTTTAATAGTGGTTACCCCTGCAATTGCACCCGCATTCAATGTTTTACCATCCATGATAGAAGCGTCCAATTCATTTTTCCCATCATGGGTAAACACGGCGCCTTTGGCGGAATTGAACAACGGCGAATTCTCCATCACATTAATAGTGCGCTGTACCGCTTCTAAACTTGTGCCACCGTTTTGAAGGATTTTATAACCTGTTTTAATGGCTTCGGTAAGTTTTGCTTCATAAGCAGCTTCCAGGCTATCGGTCATATTTTCCTTTAAAATCGTTCCGGCACCGCCATGAATCACAATCGCGAAATCCTGAACGGAATCCTGCACCGTTTCCATATTGGTCGTGGTTGTTTCCCCATTTTCCGAAGGGTTCTCTTTGCAGCTATAAAGACAGCTGGCAATGGCAATAGCGTAAAAAAATTGTTTCATGTGGCGTGAGTTAGGTCTCTAAAGTAAGGAAAATCGATCAAAACTAATCTTCAAATATGTTCCATTATTGGCAATAAACGGGTAAATATCAGCTTAAAAAGACAATAAAATGAGCTATTCTTAATGCTTTGCTAAAGCTTATAAATTAAGTTCTGGCAGCCACCAAAATGACTATTTTTATGGAAACTGAAACCATGGCCATAAAAAAACCGTTCAACCTTAATAAGTGGGTAGAAGAAAACAGAAGTTCACTGAAACCGCCCGTGGGCAACAAGAATTTGTACCAGGATGCCGGGGATTATATTGTGATGGTCGTGGCGGGCCCCAACGCGAGAAAAGATTATCATTACAATGAAACCGAGGAGCTTTTTTACCAGCTGGAAGGGGAAATTGAAGTGCATGTGCAGGACGAAGGTAAAAAACAAACCATGACATTAGGGCCCGGGGATATGTATTTGCATCCTGCTAAAATTCCGCATTCCCCGGTACGCAAAGAAAATTCCATTGGTCTTGTGGTTGAGCGAAAACGTATCGATCTCAAAGGAAAAGACGGACTGTTATGGTTTTGCGATAATTGCAACAACAAACTTTACGAAGTCTATTTTCCCCTAAACAACATAGAAACCGACTTCTTAAAACATTTTAAGCATTTTTATGCCAGTAAAGAACTGCGCACGTGTGAGAATTGCGGTACGGTAATGCCGGTAGATCCCAAATTTGTCGCACAGGAATAGTTTCATTTAAAATGACATTTAGCATAGCAAATCAGTACCTTCACAACTAAGGTTTTAAAATAAAAGAATACTTATAATTATGGCTTCTACCACTGCAAATTTCAATTTAAATGAGGTACTTAAGGCGCTTTCTATTTCAGAAAAAAATGCCGGTACATCTACCGGTTCAAAAACATATGATAAGGGTGAGGTTTTTGAATCCATTTCGCCGGTAGATGGTAAAACGATCGCCCAGGTTACGACAACGACTTCAGAAGAGTACAATACGGTTTTGCAAACCGCTACAAAGGCTTTTAAGACCTGGCGGAAAATGCCAGCACCACAACGTGGGGAAATTGTACGCCAATTCAATGAAGAACTACGCAGACTCAAAGAACCGTTAGGCAAACTGGTTTCTTATGAAATGGGAAAATCCTATCAGGAAGGCCTAGGCGAAGTACAGGAAATGATAGATATCTGCGACTTTGCAGTGGGGCTATCGCGCCAACTGCACGGTCTTACCATGCATTCTGAACGGCCTGGACATCGTATGTACGAGCAATATCACCCGCTGGGAATAGTGGGCATTATATCAGCATTTAATTTTCCGGTGGCGGTATGGGCCTGGAATACGGCATTGGCCTGGGTTTGTGGTGATGTCACCGTGTGGAAACCTTCAGAAAAAACACCTTTGACCGGTGTGGCGTGCCAACATATAGCGGCCCGTATTTTCAAGAAAAATGATCTTCCGGAAGGAATTTCCAACCTTATCAGTGGGGATTATCATGTGGGGGAAATGATGACCGGTGATTCTCAGATTGCGCTTATTTCTGCAACAGGATCCATCAATATGGGTAAAAAAGTGGCTGCTGTTGTAGGTGAACGCCTGGGCAAGACCTTACTGGAACTTGGCGGTAACAACGCGATTATCGTTACCCCGGATGCTGATCTCAAAATGACGGTAATAGGTGCTGTATTTGGAGCGGTAGGAACTGCCGGGCAGCGCTGTACCTCTACCCGTAGGCTTATCGTGCATGAATCGCGCTACGATCAGGTAAAAAACGCCCTGGTCGAAGCTTATAAACAATTACGAATAGGCGACCCGTTAGACGAGACGAATCATGTAGGGCCATTGATTGATAAAGAGGCTGTTAAAAACTATCAGGTAGCCCTTGAAGAAGTGGTAAAAGAAGGTGGAAATATCATTGTGGAAGGTAGCGTCCTCAAAGGCGAAGGTTATGAGAGTGGTTGCTACGTAAAACCTGCGATCGTAGAAGCCAGTAATGACTATGAGATCGTACAACACGAGACTTTTGCCCCTATTTTATACCTCCTCAAGTACAGCGGAAATGTAGAAAATGCCCTTGATTTACAAAATGGCGTAAAACAAGGACTTTCATCTGCAATTATGACCAATAATTTGCGCGAAGCGGAACATTTTTTAAGTGTGGAAGGCAGTGACTGCGGAATCGCGAACGTGAATATAGGTACTTCTGGAGCGGAAATTGGTGGCGCTTTTGGTGGCGAGAAAGAGACCGGGGGCGGCCGCGAGAGTGGTTCTGATGCCTGGAAGATTTATATGCGCCGCCAGACCAATACCATCAATTATACCACGGAATTGCCATTGGCACAAGGGATAAAATTTGATTTGTAAGTTCTGCTGATCTTAAAAAGTAAAGATTTATAATCCATATAGTAAAAGACAAAAACCTCACAGGTTACGAGATCTGTGAGGTTTTTTAGTATGTTAATTCTAGATATTTTTTAAGTAAGTACTTTTAAAAGGTTCTGAAAGTTCTTAAATTTTAATTTACCTACTCCCCTCCCATTCCCCATAAAACTGCTCCAGGAAACCCTCCATATACTTATGACGGTCTTCAGCGATTTTTCTCGCGGTTTCCGTATTCATTCGGTCTTTTAGCAATAATAATTTCTCGTAAAAATGATTAATGGTGGGCGCCGCCGACTTTTTGTAGGTTTCTGCATCCATATCCATACGGGGTTTTACCTCAGGATCATGGAGTTTACGGTTTTTAAAGCCGCCATAATTGAATGTTCGCGCGATTCCAATAGCTCCTATCGCATCTAATCTGTCTGCATCCTGTACCACCTGTAATTCGGTAGAGTCAAACTCCTTTGCCCTATTGCCACCTTTAAAAGAAATGTTCTTTATAATTAGAATCACATGATCAGTAACACGCTTTTCAACTTTATGCTGATCCAGAAAATCCTGCGCTATTTTTGGCCCTACCGTTTCATCACCATCATAAAATTTTGAATCTGCGATGTCGTGCAACAGCGCTCCCAGTGCCACAATAAAAAGATCAACCTTCTCCCCTTTTGCAATGAGCATTGCGTTCTTGTACACGCGCTGCGTATGAAACCAGTCATGGCCACCTTCCGCATTTTTCAGCGTTTTTTGCACAAAATTAGCCGTAGCGGCTACAAAATCTGCCTGTTTTTCTGATAATTCCATCATACGTTGGTTTTTTTTGCAGTGGTTTTTCTTGGCTCTCTTTCGCGACGGCGCACTTCTGGGAAGTCTGCCAATACTATTTCCTGAACTTTCTGTACGAGCTGTCGTACAGGCATGGAAGACACAGGGATGGGCTCGTGCACGATATGCTTGACATTTACGCCCAGATCTATAGGATAATTGCCCCAGCGCATTAATTTCCAACTGTTATGAATGGTAAGCGGAAGCACCATTGCATCTGGCATTTCCGTAAATAAAGTAATTAAGCCACCAGGGGAAAATGCCCTGGGAATACCGTCTTTGCTTCGCGTTCCCTCAGGGAAAATCACCACGCTTCGTTTCGTTTCGTTCAACGTTTGCGTGAGCTCTTTTATCGTTCTAAGCGATTGTAGCTTATCGTTGCGGTCAATAAGTGCAGAACCGCCGTGACGCAAATTAAAAGAAATACTGGGCACCCCTTTTCCCAATTCCTTTTTACTGATGAATTTGGGATGCACGCGACGCAGATACCAGATTATGGGCGGAATATCATATGGACCCTGATGGTTTGCCACAATAATATAAGGCTGATCACGATTTAATGTATGCGGATTGTCAAAATGAAAAGTCGTTCCCAAAATATTCAAGGAACGCATGAGCATAAAATTGAGATAATCTACACTCTTTTTATGCGCCTGATAGCCAAAAACTTTCAAACACAACCACTGAATAGGATGGAAAAAGACAAGACTTCCAAAAAAACCAAGAAAGAAAAGGATGCTCAGCGGGTAAGCGAATATTTTTCTTAGTAATAGCATAACTCCATTTTTTTTAGAATTAGGCGAAACTATAATTCGCAAAATCTTCTTCTACGGCATCAAAAGCGGCAAAAACATCTGCAGAATCATCGCTGGTCACCATTCTCATACGGTATTCTTTAAAGTTTGGGATTCCCTTAAAATAATTTGTGTAATGTCTGCGGGTTTCAAAGACGCCCAACTTTTCCCCTTTCCAGTCAATGGCCATTTCCAGGTGCCTTCTAGCAGCATCCAGGCGGTCCTGCATACTGGGCGGTGGTAAATGTTCGCCAGTTTTAAAAAAGTGCTTTACTTCCTTAAAAAACCAGGGGTAACCTATGCTCGCACGGCCTATCATTGCCCCGTCCAGACCATAATCATCTCGCATTTGTACCGCTTTTTCAGGAGAATCCACATCCCCATTACCAAAAACTGGAATATGCATGCGCGCATTGTTTTTTACCTCAGCAATAGGTTTCCAGTCGGCTTCGCCCTTGTACATCTGAGCGCGCGTACGACCGTGAATGGCGATCGCTTTGCAACCCACGTCCTGCAAACGTTCGGACACTTCTACGATTTTTATGGAATCGTGGTCCCAGCCCAATCGCGTTTTAACGGTGATAGGAAGTTTAGTATGTTTTACCATAGCTTCGGTAAGCGAGACCATAAGGTCAATATCCTTGAGGATACCGGCACCAGCGCCTTTGGAAACCACCTTTTTTACCGGACAGCCAAAGTTGATATCAATCATATCTGGCCCAGAAGCTTCCACGATTTCCACACTGCGCAACATAGATTCTAAATTGGCTCCAAAAATCTGAATGCCCACAGGGCGTTCTTTCTCATAAATGTCCAGCTTCATGGTGCTTTTTGCCGCATCACGAATGAGGCCTTCACTAGAGATAAATTCGGTATACACCACATCTGCTCCCTGCTCTTTGCAAAGTGCGCGAAAAGGGGGATCGCTCACATCTTCCATGGGGGCGAGCAATAAGGGGAAATCCCCTACATCTATGGTATCAATTTTAGCCAAAACAGTTTTTTTGCAACTGCAAAATTACGAAGAAAAAACAAGATTAAACTGTCTGATAAAATAGCGTAGAAATAAAAGGTTTTGATTCCGAAGAACCATACTAAACATTTTATTTTCAGCACTGTACTTTCATTCCCAATAATTTTACGGCCTGTCCATAATACCTTGCTCTTTGAGGCGTTCACTTTCCTCAGTTGTACTTGCGCGTTCATTATCACTTAGTTTAAAGTTCCCAAAGTTGTAACGCAGTCCAAAACGAACCATACGTGACTCTGGGCGGGCAAAAAAGGAATTATCCTGATTGAGATAACGGGAAGACAAAGGGATATTCATTTGATTAAAAATATCATCAAAATCAATGGTAGCAACCAGGCGATCATCAAAAAACACTTTTCTCACACCCAGATTTACCCCCAGTTGCGATTCATCAAAATGATAGGATCCCGAAATATAATCTGTCATATAATACGTTGTCAGTAATGTCGAAAATGTGCCTTCTTTATCTAATGTAAAGGAATGAACTGTCTGTAAAAACGCACCATTTACATCAGTTTTTACCTGCTGTGCCCCACTTTCTATAGCTGTAAATTGATTTTCCATATTAAAAAAAGAACTATAAATAGATAAATAATACCAGTCCAGGGGAAAGCTGTTGTACGATATATCAAAACTATATTGCCGTGAATAATCCATATTTGTGGTAATAGACTGTAAAGTTCTATTTTGGTTATTTTGAAAGGGCAAAACCGCAGTGGCAGCATCTGTATGGTCATAATACAGATCAAAGGAAAGTTTATTCTTGAAAGTGTAATTAAGGGTAATATTATTTGTGATTGCAGGTTGAATATTAGGGTTTCCCTGATTGAAGTTGTTTTCATTGATAAAAGTCCTAAACGGATTTAAACTCTGGAAACGTGGTCGATCAATACGCCTGCTATAACTGAAACCAAAAGAATGAGTGTCATTTGGCATATGCATCAAATAGAACGTAGGGAAAGGCTCAAAATATTCCTGTGTGTTTACCTGGCCAAGAGAAAGGGAATTGCCCGAAACATCAGTATATTCTCCCCGCAGGCCTAACTGCAAGCTCCATTTGTCCCAATCACGGGAAATGCTCGCGTAAGCTGCATAGATATTTTCCCTGTAGTCGTAAAAATCAGAAAGCGCACCTATAAATTGAGGGTTTTGTTGTTGTATATTAAAAAATATCTGACGGCTTTCTGAATCAATTCCTGAGTACTTCACACCGCTTTCCAACGAAAAACTACCCAGAGCACCAGAATAATCAACCTGACCGGTATAAATATCTGAATTTTGGATCGGAAAGGTGCGGAAGGAATTTTCATTTAAAAGATCGCCATTTCCCATGGTATAGCGCGTAGCAACATCTTGTTGCTGCTCATCTTTGTAATTAATATAATTCGCCTGAGTGGAAATACTGGCGCCGTTTTCTCCCAATTGCCGTGTATAATTTAAATTAAAAAGATAATTATGACCTTCAGTAAGCAACTGACTCTGAGTTGTAAAAAGCGAGTCAAGTTGTGCCTGTGGACCATAAATTTCGGTAAGCCCACCAATGTCTGAATCACTTTTAGGAGTATAGAGCAGGTTTGCACTGACACTCAGCGTATTTTTTTCGTCTATCGTAAAATCCAAAATCGAATTTAAGCTGTGGGAATTGGTACGAGTTGTACGGTCAAAATCGGTTTCCCAATTGGAATTCGTACTTCCGTCAGGTTCAAAAAACCGAATACGGCTTTCTTCAAGTTTGTTATCCTTTCTCGTATTAAAATTATAGGAAGCAAAAGCGTTGAGCCAATCGTTCTTGTAAAATTGACTCGTACCAAAGGAATATTTAGGTACTCGCGCCTGTGTATTTGAGGCATTGACACTACCTTTATAACCTATTGAAATATTCTTTGAAGTAACTATATTTAAAATCGCACCACCCTCAGCATCATATTTTGCAGGCGGGTTTGTAATTACTTCCACAGATTTTACGTTTTCACCGCTAAAACCTTCCAGCAATTGCTGCAGTTCCTGCGCGGTTAGATATACGCGGCGATCGTTGATATACACCTGCGCCGGTCTATTTTTCACGAGGATCTGGTTCTGGCTAACAATAACACCAGGTGTTCTTCGTATAATATCATAGGTTGTACCAGAGGAAACCACGGTGTTTTCAACATTAAAAACCAGCCGGTCTATTTCTTTGCGTATCGTGGGTTTCTTTGTGATAATTATAACCTCATCCAGACTTTCGTGATCATTTTGTAAGATCATGAGCGGGGCTTCCGTAGATCCTTCCACTTCAAAAGGAGCAGAAAAATTGTCCAAAAAGCCCACAAAACTGCCTTTTAGCAGGTATTTTCCCTGCTTTACGGAAGCAAATGAAAAGCTGCCATTTTCTTCAGAAACCGCACCCAGTACAAAGGTGGAGTCTGCCGCAGCAAGCAAAAGAATATTGGCATATCCTATAGGCTCTTGCTGAGCATCCACAACATTACCGTTAATAATAAAATCTTGTGCAAGGCTAAGGTTGGCAATGCAAAAAAATAGCAGAAATAAAAGTCGGTTCTCCATAGGCAGTTAAAATTAAGTTAATAGTTAAATATACAATTAGGCTTTAGACATTTTAACGAAAATTTCGCAATGGATAGGTTAGATAAATTTATTAGCCATTGGGCAATCTAAGCCTTATATTTGCCGGTCAAAGCGGTACTTAAGTATCGGCCTAGGAACTTCTTATGAAAAACATCCGTAATTTTTGCATCATTGCCCATATAGATCACGGCAAGAGTACACTGGCAGACCGTCTGCTCGATTTTACAGGCTCTGTCACTTCCCGTGAAAAAAAGGAACAGCTTCTGGATAGTATGGACCTGGAACGCGAGCGCGGTATTACCATAAAGTCACATGCCATACAGATGGATTATGTACATAACGGTGAACCGTATGTACTAAATCTTATAGACACTCCTGGCCACGTTGATTTCTCTTATGAAGTATCGCGCAGCATCGCTGCCTGCGAAGGTGCACTTCTTATTGTGGATGCGGCACAGAGCATACAGGCGCAGACCATTTCAAATTTATACCTGGCGCTAGAGAATGATTTGGAAATTATTCCCGTGCTCAATAAAATTGACCTTCCCAGTGCAAATCCTGAAGAAGTTACAGACGATATCGTTGATCTTCTGGGTTGTAATGCGGAAGATGTAATCCCGGCGAGTGCAAAAACCGGTATTGGTATCCAGGAAATCCTCAATGCAATCATTGACCGTATCCCTGCGCCTAAAGGAACTGTTGACGAACCGCTACAGGCACTTATTTTTGATTCGGTTTACAACCCTTTTAGGGGCGTTGAAACCTATTTTAGGGTCATTAACGGAAGCATCAAAAAAGGGCAGGAGATCAAATTTATAGCAACAAATAAGTCTTATTTTGCTGATGAAGTAGGTACCTTAAAATTAGTTCAGGTACCTAAAAAAGAAATCAAAGCTGGTGATGTGGGCTATCTAATTACCGGTATCAAAGATGCTCGCGAGGTAAAAGTAGGGGACACCATTACCGATACAAAAGAACCCACTAAAAATCCAATTTCTGGATTTGAAGATGTAAAACCCATGGTTTTTGCGGGAATTTATCCGGTAGATACAGAAGACTATGAAGATCTGCGCTCTTCAATGGAGAAATTACAGCTCAACGATGCCTCCCTCGTATTTCAGCCAGAAAGTTCGGCCGCACTTGGTTTTGGATTCCGTTGTGGATTTTTGGGAATGTTGCACCTGGAAATTATTCAGGAGCGCCTGGAGCGTGAGTTTGATATGACCGTGATCACCACGGTACCTAACGTTTCCTATCACGCGTTCACCATCAGGGATAAAGAAACACCCATTTTAGTCAATAATCCTTCAGATTTACCAGATCCATCGGGAATGGATAGGGTTGAAGAGCCGTTTATCAAAGCTTCGATCATTACAAAAGCAGATTTTGTAGGTCCCGTAATGTCTTTGTGTATAGAAAAAAGAGGCCTGGTAACCAATCAAACCTATCTTACCACAGAACGTGTGGAACTTACATTTGATATGCCGCTGGCAGAGATTGTATTTGACTTTTATGACCGACTCAAAACGGTCTCCAAGGGTTATGCTTCGTTTGATTATGCGCCTATAGGTATGCGCGCTTCACATCTTGTAAAAGTAGATGTGCTGCTCAATGCAAATGTGGTCGATGCCTTGTCTGCACTTTTGCACAAGGACAATGCCTATGATATAGGGAAAAAAATGTGTGAAAAGTTAAAAGAGCTTATTCCGCGCCAGCAATTTGATATTCCCATACAAGCTGCCATAGGTGCTAAAATTATTGCCAGGGAGACCGTAAAAGCTCTTAGAAAGGATGTTACCGCAAAATGTTATGGTGGTGATATCTCACGGAAGCGAAAATTGCTTGAAAAACAGAAAAAAGGTAAAAAACGTATGCGCCAGGTAGGTAACGTGGAAATTCCACAGGAAGCCTTTATGGCCGTACTGAAGCTCAACGACTAATGAAGCAGGTTCAACTCCTTGGGCTGGGCCTCATAATACTCAGTGGCGCTTTATCGCAGTTTACGGGTATAAAGCAGGTTGAGTGGGGGGTATGGGCAATGGCGATCCTTGCGATGGTAGGGATGATACTTGTAATGTATAACTGGTTTAAAACCTGGAAATAAAGGTTTATCCATTTTCAATAAGAACATAAAACAAAAAACCCCGCGTGTGCGGGGTTTTTTGTTTCATATTCTTAAAAAGCTCTACGAATAGTTTAAATCTAAGATTTGCCTGATTCAGAAGGATTTATTTTATTTTTTTCGTCTTTTTCATTGGAGCCTTCCGTAGCGTCTGCTGTCTGTGAAGAAAGGGTCGATTCTTCTGCTTTATTTGTATTGTTTTCCTCTTCCTTCTCGTTAGTCCCTTCGGTCGCGTCTGCCGTTTGTGAAGAAAGGGTGGACTCTTCTTTCGGATTGGTTTCTATACCTTCCAGTTCTTCAACATCAAAAGGTTTACCCATATAGACCAGTTTACAGCCTTCAAACGTTTCTACTTCCAGTTCACTCATATCAGATTTTAAAATCTGAAGATCTTCCTCCTGATTTTTGATAAAAATTGGTATAATGCTTTTATCCTTACGGCTTATTTGTATTAGCCTTTTAAAAGAAGCCTCACTTTCTATCTCAATTTCCTGCATGGAGGGGTAGCTGCGGGCTACTTCGGTAAGGTTGATAAAGTCATCTGTGGGAGAAAATAGCGCCGCATCTGGGGTGGTGAGCGTATCGTTCATCTCATCTGGTGTGATTAAACGGTAAGAGCCATTTTCACCAAAAACATGCTCAAAACGATCAAGCGCGTACTTATTGATATCCCCATTACCGGTAAGGGCCATAAGGTAACCTATGTCATTAAGTTCTATATTGTTCATTAAACTATCGGAGTAAATACTTTCTTCAATAGCATCAAGACCGCGTTCTTTTGCTTTGGAAATATTACCGCTGTTACTATCTACAAGTACTACATGGCGACCGTTTTTCATAAGATATTCCGCGATAATTCGGGAAGCTTTTGAGGCGCCTATGATCACGATACCTTCAGAATTTTTAAGGAAAACACCTACTAATTTGGCAAAAAGCCTTGCCGTGGTGGCATTGAGCAATACCGTACCCAGCACGATCATAAAAACGAGCGGTGTAATATATTCTGCATTGTTAACGCCTTCACTGGCCAGTTTAAGACCAAAAAGGGAAGCGATACCGGCAGCCACAATACCCCGCGGACCTACCCAACTGATAAACAGTTTTTCATTGAACTTTAAACCAGATCCCTTTGCACTCAAGAATACGCCTATGGGTCGCAATACAAAAACCACAACGGCAAAAAGAAGGGCCGCATTCCAGTTATAAACCAGGAACAGATCGTTCATTTCAATATTTGCCGAAAGCAGGATAAAAAGAATGGAAATAAGCAGTACGCTCAAGGATTCCTTAAAGTAGAGCAGCTCTTTGATATTTGGCAATTTCATGTTCCCCATGACCATACCCATGACCACAACGGCAAGCAGGCCGCTCTCGTGGGCAAACATATCAGAAAGCACAAATACGCCCAGCACCGCAGCCAAGGTGAAAACATTGAGTAGATAATGCGGGATGACATTGCGTTTTATGGCAAAAGCCAAAGCGTGTGCAAAGGTGAACCCAAACGTAAATCCAAAAAGAACGATTTTACCAAATTCTTCAAGCGCCACAAGCGTAAATTCACTACCGGCTCCCACACTGATAAATTCAAATACCAAAACCGCAACAAGCGCACCTATGGGATCAATAAGAATCCCCTCCCATTTCAATACAGCAGAAACATCTTTCCGTAAAGGGATATTCCTTAATATCGGAGTAATAACGGTAGGACCGGTGACTATAATAAGCGCGGCAAACAAAAAGGAAATACGCAGATCCAGATCAAAAATATAATACGCGGCCGCACCAGCACCAAAAAAAGTTACCAGCGAACCTATTATAATAAGCTTCGTAATGACCGGGCCCACATTCTTAATTTCACCCAGGCGAAGGGTGAGTCCACCCTCAAAGAGAATAATACCTATGGCAAGGGACACAAAGTTAAAAAGTCGTTCGCCTGGGAAGATACCCAGACCGGTTTCGGCATTCCAAATGGGTTCAATCCATTTTCCACCATCATGGCTCAGTAATGTTGATATGGGACCTACAAAAAGCCCTATCAATATCAAGGGCAGGATGGCCGGAATCTTAAATTTCCAGGCTACCCATTGCGCCAAAATTCCCAATATTATAATTCCACCAAGTTCTAGCATGTATCAAATTTGTGCTATTATACGATTTTCCTATTAAAAACGTGGTAAAGCTAGTCGATTTGGTTGTTAAATATAGCTTAATGGCTACGCATATAAAATCCATTTTAAATGCCTTTCGTACTTTGCATGACTTGATCAAAACCTATGAAACTACATGCTATAGAAGCAGGAAATTTTAAGTTGGACGGTGGTGCCATGTTTGGTGTAGTACCAAAATCTTTATGGTCACGCACAAACCCGGCAGATGCTGATAATATGATAGATATTGCCGCGCGATGTCTGCTCATTGAAGATGGGAAGCGGCTAATTCTAATTGATACGGGAATGGGGGACAAACAAAGTGATAAGTTTTTTTCCTATTATCATCCCTGGGGCGATGCCACGCTTGAGCGTTCCCTAAAAACTAAAGGTTTTCATCCAGATGATATTACTGATGTTTTTCTTACCCATCTGCATTTTGATCATTCTGGAGGATGCATAAAAACTGCTGAAAATGGTCAAAAATTGCTCCCCAGCTTTAAAAATGCGACCTATTGGAGCAATAATGACCATTGGAAATGGGCTACTCAGCCCAATGCACGTGAAAAAGCTTCCTTTTTAAAAGAGAATATTCTTCCTATTGAAGAAAGTGGCCATCTTAAGTTTGTTGAAAAAGGCGAAAAGCCTTATTCTTTTTCCGAAGAAATGGGTTTCGGCATTCTGTTTGTAGATGGTCATACAGATAAACAAATGATCCCGCACATCACCTATAAAAATAAAACCGTTGTGTTTGCAGCAGATCTTTTACCTACGGTGGGCCATTTGCCGTTGCCCTACGTTATGGGTTTTGATACCCGGCCGTTGCTCACACTGGATGAAAAGGAACGTTTTTTAAACAAAGCAGCAGATGAAAATTTCTACCTCTGGCTTGAACATGATGCCCATAATCCCATAATAACGGTAAAACATACTGAAAAAGGGGTTCGTATGGACGAGCGTTTTGAACTTGAAGACTTTTTTGATTTATAAACTATACTACCTTGCCCCAGTGGCAAATAATTCTTGATTTACATGAAAAAAATGATGTTAGCGGCCGTAGGTGCTGCGCTATTTTTAAATGCCTGTGATACACCGGCCAGACTGATTTCCATCCCGGTGGAAAATGTTGATAATAATCCATTAAAAGTTGCTCCGCTAAGCGAGAATACAGAAAAAGCCTGGAGCGCAAAAGACCTGGTAAAAGATACGATCCCGGGAATGAGCGTAGAGCTCGCCTATGCTGAATTTATTAAAGAAGGCGGCGTACCGGTCATTGTAGGTGTCATAGACAGTGGGGTGGATATTGAGCATGAAGATCTCAAGAACAAAATATGGACCAATACAAAGGAAATTCCAAACAATGGAAAAGATGATGACAAAAACGGTTATGTAGATGATGTTCACGGTTGGAATTTTCTGGGAGATGTAGTGGAAGAGCAATTGGAATTCAGCCGAATCATTCAGCAATATGAGCCTATGTACAAAGGAAAAAGCCTTTCTGATATTCCAAAAAAAGAACAGGAGACTTTTAAGATGTACAAAAGCGCCCGGGAAGAATATGATAAGCAGTACAACGAACTTATTGAGCAGAAAAACCAGTACGACCAGATCGTTGAGGTGGTGAAAGCAGCGCATGCAGAAGTAAGCAAAAAACTGGGCAAAGAAGATTATACCGTAGAAGACCTTGAAAAAATGGATGCTAGCGCGCCAGATGCGCAACGCAACAAGGCCATACTTACCCAAATGCTGAGTTATGAACCCAGCATACCAGAATTCCTGACCATGATCACCGAAGGTCTTGAAGACATGAACAAGCGTTTAGAGACTAATTTTAGCCTGGATGCCAATTACCGCAACGTTTTGGGTGATAATCCTGACGATTTGAAAGATGATAACTACGGTAATAACAATGTTATGGGCCCAGACGCAGAGGGTGCCCTTCATGGTACACACGTTGCAGGGATCATCGCTGCACAACGTGACAACAATTTAGGTATGAACGGTGTTGCTAATGACAATATTAAAATCATGGTAGTGCGTGCAGTACCAGACGGTGATGAGCGCGACAAGGACATAGCCCTTGCTTTTAGATACGCAGTAGATAATGGCGCAAAAGTGATCAATACCAGTTTCGGTAAGTACTTTTCAACACATCCAGAATGGGTTTATGATGCGATTAAATACGCAGCAAAAAATGATGTACTGATCGTAAATGCAGCTGGAAATGATGCTGTAGATCTGGACGGCGGAAAAACCATCTATCCCAATGACCAATTAAACAATACAGAAGAATTTGCAAATAATTTTATCACCGTGGGCGCAATCAATGAAACCTATGGTGGAGAGCTTGTTGCTCCGTTTTCGAATTATGGAAAATCAAATGTTGATGTTTTTGCACCAGGAATGCGTATTTATTCTACCGTTCCCGGAAATGAATACAAATTTTTGCAAGGTACATCTATGGCTTCGCCAGAAGTTGCTGGCGTAGCCGCAATGTTACGTTCCTATTATCCGCAGTTTTCCGCAGCGCAGGTAAAAGAAATTTTAATGCAAAGTGGGGTAACTACGAATACGAAAGTAATTGTAGGCGGGGATGCCGAAAATATCCAAAACTTCAGCGCGCTTTCTAAGTCTGCCAAAATGGTAAATATGTACAACGCCTTTAAAATGGCGCAACTTTCAACACAGAACCAATAATTTATGAAGAATATTTTAAGCACTTTAAGTCTTTTAGTTGTCTTTGCTTCGGCAATGGCTCAAGAAAGTTCCTACTGGCAACAGCACGTAGACTACACGATGGATGTAGATATGAATGTGGAGGATTACAACTATACCGGTACGCAAAAACTGGTATATACCAATAATTCACCAGACACCTTAAATCAGGTGTTTTATCACCTGTATTTTAACGCTTTCCAACCCGGCAGCGAGATGGATGTACGTTCTCGTACGATCGAGGATCCAGATGGACGCGTCAAAGATCGTATCTCAAAACTGAGCGATACGGAAATGGGATTTCTCAAAGTCAATAATCTTATGCAGGACGGCAAAGAGCTAAACTATGAGGTAGCGGGTACCGTACTTGAAGTTAAACTGTCGCAACCTATCATGCCGGGAGCGAGTACCACCTTTGATATGGAATTCAACGGACAGGTTCCCGTCCAGATTCGACGTAGCGGTCGCAATAACGAAGAAGGTGTCGCGCTTTCCATGACCCAGTGGTATCCTAAATTAGCCGAATATGATGTGACCGGCTGGCACGCAGATCCTTATATAGGTAGGGAGTTTTATGGTGTTTGGGGTGATTTTGATGTAAATATCACCATTGATGCTGCCTATACCCTGGGCGGTACGGGTTATTTGCAGAACCCTGATGAAATAGGACATGGATATGATGACAAGAAAATGTCAAAAAAGAAGAAAAAAGGCAAACTTACCTGGCATTTTAAAGCACCACGCGTACACGATTTTGCCTGGGCCGCAGATCCTGAATTTGTTCATGATATGATAGATGGAGAAAATGGCGTAAAACTTCATTTTTTCTATAAAAACGATCCAAAACTTGCTGAAAACTGGAAAAAATTACAACCTAAAACCGCTGAATTATTGGCTTATTATAACGAGCATGTAGGTCCATATCCTTATGAGCAATATTCTGTCATACAAGGTGGCGATGGCGGTATGGAATATGCGATGTGCACCCTTATCACAGGAGATCGCAAATACGGCAGCCTGGTAGGGGTAACCGCGCACGAGATGGCGCACACGTGGTTTCAGTTTTTACTGGCCAGTAATGAAACTAAAAATGAGTGGATGGATGAAGGATTTACCACCTACATTTCTACAGAAGCGATGAACGTCATCATGGATGAGAAGAATCCCAACCCACAGTCTGGTAATTACGATTCCTACATCAGGTTAGCAAACAGTGGTATTGAACAACCACAATCTACAAATGCAGACCGTTATGCGCGCAATGCAGCGTATGGCGCTTCGGCGTATTCTAAAGGTGCTGTTTTTCTTGCACAACTGGGCTACATTATGGGAAAAGAGAACCTTGATGAAATGATTCATAAATACTTCCATGATTATAAATTCAAACATCCCAACCCAGAGAATGTAATTCGCACCGCAGAAAAAGTTTCGGGCATGCAATTGGATTGGTATTTGACTGACTGGACACAGACTACAAATACGATAGATTATGCGATAAAGGAAGTAAAAGACGCAGGTGAAGGCAAAACCGAAATTACGCTAGAACGCAAGGGACTTATGCCCATGCCCATAGATTTGTATACAGTGGCAAAAGACAGCACGCAGCAGAGTTATTACATCCCTTTGCGGATGATGCGCGCAGAAAAACCAAATCCTTTTTCTAACATAGAGCGTACGGTTGAAGAAGACTGGCCATGGGCGATGCCCACGTATACCTTTACCATAGATACGCCTTTTGCAGACCTCAAGGAAATCATGATTGATGCAGAGCAGCATATGGCAGATGTGGACCGCGATAATAATGGATGGTCGTCCCCAAAATAACAATTATTTGATTTTAAAAAGCCCGCAATGCTAACCGTTGCGGGCTTTTTTTATTACAAATAATGACATTTTTAACCATTTTTAAGGTTGAAAATGGCAATGAATCGGTTTTGTTTTACTTGTTTATCTTTACCGCAATAGATTTATATTCCACGGTAAAAGAGAATATACTGCACAGTTACTATGTCTCGTTGAGTATTTTGCGAGAAAAGTATTTTATGGCTGGTAGAGGCCACAATAATAAAGGTTCGTCCGCTGAGAAGTAACTTTATTCCTGGTTTCTTTAAGAGAAAAGAAATGTGTGATTTTTAGAAGGAACAATATCTTGATTATCTGATAGTTAACCAATATTTCATAATGCTAAGTAAAAATAAATAAATGGAAAAATTTAAAATATCAGAATCACATGTAATGTTAGGACTAAGAACTGCAATGTCTAATCTTATTATATCTAACTCTTTTATAGATAAAGAACTTCATAATAGTGCAAGCCTAGGAGAAACTATTTATCATTATACTTCATTAGATAGCTTTGTCTCAATTTTAGAAACACAGACATTGTTTTCATCAAATATAAATTTTTTAAATGACAGAAAAGAATACGAATATGGAGTTGACTTAATAAAAGAAGTTATTTCGGGATTTAAAAAAGATAAACAAAATGCACAAATTTTAAACTTATTAGAAAATCATTTAAACCTAATCTATAAATCCGAAAGATATATAACTTGCTTTTCGTTGGATGGTGATTTACTTAGTCAATGGAAGGCTTACGCCAATAACGGAAAAGGTGTTTCAATAGGTTTTGATACAATAAATATTGAGGATCAATGTTTTTCACAAATTATTGGTGGTAAATTAATTGAATATGATAAAGAAAGACAAATAAAGAATATAAAAAGTATTATTAGTCAAATAATACTTTTTTTTGAAACTAATAAACCCAATATTGATTGGGAAGGACACGATTATAACTCAGTAATTGTCCACACAATTTTAGATTTCTTGAGAGAAATTATATCCTCGTTTAAGCATCCAAGTTTTCAAACTGAAAAAGAATTTCGATTAGAATATGAAATAAATGATACATGGAATAAACATGATGATGAAGTTATTAATTTTAGAACAACAGAAAATCTAATAATTCCCTACATAAAATTAACTACACAATATCAAGATTACTTACAAGAACAAAGGGAATCACCAGATGGCTTTCCTGATACGTTTCCAATAAAAAGATTACCTATAAACCAAATTATTATTGGACCATCATTGGAATTCAAAGCTATAAAATTAGTTTTGAATAAATTATTGAAAAAAAAGGGTTACGACAATATCGATATTTCAAGTTCCACAATACCTTATAGAATTTAAAATAAGGGATTTAAAAGCCCGAAATACTTGATATTTCGGGCTTTTTTATGCCAAATAATACACTCTTTTTCAGGTTTTTTGGATTACAAAATCTTAGAAACTCAGTTTCGATTGACTTGTCTATCTTTGCCATTAATTTCCGCCGAAGGCGCACAACCATGAACGAGCAATTTCCCAAGCCCGAAAAACTTAAGCGCGATAAATTAATAGAACAGCTCTTTAAAAGCGGGAAAAGTGCAAAGGCGTTTCCACTGGTTTTAATTTATGGCCAGGCCATTCTTCCAGAAAAAGTACCCATACAAGCCGGTTTTTCGGTTCCTAAACGCAATCATAAGTTGGCCGTTACCCGCAATCGCCTCAAGCGTATTACAAGGGAAACCTACCGTAAAAATAAAACGCTTTTTGAAGTAGGGGAGCAGACCTACACATTTATGTTCATTTATGTGGGAAAAGAAAAAATGAACTACGCCCAGATCAACCGCAGTATGGAAAAACTTATCGCCAAGTTTAATACAGAAGTCAAGAAAGAACAGGAATCTTCTCCAGATTAGTTTGTAAAGTAATAGGATTAAAAAATCTATGATTTGGGAAGGATTCTTGCGTTAGGGATTGCAGTGGAAATCCTTTTTGTGAGGCACGAACAAAAAGATTGAAACGCAAAGCCCGACCCAAAGGGTAACGCCCAAAAACTATAAAAGAATAAAAGAATTAAGCTATTACGGATGTTGCGTTAGGGATTGCAGTGGAAATCCTTTTTATGAGGAACGAACAAAAAGATTGAAACGTAAAGCCCGACCCAAAGGGTAACGCCCATAATTAACTAAAAGTCCAAAAAGTAATTCATAAACTTAAAAATACAAGCTACCCTTAAGAACGTTAACTTCAAAATTGAGATGCTTTCCACTTCATTAACTTTCCCATTATCGATTTTAAAATTCCATTAAAAGTTAAAAAATCATAAAAAAATTTTAAATTCCCACCCAGAAGACAGGAGCCTAAAGCCAGTAGCGTGGGGATTAGGTACCAGCTTTAAACCTTCTTGTAAAAAAACTATCTAAATGTAAATAATTTCATTTCTATCAAAATATACTGATAGAGAATGAGTTAATACTATATGACCTTTACAAAGTAAGCACCGTATGAAAAAGAAAATACTTGTTAGCCTAAGTTTGGGAGTGCTCCTTTTTACCACCGTAAGCTTTAAGAGTGACTTTTTTGAAATAGCAAAACAGCTTGAAATTTTCACTACCCTTTTCAAGGAAATCAACATGAATTATGTGGATGAAGTAAATCCCGCAGAACTTATGGATAGTGCCATTAAGGGCATGTTGCAGGATCTTGATCCTTATACCAATTACTGGACAGAGCAGGAAGTGGAAGATGCCCGCATTACCAATAGCGGTCAATACACGGGGATAGGTGCCGCGGTACTTACAAAAGATAAAAATATAACCCTGATGGAGGTTTATAAGGGGTACCCCGCAGACCAGGCAGGCCTCAAAGCTGGTGATGAGCTCATAGCAATAGGTGGGGTCAACCTTGCGGAATTTGAAAATGATGCCGGCGATCTTCTTAAAGGTGCCCCCGGAACAGAAATCCCCATTGTTTATAAAAGACAGGAAAAGCAACTGGAAACCACTATTAAACGAGAAGAAATTGAAGTAAAAGCGGTTCCTTTTTATTCCCTGATGCCAAATAATGTGGGCTATATTGTACTGTCACAGTTCAATAGAAAAGCCTCTGCGGAAACCGAAGCGGCCATAAAGGATTTAAAAGAAAAAGGAGCAACCTCCCTTGTTCTCGATCTTAGGGGAAATCCCGGTGGCCTTCTTACCGAAGCCATAAATGTGAGCAACCTATTTTTACCTAAAGGGAAACTTATTACCACCACAAAATCTACCATAAAAAAATACAATAAGGATTATCTAACCACTAATGAACCGCTGGATGCGCAAATACCCCTTGCCGTATTGATAAATGGTCGCAGCGCTTCTGCCAGTGAGATCGTTTCAGGGTCACTGCAAGATTATGACCGTGCGGTTGTGATAGGGGCGAGAAGTTTTGGCAAAGGACTTGTGCAGCGCCCTAAAGAACTTACTTATGGCACACAGGTCAAAATAACAATTTCCCGCTATTATACACCCAGCGGCCGCTGTATACAGGCACTGGATTACTGGCATCGAGATGAAGAAGGAAATGCGGTACGTAGGGGAGTGGCAGACTATAACGAGTTTACGACGACTAACGGCAGAACCGTATATGATGGAGGCGGAATTTTGCCAGATGTAGAAGTTCCTTCTGCAAAATTAAGTGCCATCACTGAAGCCTTATTGAGCGATTTTGCCATTTTTGATTTTGCTACGCGGTATTATTATAACCATACTTTTAAAGATCTAAAGGATTTTAAGTTTACAAACGGAGATTATAGGGACTTTGAGGCCTATTTAAAGAGTTCTGGATTTGTTTATAGGACCGAAACAGAAAAGGCACTTGAGAAAGCCTATCTTATTTCAAAAACTGACGACTTGCAGCAGGATATTAGCAGTACTTTTAGTGAACTTTCCAAAACAATTGATATCGCCAAGGAAAAAGAACTTAAGGAAAAAGAGAATGAGATATCAAAACTGCTTATTGATGAACTTGTCAAACGTTATTTTTATAGGGACGGTCTTTACAGATATCAATTAGAAAACAATGAAGTCATCAAACAAGCGGTAGCAGTGTTACAAGATACCAGACAGTATACAGAAATTTTGAATCCGTAATCTCTATAGTTTTCAAAAACACCAGAAATATATCAAAAATTGACCATTATTTGTCTAAAAACGTTTCTCAATGGTGTAAATGCTTATCTCAAACTGGATTAGCTATGTGTTTTAACTAAAAGTTAAGGAAACTTTAAGTTTTTATAATTATCTTTACTGTATGATCACATTAGATAAAAGTACAGAGAAAAACACAGATTTTTTAAGTGAAACCATCCAATATCTAGAGGATAGGGGTTTTGAGAATATCAAAGCTGATATTGAAGGCTTTGAAACTCCAAAATCCTATTTAAAGAAAGGTAGTGAGGTTAGCATAACTCCAGATATCGTTGCTGAACGAGATGGAGAAAGGCATATTTTTGAGATTAGTCTCAAATCTAAAAAACCGAGATTGCTTAAATCCAAGTGGTTGTTTCTTGATGTTTTAAGCAACATGAAACAATACCGATTTAAAATCGTAACTACCCGGGGACATTATAAGTTTACTGATGAAACTTTAAGTTCAATAAATTTAGATAAAAAGATGATTAAAATCTGATTTTACTAACTTTTAAAATGACAAACCCTGATGATTAATTTTATCAGGGTTTCTTATTTTTGATCTTTTTATAGATAATGATTCAGTCAGAATGACATTATTTGGCGATCCTAAACATACGTATATGGGGAATATTATCTTCGAGATATCCTTCTCCCTGTTGCACAAAACCCAGTTCATTATAAAATTTTCTTAAGTATTCCTGAGCAGAAATTTCAATAATCAAGTTTCCGTAAAGTTTTATGACTTCATTTATTGATTGCTGCATAAGTTCTTTACCATAACCGTATTGACGCTCTTTTTTTGCAACTACAACCCTTCCTATACTCGCGTTCTCGAAATAACCACCTGGTTTAAAAATGCGGGTATACGCCACAAGTGATTCATTTTTATAGCCTAATATATGAACGGCTTTTTGATCTTTATTATCTACATCCTGATAGGGACAATCTTGCTCAACAACAAAAACTTCTGCCCTTAAACGTAAAATGGCATAAAGTTCATCTTTATTAAGTTCGGTGTAGGTCTTTATAGTATAAGTTAGGTTTTTTTCCATAACATGAAATAATGTGGTTTTATAGTGGGTAATCTGTTCTTAAGTGCAGGCAATTTTTGATACACGATCTAGGTGTCGCCCACCTTCAAAGGGCGTATTCAAAAAAGTTTCCACCAGTTCAACAGCTTGCTGTTCTGATGTGTACCTGGCGGGTATGCTTAGTATATTCGCATCGTTGTGCGCACGTGCGAGTTGGGCAATTTCCTTGATCCAGCAAAGGGCAGAACGCACTTGTTGATGTTTGTTAGCGGTGATGCTTGCGCCATTTCCGCTTCCGCAGATAATAATTCCATATTCTACTTGCTTACCCGCTACCGCTTCTGCCACAGGATGTACAAAATCAGGATAGTCTACACGATCATCAGAGTCTGAACCGAAATTCAGGACATCATGGCCTTGTTCCTTTAAATAATGCACAATACGGTTTTTATACGCTACACCGGCGTGATCATTACCTATGGCTAGTTTCATAAGGATAAATTTTAGAGATAAATTTCAAAAGTACTAAACAAAGTACTGCGAGTTTGAGCAAACAAAGCTATTTATTGAATTTTATGTATGTTTTCATGAAGTTCATAGGGCTGTGTATAAGTTGTCATCAACTTGTTACAACCAAAGTTTGTTTATTCAATTAAAAAAGCCATACGTGCTTACAAAGTTTCCGTGCAAACATTTATTTCATAAAATCATGAGCCGTTTGTACTCAAAAATAAAGTGCATTTTTAATAAACCCGATACAAAACTTATTAGAAAAAAATGGTTAGAGCGGGTTATCAACAGTTGTGAACAGTGTTCTACAAATCCTTGTAAAATAATTTATTACCTATCTAACAAGTGTTTCATGATACGTTAATAACTCTCAATAAAACATAATACCACAAAAGGAATGTAAAAGTTATACCGTTATTAACAAGCCATAATAAGCAGCATTTATATTTTAAAATTTAAAAAAAGAAAAATGTAATTATATAGAATGTTGATAACTGCAATACCCTAAAAAAAGTGACGTATTGTTTTTTTAAAAAAAAGGGAAAGATCCGTTTATGGAAAAAAAGAGGGTTGCAGGATTTGATCAAATAAGGATTCTGAACACAATCTTGACTATTTGTAAGAAAGAAAAATAGGATTCGAATTATTATCTATTAGAAGGATGAATTGATATACCCAATAACCATAAAAATTCCAGCAATAAAAATTAAAATGAAAAGCAATGACGGCAAATGTTCAGTATTCTTCAAGATTTTCATAGGTCTAATTTTGATTATAAACGAATATAAGCAACATATAGTGTAACAATATTATGATAAAATTATGATAACGTAAAGAAATAGCAAAGTTTTTTTTGCATTAATTCTTAATATACAGGGTATTAAAGGTATTTCACCTCGTAATATTAACGTAATGTTTATGCTGGCCTGCTGTTAGTCTCAAAGATTAGCCCTATTTTTGACAATTAATTTTAGAATACATTTAATGCCAAGGAACAAAAAGAAGAAAACTTCAAATAAATTATCAGATCTTACACAGAGAATACTCAAATTTCTTAGAAAGAGCCCCGGTAAAACTTTTGACCATAAAGAGATTGCAGAACATCTCAATGTAGATGATGCCAAAAGCCGCAATCAGATCGTTAAAGAACTCAATAAGCTAAGCGAAAAAAAGAAAGTCGTTCAACCCAATAAAGGCGAATTTGTCGTAAAAGACAGCAAGCATTACCATACTGGGATTCTGGACGTGGCCTCTAGGGGTGGTGGCTATGTAATGGTTGAAGGTCTGGAAGAGGATATTCACATTTCAGAAAAAAAATTAAACCACGCACTTCACGGTGACGAGGTGAAACTCTATATACATAAACAACGCAGAAGTAAAAAACACGAGGGCGAGATCGTTGAGATCATCAAACGTAAAACCGATGAATTTATAGGGGTTATACAGATACTTGATAATTTTGCTTTTGTTAATACCTCTGCAGAAGGAAAAATGTACACCGATGTTTTTGTACCAAAATCCAATTATAATGGTGCTAAAAACGGAGAAAAAGTACTCGTAAAGCTCGAGGAATGGGAAGAAAAGAGAGATTCACCCACGGGTAAAGTGATCAAAATCCTGGGTATGCCGGGTGAGCACAATACAGAAATACATGCGATACTTGCGCAATATGGTCTTCCCAGCGATTTCCCAGAAGAGGTTGATGATTTTGCCAATAAAATAGATACTTCCATCCAGGCTTCGGAAATTAAGAAAAGACGCGATATGCGCCGTGATCTTACGTTTACCATTGATCCTAAGGATGCCAAGGATTTTGATGACGCGTTAAGTTTTACCATCCTTCCTAACGGAAATTACGAAGTAGGGATTCACATCGCAGATGTGAGCCATTATTTAACTCCAGGTACTATCCTGGACGATGAGGCCTATGAGCGTGCAACATCCGTTTATCTGGTGGATAGGGTAGTGCCCATGTTGCCAGAGATCCTTTCCAATAATGCGTGTTCATTAAGGCCGCATGAAGAAAAATATACCTTTTCAGCAGTTTTTGAAGTAGATAAGGAAACCGCAAAAGTGCATAAAGAATGGTTTGGCCGCACGGTGACTTACAGTGATGCGCGTTTTGCCTATGAGGAAGCGCAGCAAATTATAGAGACTGGAAAAGGCTTTATCCCCGCAGATATTTCCATCAATGGAAAAGAATATTCCGCAGATGATAAAGTTGTTGAAGCCACTTTAGAACTTAATAAACTTGCAAAAATCATGCGCCGTCAGCGTATGAAAAACGGTGCTATTTCTTTTGATAAGGTGGAGGTTAAATTCAACCTTGATGAAGATAATGAACCGGTGGGCGTTTTCTTTAAAACTGCCAAAGATGCCAATAAACTTATTGAGGAGTTTATGCTTCTTGCTAACAGGAAAGTTGCTGAATATATAGGAAAACAAAGCCAGAAAAAGACTTTTGTGTACCGTATTCATGATGAACCTAATGAAGAAAAACTAGCTGCACTGGGTACAATTGCTGGTAAATTTGGTTATAAAACCAACTTTAAGGACCGTAAATCAACCGCTAATTCCCTTAATGGGCTTCTAGAGAACGTACAGGGTAAAAAGGAACAGAACCTTATAGATACCCTCACTATACGTACCATGAGCAAAGCGGTCTATAGTACAGAAAATATAGGCCATTACGGTCTTGCATTTGATTATTATACGCATTTTACATCCCCTATTAGACGTTATCCTGATGTTATGGTACATCGCCTACTACAGCGGTATCTGGACGGCGGTAAATCGGCCAGCGAGGACGAATATGATGCGAAGTGCAAGCACAGTTCAGATATGGAATATCTAGCGACCAGTGCAGAGCGTGATTCCATAAAGTACATGCAGGTGAAGTTTATGCAGGATCACAAAAACGAGATTTTCCTTGGGGTTATATCTGGTGTAACTACCTGGGGTATTTTTGTTGAAATCGTAGAAAATAAATGCGAGGGCATGATACGCGTACGGGATATTGAAGGCGATTATTATGAATTTGATCAAGAACAATATGCGGTTGTAGGCAGAAAAACAAAGAAAGTGCTCACTTTAGGTGATGAAATATACGTTCGCGTAAAAGAAGCAGATCTTGTCAAGAAGAATCTTGATTTTACTTTAGTAGGAAAACAAGAAGAAGTTGATGATGTTTAAAGGCTAACATTTTTGAATATATTTTAAAAGGGAATACAGCATTTGTTGTATTCCCTTTTTTTTTATTGACATACTTTTCCTTTCAGTTTTTATCTATTTAGCAGTATATAAGAAATTATAGAAAGCGATTTAATGATTGCAGGATTAAGATTATGCGGTAAAGAGGGCTAAAACTGCTACATTTGTACAAACGATCCTCCTTTTAAATGCTTCAAGATCTTTCTACAGCCATACCACTAGGATTTTTCCTAGCTTTTTTAGTCGGTCCCGTATTTTTTGTTCTTCTGGAAACGGCCGCAATTAAGGGATTTAGGGCTGCATTATTATTTGATATAGGCGTCATAACCGCAGATATTCTCTTTATTTTAATCGCTTACTTTAGTACAAATAAACTCCTCAACGAACTCAAAGACGATCCGGGCTTATTTATTTTTGGCGGCATGTTGCTTGCGACTTATGGAATTATAAGTTTTTTAAGGGCAAAAAGCAGAGATTTAGATGCTGAAGAAGAGCATCCCACCGTCATTATGAGCCGAAGGAATTATCTTGGAATGGTAATTAAAGGTTTCCTGCTGAATTTTATAAATATAGGGGTATTGGGATTTTGGTTGGTCCTATTAATATCTGCGGGTCCCACCATGGATATGAATCCTGACCGACTCATATTTTTCTTTTCGGTAATTCTATTGACCTATTTAATCGTTGACATTATTAAAATTCTGGTTGCAAAGAAACTGCGCAGCAAGCTAACGCCCTCCCGGGTTGCCAGGATCAAAAAAGGTATAAGTGTAGTGCTTTTTATCTTTGGTCTGGTTTTTATAGTAAAGGGTGCATTCCCTTCAGAGATCTCTAAAATTGAAGAAAAATTTGAGCAGTTTACCCCAGAAACACCTTTTCAGGAGCAGGAAAAGGCTCTTGATAGTGTCCACTAAGAATAAATCAACGGCATAAAAAAAGCTATCTTCTAATTGAAGACAGCTTTTAAAAAGAGAGGTGTCGAGCGGATTCGAACCGCTGTACGAGGTGTTGCAGACCTCTGCCTAGCCACTCGGCCACGACACCTTATATCTTTAAGGGGATGCAAATTTAACTAATTTATTGGGATTTTAAAGCGATTAACGTTTTTTAGTCAATTCTACGCTTACCGCATGTACATCACCATTTATGGGCGGGTTTAATTTACTGACTTCTACCTTTGCTTTTGTAACCATTGATAATTCATCAAGTGCCCTGTTTAGTATACGCTGGCAGACTTCTTCAAGCAATTTGCTTCGTATCGCCATTTCCTCTTTGACGATCTTGTTAAGATGCACATAATCCACCGTATCTTCCAGTTGGTCAGAAACGGAAGCTTCCGTTAAGTCTGCCCATACTTTTAAATCCACCCTGTAATCAGAGCCTATCATGCCCTCTTCCCGCATACAACCGTGATAGGCGTACACTTTTATGTTGTTCAATCGTATTATACCCATTGTTCAAAGGTATTCATTTTACAGAATTTTTTGTTGCTATAATACCTTTTATGAGGACAAAGTGAAAAGCATATGGAGCCGAAGGAATGATAAAGAATAAACCTTCGGCGGAAGCCTAACAGAAATAACCATTAAATAGATGGTAACAACGTATTTTTAGTAATTTTACCCCTTTACATAAACAATCATGGCTGAAGAATATAAAGCACTTAATTTTATAGAACAGATCGTAGAAGAAGATCTAAAAAATGGATACGATAAGAGCGATCTGAGGTTTCGTTTTCCACCAGAGCCTAATGGCTATTTACATATAGGACATTGCAAGGCCATCTGTTTAAACTTTGGCCTTGGGGAAAAATACAATGCCCCGGTCAACTTGCGTTTCGACGATACAAACCCTTCTAAAGAAGAAAAAGAATACGTAGATGCCATTAAACAGGATATAGAATGGCTGGGTTACAAATGGGACAAAGAGTGCTATTCTTCAGATTATTTTGAGCAGTTGTACATCTGGGCAGTTCAGCTTATCAAAGATGGCAAGGCCTATATAGATTCGCAGAGCAGCGAGGTTATGGCAGAACAAAAGGGAACACCTACCAGTCCCGGTACAAACAGCCCGTATAGAGATCGTAGTGTTTCAGAAAACCTGGAGCTTTTTGAACAAATGAAAGAAGGCAAGTTTGAGGAGGGAATGCATGTTCTAAGGGCAAAAATTGATATGCAGGCGCCTAACATGCTCTTGCGCGATCCTTTGTTGTATAGGGTTATAAAAAAAGCGCACCACCGTACTGGCACAAACTGGTCTATTTACCCTATGTACGACTGGGCACATGGCGAGAGCGATTACATTGAACAGATCAGTCACAGTTTGTGTTCGCTAGAGTTTAAGCCGCACCGGCCACTTTATGAATGGCTCGTGGACGAGGTGTATACCAGTAATACCAAACCAAAACAACGAGAGTTTGCGCGCTTAAATTTGAATTATACCATTATGAGCAAGCGTAAATTGCTTACGCTCGTAGAACAGCAGGTAGTCAACGGTTGGGACGATCCCCGTATGCCCACTATCTCTGGATTACGCAGAAGGGGCTACACACCAGGGGCTATACGTAGTTTTATTGACGCCGTAGGTGTTGCAAAAAGGGACAATATCATTGATGTTTCTTTGTTGGAATTCCATATACGTGAAGATCTTAATAAAACCGCGCCCCGGGTTATGGCGGTTCTTGATCCAATTAAAGTGGTCATAACCAATTATCCTGATGACAAAGTAGAATGGCTTGACGCGGAAAATAATCCTGAAGATGAAAGTGCCGGTGAACGTAAAGTGCCTTTTGCAAAAGAATTATACATAGAACGCGAGGATTTTAAAGAAGATGCTGGTAAAAAATTCTTCCGTCTAACGCTTGGAGAAGAAGTGCGGTTGAAAAACGCATACATCATAAAAGGGGAGCATGTCGTAAAGGATACCAGCGGAAACATTACCGAAATCCATTGTAGTTATGATGTGGATTCATTGAGTGGAAGCGGTACCGAGGCCAGTAAGCGCAAAGTTAAAGGGACGTTGCACTGGGTAGCGATAAATCATGCGATTAAGGCTGAAATCAGGCTTTATGACCGTCTTTTCTTAAATGAATCGCCAGATGGTGACAAAGAAAGAGACTTTATGGAGTTCCTAAACCCAAAAAGCCTGCAAAAAATCGTGGGCTACCTTGAACCCAGTTTGAAAGATGTACAGGTAGGGGAAATGTTCCAGTTTCAACGTATGGGTTATTTTAACGTAGATAAGGATAGTACGAGTGATCAACTGGTTTTTAACAGTACCGTACCGCTTCGCGATACCTGGGCTAAAGTTTCTCAGGAAAAACCCGCCGAAAAGAAACAAGCACCAAAACCCAAGCAGCAAATGCCTCAAAAATCTCCGATGGATTACATTAAAAAATCGGGTAAGAAACTGGCAAACCTACCGGATGCAAAACGTATCAATACCATTGCCCAGATCCAGGAGCATGCTAAAAAGGTTGATTACGAAGAGTTGAGTGAACTTTTCAATACTTCGGTAAAGAAAATAGGAACACGTCTGGCGGTTTTAGAAACCTTGAAAGTGCTGATAGCAATGAATAAAGCTAAAAAGACAGACCCTGAAGTCGCTCAATATATAGAAGATATGAGAACTTCTGGTAACGAACTGCTTGAAAACGCAGTTAGTGATCTTTAATTATTGGGTATTATAATCTTTATGCTTACTTATAAATGACAAATAATACGGGAATAGCTGATTTTCAGTCTAAAATAGCCGGTTTTTGAGCTGTTTTGACAAATATTTAAGCTTATTTCTTAATTATTAACCGGTTATTAACGGAGATATACTTGGAACCCTTGTATATTTGGGTTTACTAAACAAAACAATCACCATGTCAAAAACAGGAAACACTTTACTAGCCTTAATAACAGGAGCCGCAATAGGTTCTGTAGTTGCATTGCTTTATGCTCCAGAAAGCGGAGATGAAACACGCAAGAAGATTTCAAAAAATGCTAAAGACGCTAAAAGAAAGTTAGATAAGCAGATCAAAGAAACTTCGGAATCTTTAAGCAGTTCTGCTCAGAAGGCAAAAAAAAACTTTGATCACAAGTTAGAGGAAACCCTTAGCTCAGCAAGTGGAAAAGCAGACGATATTCTCGTTGCAATGGAAAAAAAGCTTGAAGATTTGAGAAGAAAAAATGCACATGCTACAGATAAAGCGGAAGGCGTTGTAGATAATGTAAAAGATATGAATGTACCTAGAGGTGCAAAAGCATAATCAGCCTATGTCTATTTTTAATTTATCTGAAAATTTTAAGATTTTAAGCGATGATTTTCAAACTGCCATGGAGAGCAGTATGGAATTTTACAAGCTTGATTTCTTCGGAAAATTTATGAAAGGTGCTGTTTCTATGGTCAATTTATTGATCATAGGAAGTGCTTTCATGATCTTTCTATTGTTTTTTTCAGTCGCAATTGCCATTGTTATTGGCGATGCTTTAGAAAGCCTCAGTGCCGGGTATTTTATCGTCGCGGGATTTTATTTTGTGTTATTCTTGTTCATGCTTATTTTTGGTAAGCCTATTATTACTAAAAAAGTATTGACTAAATATTCTAAAGTAGTCTTCAACGAGGAAACCCAAAAACAGGTCTTAGATGACAAATTTAAAAAATTAGTAGATTGATATGAAAGTATATTCTTCCTTCGAACAAATTGAGCACGATCTTAAAATTTTAAAATTGCAACAGCAGATCGATAAAGAACAGCTAAAGGCTGACGTTAACGATATGAAAAGCAATTTTAACCCTGTGGGTTCCATTGCTAATACCGTGGGGGCTATTGTCAAGAAAGCTTTTGTTTACAAGGCTGTTGATAAGCTAGTAGGTATTAAAAAGGTCAAGAATAAAAATTACGAATAGCATAAGTACATCAGTACAACTAAAAAATCCCAGATCAAGATTGATCTGGGATTTTTTTGGTTTTATAAAGTAGCTAATCACTTAGTCCAAAGAAGGATCAAAGTCGTCAGTATCTATGCGACCAATAGGAGGTTTTTTACGAGGCTTTTTATTCTTGCCAAGTCCATTTTCAGCATTTTGCTTCTTCATTTGTTCACCTATCTGATTAGAAGCGGCAAAACTAGCGATCATGTTATTGAGCATTTCACTTCCTGCCTGTGGCGAATTTGGCATAAGAATCAGGTTTGAATTGGTTGCCTCTCCCATAGATTGCAGGGTGTCGTAATGCTGCGTTACCACAATTAGTGCAGATGCTTCCTGAGAGTTTATGCCCACATTGTTCAAAACCTCTACAGACTCTTCCAGACCGCGTGCGATCTCCCTGCGCTGGTCTGCTATACCCTGACCCTGTAAACGCTTGCTTTCGGCTTCTGCACGCGCTTTTGCCACGATTTTAATACGATCTGCTTCTGCTTCATATTCTGCAGCAACTTTTTCCCGTTCTGAAGCGTTAATACGGTTCATGGCAATTTTTACCTGCTGGTCAGGATCAATATCTGTTACCAGTGTTTTGATAATATCATAACCATAATCAGTCATGGCCTGATTAAGTTCGCTTTTTACGGCAACGGCAATATCATCTTTTCTTTCAAATACATCATCCAGTTTCATTTTTGGCACTTCAGAACGTACCACGTCAAAAACATAAGAGGTAATCTGGTTTTGTGGATCTTCAAGTTCATAAAAGGCATCATATACGTTTGTTTTCACCACCCTGAACTGTACCGAAATCTTAAGACGTACAAAAACGTCATCTTTCGTCTTGGTTTCCACGATAACATCCAGCTGTTGAATACGCAGGTTTACGCGACCTACCACACGGTCTATAAAAGGGATTTTAAACTGAATACCAGATTTACGAACGCTGGTAAACTTACCCAGACGTTCAATTATTGCCGCAGTCTGCTGGCGCACAATAAATATGGAGGAAAAGAGCAGAATTAGGAGTAGGAAGCCTACAATGGGAAGAATAAACATAATTGTGAATTTAAGTGAAAATAAAAAACTGGGTAATGGCTTTAAAATTACCATTCCCAGTTCATATTTTCTAACTTAATAAACTATAGTTTATCTTTTTAGCTATTTAGAGGGACATCAAAGGCTTTCAATGGCAAAGCGAATACGTTCCAGCGTTTTTTCTTTACCAATGGAGGCAGCTATCTCAAATACATCAGGACCCTGCATCGCACCTACAAGACTCAACCTAAAAGGTTGCATTACCTTACCAAAGCCAAGACCAGATCCCTGAATCCATTCTTTTACGGCAGCAGAAAGAGCTTCTGCGTTAAAAGGTTCTGTTTTGTAGATTATTTCGCATATTTTACTCATGATCTCACCGGTATCCTCTTTCCATATTTTCTTCACTGCTTTTTCATCATAGGAGGTAGGACGTTCAAAAAAGTACCAGCCAGATTCCCATAAATCTGAGATAAAAACAGCACGTTCTTTTAGTAAATGAACCACTTTAGCTACATATTCAGCTGAACTTTCAATGCCTTTTTCTTCAAGGATTTCTTTAAAACCAGCTACTAAAACTGACTCATCTGCAAGCTGCAAATGTTGTTGTTGAAACCATTTGGTTTTATCAGGATCAAATTTTGCTCCGGATTTATGTACGGTATTCAGTTCAAAATCTGCAATAAGTTCTTCTAAAGAGTAGATTTCTTTTTCGATTCCGGGGTTCCATCCTAGAAAAGCGAGCATGTTAATAACCGCTTCTGGCAGGTAACCATCTTCCCGGTATCCGCTGGAACGTGTATCAGATTTTGGATCTTTCCATTCTAAAGGAAATACGGGAAAGCCCATTTTCTCACCATCCCTCTTGCTTAATTTTCCTTTACCTACGGGTTTCATGATCAGTGGGAGGTGGGCAAATTGTGGAGCATCCCAACCAAAGGCACGATAAAGCAACTTATGAAGTGCCAGGGAGGGCAACCATTCTTCACCACGTATTACATGCGTGATTTCCATAAGATGATCATCTACGATATTCGCAAGGTGATAGGTGGGCATGCCGTCACCTTTAAAAAGTACTTTATCATCAAGCACGCTAGTCTGAACTTCCATATCCCCACGTATAATATCATCAAGATAGAGCGTTTCATCTGCAGGTGATTTAAACCGGATCACATGTTCTTCCCCACCGTCCAGCCTTTTCTGAACCTCTTCCGCAGTAAGATTTAAAGAATTATCAAGCTTGTTGCGGTTGTGCCAGTTGTAAATAAAAGTTTTTCCCTGCGCTTCGTGTTCTTTTCGTTCTTTATCTAAAGCTTCTTCGCTATCAAAAGCGTAATATGCATCACCAGAATCAATAAGTTGTTTCGCAAAGGCGAAATACTTATCCTTGCGCTCACTTTGTCTATAGGGTCCAAAATCTCCTTCTTTCCCCGGGCCTTCATCAAATGGAATTCCGCACCAGTTCAACGAGTCAATAATATACTCTTCTGTACGTTCTACATAACGCTGCTGGTCTGTATCTTCAATACGCAAAATGAATGTACCGTTGTTCTTCTTTGCAAATAGATAATTGTATAATGCGGTACGTACGCCGCCTATATGAAGTGGGCCGGTGGGACTGGGTGCAAAGCGCACTCTGGGATTTTGTGACATGTTTGTGGTTTTTGGCCTGCAAAGGTAAATTAATTTTGAAGTACTGCCTATTCAGAACGCATTTGTAGCCTGACGAATACTAGCGGTCAAATTTTTGTAATTTATTTCAGTACAATGCGGTTTATAAATTTTTTAATATATATAGCTTGATGCTAATATACTGTGCACTACGCAGAAAACACGTAAATTTGTGTAAAGCTGCGGGTATTTATATACCTCAAAACACCGTTTTATCAATTTATAGAATAATTTAAGCCAAGGTGAAAAAGCATAATGTCATAGAGGCGAAGCTGGAAGCATTTATCAGCAAGTATTACAAAAACAAACTCCTGCGCGGACTTTTGTTCTTTGTGGCCATAGGTGTGAGCTATTTTCTCCTTGTATTGCTTATAGAATATTTTTTCTGGCTAAGGCCCGCAGGTAGGGCTTTCTTGTTTTGGTCCTTTGTGTTGGTAGAACTTTTTCTTCTTTACCGCTTTATAGGAATTCCCGCTGCGCGATTGTTTAAATTAACTAAAGGAATTGATTTTAGGGAAGCCTCTTATTTAATAGGAGCGCACTTTCCAGAGGTGAGCGACAAACTTACGAACACCCTCCAGCTAAAAGGGCAGGGGAGTGGCTCTGATCTTGCAATGGCCAGTATTGCTCAGAAAGAAAAAGAACTTGACCCCATACCTTTTTCCCTCGCTATAAACTACAGGAAGAATGCTAAATATCTAAAGTATGCCGTTATACCGTTGCTGCTTTTTGTAATTATCAATTTTGTCTTCGGGAAACCTATATTTAAGACCAGTTATGAGCGAATGGTTAATTACGATAAGGCCTATGCTCCGCCTGCTCCTTTCTCTTTTCTGATAGATGAAACAGATTTAAGCACCATTGAAAACAAAGATTTCACAATCCATGCTAATGTAGCAGGATCAGAAATTCCCGAAAATGTACAGGTTTTTATTGATGGTAATGCCTTTTATATGACCAGCGCTGGCGGCGGAAAATTCAGTTATAGGGTAGAGCAACCGGCTACGGACATTGATTTTCATTTGGAAGCGAATGACGTGCGCTCCAGGAATTATAAACTTTCCGTGGTAAAGGCTCCGTTAATTGTTGATTTTGAAATGGCTCTTGATTACCCGGCGTATACATCAAAAAAGGATGAAACTGTGGAAAATACGGGTAACCTTACCGTTCCCGAAGGAACACGCGTCACCTGGAATCTGCAAACTTTAAATACCGAAGAAATCAAATGGATTACTTCAGATTCTACGTTGAACTTTAAGCAGAAAAGCACAGAAGTTTTTAGCATACAACGCACCCTTAGCAGAACTCTTGCTTATGGAATCAGTACGAGTAATGCGGCACTTGCAAATTATGAAACATTGGATTATCGTATTGACGTTATTCGTGATGCCTATCCCACCATAAATGTTTCCATAAAAGAAGATACGGTTAACGGTTTGCAAAATTACCATCAAGGTAGGGTTTCAGATGATTATGGACTTCGAGAACTTCGTCTCGTTTATTATGAAGAAGGGAAGGAAAGAGATAAAAAGTCAAAAAAGTTAGACATTAATGATGGAAATGTGGACCAATTTATTGCCGCTTTTCCAGATACGTTAAACCTGATTCCCGGCACAGCGTATACTTATTATTTTGAAGTGACCGATAATGATGCGGTAAACAAGTATAAGAGCGTTCGTTCCAATGTTTTTAATTTTAAAAAATTAACAAAAGAAGAAGTACAGGATGAACAATTGGACAGGCAACAGGAAACCATAAAAAACCTTGATAAATCACTTGAGAAACGGGAAAAAACAGATGAAGAACTGAAGAAAATTGCCCAGCTTCAGAAGGAAAAACAGGAACTCAATTATAGCGAGCAGCAGCAGCTCAAAAGCTTTATCAATAAGCAACGGCAGCAAGACGCGCTAATGAAAAAATATTCCGAAAGGTTAAAGGAAAATTTGAGAAATTTTAGAGAGAAAAACCAACCGGAAGATAAACTAGATGAACAACTGCAAGAACGTCTTGAGCAAAATGAAGAAAAGTTAGAGGAGCAGGAAAAGTTACTCAAAGAACTTGATGAACTGCGCGAAAAAATAAGCAAAGAAGAACTCAGCGAAAAGTTGGAGAAAGTCAGTCAGCAAAATAAGAATTCAAAGAAGACTTTGAAACAATTGCTGGAACTAACGAAAAAGTACTACGTAGAGCAAAAAATGAAGCGTATTGCGGAGCAAATCAAAGAGTTAGGTGAAAAACAACAGGAATTAAGCAAAAAAGAGGACAATTCACCCGAAAAACAGGAAATATTGAACCAGGAGTTCAAAGAAGTTCAGGAAGATCTTGAAAATTTAGATAAAGAAAATGAAGAACTGACGAAGCCTGTTGACCTTCCAAAAGAGGAAAAACTGGAAGAGGAAATTATAAAAGAACAACAAGATGCTACGGAAGAATTAAAAAAGGAACAAGAAGATCAGGATGAAGGGGAGAAGCAAAACCCGGAAGAAAACAAAAGCGATAGTTCTAAGAAAAAGGCTGTTCAAAAACAACAAAAAGCAGCCGATAAAATGAAACAATTGGCTCAGAAAATGGAGTCACAAATGAATCAGGCCGGTGCGCAAACCTTAGAAGAAGATGTGGATATGTTGCGTCAAATCTTGGATAATCTTGTTCTGTTTTCCTTTAATCAAGAAGATTTAATGCTCGAGTTTAAGGAAATGGACGATCGTAACCCCATGTATTCAAAAAAGCTGGTTCAGCAAAACGTGCTAAGAGAGAATTTTGAACATATTGACGATAGCCTCTTTGCGCTTTCCCTGAGGTTACCTCAGTTGGGAGAGAAAATAAGTGAGGAACTCACAAATGTAGATTACAATTTAGGTCAATCCCTTGAGAGATTAGCTGAAAATCAAATTATGCAAGGAGCCGCAAGCCAACAGTATGTTGTTACCGGAGCGAACACGCTTGCAGATATGCTTTCTTCGATCTTGAATAACATGCAGCAACAGCTTTCCGGTAGTGGCAGCGGTAAGGGAGGTAAACCAACTCCCGGAGCTGGTAGTGCAGGGGAACAATTATCTGATATTATCATGTCACAGGAAGAATTGTCAGAAAAAATGGGAAAGGGTGAATCCCCCGGTAAAGGCGGAAAGAAAGGCGAAAAAGGCGAAGACGGTGATCAGGTTAAACAGGGCGAATCCGGTAAAGATGGTGAAGAAGGCGGTAATGGTGAATCTGGAAAAAATGGTGGTTCTGGTGGAAGTCAGGGTCAAAATGGAATGAAAGAAGGTGATAGATTGAGTGAGGAGCAACGTCTGAAACAATATGAGATTTTTAAAGAGCAGCAGCAAATACGGGAACAATTAGAAAATTTGATTCAGAAGGAAGGTTTAGGTGAAGATGCCAATAATCTGGTCAGGGAAATGAGAAATTTAGAAGATCAGTTATTAAGCGGTGGTATTGATGAAGCAGCTCATAAGCGTATGCAAAACTTGAAACACGAATTGATGAAGCTTAAAGTGGCAGAGCAAGAGCAAGGTCAGGATGAGGAAAGAGAATCCCAAAGCAATAGAAAAGTGTTTGATAATTCCGCCAAATCCATTGAGAAAGAAGCAAAAAATTATTTCAATACCGAAGAATTGTTGAACAGGGAGCCGCTTCCCCTTAATGGTGAATATAAAATTAAAGTGCAAAGTTATTTTAATGGAAACGATGATTGAATTTAATAGTCAGAATGAGTTCGAACTCAAGGGAGAAAGTGCCTATGAAAGTTGGTTAAATACCGTAGCCGAAGAAGAGAATAGAATCATTCAGGAATTGGGTTATGTTTTTTGCAGTGATGCATTTCTTTTAGACCTCAATCAGCAATATCTGGATCATGATACGTTTACTGATATCATAACATTTGATTATTGTGAGGAACAGTTCATTAGGGGTGAGATTTACATTAGTACAGATCGTGTTCGGGAAAATGCTGTAAAGTATGAAGTTTCTTATACGACAGAGCTTAAACGGGTTATGGTTCATGGTTTATTGCACTTGTGTGGGCATGGAGATAAGGGGGGTGCGGAGAAAGCCTTAATGCGCGATATGGAAACGTTTTACATTGATAAGTTCACTTCGTAAGTCTAATATTACCTATTTCTCTTATATTTAGTAACTTTGCGCCCCTTTTAGAAAGGATTGTTAATTAAATGTTTCACGTGGAACAATGAGTTTATTTCAAGATATATACGATGTTATTATAGTGGGAGGTGGACACGCTGGTTGTGAAGCTGCTGCTGCTGCCGCTAACAGAGGAAGCAAAACACTTCTTGTCACCATGAATTTACAGACCATCGCACAGATGTCCTGTAATCCCGCTATGGGCGGTATTGCAAAAGGCCAGATTGTGCGAGAAATAGATGCGATGGGTGGATATAGTGGTATTGTTTCAGATAAGACTGCCATTCAGTTTAAGATGCTCAATATGTCTAAAGGACCCGCAATGTGGAGCCCGCGGGTACAGAGTGATCGTATGCGCTTCGCGGAGGAGTGGAGGCACATGCTTGAGCGAACGCCAAATCTTGACTTTTATCAGGAAATGGTGAGTTCACTAATCGTGGAAGGAGACAATGTTCAGGGTGTGGTTACTTCCCTGGGTATAGAAATTAGATCAAAAAGTGTGGTGCTGACTAATGGTACTTTTCTTAATGGTTTAATACATATTGGAGAGAAAAATTTTGGTGGTGGACGTTCTGGAGAGCGAGCTTCAAGAGGTATAACAGAACAGCTAGTGGAACTTGGTTTCGAATCTGGCAGAATGAAAACAGGTACACCTCCGCGCGTAGATGGAAGGTCATTAGACTTTACTAAAATGGTCGAGCAACCTGGCGATGAACATCCTCAGAAATTTAGTTTTAGTGCTGCAACAAAGCCTTTGGAAACTCAGCGTTCTTGCCATATGGCATATACTAGCAATGAGGTCCACGAAATTTTAAAGACAGGCTTTGATCGATCGCCCATGTTTAATGGGAATATACAGAGTAGTGGTCCCAGATATTGCCCATCAATCGAGGATAAAATAAACAGGTTTGCAGATAAGGACAGACACCAGTTATTTGTTGAACCTGAAGGATGGAATACCGTCGAATATTATATTAATGGCTTTTCGACCAGTCTACCAGAAGATGTACAGTTTAAAGCTTTGAGTAGTGTAAAAGGATTTGAAAAAGTTAAGTTTTTTAGACCTGGTTACGCTATTGAATACGATTATTTTCCACCTACACAATTAAAACATACGCTTGAAACGAAATTGATTTCAGGACTCTATTTCGCCGGACAGATAAATGGTACCACCGGTTATGAAGAAGCTGCTTGCCAGGGAATGATGGCAGGTATTAACGCAAGTCTAAAAGTAGAAGAGCAAGAGCCTTTCATTCTCACCAGAAGTGAGGCCTATATAGGGGTTCTGATAGACGATCTTATTACTAAGGGTACAGAAGAGCCTTATCGTATGTTTACCTCCCGTGCAGAGTACCGTACGCTTATGAGACAGGATAATGCTGACGCCAGACTTACCCCACTATCCTATGCTATTGGTTTAGCTTCTAAAGAAAAATTGAACGCGGTAGAGCAGAAAAAGGAAGAAGCAAAAGATCTTATTGAGTTCTTTGAAAATACCAGCGTGGCTCCTGAAGAAATCAATCCTATTCTAGAAGATTATAATTCTTCTCCGATGTCTCAATCTGATAAAATGGTCAAGGTCTTTAGAAGGCCCCAAATAGCATTAAAAGATATGCTTCTTCTTCAAGATGTAAAGAAATACGTTTCTGATAATAACCTATCTCACGAAGTTTTAGAGCAAGCGGAAATTCAAATAAAATATGCAGGATATATAGAAAAGGAAAAGGCGAATGCCGATAAGTTACAACGCTTAGAAAATATTCGTATACCTGATAATTTTGATTATAAATTATTAAAATCTTTGTCCTACGAGGCACGCGAAAAGCTTACTAAAATACGGCCTACATCCATTTCACAGGCTTCAAGAATTAGTGGTGTATCACCAAGTGATATTTCGGTTATGCTTGTTTATATGGGAAGATAAGGTGATGTTCCACGTGAAACATTCGATAAAAAAGTTTCTATAGTATTTAAAAAATCTACTTGAACTAGGTTTCAATTCATTTAAAACAACTTTGTTTTGGGATACCCATCAAATAAAAATTTTACTGTAAAGGATTATTCGGTAAGTAAAAAAGAATTTGAACTTTGTTATGATGAGCATTATGATCTTTGGAACACGTATCCAAAACCATCCCCAGAAGAATTGAGCGAATATTACGATAGCTCAGATTATATTTCCCATACAGATTCACGACGCTCTTTAACAGATAAATTATATCAACAGGTCAAGAAATGGATGTTTTCCTATAAATTTAATGTTCTTCAAAAACATAAAAACAAAGGAAAAATTCTAGATATTGGGGCAGGAACGGGAGATTTTTTAGAGGAAGCGAAGAAAAGGAATTGGAAAATTACAGGGGTAGAACCTAATTCCGCCGCCAGGGAATTAGCAAAATATAAAGGTGTCAAACTTGAAAGTGAGCTTTCAGAAATTTCAGGTTTCTATGATGTCATTACGCTTTGGCACGTTCTTGAACATGTCTATGATTTGAAGGAATATATTCGATTTTTAAACGCGCATTTAGCTGAAAATGGAGTATTGTTAATAGCTGTTCCTAACTTTAAAAGTTGGGATGCCAGAAAATACAAAGCACAATGGGCGGCTAATGATGTGCCAAGACACTTATATCATTTTTCAAAATCAGCTATTGAACGCTTATTTGCCGAAGTAAATATGGAGCTCATAGATACAAAGCCACTTTTTTTTGATTCTTTCTATGTAAGCATACTTTCTGAAAAATATCGAGAAAACAATTCTCCTTTATTGCGCGGGCTATTATCAGGGTTGAAGTCCAATCTCTCTGCATTGCATTCAAAGGAATATTCTTCCCAAATTTACATTTTAAAACATCAAAACCGCACTACGAGCTCCTAAATCAATTCAGATCGCATTAAATGACATTGATAAGCTAATAATTTTAAAAGCCCTTAAACAGGTTTATACGGCTTTAGATTTAATAGTTTTTATAGATATTTACAATAAATACTATAAATAATAGCTATACGACAGTTTTTAAAGCTATTTCTTTAAAAATTGATCAGACTTTATATTTTTACGTAAAATTAGAAAAACATGAAACGAATATTAGGAGGTATACTTTTAGCAAGTACTTTTTTAAGTTGCAATCAGCAAAAGACTGCGTATGTAAATACCGAAAAAATTGTCAAGGAATATAAGACCATGGCAAATACGCAAGACAAATATGCTAAAATGAATGATGCGCTAATGGCAGAACTTGAGCAAAAAGCTAAAGCATATCAAACTCAGGTAGAGGAGTACCAAAAGAATCAAGGTTCTATGAGCAGTAGCCAGCGTGAGAAAGCAGAACAAGATCTTATGAGTCAGCGTCAACAATTGCAACAGGAACAGCAAATGCGTGGAAGACAAATACAACAAGAGAGTCAGGCGGCAATAGATTCTATTATTAAAGAAGTAAAGGACGAGGTAAAATCTTACGGAGAATCAAACGGCTATGACTTTATATATGGTCAAAACGATGCGGGTAGCATTATGTATGGTAAAGAAGAATACGATGTTACTGAAGAGGTAATCGCCGCTCTTAATAAAGACACCAAAGATTCGATTAAATAATGGCCTTAAAAGGACAAAAAATCAATAAAAAAAGCCCATTTTTCGGGCTTTTTTTATGCTTTTCGATGTAGTAAACGCGTGAGTTTTATAGATAAATCGGTTAAAATTATCTTGGCATTTCCGTTTCGTTCAATATGGTAAGCGGCATCTTGAAGCTCGGTTACAATAGCTTCAATATTATTCCCGTGTACAAAAGGTGCAAATTTAGAAAGATCAAATTGCGTTTGCGGTTGAAGGTACACTAAGGTCTCTGCTTTATAATTGAGCAGGAGCGCCTGTCTGAAAAAATCTACACAATAATCAAGAAAGTTCTTTTGAGTTTCCCTGCCCATACCTGCGATTTGTTCGCTCCAGGAAATAAGGTCCAGTATTGATTTTTTATTTCCCTTTGCCTTAAAAGCTGTTCTCACCCATGCAATAAACCAGAGTTCAAAGTCGTCATCTTCCCCATCATGTTGTAAGAGATGTAACGCTTTATTATAATCACCATTGGCCTGATGTGCTAATTTCTTAGCCAGGGCAGGATCGCAATCTTTGTTTTTTATGAGTGCATTTTGCAAAGCAGCTTCGCCCAGCGCAGGAAATTGTAAGAGTTGGCAGCGGGATTTAATAGTATCAATAATGCGGTCTGCATCTTCTGCGATCAATATAAAAACGGTCCTTTCTGGTGGTTCTTCAATTAATTTCAAGAGTTTATTAGCTCCAGCAGTGTTCATTTTTTCGGCCATCCAGATAATCATCACCTTATAACCGCCCTCGTAACTTTTTAAAGAAAGGGATTTGACCACATCCAGTGCCTCGTCAACACCTATCTGTCCCTGTTTTTTTTCAATACCGATGTGTTGATGCCACTCAAAAAGGCTTCCGTAGGGCTTTTTTGCTACAAAATCCCCCCATTCCTTCAAAAAATGGTTAGAAACCGGATGTTTTTTAACTGTTTCGTTAGTCGCGACAGGAAAAGCAAAATGAAGGTCTGGATGGGAAAGATGATTAAATTTAACGTTACAAGCCGCCGGTCCTCCTTGATTTTCCCCCTGTGAGTTATTGCATATGAGATACTGGGCAAAGGCGATGGCCATGGGCAATACTCCGCTACCGGCTTTACCCACAAAAAGCTGCGCATGTGCCACACGGTTTCTATCTACACTAGTAGTCAGATGATTTTTTATAAATTCCTGACCTATGATATCACTAAATTGCATGGCTCAAATATAACAGATTTGTAACGGTTTGTAAGTAGGCATCTGTTATATTTGTTTTGCTGAAATGGGCAAAATGACGGCCCTAAATCGCGATAATGATTAAAAAAAGTCAATATATTAGTGGAAAATCCCTAACGGACTAATTATTATAGAATACCAACCCTTTATAAAGGATCACATAAACAAATTTTGAAATGAAAACCATAGACGATTTTAATTTTGCAGACAAGAAAGCACTTTTACGTGTAGATTTTAATGTTCCCCTTAATAATGATCATGAGGTTACAGATGCAACACGTATTGAAGCGGCAAAGCCTACTATAATAAAAATCCTTGAAGATGGTGGCGCGGCCATTCTCATGTCTCATCTGGGCAGGCCAAAAGCGCAGGAATCTGAGTTTTCATTAAAGCATATAAAGGAGAAAGTTTCTGAGGTACTTGGAGTAGAGGTAAAGTTTGTGAGCGACTGCGTAGGTGATGAAGCAGAAAAAGCTGCTAAAGACCTAAAATCTGGTGAAGTCCTTTTGCTGGAAAACCTGCGTTACCACAAAGAAGAAGAAAAAGGGGATAAGGATTTTGCAAAAAAGCTGTCTAATTTGGCTGATATCTATGTAAATGATGCCTTTGGAACTGCACACCGCGCACATGCGTCTACAACCGTAGTTGCTCAATTCTTTCCTGAAAAAAAATGTTTTGGTTACTTGATAGCACAGGAAATTGAGAGCCTTGATAAAGTGATGCACAGCGATAAAAAACCAGTATTGGCTATTTTAGGCGGCGCGAAGGTTTCCTCTAAAATTACAGTTATCAAGAATATCCTTGATAAGGTTGATGATCTAATTATAGGTGGCGGGATGGCCTATACTTTTATTAAGGCGCAAGGTGGAAATATAGGCAGTTCAATTTGTGAAGACGATCTGCAGGATCTTGCCCTTGACATATTAAAACAGGCCAAGGAGAAAAACGTTAATATTCACCTACCCGTAGATGTTATTGCAGCAGACGCGTTTTCAGAATTTGCAAACACCCAGGTAGAAGACATTTACAAAATAGCAGATGGATGGCAGGGTCTGGATGCAGGTCCTAAAAGCCTAGAGCATTTTGCCGAAGTTGTAAAGAAAAGCAAAACCATTTTATGGAATGGCCCATTAGGGGTATTTGAGATAGAGCCTTTTTCTAACGGTACCATAAAGTTGGGCGAAGCTATTGCAGAAGCAACAAGCGATGGCGCATATTCCCTTGTGGGCGGTGGAGATAGTGTAGCTGCAGTCAAGGAATTTGGCTTTGATGATAAAGTAAGTTACGTTTCCACAGGGGGTGGCGCAATGTTAGAAATGCTAGAAGGAAAAACACTTCCTGGCATAGCAGCCATTCAAGATTAAGTCTAAAAATTAATCTGTTCCATTTTGATCAAAGAAAAAACGGTTAACAAGCTAGGCTTAGCTGTACTTTTTAGTGTTTCATTATTCGCAGGCGTACATGCCCAGAAAAACCAGAATTCTATTTTGAGGGATTCTCGGGAAAATGGGGTAGTACGCCGCGGTGACACGACTGTGCAATTAAAAAAAATGACAGATCTGCATAAGGATGAAACGGTTAATCTCATTCTTGAAAAGATAAAGGAAGGCGATTCACTGGTTTATCAACTTGATGATGATTCATACGCTTCCGCACTTGATGCGAAGTGGATTGAAGAACTTACCACAGAATCCCTTTATGACTCTATTACAGAAATGGTTCAGGAACAGGACCTGGGAGAAATAGAGTATTCTGAATTGCCTACAGATACCCTAAAAAAGCGTTTAGCGCGATTAAATGCTATTACACCGTTTGATATAGAGTATAACCCCTATCTGGAACGGGTGATCAAGAATTACCTAAAACGGCATAGACCTGCTATGGAAAGACTTATGGGTCTAAGTCATTTTTATTTTCCAGGTTTTGAAGAAACATTAGATAAGTATGACCTTCCATTAGAGCTTAAATATCTGGCCGTTGTAGAGTCCGCTTTGCGACCCCGCGTACGTTCTAGAGCGGGTGCCACGGGGATGTGGCAATTTATGTATGCCACAGCAAAAATACATGATCTGGAAATCAATTCGTACGTTGATGAGCGAATGGATCCTGAACGTTCCACCGAAGCAGCAAGCGAATATTTATCCCGGCTTTATGAGATTTTTGAAGATTGGGATCTTGCTTTGGCCGCCTACAACTCTGGACCTGGAAATGTTTCCAAAGCGATACGGCGGAGTGGGGGATATAAAAATTACTGGAACTTAAGGCCTTATTTACCCAGGGAAACGGCAGGTTATGTTCCTGCTTTTTATGCATTTATTTACGTTTTTGAATATGCAAAAGAACATGGCTATAATCCTGAAAAGCCGCAGTTTAATTACTTTCTCACAGATACTGTACATATCAAAGAGAGCCTGACCTTGAATGAAGTTTCTGAATTTACGGGCGTTTCACTCGCTGAGCTTGAATATCTCAACCCGGTTTATAAATTGAATATTATCCCTAAAACCGAAGATGATCAGTATGCGTTGCGACTTCCCAGAAAGGAAGTAGGTAAATTTGTATACAACGAAGACGCCATTTACGCCACCGTACAGGCAAAGAATGATCAGCGGGAGAAAACCCTTCCAGAACTGCTAGAACAGGCTGCAGGGATCAATTATAGGGTCAAAAGCGGTGATTTTTTAGGTAGGATAGCAAATCGTTATGGCGTTGGGATCTCTCAGATAAAACAATGGAACAATTTACGCTCCAATAAATTGAAAATAGGTCAGCGCCTGCTTATATATCCCAAATAATGCCGACTTAAAATTGAGTTTTCATAACTCAGTTATAGTTTCTCTGCGTATCGTTAAAACACTTTGCCTTACGCTGGAATACTTATATTTTTTCCAAAACAAATTGTACAACATCTATTTACGGAGTGATGGATATTTATTGGATTGAATTTTTGGAGCTAAAATCCACCTCTTTTTCTTCCGTAGGAACTATTTAGACCATTTTGGAATGATTTTAGTGATAGTCTAAAAAACTTCAACTAACAAAAAAGAAGAACCTATCATGCAAAAATTACCTTTGGCATTAATGCTATGCGCCTCCCTTATTTCCTGTAACGATAAGCCAGGCAAACGTATTCTCAGTAGTTCTTCAGGAGGCTTGAATACTTTGACCATCGTTATGCCAAATGAGCTTTGGCAGGGGCCTTTAGGTGAAACCGTTCGAGCAAAATTTGCAGGTTCGGTAGAGGGTTTGCCGCAGGTGGAACCTCTATTTGACATCAACCAAATGCCAATTGAAGCCTTTAAGGGGTTTATGCGCAAGCAGCGTACATTTCTTAAGATAGAAAAGAGCGACACTTTAGATCTAAGCATATTGAATAACCCTTACGCAAAACCACAAACAGGGATTGTCGTAAAAGGGCCAGATATAAATTCAATTATTGGTCTGATTGCAAAAGACAGTGCAACTATTGTAGAAACGTTTAAGAATACAGAGCGAAAAGAGAAGCTCCGTAGAGTCAATCTCGCCCCACAGGAAGACGATATGTTGAGGAAGAATTTTGGTATTTCAATGAAATTTCCCGATGCTTACCGTTATGCAGAAACCAAGAATGATTTTTTCTGGATAAGAAAGGATGTGCCTAATGGCGATATGGATATTACGGTGTACGAAGTACCATTTTCAATGATAGATAAGGATACCAATACTATTGCCGCAATCATAAAAATGCGTGATAGTATAAGCGGAGACAATATTTTGACAGATGAAGGTACTCGTTTTAGAACAGAGCCCGCGTACGCCCCTTATTTGAAAAAAACCACTATAGATGGTAAACCTGCCTGGGAGACAAAAGGCACATGGGATGTAAAAGGAAGGTTTATGGCGGGTCCTTTTGTGAATTACGCCATTAAGGATGAGAAAAATAAAAGGTATTTAATTCTTGAAGGTTTCGTATTTAAACCTTCCTCAAATAAAAGGGATAATATGTTTGAACTTGAATCGATACTGCGATCTGTTCGTTTTATCGATGAGAAATAATTAAATGAACCAAGAAAAAGCCCGATACAAGATTTTGTATCGGGCTTTTTTATTTTTTAAAAACTGTTGGATTGTTTAAGATTTTTTTTCTTCAATCTTTTCGTCAGCCAGCGGTGTGTTGTCTTCTTTAGAAGCATCTTTAAATTCTTTTATACCGCTTCCCAGACCGCGCATCATCTCTGGAATTTTCTTACCTCCAAAAAGAAGTAAAATAACCAGAACGATAATACCAATTTGCCAAGGGCCTACCATTCCTAAAAATATTGTCAATGCGTTCATAACTTTTTATTTAGAAAGTAAATATAAAAAGAAAAGTACAAACGCAAGCCTTTCTTAAGAAAAATTAGCATGTGTCATCCTATCATTTAATTTTATATTTGTCCTATGCTTTATTAACTATGACGGCAAAAAAGAAAATAAGTAAAATAAGACTAAAGAGAAGGCTCATGCACAAGTACCGCCTGGTCATTCTCAATGAGGATACCTTTGAGGAGCGGGTATCATTTAGACTTAATCGTCTGAATGTCTTTATACTGGTGGGTTTTTCTACAATTGCAATTATCCTTCTCACTTTTTTTTTAATCGCCTACACGCCCCTTCGGGAATATATTCCCGGCTATCCTTCCTCAAAGCTTAGAAAGCAAGCTACCCAGTTGATGTTTGAAACAGATTCTCTAAAACGTAGTTTTGATATTAACAGGCAATATTATGCGAGTATACGCAAAGTACTTACAGGTGATAGTCTGGCGGTAGATTTTAATAAGGATTCTACGATTGCGACAAATGAAAATCAAAGTTTCACCATTGATGTTCAGCCTTCAAGAGCTGACTCCCTATTGCGTGAAAAGGTGGCGCAAGAAGATCGCTATAACCTGTTTAGTCCAGCCACAGCAGCGGTGACCAATACCCTTTTCCCACCCGTCAAGGGAACCATCACCGAAGCGTATGATATAGATACCAAACATTATGCAGTTGATGTGGCCGTGGTAAATGACGAGCCCGTTAAAGCAGCGGCAGATGGGACGGTTATTTTTTCTGAGTGGACGGCAGATACAGGTTTTGTGATTATTTTAGAGCATGCCGGTAATTTGATTTCAGTATACAAACATAACGCTACCTTAAATAAAGAACAGGGTGATCTTGTAAAAGCGGGCGAAGTTATAGCTACGGTGGGCTCCACAGGTACTTTAAGTACGGGGCCTCATCTCCATTTTGAATTGTGGAGCGGCGGCTATCCAGTAAACCCCGTTAATTATATAAATTTTGAATAGCGCATGTCTATAAAGTCTTTTGCAGCAAAAATTTTTGCGCGTTATACCGTTTCCAAAACCCAAAAATGGTCTTCCCAACCCATAAAGACCCAGGAAAAAGTATTTCAGGAATTGATCAAAAAAGCAGCTTCAACAAAATTTGGCCAGGATCATCATTTTGATAAGATTGAAAATCCAGCACAATTTGCCAGGCAGGTGCCCGTACGGGATTATGAAGAACTCAAAGGGTATATAACACGTGTGGTAGATGGTGAAAGTGATATTCTCTGGCCTGGAAAGCCCATTTATTTTGCCAAAACTTCAGGTACAACTTCCGGGGCGAAATATATTCCTATTACCCATGAATCTATGCCCACTCACATTAAGGCGGCAAGAAACGCGATCTTAAGCTATATCGCAGAAACCGGTAACGCAGATTTTGTAGATGGAAAAATGATCTTTTTACAGGGAAGTCCCACCTTAGATGAAAAAAATGGAATTAAGTTGGGTCGGCTTTCCGGCATTGTGGCGCACTACGTACCAGGCTATCTGCAAAAGAACCGTTTACCCAGCTGGGAGACAAACTGTATTGATAACTGGGAGGATAAGGTGGAAGCTATCGTAGCGGAAACTACATCAGAAGATCTACGGGTAATAAGTGGCATTCCATCATGGGTGCAAATGTATTTTGAACGTTTACAGGCAAAAAATGGTCAAAAAGTAGGTAAAATCTTCCCCAATTTCAATCTTTTTATTTACGGTGGGGTTAATTATGAACCTTACCGAAAAAAGTTTGAAACCCTTATAGGCAGGCGCGTAGACAGTATAGAGCTTTTTCCTGCAAGTGAAGGTTTTTTTGCTTATCAGGATACCCAAAAAGAGAACGGAATGCTATTGCTGCTTGATTCCGGTATTTTTTATGAGTTCATAATCGCAGATCAATTTTTTGAAACAGACGCAAAGCGCTTGACCATTGGCGAAGTGGAACTGGGCGTTAATTATGTCATGATCATTTCAACAACGGTAGGTTTATGGGCTTATAATGTGGGAGATACCATTCAGTTTACGAGCAATTCCCCTTATAGGATCATTGTTACGGGACGCATAAAACATTTTATATCTGCGTTTGGTGAACACGTTATTGGTAATGAAGTAGAACGCGCGATCGCTTTGGCAGGAGCAGGTTTTGATGCAGAGGTAACCGAATTTTCGGTTGCTCCACAGATAAATCCCGTTGAGGGCCTTCCTTATCATGAATGGTTTATTGAATTTGAGAAAGAGCCAAAAAACCTTAACGCTTTCGCGGAAGCGATTGACAACGCGCTACAGGATCAGAATTCCTACTACAAGGATCTGATTACCGGCAAAGTATTACAAACCTTAAAGATAAGTCTCGTAAAGCGGGGTGGTTTTAACGATTATATGCGATCTCAAGGCAAGCTGGGCGGACAAAATAAACTACCGCGCCTGGCGAATGATCGAAAAATTGCAGATGCTTTACCAATAAGCGATTTTTAAAAAAAGTATATTTGCCCCTATGAGTATAACCAATACAGACGATAGAACGAGGGCTCAGGAAAGCTCTAGTGCAATTGAACGTATGTATATCACCATGCGCCACCTTTTTAATCGTGGTTTCTATAAGCCCATGGGCGTTTCTGGTGAGACTTTACGTGAATCGCTCCTTATCCTAAGGCCCGAAATTTATGGCGCGGTAGCTGAGCAAAAAGTAGAACTTGATGGACTTCTTTATGTCATAGACCGTCTTCCCGAAGGTATTGAAGAATGCCGTTACATAAACCTCACCAGTGACGAAGGTTATAAAAATTCGCATTTTAAGCCTATAATTCCCCCTAAAAGGAGAAGAAACTGTTACCGTATCGATGAGGAACAGATGAATATTGAAATTACGCGCGGCAGGTCTGAAATCTATGACATACTTACACACCTCACCTTTTTGTTTATAGAATCGCATAAAATAATGCGCCGTGTAATCATCAATGAAGAGGGCAGCACCACCAGAGACTGGAAAAAGTTGGAAAAAATGGTGCTGAGTGAAGAAGAGCCCACACAAGCCGAGCGCGAGATTGCACTTACACACACCGCAAATATCCTGGGCAGGACATTTCAGGAAGTAAGTACCATTTATGGAAAATTCGCCACTGTAAAAAACAATAAACGCTTCTTAAAAATCATTTACTGGTTAGGCAAACGCGCTATTGAAGAACGGCTGGAAAGTGATAAACGCATAGTTTCCTTTACTCCGGTATTACGAGAACGTCTAGGCCATCACATACACGGTGAGGTCTGGGCAAATAATATTAAAAAGACCCTTGTTGAGAATGGCCTGATCAACCGGCCACTTCATATCATAAGTGCTAATATGCACAGTGTGATGAATACCCTTTTTGCTCCCGTGGCATTAGAAAAGGAAATGAAGAAAAAGACTAACCTCGAAATCTATGAAATACTGAGCGATTCTTCTAACGGAAAATTGCGAACCAGGGTAGAAAAAACGGCCCTTGCAAATGGCATGTTATTTTTACCAGATCAAAGCGGGACCAATATAGATATACAGATTTTTGATACCTCAAAACTGGAGATTTCACTCAATAATTTTTGTCACAAAAAAGATTACGATAAAGGAAAAGAGCCCGTTATCATTGTAATGGATTATGCCTTTGGTGAGCAGGCCTATGAAACGATGGAAGAACTTCTTAAACCCTATGAAAAGGGAAGGGAAACCATTTATCTGGACGTTTCTTCCATTTCTATGATGGGTAAGGCCGGCGTTCTTGAAGGGGATAAAGGCGACATTATGATCCCTAAAGCGCATCTTTTTGAAGGTACGGCAGATAATTATCCATTTGATAATGAGCTTAAAAAGGAAGATCTGGAAGGCAATGATATCTCCGTATTTGAAGGTGCTATGATCACTGTTTTAGGTACTTCATTGCAAAACCGTGATATCCTTAAGTTCTTTTACGAGAGTTCCTGGAATGTTATAGGGCTGGAGATGGAAGGAGCCCACTATCAGAAAGCCATTCAGGCAGCAGCAAAATTGAGAGGAAATATAAGTGATAAAGTGAAAGTACGTTACGCTTACTACGCATCAGATAACCCGTTAAAGACAGGAAGTACGCTCGCAAGTGGTGGTTTAGGGACTTCTGGTGTAAAACCCACGTACCTTATTACCGAAAAAATCCTTGAACAAATATTCAATTCATGAGAAATGACAATGACGTTTATGTAGATGACGTTTTTGATAAGTTAAAGCAATTTATCAAACGTATTCTAAGGCTTATTTTTAAGTTTTTTAGTCTGCTATGGGCAAAAAAACTAATTTTTCTAGCCCTTATAATCATTGGTCTTGGTATTGGGTTTTTTCTGGATATGAACAAGGAAACGCATTATGAGTCAATTTTGCAGATCAGAACTTTTCAGCCCGGTACAGAATACGTTTATAATAGCATTGACAACCTCAATAAAAACCTGAGGGATTCTACTTATTTGAGAGAAAATGGTTTTGAAAGCCAGGAGTTGCAAAGCATTGAAATCACTCCTATGGCAAATATGGAAGATCTGCTTTCTACATTCGGGAGTGAGGATTCAAGGACGTTGGAAACCCTGATCCTTAATACAAGTACGCAGGATTTGCTTACTTCGGAATTTTTTAGGTCACAATATGCGCAGCACCGTATTGACATGAAATTCGGTAAGAACTTTGATAAAAATACGGTATCAAATTTTTTAAAATTTATAAACGAAAACCCTTATTATCAGGATCTTTATATACTCAATCATGAGTCTTTAGCCAAGCGGATTGAAGAAGATCAAAATTCCATCAAACAAATAGATTCCGTTATTATCAACTACAACGGAAATTTGAAAGAGGGAAATTCGAATGGACCAGTTACCGCCTTTATAAGTGAGCAGCGGGCAAGTAGTATTTTTGAGTTACTTCAGTTCAGAAATTCACTTGTAAAAGAAGTAGAAGTGCTCAAAGCAGAAATGCAAGAACTTAAATCCCCTGTCACCCTGACAAACAATCCCATTATATTAGAGCAGGATGGCCTTGTGAAAAACAGTACATTGTTTCTTCCGTTACTGTTAGCAGGTATTTTTATAGCCCTTTTACTTATAGTTGCATTGTATAGAAAAATGAAACTCTGGGTTCAACAACCTTGATCAATTTTATCATGAGGACACCCAGTTTACGTACCATATATACGGTTTTGTTCTTACTGGGTATGTTTTTTATACCATTCAATTCCTGGAGTGGAATTTCTGCTTTAGGAGAATATAGCAGGGAGTCTGCCACTCTTTTTTTTCTTATGGGTGGGGGTATACTTGGTCTCGAGTTCCTTTTAAATAGAAAGATTGTTTTCCCCTTGAAGAACGCAGTTTTTTGTTCTGTGCTTCTTTTTCTTATTTGGTGTGTTTTAACGACACTTTTTAATATTTCAGGTGTAAATAATCATTTTTACAAAGGTATCTCTGGTATTGAACGTTTTTACAGGCAATATTTGTCAATTTTGATCATTGCCTTTTTCTTTTATATTTTTTATATAAACGTTTTAAGAAAAATGACCACGATACTACTTTTAAAACGACTTCGCCTTGTATTTTTAGTTTCTCTAATTGTTATTTCTTTTTATTGCGCATTTGAAACTTTAATTGTTGTTTTTGGCTTAGTCCAATTAAAGCCCATACTTTCTATATTCAACTATTTTCCTTTTACTAAAGTATATTTTATAGGTGATCGCATCTCGGGTGTATCTTATGAAGCTCCCGCCCTGGCGCTTTATCTTATTACCATATGCGGGTGGATGCTTAGTTATATAATCACTTCAAAGGGAATATGGCGTTTTATCCCGGCATTTCTAGTGTTGGAGCTTACTTTTTTTTCTGGGTCCCGTACTGGACTTGTAGTCGTAACTTTACAATACCTGATCTTTTTTGCTGTTTTGGCTTTCTTCAAAAAACATCGAAAAAATATTATTTATCTTTTTTCGGGTTTTACACTTTTAGTGGCCGTTGTGCTGGCCATTAGTGGAGGTAAAATCATTGAGGAGGCCAAGGTTAAATTAAATTCTCTCAATTTTGAGCAAAATTTGCTTACCAGTATTTCAAACCGAAGTCGTTTTGGTATGCAGTATGCCTCGCTGCAGGTTTTTAAAGATAAGCCGGTGATAGGCGTTGGCTTTGGCCAGTTGGCATTTCAAGCCTATAAATATTATCCTGCATGGGCCATTACAGATAATTATGAATTTCGGTCAAATTATAAAAATCAGCGCCGGGATTCTTTTCCCCCTACATACAATCTTTATTTAAGAGTTATGGCAGAATGCGGTATCGTGGGACTTCTTTTGTTTGTGAGCATTATTGTTCTTGCCATATACAGATGCTTTAAATTGATTCGAGATCCAGATGACACTGTTAGAACGTTAGGGATTGTTACCTTGGTTTCGATAATAGGCTTTGCGCTAAACTGGTTCCAGACTGATGCTTTTAGGATCTTTGGATTTTGGATTTGCCTGGCTTTTTTAAGTATACCCTTAAAAACCAGTACAGCTGAACCCACTACAAAAAGCGTAACCAAGATCGTTTCTTAAACTCGAAATTTCACCTAATTTACCGAAACACATACTTTCCAATATTTTTACTTTTGTCGTGGTTTTCCAGTATTTTCGCAGAATAGATTTAAATATCTAAATGACAGTCTATACTTCATCCCTGAGCAAATTACAATTATGAAGTTATCGTATATCGTAGAAGTGGATCCTCTCGTGCATTCTGGGATTATAAAGAAAATAAACAATCAAATTCGTATTTGGAAGGGAATGGGTCACGTTGTGCAAATACTTGTACTCTGGCCAAAAGCTTCTACAACTGATTCAATTAAATATATTGAGGGAGATTATATTTCAAACAAATTTCTAGATAAATTACCACAGGGTTTTCTAAACACATACGCGACTAAAATAATAGGAATAAAAAAAGTTGAAAGCGCTTTACGCGTCTTTCAACCAGATGTAGTCTATATACGTCAGGGAATTTGGTATCCAGGGCTTACAAGCGTTTTAAAGCGTTATAGGACCATTATGGAATTAAATACAGTAGACTTTTTAGAAATGGAGTTTTATTCTGGTCTGAAGAAAAATGTCTATTTATGGGGTAAAAATCGGATTTTAGCATCGATTTCTGGACTCGTGGCGGTTACACCAGATATTTTGAAGCACTATAAAGACCTGGCCATTCCGCAAAAAGTAGTTTCTAACGGTATTGATTTAAGAAAATTTGAAGTCAGGTCAAATACAGATTCCACTCCATCTGTTAACCTTGTATTTGTGGGAAGCGAAAATATGTACTGGCACGGTCTTGATAAAATTCTTGAACTCGCCAACTTATTACCAGAATATCAATTCAATATTGTAGGTTATGATCGCAAAAACATAGAATCGCCTATTACAGATAACGTCAAATTTTATGGCTGGCTGAGTGCTCAGGAACTCAGCGCGGTTTATTCTAAAAGCAATTTAGGAATAGGCTCTTTTGGCAATTATCATGTGGGCAAAAATACAGATAGCACGCTCAAGGTTCTTGAGTATCTGGCTCACGGGCTACCTGTTCTTATGGGGCATCAAGATGTGGATTTTCACGACAGTGATTTTGTTTTTAAAGCAACGGATAAAGATCATAATTTTCTGCCTATAAGTATTATAAAATCATTCATTGAAAACAATAAAAATAGAAGAATTAACCCTACTGAAATAGAACAGGTGGACTCTTCAAATAAAGAGCGAGAACGTCTTGCTTTCTTTGAAGCAGTTGCTAAAGATGTTCCACCCACCGCAAATAATTTTTAACATTGAGTAGTAAGGCTGAAATTGCAATTCTAATTCCCCATTTTAATAATCCGCAGGGATTATTGAAGTCCATAAAATCCATTCAGGAAGATATAGCCTTAGATGTTATTATTGTAGACGATGGCAGTACGAATGAAAGGATCAACGAGGTAGCATTGGATATTTTTGAAAATGAATTACTTAAACTTCATTATATCTATTTGTCAAAAAACTCAGGTATTGAAAACGCATTAAATACGGGTTTAAATTATATCTTGAATAGATCCTATTCATTTATTGCACGTTTAGATTGTGGCGATCTCTGCGTTTCTCATAGGTTTGCTATTCAAAAAAAAGTCCTTTGTGCTGATAAAGCACTTGGCCTTGTAGGCACTTATGTAAAATACATAAACCTTGAGGGGGAGGTTGTACATTCTTTCAAAACCCCCACGAGCTATGGGGAAGTACGAAACAAAATGCATATCAATTCCATGTTTGTACACCCTACGGTAATGATAAAAAGAGAGGTTGTGGAAAATGTGGGTTTATATCCCTACGGTTATCCTGCTGCTGAAGATTTTGCATATTTTTTTAAAATAATCAAGACCTATAAAGCATTCAATATTCCGCAATATTTGCTTTATTATGAGATTAATCCTAATGGTATCTCTTTAAGCCGACGGAAAGAACAGCTTAACAGTCGGTTTAAAATCTTGAAAGAAGAATTTTATTGGGGTTTTTATCCCTGTTATGGCATAGTGCGCAATTTTATAATAAGCAAACTGCCATATTCACTTATTCACAAATTAAAAAAAATACTCAGATAGGAATGGTTGAGGAGTTTAAAAATGACCGCCTTGGTTTTTCTTATGATGTACTCCTGGCATTGCTCACACTCTGCATTCCGCTTTCGAGTGCATTTCCTAATGTATTGCTCGCGCCCATAGCAATTTTATTGTTTTTTAAATTTAACAGGAGAAATATTTACCTAAAACCAGTTTTGTTTTTTGTGCTTACGCTTGCTTTTTTAATACTGTTGGCCTTCATTAAATGGAGTATTTTCAGCGAATTTGACTTTTATTCCCGTATTTTTATAAGTCTTTTTTTACTGGTTTCCGTAGCACACACCACGCGTTTAAAATATATGGAGCGCGCTTTTATAATGGGTACCATACTCGCCATTTTTATTGCAGTTTACAATATAATGGCTTTTGAAAACTTTAAATTTTCGTTTTCCGCTTTTGGAAACACCGCAGAGGTGAATGAACTTTTGCATATAGAGCGCCCCTATTTTGGGTTTTTACTTGCACTGGTGGTTTTTTTATGCCTGCGCCGTAAGGGATGGTTGCATTGCAGTATAGCGGTTATTGCATCAGCTTTTTGCCTTCTTATCGCCGCTAGACTGAGCCTGGGCATTATTGTACTGTTGTGGGCGGTATGGTTTTTCCAGCTATTAAAACCCTTAAACAAATGGCGCATACCGCTTGTGCTGGGAACGATTTTTTTATGCGGAATTGCTCTTTTCAGTAATGAGAATATTCAAAAACGTTTCAAGATACAGGGCGATCTTGATCAAAGCATGGCAAAAGCACTTGATTATGAACCTCGCTACGTGATTTGGCCCTGTACATTTACCACCCTTGGCAGTACCGCAGAAATTCTTTTTGGAGTTGAAAGCAACCAGCAACTTGAACAGCGTCTGGTGGCTTGCTACGGAAACAGTATCAAAAATAACGACTCTAAAAAGACCTATTATTTAGATGAAAAATTCAATCCACACAATCAGTATTTACATATTTTATGTCTGGGCGGTGTGGTGACGTTACTCCTTTTTCTTTTGGGTTTTGGAAGGGTTTTATCTTCTGGTAAGGTACCATTTGACCTAAAAGTACTTACGGTAATGTTTTTACTTTTTTTTATGTTTGAAGCGTTGCTCTATAGGCAGTTAGGCTGTTATCTTTTTGGGATATTTCTTGGCTTATTGGCCAGGGAGGAAAATTATGTTGACGCGATTAAAAAAGCCTCTTTGTAGATTTCTATTAACTTCTTATAGTTTTTATTGCTGTCAAAGTAGGTTTTACAGCGCTCCAGGCTGTTTTTGCCCATAATTAATCGATTTTTTGACTCCTCAAGCTCTTTTAGGGCTTTATTGAAATCTTCGAGATTTTCACATAAAAAACCGGTTTTACCATCTATAACAACATCTTTGTTACCTATTATATTTGTGGCGACTATTGGTTTTTCAAAAGCCATTGCCTCAAGAAGTGCGATAGGCAGACCTTCCCAGGCTGAGGTTTGTAGGTATATATCTATTTCTGAGAGGTATTTTAGTCCAGAGGATCTGGAAATAAACCAGCCGGTTATTTCTATATTGGGTGCGCTAAGTTCTTTTTTCAATTCACCATCCCCTATCCATAAAAAGCGAATGTGAGGATTCTCAAGCGCTACTTTGTTGAATAAGGTGGGGTTTTTCTGTGGCATGGCGCGACCCAGCACACCTACGGTAAGTTTATGTTGGTATTCAGGTTTTGCTCCATAATGCGCGCGCAGTTCTTCTATATTAACACCGTTACGGACTAATTTTGCCGGACCTATTTTTTTTGCAAAGTCATATTCTGTATCACCACATGCGATCGTGGTGCCGGGCACAAAGAATTGAGCTGTTCTTTCTATGCCGTAGTACATTTTAAGGGTTGTGTTTGAAACATCCTTGCGCAAAAAAGAATACCCGTGCGGAGTATAGTAAAGTTTAGACTTAGAGCCTGAGAACAAATGTGCGGCACGACCTAATATACCTGCCTTTGAAGAATGCAAATGCAGCACATCAGGTTTAATTTCCTTTAAAACCTTTTTAAGACTTAAAAAGGAAGAGAAGTCAGCCCTAGGAGATAGCTCCCTTTCCATGGGCACAACAATAAGTTTTATTTTAGAACTTATTTTAGAGCGTATTTTGAGGGGGTCAATACCTTCTCTTTTTTCACTGTAAACGATAGTGGTCTCAAGCATTTCTTCTCCTTCCAAAACCGCTGAAAGATCTTTGAAATAGGAATAAATACCACCGGTTAATGCTTCCACGACATGAAGCACTTTTAACTTTCGCATAAGGTAAAATTGATTCGTGCGAAGGTAAAGTTTTTTTAAAGATTGGGTATGGGGTATGCCATGTACTTGCATTATAACGATGAAGTTTATCATGCATATGTACGGGTAGGACATATTTGTTAGTTAGTTGCTTGAGGTATGCATTCAGATACTTCAATAGTTCCACTCTGTTAATTTTTGGAATGTACGATTACTTTAATATGTTTTAATTTTGAGGTATCTTCGCGCCCCCTTTCTTTTAAAAGGTAATAGGATAACTGATTGATTATGAATTCGAGTTCTGGCAAATATTCATTTGTGATAAGGCCCATACTTTATGTACTGGACTTGCTCATAATATTGAGCCTGGCTCAGATTTTCATAAGTACTTCGCGCGGCTATTTTATTTTCTGCTTTTATATGATCGCCAGTTGGTTAATTACCGCTATGGGGCTGGATTTTTATAAAGTTTACCGTTTTACACCGCTTACCAGAATAGGATATTTACTTCTAAAGCAGTTTGTGGTCTTTACCATGCTGGTCTTTGCTTTTTTTGGCTTTTATAAAGAGTATAACCCGGCATTTATAGTGCTTGCAAAATATATAATGCTATGTTTTGGTGGTGTGGGCTTGTTGCGTATTATTCTATTTATCCTGCTAAAAAAGTACCGTATCCTCATAAGGCGCAATATTCGCAGAGTTGTAATATTAGGTGAAAATCCCAAAACACAGAGATTGAAGGACTTTTTCAGTAATCCTGAATATGGATATCAAATTATATGCGCTTTTGACTTTAAAAGTAAGCATACTGATATAGAAGAAGTTATAGAATTTATTATCAACGAAGATATTGATGAGATATATTGTTCAATAGCAGAACTCAAAAACACTGAAATTAGCAGGATGGTTGATTTTGCTGAAAATAACTTAAAAACCATCAAGTTTTTACCAGATAATAAGGAGATTCTAAGCCGAAAGCTCAATTATCAGTACTACGGTATCACTCCCATACTTTCCCTGCGTACGATCCCTTTAGACACTCCCCTTAACGCCTTTTTAAAACGTGCGCTTGATATCACTATTTCCCTGCTTGTTATTGTAGGTGTTTTATGGTGGCTCACTATCATTCTCTCTATCATCATTTACCGTCAATCTGGTTTGACGGTATTCTTTAAACAAAAGCGTTCTGGGCTTGATAATAAACCTTTCTATTGCTATAAATACCGGTCAATGGCACAAGTGGATTCTACCAAGCAGGTAGAAAAAAATGACCAGAGGGTTACAAAAATTGGTCGTTTTATACGTAAAACGAGTATTGACGAGCTGCCTCAGTTTATAAATGTGCTTAAAGGTGAAATGTCTACCGTGGGCCCCAGACCGCACCCGCTTTACCAGACTGATTTCTATCATTTGCGCGTAGACCGTTTTATGATAAGGCATCTCATCAAGCCCGGTATAACGGGCCTTGCTCAGGTAAGTGGTTATCGCGGTGAAGTTGCTAACGAGATGGACATTAAAAACAGGGTTCGGTTTGATATTTTTTATATAGAAAACTGGTCAATCCTTATGGATCTGCGCATCATGCTAAAGACGATTATCAATGCTATTCAAGGGGAGGAAAAGGCCTATTAATCCCTTTAAATACTTAGATTGATAATAATTCGCATTGAGAATTAGCAAAACTTTAAAAATTACCTATATTTCAAACGATTTAAATACAATTGTTCTATTGAGGATTAATTTAAAAGGACAATCGTGGACCTCCGTAGAGGTTTTTGAAAATCAGTAATTTAAAGCAATTGCAATTCATGGCATCCCGAGCCGGCAGATATTCTTATTTACTTAGACCATTGTTACTGGGCGTAGACTTAAGTGTTTTACTGGCAGCAACATTCTTAATATCACTGCCTCCTGACATTCGGCCAGTGTTATCGGTTTATATAATTGCAAGCTGGTTTATAACGGCAGTCGGTAATGCGTTTTATCAAGTATACAGATTTACAACGCTCTTAAAACTCATCTATTTACTACTAAGACAGTTTATCCTTTTTACTGTTGTCATTTTTGCGTTTTATGGCCTGATCAAAGAGATTAGTATTCAGCTTTTTGAGATCTTTGAATATATCCTTACTTGCCTCATCACTATTTCCTTTATTAAAATAGGTATTTTCAACCTGTTGAAGAAGTATAGAATTTTTTTCGGTCAAAATAAACGGCGGGTCATTATCTTAGGAAAAAATGCAAAGACACAGCGCTTAAAAGGATTTTTTGAAAAAAATCCCGCATACGGTTATGAACTGATACAAACAATTGACCTTAAAAGAAAAGAAATAAGCCTGACTGAAATAAAAGAATTTGTCTTGAACAATAAGATAGATGAGCTTTATTGTTCTATCGCTGAACTTAAAAATGACCAACTTGCAGAACTCGTAAATTTTGCCGAAAACAACCTGAAAACCTTAAAATTTATACCAGACAGTAAAAATATTTTCACAAAAAAAATCGAGTATCAATATTATGGGATCACGCCCATCATTTCCCTGCGTTCCCTCCCTGCCGAAAAACCCGTGAACCAGTTTTTAAAACGGTTTTTGGACTTCATTATGGCGCTTCTTGTAATCGTTTGTATCCTTTCCTGGCTGGTTCCTATAATTGCCCTTTTTATAATAGCAGAATCTAAAGGCCCTGTTTTCTTCAAACAAAAACGCAATGGTCTGGACGGCAAAGAATTTTACTGCTTTAAATTCAGGTCAATGTACGTCAATGAACGGGCGCATTCTAAACTGGTCAGTAAAAATGATATACGCATAACAACCGTGGGTCGTTTTCTGCGGAAGACCAGCATAGACGAACTTCCACAATTTGTAAATGTGCTGCTGGGTGATATGTCTGTCGTGGGACCACGGCCTCATATGGTAAGCATTACGCATTTATATGCCGCAAAAGTTGATAAATTCATGGTGCGCCATCTTGTAAAACCCGGTATTACCGGCCTTGCCCAGGTAAGTGGTTACCGCGGTGAGATGGAAACCGAGAACGATATTAAAAACCGGGTTCGTTTTGATATATTTTATATTGAAAACTGGTCTGTACTCATGGATCTGCGTATTATCGCAAAAACCATGGTAAAATCCTTAGAAGGTGATTCGCGTGCTTATTAAGTTATATCATGGTCTCCATAATAACCCCTTTCTTTAATGCTGAAAAATTTCTTGCCGAAAGCATAGAAAGTGTACTGTCACAAACCTACATCAATTGGGAATTACTGCTTATTGACGATTGTTCTACAGATGATAGTTCGGTAATTGCGTTTTCGTACGCACAAATGGATGCTCGAATCAAAATCATCACTTTTACTGAAAATAAAGGTGCAGGCATTGCCAGGAATGAAGGTATAAAAAATGCCAGCGGAAATAAAATTGCCTTTTTAGATTCAGATGATCGCTGGAAACCTCAAAAACTAGAAGTTCAGCTTGCATTTATGGAACGGCACAGCGCAACGGTCTGTTACAGCAGCTATGCGCTGATAAAGGAAGATGGAACTCCGCTGAACATTAAAATTCAGGCTTTGCCCATTTTGGGTTATAAAAAAATGCTTCGGGCGAATTATATTGGGAATCTTACCGGGATATACGATGTACAACAACTGGGCAAAACCTTTGCCCCTACGTTGAGAAAACGTCAGGACTGGGCCTTGTGGCTTGATCTGGTAGAAAAAGCTGGCCGTGCTCATGGTATTCAAGAAGTGCTCGCTTATTACAGGGTTCGAAAAGGTTCCCTATCAAGTATTAAATGGAAAATGCTGAGGTATAATTTAGACATTTACCAGAAGCATTTAGGCTACGGCTTCTTAAAAAGCCATTGGTTTATGCTTCGGTTTTTAGGGGAACAATTGCTTATAAAACCGCTTCAGACCAAAAAATTCAAAGCAAAGAACAAAATTGTTTGAGCTTTCCATTTTTGCTGCGCTGTAAGGTTTCAACCTTAAGGATAGAAGTTGTAAGACCAGGTTCCAGATAATCCTGCATTGCTTTTCTAACAGCGAGTTCTTCTTTGTGATCAAGGGGACGATCACTTACATACGTGATTTCAAAGTTGGATAGGGAAGTCTGGGTAATTACAAATTCTTTCACGTTTGATGTGGTTTCCATGGCAGACTTGGTGACATAATAAAAAGCCAGTCCGGGAATTGATTTTCCACTGGGCAGTTGCACATTGTCGTTGCTCCTTCCGCTCAGTTCCTTTAAAAACAACTTCCCGGTTTTTTGATCACGGTTCAATATCCCAAGATCACCAATTGCATAACGTATAAAAGGCTGGGCTTTGTTGTAAAGCGCGGTGATTACAATTTGGCCCTTTTCGCCATTGGGCAAAACATTTCCGGCTTCGTCCACGATTTCAATAAATAGTAGTTTATGGTCAATAATTAGCTGTTTTTGCTCATTTTCAAAGGCAATTAGACCGGTTTCTGAAGCACCATATTCGTTTATCAGAGGCACGCCCAACTGTTTTTCCATTAAATCCCGGTCTCTTTCATAAAGCATCTCACTGGTGACAATACACGCTTTCAACGTAGGGCAAAGGGCTTTTAAAACCAGTTGTCTATCCCGTAAAAATTTAGAAAACAGTAAAATACTGCTGGTATACCCATTTATATAGCCAAAAGGCTTGTTTTTAAACGTTTTAAGGGCATTTTCCATTTGTTTTGAACCCGTGTCAAATACAGGAAAACGGTACCGGTTGCCCAGCAGATCTTTAAATTTTTCTGTATATCGGTCTTTTCCGCGAAGCGGAATACCATAAAAACGTGCCTGCTTATCGCCAGAAAGATCAATATCCCTGGAAGCATAGCTTGCATAAAACGAAGCCCAGGTCAGGGCATGGCACCATTTGTCTTTTGCAAAATTGAAAGGTTCTCCTGAAGATCCTGAAGTTTTACCTTGATAGATTTTGTCTTTGGAATACCCTGCCGAAAGTAGCTTTTCCAGCGGTTGCTGCAGATCACTTTTAGTAAGAATGGGCAATTCGGCCCAATTTTCACAGGATTTAAAACCGGTAAAACCAGCGTAAAACGGGTTGTTTTTGAGGTGATAATTGGCAATTTCAAGCTTTTTTTCGGCTACATAAAGCTTATGCGCTTTGGCATCCTGTTTTTCCAGCCGGTTTAGTTCTTTCCGGGCCTCATCAATGGGATAACCTTGAAGGCGCAAACTAAGATCAAAGAGATTCAAAGGCTTAAAATTAGTAAGGCAAGTTACAAACAATTATTTTTGATGCATCTTAAAAAAGAACTTCACATTATGCACATACTTATATTAGGCTCAGGCGGCCGTGAACATACATTTGCCCATAAAATTGCTGAAAGCAGCCAATGCAGTAAACTTTTTGTAGCTCCTGGAAATGCCGGTACTGCTGCCATTGCCACGAATTACGATCTTGATCCCACAGATTTTGATGCGGTCAAAGAAATGGTTCTTGAACATGAAATTGATATGCTTATCGTAGGCCCAGAAGCACCACTTGTAAAAGGTATTTTTGATTTTTTCAAGGATGATGCAGCACTTCAGCATGTTAATGTGATAGGCCCGTCTAAACGTGGCGCCTTGCTAGAGGGCAGCAAAGAACGCGCTAAAGAATTTATGGGATTGTACAACATTCCTACAGCCGCGTTCAACAGCTTTACCGAAAAGAGCTTAGAAGCCGGTAAAATGTTTCTGGAAAAAATGAAAGCTCCTTATGTTTTAAAAGCTGACGGACTCGCTGCCGGCAAAGGGGTCGTCATTCTCAACAATCTGGAAGCTGCCAAGGAAGAACTGACCCAGATGCTCACGCATCAAAAATTCGGTGCAGCCAGTGAAAAAGTGGTGATAGAAGAATTTCTTGACGGTATAGAACTCAGCGTTTTTGTACTTACTGATGGTGAAAATTACATCACGTTACCTACCGCTAAGGATTACAAACGCATAGGTGAAGGTGATACAGGCCTAAATACGGGCGGTATGGGTGCTGTATCGCCAGTTCCATTTGCTGACGATGCATTTATGCAGAAAGTGGAAGAACGTGTCATAAAACCTACCATAAAAGGTCTCAAAGAAGAGGAAATCGCCTACAAAGGCTTCATTTTTATCGGTCTTATTAAAATTGATGATGATCCTTATGTGATTGAATATAACGTGCGTATGGGAGATCCTGAAACGGAAGTCGTACTGCCAAGGATCAAAAATGATCTGATCGAACTTTTCTCAAAAGTAGGTCAGCAAAAAGTGAATGAAATTGAACTGGAGCTTGATCCCAGAGCTGCCGCTACGGTTATGCTTGTGGCTGGAGGTTATCCTGAAAATTATGAAAAAGGGAAGCTCATGAAAGGTATGGAAAACGTGCAGGACGCACTGGTTTTTCATGCAGGCACCCGTTTAGAAAATAAAGAGGTACTTACTTCTGGCGGAAGGGTGATGGCCGTGACTGCACTTGATGCAGATTTTAGAAAGGCACTCAAAAAAGCATATACCGAAGTTGAAAAAATAAGCTTTGAAGGAATGAACTTCCGTAAGGATATAGGTTTCGACCTTTAAAATAGAAAAAGGTCTAAAAAGAAAACTATTACCTTTTATGAGATACGCTAAAAGGGTTGTTTCATTTTTAGACCTTTGACTTACAGCTTAATGGCTGGCCGTATGGTCTTTCCCCACGAAAAATTCAATGGATTTTCCAGAATCCCGGTGAGATTCAGCATAATAATCACGCTCATCTTCTTGAAACAAGTTGAGTTTAAATACCCAAAAAGAAAACGCAACGGCCATAATAAGGATGAAGATCCAGTTTATTGAATTTGCAAGAAACCAATTTTCAAGCTGGAAGGAGCGCAACCAGTCTAGGGGTGCAAAGGCAACATTCACAAAAAAATCTTCAATGCCGTAAAAAAAATCTTTCAATTCCATAATAGTATATTTTTGCCTGCTCAGCCTAAATACGAGCAATAGCTAGGCAAAAATATAAAAACATGGCCTTGTTTTGATTTTTATTTCTGAAAATTTGCAGTAGCCGCTCCGTTATGGACATTGATATTAAAAACATATATTTTAACCGCTTATGGATCATCTGTTATGCTAAGACGCTTCTTTGCTTCTTCAAAACCCATCAATTTTGCTGTCATTGCCTTTATTGTGATCGCTTTTCTGATCACTTTTCTGCTGGCCAATTCGCCGGCACTTTCCGTATGGGATCTTATCCTGCGTCAACTAGGTGTCCTTCTTGGTTTTATGATTACTATTGGTACGCTTGATTTTGTGGTGAAGAAAAATGTGCTTACCCGTAAAAATAGCTATGCAGTGCTGTGTTTTGCACTTTTTTGCCTTGCATTACCTTCTGTATTCCTCCATTTGCGTATTATTTTTGCCGGGCTCTTTATCATGTTGGCACTGCGCCGTATTTTCAGTTTACGATCTAAGACAGATACCCATAAAAAGATTTTTGATGCGGCCTTCTGGATTTTTGTTGCCTCCCTTTTTTATTTTTCGAGTTTATTGTTCTTGATCCTACTGTATTTCGCAATTCTCTTTTACTGTGCCGGTAATTACCGCAACTGGCTTATGCCCTTTGCTTCACTGCTCGTTGTGGCTTTGTTAAGTACCACTTATGCCATGTACACGGGTGGTATCATGAACTTTATAGCGGGCTATCGTGTTTTGCCCACCTATGATTTTACAAATTACAGCAGCCCAGAACTTCTTGTGCCCCTCACATTTTTTCTGGCACTTTATCTCTGGACAAGCTTGAAATATTTTATTTTACTCAATGCGGCCTCCCAGCGTCACAAACCAGCTTTTGTACTGGTACTTATTGCATCTATCATTGCGCTGGTCAGCGCAGTGGGTTTTGCACCGGTACGAGATGGCAGTGAATTTTATTTCTTTTTTGGCCCGCTGGCCATTATCAGTTCACGTTATGTTGAAAAGGGTAAAAGCAAGTGGTTCAATGAGCTTTTACTCTGGGCAATTGTTGCCTTACCGGTAGTGGTACTCTTTTTTCTGTAGGAACTCATCGTAGGAGCAGGGCAGCAACTTGCTCAAAAAATAATATCTTTACCATAATCCATAGTGTTTTAAAGGACTTCTTGTTCAACCAGACTTGATTAGTTCTTTTAACCTAACCGCACAATCCAATAAGCATGATTACACATACCGCCAACCGTATTTTTCAAAAGGTCATTGAAGTCTATCACGATAAGAATGACGTGGACCAGCCTTTTAAAAATTTATATGATAAAGAAATTGACCAGCTTGAACATTTGTTGTACAAAAAATGCTGGATTGACACGGTACAGTGGCATTATGAAGACATCATACGTGATCCCAATATCAACCCGGAGGAAGCGCTAAAACTGAAAAGAAAAATTGACGCTTCAAACCAGGAACGTACAGATATGGTAGAATATATTGACTCGTATTTTCTGGAGCAATACCGTGGTATTGACATTAAACAAGATGCCACTATAAATACCGAAAGTCCGGCCTGGGCGCTGGATCGTCTTTCTATTCTTGCATTGAAGATCTACCACATGCGTGAAGAAGCAGATCGTGAGGATGCCTCAAATTCCCACCGTACCGAATGTCAGAACAAGCTGGATATCCTACTGGAACAGCGCGCCGACCTAACCGCTGCAATAGACCGTTTGATAAGGGATATTGAAGAAGGTCATAAATACATGAAAGTCTATAAACAGATGAAGATGTATAACGACGACGAATTAAACCCGGTATTGCGTGGGCGAAAAGCTAAATAAAAATACCGCGAAGAATAACACAATTCTTGTTATCCGGTTGTCTGCTATGGGTGATGTGGCAATGACCGTCCCGGTGCTCATCGCGCTTACCTCACAATATCCTCACCTGCGGTTGACCGTATTGAGCAAAGCCTTCTTAAAACCGCTATTTGAACAGTTGCCACAGGTTACCTTCAAAGCTGCTGAAGTTAAGGGCAAACACAGCGGAGTAGGAGGTTTGTACAAATTGTTTCTCGAACTTAAAAGAGATAAACCTACCGCCGTAGCAGATCTCCATGGCGTAATTCGGTCTAATGTACTGGGTGGTTTTTTTAGGACTGCTGGTATCAAAGTTAAGAAAATTGACAAAGGCAGAAAGGAGAAAAAGGCACTGACCAGATCAAAAAATAAAGTTTTCAAACCCTTAAGATCCACCCAGGAACGCTATGTTGAGGTTTTTGAAAAACTGGGTTTCCCCATTGATTTAAAACAGTCCTACACCTTAGAAAAACGCTCAATTAATAAGGAAATAAGTCAAAAATTGGCCATTTCTGGTCAGAAATTGATCGGTTTTGCCCCTTTTGCTGCGCATGAAGGGAAGAAATATCCTTTAAATCGTGTAGAGGAAGTGATAGCTGAATTGTCAAAGCAAAAGGACCAAAAAATCCTGCTTTTTGGCGGTGGGAAAGAGGAAGAAAGACAACTTGAGCTTTTAACTGAAACGCACGAGAACGTAATTAACGTTGCCGGCAAATTCTCTTTTTCCGAAGAACTTGATATCATCTCAAATCTCCATGTAATGGTCGCGATGGACAGTGGGAACGGCCATCTTGCGGGAATTTTTGGGGTTCCGGTCATAACGGTGTGGGGCGTTACGCATCCTTATCTTGGTTTTGCGGTTTATAATCAACCACAAGAGCATCAAATCATGGCAAACAGGGAAGATTTTCCGTTGATCCCTACTTCGGTTTACGGTAATAAAATGCCTACTGGTTATGAAAAAGTGATGGAAGGTATTCCGGCTCAAAAAATTGTAGATCAGGTCAATAAAGTGTTGGGCAACTAATTTTTTATATTATTTGATTGTTGAAAAAATTTTGATTTTTTGTTGGTTTAGGGCGTTTCCCTTCGGGTCGGGCTTTGCGTTTCAATCTTTTTGATCGTTCCTCACAAAAAGGATTTTCACTTCAATCCCTAACGCGAAATACGTAGGGTATACTTAATTTAAGTTTGGGCGTTTCCCTTCGGGTCGGGCTTTGCGTTTCAATCTTTTTGATCGTTCCTCACAAAAAGGATTTCAACCACAATCCCTAACGCGAAATACGTAAGTCATATTTAATTTAGTTTTTGGCGTTTCCCTTCGGGTCGGGCTTTGCGTTTCAATCTTTTTGATCGTTCCTCACAAAAAGGATTTCCACCACAATCCCTAACGCGAAATACGTAGGGTATGCTTAATTTAAGTTTGGGCGTTTCCCTTCGGGTCGGGCTTTGTGTTACAATCTTTTTGATCGTTCCTTACAAAAAGGATTTCCACTTCAATCCCTAACGCGAGATTCGTTTCCAAAACACAGTATTATTTTTGGACTACTAATAGGATATATAATGAAGATTTAAAATAATTCCGATTTTACGAGAGCATATATTGCAATCAATTTTAACACATTTCTATTTAGAACTAATCTAAATAATGTTTAAGTTTGTTAAAAATAGAGTTATGAAACGTGCAGCTATTATCTACGAAAATGAATTTGGCATCGCTTATCATCTTCCTACGCCTAACAGTAGTAATACGGCTGCGCAACTGGTTTTTAGGGATCTTGGATTTTACCTAACGCTTGACGAACTCAAGAATTTCTCTTGTCACGCCGCAAATGGACTTGAAAAAATGAAATGTGTTGATTGCCCGCATCATAACAATTGTCGCAGTTCTTTGTTGAGGACCCCGTCTTCAAAAATGGATATGGCTATTAGCCACAACGAACTTTTATTCCTGCGGGAATTATTGGACGAGACGATTCTACGTATAGAAACTAAGGATTATTTGAGGTTTGCGTTTAATTAGGATCGAATGTTTTGAGTTCAAATTGTTTCCCGTCAAAAACGCCATACGTATAGTGGTTGATCCAGTCGCCCAGATTATGATAGGTTGAATGAGCGCCTACTTGAATTTGCATGGGCAAGTGCCTATGACCGAATATAAAATAATCATAGTGCGCGGTTTCCAGTTTTCTTTTGGCATACGCGGCGAGCCACTCGTTCTCTTCTCCTAAAAAAACCGAATCTTCATCGCCAGAAATCAATTTGTTCTTTACCGAAAGATGCTGCGCAAGGCGTACCCCTACGTCTGGATGCACCCATCTGAAAAGCCATTGAAAAAAAGGGGCTTTAAAGACTTTTTTCATACGCTTGTAACCTTTGTCACCAGGTCCCAGACCATCACCGTGGCCTATAAAAAATCGTTTATCGCCCAGTTGAAAAACCTGCGGTTTGTGAAAAACGGGAATATGGAGTTCTTCTTTGAAGTAATCATTCATCCAGAGGTCGTGATTGCCCACAAAAAAATAAATAGATATACCGCTGTCACGCAGTTCGGCGAGTTTGCCCAGGACACGTACAAAGCCTTTGGGAACGACTGTTTTGTATTCAAACCAAAAATCAAAAAGATCACCCAGTAAAAAAATCGCCTCTGCGTCTGTTTTTATGGTATCAAGCCATTTTACGAATTTTTTTTCGCGGGGTTTGCTCTCGGCTGCGGTAGGGGCGCCAAGATGGTTATCGCTGGAAAAATAAATTTTTTTCCCGGCAGAAAGGTTTATGCTGGTAAAAGGTTGATTCATGGGTCAAAGATAGCAAAAACATGCGTTAGGGATAGCTGCGTAAATCCCACAGCTGCCGAAGCCCTAGCGCAGGCAACGCGGAATTGAAGTGTATAGCCCGGCGGCTCTTTCCCTGAGCCGCAACGCTCCCTCAACTATTATAATTTATTATTGCTATTTTTATTAAAAAGCTGGATAAGGTTTGATTACTCCCCCTTTGGGGGCTGGGGGGATTGATCTGCCGCATACCACTCTGCAAAGCTGGTATCGGTTTCCTGTAGTTTCAGTGAAAAAAGACTGATGTTTTTAGGGAGGCGCTGTTTGATTTTTTCGGCAAAATCTATGACCATCATTTCGCTGGTAGGCTGATAATCTACGAGCAGCACATTATGGCCACGGGAAGAAAGTTCGTTTGCAAGATCAACGTGTGGCGTGTTTTTATTAAAGACGGTCGCATGATCAAAAACATCTACAATTTCTTCTTTTACAATCTTTTTAAGATCTCCAAAGTCGATCACCATCCCAAATTTTACATGCTCCCCATCGCTTATGGGCGTTCCTATCACCGTTACCGAAAGCTTGTAGCTATGGCCGTGTACATTGCGGCACTTCCCGTCATAGCCATAGAGGGCGTGCCCTGTTTCAAATGAAAATAATTTGGTAATGCGTATGTTACTCATAGAATTTTTTCTTTTAGGGGTTTTCCTTTATTAAGGTGCCAGTTACAAAGGTGAGAAAACCGCTATAAACATCCATTTTTAGCTATAAAATGGCCTTTTTTTAACCGAAATCACAGGTTTTATACTTATTCGTTTAATATAGGATATAGCGTAAAACATTATTTATTTCCGCAGTTTTTTATAAATGACCACAATGATAAGGGCCACGGCCAGTAGCATCCAGAATCCATAACCACTTAAAAATTGTAGAATATCCATGGGGTATCAATTATGATTTCACCACAAATGTAACAAAGTCTCTGCTGCGCGCCTAAGGATAATTTTATATAAAGAAATTATGACCAATGCGTACTGGCTAAGGTTTAAATTCGCACTTATGAAAGAACAACTTTTTGAGCAATTGGATTTTGTAGAAAATCCTGTTTACGAGCGTATCATTGACGATCTGCTGCAGCAGAAATACGCAATAGTTGAAAATTTTTTTGATGTAAGCGAAGTTGAAGAATTGCGCCAGTCCCTAAGGGATATTTATGAGGCTGATAGTTTTAAAAAAGCGGCAATAGGCAATAAATTTAACGAAGAGATTGATAAGACCATACGTGGCGATTTTATTAAATGGATCAATGAAGCCGAAAATCGCAAAGAAGAGGCCAGGTTTTTTTCTAAAACCAATGACCTTGTTGCTTACCTTAACCGCACCTGCTTTTTAGGAATAATACAAAAGGAATTTCACTATGCGGTCTACCCAAAAGGTACTTTTTATAGAAGGCATTTAGATACCTTTCAAAACGATTCCCGAAGGAAACTGTCGCTGGTATGTTACCTTAATGATGATAGTTGGGAAGCAAGTAATGGTGGCGAACTCATTTTATACCTGCCTACTGAAAAAGGGGAAGAACAATTAAAAATACTTCCGCAGGCAGGCAAAATGGTTATTTTTGAAAGTCAGGTTTTAGAGCACGAAGTAAAACCGGTATTGGCTTCAGAACGCCTAAGCATCACGGGATGGCTAAAAACAAGATAAAATTCACCGCTATTTTTATTTGTTATTTGGCCTAAAACTAATTTTTCATATTGCTTCGGAGACCTTCGGTTTAAAACGTTTTCTGAATTTTAGTATCAGTGCGACACCACGAATAAGCATCCATACGCTAAAGGCGATCCAGATGGAATAAAGTTCCAACCCGAAGTAATCACCGATGAAAATCGCGGGTACAAAGCCAAAGAATGTGGCCAACAACAACACGTTGCGCAGGTATTTCATCTCGCCCATTCCTTTGAAAATCCCGTCAAAGATGAAAGCGATTGCATTAATGGGCTGCATCAGTATGATAATAAAGAAAATTGCGGAATACCGTGCAATAACCGCAGGTTCTTTACTAAAAATAAGTCCAAGGGGTTCATAAAAAAGCATTCCCACAACCATTAAAAAAATGGAAACGCCCACGCCGTACAAACTTACTTTTTTGCTCAGTTGCCACAGCCCATCATAGTCTTTTGCACCCAGCAAACGCCCTGCCAGGATATTGCCCGCCGCTGCATAACCGTCTATAAAAAAGGAGGAAAACAACCAGATATTTATCAATATGGTCTGCGCGGCGATAAAAGAAGGACCATAATCTGTCGCGAACGAGTTGGCCAGGTACAAAGCGAGATTGAGCGCAATGGTACGCACAAAAAGGTTGAGCGCCATACCGATGAGTCGGTATAATTCTGGATTTATGGGGAAACGTAATTTTAGGGAAATATCGGTTTTCCAGAACAACAAAATAAGGGAAAGCAGGGCCATGACCGCCTGTGCGATAAGACTGGCGTAGGCCGCGCCGCGCAGGCCCATTTCAGGAAGCCAGTCTGCTATACCATACACAAGGGCAAAATCAAGACCTATATTGAGCAGCGCACCAATAATTGCTACCACCATAGGCCAAAACGTATTCTGTAATCCACGGAAAATACCAAAAATTGCAAAGGTAAGCAGCGTAAGGGGAAATCCCCAAACGCGAATACCATAATACTCCACACAATACTCCAGGATTAGGTCCTGAGCGTTATAAAGTGAGAATATACCATTGATAAAAGGCAGCGTTCCTCCCAGAATCAGTATGCTGAGAATTATGTTTAAATAAACAGCCTGTGCAGGGAGATTCTTGATTTCGTCAATTTTGCCGGCGCCATAATACTGAGCGATTATGGCCTGCAATGCGCTTCTTGTTTGTCCCAGCACCCAGATCAAAGCTGATAGAAAAGAGCCCACAATACCTACCGCGGCAAGTGCTTCGGTGGGATTGATCTCAATATTTCCCACCACGGCGGCATCAGTCGCAGAAAGTATAGGTTCTGCGATGCCGGTGAGCAGAGCAGGAATTGCAAGCCTGTTTATGTTTTTAAAGGAAAGTGGGGATGTTGTGCGCATTAGGTAAAGTATTGTTTTTTTTTTCAGTATGCTCCTCTCTTTGTGAGGGGATGGGAGGCGGAAAAATCAACCATTTAGTGGCAGTTCGTAGCAGTAAAAAGGATGTTTGCTCTGTTTGAGGAAATAAATGGCACCCAGTTTTTGATAACCGCGTTTTTCATAAAATTTCTGATTCCGCTCATTCTGACTGAACGTATCCAGCCGTACCGACTGAAAATTACCCTCTTTCGCCAGATTTTCGGCAAAAAACATCAATTTTGGGCGATTCCCTGACCTTGATAATCAGGATGAACCGCTAATCTATGGATATAAACGGAAGGTTTATCATCATTTGACAACCAGGTTACTTCCTTATAAAAAAGATCTTCAAAAGTGGAAATTACAACACAGCCCAAAAGATTTTCTGCTTCCTCAAGAACATAAAGCTCCTGGCGCGCTATGTCATTGTCAAAAGCAGCGCGGGAAGGATATTCCTCGTTCCACTGAAAAATGCCGACATCGATCATTTTTTGTGCGCAGGCGCGGGTTAATTTAAGAATTGCGTCAATATCTCCTTTTCTTGCCAAACGGATCATAGTAAAATTTTAAGGACGTAAAATACAAACTTAAACTATGCGCAAATACCTTGTTTTTTTAATGCGGAATTTAGTTATATTTGCCCACTCAAATAAAAATGGGGATGTAGCTCAGTTGGCTAGAGCGCTTGACTGGCAGTCAAGAGGTCGTCGGTTCGAGCCCGATCTTCTCCACGTAATGGAAACCACAACGTCGATACATTGTGGTTTTTTTGTTTTTGGCCTACTGTTTTAGGGCGAGAAGTTTATCCTGAGCAAGGAACGCGCCGAAGGAAGCCCGATCTTCTCCACGTAATGGAAACCACAACGTCGATACATTGTGGTTTTTTTGTTTTTGGCCTACTGTTTTAGGGCGAGAAGTTTATCCTGAGCAAGGAACGCGCCGAAGGAAGCCCGATCTTCTCCACGTAATGGAAACCACAACGTCGATACATTGTGGTTTTTTTGTTTTTGGCCTACTGTTTTAGGGCGAGAAGTTTATCCTGAGCAAGGAACGCGCCGAAGGAAGCCCGATCTTTTTTACAAATTTTAAGCCTCAGCAATCATTAGATTGACGAGGTTTTTTATTTACGAGATTTTACTTTGTTCTAAAAGTAACTTTAGCGGATTAAGGCGCTATCATAAGAAAGAGTGATCTTAACCTTAACAAAGCTTATATGAAATCCTGTTTTCGGAAATGGAGAGTTGTAACTTGCGAATAAAATCACAGCTATGAAAAAAGGCGTTTTAATGGTCAATCTGGGTTCGCCAGAAAGTACAGATCCTAAAGATGTGAAGAATTACCTGGGTGAGTTCCTAATGGATGGCCGCGTGATCGATCTTCCTTACTGGGCGCGCACCTTGCTTGTAAAAGGGATCATACTTAACACACGACCCAAACAATCTGCCGCAGCGTATTCAAAAATCTGGTGGGATGAAGGTTCGCCCTTGATCGTTCTAAGTGAGCGTTTACAAAAAAAGGTTCGTGAGAATGTGGATGTTCCCGTGGAACTTGCCATGCGTTATGGAACACCAAATATGCTCAGCGGACTCAAAAAACTTGATGAACAAGGAGTTGATGAGGTTTTGATCCTTCCGTTGTATCCACAGTTTGCCATGGCAACAACAGAAACTATTCTTGTCCTCGCAGAAGAATTGCGCAAAAAGCATTTTCCGCATATGCGCTTCTCAGATATACCGGCTTTTTACAACAGACCCGAATATATTGAAGTGCTGTCGAATAGTATAGGCGAGAAATTGAAGGATCTGGATTACGAGCACCTGCTGTTCAGCTATCATGGCGTACCTAAAAGACATATCAGAAAAAGCGATGTGACCAAGAGCCATTGTAAAATAGACGGCCAGTGTTGCCAGACGCCCTCTGCCGCGCACCAGTTTTGTTACCGCCACCAGTGTTATGATACGACCAGGCAGGTTGCCGAATTCTTAAACCTGAAAGAAGGTACTTATTCCACTTCATTTCAATCGCGTCTGGGCTTTGATCCCTGGTTGCAGCCCTATACAGACCGCACCATTGAGCGCATGGGTAAAGAAGGCATTAAAAAAATGGCCATCGTAACACCCGCATTTGTAAGTGATTGCCTTGAAACACTTGAAGAAATCGCTATGGAGGGAGAAGAAATCTTTCATGAAATGGGGGGTAAAGAGTTTACTACGATCCCCTGCCTAAACGACCGTGATGATTGGTCCTTTGTTGTTTCCACCTGGATCAATGACTGGGCGATCGTAGAAGCGAGCAAGGCGATTGCTTAATTTTACAAAGCCTTAAAATGGGAGCGATTATATTGCACTCAAAAAAATATCAGTCAAATTGCGTTAACTTTACCTAAAACCATTGGGAAAATGCTTACAAAGGCAAAAATACTGGAGAAGCTTCAGGCGCTAATGCCTGAACTTCGGGATCGCTTTGGCGTGGAAACCATTGGGTTTTTTGGGTCCTTTTCAAGAGATGAAGCATCAGAAGATAGTGATATTGATCTTGTGGTTACGTATAAACAAAGACCTAAAGGATGGGATTATTTTTCATTGGGGATATACCTGGAAGATGTATTTGGAAGAAAAGTGGATCTTGCTGAACCGCACTGCATAAAACATCAAATTAGGGAAAAGGTAATGAGCCAGGTAAATTATATTTGATTGAAAAACCAAAGCCGAAATTATCTTATGTATTTAGAGGATATTCAATTCTCTATGAATGAGATTTTGGAATATACTTATAAGATGGACTTTGAAGATTTTATTGAAGACAGAAAAACCCTGTATTCTGTTTTAATGCATTTTACAATTATTGGAGAAGCCGCTAATAAAATACCTGATCTCATTCAGAAAAAATATAATGAGGTTCCATGGAGAAAGATGTATGGGTTACGGAATTTTGTTACTCATGGATATTTTGCAGTAAATAAAAAGCAAATCCGGGAAATTATCACGACGAATCTCCCTGAAAATAAAAAACAATTAGAACACATACTGCAGCTTGAGCGCAACTCCTAATAAATCAGAAAAACTGGGCATAGAGCCCATAGGTACTTTATTAATAAAACAGGCGGTGCCTTCGGCGATTGGGATTCTGGTCATGTCGCTCAATATCTTGGTTGACACTATTTTTGTGGGCAACTGGATAGGTTCTATTGCCATTGCCGCTATTAATGTGGTGCTTCCGGTTTCCTTTTTTATAGCAGCGTTGGGCATGTCCATAGGGATTGGTGGTGCGAGTATCATCTCGCGTGCGCTGGGTTCTGGCGACAGGCCTAAAGCACTAAAAACCTTCGGAAATCAAATTACCATTACCCTGGCACTTACCATTGGCATGGTCATTCTGGGCCTTGTTTTTATCGATGATCTTATTCCCGCTTTTGGCGGAAAGGGAGATATTTTTGAGCCGGCAAAAGTCTACTACCGTATTGTACTTTATGGTGTGCCCATTTTGGCCCTTTCCATGATGGGTAACAATGTGATTAGGGCAGAGGGCAACCCAAAATTCGCGATGGTGGCCATGATTTTTCCTTCGGTGGGGAATCTATTGCTTGATTATCTTTTGATCAATGTCCTTGATATGGGCATGGCGGGGGCGGCCTGGGCAACCACGGTTTCCTATGGTTTTTGTTTTCTTTATATTCTCTGGTATTTTCTCAGTAAAAACTCCGAATTAAAGATCAATTTTGGCCATTTTGGGATCAATTTTGGCATTTTAAAGGAGATTTCTGCCCTGGGTTTTGTGACCCTTGCACGGCAGGCGGTTGTGAGCATTACCTATTTGCTCATGAACAATATCCTTTTTGATCTGGGCGGTGAAGCCTCGGTTACGGTTTATGCGATCATTGGCCGTATGCTCATGTTTGCCCTATTCCCAGTTCTAGGAGTAACACAGGGATTTTTACCTATTGCAGGATATAATTATGGTGCAAAAAAATACACGCGCGTACGCGAGACGATCAACAAAGCAATTTATTATTCCTGCGGACTCGCGGTTTTGATTTTTGCCTTGATCATGATTTTCCCCCAGGAAATCGTTTCGGTTTTTACCACAGATGTAGCGGTGCTCCAGGATACGCCCTGGGCCATGCGCTGGGTTTTTGCAGCCATTCCCATTATTGGTATTCAGTTGATAGGATCGGCGTATTTTCAGGCGATTGGTAAAGCAAGACCTGCGCTATTGCTCACGCTTACGCGGCAGGGATTTTTCTTTATACCGCTAGTGCTTATTTTGCCCAACTATTTTGGTGAACTGGGTGTATGGATCTCTTTTCCCATCGCAGATGTGCTATCTACCATTGTTACCGGATATTTTCTAAACAGGGAGATCAGGAAGACGTTGGTTGAAAATTAAATTTCAGGAAAGCGCAGTAGCGCAAAACTAAACAACTTCAATATTAACCTGATTTTGTTAATTCTTATACTGTTTTTTGGCTAATTCGCCGGTTTTTTGGGCGTTTCCCTGTGGGTCGGGCTTTACGTTTCAATCTTTTTGTGAGGAACGAGCAAAAAGGATTTCCACTGCAATCCCTAACGCGTCGAGAATTTTTTTTACCGTAGTACTTATTTTGCCCAATTATTTGGCAAACTAGGTGTAGGGATTTCTTTTCTATTGCCAATGTACTTTCTAATATTGTTAACTAGATATTGCTTGAATAGGGAAATGATAAAGACGTTGCTGTAGTATCAAGAAATATTTATTGTTGATTTTCCTTTGGAATAAGTTCGTATAGATGTCCTTTTTCATATTTCATAACCCATAAGAATGGAACCAAGAAGAAAACACCTCCAATTAATGGTGCTACAGCCACCTTTTCATCTTTTGAAAAAGACGTTTTATAAGAATTATATCCTTCTTTTTCTATTCTAATGGAATTTGAACTACCGACAATCTTTGAATCTCTATGTTTATATGGAGTCTGACCGACATTTTGATCATTAATATATAAATTAGCATTTGAGGGTATGGAATCAATAACAGTTGTACTTCCGCAGCCCATGAGGAGTATAGCAACTAAAATTAGCGAAACCGACCGATTTATAAAGTTGTAGATCATTCATTCAAAATTAAAAATCGGATTTAACGAAGACATCCGGAAAATCCGATTTAATGTTAAAATTTATCTTATTTAAACTGTACAATATCTGCCGTGACATAGCATTTATAGGTGGCGATAAGACCTAAAAAGTTAGAGTATTTGAAATTAACCGTTGTATTCGCTAAGGTCTGGCCATCTTTTAAAGAATAGTTTTCTAACATATTCTGTTTGGCCTCATTAACAATGGCTTCTCTATTCATTCCACCAATACCCAAAACATAGGTCGCTTGGGCTTTACCCAAAAGGTTTTTTTGTACGTAACTAAAATTATTCGAGCTCAAGGCGGCAGAATCATTCAAAGATCCGGCTAGGCCAGCTGCACAACTTGAGAAAAGAATTGAGATTAATAAAATAAAAAAAGTGTGTAAAAGTAATTTTTTCATATTTTAATTTTGTTTAAACCCTACTCTTAAGGCTTTTCGGTTTCCCCTCGTTTTTTTAAGTGATTTCTGAGCTTCACTTTTACTGGATTCAAATGTTGAATCCCTGTACAAAAATCAAATTAATGGGTTTACGATGAATTTACTTTACGGTATTCCGTAATGGGATATGATCTTTCTAATTAGAATTATAAAAAGGTGTTGCTTTTGAGAAGCTTTTTACTCTCTTTTAGTAATAGACCAAATTGGCTATCTCCATCTTATGAGCAAAAATTCTGAAGAACACTGGGTTTTTAACTATATTTAATGTTCAATTAATGCTATGGAAATCAACGAAATAAAACAGGCGATTAGAGAACAGCTCAATACATGTGATGACCGCGATAAACTGCTCGATGTGTTGGTCAAACTCATCCCAGACTCCCCATATTCTGAAGATAACATGTATGCTGAAGAGCCAGAGACCGAATATAAAAGTTCTTCTGCCGTTCCTAAAGCGCATTATAAACTCTTACTTGAGGACAGAAAAAAACTATTGAAAGGTGAATTACAGGGTAAACCTTGGAGTGAAGTTTTTAAAAGGCTCAAGGATAGGAGACAATGAGTTTAATCCTTATAATTTTACCAAGAGCAGAGCTTGAAATAGAAAAAAGTTTTCATTTTTATAATGTCTCGAGAACGGATCTTGGTAACAATTTTCTAAAAGAGCTTGATTACTATTTTGATCTTATTTTACAGAACCCGCGGACGTTCAGAAAAAATAATCTAGGATTTAGAGAGGCGGTCATAAAGCGTTTTCCTTTTCTTATAATTTATGAACAATTAGAGGACTATTTATACATATATTCTGTTTTCAATACCAACAGAAATCCTTCCACTAAGCCAAAATAAACTCAATCGCCCTCCCCAAAAGCCCATCTCAAAAACTCGGGAAAAACTTTTGCCCACGTTGGCAGATCATGTTTTCCGCCTTCTACTTGCACATAAGTTATATCGCCCGGAAAAGAATAGCCCTTTGTCTGTAATTCTTTCACCAGATCCAGCGTGTCGTCAATTGAATCTATAATCCCATTGTCGTTGCGGTCTGCACGCTCATCCTGGCTACCGCACTGAAACCAGAATTTAAGATGGGAGTCATGCTCCGCATTTTTGACCATATCAAGCACAATACGGCTTCGGTCAACCATATCCCCTTTTATATACGGTTTTTTGCGCCACCAGAAAGAACCACTAAAAACGCCAATTTTGTCAAAATAATCGGGATTATTGAAGCCAATATCAAAAGCATTGAGTCCGCCAAGGGACATCCCGCAGAATACCCAGTCGGCTTTTTCATGTGAAGCATTGAACTCTTTTTTAAGAAATGGAATGAGTTCCTTCAGTATAAACCTACTGTATTTTTCTGCCCGTGCACCACGACCTTTAAAATCGGCACAACCAGCTGTACCGTATTCCTGTAGGCGGTTACCGGCAGAAATCCCCACATAGATAAACGATTTGATTTGTTCAGAAGCAAACGCATGGGAAAGTGTCTTTTCCAGCTCCATTTTCTCAAAGTCCTGACCGTCGTTCATGAGCAATACCGGAAACTTCTCTGGATTGTTCCAAAAAGTAGGCGGGGCAAAGAGCCGAAAATCCACCGTACGTTCCAAATGATCAGAATACAGGCAGCCTTTTATGCTAATATGGTTTATGTGAAAATGCATGACAACGTTTATAATGCAAGTATAAGGATTCTGAAAATAAAATAATTATAGCGCTGAATTATTCTGTTTTTATTTGACAATTCCTTTTTTTAATTCATTTTTATTATAAATTTAAAGCAATGGCAACTGTTTCACACATTCCCTATTTCTCGAATATATTAAACCGAATCATTGATATTGAGGTGACGGGTCACTGGGGGCACCCCATATTAATGTTCCCTTCTTCATACGGCACTTATACCCAAAACAGGGATTTTGGCCTTAATGAGACGGTCATGCATTATGTGGATCAGGGAAGGATAAAACTCTATAATATTGAAACGCTTGACGGCTGGTCTTTTTATGCAGACCATATGTCTTCTGAGAACAAGATTGCTAATTATGAACAGTACTTGGAGTTTATGGTGCAGGAGTTGATTCCCAAGATTCAGCAGGATTGCAATACGCACCGCGTGGCGGTTGCGGGGTGCAGTTTTGGTGGTTATCACGCAGGGAACATTGCTTTCCGGTTTCCAGACCTGGTATCGCATCTGTTTTCCATGTCTGGCGTGTTCAATATTCGTAACCTTACGCCACTCTCTGATGATATGCGCATTTATTTTAACTGCCCAGACGAATTTGTGCTTAACGATGAGCCCTGGAAGTATAACCACATGCATATCGTGCTCAATACTTCAGACTGGGATATTTGCCTTTCCAGAAACCAGCGTATGCATCATGTACTCAATACAAAAGGTATCACGCACTGGTATGATGAGCGCAGATGGATGGAGCATGACTGGCCTTTATGGAAAATGGTGTTCCCGGAATATATAGCAACTTATTTTTAAAGAACAATACAGATAAACCAATTTTAAACAATATAGATCATGACAAAAAAAGTAGGAATAATATTCGGTATGGAAGATACGTTTCCATGGGCTTTTATTGATCGCGTCAACGCACTGGGCGAGGGCAAGATCGTTGCAGAAGCGGTACAGATAGATAAAGTACAGCAAGGGGTTGATTATGGATATCATGTCATTTTTGACCGTCTTTCTCATGAAGTCCCGTTTTATCGCGCATATTTGAAAAATGCCGCTTTAATGGGATCTGCAGTTATCAATAATCCGTTCTGGTTTAGTGCAGATGAGAAATTTTTCAATAACTGCCTTGCCATGCAACTGGGCGTACCGGTGCCAAAAACAATCTTGCTGCCTTCTAACCACAGGCCAGACAATACTTCAGAAACTTCTTTCAGGAACCTGAAAAACCCTATGGACTGGGAATATATATTTGATTACATCGGCTTCCCAGCATTTATGAAACCCTTTGACGGCGGTGGCTGGAAGAATGTGTATAAAGTAAACAACGCGGAAGATCTTTTTAAATGTCATGCAGAAACGGGCCAGCTGGTCATGATGCTTCAGGAAGAAATTGTTTTTGACGATTACTACCGTGTGTATTGCCTGGGTCAAAAGTATGTGCACATTATGCCCTACGAACCCAGAAATGAATTTCACGACCGCTACGCAACCGAACCAAAAACAACGGGTGCAGAGCATAAAAAATTGATGAAAACCATTACAGATTATACCCTAAAACTTAACCAGGCATTAGGATATGACTTTAATACGGTAGAATTTGCCATTCGTGATGGTGTGCCTTATGCCATAGATTTTTGCAATCCTGCGCCAGACGCAGATATAAATTCAGTAGGTAAAGATAATTTTGAATGGATCGTGGAGCATGCGGCTAAATATGCCATCGAAAAGGCAAAAGCCCACAAACCGAAGCAGGACAATACCTCATGGGGAACCTTTGTTCAGGACGCAGTTTCTAAATCAAAGCCCAAAACTAAGAAAGTACCCTTGAAAAATGCTGCGGAAGCCAAAAAAACCTCAGTCAAAAAACCTGCCGCAAAGACAAAAAAACCGACTGCAACCAAGGAAAAATCCACCGAAGCAAAAGCTAAGGCTCCTGCAAAAGGAAAAGCAAAAAAATAGTCATTTTCACTGCTTTTGTTATTTTAAAATAGTCTATACCTGTATCACCTTATCCTAATTGTTTAGGTGATATCAGGGATATGCTATGTTTTCTTCGACCCGTACGTTAGCCAAAACCCAACTTTATGAAAAACTTTACTTTAGGAATTGAAGAAGAATTCCAGATTCTTGATAGTGATACGCTGATGCTGCGCTCCCACATGTCTAAAATTCTGGACGGTGGCAAGGTTTTTCTGCAGGAACGCATTAAAGAAGAAATGCACCAGGCCGTGGTGGAAATGGGAACCAATGTTTGTGAGAACATCAACCAGGCGAGGGATGAGGTTTCTTATCTGCGCCAGCAGGTAATTCAGTTGGCCGATAATGAAGGAATGAAGGTAGCCGCGGCGGGTACACACCCTTTTTCGCATTGGAGCGACCAGTTGATCACACCAAACCCACGTTACGATGCGCTCATCGAGGAAATGAAAGATGTGGCGCGCTCCAATCTTATTTTTGGACTGCATGTACATGTGGGTATTCCTGACCGGGAGGAGGGTCTGCAAATTATGAACGTAGCGCGGTACTTTCTTCCGCATTTGTATGCGTTGTCCACAAATTCGCCTTTCTGGGAAGCGCGCGATACCGGTTTTAAATCCTACCGCTCTAAGATTTTTGATAAATTTCCACGTACGGGCATTCCACCATATTTCAGCAGTGTGGCAGAATATGATAAGTTTGTTGAGATCCTGGTTAAAACTAATTGTATTGATAACGGTAAGAAAATCTGGTGGGATATTCGGTTACATCCATTTTTTCCCACGGTAGAATTTCGCATTTGCGACATGGCCATGACGGTTGATGAAGTGATCTGTATAGCCGCGCTCATGCAGTGCATTATTGCAAAGCTGCACAAGCTGCAGGAGCAAAACCTTACGTTTAGAACGTATCGCCGCGTACTTATCAATGAAAATAAGTGGCGGGCGGCGCGCTGGGGAGTAGATGCAAAGCTCATTGACTTTGGTAAAAAAGAAGAGGTGAATTTTACGGTTTTGATCAACGAACTTTTAGAATTTATAGATGATGTGGTTGATGAGTTGGGCTGCCGTAAAGAGGTCAACTTCGTTCATAATATGATTCAGCAGGGATCTGGGGCAGACCGCCAGCTGGCAGTATTTAAGGAAACCGGGGATCTCAAGGAAGTGGTGCGCTACATTGTGGGTGAAACAGGAAAGGGGCTTTAACTTCCCAATATCCCCACCCAGCCTCCCCTAAGGGGAGGAGTTTATGAAGTTATAATCAAAAAAATATTTATTTAATTGTTAGGTTTATCTCCCTTCCCTTGGGGAAGGGTTGGGGATGGGAATTTTAACAACCAGCCATAAGAAATAGCCTACAGAATCCGTAATTTTGCCCGTTACAAAAGATTGAATGATGGAGAATACGTATCGAATTGCAATTTTAGACATGAATGCGGGTGTGCAAAATGAAGGTATGCGCTGCATACAAATGATCAGTGGGCAATTTTTAGAGCAAGAAGGAATAAAGGGAAATTATGATATTTTTTCGGTGCGTACCGAAAATGAACTTCCAGATATTAAGGATTACGACATTTTTATTTCCTCTGGCGGTCCTGGGTCACCGCTAGTGCAGGGCGAATCCTGGGAAGCGCCATATTTTGATTTTTTAGATTCAATATTGACCCACAACCTGATCAACCACAATAAAAAATTTGTGTTTTTGATCTGCCACTCGTTCCAGTTGGCCGTATTGCACTGGGATCTGGCCAAAGTAACCAAGCGCAAATCGACATCCTTCGGGATCATGCCCGTGCACAAGACAGATTTTGGCAAGACCGATGAATTGCTGGAAGGGCTTTACAATCCTTTCTATGCGGTAGATTCGCGCGATTATCAGGTTGTGCGACCCAATAAGCTGAAAATTGAGAATATGGGAGGTTCCATTTTGTGCAAGGAAAAAATGCGGAACCATATACAGTTGGAACGTGCTATAATGGCCATTCGCTTTAGTGAAGAGATTATTGGCGTTCAGTTTCATCCCGAGGCAGACGCTGAGGGCATGATGCGCTACTTTCAAAAAAAGGAAAAACGAAGCCAGATCGTAAAGCGCTACGGAAGCAAAAAATACATCCAAATGATGGATTTTCTGGATGACGATGATAAAATATTAATGACCCATAAACTGATAATCCCGCGCTTTTTAGCAAGGGCAGCAGAGCATATTGAAGAAAACAGATACGTACCCTTATGATCCCAGAAATCCGAAACAAATTCAATGCAAGTTATAAAGAAGAGTATTATCAAAACTTGCAGCAGGAAGTGCTGGACACTTTTGGCGAACCCTGCGGATTTCGGATTTCAGAAACACCTGTTTTTATCAATAAAGCACTAAAAAAGAAGGTTTTTGACGCTTGTGGGGCAATTATTGAACAACTGGAAACGATCGATCTGGAAGCAATAAGGGAGCAATTTATCCCGAAAGGATTGCAATGTCCTGCACCGCTGGGCAAACCTCATTTCCTGGCCATCGATTTTGGACTTTGCACCGCAGAAAATGGCGAGGTCGTCCCGCAGTTGATAGAACTACAGGCTTTCCCTTCGCTATTTTTCTATCAGCCCTTTCTGGGCAACGCTTATTTGAAAAATTACCCCAATTTTCCCAAGGGGGATTTTCATTACTTTTTCAGTAATCTGAACGAAGATCAGTACATAGAAGAACTAAAAAAACTGATTCTTGACGGGCACCCAAAAGAAGAAGTAATCCTGATGGAAATCTTTCCGGAAAAGCAAAAAACAAGTATCGATTTCAAGGCTACAGAACAGGCGCTGGGCATTGCAACGGTCTGCATGACCAAAATTACGAAAGAGGGAAAACAGCTTTTTTACACTAAAAATGGCCAAAAAACACGTATAAAACGTATTTATAACCGTGTTATCGTTGACGAACTCAAGAATATCCCAGAGCTCAAGACACAATTTCAGCTTACTGATGACCTGGATGTGGAATGGGTGACGCACCCGGACTGGTTTTTTATGATTTCCAAGTGTATTTTGCCACTTTTAAAACACGATTTCATTCCAAAGTCTTATTACTTGAATGATTTTCCACAGGATTTAGTATTAGAGGATTATGTACTGAAACCTTTGTTTTCTTTCGCGGGAAAAGGTATCAACCTACATCCTGATCTGGAAACTATTAATGCCATTACAGATAAGGAAAATTACATTCTGCAGAAAAAAGTGGAATACGCCCCGCTCATCAAAACAAATACCGAAAAGAATTCAAAAGTAGAGCTGCGCATGCTCTACATTTGGGATAAGGAACAAGATAAACTTAAACCTGTGGTCAATCTTACGCGCATGAGCAAAGGCGAACTCATAAACGTTTCTTACTTAACGCAAGATACGTGGATAGGTTCTTCTATCAGTTTTTTTCAGGAATAGATAAATATTTTATATCTCAAAAAACCGGTGTTTTAGGTAGAAAATTGATTAAAAACGCTTTAAATTCGGACAATTTTCACCTGTTTTTCGCTATTTTTAGAAATTTATTTCATAAAAAATCCTCTAAATGAATATTAATGAACTCAAAAAAGCGATCCAAGATGAGCTGAAAGAATGCAATGACAGTGATTTGCTGTTAGATGTGTTACTTAGATTTTATCCTTATCCCGGGACTGAGAAAGATCAAAAAAATCAGCAAGCTGCTGAAAGCGAAACTACTTATACTGTAAATACGGGATTTCAAATTCCTGATTGGAAATGGAAACAACTTGAAGAGGAAAGTCAAAAACTTAAAAGAGGAACTCTGGAATTGACTGATTGGGTAGATTTTGAGTCAGAACTTAGAAAGGAGTATGGCTTATAGAATTAAGCTAACCCCCATAGCAACAATTGAATTAAAGGATTCCATTGATTATTATTCAAACATTAATCGAAGAGTTGCTCAAGATTTTTTGAGTCGCATCAGCGATATGCTTGACGACATAGAGCAAGAACCATTTCATTACAGGGAAATAGGTAAAGGCTTTAGGCAGGTACCTGTCCATAAATTTGCATTTGTTATTATTTATGAAATAATAGCTGAAACCGTAGCTGTTCATTCTTTTTTACACACCAGTAGAAACCCTAACCAAAAACCACCTAAAACATGATTAAAACTACAAAAAACCTACTTTTATTACTCCTTTTAATTGCTTTTGCAAAACCAGATGAACTCAAGGCGCAAGCTTTTGATGAATCCCTTTATTCTGCGCTTGAATATCGCTTGATAGGTCCTTTTCGTGGGGGACGAAGTGCTGCAGTTACCGGCGTTGCCGGTAAACCAGACCTCTTTTATTTTGGTGCTACCGGCGGTGGCGTTTGGCGTACTACCAATGGCGGCCGGGAATGGGAAAACATCTCCGATGGCTTTTTTGGTGGGAGCATTGGTTCTGTTGAGGTTGCTCCCAGCGATCCCAATATCATTTATGTGGGCGGCGGTGAAGAAACGGTGCGCGGTAACGTTTCTTCCGGTTATGGGGCGTATAAATCCATAGATGCCGGGAAGACCTGGAAACACATTGGGCTTGAGAACAGCAGGCATATTCCGCGTATGCGCGTGCATCCCACAAACCCTGATATTGTTTACGCAGCGGTTTTGGGCAACATCTATAAACCTACCGAAGAACGCGGTGTTTACAAGTCCGTAGACGGTGGTACAACCTGGAAAAAAGTACTTTTTGCCAATGAAAATGCCGGCGCTGTAGATCTTTTACTTGATCCCAATAATCCGCGTATTTTATATGCTTCCACATGGAATATGCAACGCACCCCTTACAGCCTGAGCAGTGGCGGCCCTGGTTCTGCGCTGTGGAAAAGTACCGATAGCGGTGAAAACTGGACCGAAATCTCCAAAAATGAAGGCTTTCCGCAGGATACTTTAGGCATTATTGGCGTTACGGTTTCGCCCGTAAATTCTGAGCGCGTGTGGGCAATTGTGGAAAATAAAGAAAAAGGCGGACTTTACCGTAGCGATGATGCCGGGGAGACCTGGTCGCTTATCAATACAGACCGAAGCCTGCAGCAACGCGCGTGGTATTACATGCGCGTGTATGCAGATACGCAAGATGAGAATACGGTGTATGTACTCAACGTAGATTATCACAAAAGCACCGATGGCGGAAAAACTTTTGAGGCACATGAAGCGCCACATGGCGATCACCACGATTTATGGATCGCTCCAAACGATCCAAAACGCATGATCATGGCAGACGATGGGGGCGGCCAGGTAACTTACAATGGTGGAGAGACCTGGAGTACCTACTACAATCAGCCCACTGCGCAATTTTACCGCATTACTACAGATAATCATTTCCCGTACCGTATTTATGCCGCGCAGCAGGACAATTCTACCGTGCGCATACAACATCGCAGTGGCGCCAGTTCCATTGGGGACGAGGACTGGGAGTCTACAGCCGGTGGCGAAAGTGCCCATATCGCCGTGGATCCAGAAAACCCGGAGATTGTTTATGGCGGCAGTTATGATGGTTTTCTTACCCGTATGAATCATGAGAAAAACACGGTGCGATCAGTTTCGGTATGGCCAGATAACCCTATGGGACACGGGGCCGAGGATATGAAATTCCGTTTTCAATGGAATTTTCCCATTATGTTTTCAAAACACGATCCCAACAAACTATATACCTTTTCTAACCACGTACATGTCACTACAAATGAAGGCCAGAGATGGGAAGTTATAAGTCCAGACCTGACCAGAAACGATTCTACCACGCTAAAATCTTCCGGCGGACCGATTACTCAGGATAACACTTCCGTGGAATATTACGGGACCATTTTTGCTGCAAATGAAAGTCCGTTAGAAGAAGGGTTAATCTGGGTGGGCAGCGATGATGGACGCATTCATGTTACCCGTGATGGAGGGAAAAACTGGGAAGATGTAACGCCGAAGAAAATGCCAGAATGGATGATGATCAACAGCATTGAACCCAGTGCCTTTGATGCGGGAACATGTTATGTGGCCGGAACAAAATATAAATCAGGGGATTTTGCGCCGTATTTGTACAAAACGGAAGACTACGGTAAGTCCTGGGAGAAGATCACCAAGGGAATTCCTGAAGAACATTTTACGCGTGTGGTTCGGGAAGATCCCAAGCAAGAAGGTTTGCTCTATGCCGGTACAGAAACCGGGATGTATATTTCCTTTGACGATGGTGAAAACTGGAAACCTTTTCAGTTGAATTTGCCCATTGTACCCATAACCGACCTGGCGATAAAAGACAATGACCTTATTGTCGCAACCCAGGGCAGAAGCCTCTGGATCATTGATGACCTTACCCTTTTACATCAATTATACGATGTGAAAAATACAGATAAACCGATGATCTTTCAGCCAGAAAAAGTATATAGGACAGAGGGTGGTAGCCGGGAGAGCAAAACGGCTGGTACAAATCATCCCAATGGCGTGATAACCTATTATTACCTGCCGGAATTTGATGCGGAAAATGACAGTATTTCCCTTACCTATTTTGATGCGCAAAACGACACCATAAAATCTTACAATTCTAAAAGCGATAAGAACAAATTAGAACCGAAAAAAGGAGGTAACGAGTTTGTCTGGGATATGACCTATGAAGGCGCAGAGCGCCTTGACGGTATGATTTTATGGTGGGCAAGCACAGATGGGCCAAAACAAATTCCCGGTGATTATACCGTAAAACTCAATGTAAACGGCACAGATTATGAGCAAAATTATACCGTTGTCCCAGATCCTCGTGCAGAGTCTACCGTAGCCGATTTGCAGGCGCAATTTGATTTTATCACCGAAGTAAACAAAACAGTGGATGACGCACATAAAAGCATTAAGAAAATACGGAATATCAATGACCAACTTAAAGCTTTTACAAAACAGTACAAAGATGATTCAGCGTTGAAAGAACTACGGGAAAAGGCTGAAACGCTTTCTGATAGCCTGGAATCTGTAGAAAAAGCATTGTACCAGACCAAAAACAGAAGTGGACAAGATCCTTTGAATTTTCCTATCAAATTGACCAATAAATTGGCGCATTTGAACAGTTTAGTAGGTATGGGCGATTTTGGACCCACTGATCAGGATCTGGCCGTCAAAAAAGAGCTGACCAAAAAAATAGATAAACAGTTGTCTGAATTTAATGCGTTGCTATCCCAGCAAGTTGTAGAATTCAACAAAGCGTTTAATGAGAAAAACCTGAATTATTTGTTTGTGGAAGTTTCCGAATAGTGTTGATTAAGGCTTAGAATTGATCTGTAAAAGTCTAGACCTCACAGATCCCAGCTATTGGAATCTGTGAGGTCTTCTTATTTGTTGAATTCAAATTTTCTTTACATCTTTTAAGCATGGTTTATATAAAGAGGTTATCATAACAATTTCGCATGCTTTTCATTATAAATCCAACACAGTCAAAATATTACGCTTCACTTCAACTAGATATCGAGTAGGTAATACACCAATTTTTTCTACCAATCTTTGATTGTCAATTACCCTTATCTGATCAATCATGATGTCGCAATCTTCATTGAGACCGGCGATTCCTTTGTTTAGATGAACACGTAATAATTTGGTCTCTTTTCTTACTTGCGTGGTCAATGGACAAATCAACGTACTGGGGTGGGGAACCGCGTTGAGGAGATCGGTTTGAATGATAAGTACTGGTCTTGTTTTGCCGGGTTCTGTTCCTTTATTAGGGTTGAGGTTGGCTATCCAAATTTCATATTGTTTAATCTGCATGCTCCATATCATCAAATTCCTTTAATACTTCTAGAGAGTCGGCACCCACAAGTTCAGACTCCTTCCTTAGCTGTTTTTCAGTAAATTCCCTATATTTTATTTTATTATAATGGTCAATAGCTTCATTGATATATCTATTTCTAGACTTCTTCAAATCCTTCAAAAGCAGTTCGGTTTCTCCAAAAATGGAATCGTCGATTTTGAGTGAAACGGTTTTCATAGAAAATAATTTAAGAGTAAATATACATCATTTTAATATATACTTTAATACTATCATTTAATGGAAGTTTAGGTCAATTTTTAAGCGGATAATAGAAAGTATTGAACCCAGGATCAAGGAAGTAAAGCTTTCTTTAAAATGCAGCTTGCTTTAAATAAACATTTTTATGACTATCTAGCGCCTCACCGTGATTAAAAAAGACGTTTTTACCCTCAAAATCGGCCTGAATCAGGTAGAAATTACCCTTAAAATAGCTTTTTTTGACGGTCACTTCCAGAGATGTTCTTGATTGTGAAACAACCAGTTGATGCGGAAGTAAAAGCAGTTCCTGATCTTCAATATTTTCAAAAAGCGCTCCAGATAAATGGATAACATCGCCAAAAAATGAGGCTACATACGCGTTTTTAGGGTGTTTATAGAGATTTTCTGGAGTAGCCGTCTGCATAAACATGCCATCGCGCATTATTTTTATTTCATCAGAAAAAGAAAGCGCTTCCTCGCTATCGTGAGTAGCGGTTATGCATGTAATATTTTCTTTTTTTAAATAAATATACAGCCGTCGCCGAAGATCATTTCTCCTAAAATTGTCTATATGACTAAAGGGTTCGTCGAGCAGCAGCAATTCTGGTTCCTTAGCGATAGCGCGAGCCAGCGCCACACGTTGTTTTTGGCCACCGCTGAGCAGTTTTACATGTACATCTTTAAAAGCTGTAAGATCTACGACTTCAAGTAATTCTGCTACGCGCGCATTACGTTCTTTCATAAAATTGCGCGACAGGAACTTCCCAATATTATCAGCCACGGAAATGTAAGGCATCAGATCAAAATCCTGCGCGAGGTATTTGATAAACGGTTCGCCGGGAACAAGGTTGAAATTAGGCCCAAGCAGTTCCTTTTCTTTCCAGAAAATCTGTCCGTTTTCCAGATGATAAAGGCCATAAATAAGCTGTAAAAGGGTGCTTTTTCCGCAGCCACTTTCGCCCAGTATAGAAATATGCCGCCCTTCAGAAACTGTAAAATCCATATCCTGAAGAACGATTTCCTGATCGTAGGCGAATTTATCTATTTTGACTTGGAGCATTTTTAGTATATAAAAACCTCACAGTCGCTATAGTTATACGGTGCTGTGAGGTCTGGTTATGTATTTTCTCGAAAGTAGTCAGATCGAGTTTGATCGTGAAGAGCGTGCATTAAGATCCCTTCATAAACGAAAAGCTTCTCGATATATTTTCAATTTCGCTACCGCTTCATTGAAAACACTCGAAGTGACACTTCTCGATGTATTTTCCAATCGCGCTACCGCTTTATTAAAACACCCGAAGTAACACTTCGTATGCTATCTTGTTTTTCAATGTTTCCAATTGCTTATTTCGGTAGCTTTTCAAACCCCATAGTATAGAATGTAAAGGCAAAAATGTCTGCGGTTTGCTCGATGGTTTTGCTCACGGGTGTTCCTGCGCCATGACCGGCATCTGTTTCAATGCGAATGAGAACAGGAGCATTACCCGTTTGTTTTTCCTGCAATTCCGCAGCAAATTTAAAGCTGTGTGCCGGTACTACGCGGTCATCATGATCGCCCGTGGTTACCAGTGTCGCGGGATAATCATTGCCAGCTTTTACATTGTGTACCGGTGAATAACCTTTGATGTATTCAAACATTTCCTTACTATCTTCAGAAGTTCCATAATCATACGCCCAGCCTGCACCGGCAGTAAAAGTGTGGTAACGTAGCATATCCATAACACCTACCGCGGGAAGCGCAACCTGCATAAGATCTGGCCGCTGGGTCATGGTGGCACCCACTAAAAGTCCACCGTTTGAACCACCACGAATGGCAAGATATTCTTTTGAAGTATAATCATTCGCGATCAGATATTCCGCAGCTGCGATAAAATCATCAAAAACATTCTGTTTCTTCATCTTGATGCCCCCGTCGTGCCACTCTTTACCATATTCGCCACCGCCTCTAAGGTTGGGCACCGCATAAATACCTCCCATTTCCATCCAGATTGCATTGGTGATGCTGAAAGAAGGGGTGAGGCTAATGTCAAAACCACCGTAGCCGTATAGCATTGTAGGATTTTTACCATCAAGTTTAATTCCTTTTTTATGGGTAATGATCATGGGCACTTTGGTGCCATCTTTTGAAGTATAAAAAACCTGCTTGCTTTCATACTGTTCAGGATCAAAATTGATACCTGGTTTTTGAAACAGTTCTGACTTTCCACTGGAGATATCATATTTGTAAATGTTACCGGGAGTAACATAGTTTGTAAAAGAATAATAAAGTGCTTTATCTTCTTTTTCGGCACCAAAACCACCTACGCTCCCCACGCCCGGAAGTTCTACTTCACGAATCAATTTACCATCATAATCGTATTGTTTTACCTGTGATACAGCATCAACCATATATTCTGCAAAAATGGAACCGCCGCCGGTAGAAGGGGAAAGCACATTTTTTGTTTCTGGAATAAAGTCTACCCAATTCTCAGGCGTTGGGTTTGTCGCATCTACGGTAACTATTTTTCGGTTGGGCGCGTTCCTATTTGTCGCGATGTAAAGTTTTGAACCTACATTATCCAATACACCAGAATCAGTGTCCGTATTGTCAAGAATAGTCACAAAATCACTTCCGGGTTTTGTAAGGTCTTTGATCATCAATTTATTTCCAGAAGTTGAGGTACGTGGATTAATGATGAGGTAATGATCATCTTCTGTTACCTGTGCACTAATATAACGGTGCTTTTGATCTTCGGTCCCACCATAAATTAGCGCATCATCTCTTTGCGGCGTGCCCAATTTGTGATAATAAACTTTATGCTGATCTGTTTTTGCCGAAAGTTCGCTGCCCTCTGGTTTGTCATAACTGGAGTAATAAAAACCTTCATTTCCCAACCAGGACATACCACTAAATTTAATATCTTTGAGAGTATCTTCCATAATCTCGCTATTTTCAGCGTTCATGACAAGTACCTTGCGCCAGTCGCTCCCTCCTTCAGAAATACTGTAGGCTGCAAGTTTTCCATTTTTTGAAAAATTCATACCGCCCAGGGACACCGTTCCGTCTTCAGAAAATGTATTGGGATCCAGAAAAACAGTCGCTGTATCAGGATTTTCCCCTGTTTTATATCTGTAAATGACGTACTGGTTCTGCAGGCCATCATTTTTATAGAAATAGGTATAATTACCTTCTTTAAAAGGCGCGCCTATTTTTTCATAATTCCAGATTTTCTCCAGTTTTTGCTTTATTTCTTCGCGGTAGGGGATTTTTTCTAAATAATCATACGTGACTTTGTTTTCTGCCTTTACCCAGGCTTCGGTTTCTGCGCTGCGATCGTCTTCAAGCCAGCGGTAAGGGTCTTTTACTTCTTCGCCAAAATAGGTGTCAATAGTATCTACCTTCTTGGTTTCAGGATATTCTAAGCTCATGCTATTAACTTTAGTTGAATCTTTCTGGCTGTAGCCTAATGTGGCAAGCAGAAAAAATAAGTAGTTTATTTTTTTCATGGTGGAAACGCGTTGGTTTTCTCAAATATAACCCAAAAAAAACCTCCCGAACATGCCGTTCGGGAGGTTTTAACGTTTAACAAAGTGCCTGTTATACCAGTTCTTTTTCTACCAGATATTCAGAAATCTGTACGGCATTTGTGGCTGCGCCCTTGCGTAAATTATCTGCCACCACCCACATGTTCAGCGTGTTGGGCTGCGAGTAGTCGCGGCGTAAACGACCTACAAAAACGTCATTTTTACCTTCGGCATAAATGGGCATGGGATACGTATTGGTTTCTGGATTGTCCTGTAAGGTAATACCAGCACTTTCCTTCAATAAATTGCGAACATCCTGAAGGTCAAAATCCTGCTCAAATTCTACATTGATCGCTTCACTATGACCTCCTACCACGGGAATGCGTACAGCGGTTGCGGTGACTGCGATCGTATTGTCGTTGAGGATTTTCTGGGTTTCATTGACCAGTTTCATCTCTTCTTTAGTATAGCCATTGTCCTGAAACACATCGCATGCAGGGATCGCATTACGGTGAATGGGATAAGGATATGCCATAAGGCCTTTTTCGCCAGCGTATTCATTTTCTAACTGCTGTACCGCTTTTACACCGGTACCGGTTATGGACTGGTACGTAGATATTACCAGACGTTTGATCTTGTATTTTTTGTGCAATGGCGCCAGGGCAACCACCATTTGAATGGTAGAACAGTTAGGGTTTGCGATGATTTTGTCGTCTTTAGTAAGTTCTGCGGCATTGATTTCTGGCACGATCAATTTTTTTGTACCGTCCATTCTCCAGGCAGATGAATTGTCGACCACTGTTGTACCCACCTGGGCAAACTGTGGAGCAAACTCCAATGAAGTAGCGCCACCGGCAGAAAAAATAGCGATATCTGGACGGGCCTTAATGGCTTCGGCCATGGAGAAAATAGTATACTCCTGATCTTTAAAAACGATTTTCTTACCCACAGATCGTTCCGATGCTACTGGGATTAATTGAGTAATGGGAAAATTACGTTCCGCTAATACTTTCAACATGACTTGACCTACCATACCGGTGGCACCTACAACTGCTACTTTCATATATTGATCTTCTATTTTGAATCCTAAATGTGGACCTATTCTGCTTATTTACCTTGAGCGTTTTGAACAAGGTAGTTGATTTTTATATGTGTAAAAATAAGAAGTTGCTAAGGGATGACCTTATATCTTAATTAAAAAATACACATTTAAGGGAATTGTTATTTTAAAGAAGCGTTTTTAAAGAAATAGATCGAATTAAAGGTTGAATCAATTATTTCAATGTTATTTTCATTAAATTATATACGTTTTGAACGATTCAAAGCCACGATTTAGATCGTAATGATTTGCTATCTTTATAAAAAGAATCAAAATGAATATAGAAGCTGAAAAAATTTCACTGACAAAATTGTTGCTGGAAACGGAAGATATCAACGTGCTCAACCAAGTCAAGGAAATCTTAGAACAGGGCCATCAGAAAACCGATTTTTGGGACGAACTGACCGATGTGCAAAAAGAGGAGATCAATCTTGGGTCTGACCAACTAGAGAATGGTGAATACGTGCGTTATGAAGATTATATTGCTAAACATAGAAAATGATCAGGGATATAATTATTTCTAAAACAGCAGAAAAAAATTTAGACAAGATCTTTGAATATTTAGAAGGCAGATGGTCTTTGAATGTAAAACACAATTTTGTCGAAAAATTGGATACGGCTCTAGAATTATTGAAAAGGGATCCAAATATGTTTCCCGAATCACTTTCCAACCAAGGATTGCACAAATGTGTTATTACAAAGCACAATTTCATATTCTATAGATTCAATAGCAGATGGGTAAAAATTATCACCATTTTTGATACCCGTCAAAATCCCAAAAAAACTGAACAAATTTAAATAAAAAAGAACCCCGGCCAGTAGCCGGGGTTTAGTTAAAATAAAAATCTGCATGGTGCAGCGGTCCTCAGGGAAAACCTGAGTTTATGTTGGAAAATGGTGTTTTTTAGTCCGTTTTTAGACTAAAAAGACTTATTTTTTCCTCAATTCGTCCCTAATTTCAATAAGTAATTCTTCCTGCGTAGGTCCTTTAGGTGCTGCTGGTTTTGCTTCTTCTTTTTTCTTGGTTTTTTCATAACCGCGCAGCAACCAGAAAATTACGAAACCTATGATTATAAAATCGATTACAGCCTGTAAAAAATTTCCGTAGGTTAAGATGGCGCCGCCAGCTTCTGTAGCTGCTTCAACAGTCTCATAGTTGTTGCCATCAAGTGAAAAGAACAGGTTATTTACGTTTTGCCCATCAAGTAAAAGCCCTATTAGGGGCATAATCACATCTTTTACGAGTGATCCTACAATTTTATTGAAGGCCTGGCCTATAATTACGGCTGTGGCCAGTGCAACGATGTCTCCCTTAAGAAGGAATTTTTTGAAGTCCGCTAAAAATGCCATGTTTTGATATTTTGATGGTTAAGACGCGAAAATAGAAAAAAATTAATGGATTTCTTATAAATATCGGTTATTTAAGTATTTACGATTTTCCTTTTTACACGTTGGGAAATTGCGGTCAACAATTCATAGGAAATGGAACCTACTTTTTTGGCCAGTTCAGGAAGTGGTGCTCCTTTGCCAAAAATGATTACCTCGTCACCTTCCTCGCACGCAATCTGGGTTACATCCACCATAACCATATCCATACAGACATTGCCCAGAATAGGCGCTTTTTTACCTTTTATGGTAACATAGCCTTTTCCATTACCGTATTCGCGCGAGATACCATCGGCGTGGCCCAGTGGGATCGTGGCGCTGCGTTCTGGTTTTTCTGCAAAATGCGCGCGATTGTAGCCCACGCTTTCTCCTGGTTCAATCTCATGGATCTGTGAAATTAAACTTTTTAAGGTAGCCACCGGTTTAAGATGGGCGTCTTCCCCGGGATCATTGCCATAACCATACAAACCTATGCCGGTGCGCACCATATCAAACTGTGCTTCTTCAAAATTGATAATACCAGAGGTATTGCTTTGATGTAAAATAGGCGCGTAGCCCAGACCAGTAATCATTTTGCTGGCGCAGCTTTTAAATTTGGAAATCTGGTTGCGCGTAAATTCTTGTTCGTTGAGATCTTCGCTCGCTACAAGGTGGGAAAAGAGCGATTTAACTCGAATAACCTCATTTTTTTTAAGGGTTTTAAGGAGCTGGTCTTCGTTTCCTGGCTTAAAGCCCAGCCGGTTGAGGCCGGTGTTGAATTTGATATGAACGGGATAATCCTGTAATTTTTTTTCTTCCGCGATAGCGATAAACGCTTCCAGCACCCGGTAGCTATAGATATTGGGCTCCAGGCAATGGGTAATGATTTCCTCAAAGGTTTCCAACTGGGGATGCAGTACGAGAATGGGAGTAGTTATACCGCCTTTGCGCAGGGCGACTCCTTCTGCGGCGTAGGCCACGGCAAAGTAATCCACATGGAGGCTTTCCAGTTTTTGCGCTACCGCTACCGCATCTGTACCGTAACCAAAGGCTTTTGTGACCGCGAGCATTTTAACGCCCGGTTTTACCTTTGATTTCAAATAATTGAAATTATGGGCGAGCGCTGCCAAATCTATTTCCAGAACCGTCGCCATTATTTGGAATTTGTAGAAGGTTTTTTGTCGCTGGGCTGCGGCACATCCACTTTTTTTGAACGTTCGCGCGCCATTGCTTTATAAAATGCACCACGGCTCAAGGGTTCATATTCTTCGGTTTCACCTAATAGAACCAAATCTTCGCTCGCCGCCTTTCTGTAACTGAACTGCGCAAGATTCCCCGTACGTGTACATACGGCGTGTACTTTTGTGACATATTCTGCCGTGGCCATCAAAGCGGGCATGGGACCAAAGGGATTTCCCTTAAAATCCATATCCAGACCGGCCACGATCACGCGCACACCGCGGTTTGCAAGATCATTGCAAACCTTCACGATTTCATTGTCAAAAAACTGTGCTTCGTCTATACCCACCACATCGCAATCATCTGCCAGGATGGGGATATTTGCCGCTGCGGGAACGGGGGTGGAACGAATTTCATTGGCATCATGGGAGATTACCAGATCTTCGTCATAGCGCACATCTATGGCCGGTTTAAAAATTTCAACCTTCTGTTTTGCAAACTTGGCGCGTTTGAGTCGGCGTATCAATTCTTCGGTTTTGCCCGAAAACATGGAGCCGCAAATGACTTCTATCCAACCAAATTGCTCTTTGTGATTAACGGTATTTTCGAGAAACATTTTGTACTTTTCAATTCCCAAACGGCAGGTTTACCGTCTGAAGGTGCAAGGCAGGACAAATTTAGTAAATAGTATGAACCTTCCGCACACGGCCATCCTCATTTTTATAAAGGCCTTTAGGATCCTTAATTTTACCGTTTATATTAATTATAAGTAGCGAATTAATAAAAAAGTTATGAAGAAGCAGTTAAAGTCTGAACTGGTGAGCCTTGCCCACCGCATCCTTCAGATGAACTCAGAGGTTAATTATACCGGCATGCAGCAGGAAGCTAAAAAGCTGTATGATACGCTTACCGTTTTGGCTTTCGCCGAAAAACACTTTGACGGGGTAAACCCTACCATAGGCAAAGCCGAAATCATCGAGGCGCTACAGGATAAAAATGAAGCCGAACTACAGGAAATCATTGAAGTGGCCGAAGAAAAGCAGGAAAAAGTTGGGCTAGAGGATGAGAACACCCGCCGTATGGATGAGATCGCAAAGGCTAATGAAATACTATTTGAACAAGCGCGGAATAGAAGGCAAAATCCGCCAATACGTACCGAAAATCGACCTGATAACACAGAAAACAAACCACCAAGTCAGGCTTCTTTATACGAACCGGTAATAGAGAAGATCAAGGATATGGTGGCCATGATGCCTCCAGAAGCAGACGAAATTGACGATATGTTCAAAAAAATCACCGGTCAGGATTATATCAAGAATGACCGTGATGAAATAGGTGAATACGGTCGCATGCCTGAATTTGAAGAGAAAAAAGAAGATCAGGAAAAGCGTCAGGACAAAGAAGACCGAACGCTAAAACAGGAGGATTCCTACGAGGAAAAGCAGCAGGAAGAGATAGAGGGAACGCGCAAATCCCTGAACGACCGCTTGACCAAAGGTTTAAAAATAGGCCTCAATGATCGTCTCGTTTTTATAAAGCATTTGTTTAATGGAAGTGCAGCCGACTATAACCGGGTGCTTTCCCAACTCAATACGCAGCGAAGTGCACCAGAAGCGCTCAATTTTATAGACCAGATGATCAAACCTGATTATAACAACTGGGATGGAAAAGAGGTTTATGAAATGCGTTTTAAAGAAATGGTCGAGAAAAAATTTAATGCCTAAACTTCATTTTATATGCTTAAAATGACCGTTTTTACGGTGTTTTGGGTAGTTTTTCTTCAATTATAGCTATTTATTAAAATATAGAAATGGGTAAATTATACCTCGTTCCCACGCCCATCGGTAATCTGGACGATATGACTTTTAGAGCAGTAAAAGTGCTTGAAGAAGCAGATCTTATCCTTGCCGAAGACACCCGTACCAGCGGTAAATTACTTAAACATTTTGAAATTACCACTCAGATGCATTCGCACCACATGCACAATGAGCACAAGACGGTAGATACTATTGTAGAACGTATAAAAGGTGGCGATACTATCGCTTTGATAAGTGATGCGGGTACGCCGGCGATTTCAGACCCTGGTTTTTTATTGACACGTGCTTGCGTAGAGGCCGGTCTTGAGGTGGATTGCCTGCCCGGTGCGACCGCTTTTGTGCCTGCGCTCGTAAATAGTGGCCTGCCCAACGATAAGTTCGTTTTTGAGGGGTTTTTACCCGTAAAAAAAGGAAGACAAACCCGCTTTCTGATCCTTGCGGAAGAAGAGCGCACCATGATTTTTTATGAAAGTCCGCACAAATTGATAAAAACGCTGGGGCATATGGTGGAGTATTTTGGCGCAGCCCGAAGAATTTCCGTATCCAGGGAAATCTCCAAATTGCACGAGGAAACCGTACGTGGCTCCATAGAAGAAGTTTTAGCCCACTTTACAGCTAAACCACCTAAAGGGGAACTGGTTATCGTTGTTGCAGGCAAATAAGGAACAAGTTATCTGCGCTGAATTCGCACTGTTCATAATTCTTTCATTGTAAAGCTTCTGGATATATTAAAGTATAGCTAAGAGTAGGTATGGGCTACGCATGTAGTTGTAATTTTGTGGCTTACACTCTTTAAAGCCACTTGAAAACTTTGACTCCACAAACCTTACAAAAACGTACCGTAGCAATAATAGGCGTGGGTCCCCGCGGACTCGCAGCTCTTGAACAGCTCTATAGTTCCCAGGAACAGGCAAGCACCACAACAAAAATTGTGGCAATTCTATTTGAAACCAGTAAGTACCCTGGGGCAGGCGAAATTTGGTCGCCAGATCAGGTAAACACGAACTTAACTAACGTGCACGAGCGATTGTTGTGCGAGTATTTAAAAGGAAGGCCTGAAGTAAACCTGGGATACTTACAAATACCGTCGTTTCCCGAGTATTCCAAATGGTTGGAAAATAACAAATCAAAAGAAGCAGATATAGACGCCGACTATTTTCCGCCAAGGGCAAAACTGGGACGTTATCTTCGGGAGCGTTTTCTTAGTATTCAAAAGGCACTTGAAGCCCAGGATCTTCTGAATATTTATCAGGAAACGGCCGTTAAAATAGAAACTACTTCTGCAACTATTTTTATTGAAACCAAAGACAACCGCTACACGGCAGACGAGGTATTGTTAACCATAGGGCATCAACCCACGCAAAGCTCGAAGCAATTAGATAAATGGGAAGAGCATGCTGAAAAGCATGAGGGATTAATGTTATATAAAAATCCATATCCTGTAGATGCTTTGAAAACGGATCTGATCACGTCAAAAACGACCATTGGCATTCGCGGTTTTGGATTGTCTATGGTTGATCAGGTAAGGGCTTTGACCCTGGGATATGACGGAAAATTTGCTGATAAAACGGATCTGGAATTTAACTATATACCTTCGGGAAAAGAGCCAGCAAAAATTGTTGTTTTTTCATTAGATGGTCTCCCGCCCGCACCTAAACCCCTGAATGCTGAGGTTGACGGCTGGTTTGAACTTTCCTCAGAAGACTATGAGGAATTTAGTAAGGTCCTGGAAAAGGCCAGAGATAATCCTGAAGATATTCAGGATGCTTCTTTTTTGATCAAAGGTATTGCATCTGCGACTGTCTCTATTTTTTTACGTCTGGGCAGAAGAGCCTATACGCATGAGCTGAACCGGAGTGAATTGTACGATATTATTGAAAAATTGATCAAAAACCCAGATTTTAAACATGAGTTGATTTTATCTCAAGAGTTAAGTCCCGTAGATATGATGAGCGCGTTCTTAAAAATGGCCGTAGGCAAGCAAAAAATCAGTCTTGACTATTGTCTGGGTCAGGTGTGGCGCTTTGCCCTTGACGTGCTTTATAAAGAATATTATGATCTGGGCCTCAATGATAAAGCAATGACTGATGTGGTGAAGTATATCGAGGCGAGCAAACGCTATTCTTATGGGCCGCCCGTAGAAAGTTTAAAACAACTTCTTGCATTGGTCGCTGCTGAAAAACTCACTTTTGACTTTGCTAATGATCCTGATATAACCTTATGTGCAGAGGGTTGGAAGCTTCAGCAAAACGGTGAGGAGCGCGTAGCACAGGTGATGGTAAATGCGGTAATAGATGCCCCTCAACTGGTTAAGGTAAAAAGCGATCTTATCAAGAATCTTCTGCTTGATACTAAAATTGACCCCGTTGACTACTCCCTGGGGCTGCACACAAAACAAGATGGGAAAATCCTAAAAGATACAAAAGTAGTTGACGAGCGTATTTGCTTTATGGGCAGGCTTACCAAGGGAAGCATCTTTGGCGTTGACAATCTGGTAGAATGTTTTGGTGATCCTGCCACTAAGTGGGCGAACGGTGCTACAAAACGACTACACTAAAATCCTAGAATCAGTATCAGAAAAACTTTAAGACTTATTTAAATTAAATATAAATAAGTTTTAAAGTTTAAGTACTGAACATTACATTTGCGCTCTATTTAAATTAAGTCTAAATAAAGTATTTGTAATGAATAAGAAGAATATCCTGATCGTTTTATTAAGTATAATAACGCAACTTGGCTTTGCCCAGACAAAGGGAAGCCTTGAAGGGAAAATAATAAACAGCGCTGGTGTCGCTGTTTCTGATGCTAACGTAAAAGTAGTAGGTACAGATTTTGGTAGCCAGTCTGATAAAAATGGAGATTTTCGATTTGATGCTATTTCTTTCGGAAATTATATCCTGCGCGTATCGTATGTAGGTTATCAAACACAGGAAATTGCCGTTAGTGTTGACAATGTGCAGGGCAATAGCATTAGTGATATTGTTCTTTCAAGTAGCGAAGAGCAGTTGGGCGAAGTGGTATTACAGGGAAGTGGCAACATCAATGACTTTACCCGCGCAAAGAGTGATTTTGTTGCTAAAATGCCATTAAAAGAGATCGAAAATCCACAGGTTTACAATACAATTACTTCAGAATTACTACAGGAACAGGTTATCACTACTTTTGATGACGCATTAAAAAATGCTCCGGGAATCACAAAATTATGGGAAGCTACCGGTAGGGGAAGTGATGGCGCAGGTTATTATTCCTTACGTGGTTTTGCAGTACAACCCACAATGATAAACGGTCTTCCCGGTGTAACCAATGGCAGTCCTGACCCAGCGAATATAGAAAGTATTGAGGTGCTTAAAGGACCATCTGGCACATTGTACGGCAGTAGTTTGATCTCGTATGGCGGTCTTATTAATATCGTAACAAAAAAGCCTTATTCATACTTTGGCGGCAATGTCTCTTATGTAATGGGCAGCAATGGCCTTAATCGCGTAACCGCAGACATCAACACGCCGCTTGATGAAGAAGGTGATGTTGCACTCCGAGTAAATACCGCTTATGACACCAGAAACAGTTTTCAGGATGCCGGTTATAGTAAGTCGTTTTTTGTAGCTCCTTCCTTAAGCTATAAAGTAAACGACCGACTATCTTTTCTCATCAATACCGAATTTTATCATGGGGAAAGTACAAATACCACCATGCTATTTTTGGATCGCGGAGCACCATTACAGGTCAATACCATAGACCAATTAGGTTACGACCCAGAACGTTCTTTTACAAGTAATGATCTGGTTCTGGAAAATCCAAATTTCAGCCTGCAGGGTCAGATGAATTACAAAATTTCAGACGAATGGACCTCGCAAACCGTTGTTTCCCGCGGTTCAACCAAATCTAAGGGTATCTATTCTTACCTTTATGAGGGTACCCAGTTTTTTCAAGGGAGGGATGAGGTTCCCGGTGAAGTAACAAATCTTGACGAGGGCATTGCACTTAACCGTTATATCAGCGATCAGAATTCTACTACCTTGACCACAGATATTCAGCAGAATTTTATTGGTGATTTTGAAATTGATGGTCTGCGTAACCGCGTGGTTGCCGGTCTAGATTATTATAGTAGGGAAGTGATAGACAATAGTTCGGGATATTTTGGGAACGGCATTATTTACATAGGGAATGCGAGCTTGCAAAATGTTAATGAGAGTGTTTATGGTATTTATAATGCAGACAATTACATAACAACTAACGACAGCGGCGTACTTTCAAAGGCCGGAAGCTTCGATATACTAGCCAATGCGCAGCGAAATAATAATAAAGTAAAACAAGAAGTGTACAGCGCCTATGTTTCGGATGTGTTGAATATTCTACCTAACCTTTCGGCAATGACCAGTTTGCGCATAGATCAGTTTGAAAGCGACAGCAATAGCCAGACTGCATTTTCACCAAAGTTTGGCTTGGTTTATCAGCCTATTTTGGATCGCGTAGCGCTTTTTGCCAATTATATGGATGGTTTTAGCAATTTGGCACCACAAAATATAGGTGACCTTGAAAGTGGAGTGCCGCTACAAACAGTAACTTTTGATCCTGAGCATGCGAAACAATTTGAAGTGGGTACAAAATTGAATATTGTTCAGAATAAACTGGCCGCAACGTTTAGTTACTATGATATTCAGGTTTCTAATACAGTCGTACAAATTGATCCATTTACGTATTCTCAAAGTGGAGAGCGCTATAGTAGAGGTTTTGAAGCCAGCCTTACGGCAAGCCCTGTGGAGGGCCTGAATGTAATAGCAGGTTACAGCTACAACAGCAGTGAACTGACCGAATCTGACGACATCGACTTTTTAAACCGCAGGCCAGAATCTGCCGGCCCGGAAAGCCTGGCCAATTTATGGATAAGCTACCGCCTACCAGAAACTGTTCTTGAAGGAGTTGGTATAGGATTTGGCGGAAATTATGCCAGTGAAAACATGATTTTCAACCGACAACTGGCCGGAGTGTTTACCCTTCCAGAATATACGGTGCTCAACGCATCTGTTTTTTACGACGTTGATAAATTTTCAATCAATTTGAAATTAAACAATCTGGCCGATAAGCAATATTATACGGGCTGGTCAACAATTACCCCACAGATACGCAGAAATTTTGCGGCAGCAGTAACCTATAAATTCTAAATTATTTAGGATCAGAAGGGCGGAAATGTCTAAATTCTATTAGTTTTAGCCGTCAAAAAGGGTGTTTTTGAGTTCTTTTTGACGGTTTTTTATATGAAGGAAAAGAAAAAAAAGAAAAGAGTAAAAAAATGGATTGGCAGGCTGCATTTATGGCTGGGCCTTAGCTCCGGTATTGTGGTATTTATCGTTGCCATTACCGGATGCATTTTTGCTTTTCAGGATGAAATCCAGGATTTAATTTATGACTGGAGAATGGTGCCTGTTGAAGAACGGCAGTTTGTTGCACCAGCGCAACTTTTTGAAAAAACAGAGGCTCTTATCCCGGGATCTTCCGCAGATTATGTGATGTATTACGGGAAAGATAGGCCTGCCTATGTCTACGTTGCGGTAGATGAAACCCCATATTTTGCCAACTTCAATCCTTATTCTGGCGAAGTGCTGCATGTTCAGAACCTCAATGAGGATTTTTTTAAGATCATAGAAAACCTGCACATGTACCTGCTTCTTCCGCAGAGTATTGGCAAACAGATCGTAGGTATCTCAACACTCGTTTTTATAGTCATGCTCCTTACCGGAATCATCCTGTGGTGGCCCAAAAAGAAAAAACAACTGGGAAGTCATCTCAAAGTCAAATGGAGTGCGCGCTGGCGACGTGTCAATTATGATCTTCATCGCACTGCTGGGATATATGCTGCCATCATTGCCTTGATCCTCGCCATTACCGGTCTGGGCATTGCTTATGAATGGATGCATGAATCTTTTTATAGCGTAGCTAATTTAGGCCAGGAGTATCCTGATGATCATAAAGATGAGATTATATCCGAAATACCAGATGTTGTTGTTCCTGAGGCCTTAAATAAAGCGCTTTACGCTACGATGGAAAAATTTAAAGAAGATCAGATGTTTTTTGTATGGAACCTTGGAGTAAAAAAAGCGATACTTACGGGTGCTTATCCTACATCTTTGATTTATGACCATCAATCCAATATGTCTTTTCATCCCAAAACAGGCGAAGTGCTATCCTCTTATCTTTATAGAAACAAAAGCCCCGGACTCAAATTGCAGGAAATGACTTACAGCCTTCATACCGGTCAATATTTGGGTCTTTTCGGTAAATTTTTGGCCTTTTTAACCAGTTTATTTGTTGCGGGACTTCCCGTGAGCGGTTTGATGATCTGGTGGGGAAGACGCACTAAAAAAAAGAGATTCGGGCGTAACTAAGTAAAGGAATAAGAAATCTTAAGTTTTCACTTTCTGCAGTAAATTTTCAAAATTTAGAAGAACAAGCAACATCTTAAAATGAATGTAGTCTTTCATATAAAGTCTTCTTTCATTTTAAACCCTGTTAATCAAATATGGTCTAAAATTTGCCTTACAGATACTAAAACCTTGTATTATGCGCTAAATGCATATATTGGCCCAACTTTTAAAAGTGATTCAATGATAAAATATATTTCTTTATTCTTAATCGCCTTTGCGCTGTCTTTCCAGGCCAAGGCACAAAGCAAAGAAGTCGCGCACATAAACATGAACAAATTGCTTGATCTTATGCCTGAAATGCAGCAGGCAAAAGCCGAAATTGATCGTACAGAACGCGCGTATCGCGAGGATTTTCAAATGTCGTACAGGGAATATCAAGCCAAGTTTCAAAAGCTGGAAGAAGAAAAAGCCTCGCTAACACCAGAGCAAACGGCAAAAAGACAAAGTGATTTGCAACTAATAGAGCGCAACCTGGCGCAAACACAACAAAATATAGATTTACAGATCAAAGAAAAGCAGGACATGCTTTATAAGCCCATAAGGGAAAAAGCCATTAAAATAGTTGATCAGGTGGCTGATGCTCAGGGATTTTTCTACGTATTGGATTCATCTGCAGATGCTGGGATAATCATGGCAAAAGGCAAAGACCTGCTGGCCGATGTAAAAAAAATGATAGGTTTATAATTTCATATAAACAGCAAGAAAACATATAAAAACGACCGATTTTCCATTGAAATCGGTCGTTTTTATTGATATTCACCTCGATTTTCAGCTTAGCTAAACTATATAAAAAAATCTAAAAGGATTTTAAACGCAAACCATTAAGGAGCTGGATTGGGCGTTGCGGTATGTACGGCCTCTATTTCTTCCATCACTTCCTGAGAAAGATCAACGTCTATACTTGCGATGTTTTCTTTGAGCTGTTCCATTTTTGTAGCACCAATGATGTTAGCGGTCATAAACGGTCTGGTGTTCACAAAAGCGAGTGCCATTTGAGCCAGTGATAGTCCGTGGGATTCTGCTATTTCTTTATATTTTCTTGTGGCCGCGATACTGTTTTCATTGCTGTACCGGTCATACTGCGGAAAAAGGGAAAGGCGTGTGTTTTTTTGGATGCCATCCAGATGCTTTCCGCTCAGGGTTCCAAAACCCAAAGGGGAATAGGCAAGCATGCCCACTTCTTCACGCATCATGATTTCGGTCAAGCCAATTTCATCCTTGCGGTTGAGCAGATTATACGGGTTTTGTACGGTAATCATTTTTGGCAACTCCGCATGTCTGGATTCCTCTAAAAAGCGTGAAAGTCCATATGCGGTCTCGTTGCTCAGGCCTATGTGGCGAATCAAACCTTCTTTTACAAATTCATTAAGGCTTTCCAGAACTTCCTTAAAGTTGTCGTTCCAGGCTTCATCAGGATCATGGCTGTAGTTTAGTTTGCCAAAATAATTGGTATTGCGTTCCGGCCAGTGCAATTGGTACAGGTCAATGTAATCGGTTTGCAGGCGTTTAAGGCTTTTGTGGATCGCATCCTTGATTTCCGCTTTAGCGTAACCGCCCGTACGAATGTGCCTGGTCATTTCGGCGGGACCGGCAATCTTAGAATTAATGATCAGGTCATCACGTTTGCCACTTTTGTTGAGCCAGGTACCTATTATTTTTTCTGTACTGCCATAGGTTTCGGCCCTTGCGGGCACGCTGTAAAGTTCTGCCGTGTCAATAAAATTGACTCCTTGCTCCAGGGCATAATCCAGCTGGGCGTGTCCTTCGGCTTCGGTATTCTGCTCGCCCCAGGTCATGGTGCCCAGGCAGATTTTACTTACTTTAATATCTGTATTGGGAAGTGTGGTAAATTTCATAGTTTGGTTTTTGGGTTAAAAGTTGCAAGTTTGAGGTTGAAAAAAATCAATCCAATTCCACTAAAATAGGGCAATGGTCGCTGTGTTTTGCTTCGCTTAAAATAACGGCGCGTTTGATTTTTTCCTGGAGTGGCGCGCTTACCATATTGTAATCTATTCTCCAGCCCTTGTTGTTCTGGCGTGCATTTGCACGATAGCTCCACCAGGAATACTGCTCTGAATCTTCGTTGAGGTGGCGGAAGGAATCTATAAAACCACTATTAATAAAATCACCTATCCAGGCGCGTTCTACCGGTAGGAATCCACTGGTGTTTTTGAGGCGTACGGGATCGTGAATGTCAATAGCTTCATGACAAATATTGTAGTCACCGGCAATGACCAGATTGGGACGATCTATTTTCAGGTTATTTATATAGTCCTGAAAAAGGGCCATATATTCCAGTTTATGGTCTAATCTGGCCGAATTTGTACCTGATGGTAAATACAGGCTCATTACTGATAAATCGCCAAAATCTGCCCTGATATTGCGGCCCTCAGCATCCATAGAAGGGATTCCCGTACCGTATTCAACATGGTCTGGTTGTTTTTTGCTCAAGATGGCCACGCCGCTATAGCCTTTTTTTTGCGCGCTGAACCAATAAGCGTGATAACCGGCTTCCTCAAAAATCCCGAGTTCCAGTTGTTCTTTATTGGCTTTGATTTCCTGAATGCAAACGACATCAGGATCAGCGCTTTTTAGCCAGCCCATAAAGTTTTTTCTCAGTGCGGCACGTATACCGTTAACGTTATAAGAGATGATTTTCATAGACGGCGAAGATACTGAATCCCGACTTAAATCCCCACCCGGCCTCAATCCCCTCCCGGCCTCCCCCAGGGGGAGGGGTTAAATTGCATACGGTTCCCCTCCTTTTTAAGGAGGGGTGGCAGCGCGAAGCGCTGAAGGGGTGGTTAAACACGGATTTTGAGGTTAATTTAAAATTCGTGTTCCCAACCTTCCGGCCGTAAAAGGCGGCCACCTTCCCTTGCTAAGGGAAGGAACTTTAAAAAATTCATTTTTTTGCTAAACAACTCAACAACTCAACAGTTCAACAAATAAACAAACAGCGATTCTTCCGAAAACTCAGATTTCCATGAGACATTGCTTATTTTTGGCCAGTTTATACTAACGGGGCTTTCTTCCAGTTAACTATTTGATGCGTCATATCTTACTGTTTTTGTTGGTTTCACTTCCTACGCTGCTCCTGGCGCAGGAGATCAGTGATCCCAATGCCCGCGAGAAACAGGTTATTGTTCAGGATTCGGTTGTATTGGACAGTGTAAGCCTCAATCCGGTTTTGTTTGAGGTACAGTTCAAGAATGGCAAAATGCTGGACAGTACGCTTTATGACATAGATTATGGCCGGGCTGTCTTCCGCTTCCGCGAAAAAAACAAAGGTTCGCTTGATACGTTGACATTTAAATACCGCGTATATCCTGAATTCCTTTCCAGAAAATACTTTTTATATGACCCAGAGCGGGTAGTGAGCAGTTCTGGCGCGCTTGATAAGGTACAGGCCCTTAGGGAGGAGCGTAATACGCCAGATTTTATGCCTTTTGACGGTCTCAATGTCTCTGGAAGTATCGTGCGTGGCGTGACCGTGGGCAATAACCAGAACAGCACGCTCAATTCTGAACTTGATCTGCAGATCAGTGGGCAGTTGAGCGAGAAAGTGGGTCTGCGGGCGTCTATACAAGATGCGAATATCCCGCAGCAAAACGGGGGTTACTCCCAGCGACTGGATGAATTTGACCAGATTTTTATTGAACTCTACAGCGATAATTGGAACATACGGGCGGGCGATATAAACCTGGAGGAAAATACATCCTATTTTGGCCGTTTCAATAAGAAAGTACAGGGGCTCTCCCTTGCCGGTACGCTGGATCATGAAGAAAGTAAAACGTCCCTTTTTGCCGCTGGTGCCCTGGTACGAGGAGTATTTACACAGAGCCGGTTTACCGGTCAGGAAGGGAATCAGGGCCCTTATAAACTGACTGGTCCCAATGGCGAGCTCTACGTTCTTATTGTGAGCGGCAGCGAGCGGGTTTATGTGAATGGCGTACTGTTGCAACGCGGCGAAACCGAGGATTATGTGATAGATTACAATGCCGGCGAACTGAGTTTTAACCCCACATTTCCCATTACCAGTGAGATGCGTATTTCGGTGGAGTATCAATACAGCGAACAGAATTTTACGCGGGTGATCGCTTACGGCGGAAGTGGCTTTCAAACGGATGATGAAAAATTTTCCCTGCGGGCACATGTTTATTCTGAAAGTGATGCAAAAAATCAGCCCCTTCTACAAAACCTCAACGAAGCGCAAGTGGATATCCTAAAGTCCGCTGGGGATGATCGCAGCCTCATGATCGCTCCCAGCGTTACGCCAGACAGTTATGACGAAAATAAAATCCTATATCGAACGGAAGTCCGTAATGGGCAGGATATCTATGTTTTTTCAACAGACCCAGAGGACCAACTTTTTAATGTTCGGTTTACGCAAGTTGGTGCCGGGCAGGGCGATTATATACTGGCTTACGGCAATGCGATCTCTAATATTTATGAATACAGCGCGCCCATAAATGGCATCTCTCAGGGTGATTATGCGCCAGTTGTACAACTTTTTGCCCCTACAAAATTACAAATGGCGGTCGTGCAGGGCCAGTATGCACCTTCTGAAAAAACTGAAATTACCTTTGAAGGCGCTGGGAGCAAAAATGATCTCAATCTTTTTTCTGACCTTGACAATACCAATAATGACGGTTTTGCCGGTAAAATTGCTATAAATCAGCAGCTTTTTGAAAGACCTGAAAAAGACCAGTTGGAAGCCTTTGCCAATGTGGATTACATCCAGAAGGACTTTCGCAATGTGGAACGGACCTATAACATTGAATTTTCGCGGGATTGGAACCTTCCGCTCCAGCCACAGGGGGACCAGACCTTTCTTACCACCGGCTTAAATTATGTGGAAAATGAACATTCCATGCTCAGTTACCGTTTTGAAAATCTTACCTATTCAAATACGTATTCCGGTAACAGGCACAGTGTTTTAGGGGCTTATACAGGTTCAAAATTCCGTGCCAATATAAATACCAGTTTTCTCAACACTAAAGCTGATACGGCAACCACACGCTTTTTTCGCTTACATTCCCGTGGAGTTTATGATCTGGGTAAATCCTGGGTGGGCGCGCGGGTCAACGCAGAGGATAACGTTCAGGAAGACAATGCAGGGATAAATCCATTGAGCCAGCGTTTTCAGGCTTATGATGTGTTTGCCGGTTTAGGCGACAGTACCCGTGTTTTTGCGGAAATTGGTTACCGGTATCGTCTAAATGACAGTGTGCGCGATACAAACTTACAACGGGTAAATACCAGTAATACCTACTATTTGAAATCGCAATTTGTACAAAATGAAAATACGCGCCTCGGAATTTTTGTAAATTTCCGAAATCTAAACTACACCGAAGCCGAACGCGAAAACGAACAATCCATCAATAGCAGGTTGATCTATGATCAGGGTTTTTTCAACCAAATGCTTCGCTGGAATACCGTTTTTGAAACAAGTAGCGGCACCTTGCCCAGGCAGGAATTCACCTATGTAAATGTGGATGAAGGCCGCGGGACGCATACATGGAATGATTATAATAACGACGGAGTACAACAATTACAGGAATTTGAAATCGCCCAATTTCAGGATCAGGCGGATTATATTCGGGTTTTGTTGCCTAACCGCGTTTTTGTAAAAACGCATCAGAATAAATTGAGTCAGTTGCTTACCCTTAACCCACAACAATGGTCTGGTCAGCAGGGGTTTAAAAAAGTATTTTCCCATTTTTACAATCAGACCAGTTATCTTATAGATCGCAAAGTGCTTCGGGAAGGAAATGTATTCAATTTGAATCCTTTTGAAAGCAGTGATAATGAACTGAGCCTGAATTTGAGTTTGAGAAACACGCTTTTTTTTAACCGCGGTATTCAGAAATTTACGACGAGTTATACCTATTTAAGTACTAAAAGCACCAATTTACTGGCCATTGGCCTTCAGGAAAATGACCTGCACAGCCATCAATTCAATTTTCTGCATAAAGTGAAGGAAAGTTATCTGGTAAATTTCAAAACCGAACTGGGCACAAATAGCAGCGCGTCAGAGAATTTTGAACAGCGCAATTTCAAACTGGAAACGCTTGATCTACAACCCAGGCTCTCGTATTTGTTCAATGAACAATCGCGTATTGAAGCTTTTTATGGTTTTGGAAAGAAAGAAAACCAGTTGGGCGATAGGGAACAGCTTACGCAGCAGGATCTGGGCGTTGCCTTTAGCGTTGCGAATGCCGCAAAACTTTCATTGAACGGTGAACTCAAATACATTAACAATGATTTTAGCGGAAGCGCTTTTTCACCCGTATCCTATCAAATGCTGGAAGGTTTGCAACCGGGCACGAATTTCACCTGGAACCTTATCGCCCAGCGCCGTTTGACACAATTTCTGGACTTGAATATTTCCTATTTTGGCCGAAAAAGCGAAACTACCCGAACGATTCATACGGGAACGGTACAGTTGCGGGCGTTTTTTTAAAAGCAAGTTTATAATTACTTTTATTGAACATGGAATAAGTAATCCCTAGTTCTAATAATAAAAAATTTGAGATTTACTTCAAAATCCTTCTAATTGGATTCAAGTTACGGCAGGTTTATTAATACTGGCTATAAAAAGCGACACTTTGTATCTAATTCACTTTTTATCTGGTAATTTACCAGTTTCAAGCATTTTATTTGCCTTTTCTAACTTTTTGGGAAACCTTATTTTATCGCGCAATTTGTTTAGATTTTCATCTATGACTACAAGTGGACGATTTTTGTTTGCTATGTTATCTACAGTTTTCATTATTGCTTTTCAGCAAATAAGATATGAAATTTGGTTTTAACAGTAGGTTTTTAAAAGCATAGTTTATTATTCAACTCCATATTACTTCACAAAAATCTTCCTGACAATACCTTCCTCATCAGTACCTATGCGCACGATATAAATTCCGGTAGCGGCGTAGGACATATCGAGATCGTATATAAAGTTTCCATTTATAGGTTCGATACGATTCTGAACCAGTTTTTGACCGGTAATAGTGAATACATTAACAATCATGTCCTCTTCAAAATCAGTATCGCGCAATAGGATTCCGTAGTTTTTGTTGTCTTCGGTAAGAATGACGAGTTCGCCTTCTTCCAGCGGGATACCACGTACGATCGAAGAATCAAATAAGGTAAGGGTAAAATCATTGGTACGGCCAAATTCTAAAAATCCACAGGGATCATTTAAGTTTCCGGGCTCGTTGACATCTTTTCCGCGTACGCGCATGCGGTACTTGCCCATAGCGACATTTTCAGGAAGGTCTAAAGTAAATGCTTCATCACTATTGGCCGCCCCCACCGATCCTGCTGCAACCCGTTCACCAGCTTCAAAAGCACCATTGTTGTTGAAATCCACAAAAATGATGTAAGCCGAATTTTCATAACCCATTTGCAGCGTACCGCTTCGTATATTTTCTTCGGCGAGATCAATGGCAAATTCCACTTCGGTATTATTAGCATAACCGTCTGGAGTGCATTCGGTTTGTATACTGATGTCAGCAAAATCGATTTGTATGACCCCGTCGTTATAATCACGACAGTTAGAGCCCGGGCTGCAATAAAAATTGCTCACCGTTTTGTATATGGAATCATTACCGGGAATGGCATCATTTTCAAGTGCGGTTGTAGTAAATAAGCGATAATCACCCAGCGCAGCAAGATCTGCCGTCTGATCAAATGTATAATTGATCGTTGCGGCCGGTTCTAATGTAACAGGTGCTACCTCTTCTACATTTTCACCATCATTTAAAGAAAACCGCACAGGAATATCCTGCTGCGGCAGCCCACCGTAATTGGTTATTGCAACGGTCACACTCTCACTACTGGTCTGTCCCCCTCTTGTTATGGGGGAAACAATTTCTGAGATACCTACATCGCGTCCGGGTATATGAAGCACCTCTACGGTTTGTAGATCATTATCAGGGTTCTCGTCGCCATTCAGTAGGGTGGTTGCAGTAATTTGGTAGGTTTGTCCCACCGTAGCGAGGTCTGCCGTCTTGGCAAAAGTGAATTCGGCAGTTTCATTGAAGGCGATTGTGCCCGTGAATGTTTCGGTAAAAAACTCGCCGTTGTCAATCTGGTAAGAAATATCAAAATTTCCCTGCGGAAGTAGGCCTGCGTTTCGAATTTCAACCCTGATTTCTTCGGTTGAGGTAAGGGTGCCCTCCTGCGGACTCAAAATTTCTGAAATCTGAACGTCTGTATTGACCCCGGGCTGCAGCTTAAAAACACCTACAACGTCAATCAATCCCGGCCCAAAATATTCTGACACAAACCACATGGTTTCCTGATCATTGGGATCAAGGGTCATGTGCGTGTAATCTGCATAACGCGAAAAAGGATTGTTTGCGGTGCTTTGCGCAATAAGTGTTTGCGGCACAGACATGGTGCCGCGTGCATCGTTAGGGTAACGGCCGGTATAGTTTATGGCAAGCATATTTTCTGTATCTACGGTAGTAAATCCCATACCTATATTGGCATTTTTGTCCTGCACCATACTTGCGGCAAATGCGTTCTGCCCGTCTGGCGAAACGTAGGTTCCCTCCTGAAAAATGCTCCACGGTTCTCCAGCCGAGCGTTGTCTCAGCTCGTACCAGCGCACGCCGGCCTGCTCTTCCGCGTCTGCGGAAACATCAACCACAAAATTAAAAACAGCGGAATTATAACCGGGAAATGCCCTAAACTGTGCCTGGTTCATGATCGTGGCCTGTAGTGCATCTATATCTGGGCCAGAGGGTTGCCTTAAATTTTCAAAACTTCCGCCGTCAAAAACACTTTTGAATGGTACTGTGGGGATGATTTGTGGTGCGGAAACGCTGGAATTTTCAGGCGTTTGCCAGTCAGTACTTACCGTCCATACTTTAAGATGGTCGTCAGCGATGCCCTGCCAGGCATCATCCTGCATAAAAACCAGTGAAGCGCCGCCGTTTTCCGGAAGTTCATCATAACCCACATTAAAAAACTGCGGACTGTAAAAGCTATTGCGCTGCAGGCCGGGTAGGGCAAAAGAGAGAAAACCGGGCGCGCCGCCCACTAGCATACTATCGCGCTGCATCACAAAAACATTGGCGCCAGTGGCATCAGGATCACGGTTGGGATTGGTCTCAATATTTGAGGTAATGTAATATCCATCCCGCCAAATGGAGTATTTGGGGTAATCTGGGAATGCGCCGGTCTCAAAACCTGCCGTATAAATATACCAACCACTATTGACCGGATCTGGCCCCATGGAAATGGCTACGTTAAGACCATCCTGAAAACCCTCTTTGTCGTCTTTATCTTCAAACTGGGTAATCATAAAGCGATCTGCGGCAGCATCGTATAAAACAATGGGATCACCAGCGGTATTGTCAGGAAACAAGGTAGAAAGGGAAGCGTCATCTATAAGCTTATTGCCGTTTTTATCAAAAATACTAAAAGCGGTATTCCAGGCGGCCACATAATGATTAGGGCCTACAGCACCCGTGGGATCTGAGGGCACGGGGTCTGAACTGGTAGAAACGTGTGCATCAAAAACCCGTATGGGGCTGGAGTCATACAAACGATTTACACTTTTCTTAGAAGGCTCTGCCAGAGGATCACCATTCTTAGGAAATCCTTTTCCGGGAATGGTTGTGTTCGCTCCGCGGCGTTTGGGATTTACTTCTTTTTTCTCACCTTGTGTATTGCTTTTTATAAATGTACCCTGCTTGATTTGTTGAGATAAGCTGGGAACTTTAGCTACAAACCTGAGTTTACTAATCCGGGAGGGAGCATTCTTTTCCTGGCCGTAAGAAAATTGACCAAAAAAGCTGAAAAACAGTAAAAAAACGATGAAAAATAAGGATGTAGGCTTCATGAACTATACAATCAGATAACTAAAAATGCTGTTTGAGGCGTATGTCTAAAAATACGTAAGCTTGTCAATTATAGTTCAAAAAGCACAGAAAACACGATGATTGACGTTAAAAATCGATTTTTAATTTATTTTTAGAAAATTACTAGGATTCTAGGAAAAGGGGAAATACTGGAATCTGTTCTTTATACTTAATAATTTCATATTTGATAACGATTGATCGTAAGAATTGATCCGATAGTTTTATTTAAGTAGTATCCTTAATGAAACAGTTCGTAAGTTCTAACTATAAAGTATAAAATATAAAATTTCTCTAAATATACACGTCATTTTTTGGGTTGGGAGTAGTGGTAATAAAACCAAAATCATGATCTGGAAACACATTTTGCGTTAGGGATTGAAGTGGAAATCCTTTTTGCGAGGCACGAGCAAAAAGATTACAGTGCAAAGCCCTACCCGTAGGGAAACGCCCCAGAAATAACTCAAATAGACAAAAAAGCCGAAAAATCATGCAATTCTCGTAACTCTTAAAGCTATTTATAGTTATGTTCTAACACTTTCTGGCCATTAAGCAAATTTAAACCATACCGCATCAAATCTCATTATTTACCTCAAAATCAGCTCATCCAGTGCTTAAAATCAACTTTTTCATGTAAAAACTGACTCAGTTTGTCAATTGGGATACGCACCTGTTCCATACTATCGCGATCCCTAACGGTCACCGCGTTATCCTCTTTTGTCTCATGGTCTACGGTGATACAAAAAGGAGTTCCTGCCGCATCCTGCCTGCGGTAACGACGGCCCACGGCGTCTTTCTCATCATAATCGACATTAAAATCCCATTTGAGGTCATCTACAATTTGCTGTGCGATTTCTGGAAGTCCGTCTTTTTTGAGCAAAGGAAACACTGCCGCCTTAAAAGGAGCAAGCACTGATGGGATTTTTAGCACGGTACGCGTACTGCCGTTCTCAAGTTCTTCTTCTTCCAGAGCCTTAGAGAATACAGCAAGGAACATGCGGTCCAGACCTATGGAAGTTTCCACCACATAAGGGACGTAGCTTTCATTGAGTTCATGGTCAAAAAACTGCAATTTCTTGCCAGAATGCTCTTCATGCGCTTTTAGGTCAAAATCGGTACGGCTGTGAATACCTTCCAGTTCTTTAAAGCCAAAAGGGAAATTAAATTCAATATCTGCCGCCGCGTTCGCATAATGTGCCATTTTCTCATGGTCGTGAAAACGGTAATTTTCTTCGCCCAGACCCAGGGAAAGATGCCATTTCATACGTGTTTCCTTCCAGTGCTCATACCATTTCAATTCCTCGCCGGGGCGAACGAAAAACTGCATTTCCATCTGTTCAAATTCCCGCATGCGGAAGATAAACTGCCTGGCGACGATCTCGTTTCTAAAGGCTTTTCCCGTCTGCGCGATACCAAATGGAATTTTCATCCTTCCGCTTTTCTGTACGTTGAGAAAGTTTACAAAGATACCCTGGGCGGTTTCTGGTCTTAAAAACAAATCTGTCGCATTTTCTGCGGAAGCGCCCAGTTTTGTGCCAAACATGAGGTTGAACTGGCGCACATCAGTCCAGTTCCTGGAGCCGGTATCAGGATCTGCGATTTCAAGTTCTTCAATAAGTGCTTTTACATCTGCAAGATCTTCGGCTTCCAGCGAGCGCGCCATACGTTTTATGACGCGATCCTGTTCTTCGCGGTAGCGTACCACGCGCGGGTTTGTATTTACAAATTCGTTTTCATCAAAGGCATCCCCAAAGCGTTTTTTGGCTTTTTCGATCTCTTTTTGGGCTTTTTGGTTCAGTTTTTCAGCATAATCTTCAATAAGCACATCAGCACGATAGCGCTTTTTAGAATCTTTATTGTCAATAAGGGGATCGTTAAAAGCATCAACGTGGCCAGAAGCCTTCCACGTGGTAGGGTGCATAAAAATGGAAGCATCAAGGCCCACGATATTTTCATGCAAGTGCACCATACTTTTCCACCAGTATTCCCTTATGTTTTTCTTGAGTTCTGCACCATTCTGGCCATAATCATACACGGCACTTAGCCCGTCATAGATCTCGCTGCTGCTAAAGATATAGCCGTATTCTTTTGCGTGGGAGATTACTCTTTTAAACTGATCATCTGGTTGTGCCATGTTGCTGTTGTGGTATTTATTGCGTAAAACGAAAGGCAAAAATAGCTAAAACAGCGTGAAGACCTGTAGATAATGAATAACTTTTAATCCAATTGCAATAAAGTGGTGGCCATAAGATGATCCCTCTGGAAAATATTGACACGGTAGATGCCTTCCTGAAATTTTGAATTATTCGGTTCAATGAGCAAACACTGGGAACTATTTGTTTGTACGCTTTGAGGATCAACCTTTTTTGTAGCACTATAGGTAAGTACTTTTTCATCAAAGGTGATCGTAGTCCGGTCGCCTATGACATTGTTTTGAGGATCTATAATCTGAATGTAAAGTGTTGACTCAGAAGTGTCCAGATCGCCATGCAGCAAGTAACAGACTTCAATGTTATCTATACGTTTTGCAAGATCATTGACCAGGTGTTTGCCACTGCGCCGTATAATTATACCGCTGGCATTCAGGCTATCTACACTAAGAACCACCTTTGCATTGAGCTCTTCCTTTAAAGCCTGGTTTTGCAAGCGCAGGGAATCGCGTTCCACTAAAGAGCTGTCAAAAGCCTTTTTAACTGCGGTCCTCTCGTTTTGAAGGTTCTGGGTAAGAATGGCAAGGCTGTCATTTTTTTGCAAAAGCAAATCCCGTTGATCGCGCAACTTGATGATCTCTATACGGTAATTGCGCAGTACCTCCCGTGTGTTTTTTGATGTAGCCAGGCTGTCAATAAGTTTTGTGATCCTTGTCTGGGCGCTGGCAAGTTGCTGACGCACCGCGCTCGTCGCTGCACTTTGTGCATCATATTTGCGCAGTATGTTGCGCAGTTCTACCTCAATCATTTCCTTTTCCCGTACAAGTTCAAGCTCGTTGTCCTGTACCGTATTGTAAAACTTAATGGTATAAATACCCAGCCCCAGAAGTAGGAATACGAGTACCGTTGTCAATACTTTAAGTGCTTTGTTGTTTCCTATTGTATTCAAACGTTTCTTTTAATTATCTTGTAAAAATCAAAATATTTTATGGCAAACCCACTGCAGCACCTCTTTAACCTGTTCTTTCCCGCGAGCTGTCTTGCCTGTGATGCCGTGCTTCAACCCGGTGAACGTTTAATATGTACGCAGTGCAGGCATGACCTACCTGTTACTGGATTGCATTATACAACGCAAAAACCTATTCACGAATTGCTTTATGGCCGTGTGGAAATTGAACATGCAAGTGCATTATTTTATTTTGATAAAAAAAGCAAGGTACAGCAGCTCATCCACAATCTAAAATATAGAAACTATGAGGAATTGAGTGGTTTTTTAGGAAAGTGGTTGGGTTTTGAACTGTCGGAATTAGAAGCGTATCAGGACATAGATTGCGTTATTCCCGTACCATTGCATAAATCCCGGTTGAGGGAAAGGGGCTATAATCAGGTTACCGGTTTTGGGCAGGCGATCGCAGACCTACTTGAAATCCCACTGGAAGCTGATACGCTCCTAAGGACTAAAAAAACCAAAACACAGGTTTTTATGACACGTGTGTCACGCAGTAAAGAAGTTATAGGTTCCTTTGAAGTGGCAACTACAAAAAAGCTCAGGGGAAAACATATTTTACTGGTAGATGACCTCATCACCACGGGCGGTACCATGGAAGGTTGTGCCATCGCATTACAGAAAATCCCGGATATAAAAATCAGTATCGCCGCGATGGCAATAGCGCATGGATGATCGCGTTAAAAGCTAAAGTACTTTTGCATTTCCGCCGGAGGGCGAAAATTCACCAGTTTAACTAAAATAGTTGTTACTTTGCGCCATTATGCTTAAAAAAATCTCCTATTTCCTGGCAAGTCTGTTTTTGCTGCTACTCGTTGTGCGCTGCGCCAAGCGTGGTTCTCCAGAAGGTGGGCCAAAAGATATGGACCCCCCGGTATTTGTAAGTGCAAATCCACCCAATTATTCCACAAATTTTGACGCTGAGGAGATCAGGATCAATTTCAACGAACTCATAAAACTTAAAGAGCTTCAGAAAAACCTAATCATTTCCCCACCTCTAAACCCACCTGCGCTCATTACCCCGTTAGGAGGAGCAGCGCCGTATATAAGGATAAGTATAGAAGATACGTTGTTGCCCAATACGACTTATGTATTTAATTTTGGTAATAGTGTGGTGGACAATAATGAAAACAATCCTTTCAGGTTTTTTAAATATGTAATGTCCACTGGCGACTATATTGATAGCCTGACCGTAAAAGGGGAAATCAGGGATGCTTTGCAACAACAGCCAGATGAATTTGTGACCGTCATGCTTTACGAGATAGACAGCACGTACAACGACTCCATCATTTACAAGTCTGTGCCCCGCTACGTGACCAATACGCTTGATAGTACTACCTCGTTCGAGCTTACCAATGTACGCGCAGGCAAGTATAGACTTGCCGCCTTAAAGGATGAGGCCTCTAATTATACCTTTCAACCAGATAAGGACAAGATCGCCTTTTATGATCAGGTTATTGAAGTGCCAAAAGATACCAGCTACGTGCTCACCCTGTTTATGGAAGATCCGCCGTTAAAAGCTGGGAGGCCGGTACAGACTAAACTGCAGCGTGTGGCATTTCCAATTGCCGGAAACAGAGACAGTATTTCAATTTCATTGATGAACGAAAAACCTTCAGGTTTTGAGTCGCTGGTTACCTTTAAAGAAGGGCAGGATTCACTGCGGTACTGGTACCGCCCAGAGCTTGAAAGAGACAGTCTCATTTTTGAAGTTGCTGCAGGTGCCAGTAAATTAGACACTTTTTATTTGCGCAAAAGGCCGCTTCGCCCTGATTCGCTTGCTTTTAATGCGCTTTCCCGCGGAACGATTAAAATAGGGGATGCGTTTAAGATTGAAACTACCATTCCCATAGTTTCCATAGACAGCAGCAAGATTTCGGTCATTAAATCAGATTCCTTAAATGTTGCTTTTAAGACCGGACTTTTTAAGGAAGAATCCTCTTTTCAGGTTAAGTTTAAGACGGAGGAATCGTCAAATTATCAAATCACCTTCTTGCCGGAAGCGTTAACCGATTTCTTCGGAACGACCAATGATACGCTATATTACGAAACCCAAACGAAGGTAATCGCAGACTATGGCGAATTAAAACTCACTTTACAGGAAGCAGAAAATTACCCTTATATCGTACAAATAGTAACCGAAAAAGGGGAAATTATAGAAGAGCGCTATGCCCAGGAAGGTAAAAAAGTATTTAACTTCGGCCTTGTGGAACCAGGATCGTATTATGCCCGATTGATCCTGGATGCAAATGCCAACCGAAAATACGATACCGGTAACTACCTAAAGCAAATGCAACCGGAAACGATCATTTACTATCCTAAATTACTCGATTTACGTTCGGGCTGGTCTTTGAATGAAACCTTTATACTCAGCCAGGCCGTTGATGCGATACCGGTTAAGGAAGAGGTCAATCCAGAAGATGAAACGAATCCCTATCAGCCAGAAAATTAAGTTTATGCCTGGTTTCTTGAAGATGCTCTTTTGTTAAAGTGGCGGTAACTGTGGTCTCTCTTTTTTCGGCGAAAGCCAGGGTTGCCCCCAGGCAGTCATAAATCCCGCTATGGCCATCGTATTCATTGTTGTTGTCATCTGTACCTACGCGGTTTATACCCACGCAATAACTCATGTTTTCTATCGCACGTGCCTTTAGAAGTGTGTCCCAGGCAAAAACCCGTGTCTTTGGCCAGTTGGCCACATAAAGTAAAACATCATAATCTTGAGTATTCCTGGAAAAAACCGGAAATCTCAAGTCATAGCACACTTGCAGGGCAATTTTCCATCCTTTATAGGTTACGATTTTTGGTGTTTTACCTCGTGCATATACCTCATGTTCACCGGCCAGGGTAAAACGGTGTCGTTTATCATAATGATCTACCGTTCCCTCTGGCGTCACAAAATAAAACCGATTGTAATACGTCCCGTCATCTACCACCATCAGGCTTCCGGCAATGGCAGACTTAGTCTGTAGCGCCTGTTTTTTCATCCATTGCAGGGTATCGCCGCTATCTGCTATATTTTCGGGTTGCATGCTAAAACCGGTCGCAAACATTTCGGGCAGCACAATGAGATCAAGATCTTCATCCAGGCCTTCAATTATTTTATTGAAATGCGCTGTATTGGATTTAGGGTCGTGCCAGGCTAAATCTGCCTGTAAACCGGCAATTTTTAATGTTTTTTGCATGATTTAGAATAGGATTTTGAATATTGTAACCAAATAAAAACCCCCTGCCTGGCAGGGGGTTTTGAAAAACTCTAAAAATACTTTATATATTTTAGTCGTGTAATACGCGTACTTGCGCAGCCACCATGCCTTTTCTTCCTTCTTCCTCGATGAATTCTACTTGGTCTCCTTCTTCTAATACTTCACCGTTAAGACCGGTTGCATGTACGAAGATATCTTTACCTGTATCATCATTGGTTATGAATCCGTAACCTTTGGACTCATTGAAAAATTTAACTGTACCTTTCATTGTAAAAATGTAAAAAATTAATATTGTGGTAAAGTTAAGGGAATTAATAAGATAAAAGTAATTCAAAAGTGATTTTATTTGCAAAAATTACTTCTTTTTCCGTTTTTTTCCTTCAGAGAACTCCCTCATTTTGTTGATGTTGTCTTTGGTAAGCATGTAATCGTGAACATTTCTGTTCTTCCAGCGATGGTACAAAAACAGCGGCATAAGTACAAAGATAACAGCAAGGATGGTGACACCAATAAATCGGTCACCTAGGACGATATCATCGCTATAATACCGAAAGTAAAAACCCACAAACAAGGTAATTACCAATAAAAAGAACAGGAATATGATTAATTTTTTCATGATTTAAGGCTGTTTTCTGGTCAAAATTACCTGTTTTCTGGTTACCAGGGTTTATATTCTATCATAAATCCCAGGCCCAGAGTTTCTGTACTTTCATACGCACGCAGGTTTGTTTGTTCAAAATCCAGACTTTTAAAACCACCTTTTAAATCCATTGTCGTATAAGAGAGAAAAACGGATGCAGATAATTTTTCTGCATCATCTATATATCCCGAAAACCCCAGGGAAAAATCGATATAAGATTCAAAATCGTTGTCTTTCACGATTTCTTTATATACCAGATCCCTATTATTATCGCGCTTTAAAAATTCCCCGTGAAATTTGAAATTACCAGCATAATAACGCGGCCAGAAAAACACCCAGAAATCTTCTTGTTTGGTCAATCTTATTTCTGCTCCTATTCCAAACAAGTTGGCGCTATAATAGGTCCGTAATTCTTCTTTAACCCGCAAGGGTGCCGTATCTTCCTCAAAAACAATATTGTCATTCAATCGACCGCCACTATGTTTATAGCTGATTTTTGGAGTAATCCAAAAGGAAGATGCTGCAGAAAGGCCAATTTCAAAATCTGTAAAAAGATTGTCTTCGAAACCGGTATGCCTAAAGCCGGATAAGGAAGCAAAAACTGCCGGTCTGATTTCTTGTCCATAAACTGAAGCAAAGCCCCATAAAAACAAAAACAGACTGGTGACATGGCAGCTCCTGGACATAGTTCTATTTTCTGGAGAAACTAACCAATTTACGGCGGTAAACACTTAGTAATTTCGATTTAGATATAAACCCGTAATATTTGCCATCTTTGATTACCGGTAAGTTCCAGGCGGCACTCTCCTGAAATTTGCGCATTACGATTTTTGCGGTATCGGTTTCCAGATATATATATTCCGGGGCTGCGTGCATTAGATTTTTTATGAGCGTGGTGTCGTACAGAGTCGCGTCAAACATGATATCGCGAATGTCATCAAGGGTAATTACGCCCATAAGTTCGTTATCTGCATTAACCACGGGAAACAGGTTCCGGGCAGATTTTGCCACGGCATTACGCGCCATTTCGCCTAGGGTCATTTCTGGCCTCACGGCAATAAAATTGCGTTCTATCACGTCGTTGAGGTTGAGCAGGGTAAGCACCGCCTGGTCCTTGTCATGCGTAATGAGTTCGCCGCGCAGTCCCAGTTCCATCCCATAAACCGAATGCGGCAGGAAGTATTTATTTATTCCGTAGGCAATCGCTGCCGTGACCATAAGTGGGATAAAAAGGCCATAGCCACCGGTGATTTCGGCAATGAGAAATATGGCGGTAAGGGGCGCATGCAGCACGCCGGCCAAAAGGCCCGTCATTCCCACCAGCGTAAAATTGCTTTCTGAGACCTGATGTCCCAGACCTATATTATTGAGGATTTTTGCCAGGCAATTCCCCATGACGCTCCCCATAAAAAGGGTAGTGGCAAAGATACCACCTACACCACCACCGGTAAACGTGATCGCGGTTGCAATGATTTTAAAAATTACGAGTCCGGCAAGCAGGGCAATTACCACCCACACATTTTCAAGATAATTACTAAAATAGGTTTCACCCAGCGCTTCAACGGCATTTCCCGCGAGCAGGCTGTTGATCATCTCAAAACCTTCCCCGTACAGCGGTGGGATAAAAAAGATCAACGTACCCAGGGCAAGTCCAGAAATGAGAAGCCGCATCAGGGTAGAATCCCACCGGTCAAAATATTTTAAAACGGCAAAATAAGTGTTGCTAAAATAGACAGAAACCAGGCCAGCGACCAAACCCAGTATCATATAAAACGGAAAATCTGAGATCACAAAGGCATCTTTTAAGGTAAACGGAAGAATAGTTCCTGAACCAAAAAAGAAATAGGATGTGAGAATACCAGAAAGCGAAGCCAGCAGGAGTGGCATTAGGGATAATAACGTAAGGTCCAGGCCAAACACCTCAACCGCAAATATGATTGCGGCAATGGGCGCCTTAAAAATACAGGACATCGCACCAGAAGCCGCACAGCCCAGCAGGAGCATACGATTGGCCTGGTTCATGTGAAAGATGCGGGACAGGTAGGAACTAAAAGCCGCGCCCGTAACCACCGTAGGGCTTTCGAGACCTACAGAACCACCAAAACCAACTGTAATGGGAGCCGTAATGGCAGAGGCAAATATCTGATAGCGTTTTAGAATTCCCTGCCGCCTGGAAATCGCGGCCAGTGTGCTTGATACACCGTGATTCACGGGCCGGCGTATAATAAATTTGACAATTCCCGTAGTAAGCACCAGACCTACCACCGGAAACACAAAATAAAAACCGTAATAATAATTACCTACTATTTTACCCTGGAGTAAATCCTGAATAAGAAAAGTAAAGTTTTTTATAAGTACTGCTCCCAGCCCGGCACCCAGTCCGGTAATGATACTGAGGATGTAGATAAATGTTGTGCCTGAGATATTTTTGTACCTCCAGCTATGAAAACGGTGCAGCAGTGGCTTTTTACCCGGCATGTGTTTAGTGATTTTGGCACTTCAAAAGTAAAGGGTTCTGGCAGTTATTTTAAATAAAATTTCAATATCATTTAGAATAAAATAAAAAACAAAAAAAACCCGCATAAGCAGCGGGTTTTCAATTCTATAGAAAACTAATTTTTAGCAATGCTCGTTAAAAGCATCTGCAAGATTTTCTGCGATCATCTCAGCGGGACGCCCTTCAATGTGGTGACGCTCTAACATGTGAACCAACTCACCATCTTTGAACAAAGCCATTGAAGGTGAAGAAGGAGGAAAAGGTACCATAAAACCACGGGCAAGATCTGTTGCCTCACGGTCTACTCCTGCAAAAACGGTGTATAAATTGTCTGGTGTCTTGGCATTTTGAAGCGCCATACGTGCGCCGGGACGCGCGTTTGCCGCTGCACAACCACAAACCGAATTCACCACTACAAGGGAGGTGCCTTCTTTTTTCATGGCCGCTTCTACGTCTGCTGTTGTATGTAATTCGGTGAAGCCTACCTTCGTAAGGTCTTCCCGCATTGGTTTTACTAATTCTGCTGGATACATAATATCGATGTTTTTAATTCGTGCAAAGTTACAAAATTCTAGTCGGTATCCACTTGGGATGCTTACTTGCTTTTTCAAATAAACCGAATAGAATATCTTATAAAAAGATGCTATTTGAGAGTAATTAATCATCAAAAAATGTGCAAAACTGTTGATTTGGCTTAAAAATGTCCCGAAAACGTCTAAAAATTTGGCCCGTGGCAAGATAATTTCCAATTCTATCCATACTTCAGGACAAAGACTTTATTTTTGCAACTTATTTTCCGAAAAGGAATTACCACGGTGCCTACTACCCGTGTCAATCGTAGTGAAACTAATAAAGATAGAGCATGATTAAATGGCTGGGTGCCATCGCAGGATTTGCATACCGTGGGATCTTAGGGGCCATAGGAGGTTATCTTATAGGGTCGCTTATAGATAGTATGTTTTTTGGCAAGAAAACGAGTGGAAACGGGAGTACCATTTTTACCCAACAGGGGAAAACGGTCTCTCCGGGCGATTTTGAACTTAATTTATTGTCGCTTTGCTCAATTGTGATCAAAGCAGACGGGAGCGTAAGTCAGGGGGAACTTGATTATGTGCGCAGGTATTTTGTTCAATCTTATGGCAAAGAACGCGCAAATGCCACCTTTCGCACTTTTAATGATGTTATTAAAAACAGAGAAGTAAATGCACAGCGCATCTGCGAGTATTTGCAGCAGCGTACGCGTCGTGAAGTACGATTGCAGATCGTTCATTTTCTCTTTGGGATCGCACAGGCAGATGGTAGGGTTTCTGAAAAAGAAGTAGATCAGATTGCTCAGATCGCCGGTTATTTACGGCTGAGCCGTGGCGAATTTGAGAGCCTTAAGGCCATGTTTTTTGAAAGTGCAGAAAGTGCGTACACGATCCTTGAAATCGAAAAAACGGCAACTGATGCCGAGGTAAAAAAAGCCTACCGCGATATGGCAAAAAAATACCATCCAGACAAATTGCAGCATATGGACGAGGCCTACCGCCAGGGCGCCGAAGAGAAGTTCAAAAACGTTCAGAAAGCATATGAAACCATTCAAAAAGAACGCGGACTTTAAATTTGAGTTTACCATTGCGAGCTAATTTTAGCTTCTGTAGCCTATTTTACATCTGAAACTGTTGATTTATTGCGTTTTGCGGTCTAATTAAGAGCTATTTTAGGGGTTAATTCAATTTATATACCGCCAAAAGAAATACAATATCCCGGCGTTTATGCGTTATCTATAGCGCAATTGAAAAGCACAAAACGCTTAGAATAAATTATGTATAATTTTAAATGGATTCAATCGCAATTAAATTCTTAATTTGCGCCCTCTAATTCATAAATTGATAGTTTGTGAAAAAGTCTACTCCAAATCACATCTTTAATGCAAAATTATAATGTTGTAAATCAGCAGATAGGGGCTTTGAAAGTTGCTTTTACGGTACTGCTTTTTTTATGTACTACTTTAGGTTTTTCTCAGACCGTAAGTGTTGACAATTCACAAAGTGCGCCTAGTTTAGTAAATATGTTGCTCAACGATGCCTGTGCAGAGATTTCAAATATCTCTTCCTCTTCCATAGAAGCCACGGGTTCCTTCACTAATAATGGAGGTGCATTTCCCATAGCCGATGGGGTGATTATACGTACCGGTAATGCAGGACTTACAGCGGGTGGTTATACCGGGAATAATTTGGATAGCCAACTCAATAACGATACCGATCCCTTTTTGCAGCAACTTTTAGATGAATCAGGACGTGCTGCTGTAATAGAAGAGATTGCATTTCTGGAATTTGACTTTGTTCCGGTTTCTAATTTTTTGAGCTTTGACTTTCTTCTTGCTTCTAATGAATATGGCGATGAGCAATGTAACTCCAGTGATGTACTGGCCTTTATTCTTACAGATTTAGAGAATGGCACAGAGACAAACCTGGGCGTTATACCCGGTGGGACTACACCGGTCTCTGTTCAAAACATAAAAGATGCCGCCTTTAATCCTACGTGTCCCTCTGTAAATGCTGATTTGTTCGCCAGTTATGAAGTAGATAACAATGAGTCTACCATCAATATGAACGGGTATACTTCCGTACTTACAGCGTCCAGTTCTAATGTAGTCCCTGGCCGTAGGTATAAAATGCGTATCGTCATTGGCGATGCCAATGATACGCGATTTGATTCTGCTATTTTTCTTTCTGCAGGAAGTTTTAATACAGGTATTAACCTGGGCGAAACTTTTAGTCTTTGCGGTGGGGACTCTACCGTGCTGGAGTCTGGCCTTGCTGGTGAAGGCTACACGTTTGAGTGGTTTAGGAACGGAGTGCTTCTGCCCGGGGAAATAGAAACAAACCTTACTATAGACCAGTCTGGCACATATAAAGTGGAAGTTACCAGAGGCAATAGTTCATGTCTGCTTGAGGATGAAGTCGTGGTAAGCGATCTTCAGGTTACTGAACCCGTAGATGTGGGAGCTTGTTTCAGCAATAGTGGTAGTAGTCTTTTTGATCTTACCGAAAACAATGCAGAAACATTGGGAATTACCGGATTGGGTTATGAGATTTTATATTATGCTTCCCAGGAGGATTTAGATAATGGAATTGCCATCCCCACAAATGAAATAACCTCTTACGCCAGCGCGGGTAACCAAACTATTTTTATTAAACTCCGCAATATCGAAAACGGCAGTTTTTGTGATGCACAATACGATTTTGAGCTGAGTGTGGCAGATCCCATTGATGTAAACCCGCCAGCTCCCATAGAAATTTGTCTGCTTCCCGGGGAAAGTGGTAGTATTGACCTGAGTACGATCCTTCCTGTTTTCCCGAATGGTGAAGATCCAAATGGGTATGCTATTACCTACCACAATACGCTCAGTGATGCAGAAAACGCGGTTAGCCCTATAGATACGACTGCGACCTATACCATTCCCCCTGGCATCGCTTCGCGTTCGGTATATATTCGGGTAGCACTTGTTGATGAGCCAACATGCTACGTTGTGGTAACGCTTCTTATAGAAGTTGGCGATCTTCCCCCTGTTGATGTAAGGGAGGATGTGGTTACGTGTGGCAGCTATATATTACCAGAAATTACCGATGGAACATACTATTTGCTTCCGGGTGGAGAAGGTACTGCGTTGAGTCCAGGAGATGAAATAAATACCCAATTCACACAGACCATTTACATTTATAACGAATCTGCGGAGGGTTGTCCCAACGAAACTTCTAGCTTTACGGTTACCCTGCCAGATAAATTTGAATTGGATGACACGCGTGGTTGTGCCGGTGAATATGTTCTCCCTTTATTACCAGAAGGTGCAGGCGCTTTTTATACCGCGGCAGATGGTCCTAATGGCGGTGGTTCTGAATACGATTCTGAACAATCAATAACTACGTCGCGAACTGTTTATTACTATGCAGAAGTTGACGGAAGTGTTTGTATAAATCAAGGGTATGATTTAACCATCGATCCCCTTCCAGCGCTAAGCAAACCAGAGGATGAAATCGTATGTGGATCCTATACATTGCCTGCTCTTGCAAATGGTGAATACAATACTCAGGCAGACGGTCAGGGAACGACTTTGCAAGCCGGCGATGTCATAACCACGAGTCAGACCATATATACCTATAGTGAGAATGCGCGTTGTAACGATGCCTCTGAGTTCAATATCTTTATAGTTCCTACTCTGGCATATTTTGAAGCAGCAAACAGTGATTTGCCCCATTGTGGTTCTTTCGATCTTCCTGAAATTGAGGTAGGTGCTTATTATACTGAAGCCAACGGTCAGGGCATTGAGATTCCCAAAAACAACCCTCTTACCGTTTCACGACCCGTGTATTACTACGCGGAGGTTACGACAGGGGACAACTGCACCGAAGACTTATCTTTTGATGTTGTAATCACTCCCATACCTAAAGTTGACAATCCTGTGGATGTATCAATTTGTGTAAATGACGCACCGTATATACTTCCCAAGACTACAAATGGACAATATTTTACAGAATCTGACCGTGGCGGCACACAACTTCCGGCAGGAAGTGAAATCAATGCTACTCAGACGATTTATGTAAACAATGAGGTAGATGGTTGTACTAACGAAAATGAGTTCTCGGTCACGCTTCGGCCTAAACCACCCATAGATAATTTTGTCCCTGTCTACGCCTGTGATACCTATGAATTGCCTGTTTTGACAAATGGTGTGTATTATACTGAAGCAGGCGGACCTAATGGTACAGGGGAATTGCTAGAGGCAGGGACCGTATTTTCAGAAAATACAACGCTATGGATCTATAACGCTTATGATGACCTGTTAGGCTGTTTCAATGATAAATCTTTTGATATTACTATTTTAGGAGTTGAGGTAGGGGAATTTGAGGATGTGGTATCCTGTGATGCTTATGTTTTGCCAGAACTGGTCAATGGAAATTATTACACCGCTCCCCGCGGAAGAGGTACGCGCCTTAATGCTGGCGATCGTATTGTGGAAACGCAGCAGATCTATGTCTACTCCCGCAAAGGCACCCGGTTTATCTGTGAAGATTTTGATGACTTTACGGTGACTATTTCAGAAACGCCCCTTATTGAACCCATAAATGATATAGAAGCGTGTGGTTCATTTACCCTTCCGGCATTAGATCAAACCGTTTTTGATATAGCATATTATCGCGCACCTAACGGTCAGGATCCTATCGCGTCTTCAGACCTTACGTTAGACCAGCCCGGTACGTATACCATTTATCGTTATGCTACCGCTAAAAACAATACAGATTGTTTTGACGAAGATCTCTTTCAGGTCACGATCTATCCGTTACTGGATTTCAGTGTTGAAGGTGGGACGGTATGTACAGATCCGGAAACCGGCGAGGTGCTTGAGAGCCTGACCCTGGAATCTGGCCTAGATCCAGCTGAATTTGAGGTTACCTGGTCAATAAACAACGAAGTTGTATCTGTAGGGCCTACACATGAAGCCACCGCAGTAGGAACCTATACCGTTTCAACTACAAAGATAAATCCCGAAGTTGGGGCGGACTGTAACTATAACCCTACAACCGTAGAAGTTTTGGCCTCCAGTGAGCCCATTATTGAAGCCGAAGTAAATCAGTCTTTTGCAGATGTTTCGATAATCACTGTCATTGTGGTAAGTGGCGATGGGGATTATGAATATCAAATTGACGGTGGTGAATTCCAGGCCAGTAATGAATTTTACGATGTTACTTCTGGTAAGCATGAGGTTACGGCAAGAGGTATTACGGGTAATTGTGCCGCAACAACGATCATCGTAAATGTGGTGAATTACCAAAAATTCTTTACGCCAAATGCTGACGGTATCAATGATACATGGAATATTGAATCACTAAGAGGTTATGCCGATGGACAGATCGAAATATTTGACCGTTATGGTAAACTGCTGAAAACCATATTCCCTGACGGAAACGGCTGGGACGGTACTTTCCGTGGAGAGAATATGCCTTCTGATGATTATTGGTTCAAGGTTCGCTTTGTTGATGAAGAAGGGATGCCCGTGGAGTTTAAGGCACATTTCACCTTGAAAAGATAAAAATTCGCTATTTAGCTTAAATAGCGAATTTTTAGGCACGATAATTTTAGGTTTAGTAACTTTATTATAAATAAAAACAGCGATTTAGATGGTAAACCGCTGTTTCTTTGTAAAATTAGAGATTCATTCCTCCCGAAACTTCAATGCGCTGGCCATTTACCCATCTAGCATCGTCAGAGCACAAAAAGGCCACTACGCCGCCTATGTCTTCGGGTTGACCCGCACGGCCCAGAGCTGTCAGGTTTGCAATCATAGTATTGGTTTTCTCATCGTCTCTTACGTGACCGTTTCCAAAATCGGTTTCTATCGCTCCCGGTGCTATTACATTAGCAGTAATTTTTCGGCTCCCCAGCTCTCTGGCAAGGTATCGTGTAAGCACTTCTAAAGCGCCTTTCATAGAAGCATAAGCAGAAGAACCAGGTATGCTGAAACGCGCCAAACCTGATGAAATATTCACAATGCGACCCCCATCATTCATAAGAGGAAGTAATTTTTGGGTAAGAAAAAACACACCTTTGTAGTGTATATTGAGCATCTCATCAAACTGCTCTTCCGTGGTCTCCATGAAAGGAGTATATAAAGCTGTACCTGCATTATTGATTAGAAAATCAAAATTAGGATAGCCGGTTTCCTCCTTTAAATAATTTGTAAACGTGCTTATAAAAGTATCAAAACCGCCAATTTTTGATGTGTCCAACTGTAAAGCAATAGCTTTTTGCCCCAGGTCGTTAATCTGACTCGCTACCGCATCTGCTGCCTTTTTATTGGTATGATAGGTAAATATGATATCAGTCCCGTTTCTGGCCAGGCTAAGTGCCATATCTTTACCTAAACCGCGGCTTCCGCCGGTAATTATTGCAACTTTGTTTTTAGTTTCCATTTGCTTTTTTTAAGATTAATAATAATGCAAATTTGAAGGGAATTGAGCAACAACGTGTTACAAATATCAAAGACTTTGTTGTAAAATTCAAATTTTTACTGATGGCGTAAATTAAGATCTGAATGTAACAGGAGAAAAACTGGTTTGTTTTTTAAAGAAATTAGAAAAATGTGCCACCTCTTCAAAGCCAAGGCTATAGGCTATTTCAGAAACGCTCCAATTGGTTTGTTTCAATAAGATTTTAGCTTCCTGGAGAATGCGGCGGGTAATAATTTCGGTTGTGGTGTTTCCTAAATTTTCTTTTAAAACTTTGTTGAGGTGATTTACGTGAATAGCCAGTCGCTCTGCATATTCTGTTGCAGAGCGCATGCTTAGCCGCTGGCCGGGAGATTCTATAGGGAATTGTCGCTCAAGTAATTCTATAAAAAGAGAGATAATACGTTTTGCTGCATTTTTACCCTCGTTCACCTTATGGCAGGGTTTCAATTTTTGACCATAATGTATAAGTTCTATTAAATACGTACGCAGCAAATCATATTTATACTCATAATCTGAAATAATTTCATTTTTCATTTTTTCAAAAAGAAAAGCAATTTCTTCGGCCTGATCATCATTAATTTCAAATACCGGAATGCTGCCCGGCTGAAACAAAGGTAATTTGTCAAGCTGGAGTCCGCTTTTGTTTTTCCCTAAAAAGGTATCCGTGAAAATACAAAAAGTGCCCTGCTGATTTTCATCTAGCGGAACCCAGTGATAGGGTACCTTTGGGGTGGCAAAAAGAAGCGCATTATGCTCAATTTCAATAATTTTATCGGCGTATTCTGCCCTGTTTTTTCCGCGTATCAGACTTATTTTATAATAAGCGCGGCGGTTATAGGGCATTTGGTTTTTTGTTTGCTTTCCCTTATGGTTTCCGCAATGTCAAAGAGGTTAAAATGCCCTATTTCTTTATGAATTTCTGGAGGTAATATGTCGTTAATGTCCTTACCGGTAAAAGCAGCAGCTTCTTTGTAAAATTCTTCCAGAGTGGTATTTTTGATTTCCATCATGATTTAAGTTGTAAAATTCAAAGATAAGCTATGCCCTTTTTCATTTTAGTCCTAAAACAGATTTTATAAATTCTTTTTTAGGTAGGCTCCAGATGATTTTAAAATCTTCTGCGATAGAGCTTTCCCCATCCAGAAACCTGAAAATACGGTCAGTGGGGTTGTTTTTGAACATGGCCTCAAAAATACGGCTACCCTGTTCGTTTTTGCGGTAAAGCACATCCAGAAAAATACGGTCGTACCACCGGTAGCGGTCATTAATTTTGAATTTTCTTAAGTCATTTTCCTGCTTTAAAAAAGCAACCAACTCTTCGGTGCGCTTTTGTGTGTAGGTGAAGGTGAAACCTGTACTGGCCCGCGTCCACCCGCCTGCCGTGCCTATGTTTATGACATGTTTTGAGTTCCTTTTTTCAAACGTGAAAACGGTCATAGGGATACAGCCCTGTTCTTTTTCAGTAATGGTATAATGGTCAATTTTATGCTGTTCTAGGTAGTTTTTGATACCATTTTCATAGGTTTCGTCAGGCAATAATTTTTCCGAAAAGAGCGTGTACTCTACCAGTGCTTCTGTAGGTGAAGTGGGCATTACATACATAAAACGCGTATTTCCCTCCTGCGGAATGCTAAAATCCATAAAAACGGCCGTTTCCGGATCAAAAACAGGTTTTGAGGTGGTTATAAACCAACCTATGAAATGCTGGTTCAAGATGATATCATTGTGCTGTTTCTTTAAAACCTCTGGGGGAAGAATGCTATTGAAGAGTTTTTTTGATGTGTAGGTCTGTGCTTTCGTATGTACTCTAACGCCAGCCGCAGTTTCTTCAAAAGATTCAAAGGCTTCGGTTTTAAAAGATATCCGGTTATTTTTTTTGAGTTGCTCAAAGCAGTATGTATAAAAATCCAAACCTGTTATTTTGTTATAGCTATAAGGAGAAATCGGGATTTTAGCATCAAAATCGGTGGTTTTAAAGCCTATTTTATACCATTTTTTGCTTATTATATTCTCCCAGCGACTCTTTCCCTGATGCCAGAAACACCAGGTGCGGTCGTTTTCTATTTTTTCCTTTCGGTCTAAAATGAGTATTTCCTTATCCTTAAAAAAGGGGTCCTCAGTAATTCTCAAGGCAAGCGTAAGACCTGAAAGTCCGGCACCCAGAATAATATAATCGTATGCTGTTTTTTTGATCATTATGCTTAAATAGAGGAGAACCCACTGATAATATGACACTGTCAAGTGGCTTTTTATGCATGAACGTTAAATTATGTAGTGTGACAAGATTGCCACCGTTCCTGTCATAGCTTTGCTTTACCAAACTTAATCATAAAACCTAGTATGAAAAAAATTATATTATCTGCCCTAAGCCTTTTGTGTTGCGCAACACTTTTTGCCCAGGAAGTTGAAGAACCCATTTTTACAGAACGGCCGGGCGCCAGCTTTGGTACGGGTGTGCTTCAAAAAGGTGTATTTCAGGTGGAAACCGGATCACAATATCAGGAACTTAAATACGGCAACGTAAGGGAAAAATTTTGGACCTATAACAACACTTATTTGCGTTATGGATTGCTCGATAATTTTGAAGTACGTCTTTCATGGGATGCGCAGGAAATTACAACAGAAGTATCTGGTGTGGAAATCAATGATAAAATGGCTGGTTTTACACCATTGATAGCAAGTTTTAAAGTAGGCATTGCACAAGAAAATGGAATTCTGCCACAAATGGCCGTTATAGGAAATCTCTTCCTTCCCTTCGCAGCCGGGAACGATTTTAAAAGCGATTATACAGGTGGTCAAATGCTATTGACTTTTTCAAATACCTTAGATGCGGAGTCCAGTATCACGTATAACGTGGGTGTGCAATGGGACGGCGATGCTCCACAGCCATCGTATTCCTATACTTTATCTTATGGACGTACCATCATAGGCGATCTTTCTGGATTTGCAGAGGTTTACGGCTCACTGCCCGAAGGCGATCAAGGTGAAAATTCCTGGGATGCCGGTTTTTCCTATCTTATAAATCCAGACTTTCAGTTAGATTTAAGTACGGGTACCGGTTTTGATACAGATCAGGAATACTTTGTACAGGCGGGTGTAAGTTATCGCTTCAACTGATTCTAAATTCGGTTTTTACAGCGGAGTTTTATTTCCATTCCTGCTCCAGTAGTTTGATAAAATAACCTCCCACCACGCTGCGCGCCTTAAAGCCGCGCTGTTTACCACTGGTTGTAAAGTGCCAGTCGCTCATGGGCACGCGATCAGGCGTTTCAATGGCGAATTTATAGACGGGGTGGGCCAGTTTTTTAAAGGTAACATCCTCATCTGAGAGCGTGGCCGTCCATAAGATCCAGTCAGATTTGGTATAATCCGCACGGTTATCCAGCGGGAGTCCATATTCATTCTGTTTAGTTAAATAAAAATCGATCTCCTTTTTGAAAACAGATTTCGGGAAAATATTGAGCTTTAAAAGTTTGTCCCAAACCAGATTGTATTTCTGGCTCCATGTGTTTTTGTCATCATAGGTCAGGGCATAATGATCGCCGGCGTCTGCGAGTTTTGTCCATTCTTCCCCCATACTTCTGGCCATTTGGGTATATTTTTTAGCTTCCTCATCCTTCCCGGCCATTTTTGCCATATAGCCATAACCGCCCACACCCACGATCGCTTTTACCGCCAGGTTTGCATTACGCGCCAGATGACCGGAGAAATCGTCTGTTGAGAGTTGGTTTGCAGGATCAAGCCCCGCTTCTGAAAGGTAGTTTGCCCATTTGCTAAGGCTTTCCCAGTGTTTTTTGGCATAGTCAGCATTTCCATCTACTTTAGTAATTGCCGCACTAAGCACAACCATATTTCCGGCCTCTTCCACCGGCATATCTTCACCGTAGGTTTGTCCGGTTGCAATGGGATAGGTGCCTAAATCGTGTGCCGGAAAAGGTTTTTTCCACTTTCCGCTTTCCGAATAATAGAAGATGCCGTTCATCATTCCCTTTAACAAATCAGGATTATAAACAAGATAAAGTGGCGCGGAAGGATAGGTAATATCCACCGTATTTATGGAGCCATTGCTGTTATTTTCTTTGGAAAGAAAAAGGATTTCCCCTTGTGGACTCTTGGTCAGTTTATGCGCAGCGATACTCTGGCGGTAGCCTATTTCAAGCAATTCGGCGTACTTCTCGCCACCGGCTTTCACGCCATCCTCATAAAGTTTTTTATCAAAAGCCTGGCACTTTTTAATAATTTCTGCATATCCAGAATAGGCCAGTTCCATCTCGTTTTCGATAGTGTTTTTTCCGTTCAGGTTCCACCAGGGACGAAGTTGTTCCCCAAAATAATTGATGGAATAAACATCATCATAGGCCAGCATGATCAGATGTTCTTTGGCTTCTGAAAGTTTTTCCTTCGGAAACAGGGTATTGAGCATCAAATTCTTCCCAGAATCAACCGATTTTGAGGCATTTTCACTTGAAAATATCCCAGAAACTCCCGAAGCTTCGGTAATACTTTGGGTGGTTTTTGCTTCTTTCGGCGCAGCCAAGTACATGTAGCCCCAGTCTATACGAATATCATCCCCTTTTTTCTCTAAAATGGGCTGTGACTCGGTTCCTGATTTTAGGAAAGATAGGTTCGCCGTACTGCCAGAAGTTGCGGTCATCTCCTGACTTGCGGTATTAGAAGCGATACGGGAAGAAGCTCCCAAGTACACTTGGACATCATGCGTTTTGTTATCATTAGGAGCCGTTTCTACCGAAATATAGGAAACCGGCCGTGCCATAAGATCCAGATCGTCCATAAGCAATGGCGAAGTAAAAGTGAGGGTTACATCTACACCGCCGCACGTCAAACTGTAGGTGGTTTGTGTGGCAGTAAAGTCCAGTCCTGTCTGTGTGGCGGCAGTGACCGTATTTTTCATTGGTTCTTCATTTACGATCCCCGCATCAAGATAGCGGCCGCCAGCAGTGTTTTTTACATGAATAGCCAAAATATTTCCGGTAGCTTTAAGGTTTTTGCCTACGCTCTCGGGAATGGCAAAATAATCGAACTCACTGTTCCAACCTTCTTTTTCATAAATGGGGGCGCCATTGAGAAACACCTCGACATTATCATCGTGGTGCAGTTTGAGGAAAAGCGAGTTAAAATGTGTTGAATCAAGGTCAAAACTGCGGCGGTACCAGAGGTCATCACTCTGCCACTGGGTTGCCACATCGCCATTATCACCAAAGGGAGGAGAGGCCATTTTCCATCCAGAATCATCAAAATCTACCTTTTCCCAGCCATTTTTAGGCTGTTTTTCGGTGATTTTAACGGCGTATTCCTGGTTTTCGGCAGTTGGCAAAACTTCTGTGTAGCTTTTGGTTTCATTTCCTAAAAAGCGGTATACTTTCCCATCAACCTCTATCATTCCTAGCAGGGACTGGTCTGTTCCCGTCCAGTGCGAAGTAGGTTGTGCGTTTATGGTATCGCCCAGGGACCAGATACTAAAATAGGGATCATGGGTTACCAGAGGATACGCCGGGGCCTGTCGTTGCTGGGCGTTTGCAGAAAATTGATAGACTAAACAGTATAAACAAAAAATCCAAAATAATAGTTTTTTCATCTGGTGCATTTACATTATTGAAGTTGGCTAAAACGATTAAGTTATCAATTTTACAAAATTCTGGAGATATTTAGAGCATAATTGCATCCTATAAATCTTAAAAAACAACCGAATATGTAATTGCACTTGTTTTTAACATCTTTAGGACACTAATTTCAAGCAGTGAGAATTATTTTTTACGCGTTTCGTTTAAAATTCCAATAGTCATTGAAGAAGCTCCAGCAAGCGTGAAGACGTATAATATTCAAAAACACGTTGTTGTACATTAAAACTTTTGTCGAGAAGAAGTGTTGCGGGAAGACTAAAAGCTTTTCCCTCCCGTGATGCCAGTAACAAGGGGAGTTGGTGCACGCCATGGCGTTGGGTCTTGGCTTGTTCATTAGTAAAGGTCATACCATCAAAGTAAATAGTATCCCTGCTTTCCACATTCATTTTTACCGAATAGTACGCGCTGTTGAATTTTGCAATAACCTCCTTTTTTGTGAATATCTCCCGCTTAATCTTTTTGCAGTACACGCACCAGTCTGCCTCAAAAAACAGGAACACAGGTTTTGGTTCTTTTTTTAGGGATGCTTCTAATTCAGACCAGGTTTGCCAATTGATTTTATCTTTTTGTGCTGTCACAGGAGACATTCCGTAGTAGAAAAAAATGCTGAAAAGAAGGATATTTTTCATGAATTAAGCTTAAAAATCACCAAATTTTACCCCAAAAAATGCCGTTCTTGGGCGATTGGGACCATATATGTAATCTGAATCCCGAAGTGCGCCGCTATCAAAATCATTTTGATAACTATCAAATACATTCTGAACGCCACCACTTAGTTCTACGTGCAAGGTTTCGGTCAGATCAAAATGATAGGTAAGCTTAGTTGTGAGGTCAAAAAAAGCTTCGGTATTCACAAGATCTATAAAACCTGAAGCTGGATTGATTACATGCGGTACGATCATGGGGCCGGTGTAGCTTCCGGTAACGTCAAGGCCAACCGTTTCACTGACCTGCCAATTTGAATTTAAAAAACCATATACATTGGGGGAGCGTTCAAAATCTTTCAGCAATACATCCTGTTCACCGGCAAAAATTTCGTCTGCCTCAAAAAGAAGCTGAGCTTCCTTATAAACCGACTGCTGAAACGTTGCACCAGCTCGAAAAAAAAGCTTTGAACTGGGCGATATACTTAATTCCAAATTCAATCCGGTAACCCGTGCGCCGGCGCCATTGCGTGATTCTTCAAGTATAGAACCTTTGGGCAGGGAAGCACCGGTACTTACGATCGTAAAAGGATCCTGTAAAGTCGTATGAAAGCCTTCCACAAGCAAATTGGTCTGGAGCTTATTATATTCTTTCGTAAAATTTAGGGAAGCGGTATACGCATTTGAAAATTCGCTCTTGAGGTTATCTGCAAGTATCACAAAGCGCTGTTCGCCTCCCACAGATGAAATATGCAGTTCTTCATTAAAAGCCTGCGGAGCCCGAAATCCACGAGCATAACCTCCCCGGAACTGCAAGGCATCGGTAATATTGTACAAAAGCGTCAACCGCGGACTCAAGACTGTTTGCTTCACCTGAGATTGACGTTTAATATTTTGAACCGTGTAGAAACCGTTTACATCAACATGATCCAGTCTCGCGCCCACTAACGCGGTGAATTTTTCTGTGGGTTTCCACTCGTATTGACCATAAAGTCCGTACGTGTGTACTTTTTGATCTACCACGCGGTTGTACCCCGGTATGGCGTCATCTGTATCGTTCAATTGAAATTCGACTCCCGTTGTAAGTATGTCGTCGTTTTTATAGGTGTGGGTGTATTTTGTTCCGGCTACAAAAGCAAGATCTTTAGTAGTGCCAAAGGCATTATTTGCCGCGGAAGAATCTGCCGCGGTTCGGCCTCCTCCCAGGCCACCATAATAACTCCCGCGACCTGTATGCTGCACTGATGCATAAATATTAAGATCATTGGTATGGGCATCGTTGTAAAGCGCGTAATCAATACCTGTAAAAATCGTGTTGTGGTCAAGTTCTTCGGTAATATCAGTAAACTGCGGGGCAAATTCTAAATGGTCCCCGCCACGGCGGAATTCCCGAATTGCGGTAAAATCTACGCCTATCCTGCTATTGTCATTGGGGCGGTAGAAAGCCTTTGCGCCCAGCGAATTGTTGATGAGCTTTGTGATCTCGCTAAAACCATCGCTGTTTGCATCATACGCATTTCTGTCCCTGAACATACCATATAAGGTTACCCCACTTGTTAGGTCTTCACTTACGATAGAACCGTTGATATTCACGCTACGATCTGGTATTTTGCCGTCAATAAAACCAAAATTAGAGTTCACTTCCCAGCTATCATTCACCGGTTCTTTGGTAATCACGTTAATGGTTCCCGCAATGGCATTAGAACCAAAAAGCGCCGAACCACCACTGCGCACGACTTCTACACGATCTATGATACTTACCGGAATTTGCTCCAGGCCATAAACACCGTTCAGGGCACTAAAAACCGGTTTGCTGTTGACTAAAATCTGCGTGTATTGCCCACCCAGCCCATTAAGGCGAACTTGTGTAAAACCGCAATTCTGGCAGTTTGTTTCCACCCGTACGCCAGGTTGATAATTGAGCCCATCAGCAAGGGATATGGACTGGGTGGCCCTAAAAAGTTTTGGTGCGAGCACGTTAACGATCACGGGTGCTTTTTTCTTGCTTAAGCGGTTTCGGGTCGCGCTTATTACCACTTCTTCAAGACCGAGTAAATCTTCCACAAGGTCAAACTGCAAACGCCCATCGCCCAGCTCTTTCTGGTTCAGTTCTTTTTTAAGGCTCTTAAATCCTACCGCCTGTATAAGTAGGGTAAACTTTTCCTGAGATAGAGCTAATTCAAAATTACCCTCCTGATCTGCCGCAACACCCTGATCACTACCTGAAATCTGAATGCTTGCAAAGGGAACTGCTTGCCCGCTATTGACAACCTGACCTTTTAAAATAGGTTGTTTTTGGCTAAAAACGCCTCCAAAAACGCTAAAAGTCAGTATAAATAGGAGTTTTCTAAATTTCATGCAGGACAAATTAAAAATAATATTTAGGCAAACCTAAAAAATATATTTAAATATTTTAGCGTATTTTTACGGAATAATTAAAAATAGAATGACGCTTTCCGAAGAAAATTATTTAAAATCCATTTATATCCTGCAAAAAGAGCACACTACGGGCGTGAGCACGACCGCACTGGCGCAGCATCTGGAAACAAAACCAGCTTCCACCACAGAAATGATCAAAAAGCTGCATGAGAAAAAGTTGGTACGCTACAAACCGTATCAAGGGGTGCTGCTGAATGAAAACGGAGAGAAACTGGCCTTGAGCGTCATACGCAAACACCGGCTGTGGGAAACTTTTCTTGCAGAAAAATTGAATTTTAGCTGGGACGAGATTCACGATGTCGCAGAGCAATTAGAACATATTCATTCTGAAAAACTCGTGCGTGAACTTGATAGGTTTCTGGGCTATCCCAAGCAGGATCCACACGGTGATCCCATACCTGATGCACAGGGAAAGATGCTGGCGATGGAAAAGAAGCGTATTTCCCAGTTAAAAAGTGGCGATCAGGGAAAATGTATAGGTGTGAATGACACCTCTTCTTCGTTTCTTCAATTTCTGGATAAGCAGCAGATAAAACTGGGAAGTGCCATTGAAATTTTGGGTATTGAAGAATTTGACCAGAGCATGACCGTCAAAGTGGATGGAAAAGAACTGCTCCTTTCTAAAATTGCCACAGAGAATATTTATGTTCGTTTTTAAAATATAGGTTGAAACAGCACATTTTTTTTGCAATGATCCACATAATGTCATTTTTTGATGAGTAACGACAAATCCAGAAAATCACTGGGAGAAGTCCATGGTTCGGTTAATACCTCAGGGAAAAAGACGGGATGGAAACGTATTCTTTCCTTTCTGGGTCCGGCCTATCTGGTGAGCGTGGGATATATGGATCCCGGTAACTGGGCGACTGATATTGCGGGGGGCAGTGCCTTTGGCTATTCTTTGTTGTGGGTATTACTGATGTCAAATATAATGGCGCTCCTGCTACAAAGTCTTTGTAGCCGGCTGGGGATTGTGCGGGGAGTAGACCTGGCGCAGGCTTCACGGGAGATTTACCCGCGTTTTGTAAATTTTGTGCTGTGGATCCTTGCTGAAATCGCGATTGCAGCCTGTGACCTCGCCGAGGTAATTGGTATGGCCATAGGTCTTAACCTGCTTTTTGGGCTGCCCATCATATGGGGCGTGTGCATTACCGTTCTAGATAGTTTTTTGCTCCTTTTTCTGCTGAACAAAGGCATCAGGAAAATGGAAGCGTTTATCGTTTGCCTTATTTTTATAATTGCTGTTTCGTTCTTTCTGGAACTCTTTTTCTCTAAGCCAGACGTAAGCGAACTCATGGCTGGTTTTGTTCCCTCAATGCCCAGTAATGCGGCGTTGTATATTGCCATTGGGATCATAGGCGCCACGGTCATGCCGCATAATTTGTACCTGCATTCTTCGCTTGTACAAACACGGGAAATTGAAAATAACCCGAAGGGAATAAAAAGGGCGCTTCGGCTTAATTTTTTGGATTCCGCGATAGCGCTGAACCTTGCTTTTCTTGTTAATGCAGCCATTCTGATCCTTGCCGCGTCGGTATTTTTTAAAAACGGACTTTATGAAGTGGCAGATATTACTGATGCGCATAAATTATTACAGGGATTGCTGGGCACGCAATGGGCCCCCATACTTTTTGCTGTCGCGCTGATCGCCGCTGGGCAAAGTTCTACCCTTACCGGTACGCTCGCCGGTCAGGTCGTTATGGAAGGCTACCTTAATTTAAGGATTCAGCCCTGGGTACGCCGTCTGGCAACGCGGCTTATAGCAATTGTACCCGCGCTTATTACCGTGTTTTATTACGGCGAAAAAGGCCTTGGTGAACTCCTGGTGCTCAGTCAGGTGGTTTTGAGTTTACAGTTGGGCTTTGCCATGATTCCGCTTATTCACTTCGTGAGCGATAAAAAAACCATGAAGGGCCATCACATCAAATGGCCCATGCGTATTTTATCGTGGATCATAACTGTGGTTATCGTAGGGCTAAATGCCAAATTAGTCATTGACGAGGTCAAAGAATGGATCGCTTTGAGCGAAAACACACTTTACATTTATATGCTGGTGTTACCGTTCATACTGGGAGCCGTGCTACTGCTCATCTACATCACCGTAAAACCAATTTTAATAAAAGGGGCGATAGGACAGCGCGCTATGGTACCACACGTAGAAAAAGGCAGTTTGAACGATATTGCGAGCGTAGCAGGGTACTTTAACATTGGTATTGCGGTGGATTTTTCTACTGCAGACCGAAAGACGATTGCCGCAGCACTGCAAATGGGCGGATTACAGGCAAAATATACGCTTATTCATAGCGTGGAAACACCGGGGGCATTGCTCTACGGAAAAGATATTAGAGATTTAGAAACCGAAAGCGATAAAAATGTGCTGGAATCTTATAGAAAAGAATTGGAAAAACAAGGCTACTCCATAAACGTTGCCTTAGGTTTTGGTTCTCCTAAAAAGAGTATTCCGCAGATTATAAACACGGGTTCCTTTGATCTGCTCGTACTGGGCGGTCACGGCCATACCTTATTTAAGGATATCGTTTTTGGAACAACGGTGGACACCGTTCGGCACCGCGTGAGTATACCCGTATTTATTGCTTAAAAACAGACCATTATGAATGAAGTTATCACCTTTTTTGAAGAAATTGACCCTATCTGGGCCGCATTGTATGCCACGCTTTTTACCTGGGGCGTTACCGCGCTGGGGGCGAGCCTGGTCTTCTTTTTTAAAGATATGAACCGTGCACTTTTTGATGCCATGCTTGGTTTTACCGGCGGAGTTATGGTGGCTGCAAGTTTTTGGAGTTTACTGGCCCCGGGAATAGAGATGAGTCCGGGGGAGGGTTTTGAAAAAGTGCTTCCCGCAGTGGTAGGATTTAGTATGGGCGCTGCCTTTTTGTTTGGGCTGGATAAAATCTTACCGCACCTGCACGTCAATTTTAAGATGGAAGACAAAGAAGGGATCAAAACCCCCTGGCACCGCTCTATATTACTAACCCTGGCGATCACATTGCACAATATCCCTGAGGGGCTTGCGGTAGGCGTACTTTTTGGCGGCGTGGCTGCAGGTTTTGATGGAGCAAGCATAGGCGGGGCGGTAGCACTGGCGATCGGGATAGGATTACAGAACTTTCCGGAAGGTTTTGCGGTAGCGATGCCACTGCGCAGGCAGGGCCTAAGCCGATGGAAAAGTTTCAATTATGGCCAACTTTCGGCTATTGTGGAGCCCGTGGCGGCGGTTTTAGGGGCATGGGCGGTCCTTACCTTTCAGCCTATTTTACCGTATGCGCTCTGTTTTGCGGCTGGAGCGATGATTTTTGTTGTGATAGAAGAAGTAGTGCCCGAAGCGCAACAGGGAAAGCACACCGATTTATCAACACTGGGTTTTGTGGGCGGTTTTGTGCTAATGATGACTTTAGATGTAGGATTGGGGTAATACTTGATTTTTCGGTTTATGGTTAATTATTGAGCATTTTAATCTGGTTTTGGGCGTTTCCCTGCGGGTCGGGCTTTACGCTGCAATCTTTTTGCTTGTTCCTCACAAAAAGGATTTTCACTGCAATCCCTAACGCATAAGTAAGTGGATTTTGAATGTGATTTGTAGCCTAAAACGGATAGTTTTGAGTTGTTTTTGGGCGTTTCCCTGCGGGTCGGGGGTTGCGTTGCAATCTTTTTGCTCGTGCCTCGCAAAAAGGATTTACACTGCAATCCCTAACGCATAAGTAAGTGGGTTTTACGGCGGATTTTGGAAGTGATTTATACCTTAAATAGGTTATTTTTTGAGTTTTATGGTCAATTTTTGGGGTGTTTTAGGCTGTTTTTTTGGCGTTTCCCTGCGGGTCGGGGGTTGCGTTGCAATCTTTTTGCTCGTGCCTTACAAAAAGGATTTTCACTGCAATCCCTAACGCATAAGGAAGTGGATTTTACGGCGAATTTCGGAAGTGATTTATACCTTAAATAGACAATTTTTTGAATTTTATGGTCAATTTTTGGGGTGTTTTGAGTTGTTTTTGGGCGTTTCCCTGCGGGTCGGGCTTTGCGTTGCAATCTTTTTGCTCGTTCCTTTCAAAAAGGATTTTCACTTCAATCCCTAACGCATAATTGAGTGGATTTTTTGAAAGTGATTTTTTACCTTAAACCGTTTATTTTTTCGGTTTTATAGTCAGTTTTGGGGTGTTTTGAGTTGGTTTTGGGCGTTTCCCTGCGGGTCGGGCTTTGCGCTGCAATCTTTTTGCTCGTGCCTTACAAAAAGGATTTTCACTGCAATCCCTAACGCATAAGGAAGTGGATTTTTTGGATGTGATTTTTTATCTTAAATAGGTTATTTTTTGGGTTTTATGGTCAATTTTTTGGGTGTTTAGGCTGTTTTTTGGGCGTTACCCTGCGGGTCGGGCTTTGCGTTGCAATCTTTTTGCTCGTTCCTTGCAAAAAGGATTTTCACTTCAATCCCTAACGCATAAGTAATTGGATTTTTTGGATGTGATTTTTTATCTTAAATAGGTTATTTTTTGGGTTTTATGGTCAATTTTTTGGGTGTTTAGGCTGTTTTTTGGGCGTTACCCTGCGGGTCGGGCTTTGCGTTGCAATCTTTTTGCTCGTGCCTCACAAAAAGGATTTTCACTTCAATCCCTAACGCATAAGGAAGTGGATTTTTTGAAAGTGATTTTTTACCTTAAACCGTTTATTTTTTCGGTTTTATAGTTAGTTTTGGGTTGTTTTGAGTTGGTTTTGGGCGTTACACTGCGGGTCGGGCTTTACATTGCAATCTTTTTGCTTGTTCCTCACAAAAAGGATTTCCGCTGCAATCCCTAACGCGGTTTCCATAGATTTTTAGGAACATAGCTTATAAGAAATTTTCTACTGAAAAGGACAATGTGGTTTAAGTAGCTTTAAAACCATTTCTGGATCAAAAATGAGAACGAATTTATATTTTATGCTTCTCAATGGCAGCCGCAATCATCTTTTCCGCAGGCTTTAGTGTCTGATTTTCCGCCTAAAAAGGCAGGTTTCCAGATAAATTTGGTCACCAGATAGCCCACGGCTACTAGAAATATAGCGAGTACGAGTATATTTTGAAGAAGTTCCATAATCATTGCTTTTATTTCAGGATTTGAAAGGCAGCCAGAGCTACAATATACGCAAATCCAGACATTATTACCAGTTGGAGGACGGGCCATTTCCAGGTGTTGGTTTCCCGTTTTACAATGGCCAGTGTGCTCATACATTGCATGGCAAAGGCATAAAAAAGTAATAGCGATACCCCGCTGGCCAGGTTAAAAAGTGGTCCGCCAAGAATGGGGTTTACCTCACCGGCCATTCGGCTTTTTATTGTTTTTTCATCATCTGCACCCACGCTGTAAATCGTGGCGAGCGTACCCACAAAAACCTCGCGGGCCGCAAAAGAGCTTACGATGGCAATGCCTATTTTCCAGTCATACCCTAAAGGTTGTACCAGCGGCTCGATACCTTTGCCCATATACCCTATGTAGCTATTTTCAAGCTTTTGCGCTGCAACAAGCTTATCAAATTCTTCAGTAGATACATCCTGACCAGCAGTTTGCTCCTGCACGATTTCTTCCGCCTGCGCAAAATCTGTTCCTGGTCCGTTAGAGGCGAGAACCCAAAGGATGATAGAAATCGCCAGAATAATTTTACCTGCACCAAAAACGAAAGATTTCGTTTTTTCGATCACATTATAGGCCACATTCTTGAATAGTGGCAATTTATAGTTGGGCATTTCAATGACAAAAAAGGTTCGGTTTTTAATATCCAATATTGCATTGAGCAGCCATGCCGAAGCAATGGCGGTACCAAAACCAAGCAGGTATAACGCCATGAGCGTAAGGCTCTGATAATTGAAAATATACAATACTTGTTTGTCTGGGATCACAAGTGAAATAATGATCAAATATACCGGTAAGCGTGCAGAACAGGTCGTAAATGGGGTGACCAGGATGGTGATAAGACGCTCTTTCCAACTTTCGATATTTCGGGTGGCCATTATTGCCGGGATCGCACACGCGGTACCCGAAACGAGGGGGACCACACTTTTTCCGCTAAGGCCAAAACGCCGCATGATTCGATCCATTAAAAAGACGACGCGGCTCATATAACCGGTCTCTTCCAGAATGGAGATAAAAAAGAACAGAAAGGCGATTTGAGGTATGAAAATCACGATCCCTCCCAGACCGGGAATAATACCTTCGGCAAGGAGATTTGTAAATGCGCCCGCCGGCATGGTGGTTTTGATCCATTCTGCCATAGAGGCAAACGCAAGATCTATGAGGTCCATGGGATAGGCAGACCAGTCGTAAATCGCCTGGAAAATGAGCAGTAAAATGGCAAAAAAGATCAAATACCCCCAGATTTTGTGCGTGAGCACGCGATCTAGCCGGCTGCGCAGATCTTTTGCAGCGAGATGGTCAATGGTCAGGGTTTCTTTTAAAACACCATTTATAAATTGATACCTTACGATCGTTTCTTTTTGCTGTAAACGCTTCAGGTTACTTTTACTTTCTGTCTGAAAAGAGGCAATATTCTGAATTTCCTGTCGGTTGAGCTTTCCAAAATTGACATCCTGAGTGATGACCAACCATAATTTATAGAGATCCTGTTTAGGGAATGCTTTGCGCAACCTGTCAAAATAATCTGGAGCAATCACCGAAGCATTCACGCACGGTTCTACAGAAAGGGAGCGGTATTCGGTAATAAGTTCTTTGACATGGTCAAAACCAATATTCTTACGTGAACTTACGAGTGCAATTTTTGTATTTAGGCGTTCTTCAAGCGCTTCTACATCAAGAGTAATGGCTTTGCGCTTCATACGGTCTGCCATATTAATGACCAGAATAGTTGGGATTTTAAGGTCCTTGATCTGGGTAAAGAGCAAAAGGTTACGCTTAAGATTTTCGATATCGCTGATTACAACAGCAACATCTGGGTAATCTTTATCATTCTTATTGAGCAAAAGCTCAATGACCAGGTTTTCATCAAGCGAACTCGCGTTAAGGCTATACGTACCCGGGAGGTCAAGAATATGTGCCTTAACGCCCCGCGGCAATTTACAGACCCCTTCTTTCTTTTCTACCGTGATACCGGGGTAATTGCCCACTTTCTGATTGAGCCCGGTAAGACGGTTAAATACTGAAGTTTTCCCTGTATTGGGATTCCCTATAAGCGCGACGTTGAGCTGTTTACTCATCCTTTATTTTTTCTACCTTGATATGTGCTGCGGTCTCGCGGCGTATGGCAAGATGGCTTCCATTTATATTAAGGTACATGGGGTCTTTAAATGGAGCAATTTGTACCAGTTCAACCTCATTGCCCGGCAGGCAGCCCATCTCCAGTAGTTTGAGTGGAACATCTTCTACCTCAAATTCCTTGATTATGGCTTTTTCACCGCGTTTTAAGTCTGCGAGAGTGATTATCAATGTTTATTTAGATTGAATTTAAACAAGGCAAAAGTAAGGGAAATGAAGGTATTCAGAAAGGAAATTAATGGAAAATCGCCCCTAAATCGTGAGTAGGAACGCTCATTTGGTTGAGAACTGCTCAAAACCACGCAAACCCGTTCAGCGTGCCTCAATTTTTTCAAGCGTTTCAATATCTTCCATTAGTTTCTCTATGGCTTCGGGATCTGTACCATCATAAAAACCACGTATTTGCTTTTTACTATCTATGAGCATAAAGTTTTCGGTATGTATCATATCGTATTTGCCGCCATCTCCAGCGGTTTTTACGGCAAGGTAACTTTTACGGGCAAGGTCGTAGATTTCTTTTTTAGGACCGGTGACCAAGTCCCATTTTGAATCTATCACCCCTTTTTCTTCCGCGTAGCGCTTGAGTTGGGCGACGGTATCCACCTCGGGGATTACCGTGTGGGACAGCAATTTTACTTTATCGTCATTTTTTATTTTTTGCTGAATCTGTACCATGTGGTCTGTCATGATGGGGCAAATGGTCTGGCAGGTGGTAAAGAAAAAATCTGCAACGTAAATTTTATCCTCATAATCCTCTTGCGTAATGGTGTCACCGTTCTGGTTTACCAGTTTAAAATCTGCGATACGATGAAATTTTTTTTCAAATTGCTTGCTGCTATCCACAAGCGTGGCATCAACCATAGTAGGCTGAAAAACGGGCAATGATGGTGGCGGCGAGAGTAGCGTGTAGATGATATAGAGGATGATCGCCGAGAAAATGGCCAGGAAGATGGCAAACTTTTTATATTTAGCAAAAAAATGGAGCATAATACGGGTTATTTGATCAATTTTTGACCTTTACTGGGCAGATTTAGACCTTTTATAGGTCATTTTGCAGTACAAAATTACGATGCATGCCGTAACTAAAGGAATGCTTATTGCCAAAAGATTTTCAAATAGAGGCGAGGGTAGGGTTTTTCTTTTAGGTACCGTGTGAAAAGCGTACTTTTGTGCACTTTTTAGCAAGGTAGATATTGATGTTTTAGGTAATTAAAACGGCATCCTATTTGCTTACGAAGTTTGAACTAGTATAATAATCCTTCCGCAAAGCGGAAAAAAGACCGCCCTGGAGTCGGTTTTTGGCCTTTATAACAGGAAAATCACCTGCAAAAGCGCCCTAAATTTAAGTTAATGGATCCATTTTTTGTAAAAGCCATACAATTTATTTTAAGTCTGTCCCTATTGATCGTTTTACACGAATTTGGACATTTTATCCCCGCCCGAATTTTCAAAATCAAGGTTGAAAAGTTTTTCCTCTTTTTTGATGTAAAATTTGCCCTTTTTAAGAAAAAAATAGGGGACACGGTGTACGGTATCGGCTGGCTTCCGCTGGGAGGTTATGTAAAGATTGCCGGTATGATTGACGAAAGCATGGATACCGAGGCCATGGCCGAGGAGCCCAAACCCTGGGAATTCCGCAGTAGGCCGGCATGGCAGCGACTTATTGTAATGATAGGCGGGGTAACGGTAAATATCGTACTTGCACTGGTTATCTACAGTTGCATCATAGGATTTTATGGCGAGCCTTTTACCAGTAAAGAAGATTTAAAAAATGGCTTTGGATTTACTCCCACAATGGAGCAATATGGCTTTGAGCAGGGGGACAAGATCGTATCAATAAACGGAGAACCTCTCAAGGATCAATTAGAGTTTCCCACGTATGTAATGATGCGGGACCTGGATGAAGTCACTGTTCTGCATGAAAATGGTTCAGAAGAAGTTCTTACCCCGCCAGAAGATCTTGCTATGGAATTGTTTAAAAAAGGGGAAATGTTTGGGGTTAATTTTCCCAGAACCCCTATAAAGCTGGATTCCGTTTTTGCATCTGCCAAAGAAGCGGGTGTGCTGGGTACTGATGAACTCGTAAGCCTCAACGGGGTGCCTTTAAAATATCAATCAGATTTTAAGTATGCACTTCAAGTGAACAGGGATTCTATTGCTAAGCTTGAAGTGTTGCGTGGTGGTAGTACCATGAGTTTTGACTTAAAGAAGAATGAAGACGGAATGCTAGGTATAGGTTTTGGCTTTACTGATCCTCAAAACAGAATTCCCAAAAGACAGAAAGAGTTTTATGGTATAGGAACCAGTATAAGTAAAGGAGTTTCTTACGGGTACTGGAAACTTCACGATTATGTGGCACAGTTTAAATTTGTCTTCACGGCAAAAGGGGCCACTCAGGTGGGTGGTTTTGGAGCGATTGCAGGCCTTTTTCCAGACACCTGGGACTGGCTTACTTTTTGGGAAACTACCGCGTTTATATCCATCGCACTGGCGTTTATGAATATTTTGCCTATTCCTGCCTTAGATGGTGGTCACGTAATGTTCTTGCTTTATGAAATGATAACGGGCAGGACGCCAAGTGATAAGTTTTTAGAGTATGCTCAGATCATAGGTTTCTTCTTAATTCTTGCGCTAGTGTTGTTTGCAAATGGAAACGATGTGTATCGCTGGCTGACAGGAAGTTAGATGAATGAAGGTTCTTTTAGCCGCAAGAATTTCAAAAAAAGCAGGTAAAGAATTTTGTTTTTTGTTTTGTCACTTTCAAAAATTGGGTATATTTGCATCCGCTTAGAACAAAAAGCAACGTTCATACTTTAAGAAAACACCTTATTTCGATCAATAACCGGCATATTGGTTTGTAGTTATCAAAATTAAAAATATATTCCTCCTTAGCTCAGTTGGTTAGAGCATTTGACTGTTAATCAAAGGGTCCTTGGTTCGAGCCCAAGAGGGGGAGCAAATTAAGCCTGTAAGCATTTAGTTTACAGGCTTTTTTGTTTTATAATATTATATGCAGTTTATAAGTACGGCTTAAGAAGTGATATATCTCTATTTTATATGAGTCTTCTGCATTCAAGCTAAATTACAATAGAAAGTCATTCATTATCATCAAAGAGTTTAAAAGAGCTAATTTTGATAGAGATGCCTAAGCAAGACTTGACAATCTATTGTATGTTATAAATATGAGTAAAATTAAGGGTGTTATTGGGGATGTATTAATAAATAATTACAGAGTGATTTGATAGTCGCTCTTTTTTTGTTTAGGTTAGCAGGTTAATTATCTTTTCTTAAATTTTGAGCTCTATCACAAACAAAAATATTGTTGCTAAACCTTTCCTGCGCTGGACAGGTTCAAAGTCGTGGTTAGTGAAAGATGGATTAGATAAATTTATTCCTAAAACATTTAAAAATTATCATGAACCTTTTTTGGGGGGTGGATCAGTCTTTTTCAGTTTTGAAGATAATCGAGCTGCCTACCTTTATGATTTAAACGAAGAGCTTATTAATACGTATCAGCAAATTAAAGACAATGTTGATTTGGTTATTAATTCGCTTAAAAGATTGAAGAACTCTGAAGATGAATACTATAGGATACGTAGTGCTAAAACAACAACCCCTCATACAAGTGCTGCACGATTTATTTATTTAAACAGAACTTCTTTTAATGGTATTTATAGAGTGAACAGCAAGGGCCTTTATAATGTTCCTTATGGTAGAAGGAAAAATGTAGATATAATAACAGATTCAAATTTAAAAGCAGTGAGCTCAAGATTAAAAAATGTAGAGCTAATGTTTTCAGACTTCGAAGAGGTTTTAACTAAAAGTAAAAGAGGGGATTTGGTTTTTTTAGACCCCCCTTATACTGTAGCTCACGAGAATAATGGTTTCATTGCATACAACCAAAAGCTTTTTTCTTGGTCAGATCAAGAAAGGCTTGCTATGGTTGTCAAAAAGCTTTCTGATATGGGGTGTTATTTTATATTAACGAATGCATCACATCCATCAATAGTTCAAACGTATTCTGGTTTAGGGGAAATCTATAAAGTATCGAGACACTCAAAGGTTGGAGGTAGAAACAAAACTCGAGGAGATTTTAATGAACTTATTATTACAAATATTATTTAATGAGCGATTACAAGTTGAGTATTGCTGTTGTTAGTGACTTACATTGTCATTCTAGTCGTGCCTCATCACGTGATAATAACACTTATTTGCTTTCGGATAAGCTTCGGTTACCAAAAAGTGACCACCCTGTAGAAGCTCTTTTGGAGCTTATAGATGATGAAGGTATTACTTCTGACTTGACTTTATGTCCTGGGGATTTTACAGACCAACATAATATTCAGGGTTTTTTAAGTGGATGGGGATTTGCCTTGGAGATTCATAATAAGCTCGATTCTGACGATATAGTTGCTACTCTAGGCAATCATGATGTAGATAGTAGAAACAATGATACACTTTTTAGTTTTACTACAGCACGGAGCATAGGTCTGGATTTTCCGATTAAGGAAGAAACAAATAGTGACGAGTTTTGGAGCAAAGGCTTTACTTTTTTAGAACGACAGAGTTATCAATTATTAGTAATAAATACTTGCCACTATCATCAAAATATAGACTCAGCTGTTAAAGGTCAAATGGAGTTAAGTCAAATTGAAAAAATTAAAAAATATCTAAACAAGAATAATACAGATAAAATTAAAATAGCCTGTTGCCATCATCACCCTGTGCAGCACGCTAGATTAGGTCTCGGGGAAGCAGACTTTGTAATGAATGGTGAAGAGTTAGTACGATTACTTGGTGATTATAATTATGACTTAATCATACATGGTCATAAACATGACGCATTACTTAGAGAACATGTTACTGAGTCAGGAAAAAAAATAACCATTTTTGGATCTGGAAGTTTTTCATCTACTTCTAATATGTTACTTACTAGTAAAAGAAACAGTTTTCATTTTTTAAATATTAACAAAAATGCGGGAGATTTAGCCGCAATGGGAACCATAAAAACTTGGACTTACTTACCTCAAAAAGGTTGGAATTTTCTTGATGATCCTAGTGGATTTAGCAGGTTGACTGGTTTTGGGAATCAAAAAAGTCCAAAAGATTTAGCTAAGGAAATTTATGATCTTATATTAAACGATTTGAAAACAGAGTGGAAGGATCTATTATCTATTAAGGGAGAGCTTTGTTTTTTAAATCAGAATCAACTTGAGGAAGTAATAATAGAGTTGAAAAATTTTAATGTGCTAGTTACTCCTGCCCTCCCAAGTCAGCCGACTCAAGTTTTCAATTTAAACAAAATAAATAATGTCTGAATTTTACTCTTCATATAACGCTAGGCATTTAGAGCCAAAGGAAGTAGCAAAGACATTTATTTGGTCAAAAAATTACGATGATTTAATTCAAAATAATCATTCCGTAATTTTGGGAGCTAGAGGTTGTGGAAAAACTACCCTAATGAAAATGCTGACCCTGCCAGCGCTTTATGCCTGGGAAAATGAGAAAGCGAAATCACTAAAGTCAGGTTTTGGTTTTTATGCGGTTTATATTTCAACAGATATTTACTGGAATGTTAAGAACTTAGCTTATCTAAAACAACTTGAAAAATTCGGAAGCTTTTCAGATAGGATCTCAAGATTTTCAGTTACGAGTAGTATATTTTTAGCTATATGTGAAACTTTTAAGAATATTATTGAGTATGAACTTAGCTCAGAAGGGGAACAAAAAGAAATAGAGCTATCTTTAGAATTAGCTAAAATTTGGAAGCTAGAAATTAAAATACCACAACTCGATTTTGTTAAAGAAGCGATAAATATTAGAATTGACACATTTAATCAGTTTATTCAAAATGCGCTGTTTAATTATAATTCGGAAGAAGAAATACATTATGATAGTTTATTATTTTTAAACTTAAATTACTCTAGTTCAGCCAATTTAGCATTTGAAATTTTTGAAAGAATTTATTCCGTCAGCGGGAAGAAATGGGCATTATGTTTTGATGAGCTTGAACTAGCTCCCGGCTGGTTGCAGGAAGACCTATTTAGATCTCTTAGAAGCACAAATCAAAAATTACTTTTTAAGCTTAGTGCTAGTCCTATTTTATCTATTAAGGAGCAGGAGCTTAGTGCTACATCTGGAAATGATTTGTCTTTGATTAGTATGTGGGATGCTCCAGATAATAATAGTTTTGCACGAGAATTAATACTTAATGAGTTAAATAAGAAATTAGGGGATAATTACAGTTTAGAAGAATTTTTTGGAACTAACGATGTCTACAATAGATCAAATAAGGATACTTATCAAGAAAACAGTAGATTCATAAATTTGATGAGCGAACTTGCTCAAAAAGATATTTCATTCAATAATTTTTTAAGAAAGAATAGTCTCAATCCTTCAAAACCAACTCCTATATCTTCTAGTCAAAAAGACACACTTCACAGGAAAGTAAAATCTATAGTTTACTTTAGGAATTATTATATTAAAAATGTTTTTCTAGATGAAGATATAGATCAGCTTAAAGTTAATTTGCGTCCCAGAAAAAGCGATACGCTTTATTCTGGAATCGAAGTACTTTGTAAAATATGTGATGGAAACCCAAGGTGGTTAAAAGGAATACTTAATTCTTTATTGGGTGGTGAACTAAAAATGAAGCCTTCAGAAGAAATGCAGTCATTGGTATTGCATACTGTGGCAAAGAGGTTTATGAATGTTATATCAAACATCCCAATTGATAATTTTAGTGGTACTACATTAGAAACCCTTATTTATAAAATTGGTAATAAATTTCAAGACGAAATTTTAGGTCCTAAGTTTTTACTTGATCCCAAAGGTACTTTTAGGGTAGATGAATCTGAGGTTGCTGTTCCAAAAGAGATAGTGAATTTATTGGAAAAAGCGGCTTATCAAGGAGCTATCATACTTGTAGACAATAATGAGGATGCATTTGATTTTAGTGTTAGAGGGAAACGTTTTAGGCTTACCTACTTGTTAGCTCCAATTTTTAAGCTACCTCTAAGGACTTTTAATGAACTCAAGCTCAGCGAATGTTTTGTCAAAAACAATCTTTCAGGAGACCAAATGTCTATTTTTGATTAAACGAACCTATGGAAATTGACTACGCACATCAAATAGATTTTGAAGACTTAACCTCAATAAATTTTGACATTGTAATAATTGCCAAAAATCACGAGGCAAGATGGGATTATTTGGTCAATTCGTTGTCAAAGAGTTTAAAATTAGGGAATTCACGAAATATAATATTAAGTTATGACCAGAATGATAATTTTAAGAAAAAACATTTTGAAGTATATAGCCCTCATAGTGACAATATAAAAGATCTTATTAAAATTTTAGAAAATGAATTTTCTAAAGTTAATAAAAAAGAGATAAAGGTTTTAGTAGATTACTCTTGTATGACTAAAACCTGGTACTATACTATAATGCTGTTTATAAAGCAAAGAAATTTAAATTTTGAGGAAATCAGCGTGTTTTTTTCCTATACTCCATCGCAATTTTCAAAACCAAAAAAACCTAAGCATAATTTAAAAATAGAACCACTTCCGGGTAAATATCGAATTCCTAATGATAAACCCAAAGCATTAATAGTTTGCTTGGGCTATGAAGAAAAGAAGGCAGAGGGTATAATCGACTATTTAGATCCAAAAGAGACTATAATTATATATTCCAAACCTGCAATTGACGAAAATTTCGTAGAGCAAATTGAGAGTAGTAATAAATCTCTAATATCTAAATTTAAAAGTGTTAATACTTTTGACATGTCAAATTTAAAGTCAATTGAAGAAATATTACAGTCGTTATTTTTAACACTTAATAAAGATTTTAGTGTAATTATAGCTCCTTTAGGACCAAAGCCCTTTACATTTGTTGCTATGTTATTGTCTTTGAAGTATGAAAATATTGATATTTGGAGAGTTAGCTCTGGTAGCAATATAAATATTTACAAAAGAAAACCTATAGAAAATACGTTTATAATATCAAAAGTAGTTTTTAATTAAAAGATTTACAACTCGGTTGTTTAAAATTTGACAAATTTATAAAGGCTTAAATATAAACGATATAAACTCCTTGGTTCGAGCCAAAGAGGGGGAGCAAAGTAAGTCTAATCTTTAATTAGGTTGGGCTTTTTTGTTTTAATAAATATATCTTATCTGTGTACTCACTAGTAGTACGAAACATTATTTTAATTCTACCGAGTGGATCATGTTGCTTCCAAATATGACCATAATTAAGTACGCCAAACACACGGTTTTCATTTTCTAAAAACAATTCTTGCGTTAGGGATTGAAGTGAATTTGTTTGTCCCTCCGGGAGGAAGCCTTTTTTTTGAGGCACGAGCAAAAAGATTGCAACGTAAAGCTCGACCCGCAGGGAAACGCCCAAAACAAAAAAAGAATAAGAGAAACATCTACTGGATATGCTAATATTCCCTTCTTTAAAATAACCAGAAAGTTATCTCGGTTTAAAAAGCGTTATTCCACTAAAGTTTATTGATAATAAACTTAAATCCTAAAAACTCAAACCAATCCCCACTTGCAACTGTGAGGTGTATTCCATGGTGTTTAAAGGGGTTTTGCTGTCAAAGTAATAATCGTAGATCACAAAAACCTTGAACCATTCGTATAAAGGCACATCTAGCCGAAACTGCTCTAAAATACGATAATCTTGCAAGTCTCTGTATAATGGCTGGTAGTACACGGTATTTGTTATAGAAAAGGTTTCGCTTATAGGGAAATAGGATAAGCTAAAGTATGTACTGTTTCTATGATTATAGTTGGTCGTACCCGCACGGTCGCTATATTCTACCTCGTACATATAACTATTGCCCGCATAGCCTGTAAAATGCTCCTTGTTCATCCATTTTATTCGGAGCCCTGCACCTATAAGATTGCGCTGTTCTACAACCAGGAGCTGGTTGTACTGCCCTTGAACAAATGCTTCCAGGCGCAACAGGTCGTTCACTTTATAGTTGAACCGTGAATGTAGAAACCACGAATTCTGTAGGTTGCCTTCATCAGAATCTATTAATTTATAATTCCCCAGAAACAGGTAGATTTTCTTTAAATCCTTAGACTTGAGCTGGGTGGTAAGCGTTCCATTTATTTGATTTACCGAGGTCCCATCATTATTGGTGTGGTTGAAGGCAAAATCAGCATTGAGCACAAAACGATTAGAATCGGTCTGGATGCGGCGCGTTTCTATATTTACCAATTGAGCGTTTGCCCAACTGGGAAGTAGTACGAGAAGTAAGAGAATTTTCTGGATAACCTATAAATTTAGCCGGTAAATATAAGCACTGCGGCTATTTCTGAAAAAATTGTTTAATCCGCTACTTCGATGAAATACAATATTAAAGGTATCTATAAAAGTCAGATCAATTTTTTGAGAAAACCGAAAAGTACTTTAAGAGGTCATTCAACCCAGTAATTAGGTCGGCCATTTTGATTTTATTACTTTTGCCGACTTATAAATTAGTTCTATGGCTCAACAGGAAGCGCCCAGTAAAAGTAAATTGCCACTCTATATATCCATAGGGCTGGTGGTCGCCATTGTCCTGAGCTACTTTTTTATTCCGTCAGTACATGAGTTTTTAAATGAAGCCTGGGATGTGCTTACCAGTGACGATAAAACAAGAATCAAAGAGTGGGTGTCTGATTTTGGTTGGTTAGGACCCCTGGTCATCATATTGGCAATGATACTCCAGATGTTCCTGCTCGTGATCCCTTCTGTGTTGCTTATGGTGGTGGCTATTTTAGCGTACGGCCCGTTGTGGGGAAGTCTCATCATATTAGCGGCGGTTTTTGCCGCCTCAAGCGTGGGTTATGTACTGGGTCTTTACTTTGGGCAATTCTTTGTAGATAAGATCCTGGGACGTAAAAGCGAACAGAAAATCGAGGATTTCCTGGATGATTATGGCTTCTGGGCCATCGCGATTACCCGTTTTAATCCTTTTTTATCTAACGACGCGATCAGTTTTGTGGCCGGCGTCCTGCGTATGGGATATTGGAAATTTATCCTGGCCACAATGGTGGGAATCGTCCCGCTTACATTGTATATCGCCTTTATAGGACAAAGTATTGATCAGCTTAAAAGCGGACTCTTATGGGGTTCCCTTGCGAGTCTTGTACTATTTGGCGCATATATTTATTGGGATAAAAAGCTGAGGTAGGGAATCAATTCTATTTATTCTAAAGTTTTGCGGAAACTGTTTCTTCAATTATTTCTACAACATATTTTGATGTAGGTTTTTGCCGTTATAGACGTAAAACTCTTTGTATATTTCTGGCTCAAACCACTTCACATGACACAAAATCTACTCTCAAAAAACTATTTTCTTCTTTTCGTACTCAGCGCATTGCTCATTTTTCCGCTACGGGCTCAAAAATTGACCAAAAAGGAGCGAAAAATTGGCAATCAGGTCGAAAAAAACAATGCTGAAGCTATTCAGTTTTTAGAAAAAGTAGTCAATATTAACAGCGGTACGATGAATGCCGCGGGCGTCAAAGCTACCGGCGATGAATTTAGCGCAGCCTTTGACGCCATAGGTTTTAAAACCCAATGGATAGACATGCCTGCGGAAATGAACCGCGCCGGTCATCTTTTCGCCTCCATTGAAGGCGATAAGGGCAAGCGCCTGTTGCTTATAGGCCATCTGGATACCGTATTTGAGGAAGATAGTGATTTTCAGAAATTTGAACCGGTCAATGATAGTATTGCAAAAGGTCCCGGCGCCAATGATATGAAGGGCGGTGATGTAATCATTCTTTATGTTCTCAAAGCCTTGCGCGAAGCGGGACTTTTGAAGAATTCACAGATTATTGTCGCCTTGCACGGGGATGAAGAAAGTACCGGGAAACCGCTAAGCATCAGCAGAAAATCAATTATTGATGCCGCAAAACGGAGTGATATAGCGCTTGGTTTTGAAACTTCTACCGGTTATGATAATGCAACGGTGGCCCGCCGCGGTTCTTCAAACTGGAAGGTGGAAGTTACCGGAAAACGCGCCCATTCTTCCGGAATATTCAATGAGAAAACCGGCGCCGGGGCAAACTTTGAACTGGCGCGCATACTGCACCAGTTTTACACAGACGTTAAAGGGGAAGATCTGCTAACTTTTAACCCGGGAATGATGCTGGGAGGGACCACGATTAATGTGGAAGAGGAAAAGAGCCGGGGCACCGTTTTCGGAAAAGGAAATGTGGTCGCGCAGACCGCTTTTGCAGACGGCGGACTTCGATTTATCTCTGAAGAACAAAAGGAAAGAGCACGTACAAAAATGAGGGAAATTGTTGCCAATAACCTACCGCAAACCAGTGCTAAAGTCACTTTTCAAGACAGTTATCCCGCTATGGTACCCACAGAAGCGAATTATGCGCTGCTCAAGAAACTGGATCAGGTAAGCCGCGATTTGGGTCAACCCGCCGTTGAGGCCTATGATCCCGGAAAACGGGGCGCTGCAGATGTTTCTTTTATAGCGGAATATGTTGCCGCACTGGATGGCCTGGGAACCATGGGCGATGGTGCGCATACCCCTTCGGAAACCGTAAACCTCAACACTATTGAAGCGCTGACTAAACGTACCGCTATTCTTATCTATAGGTTGATCAACGAAAAAAGATAGAAATCCCCTCCCAGCCTCTCCAAAGGGGAGGGGTTGAAAAACTTCGGTTTTAGGTTAATTAATTAGTGTTTTTAGTCTGTTTTGAGGGGTTTTTGGGTGATTTTAGGAATAATTTTTCAGCCTTTGACGGAAAAGATTCTGTAGGAATCTCACATCCTAATAAACAGCTCCCCTCCTTTGGAGGGGCCGGGGGAGGACTTTATTCACCCAACTTCGGGGAAACCCTGCTGGCGGCTGCTTTAGAAGCCAGAATCCCTAAAGTGGAAATGGTAAGCAGCACCACCACAATATTTACAAGGGTGAGTTGCATAGGGTAGGCGAGTTGGGGTGTGATCATTACAAGGTCAAACTGCAATTGTGCGGCTACCACCGCAATCCCGATCAGCAGTCCAAAAAGACCACCAAAAAAGGTCATCATCGCTCCCTGAAGAAAGAAAACCTGCTTAATTTCCTTATAATTGGCTCCCAGGCTGTGCAGCGTTTTGATATTTTCCCTCTTATCAAGGATAATCATGATAATACTTCCCACGAGGTTAAAAAGCGCAATGATCAATACCAGCGTAAAAATGAGATAGACCGCCAGATTTTCGGTATTTAGCATCTTATAGAGCTTGTCGTTCAGCTGAATACGGGTTTTTACCTCTATAGTATCACCCAGTAATTTCTGCACTGCTGTGGCCGCTTCATCGGGATTTATATTTGGTTTCAGTTTTATTTCTAGCGAACTTAACTGGTCGGCCTCATAATTAAGCAGGCTACGCGCAAATTTTAATGAAGTGAAGACATAGTTGTCGTCAAGGTCTTCATTGACCTGATACATTCCCGTAACCAGTACTTTTGAGGTGCTAAAAGCCTGGGAGGGATCTGTAATTTGACCCGTACCTGGTTTAGGCACCATAATCTGCAAGAGATCATTAAAATTATTGATGCCCACAGATAAAACGCGATTGATGCCCACACCTATGACACTAACCGGCTCTTCCTGACTCACCCAACTGCCAAAAATCAGCGTACTGTCCACAGGGTTGACCTTTGGGTAATTGCCATCAACACCTTTGATGTAGGCCATGTGGTTTTTCCCTTTAAATTCTAAAAAAGCACGTTCTTCAATAATTTCAGAAAATTGCGCTACCGAAGCAAGATTTTCCAGTTTTTGGGCTTCCGCCGAAGAAAAAGAAAAGGTTTTTCCGCTTGCCGGAAGCACTTTGAGATCTGGATCAAAAACAGAAGAAAAAGAAAGACTGAATTCCTTGAGTCCGGAAAACCCGGAAAGCACTATAAAAAGCGCGGCAGAACCCGCTATAATGCTCAGTGCAGAAATAATCGTGATGATGTTTATAGCATTATTGCTGCTGCGCGAAAACAAGTACCTTTTTGCTATAAACTGGGGAAATTTCAAAAGCAGGAATTTATGATTTTTTACGTCTGGGCAACAGTTCAGGATTTTCTATGGGGTCATTGCCGCCTTTTAGGGATTTATCGATACCATCAATATATTCCAGCGAGTCGTCCAGAAAAAACTGAAGTTCTGGCATGCGTCGCAGCTGGTGTCGCGTACGCTGTGCGATCTCATGTTTTATAAAAGGCTTTAGTTGTTTAAGTTCGGCAAGTATTTCATTTCCACGCTTGTTTGGGAACACGCTCACGTAAACTTTTGCCTGTGACAAATCTGTCGTGGTGCTCACTTTACTTACGGAGATGATCATATCTTTTACGCCTGCTTCAAGCATCGCTTTTTGTAGCACATCTACAAGATCTTTTTGTAGCACACCGGCTACTTTTTTCTGTCTATTTGTTTCCATAGTGCAAAAATACGGTTTTATTATGGAGGTTACTTCACAGGTTTGCCTTGCTGAAGGCTGAAAAATTATGCTTTCTTAATTTTCTGCCAGAAAGATGCAAGTTGGGCAATTTTCAGTTAAATTCGATCAAAAAATTTAAACTGTGGAAAGAATAGACCATATAGGCATTGCCGTTAAAGACCTGAAGAAAGCAAACCTGTTTTATAAAAAATTACTGGGGACTGCACATTACAAGATCGAATTTGTGGAAAGTGAGCATGTAAATACCTCATTTTTTAAAATGGGCGAGAACAAAATAGAGCTTCTCGAGGCAACCTCAGACGACAGTCCCATTGCCAAATTTATTGCAAAATATGGAGAGGGCATGCACCATGTGGCCTATGCCGTAGATGATATCAAAGGGGAGCTCAAGCGCCTAAAAGAAGAAGGTTTTGACCTTATCAATGAAACTCCTAAGCGGGGCGCAGACAATAAATGGGTTGCTTTTGTACATCCTAAAAGTGCTGGCGGCATACTCATGGAACTTTGCCAGGACGTGCTTACCCCAGACTTGCCAGAAAGGGATTAAAGAAGATAGGCGTGAATTATTTGCAGCCTTAAAAAAATAGGCTTATTTTTGCGCCCGCAATGTTTGTTAATGATAAACATGTGCCGGTCCCATAGCTCAGCTGGTTAGAGCATCTGACTCATAATCAGAGGGTCCTTGGTTCGAGCCCAAGTGGGACCACATTTAACACTTGAAAACCCCTATAAACAGTACGTTTATAGGGGTTTTTGTTTTTTTCCTTTAACTCTTAAGAGTCTCTAGATTTCTTCGTTTTTTTTATTAATAGAGTTATTAAGTTTTAAAATTAGTAAAATCTATTTTAGAAGGTTTTACAGTTTATATGCAATTATTAAAAGATACTACTATCAATTACTTTAATACGAAACGAGTACTTCCGCAATTTTAATAAGATGCTTAAGATTATATTCGTAGAACATTAATAAAAGGAACTTTACTCTTATCTGGTTATTGCTTCTTTAAAACAAAGATTTTGAAAAACATTTTAACGATAATATTTCTTACCCTTTCAATTTCAATTTATTCTCAAGAACCAAGAGCACGAGATTTAGGAATTCAATTTGAGGGAACTACAGGAAAATTTAATGCAATAACTGATGTTGAAGGTGTTTCTGTGGGGCATTCAACCATTATTTCAGGAAGCGGAAAAAACGAATTAGAAAAAGGACCTATTCGAACTGGAGTAACCGCAATATTTCCAAGTGGAAAAAAGAAAAAACCTTTATATGCAAACTGGTATAGTTTAAATGGAAACGGAGAAATGACTGGAACGACTTGGATTACAGAATCCGGTTTTTTAGAAACACCTATAATGTTGACTAATACATTTAGCGTAGGAACAGTAAGACAAGCAACTTTGAAATGGATGGTGGATACAGTCTGGAGTGATGAAGATTGGTGGTGGGCATTTCCAGTTGTTGCAGAAACTTATGACGGATTTTTGAATGATATCTACGGATTTCAAGTGCAAGAAAAAAATGTTTTAGAAGCTATCGAAAATACCACCAACAAGGAAGTTGAAGAAGGTAATGTGGGTGGTGGAACTGGAATGATGAGTTTTGGATTCAAAAGCGGTATTGGAACGTCTTCTCGAATTTTAAAATTTCCAGATACGACGTATACAGTTGGAGTTTTAGTGCAGTCAAATTTTGGCGATAAAAAACGATTTAGAATAGATGGCGTCCCAATTGGAAAGGAATTAAAAGACACATTGGATATCGAATACAAAGAACAACCTGAATCAAGAAGGCAAAATGGAGATGGTTCTATAATAGTTATTGTCGCTACTGATGTGCCATTACTTCCTTATCAGTTAAAAAGAGTTTCGCAACGAGTACCAATTGGAATTGGAAAATTAGGAGGAATTGGAGCAAATGGTTCAGGAGACATTTTCATCTCTTTTTCTACCGCAAATCAAGGAGCGTACATTCGAGAGGGAAAGACTTCTGTAGTAACAATCTCAAACGATTGGATGAATGATGTGTTTGAAGCTACAATTCAAGCAGTAGAAGAAGATGTAATTAATGCTATGGTTGCAGCCGAAACAATGGATGGGAATAATGGAAATAAAGTTTATGCATTACCACACGATAAGCTTATTGAAATAATGAAAAAATATAATCGAATAAAATAAAGGGGTGCCACAATTGCTATCAGTAATTTTTTGTTCTCGATTATTTCTAAAATCCTCGCGGATGTTTAGTCTTGTATGTACTTGCTAAGTTAAAGACTAACTTACGAAACTCCTTAACGCTGAGTCGTTGTAGATTTACAACAATACGATCACTCGAAGAAAACCTATAAAAATAAAGTCTAGCATACCATACTTGTCAAATAAATGAAAAAAACTCACAAAACAGGGATCAACGATTATAGTAAATCCTTAATAGGGAAGTTCGGGATTTGACAATAAGAAGATATAAATAAAAAGGCTCTACCTGCCAAAGCAAGTGAGCCCTTTTTATTTTTGTAAATTACCATTAGAAGCCTAAAGTGTTAATAGCTGGCATCTTAATGGCCGCAAAGATCAATTTGAGATTAATCCTTATTCTGAATCTTTAATATCTATTAATTCTACAGTAAACATAAGTGGTTCACCGGGACCAATTTTAGGGGCAGATCCTTGCTGACCATACGCAAGATCAGAAGGAATGTAGAATTCATATTTAGCACCTTCTTTCATTAACTGAAGACCTTCTGTCCAACCCTTGATTACTTGATTCACACCAAAAGTAGCCGACTGGCCACGCTCGTAAGAACTGTCAAAAACAGAACCGTCTATTAACTTACCTTCGTAGTTCACTTCCACTTGATCTGTTGCTGATGGAGTGGCGCCGGTTCCTTCTTCAAGAACTTTGTATTGTAAACCACTATCTGTAGTTTGAACACCTTCTTTAGTTGCATTTTCTTTCAAGAAAGCTTCTTCTTTGCCTTTATTTTCTTCGGCTTTTGCTTGCTGTTCTTTTTGTTGTCTTTCGCGCAATTGTGTATCAAACTTTTGCATCACTTGCTGCATTGCTGCTGGTGGGATATCCACGCTGTCAGTAAGTGCAGTGCGCACGCCCTGAACGTAGACATCTACATCAAAAAACTGTTCTGGGTTGTCCCCTAAAGCTTGTTTAAATTGTGCTCCTGTGTTAGCACCTATGATATAGGAAACAGAATCCTTGAACGTTTTTAAGTCGGCATCGCCGCTTGATTGCATTTTAGAATCATTGCAATTCACTAAGGTAAGCGCTACGGGTAACGCTAAAAATAATTTATTAAATTTCATTTTATATTTTTATGATTTTCACATGCAAATAACGGCATATTAAAACACCTATAAAAATCTTTTACAATCAATTGTAATTAGGATTAGCTAACAAATGCACTATATCCTGTAATTGCCCGTCCTACAATAAGCGTATTGATCTCTTTAGTCCCTTCGTACGAGTAGATTGCTTCGGCATCAGCGACAAAGCGGGCCACATCATATTCAAGCAGGATCCCGTTGCCGCCCATTACTTCCCGTGCGCGACTTACAACGTCACGGGTGCGCATAGAGCAGAACACTTTAGCAAGGGAGGCATGCTCATCTTTGAGAATATCGCCATCCTGCATTTCTGAAAGCCGAAAGCAAAGTGTTTCCATAGCCGTAAGGTTTGCCACCATTTCCACGAGATGGTTTTGAATAAGCTGAAAACTGGCAATAGGCCTGCCAAACTGCTCCCTTTTCTTTGTGTATTTTAGTGCAGCTTCATAAGCGCCCCGAGCACAGCCCACCGCTTGCCAGGCAACGCCCGCGCGTGTCATGCGCAATACTTTTGCAGTGTCCTTAAAGGAGTTCGCATTCTGTAGGCGGTCTGTTTCCGGTACGCGGCAATCGGTTAAGGTGATGATGGCATTTTGCACGGTGCGCAACGCCATTTTATCTGGCATTTTTTCGGCTTTAAAGCCGGGATTTTCCTTGCGTACAATAAATCCTTTCACGCGGTCAGAATCCACATCGCGGGCCCAGATAACCGTCAGGTCAGAAAAAGTGGCGTTTCCTATCCATTTTTTCTGGCCATTAAGTACCCATTCCTCACCTTCTTTTTTACAGGTCGTGCCCATGCCGCCGGCCACGCCAGATCCCACTTCGGGTTCTGTAAGGCCAAAAGCACCAATTTTTTCAAACTTCTGCATCTTCGGAAGCCATTCCTGTTTTTGTTCCTCACTTCCACAGAGATAAATAGAACCCATGGCAAGCCCGCTATGTACTCCAAAAAAGGTAGAGATCGATACGTCAACCCGGGCAAGTTCCATCGCGAGAATCCCTTCCATCAGAAATGATTGATCAGGGCAGCCATATCCTTTATAGGCGATACCACAAACGTTGAGTTTTGCCATTTTAGGGATTATATGGTGCGGAAATTCTGCTTTGTTCCAGTATTCATTTGCAATAGGCTTAACTTCTTCTTCCATGAAATTGCGCATTTTCATCTGTATTTCGCGCTGTTCTGGAGTTAATTTGAGTTCCAGATTATAAAAATCGCCGTCTATGGGAGGTAATTTATGCTGCCCTTTTTTTGACTGTGTCTTTAGCATTTTCATGAGTCCGCCCAGCTGACGATCGTCCAGGTTGCCTACTGCAGCCATCACCTCAGAAAGGTCTACCTTTTTGGAAAGTTTGGTCAGGGCATCAAGATCTACATGCTTGAGCAGATTTATGGTATTTTTTACTTTTGAAAATAGCGACATCGATTGAATATTTTGAGATAAATTTTATTAAATATAGGCAGTTTTGAGAAACCCTTTGACCAAAACAATGTTAATTGGTCAGATCCCTCAATAGGCTCTGGTGAATATAGGCACTTTGATCTTGCCGAGTGCGTATATGATACCAGTCGGTTGTCTTTCCTAAAATTTTTAAAGTATCGTCCCGTTTGGCCTGTCCCAATTTTTCCGCTTTGGCGAAAGCAGAAGCCCTAATATTAGCAATGGAGGAAGTAACCACACAAAATTGCTTTGTAGTTTCATTTTTTGCTGAAGGCACGGGGGCGATCCCTTCAAAAACGTATGGCAACGGATTAATAGCGCCACGCCCACGCCGATAAATACCAAAATGTAAATGCGGCGGCGTGGTACGCGCATTGCCGGTATTGCCTACGAGACCAAGCGTGTCACCTCTTTTTACACGCTGACCGGGTGAAGCAATAATGCTGTCCAGATGGGCGTAATAGAGCGAATTGCCAAAAATGCCAGAGCGCAACCACACTTGTTTGCCGCCCAGCCCGCGGTTGCCCGTAGAACTCACCCTGCCATCACAGGCGGCAAGAACCGGCGTACCACGATCTGCAAAAATATCAAGCCCTTCATGGCTACGCCTGCCACCATCGCGGTTTGCCCCCCAGAAGCTCTGTATGGCCGCGTTCCCTTTTTCCGCTACGGGAAAACTATAGAGCGGCGTGCGATAGAGGAGAAGGTTGAACGTGGTAGAAGCTTGAATTTCTGGCTGAACCACGAGTTTATAATCTCCGGTTTCTTTTACTGTAAACTGAATTTGATTTTCATTGGGCAGGTTTTCGAGTTCCAGTTTTAAAGGATTAAGAGAATCTCCTACGGAACGAAAAAGTGCCAAAAACACCTTATTTTTAACCGAATCTGCCTGAATTTCGGCAGAAAAGCGCTCTCCCTGCTGCAAATGCAAATTATATCCCGCAGCGGTAAAATTATTTTGCCAAAAATGACCAGACTCCACGTAAGGCAGTTTTACTAAAACACTGTCTTTTTTTGCCAATTCAAACGCCCGTTCCCAGCGATCAGATTGTGTGGAGTCGTTTTCGAGTTCGCGTTTGTAGACTTCCCTGGCGGAAGGATTGGTAATAAAATCCTTCGCTTTGGTAATTTCCTTACATGCTAAAAAGGTCAGCATAAGAAAAAAAATAAAAAATAGATTTTTAAAATTCAAGGCGGTTTTTCATCAAAAACTGCACGAATTATGCCAGTTCCTGGCTAAAATTAGGCGAATTAGGAGCCTTTTTTACCGGTTTTAACGATTTGTTGACAGCCATTATAGTGCGAACCAGGTTATTTTTAAACATGGCAAAAGAATATGATGAAAAACCTATAAAAGTCCCGCGCTTCAACGAAGCGGGTGGTTTCTACACCACACCGCGGCGCTCTAAACTGATGAGCAAAATAAAGGGCAAAAATACAAAGCCAGAGTTACAACTGCGAAAGGCGCTGTGGGCGGCAGGTTTTCGGTATCGTGTGAACAGTAAATATTTGATCGGTAAACCGGATATTTCGATCAAAAAATACAAGACTGCAATTTTTATTGATGGGGAATTTTGGCATGGCTACGACTGGGAGAATAAAAAATTGAAGATCAAAAGCAACCGGGATTTCTGGATCCCAAAAATTGAACGCAACATGCAACGCGACCGGGAGGTCAATGCAAAACTTGAGGAAATGGGCTACACTGTTTTTAGATTTTGGGCTAAAGATTTAAAAGATGATCTTGAAGCCTGCGTCAATCAGGTCATTACACATTTTGAGAAAAGCACCAGGCTTGTAAACGGTACAAAGTAGACTATAAATTGTCTTTTTTTACAAAATTTTTAATTTATATAATACACATTCTACACGCCATAAAACCAGCTACAAGGCACTTACAAACCACCTTATTTCCTACTGTTGAAAAGTTCGCTCGCAGCCCATTGAGATTGACTTTTTGGGGAACTTTTCATTTTTTTTGAAAGTACAAAATATTAATAATCAATAAATTAAATAAATTTTTTGGTTAAGTAGGAATTGCCCTATGTTGAAAACTTTGTTGAAAACGAAAAGGCTTTTACCCTCTGATTGGTCTTATTTTTTTCCATATTTGTTAGTCCCAAATAACACCAAATTAACCACACGTAAACCCCTAAGACTATGAGTAATGCAGTAGAGCCCATTTTGCAGGAAAACAAAAACCGGTTTGTAATTTTCCCTATTCAACACCATGACATCTGGGAATGGTACAAAAAATCTGAAGCAAGTTTCTGGACCGCAGAAGAAATTGACCTTCATCAGGACCTTACCGACTGGAAGAATAAACTTAATGCAGATGAGCGCTATTTTGTAAAGCATATTCTTGCTTTTTTTGCCGCTTCAGACGGTATCGTAAATGAAAATCTTGCCGAAAACTTCGTGAACGAAGTACAATATTCCGAAGCTAAGTTTTTCTACGGTTTCCAGATCATGATGGAAAATATTCATTCAGAAACGTATTCGCTACTTATTGATACGTACGTTAAAAACGATGAAGAAAAAGACGGTCTTTTTAATGCCATTGAAACTTTCCCGGCCATAAAGAAAAAGGCAGATTGGGCTTTAAAATGGATTGAAAGCCCCAGTTTTGCTGAGCGTTTGATCGCTTTTGCCGCTGTGGAAGGTATTTTCTTTTCTGGCGCATTTTGCTCTATTTTCTGGTTAAAGAAACGTGGTCTTATGCCTGGTCTTACCTTTTCTAATGAATTGATCTCAAGAGACGAAGGTGTACACTGTGATTTTGCGGTTCATTTGCATAACCACCACCTGATCAATAAAGTACCTAAAGACCGCATTCGTGAAATTATAGTGGATGCGCTTAATATTGAGCGTGAATTCATTACGGAGTCACTTCCCAGCAGTCTTATAGGCATGAATTCTAAACTGATGACCCAGTACCTGGAATTCGTTACAGACAGGCTTCTTGTTGAGCTTGAATGTGAGAAAGAATACAACGCGACAAATCCATTTGACTTTATGGATATGATTTCCCTGCAAGGAAAAACCAACTTCTTTGAAAAACGTGTAGGAGAGTATCAAAAAGCGGGTGTTGCCAGTGGTAGCGGTGGTCAGGAAGGTCAGAAAATCAGTTTTGATGCCGATTTTTAAGTTGAAAATTTGGATGAAAATGCCTTAAAATTGACTGTTTTGGTTGAAAATAACTCAAATCCAGCATTTATTTTAAAGATTCTCGTTTTTAATTTAAAACTATAATGTCACTTCGAGTGTCCCGATTTTTATCGGGATGTATCGAGAAGTCTGCTGATAAAATTAAAATCTGATAAGAGATACTTGTCGATACGTTGTCTCCCCCGCTATCGCTATGGAAAACAACTACTCGAAGTGACATCGACCTCCATAATTGTAGCATGCTTATACTATTTTAACCCCATAATCATTAAAACAAAAACCCATGTACGTACTTAAGAGAGACGGCCGCAAAGAGCCCGTAATGTTTGATAAAATCACCGCCCGCATAAGAAAGTTGTGCTATGGTCTAAACCCACTGGTAGACCCGGTTAAAATTTCAATGCGCGTTATTGAAGGGCTTTATGATGGTGTAACAACAAGTGAACTTGATAATCTTGCGGCAGAGGTTTCTGCGACCATGACTACTTCACATCCTGATTATGCAAAACTTGCCGCGCGTATTTCGGTGTCCAACCTTCATAAAAACACAAAAAAGACCTTTAGCGAGGTCATGACAGACTTATATGAATACGTCAACCCACGTACGGGCAAAAAAGCCCCGCTGGTCGCAGACGATGTTTATAAAGTGATGATGGAAAATAAAGAAGAACTTGATTCTTCTATTATTTATAGTCGGGATTTTGGGTACGATTACTTCGGGTTTAAAACTTTAGAGCGCTCTTATTTATTAAAATTAAACGGAGAAATCGCTGAACGGCCACAGCATATGTTGATGCGCGTTTCTTTGGGAATTCATTTGGATGATCTGGAATCTGTAAAGGAAACCTACGAATTGATGTCTAAAAAGTATTTTACCCACGCGACCCCCACGCTGTTTAATTCGGGTACACCAAAACCGCAAATGTCTTCCTGTTTTCTTCTTGCCATGCAGGACGATAGTATTGACGGGATTTATGATACGCTAAAGCAAACCGCAAAAATCTCTCAAAGCGCGGGAGGAATTGGCCTTTCTATTCACAATATTCGCGCTACAGGTGCTTATATAGGTGGTACGAATGGAACTTCAAATGGTATCGTACCCATGTTGCGCGTGTACAATGACACCGCACGTTATGTAGATCAGGGCGGTGGTAAACGTAAAGGCTCTTTTGCTATGTACATAGAGCCATGGCATGCTGATATTATGGATTTTCTTGATCTTAAGAAAAACCACGGTAAGGAAGAAATGCGCGCCCGCGATTTGTTTTATGCCATGTGGATTCCAGATTTGTTTATGAAACGTGTGGAAGAAAACAGCACCTGGACGCTTATGTGTCCCAATGAGTGCCCGAACCTTTTCAATATGCACAGTGAAGAGTTTGACGCCAAATATCTTGAATACGAAGAGGCTGGAAAAGGCCGAAAAACCATAAAAGCACGCGAACTTTGGGAAAAAATACTCGAATCTCAAATTGAGACCGGTACGCCATACATGTTGTATAAAGATGCGGCCAACCGTAAATCAAATCAGAAAAACCTGGGTACGATTCGATCTTCAAATCTTTGTACAGAGATTATGGAGTACACAAGTCCTGATGAGGTTGCAGTGTGTAACCTCGCTTCCATAGCGCTGCCCATGTTTGTAAAAGATGGCGGTTTCGACCATAAAGAACTGTATAAGATCACTAAGCGCGTGACCAAAAACCTGAACAGGGTAATTGACCGCAATTATTACCCCATTAAGGAGGCTGAAAATTCCAATATGCGCCACCGTCCCGTAGGTTTGGGAATCCAGGGACTTGCAGATACGTTTATAAAATTACGTATGCCGTTTACCAGCGACGAGGCAAAGAAATTGAACGAAGAAATTTTTGAAACCCTTTACTTTGCTGCCGTTACCGCTTCTATGGAAATGGCAAAAATAGAAGGCCCGTATTCAACTTTTGAAGGTTCGCCTATTTCGAAAGGGGAATTTCAGTATAACCTTTGGGGAATTACCGATGAAGAACTGAGCGGAAGATGGGACTGGAAATCGCTTCGTAAAGAAGTGATGGAACATGGTGTTCGTAATTCACTACTTGTTGCGCCTATGCCTACCGCGTCCACTTCACAGATTCTAGGAAACAATGAAGCTTTTGAGCCTTACACGTCAAACATTTACACCCGTAGGGTTCTTTCTGGTGAATTTATCGTTGTAAACAAGCATTTATTAGAAGATCTTGTGGCTTTAGACTTATGGGATGAAGATTTAAAACAAGCGGTAATGCGTTCTAATGGTTCCATTCAAAATATAGATATCATTCCAGATAATCTTAAGGAACTGTACAAAACCGTATGGGAACTGAGCATGAAAGATATTATTGACATGTCTCGTCATAGAGGCTATTTCATTGATCAATCCCAATCGCTTAACCTATTTATGGAAAATGCCAATTATTCTAAATTGACCTCCATGCACTTTTACGCCTGGAAAAGCGGATTAAAGACAGGAATGTACTATTTACGTACAAAATCTGCCGTAGATGCCATAAAATTCACTTTGAAAAAGGAAGAAAAGGCAGTACTTCCACAACCGGAAGAAAAAGTATCAATGCCAAATCCAGAGGAACAATCCGTATTGCCGCAACCGGAAGTGCGATCAAATAGAATGGCTGCGCGTGCCGCGAGAACATTAGAATCTAGCGTTCCAAAACCTCCGCAGCAAGAGCTGTTTGTTGAAGAGCCTGAATTGGCTTATGAAACAGCATCCGTTGAAAAGCCGGCAGCAAAAGCCAATTCTGAAGTTGATACCACTCCCATGAGCGCCTCAGAAATGAAAGCGATTATCGCCCAGGCAAAAGAAGCTGAAGGTGATGACGACTGCTTAATGTGCGGTTCATAAACCGAAAGATCAGGTTTGTTTAAATAAAAAATGTCCCATGCATTTAAAACGTATGGGACATTTTTATTGTCAAAATATTAGAATCTCAATTGTGATTCTAGATTTTTCAGTTTTTTATACTGTGCTGGTGAAAATTAAAAACCAACCTTCACCGCAACGATAAAGTTACGTCCCGGAGCAGAAATCCCGCTAGAGTAGGGACGATACCGTTGATCAGTAATGTTTTCGAGTGCGGCGGTAAGCTGCCAGGTTTGATTCAGTTTGTATTGTGTAGCAAAATTAAGCGTGTACCAGCGTGGTGCATAAGGATCACCATCCGCATTGAGCGCGTAGAGATAGGAATTGCCCACTTGAGAAGGCGCCAGCTCATCAGCATTAAGTTGGCCATTATATTCCGCGAACGCGTCAAATTTTAAACGATCATTTTTCCAAACGAGATGTGTATTGCCAAAGAGGGGCGCGGCATGACGTAAAGGTGCGGTACTGCCATCATCTTCTTCCTGACTGCCCTCGATAATATTAATCTGTGAACTTAAATTCATGTTTTTATTGAACAGGATGTCTACGCCCGCTTCTAATCCTACAACCTTTGCAGAAGCCGCATTTTGAATGGCCTGCACGTTACTGGGTTCTCCCTGATAATCAATCAAGGTCTCACCGCCCAGATTAAAGTCGCGTCGTACCAGCGCATTGTCAAGATAGGTGTAAAACCCTGCGAGATCAACTTTTACTACTTCTTCAAAATTGAGGTTTAAGCCTATTTCATAGTTATAGGCATATTCTGCTTTAAGGTCAGGATTAGGCACCACAACCGAACCAGGTTCGCTGTCAAAAATTTTACCCACATCATCAATATTCGGTGCCCTGAAGGCGGTAGAAACATTAAAACGCCATCCCAAGATCTGACTTGCCTGCCAGTTTAAACCTAGCGAACCGGTAAGATTACCGGTATTGATATCTGCATTTGAAAATGGAAAATCATAAAAACGATCATCAAAAGTGGCATCTACCAGTACCTGATCGTACCGTAGGCCAGATTGCAGGTTCATGTTTTCCGCAAGATGGAATTGACCGCTTACATACGCTGCGGCAGATTGCCAGGTGGAGCCATCAGGATACCGTGAAGCATCAGGAATGCTCGTGTTATCAAGAATATTTGTCTGTTTTCCGCTGGAGCTTACATCATTAAAAACATACTCCAGACCGTAAAAAAGCTGATGTTTGCCTAGTTCTTTAGTAAAATCAAGCGCTGCGGAATAGGCGTCAACCATCTCTTCGGTCTCAAAAAGTATATCATCGCCAAAGTTGCGATCGTGACGGCTTTCTTCAAAATTTTGAAAGGCAACGGTTAGTTTGGCTTTATCATAAAGCGGTCCGTAGCCTTTTTTATCTATTTGGAAATTAGAAAAAAACCAGTTTTGAGGACCATAATACCATTCCGCGGAGCGTAACTGATCACCGCGCTTTCTGGTAAGGCGATCGTAACGGGAATAGTTTGAAGTGGTGCTGTAAATCACGCCGAGGTTGTATTCCCAGGTTTCATTAGGCATAAAACGCACTTTTTGCATCAGGTTGAGTTGGTCAAAACCGGTGGGCACCTGTACATTGGGGTTGTCGTTTATAACCTGAACATCTTCGCCATTGATGCGGTCTACATAATCTGGACGTAGATAGTCTGCCGGACCGTGCGCGCCCATGCGCAGATCATCGTAATCAGAATAGCTTGCGCTTGAAAAAAACGCCCACTTTTTTGTACCGAAATTAAAATCGACATGGCCGGTTTTTTCCTCATTTGCGGTAGAATATCGTGCTACGGCATTACCGCTTAAAAATTGATTATTTCCGGTGGAAAACTGAGGTTTTGTAGTATAAAAGTTTATCACTCCGCCTATCGCATCACTGCCATAAACCACAGAACCGGGGCCCAAAATCACCTCGGTATGATCTAAGGCAAAAGGATCAATATTGATGACATTCTGCAGATTGCCCGAACGAAAAATCGCGGTGTTCATACGTACTCCATCTACGGTAAGGAGCAGGCGATTTGTTGAAAAGCCGCGTATCATGGGGCTGCCACCGCCCAGCTGACTTTTTTGCACATAAACCTCCCCGCTATTTGAAAGAAGGTCTGCCGCCGTTTGTGGATTCCTGAATGCGATCTGCTCTGGTGTAATCGTATTTATCTTATGGGAAACCACCTCTCTATCCTGTTCAAACTTAGCCACAGAAAGTATTACTTCCCCCAGTTGATTTTCATCAGAATCGAGTAAAATTTGACCATTTTTAGCCATTATTTGGGCTTTTGTGGTCGTTTTTGGGCGGTGTGAGATGTGCGTAATAAAAATGTTTTCGTTTTCCTCAAAGTCTGAAAGATCTACATTGCCCTGGAGATCGCTAACTGCTGAGGTGTTTTTTTCGGCATTAAAAAAAGCGGCATTGCTTATGGGTGTTTTGCTGTCACTATCTATTATTTGTACGGTCTGGGCCTGAACAAGTGATCCAATAAAAAAGAAGAAGAGTAGTAAGGTTTTGAACATAAAGTTAGTTGAATAGGTTGGTAAGCACGCTAAGGGATTTAGGTTTTTTAAAACCCTGAATATGCAAATGATAATAATCAAGAAGCATGTCCATAAATGCCGCGCGGCTTTGCTGGTTGAGTTTTAAAGTATGTAAGGTGTCAAATTTAGTTTTTAGTAATTCCTTAAGCAAGGATAGATTTGCCGGTGAAATGCTATATACGTCAGGATGCGCTTCAAATTGCCCGGTCTGTAGATTGAACTGTTCTTTATCCATATGGGAACTATCAGGGTAAAAGCCCAGGTATTTTGTAAGTTCCAGAAGAAAGAGCAGATGAAAATTAGCAGCACGTTCTTGATGGTCCAGCCATAAAAAAGCATGTTCAAGAAAATGATAAAGGGGAAGGTTTTCTTCTTCTTCCATGACTGAACTGCGTATTATTTCAGATAGAAAGAGTACGATACTCGTTTTTGTAATATCAGTATGCAAACTTTGATAGGGGTGCAGGACTTTAGCTTCGCGTATGCTCTCAAGCGTGCCTTTATTTTTATGGTTTGCAACAATCTCGAGTTGCATGGCTGGCTGAAACATGGCGGTGCGCAAATTTCCTTTTTTAGACTTTAAAATGCGCCTTAGAAGATAGGATTTGAGTCCGTCGCTACGTGTATAACATTTTGCGATCAAATCTGCCTCACCATATTTTAGGGCAGAAATGACGATGGCGGGAGTAGTAACCAGCATTAGCGTATGATCATTATTTTTGCAATTTTCGTTTCAGAAGCATCGCTTGAGGTTACCAGAACCAGGTAAACGCCCGTTGCTACTTTATGTTTTCCAAATGCAGTTGTATCCCATTGAATACTTCCCCCTTCTGAAACTTCTTCATAAACAAGATTTCCGGTGATGTCTGTGATTTTTACATTAGCGCGTTCGGTAAGGCCATCTATGGTCACCTGCCCTGTAAATTGTGGTTTTACGGGATTAGGGAAAGCGCGTACTGCCTCGAGATTGTCTGCTGCGGCAACTGCACTACCTGCATAAGAGACAAGCCCTTGTGGGGTGGCAAAAAACACTTCGCCACTCTCATCATCAATACTGATAGCACTTATTGTATTAGACGGTAATGGGGAATTTGAGGTGTTGAACTGCAGCAAAGTTTCCTGTCCATTTGACGAAAAATAAAAAACACCGTTGCTTAGCGTGCCCACCCATTTATTATTAGACCCATCCACGGCTATACTCTGTATGGATTGCTCATTTAAAAGTTCTACCGGAATATCATTTTCAAGGATGACGATCGTACTGGTCTGTACCTCGGGGTTTTCAAAAACCTGGGCAGGGCCAAAGAGTAAGCGCAGACCGGCGGTGGTTCCTATCCACAACGTACCGCTGTTGTCTAAGGCGAGCGCACGTATATCATCTGAGGGTAAATTAGCTTCTTCCTCGCCGGTAAGCTTAGCAAAGTTTTCATTTACGGGATTGTAAGCGATCAAACCCGCTTTGTCAGAACCAAAATACACATTGCCCTGACGATCTGTTACCAGTTGAGTATAGAAAACTTCATCAAAATTTGGTACGATTTCCTTGATCGAAAAACCGGTTATGTCGTTCCCAGATTTTCTAGCAAGCGCATTTTCAACCAGTGTATTGGTCATCCACAAATTTCCGTTTGAATCAAAGGCCGCACCATTAATACGCACATCAGTTGGGTTTACGGGGAGATCGCTGAGACCGCTGTTTGTTTCATCAAAAAGCTGGGTAGCGATACCTTCATTAATCTCCAGCAATCCAGAATTAAAGGAGCTTAAAAAAACCTCTTCCGTATTCTCCGGATTTATAGTGATATTCACCATATTATTGGCATTGCGTGCATCCTGGTAAGAACTGTTTTCCCAGCCAGACTCTTGTCGCAAATGGCTAAAACCACGACGCTTCAATGGGTAGGGATTAAAAGAATTGCTATAATCGCCATAAACCACCCATAATTCACCGGGTATCGCTTCAATTGAAAAAGGATCGTTGCGCAACGGGCCATCTGGCAAAACCTGCATCAGATCCTGAGCGGCGGACAGGCTGGTCATCAACAAACCACTTTCAGAACTTCCTATAAAAAGCAAACCTTGCGTAGAAAAAGCGGTACTATAACTTCCCGGATACTGTTCATTTAATGCAATACTGGCGGTCTCTCTACCCGTACTGTCATAGGCATAAACCCTATTTGTAAGGGTGACCGTAAACCCGGTTCCGCCAGAAGTAAGCCGTAGCGGTCGGCTAGGATATTGGGAAAGTGTAGTGAAGGTGGTGCCATTGAGAACATTGAGCGTATTGTTTGCATCAACAGCATAAAGGCGGTCTGCGCTACTTACAATTCCCAGCCAGTTTCCATTAGAAATAGGTGACCAGTTCTGAAAGTCAATAAGATTTTCATCCTGTACAGAAGCACGTCTCAGCCCGCCCTCTTGAGTAGCAGCGTAGATAAAAGAACCGGAAATTGCCGTTTGACGTACGTGTAGCCTTCCGCCAGCGGCGCCAATAAAATAGGAATCATCAAACTCCAGCCGTTCAATATTATATAAAGAGATCCCAAAATCTGTACTTATATATAAGAGTCCATTATTTTCCAGAAAATGATTGATCTGTTTTTCGTTAGGGGGGATAGAATTTTTATTGACGATATCCACAACGGTAAGGACGTCCCCATTATCCTGAACTACATCAAAAAGTCCAGAAGCGTAGCCCACGAAAAGTGCGCTGGCCTGATCGCTGTAATAAATTGCTGAAATGGTCTCACCAGAAAGCCCTTCAATCGTAGACAATGTTGAAAGTTCATCAGTAGTGGCATCATATGAAAAAACCGAATTCTGGGCCGCTGCATATACCCTCCCGTTGCCGTACGTTATATCATTGATGCTGGTGTATGAGAAATAACCCTTCCAGCTGTCAGAATAATCCTGTGCACTTGCACTAAGCACAGTGAGAAAGACAAAGGCCAGAAGTAATTTCTTTATCATAGAGCTTAATATTGCTTACATAACGTTCAAAAGTACGATTATTGTCAAATAAAAAGGGTCTTCGTGCGGAAGACCCTTTTTTGGTATTTAATAGTTCTGAATAGCTTGCTATACGATTCCCTGTGCCAGCATGGCATCGGCAACTTTTACAAAACCGGCGATATTTGCACCCTTCACATAATCAATATGTCCATCCGCATCTTTGCCATGCGATACACAGGCATTGTGAATGTCATACATGATCTCATGTAATTTTTGATCTACCTCTTCTGCAGACCAGTTATACCTCAAACTGTTCTGGGACATCTCAAGTCCAGAAGTTGCGACACCACCCGCATTTGAAGCTTTACCAGGTGAAAATAAAATTTTAGCCTTTTGAAATACTTCGATAGCTTCTGGAGTACAGGGCATGTTTGCTCCTTCTCCCACACTCATACAACCGTTCTTTATAAGCTGCTCCGCATCTTCTTTCTGAAGTTCGTTTTGTGTAGCACAAGGAAGTGCAATATCACACTTGATTCCCCAAGGGTTTTCACCTTCATGATATTCAGCATCGGGATATTTATCAAGGTATTCTTTGATCCTTCCGCGGCGTACATCTTTGATTTCTATAATATGAGCCAGTTTATCAGCATCTATACCCTCTTTATCATATATAAATCCGCTTGAATCTGACATGGTAACCACTTTGGCGTCAAGCTGAGTTGCCTTTTGCGCAGCGTATATGGCGACGTTTCCTGAGCCTGAGATGACCACGATTTTCCCGTTCATGGTTTCCCCTTTCTCATCAAGCATATATTTAGTGAAATAAACATTGCCGTAACCTGTAGCTTCTGGACGTATTTTTGAACCACCATAGCTCAGTCCCTTACCGGTAAGGATACCCGTAAATTCATTGCGTATGCGTTTATATTGACCGAACATAAATCCAATCTCGCGACCGCCCACACCTATATCCCCGGCGGGTACGTCTGTATTAGGTCCTATATGTCTATACAGTTCTGTCATAAAACTCTGGCAGAAGCGCATAATTTCCTTATCTGATTTTCCTTTAGGGTCAAAGTTTGAACCCCCTTTCCCGCCGCCCATAGGCAAACCGGTAAGGCTGTTTTTAAAGACCTGTTCAAAACCAAGAAACTTCAATATACTTAAGTTCACAGACGGGTGAAAACGTAAACCACCTTTGTAGGGACCTATAGCTGAATTAAATTCTACCCTATACCCTTTATTTATTTGAGTTTCCCCCTGATCGTCTACCCATGGCACCCTAAACATGATGGTACGCTCTGGTTCAACCATACGTTCTAATAATTTAGCATTTTGATATTTTTTATTTTGCTCAATAAAGGGAATCACCGTTTCTGCCACTTCATGAACTGCCTGTAAAAATTCGGGTTCATTAGGATTGTTTATCTTAACAGAGTCGACAAAACTTTTGATGTTATCTGTCATTTGTATTGTATTAAATAATTGAAAATTAATTGTTCAAATTATAATGTAAATATATATAATATTAAATTTTAGTAACTTAAAATTTTCATATTCTTAAAAAGATAGCATAATTTTAAAAATACCCTTTTACAAAAACATATATAATCACCCTTTTTTAAAAAACCTTAAAACTTTGTTATATTTGCAGGATATAGAAATCTAAATTAATGAAAAATAAGCGTTTCATACTCTTTTTTCTGTTTTTTGTCGGTGTTTTTTCCCGTTCAGATGGTCAATTTATATTTGGTTTCTCTAATGAGATAGGCGTAGGTGCAGGTCCATTACTATTTCAATCTGATTTTGGACTTAGAAATAATATTAATACAAATATAAATAATGTGGGTTTAGGGGTTGCCTTAATGCATTATATGAACTTTGCCTATCGTTCTGATTGCAACTGCTATTCTCGAGATGTTTACTTTAACGACCATTTTAAGATACGCAATGAAATAGATTATCATTATACTAAATTGAGCCACGAAGGGCCAGAATCTAAAAAAGATAGTGATAAAGGACGTGATCTGCGCGATCACAAAGGAACATCATCTGTAATTGAAATAGGTAGCCAGGTAGAATATTTCCCATTGAGTGTAAGGGATTTTCAGGCGGGGGCGTTTTTAATAGCTCCTTACATTTCCCTGGGTGTTCATTACGTAAGCTACCAGCCAGGATATTCTTCAATTCAGGATATACCCGGCATCCCGCCTGAAGATGCTTATTTTGATCGTTTTTTAGAAGGTACGGGCAAGTTAGGGGGCATTGATGACTCGGCTGGTCATACCACGGCAATTACCGGGAGTGTGGGTTTCAGGTTTAAAATAGGCATTCTAAGTGATCTTAATTTTGAATTACGTCATCACCGCTATTTTTCGAACTGGGTTGACGGACTCAATCCTGATGTAGCTGCTTATCCTCCCAATAAATATGATGACTCTATTGTATGGCTTCAGGTAGGATATATATATTATCTTAATTTTTAAAAAAAAAGCACAAAAAAAGGGCTAAAACCGACGGTTTTAGCCCTTTTTTTATAAAAATTGTAGAAAATTAATCCAATTTAGGGATACGAAGTACCTGTCCTGGATAAATTTTATCTGGATCTTTGAGCATGGGTTTGTTAGCTTCAAAGATTACAGGGTACTTCATGGCATTGTCATAATGTGCCTTTGCGATTTTACTCAGGCTATCTCCAGATTTTACGGTATAAAATTGAGATTCTGGTTCTGTCTGATCTACGCTCATTTGATCGTCTACCTGTGCAATACCTTCCACATTACCGGTAACAAGCACTACTTTTTCTTTAGTACTTTGATCTTTGGCTTTGCCTTTTACGGTAGCGGTGTCTCCCATTATGCTGACGGAAAGATCTTCAACAGAGAGGCCCAGATCCCCTATTGTTTCTTCTAATGCGGCAGCTGCTTTTTTGTTAGCTTCCTCTCTGGCGGCGACTTTTGCTGTAGCGTCTTCTTTAGCTTCCTGCTCATCGGTTTTGCCTATGCCGAATACTTTTGCACCAGCGTTTTTAATAAATGAAAATAATCCCATTGAATAATTTTTTTAGTTGTTTTCTTGAAAGATGAAAGTACGAAATAATGCGGGCTCTTCACAATTACCCCTTTTAAATGTATCTTAATGTTTTAGGTCACACGCTTTACGATCGAAGCCGATTCTTCTATTCCTAACACATATTTTCCAATTTTTTCAATTCCAGGGCAGACTCCTAAAAAAGCATTATTTTTGGCCTGAATCGATAATTTTTAGTTTGAAATGGCAATTAAATTTGGTGTAATAGGAGGTGGGAGCTGGGCAACGGCAATTGTAAAAATGCTTTGTGAAAACCTGGATGAAGTAGGCTGGTATATGCGTAACACCTATGCGATAGAACATCTTAAAAAGGAAAAACACAACCCAAATTATCTTAGTGCGGTAGAATTTGACATGGTCAAACTTAAGCTGAGCAATGATATTGATGAGATTGTAAATTATGCAGATTATCTCATTTTTGCCGTTCCATCCGCTTTTGTGAGCAAAGAACTGGAAAAGCTTACCGCTTCATTGAAAGACAAAGTGGTTTTTTCTGCCATTAAAGGAATCGTTCCCGAAAGCGGAAAAATCGTAGGCCAGCATTTTCATGATAAATACGATATTCCGTTTGAAAATATAGGGGTGCTCAGTGGTCCCTGCCATGCGGAAGAAGTTGCACTGGAGCGTCTTTCTTATCTTACCCTTGCCTGCACCAGCGAAGAACATGCAAGTGTGGTGGCGAGTCATGTTAGCAGCGATTATATCAAAACCAGCCTGAGCGATGATACCATAGGCGTAGAATATGCCGCAATGCTGAAAAATATTTATGCCATTGCCGCAGGGATTGCCCATGGTCTCGGTTATGGCGATAATTTTCAAAGTGTGTTGATGAGCAACGCGATACGGGAGATGAAAAAATTCATCAAAAAAGTCCATAAAATGAAGCGGAATATCAATGATTCTGCCTATTTAGGGGATTTATTGGTTACCGGTTATTCTGTTTTTAGCCGAAACAGAATGTTTGGTAATATGATTGGGAAAGGATATACCGTACGTAGCGCCCAACTAGAAATGAGCATGGTTGCCGAAGGATATTATGCCGCCGAAAGTGCCTTTAAACTCAATCAGGATTTAGGTGCAAAAACTCCTATTATTGATGCGATTTATGAGATTTTATATAAAGGAAAAGAACCGAAAAAGGTGTTTTTAAAGCTAACGGATAAGCTGGATTAGAGCAACTATTTGGTATTTTAAAAAGTAGATTCTAATGCTTCAAATAGATTAACTGTACTGAGAAGTTTGTCCAGACAAATTAAAAATCAAAAAAGATCGAATATAAAATCTTTGATCAAATCCCAATTTTTTAAAATAAGAAAATAGGTCATTGAGAAGACTAATGTAATTAGAATCATCCTCTTTCTCTTTTATAAGTAAATCATAATTAGATTTTCGGAAAATAATTTAAACTGAATTCAAAAATCATGCTTCGAGTTTTTGAATGTTGTTTCATATTATTATATTAACAATTGCAATGGAGTATTTAATACTTTTTTTACAGGCAGACGTTCTAAAGGGTAGCTGCAAACCATTATGCTGAGCCTTTCTTAAAGATTGTTATTGCACTTATTCTTCTTCATAAAGTTTGATTACAAAATTACCTTTGTTCTTGTCTTTTTCTTTAGAAGGATAATCTTTTAACGCCCACATCAAATCAAGGAAAGCATAAAAGCGATCCACGGGCTGGAGTTTTAAAAACTCTTCCTGTTGTATGCGGTTACTTTCTTCTTTTGTGCGGAAATTGATTTGCATAAAGTGCTTATTAATACTTTAGGGGCTCCCTTTTTGTATGGCGTACGCGTATAATTCTGATTTCTTGTTCCGTAACTTGATAGGCAACCCTTAAGCTATACTTTTCAAAAGCCCTGATATCTCCATTATTGTTACTGCGATACATATCCAGCGGATAAATTTCAGGGTTTTCTGCAAGTGCCTCAACCATTTCAAAAATAGAATCACGCACATTTATTGCAGACTCTGACGAAGTTTTTTTGATATAATTGTAATGTTCATTCAAATGAATTAAAGCTCCTTTTCGCCAGACCACTTTTACCATTTGCTGGCTATTTTTTTAGCCTCATCATGAGTATAAAACTCACCGCGTTCAATCTCGGATATGGCATCATTAAGGTCTTTATTGTACTCTTCAATTGTATCGCGTCTGACCGAAAGTCCATTTTCTAGGATTTCTTCAAGTTTATCCATAACATCGAGTTCTTCCACCTTAAAAAGCTCTTGTATAAATTTATATTTTCGCGCTTGTAGGTTCATGTGTTTACTTGTTTTCTGAAATAGATATGTTGTTTAAGGTAATTTCTCAAAAACAACATTTAAATAATATCAGTTTATGATATAAATATAATAATTATATCCATTCTTTTCTCTAGAACATCTTTTGATGCTCAGTAACTTTCAACTAAGAATTTTTTCAAATTTTTGAAGTAAGGGAAGGTTTTAATATAAGTAAATCCGCATTCTCTTGAATATTTCTGTAAAAACATCTTGTAAAATTACAACAAGATTGAATTTTATAAAATGAACATTTTGAACGGTCCAACATTCTTCAAGAATAGGTAAAAGAATTACCAGAATAAAAGCGGGAATAATTATTCCAATCAAGTTTATTTTAAGATAAAAATATAATCGTTTTATATTTTCATGCTGTAATTCCTCATTTAACACCTTTTTGGAACAAAAAAAGGATAATAATAATTGAAAGGAAGTCAGTACAGATTTCTTAAGTATTTAAAAAATTTGTACTACTTTATAAAGTATAAGTTTTCTATTAAATTATAATCCTACTCTGCCAGAATCCCAGGATCGCCCATCACAGGTAAGATACTAAGGTTTTTCTCATTTATTGAATTGGCCGGGAAAATAAAGGTACGTTCATATAAGGTCCCATTTAGAAAAAAAGTGACTGCAAACTCATTGTTTAGCGCTAACAGGCTATCTTCAATAAATTCAATTTTAGCAAAGGATTTTCCCGGTAATAGATCCAGTTTATGGCGCATGGTGCTGGTCTTCTTAGAGTCACCGTGCCCTTTTGCGACAATAAGCACAATTTCCAGAGGGTCTTCTTTTGCGTTAATGAGGTACACGTTCCACTCTTCCTGAAGGTGCTCTTCGTTAAAGGTTTTCCGTGCAGCGATATATACATCGCTCACTTTAGGTATTTCAATATCTTTTTTCACGCTTAATCCCTTGTTTTCCACATGACCCACAAAATAAAGATTGCAAGGACCATGATCCCCACAAATACGGAGCCTACTGCAAACTTAATTGCTGCGATAACAAATGTGAGATAGGCTAAAATCAAAGCCACGACCACTAATAAGGCGATAATAATATATTTTTTCATAAGATATATTCTAATAGGTTGGTTTAAAGTACGCTTTTAAATTGTTTTAAAAAGCGAATGTCATTTTCACTGAGCAAACGTATATCTGAAATCTGGTGCAATAGCAGTGCAATGCGATCTATGCCCATACCAAAGGCAAAACCACTATATTCTTTGGGATCAATCCCGCAATTTTCAAGCACATTGGGATCTACCATTCCGCAGCCCATAATTTCCAGCCAGCCCGTGCCCTTGGTCATTTTATAATCGGTTTCTGTCTCTAGGCCCCAGTAAACATCAACTTCTGCGCTGGGTTCAGTAAAGGGGAAATAAGAAGGTCGCAAACGGATTTTACTTTTCCCGAAAAGCGCCTGGGTAAAATATTGCAAGGTCTGCTTGAGGTCTGCAAATGAAACATCTTTGTCTATATATAAACCTTCAACCTGGTGAAAAAAGCAATGCGAACGTGCAGAAATTGCTTCATTACGGTAAACGCGACCCGGGGAAATCGTCCTGATGGGCGGCGTATTGTTTTCCATATAGCGCACCTGTACAGATGAGGTATGTGTGCGCAGGAGCACATCTGGATCAGTCTGTATAAAAAAGGTGTCCTGCATATCGCGCGCAGGGTGATGCTCAGGCAGGTTGAGCGCGGTAAAGTTGTGCCAGTCGTCCTCGATTTCAGGTCCTTCGGAAACATTGAAACCTATTCGTGAGAAAATTTCAATAATCTGGTTTTTTACCTGAGAAATGGGATGGCGCGCGCCCAGGGCAATAGGTTCGCCGGGACGGGTAAGGTCACCATAAACCGAAGCTTCTTCCTTAATGGCGAGTGCTTCTTTTAAAGCATCTACTTTTTCCTGGGCCACTTGCTTAAGGCGGTTTACAGTCTGGCCAAAGTCTTTTTTCTGATCGTTTGGCACTTTTTTGAATTCGGCAAAATAGGTGTTGAGCAATCCTTTTTTTCCCAGATATTTAATCCTGAAATCTTCAACTTCTTCAATGCTTTTTGCCTGAAAGTTTTCCGCTTCGGAGATACTCTCCTTTATTTTTTCTAACATAACTTCGTTTTCGCTCACGCATGATCCTGTTGAATTCCACAAGTGCGCTCGTGCTGTTACTGATAAATTCAAAATTCAAATCACCCGAATTTTGTACCCTAAAAATTCTATTTTCGGGTTAAAAACAACTGTTTTTGGCCGGTTTTAATCCGTATTTGGCAGGAATATTTTCCTAAAGTTGGGCTTCAAATTTATGAAATCCCGGTCGCTTCACGCGTATTGTCCTTATAAATATACCGTATCAGGAAAAAAACCGCAAGACCGCCAAAGCTGTGCCACAGCCAGTGCGTGCCCATCCATAAAAGAGCTATGTCCATATGCTTGTCAATAGTCCTGAAAAAAACGGCCAACCCAAAGATCGCAAAAGCAATGATGACATCTTTTGCATTGTACCAGTGTGTTTTATATAAATACCCTATTATGGGAATGGCAATGGCCAGCGCGGTAACCAAATATCCAAAACTTATTTTTACCGAAACATGCAGTGGCAACATGCGTAATCCAAAGAAAGCACCTAATATAATCGCTGCCAGCAGTATGCGCTGCGACCAGGTTTCGGTCCACTTGATAATAAAATAAACGACTCCCGCAAGACTGAGAAACATAATGGGAACCCAGTCCATCAATAGCCAGATTTCTGCTGAACGCGTAGCGTGGTACACCGTCCCGCCCACATAGGCAATACCTATTATAGGTATGACCCAGATCAAAAAAGGGTGCTTACTAGGCGATTTATAGACTTTTAGGCTAAAATAGATGACTATAAACAGAAATACAAGATTGCTCAGCGTATTAAAAGGCTCAACTGGAAAACGCCCTGCAACGGTCTCTCTATATATAGGTCCAGAATCGTTTGGGAATTCTGCCAAAAAATTGATCAATTGGGAAGGAAAGAACGACACGGCCAGGATTATTTTATCAATTCTTTTTCAAGAAAATACTGTACGATGGCCTCTTTCATCAGCACGGTCTGTTCGCCAGCTTTTAAAGTGGGAAGTTGCTCAATTACCTTATAATGCGGCCAGCCTTCTTCATCCTGAAAGTCAAATTCATAATACCCAAAAGGTTCCAGCAGGCGACAAATGGCAATATGCATAAGGTCAAGTTTATCGTCTTTTTTGAACTTGCGGTCAAAATGCCCCAGCTCCTGTAGGCCTATAAGATAGATAATAGCGTCAAGGTCCAGCTTTTCGCCATCGGCAAAACGATTGGAGATAAGTTCTACAAGTTCTTCCCAGCGCTGTTTTAAAAGTTCATCACGTACCATGCTACAAATATAGCAACCCTTTGCGGGAAATTAGTATATTTATCACAATGAACTATATGGATATTATTCTCGCGGTTTTGTTGCTTCTGGGACTTTTCCGCGGACTCAAAAACGGGCTTTTTATAGAGCTGGCCTCTTTGATAGGGCTTGTAGCTGGTATATATGCAGCGGCTCACTTCTCGTATTATGCGGCAGATTTTCTGCAAAGCAGGACAGAATGGGATGGCGATACATTGAACCTGGTTGCTTTTGCGGTCACTTTTTTAATCGTTGTCATAGCGGTTTCCGTTTTGGCACGTTTACTTACCCAACTTGCCAAGCTTGTCCTGCTGGGCATGATCAACAGGATTGCGGGGTCGCTTTTTGGTATTTTGAAGACTGCGTTTATTTTAAGCGTACTTTTAATGTTTATGACCTCCCTGCATACTAAAAATCTTGTTTTAGACCCAGAGGTTACTTCAGAATCTGTTATTTATCCTTATATAGAGCCCATAGCGCCCTTTTTTCTTCCCAGTATTTTACGCGAAGTAGAACGTTACGAACAAAGGCAAGACGAGGAAGATAAAAATAAACCCTAAGCGGTGCCTGCTATTTTTTGCCCGGTTTTTAAAATTGTTTGAATGCAGAATAAAGGCTTAAGTCTTCTCGTGCAGAAACTTGTGGGTAAATAGTGGTGGGGTATTTTTCATTCAAAACTCTTTTCCTGATTTCAAAATTTAAATATATATTTGCACGATGAAAAAAACCACGTGATTTTAATGCAAAAACGCGGTTTTTAGATAGTTAATTAAATAAAAATCAACTACTACACATGTCAAAAGATACAGGTAAAGTTGCGCAGATTATAGGTCCGGTTGTAGACGTTTCATTCGCCAGTGGCGATGCACTTCCCAAAATTTACGATTCTTTGGAAATAACAAGACAGGATGGTTCTATCCTTGTCCTTGAAGTACAATCTCACGTAGGGGAAAATGTGGTACGTACGATCGCTATGGATTCTACTGATGGCCTTAGCCGCGGTACTGCCGTTCTAGCTACCGGAAATCCTATACAAATGCCCATAGGGGATGAAGTATATGGTCGTTTGTTCAACGTGATTGGCGATGCGATAGACGGTATAGGAAACTTGCCTAAATCAGGAAAAGACGGTCTTCCCATACACCGTGAGGCTCCTGCTTTTGAAAACCTTTCTGTATCTACCGAGGTTCTTTTTACCGGTATTAAAGTAATTGACCTTGTTGAGCCTTATGCAAAAGGTGGTAAAATTGGTCTTTTTGGCGGTGCGGGTGTTGGTAAAACAGTATTGATTCAGGAACTCATCAACAATATCGCTAAAGGCCACGGTGGTCTTTCAGTATTTGCTGGTGTGGGCGAGCGTACCCGTGAAGGGAACGATTTGCTTCGCGAAATGCTTGAATCTGGAATTATAAAATACGGTGATGCCTTTATGCATTCTATGGAAGAAGGCGGCTGGGATCTAAGCAAAGTTGATAAAAAAGTGATGAAAGAGTCAAAAGCGACTTTCGTTTTTGGACAGATGAACGAACCTCCCGGGGCTCGTGCGCGCGTGGCACTTTCTGGTCTTACGATTGCTGAATATTTCCGTGATGGAGCAGGGGAAGCGCAAGGAAAAGATGTACTTTTCTTTGTTGACAATATCTTCCGCTTTACACAGGCTGGTTCAGAGATTTCTGCACTTTTGGGTCGTATGCCTTCTGCGGTGGGTTACCAACCTACTCTGGCTACTGAGATGGGAGCGATGCAAGAACGTATTACTTCAACTAAAAGAGGTTCTATTACTTCGGTACAGGCGGTTTATGTACCTGCAGATGACCTTACCGATCCAGCACCGGCAACAACGTTTGCCCACCTGGATGCAACAACGTCACTTTCCCGTAAAATTTCAGAACTTGGTATCTATCCAGCGGTAGATCCACTAGAATCAACGTCCAGGATTATGTCTGCACAGATTCTGGGTGATGAGCACTACAACTGTGCACAGCGCGTTAAGATGATTTTACAGAAATATAAAGAATTACAGGATATCATTGCGATTCTTGGTATGGAAGAGCTTTCTGAAGAAGATAAACTGGTTGTATCCCGCGCACGTCGCGTACAGCGTTTCCTTTCTCAGCCCTTCCACGTAGCAGAGCAGTTTACCGGTATCCCGGGAACACTTGTGGATATCAAGGATACCATTAAAGGATTCAATATGATCCTTGATGGCGAACTTGACCATCTTCCGGAAGCGGCCTTTAACCTTAAAGGTACCATTGAAGATGCGATTGAAGCTGGTGATAAAATGCTTGCTGAAGCATAAATTACAAACTATTGATTTGAATAGTTTTCCGCTATAGCGGAAATGATAAAGAATTTATTTTATGCACTTAGAAATAGTAAGCCCAGAAGCAACATTATATGTAGGTGAAGCCTCATCAGTAACCGTACCGGGTATTGATGGCGATTTTCAAATGCTTGATAACCACGCACCCATAGTTTCCCTTTTAGAAAAGGGGAGCGTAAAGATAAAAGGTGCCACTATAGGTGAAAAGGCTAAAAAGCATTTTAAAGCAGGTAAAGAAGCTAATGAATACACGCTGCAGATCAACTCAGGGACATTAGAAGCCAAAGACAATAAAGTCATTCTTCTAGCCGATTAAATCCCACTAGCCCGCAAAGGGGAGAATTGAAAAATTTTTAGACCTCACAGGTTTTTGAAACCTGTGAGGTCTTTTTTTGTTTATTTTCTATAAATTCCTTTTAGAAGAAAGCTTAAAGATTCTCACCTTAAAAAAGGGTAGGAGCCAAAGGCGGAGGGGTTATTAATTTGAATACAATATCTTTTTTATACTGAAAAACTAGATATTCTTGAAGAATTCCGGTTTTATTTTCACTTCCTCCACCATTTCAATGGTTATTCCTAAATGTAATTCTTTAAGTTTTTCAGCAAATTCATTCCCATCTATTAGATCAATAGGAGTTGCTCCGTCTCTGGTCGCTTCTTTTTTTGCTTCCCGCGTAAAACTGCCTGTAGTTAAAATTAGTCCTTTATCCGCCCTGCCACTCATAGCACCTCTAAAATCCCTAATTGTGGATGATGATACGGAGCCTTTATATCTTTTTGCTTGAAAAACTACATGAAAAGATAACACACTTCCAATTTTGAAAATACCTTTTCCATCAATCCCTCCATCATTAGCTCTTCCGGTAACTTCTACGTTGACAAATCCTAATTCTCTCAATAATCTCTGACATAATCTTTCGAATTGGTCAGGATCAATTTTTCTAATGGTTTGAATTAGTTTTTCTTGCCAACTGAAATCTTCAAGTTCTTCTGTAATGTTTTCTATTTGTGGCTCTTCTTTTTTGGAAGTTTTTTTACCACGCTCTGCTTTATCAAGTTTTACAACTGTTCGTTTAACTTTTTCCTGATTAACATCTCTTGTTTTTTGACCTTTTTCTGTTAGCGCCCATATTCCGCGAGATGAGTTTTCTAAAATTTCATATCTCTTCAAATAGTTTCTAGCCCAAGCTAATCGGTATGCCAGCTTTGTGGTGCTTTCTCTGTGAATCTCATTAATAGAATCCTCACTCAAGTTGAGTATTTGAGCTACTTCTTCTTCCATTTCACTAATTGAGGCAGAGTCTCCTAAGTTTTTAAGTGCTTGGATTAAAGGATTGAATAAGTCGTCATATTTGTATGTAAAATGTTCATCCATAAGGTTTAAATCAAACTAAATCATGTTAAAAAAAATATTAATTACCGAGTGATTTCACCTGTGTTGCAACCATTTTTCCCTGTTTTTTACCACTTTCTTAGCGGCTTCATTATCTATTGCAATGGTATAGGTAGGATTAGAAGTTAAGATAATTTCGGCAGTGTGCTCTTTGCCGAATCTCAAGTATTTTACCTGAAGTTTATCTCCCACGTTTTTAGATGCTAATAATGTATCGAGTGCATCTGTGGTTGTTATCGTCGCGCCATCTATTGCCGTAAGGATATCTCCCGTATCCAGATTTGCATTGTAAACAGGTGTATTCTGAGATACATTTCGTGTAATTTCAAGTCCTTTTTCGCTTCCTGCAAAGGATGCGCCCAAATATGGTTTTTGATCATCTTGACTAATAGTCAGGCCTACAGAATTAAGTAGTCCTTTATAATCTGGCATCTCACTTTTATAGATATACTGGTCAAAAAAAGCAGTTGCAAAAGGAACTCCTGCATAAGCGCTAAGCGTATTTTCAATATCTTCAACGGTATAGGAAACTTCAGATTTCCCGAATTTTTGCCACATTTTTTGCATAAAACCATCCAGATTGAGATCTTTTTGACGCAATTGTAGATCAAGCGCAAGGCCTAAAATGCTTCCGTAGGAATAGTAGGAAATAAACGTATTCTCCCGGTTTACTGGGTCTACCGCGGTTGCCGCATCTACAAAGGGTGCCTGCTCGCTCATTTCAATGGGATTGAAAAACTGGTGCGCCGGTGAATTCCAAACATAATTGAAGGTTCCGTTTAGGCTTTTTATATATGCTTCGGGTGTTATAATACCAGCACGTGCCAAAATTAAATTAGTGTAATAGCTGGTAAATCCTTCGGCAAACCAAAGAGATTCGCTCATGTTGACTTTGGAAAAATCAAAAGGTTCTAATCCCGCGGGGCGGATGCGTTCCACATTCCAACTGTGGAAATATTCATGGGAAACGGTACCTATGTTGTTTTCCATCCCGCCGTCGGCAAGCGGCTCAGAATCTGTGAGAATGGTACTGTTGCGGTGCTCCATACCATCTCCGGAAGCATTGGGCACATAACAGGCGAGAAACGTGTACGTTCCATAATCATATGCTGGCAATTCACCATAAACTGCTTTCTCCTGTTCTACGATAGCTTTGACTTTTTCAAAATAGGTATCAAAATCTGCTTGTGAACCGGGATCGTGCAGGGCATAGCGAATTTTTTGTCCGTCAAGGTCAAATTCCTTCATTTTATAGTCGCTAATTTCCGTAGGACTGTCCATAAAATAATAGAGATCTGGTGCGTAAAAGGTTGTTTCAGAAAGGGGTTTCAGTTGCGTTGCCACTTTCCAGTTTAAATCTGTACGAACCTGAAAATCTACTTCAATGGGGCGGTTTTCCAACGCATCAACATACATAAAAGTCGCTGGAATGTTAAGATGGGCATGGGTAAGGTCTATCTGGGAATAAGTGCCGTCCCCACGATTTGCAAACAAGGTATATTCCAGGTTTACGGTATCATCATGGTTCGTAATCTCCCAGGAATAGGGATCGGGCCGTGTGATGGGCAGCGTGTCGCCCTTGCTGTCTGTCGCCACAACATTGTAAACGTTTTTAGCAAATTCATGAAGCGCATAGCGCCCGGGCGATGACCTGCTCATGCGCGCGGTAATCGTCTTTGTTTTTATATCTGGAAAGCTTTGTTTGATTACCGCTTCATGGTGCACGGCATTGTCAAAGGAAATAGTATACGTATTGGTCTGTGCATTCGCGCTAAGCGCGAATAGTAAAAGTAGAAAAAGGAATCTCATGGTTAATTTAAAATTATGGAAGAATGAATATAACAATAAAAAATGAGGAGTACCTAGAAACGCTGATTGATCCAGGACGCAATAAGTTCTAATGCCACTGGTGAAAAGGTTTCTTCAATCTCGCCGTATTCACTCAGATTTCCTGTAGTTGCAGTCTGAAACAGGTGGTTAAGACCTGAAAGCTCCTTTACCGTATAATCTTTATTCCCTCCTCTTGCCAGGGCTTTTTCATAAGCGGGAAGGTTTAATTCTGGCAGTACCTGTACATCTTTTTCACCATTGAGAACGAGCGTCGGAATGGTGATCTGTTCTATATAATCAGCGGGATTTGTCTTTATAAAATACAGCAACCATGAATTCTTAAACAGGTTTTTAGTTTCCGTAAGTATTTTGGATTGGAACACTTTTTTTACATCTTCCGGGGCATCTTGAAGTTCTTCGGCAAGGATGTTTTTTAGCGCTGTATTCATGCCTACGGTATCATTTGCCGTAGCGATGTGATCATATATTCTTTTTAAAATTTTCATGTTATTAGAGGACATAGTTGAATCTACGCCATTAAGATCTGCCATTTTTTTAGCTTGAGAAGCAAGCACATCTCCACCAGAGATCGCGCTTCCTGCAAGCGAAACGAAAAAAGCAATGTTGTTTTTAGGGTTTGTGATGACAAGATTAGCGATAAGTGCGCCCTCGCTATGGCCTACGAATCCTATTTTTGAAGTATCAACATCAGTGCGCGTTTTGAGATAGTTTACCGCGGCCTCCACATCGCTCGCAAAATCTGCCGAGTTGGCATTTTGCTGGCTTCCTTGTGACTCGCCTACACCGCGATCATCAAAGCGCAATACCGCGATACCCTTGCGGGTAAGGTGATCTGCAAGTACAAGAAAAGGCCGGTGATTAAATTCTCTTAATTCTTCATCTCGATTTTGACCTCCAGAACCCGAAATAAGTACGGCGACCGGCGGATTTTTCATATCATCAGGTAAAGTAAGGGTACCTGCAAGTTGGATGTTATCTGCCGTGGCATTCTTAAAATAAACATCCTCCGCTTTGTAGGACGGCGAGCCTGAGGGATCCTGGGGACGTTTTGCGATTTTTTCTTCCTCGTATTTTTTGTGCTGAAGGGTGAGGGGAAACGAGTTTCCCATTTGGGTAAATTGTCCCGTGATGCTTTCATTTTTGAGCTTACCGACAAACTTTATCTGGAATTGGCTTATCGAAAAATAGAGTGAATCGTTTACAAAACGGGTTTCCCCAACAGGTAAAGTCTGCGGACTCTGTTTAGGGCTTTTCAATGTGGAGGTGTAGCCGCTATCAGTTTGTGTTATCGTAAGAACCAGAGGATATTTCACGCCTGGAAGTTCAAGGTTACCAGTCCATTCCCCCGTTAATTCCTGTGCTTGCAAAAACTGGGAGGAAATAATAATAAATGGGATCAATACTTTTAAAAGTGTTTTCATACGCGTGAATTGGTTTATACTTTGGCCTGGGTTACACGTAAATTTAAGGAAGAACATGCTAAGGATGCCGCAATGAGGAAGTTATTGTTCTTCGGCATACGCCAAAATAGCGCCTGGCTGACAATCAAGCGCTTTGCATATAGCTTCAAGCGTAGAAAACCGAACGGCTTTTGCCTTACCCGACTTTAAGATGGAAAGATTTGCTTCGGTAATGCCAATAATTTCAGCAAGCTCTTTACTTTTCATGTTTCGGTCTGCTAAAACCTGATCCAAGTTGATAATGATGGGCATGGTTATACGGTTAACTCGTTTTCTTCCTTTAGTACAAGCGCTTTTTTAAATGCATCGCTAAGAAGCAAAAACAGCACCCCCACAATACTCAAAAATAAGAGCAAACTGAAATTGGATATACCAAAGGTAACACTGAATTTTCCATGGTTAGTAAATAAGGCGTTCATAGCTATAAAAACCAGGGATCCAATCCCACAAATGGTAAAATATTGACCGGCTTTCTGAGTACTTGAGATCACTTCTTTAGAGAATAACCTTTGCTTCAAAAGCTGCGCGGCAAATTTTCTAAGCTGATAGAAACCTAAAAAAAACAACAGAAACAACGCAAAAAACACGAGCATAAAAAAGAAAGCCTTAAAGCCAAATCCATTTTCCATGAATGGAACATTCACATTAATTACGGTCTGCCCTGGAAAAATTAGGATATACAAAATAGTTCCCGGGAAAAACAAAACGATGGGAACCATTAAGTAAAATGCTACATCAATAAGTAGTTTAAAAATCTTGTTAAGTCTCATAATCTCAATAGTGCGTTACACCAATACTAATTTTGTCTGCAAAGAAAGCCATTATTGCAAAAATCACTAATACAGCAACAACCAGAACAAGGAATACATTTTTAGTTTTCATAATCTTAATATTATCGTTTTACGATAACAAATATAATTTAATTATTGAAAAACAATAATTTTAAAAGAATTTAATTTGAGAATTTTAAAAATCATCTATAATATGGTTGTGCTAAGAAAATTGAAAAAGTTTGAGTACTCCCATCCTTGGGAGGAGTTGGGGGAGGACGTATCTTTGTACGTATGCTACCAAAAAAACTTCAAAATAAACTGAATACCCGTAAAGGAGAACGCACGCTACGTACGCTCCCTTCTTCGGTCAAAAGTGAAGTTTTGGTTGATTTTTCTTCAAACGATTACCTGGGTTTTTCTAAGAACAAAGCCATTTTTTCGCGTGCCAGCGAAATTTTAAAAGAATATGATTTACAACATAATGGCGCTACAGGTTCGCGTTTACTTTCGGGAAACCATAAAATCTATCAAATTGCGGAAAATTTCATAGCACAAACCCATAAAGTCGAAGCGGCCCTGATCTTCAATTCAGGTTATGATGCCAATGTGGGTTTTTTCAGCAGCGTTCCCCAGCGTGGCGATATTATTTTATATGATGAACTAATTCATGCCAGCATTCGCGATGGCATGCAGATGAGCCTTGCAAAAACGTATAAATTCAAGCATAATGACCTGGAGGATCTGGAGAAAAAACTGATTACCTGGTCTAAAAAATTGGATAAAGACGGAGTTATTTATGTGGTAACCGAATCGGTCTTCTCTATGGATGGCGATACTCCACAGCTGCAAAAAATGGCAGAGATCTGTTCGGCGAATAGCGCGAAACTAGTTATAGATGAAGCACATGCCCTCGGCGTTTTCGGGACAGGTCTAATAGATAAATTGGCTCTCGGGCACCGAGTTTTTGCAAGGCTGGTGACTTATGGTAAAGCGATGGGCTGTCACGGCTCGGCCGTTCTGGGAGATACCGATTTGAAAAGCTATCTGGTCAATTTTGCACGAAGTTTTATTTATACCACCGGGCTGCCGCCGCATGGCGTGGCCACGATTATTGCAGCTTACGAAGAACTGGTAAACACCGAAAATAAAGCGGCCCACCAACTCGCAGAAAATATTCGGTTTTTTGATGAAAAAATAGCCGATTTAGACTTAAAATCGGTATTTATACCGGGAAAATCGGCAATAAAATCGGTGCTTATTCCTGGGAATAAGCAGGTAAAATCGGTCGAAAATACCTTGAAATTGGCTGGTTTTGAGGTAAAATCGATCCTTTCTCCCACGGTGCCGGAGGGAAAAGAACGCCTGCGCTTTTGCCTGCACAGCTATAATTCACAAGCAGAGATTGTGGAAGTGTTGCAGTTACTGGAAAAATCCCTTAAATAACTTCCCTTCCTTGGGAAGGGATCGAGGGTGGGATTTGTAACTTTGTCTTATGCAAAAACAAACCTTTTTCGTCACCGGTATTTCTACGGAAGTAGGCAAAACCGTGGCTTCGGCAATCATTACAGAAGCGCTCCAGGCAGATTACTGGAAACCCATACAGGCCGGGGATCTTGAAAATTCTGACACCCATAAGGTAAAGGCATTGATTTCCAATGAGAAGACGGTTTTTCACCCCAGCGCTTTTAAGCTCAAGACACCTATGAGTCCGCATGCTTCCGCGGAAATAGACGGGGTAAAAATTATTTCCACGGAATTAAAAGCGCCACAACCTGATAATAATCTTGTCATAGAAGGCGCTGGCGGACTTCTGGTTCCCATAAGCGACACCGAAACCATTCTGGATCTCATAAAACCCGACTATAAAGTAATCGTGGTTTCCCGTCATTATCTAGGCAGCATTAACCATACATTATTGACGATCGAGAAATTGAAGCAGAGCGGTAAGGCTGTTTTTGGAATTCTATTTAGCGGGGCAGAACACAAATCCACCGAAAGTATTATTGCTAAAATGAGCGGTGTGAATATCCTGGGACGTATCGATGAAGAAGCATATTTTGATAAAGAGGTTGTTCAGAAATATGCGGGGCTTTTACGGAAACAATTTGCCCCTTAACCCCCGAAAGGGGAATTCCCTTTTTAGTCTCAATTTATACTTGCAATGCAATTTCGGCAAGGCGGAAAATAACAATACCAATACCAATAAAAATATTAAAGTATGACCCTTAAGGAACGCGACGGCAAACACATCTGGCACCCGCTTACACAGCATAAATTGCACCCCTATGCGATGCCCATTGTAAAAGCAAAAGGTGCACTTCTTTATGATGAAAATGGCAAAGAATATATAGACGCGGTTTCTTCGTGGTATACCGCCATGTACGGGCATTGCAATGATTTTATCATTGAGCGCGCGCACAAGCAGATGCAGCAGCTGGATCAGATTATTTTCAGTGGTTTTACGCATGAACCAGCGGTGGAGCTTTCCGAAAAATTAATGGCTATTTTACCTGATAATCAGGCGAAATTGATGTTTAATGACAATGGATCTACCGCAACCGAAATAGGTATTAAAATGGCGTTGCAGTACCATCACAATACTGGTAACCAGCGCAAAACCATGCTTGCTTTTGAAAACGGTTTTCATGGGGATACGCTGGGGGCGATGTCCGTTAGCGGGTTATCGGTCTATAACGGGCCTTTTGAAGCGTTTTTCATTGATGTGAAGCGCATCCCGTTGCCTAACGGCGAAAATGAAGCCGAAATCCTACAGCAAATTGAGGATTTTCACAAGGATAGTCCGCTGGCGGGGTTTATCTACGAACCTTTGGTGCAGGGCGCTGCCGGGATGAAAATGTATAAAGCCGAACATGTAGAAGGGATTCTGCAAAAATGTAAAGAACTGGAAATTATCACCGTTGCTGATGAGGTGATGACCGGTTTTGGTAAGACCGGAAGCTATTTTGCCTCAGACTTTATTGCTATAAAACCTGACGTGATCTGCCTTTCCAAAGCGCTTACCGCCGGAATGGTACCCATGGGAATCACGACCTGCACGCAACAGATTTTTGATGCCTTTTATGATGACGACATAGGCAAGGGGCTTTTTCATGCGCACACCTATTCAGGAAATCCCATTGCCTGTGCCGTAGCACTTGCAGGTATAGAATTGCTGCAGTCAGAAGAAATTCAGCAAAATATTAAAGCTATTGAAGCGTGGCACCGCGAATTTGCATTGGAGATCAAAAATCATCCAAAAGTGCAATCCATACGGCAACAAGGGGTTATTTTTGCACTTGACCTCAATATCGCAATGGAACGTTATGGCGATCTACGCTATAAAATTTTTAATTTCTGTATGGAAGAAGGCGTTTTCCTGCGTCCACTGGGGGAAACTATCTATATTTTGGCCCCTTATGTGACCACAAAAGCACAAATGCAGAAAATCTATGCCGTGCTTAGAAAAGTACTGGAAGCGTTCTAGATTTTCTTTTATTCTTTAAATTTCCCTTCGCTCTTCACCTTTTATATAAACCTTATTTTTGTATTTAAATTACATTAAAATTGAAACAACCCATTGCCATTACGGGACGTTCCGCTATTTCTTCGATGGGAACTGATCAAGCCGAATTTGCTGAAGCCAGGCACAACCTTACTTTTGACAGAAAACTTAATACCTGGGTGGGAAAATTGCCTGAAAACCTTCAAAAAGCGGTTAAAAACCTTCAAAATTCGACCCGAAATTATCAATCCTTAGATCCCAGCGTGCTCTACGCGATGTACACGGCAAGGGAGACCGTGGCGCAGGCAGGTTGGCAAAAAGGAGCGGATTTTGGGATCAACATTGGTTCGTCGCGAGGCGCCACCCAATTATTTGAACAGTATTATTCAGACTTTTTAAAAGAGGATAAAAGCAGCACTTTAGCATCGCCCACCACCACGCTGGGCAACATTTCCTCCTGGGTAGCGCAGGATCTGCAAAATAATGGACCTGATATTTCCCATTCCATTACCTGTTCTACGGCTTTACACGCACTGCTCAATGGTGTAGCCTGGTTGCAAGCGGGAATGTGCGACAAATTTCTGGTAGGCGGTAGCGAAGCCGCGCTTACCCCGTTTACTATCGCGCAGATGCAGGCCATGAAAACATACAGTCGCGCCTCTGCAAATAGTAATTTCCCATGTCTCGCGTTTGATCTTAAAAAAACCGAAAATACCATGGTTCTTGGCGAAGGTTCAGCTTCGGTATGTTTAGAAATAGGGGAAATGCCAAATGCACTGGCTTATGTAGCGGGCGTAGGTTATGCTACCGAAAAATTAAAACACGCAGTATCTATTTCCGCAGAAGCGGAATGTTTTCAAAAATCAATGCAAATGGCCATTGCAGATGCAGATTCTCCTTCCATTGATGCGGTTGTGATGCACGCACCGGGAACGATGTTAGGAGATTCGAGCGAATTCAAAGCGATTAATGCCATTTTTGGAGAAAATATGCCGTTATTAACTACCAATAAATGGAAAATAGGGCACACGTTTGGCGCTAGCGGTTTGCTGAGTTTAGACCTGGCCATTTACATGTTGCAAACACAACAATTTGTGGATGTTCCCTTTGTTTCGCCGCAGGCAAAATTCAAAAAATTAGATACGGTTTTAGTGAATGCCGTTGGTTTTGGTGGCAATGCCGTAAGTATTTTATTGCGTAAAGCTTAGCTTTGGGCAGGGTTATAAACAACATATTTAGTATTTTTGAACTACCAATTCTTTGCTATGAGACACGACTGGAGTCGGGAGGAAATCCTGGAAATTTACAACAAACCCTTGATGGAGTTGCTTTACGAGGCGGCCACTGTACATCGTAAGCATCACGATCCCAATACTGTACAGGTTTCTACCTTACTTTCTATTAAGACCGGTGGCTGCCCAGAAGACTGTGGGTATTGCCCGCAAGCGGCACGCTACCACACAGATATCAAAGGAAATGACCTTATGGGAGTCCGGCAGGTGAAAGCGCAGGCCTTACGTGCTAAAGCAGCCGGTAGTTCACGGGTATGTATGGGTGCTGCCTGGCGTAATGTTAAGGATGGAGAGGAATTTGATCAGGTACTCGAGATGGTGCGCACGATCAACAAACTGGATATGGAGGTTTGCTGTACCCTGGGCATGATCACCGAAAACCAGGCACAGCGCCTTGCCGAAGCTGGTCTTTACGCCTATAACCATAATCTGGATACTTCAGAAGACTATTATAAAGATGTGATTTCCACACGTGCCTTTCAGGATCGCCTGGATACGATAGGCAATGTGCGCAAAACCAATGTTACCGTGTGCAGTGGCGGTATCATTGGTATGGGTGAAAAACTGGAAGACCGTGCAGGTATGCTCGTGGCGCTCGCTACTTTGAGTCCGCAGCCAGAGAGTGTTCCCATTAATGCTTTGGTAGCCGTTCCCGGAACACCCATGGAAGAAATAGAACCTATTTCCATCTGGGAAATGGTGCGTATGGTAGCCACCACGCGTATTGTAATGCCGGAGACCCAGGTGCGACTAAGTGCTGGCCGTACCCAAATGAGTAGGGAAGGGCAGGCGATGTGCTTTTTTGCCGGGGCAAATTCCATTTTTGCGGGGGATAAGTTGCTAACCACACCTAATCCCGATGTGAACGAAGATATGGAAATGTTCAAACTGCTGGGCTTGAACCCGCAGCGTGCCTTTGAGAAAAAAGAACAACCACAAACCGTAGAAGCAGCGGAATCCAAACATGTACCGCTGGGCGAGAAACCTAAATGGTCGCGCCCCGGGCATAACATTCCGCGTAACGAAGAAGCCAAGGCAAAATCTAAGGCCAAAGCTTAAATTTAAATGTTTTTATTTGAAGCTCACCGAGATACATAGGGTTAAGAATATTACTAAATCTGACTTTGTCAACAATTATCTAAAGCCACAAAAGCCTGTGGTTATAGAGAATCTTATTGATGACTGGCCAGCGTATGAAAAGTGGAATCTAGAATATATTAAAGAGATCGCGGGTGACAAAACGGTTCCCCTGTACGATGACCGCCCGGTTACGCATGAAGATGGTTTTAACCAGGCGCACGCCAAGATGAAAATGGCCGAGTATATAGATCTGCTCAATAGGGAACCTACCAACTATCGTATTTTTCTCTATAATATCATGAAAGATGTACCTTCATTGAAGGCAGATTTTAAATTTCCAAAAATAGGACTGCACCTGCTCAAGCAGATTCCCATGGTATTTTTTGGTGGGGAAAACAGTAAAGTGTTTATGCATCACGATATAGACTGGGCAAATATTTTACATTTCCATTTTAATGGCGAAAAACAATGTATTCTGTTTCCGCCAGACCAGACGGAAAAGCTTTATAAAGTACCGCACTCGCTCATCACCCGGGAAGATATCAATTTTGATGAACCAGACTATTCAAAATTCCCGGTACTCAAAAATGCAGAAGGCTTCATCACCCATTTAAAACATGGGGAGACGCTTTATATGCCAGAAGGATACTGGCACTACATGAAATATATCACGCCAGGTTTCAGTATGAGCTTGCGCGCGTTACCGCGGAAACCAAAACATCTTTTGAAAGCGGTGTATAACGTTTTTATCATGCGTCATTATGATAATTTTATGCGCAAGCGTAAAGGTCAGGCGTGGATTGATGAAAAGAATGAACGCGCGATTACCGAAACGCATGAGAAGCACGGGATGCTTTGATTATCCTGAATTTTTTATTTCTTATTTCTGAATTGGTTTTGTGGGCGTTTCCCTGCGGGCCGGGCTTTACGCTGCAATCTTTTTGCTCGTGTCTCACAAAAAGGCTTCCCCCCCGGAAGAGGCAAACAAATTCACTTCAATCCCTAACGCAGAATCTGTAGTAGCTTAATAAGCTGACTCTTTTTTTGGTTTTGGGCGTTTCCCTGCGGGTCGTGCTTTACGCTGCAATCTTTTTGCTCGTGTCTCACAAAAAGGCTTCCTCGCGGAAGGGGCAAACAAATTCACTGCAATTCCTAACGCAGAATCTGTAGTAGCTTAATGAGTTAACTCTTTTGTTGGTTTTGGGCGTTTCCCCGTGGGTCGGGCTTTACGCTGAAATCTTTTTGCTCGTGCTTCACAAATTCACTTTAATCTCTAATGCGACATCCATTTAAAAACAGATATATTAACCTGCAACCTGCAACCTGCAACCTGCAACTAAAACTAAAAACCAGCCTTTCCCTTAAATTCAGGTCTTTTCATTCTTCCAAACCTTATCTTTACAAGAACACTAAAGAACTAAGAATGAACCCATTTTCTATAGCCATTCACGGCGGCGCAGGCACTTTATTAAAAGGGCAAATGACTCCCGAGAAAGAAGAAAACTACCGTAAAACGCTTGAAAACGCCTTAAGTGCGGGTTTTGAAGCCTTAAATTCAGGTAAAAGCGCCACTGATGTGGTTTCCCTTGCAGTACAAATCCTTGAAGATTCCCCTCTTTTTAATGCTGGAAAAGGAAGCGTTTTCACCGCAGAGGGCACCCACGAAATGGATGCTGCGATCATGGAAGGAAAAGATTTACAGGCGGGCGCAGTTTCATTGGTTTCAGGAATAAAAAACCCTATTCTGTTGGCGAGAGATGTAATGGAAAAAAGCGAACACGTGTTTTTGGCTGGCACCGGCGCCATGAATTTTGCGAAATCCCTGGGCTACACACTTGAAGAAGCTGCTTATTTTTATGACGAATTGCGTTACCAGCAGTGGCAGGAATTAAAGGGAACTACCCATTTTCAATTGGATCACAGCAAATCAAAAGAAACTAAGGAATCAAAATTCGGTACCGTAGGCGCCGTTGCTTGTGATAAATACGGTAACCTTGCCGCAGCCACTTCTACCGGTGGGATGACTAATAAAAACTGGGGCCGTATTGGCGATACATCAATAATTGGCGCGGGTAATTATGCAAACAATGCTACCTGCGCGGTAAGCTGCACGGGAAGCGGTGAATTTTTTATTCGGGGCGTGGCCGCTTATGATGTTTCCTGTTTGATGGAATACAAGGGGCTTTCGCTGGCGGAAGCTGCTGCCGAAGTTGTACACAAAAGATTGATGAACATAGGTGGCGATGGCGGACTCATTGCCGTGGATACTCAGGGAAATGTTGCACTTCCGTTTAATACCGAAGGCATGTACCGCGGTTTGCGCACGTCTACCGGAAAAAGTATTATCGCCATCTACGGCGATTAACAAATTTGCACTTTAGTCAGAAGAATTTTTAAACGTTGTTTTTTGGAAAACAAAAAGTTTCAAACTTCTCCCCTTGGGGGAGGTCGGGAGGGGAGTAACCGCATCGAAATCCTTGATGTTTACCGGGGCTTTGCAATCTTCGGTATTTTTGTGGTCAATATTGTGATCATGAATTCCACTTTTTTGAATCAGGATGTGTTCCTGGAACAATTTACGGGAACCCTTGATGTTTTTGCACAGCGGTTGTTGCAACTTTTTTTCTATACTAAATTTTTCCCTATTTTCTCCTTGTTGTTCGGTATTGGTATTGCGATGCAGGCACTTAAATTGAATGATAAAAACAAGCATATAGGGCCTTTTTTTGCTCGTAGAATGCTGTTTTTGCTCCTGTTTGGAATAGTACACATCTTACTGTTATGGTCTGGGGATGTCTTGAATTTATACGCTTTATTGGGTTTTTTAGTCGTTTTTCTATTAAAATTTCCCAATAAATGGCTTCTGATTTTGGCGGTTTTGCTGCTTATTTTTCCCTTTTATGACCAGATTTTAGCTGAAATATTCAGTTTTATTGGATTTCAGCCAGAAGTTTATTTAGCAGGTTATACGGGAGATCGTGTCAACGAAATTATTAGCAACGGAAGTTATCTTCAAGGTATGCACTTGCGGCTTTTAGAATATCTTACAAATATCCCGATGCTCTTTGGTTTTCTCGCACCAGTGGCGTTTTCTATGTTTTTATTGGGCATTTATCTGGGTAAAAACCGGATTTTCAACGATTTTCCGAAGTTTTTGAAGCACATAAAAGTACCCGTATTGGTTATCGCTTTGTTGTCAAATCTCTATAGGATTGCCTTTCTGTTTTATCTTCCCGACTATCAGATTTATCGTGATTTTAGACCATTTTTTATCAAAACCATGGTAATTTCTGATGTCCTGATGGGTTTGTTTTACTTATGGATTTTAGGGATGATCTGGTATTTTACAATTTGGGGCAAACTTTTAAAACCTTTAAAGTACGTTGGCAGAATGGCACTTTCCAATTATATTTTACAGAGCGTGGTAGGACTGTTTTTGTTCTCTTCGGTAGGTTTTGGGATGTACGAGAGGTTTAGTCCGTCGTGCACTTTGGGAATTGCGGTGTTGGTTTTCTTATTTCAAATAGTATTAAGCGGGATCTGGCTCCGTTTTTTCCGTTTTGGTCCGCTGGAATGGGTGTGGCGTTGTTTGACGTATAAAAAAATCTTCTCTTTAAAGATTTGACCAAAGCAATTAATTTATATTTTTTGTAAAACTCCCTTCCCTTTGGGAAGGGTTGGGGATGGGATTAAAACCTATACCCAATGCGTAGATGCAAATTAACGACCCCGGCACTTTCATTTTCATCATAGCCCGCCGCTTTGGCAAAATAATAAATGTAGCCTACGCCCAGGCCGGCTTCGTAATTGAAATGCGCACCAATATTTCGACGGATTCCCCATGTGGGCACTATAGAAAAATCACTTACATAACTTACGTTATCATAATTGGAAATGACAAACCAGTCTGGTCTGAAGCTTGTTTTTAAGGCTAGAAAATTGGCGCTGTTGCCGTTAGTGCGCTTTGATTTTTCCGCACGTCTCTTTAAATTGTAATACCATCGAGGGGATAATGTAAGTACAGGAGTGGCTGCATAACCGGTCTTGTCATAAAAGGAACCGCCCCATAGCCCAGCATCAAAACCCACTTCGCTTCGCAGGGCAATTTGATCTGCAAGCCGAGATTCATTATGAACCCATATACCTAGAATACCGGTTTGTATCCCATAGATTGATTGTTCAACGCTCACATTTTGTGCGTGGTCAAGAAATGAAATTCCGAAGAAAATAAAGAATATAATTTTTTGCACAGAGATCAATGTTTTATTATTAACGGACTAATATATTGAATAATTAGCGCACGTTCTAAAGATAAACACAAAGAAATCCTATTGAAGCTGAATATCCATAATTTAAAAAATGAAAAGATTTAATAAATCCTAGGCATTCACCTCAGGCTTTTCAACATGTAGGATCTCTACCTGATGCCTGTCAATATTAAAAGTATCGCCTTTAGATAAAATGTGAGTTTTCAGGTTGGTAATAGACATAGGGCTTCTTTTTTCAACCAGGCTTTCGGTATTGTTTGTAAGTGCACTGGGATCAAAAATGATCACCATACCGCTTCCTATAACTTCGACGGAATTACAATTTTTTATTACGAGTCCCGTGTTTTCTGCAAGTCCCACCCCTATAAGTTTAGGGAATCGCGCCACTGCTTCTGCCAAACGACCGAAACGGCCCCGGCGAATAAAATGGGAATCTATGATTAGTGAGGGAACAAAAGACATCCCTTTGCTCATACCCACCGCACCTTTAAGAAAAGCTTCTTTGCTTTTCCCCCCAGTGATCATTTCACGAGACATACACATGGCGCCAGCACTGGTGCCTGCAATCACGAGGCCGTCATTATTGTAACGTCTCTGCAGGATCTTATGAAATTTTGTGCCACCTATTTTCTGGGTGATTTCAGATTGATTACCGCCGCTAAAAAGAATGCAATCTGCTTTTTCGGCGAGGTCAAGAAACGTTGTGCTTGCAGAATCTTCGCGTTTTCTGATATCCACTACCTGTACATTGCTGCAATAGAGTTCTGCAAAAGCATCGAGGTAATTTTTAACAACTTCATCTGGAATACTTGAGGCCGTGGGGATTATCAAGATCATGGCATCCCTGCCACCGCTCTCGCTCACAATGCGCGCGAGAATACTGTCCTCTATTTTTTCGGTATTATAGATTTCCTTGGTTGCAATGCCCTTGTTCTCATTGCCGCCTATGGGTATTAATATTCCTGTTGCACTCATAGCAATTATGATTTGAAGTTGCAAAAATAAGATTATGTTTATAGGAAATAGCCTATTTTTAGAGGAATCATCGACCCAACTTTAAACAATACTTTATGAAAATACTTGAAATAAACGCCATGCGCGGTCCCAACTACTGGTCTATTCGCCGGCCCAAGCTCATCGTTATGGTGCTTGATCTGGAGAAAATGGAAGAGTATCCAACAGACAAAATACCAGGATTTGGGGAACGCATAAAAAGCCTATTGCCCGGTCTGTACGCGCATCGCTGCTCAGAAGGGGTTGAAGGCGGCTTTTTTCATCGTGTTGATAAGGGAACATGGATGGGACATGTCATTGAGCATGTTGCCCTGGAGATACAAACCATGGCAGGAATGGATACCGGTTTTGGCCGTACGCGTGGCTACGGTGAAGATGGCGTGTATCATGTGGTTTTTTCTTATAAAGAAGAAGCTGTGGGGAGATATGCCGCCCAGGCTGCCGTAAATATCTGCGAGGCATTAATTGCCGCAAAAGATTATGATCTGGACATAGATATACAGCGCATGCGCGAATTGAGGGAATCAGAAAGGCTGGGTCCCAGTACCGGCTCTATTGTAAAAGAAGCGCAAAGCCGCGGTATACCCTGGATTCGATTAAACAAAAACTCGTTATGCCAGTTGGGCTACGGCGCAAACCAGAAGCGCATTCAGGCTACGGTTACGAGCAAGACCAGTAACATTGGCGTAGACCTTGCCTGTGACAAAGAAGAGACCAAGTTTATGCTTGAGCAAGCGAGTGTGCGCGTGCCCAAAGGTGATATTATTTGGGATATGGAAGATTTGAAAAAAGTTTGTGACGCGGTAGGTTATCCCCTTGTCATCAAGCCCATAGATGGTAATCATGGTCGCGGTATAACCGTAAACATTAAAACGTATGAGGAAGCAATTGCCGCTTTTAATGTTGCACAGGAGGTAAGTAACAGTGTTATTGTAGAGACCTATATAGAAGGTCATGATTATAGACTTTTAGTAATAAACAACAAATTGATTGCAGCCGCAAAAAGGACGCCTGCGCATGTAATTGGCGATGGCCATTCTACCATACAAGAACTTATTGACAATGTTAACAAAGACCCGCGAAGAGGATATGGTCATGAAAATGTACTAACCGTAATTGATGTAAACGAACTTACACTTAGCCTGATTAAAAAGAAGGGCTATACCGCGGAAAGTGTACTTGCAAAAGATGAAACTTTATTGCTGAAAGATACGGCAAACTTAAGTACCGGGGGTACTGCTGAAGATGTTACTGATATTGTACATTCTTCAAATGTTTTTATGGCAGAACGTATTTCCAGGCTCATTGATCTGGATATCTGCGGGATTGATGTGATGACCACAGACATTACAAAACCGCTGGAAGAAACCGGTGGCGCCGTGCTTGAAGTCAATGCGGGCCCGGGTTTTAGAATGCACCTTTCCCCTACCATTGGCCTTCCCAGAAATGTGGCCTCACCAGTAGTTGACGAGCTTTTTCCCAAAGGTGAAAATGGCCGTATACCCATTGTCGCCATTACAGGGACAAATGGTAAAACAACGACTACCCGCCTTATCGCCCATATGGCAAAAATGAGCGGTTGCAGGGTAGGATATACTACTTCAGACGGCGTTTATATTCAAAACAGGCTGCTTATGGCCGGGGATTGTACGGGACCACAGAGTGCAGAATTTGTGCTTCGGGATCCTACCGTTAATTTTGCGGTTTTGGAATGTGCCCGCGGCGGACTTTTGCGTGCAGGGTTGGGATTTAGATATTGTGATATAGGTATTGTGACCAATGTAGCATCAGACCACCTGGGTCTCAAAGGCATTAATTCCATAGATCAGTTGGCACGTGTAAAAGCGGTTATCCCAGAAACGGTTTTGCCTGGCGGATATGCGATTTTGAATGCTGATGATGACCGTGTTTATAATATGCGAAGAGGTCTTGATTGTAATGTTGCGCTCTTCAGTATGGATGAAAACAATCCACGTATAATCGAATTTCAGGAGGACAATGGGCTTACGGCGATTTTTGAAGAGAATTACGTGACCATTACCCGTGGCAAGTGGAAAATGCGGGTCATGCGTGTAGAGAATATACCAATCACTTATGGTGGTAAGGCGCATTTTATGATACAAAACGTGCTTGCCGCGATACTGGCGGCGCACGTGCGGGGTATCAGTATTGAAGATATGAAGGCCGCGCTGGAAACATTTCTTCCATCTGCCTCTCAAACGCCGGGACGTTTAAATGAATTCAAGTTCAATAATTTCAGCTTTTTAATAGATTATGCCCATAACCCTTCCGGAATGCGGGCCCTGAAGCAATTTACAGATTCCTATGATGCTCCATACCGTATAGGTATCGTCGCTGGTATTGGTGACAGAAGGCAGGAAGACACCGTTGAAGTAGGTGCTATTGCCGCAAGTATGTTTGACGAGATCATAATCAGACAGGATGACAATTTAAGGGGAAAGACCGAAGAAGAATTGCGCGGTTATATAGAAGAAGGTATCCACAGTAAAAAGTTGGACATAAAGATTACCAGTATAGATTCTGAACAGGATGCTATAAAACATGCAATTAAAAATGCACCTAAAAATGCATTGATCGTTCTGTGTAGTGATATCATTCCTGCCTCGATTCAATTGTTAGAAGAACTAAAAGTCAAGGAAGCCGCCGGAAAAGAACTTTTTGAAAATTAAGCAAATGATTTCTATCAGAATAGTAATACCTGACTCTGATACCCATGTCTGAATTTTTTGAGTTCTTTTTTGATCAATACGCGACCTACAGTACCATAAATATTGTTTTGGAAATTGTCGCGGTCATTTTCGGTCTGCTATCGGTGATTTTTTCAATGCGGAATAATATTTTCGTTTATCCCACGGGGATGATCAGTACTGCGATATTTGTGTATTTATTACTGTTTTGGGGTCTGCTGGGCGATATGATGATCAACGGTTATTATTTCGTGATGAGTATTTATGGCTGGTGGGTCTGGACGCGTAAAGTTGACCCTCAGCATGTCACTCCCATTGCAAGGACAACAAAAAAGGAACACGCTATTTCAGCAGTGATCTTTGTGGGTACCATAGGTTTTGTAGCCCTTATTTATACCCTTTTTGATAAATGGGAAAGTTGGGTGTCCTGGGTTGACACCCTTACCACAGCCATATTTTTTGTGGGGATGTGGTTAATGGCACGTCGCAAGATCGAAAACTGGATCTACTGGATCGTTGGCGATATTATATCAGCCCCCTTGTATTTTCATAAAGGTTTAACTTTTACAAGTTTGCAATATCTTATTTTTACGGTTATTGCTCTATTTGGATATATAGCTTGGAAGAAAAACTTAGACAAAAACCCAGTAATTGCATAAAAATCGTCCTTTTTGGGCCAGAAAGTTCAGGAAAAACGACACTTTCCAGAAATTTAGCAGCTCATTATAACTGTGAGTGGATCCCTGAATATGCGAGGGAATATTTACAGCATAAATGGGAAAAGGAACAGAGCATCTGTGCACCAGAAGACCTTCTGCCCATCGCTGAAGGCCAAATGAGGCTGGAGAATGCCGCTTCAAAGAATGCTGACCGACTTCTAATTTGCGATACAGATTTGCTGGAGACTAAGGTTTATGGCGAAGCTTATTATGACCATTGGTGTCCGCCAGAGTTAGAAATTGCCGCGCTTGCAAATACCTATGACCTCTATTTGCTAACATATATAGATATACCATGGGAAGCAGACGATCTACGGGATAGACCAGAACAGCGGGAAGAAATGTTTTTGCAATTCAAAGAAGCATTAGTAACATATAAGAGGCCTTTTGTACTGCTTAAGGGAACACTGGCAGAGCGTATGGCAATAGCAACCGAACACATAAACAAACTTTTATCGTGAATTTTACAGAAGAAGACATTAAAGAGATTGAGGCTCACGGCCTCACAAAAGAAAAAGTACAGGAACAGGTTTCTATCTTTAAAAATGGAGTGCCTACCGTACAGCTTATTGCCGCCGCCACCGTAGGGGATGGGATACAGAAACTCAATGAGGATAAAGAAGTCGATTTTATAGAGTTGTATGAACACATTGATAAGGACAAAGAGCTTCTTAAATTTATCCCGGCTTCTGGGGCTGCTACACGCATGTTCAAAACCATTTATCAATTTCTTGAGGAATATGATCCAAAAGAAGAAAAACTTGATGAATTCTTAAGCCGTGCAAAGAATGGCGAGATGCGCATTTTTTTCGACAATCTTAAAAATTTCCCTTTTTACGACAAAATCAGTGAGCTTATACAGGATAAGTATGATAAAGAAGCAATAGAAAGTGATGACGAGGCAAAGGTTGCTTTTGTTAAGAAAATGATGGACGAAGATGGTCCCAACTTTGGAAATCTTCCCAAAGGTCTTTTGCCTTTTCATAATTACGAATCCTATATGGTGACGGCTTTTGAAGAGCATTTATACGAGGCTGCCGCTTACGCGGAAAACAGAAACCATGCAAATCTTCATTTTACCGTTTCCCCAGAACATGAGAAAGCATTTAAAGAGCAATTTGAAAATATACATGCAGCGGTAAGCAGTGATACGGAAGTAAACTTTGAAGTAACCTATTCTTTTCAAAAACCTCAAACAGATACAGTAGCGGTTACCGAAGATAATGAGATTTATCGCAAACCTAACGGTAAGATGTTGTTCAGGCCAGGAGGGCACGGTGCGCTTATAGAAAACCTGAATGATGTGGATGCTGATGTTATTTTTATAAAGAACATTGACAATGTCCTGACTAAAGACAACATTCTAACACTGTCAAGAAATAAAAAAATACTTGCAGGTTTACTTTTGGAACTGCAAGCGCAGGCATTTAAATTCACCAAGTCACTTAAAGAAGGTGATCTTGATGAAAGCGGTGTACGCGAGATCGCTCAGTTTTTAGAACGGGACTTTAGTATAAAGTTGAGCGATACTTTTGCCACGTTGGGTATAGATGAAAAGAAAGATCAGCTACTGGAACTATTGGACAGGCCCTTAAGGGTTTGTGGAATGGTAAAAAACGAAGGTGAGCCCGGTGGTGGTCCATTTTGGGTTGCAGATAAAAAAGGAACCGCTTCCCTGCAGATTATTGAGAGTGCTCAGATTGAGAAGGACGATAAGAAGCAACAGGAGATTTTCCAGAATTCCACACACTTTAACCCAGTGGATATTGTTTGTAGCGTTCGGGATTATACAGGAAAAAAATACAATCTAACGGAGTATGTAGATCCAGATCTTGCCTTTATCGCAAGTAAAACGACAGATGGTAATAACATTAAAGCTTTAGAACTACCCGGACTTTGGAATGGTGGAATGGCTTTCTGGAATACCATTTTTGTTGAGGTTCCCCTGGAAACGTTCAATCCAGTCAAGAATGTCAATGATTTACTGAAACCCGCGCATCAGGTAAAGAAATCGTGAAAGAGGATGCCCTTCTCGCCGAATGCGGTTTTAAAGCAGTGCGTAGCAGTGGGCCTGGAGGCCAACATGTAAATAAAACCTCCACAAAAGTTGTTTTAAGTTGGGATTTAGCGAATACTTCTGTTTTTGATGAAGATATTAAATTGCGCTTGTCCCAGCGGTTGGCAAACAGATTGACTAAAAACGGGGTTCTTCTTCTTCATAATGATCAGAGTAGGAGTCAACATACCAATAAAGAAGCAATACAAAAGCAGTTTCTAAAGCTGATCGAGAAAGGATTACAGCGTCCAAAAAAGCGTAAGAAAAGACGAGTTTCAAAAAGCGCAAAATTAAAAAGGCTTGGTAACAAGAAGCATCAAGCAGAGAAAAAGGCAAATAGAAAACCGCCTAAATTATAGCAAAAACGGGGATTTTTTCCCCGTTTTTATTGATTTATTGCCCATTTCTACAAGATTAACAAACTATTTAAAATACTCTTTATTTGGGATTAAATTGTTGAAGATTAGTATATTATGACTAATTTGTAGTCTTAAAATCACATGGCACAATTATCATATTCTATATAAAAATTAATAAAACATCTAGTATAAAAAAAATATGAAAAAGATCATTTTAATAGCCGTGTTCGCCATGGGGATATTATCTTCTTCTGCCACTGCCCAGGAAAAAGTGGAAACTACCCAAAAGAAGGACCTTGTTGTAAAAACCATGCAAGTAACAGATAACTTTGAGGAAATTGATAAAAGCCAGTTACCGCAGACCATTAAAGATGTTATTATGACAGATATGGACGGTATGAAAGTCACTGAGGCGTATGTAGGGGAAAATTCGATTTATAAAATTATCGTTGCAGACTTAAAGAACGAGAGCAAGACAAAAACAGTTTACTTAGATGCTGACGGAAACTGGATCAAACCTGAATAACATCAGCATTTACCAAAGCTTAAGTACATAAAACTACGTTTAAATACTATGAAGGGGCTGCATTAATTTGTAGTCCTTTTTTTGTAGGTAAAAGACTCTAAATACCGCAATCTATCCGTAAATTTGAAGACTAAGTTTTTTCATACATATGCGGCAGTTATTAATAGTTGAGGATGATATTGCATTCTGTAAAATGCTTGAAACCTTCTTGAAAAAGAAAGGTTTTGAAGTGTTTACAGCCTTTTCTGGATCTGAAGCCATAAAAAAAATGGCCGAACATCCTTTAGATTTGATTATTACAGATGTACGTTTACCAGATCAGGACGGTCTTGTTATTCTGCAAAAAGCAAAGATGGATCTTGAAAATACGCCGGTAATCTTGATGACCGGTTATGCAGAGGTAAACATGGCGGTTACCGCAATGAAGGAAGGCGCCTTTGATTACATTTCAAAACCTGTACGTCCTGATGAGTTACTGTCCCTTATAAACAAAGCGCTTGACGAAAGTAAAAACCCTATAGAAGTAGCCCCTTCGGATAACATCATTGTCAAAGAAGAACCTTCAAAAATTTCCAAACCCAAAAAAGCCAAGGCTTCAGGCTATGTAAAAGGCGTTAGTGATACATCTGGTAAGCTTAATCAATATATTGATCTTGTTGCCCCCACAAACATGTCCGTCCTCATCATAGGTGATAGTGGCACGGGTAAAGAATATGTTGCGAAAAACATTCACGATAAGAGCAAGCGCAAACTTCAGCCCTTTGTTGCCGTAGATTGCGGGGCGATACCAAAAGAGATCGCCACAAGTGAATTTTTTGGACACATCAAGGGTTCGTTTACGGGCGCCGTAAATGATAAGATAGGACATTTTGAAGCTGCGAATGGGGGTACGATCTTTTTAGATGAAATAGGAAACCTGGGGTACGAACTACAAGTTCAGCTATTGCGGGCCCTTCAGGAACGCAAAATAAAGCCTGTGGGCAGCAATAAGGAAATTAATGTTGATATCAGGGTTGTTGCTGCAACAAATGAAGATTTGGAAGAAGCCGTTAAACAAGGCGATTTCAGGGAAGATCTATACCACCGTTTGAACGAATTTTCCATTCAGGTACCGCGACTTTCGGACAGACAGGAAGATCTCATGCTTTTTGCGAACGTTTTTTTGGACAAGGCAAATGAAGAGCTTGAAAAGAACATTACCGGTTTTGATGATGCTGCCATTGCTGCCATGAAGTCTTATGACTGGCCAGGAAATCTACGTGAATTAAAAAATACCATCAAGCGGGCTGTTTTGCTTACCGTCGCAGATGAAATTGATCTGGATGTGCTTCCGCGGGAACTTGTACTTTCAAAAGATCAGCCCAATCGTAATGATTATGGTCTATTTAAGAGCAAAAATGAGGAAGAAATGATCCTCAATGCGCTTGAAAATTCAGGAGGAAACAAAAGCAAAGCTGCACGATTGCTCAATATAGACCGAAAAACGCTTTATAATAAGCTTAAACACTATGATATAGATCTTTGATCTCTTCCTTAAGGTTTAAAAGCATTTTATCAATTTTTTGATTGACTACCCTTCCCAATGATCGCAGCACGACCTTTGACGTACAGGGAAGTTCTGGACTTTCTAGTTTCTCTAAGATCGTTATGATCTCCTGAGCGCGCAACTGCCGGAACATGGGCAGCATTTTGTGCGCTATTTTGTTGATCTCATCACATTTTTTATTTTCCAGCGCACGGTTGAGATCTGCAATACTATCAGCAGTGCTCTCTACAAAAACATTAAGGATAGATTGTAGGGAATCTGGATCCTGATCTGCAAAAAGTTTGAGATCTTCCAGTGTATACCCCTTTATGGGATCAACCGGTGTTTTTGACACTGCTTTGGATTCCGCCTGTGCTTCGCTTTCATTATGTGTTATCAGCCTAAGTAATTTTTGAGGCAAATAAGGTTTTTTAAGACTGCCGGAAAATCCTAGTTGTTTGTAATCAGAAGGTTTTAAGCTACCATTACCGGATAACGCGTAAATAGGAACTTCATTATATTTTGATTTTTCACGTAAAGCTTTGATAAGATCAATACCGTCCATCTCGGGCATTTGTATGTCAGTAAGTATAAGATCGTAGTTATTTTTTTCTATTAATTGTAAGGCTTCGATTCCATTTCTCGCCGTATCGTTCTTTATGGAAAGATTGTTTACAATTTCTTTGGCCAGGTTGAGTTGGGCAGGATCATCATCAACTATTAAGATTCGTTCAGGTCTTTTTTCAGGAGCAAATTGCTCAGGTATTTCTTTGGCATAGCCTTTCACCTCTTTTACAGGGATGTGAACTAAAAAGGTACTTCCTTTTCCTTTCTCACTGGTGAGTGTGATAGTCCCGTTCAACAGATCCACCAATCTTTTGGTAATAGCCAATCCCAGGCCAAAACCACCATACGTCTGCTCTATTCGCTCATCTTCCTGAGTGAACTCTTTAAAAATAATTTCCTGCTTTTCTTTGTTGATACCTATACCGGTATCTGTGATTTCAAAAAACAGGGATTTGACATCTGCTTTTTCTTCAATGCCTGATCTGATATTTACACTACCATGGTCTGTGAATTTATAGGCATTACTGATGAGGTTTGATACGATCTGTTTGATCCTGAAGGGATCGCTCATAAAATAACCGTCAAGCTCTTTAGATAGCGCCATATTGATTTTCAGGTCATCTTTGATTACCGTGGGCAGGCCCACTACGGCAATATCTTCAACGAGATTTTTTGCATTAAAGGTTACCTGCTCTATGTTCACACGACCAGATTCAAGCTTGGAAAAGTCCAGTAGATCGTTGACCAGTCGTAAAATATATTCAGATGATTTTTCTACGTGATTGAGGTAATTTTCCTGTTTTCCGTTGAGGTCTGTCTTTTGTAAAAGTTCGGTAAAACCTATTACGGTATTGAGCGGTGAACGCATGTCATGCGTAATAGTGGCCATAAGTTGTTCCCTGCTTTTGAGTAGAGAACGTGCCACGGTATTGCTTTTTTCCAGCTGCAGGCTGTATCTTTGACTTCTTGAGGCATCCCTAAAAACCATGACCACAAACCCCAGCGCAAGTAGGATACTTACGGCTCCTATGATTTTTAAAGTTTGTGAAACATCTCCTATTTTTGAGCGTAACTCGCGCTCGCGGTCTTGTGCAGAGAGCGTACCTTCCCGCTCGAGGGCGACAAGTAGGTTGCGTATTTTCTGACTAATGTTACGGTCATTTGTAAAAAGAATGTCCTCTCTTTTTATAATGCGCATCTCCAGGATTTTCTGCCTTCTACCTAGTTTTGTCATGACCTCCTTGACTTTTTCGGCCATGCTGTTCATATTTTGATCTGCTTCGATATTGTCGCGGCGTATATATTCCATATAGTCCACGATGGCACGTTTTACGCGAGGATTAACAGATTCTAATTTGGGATCGTTGGCATAATCTTCAAAGTAGATATCTTTTTTATTAAGTTCCTCAACGGCTTCGGCATAAAAATCCCTGGTGAACTGCTCTTTTCGCAGGGTTACCATGGCATTCATATTTTCCGTTTTCTGTTTCAGGCTTATTTTAATACTATCCAGCTGACTCGTTTGTGCAGGGGTTTCTGTGATTCTTGTAAGGGAATCTATCTGTACCACAATACTATCAGTATACGCCCTATAGCGGGAAAATTGATCAGTATCTCCCGTTGCCATGGCAGAACGGCCTACGGTTTCCGCTTCATAAAGCAGACTAAGGGCATTGCTAATATAGGTAAGTTTACGGTTTGCTGATTCTTTTTCCTTAGCCGGATAAACAAAAGCGCGCACTTGAGGGTAAATAAGCCAGGCCGCAAAACCTATAAGTAGCGCGAGCAGCAAATAGCCAAAGATCACCTTGAAGGTAATGGATTGCTTTGGGTTCCTGATAAAAAAGGACTCTTTCTCCACTGCTTTTATTTTGAAAATTTAAAAATTAAGGGCCTGTTCATAGGTAACGTAAAAATAACGGACAGCATATTAAAAGGGATCAAAAATTAGATAAAAACTACAAATAATTACCTAGTTTTGCCTTTATATCTCAAAGGGGTGCTTAAACTTCCTATTTTATAACAAGAATTAGGAAAGCGAGCTGAGATCATACCCAATGAACCTGGGCGGGTAATGCTGCCAAGGGAAATGCCACTGACTTTTATCAAGATGTCAGGGCAGAACATTGTAATATCAACTTAATAGTAACACAGGATAATTGCCCCTTTTATTCGTAAAAATTTTACGGATGAAAACAATTTTATTCGCTTGTGGTGCTGCGCTCTTATCGTATGGAGCCCGCGCCCAGCAGGTCGTTGACACGACCAAAACTGAAAAACTTGACGAAGTGCTCGTCAAAGCGGTACGCGTAGATGCAGACTCGCCCATCACCTTTAGCAACCTCTCAAAAGAAGAGATCAATGAGCGTAATCTGGGCCAGGATCTACCCATTTTATTAAATTACCTGCCTAGCGTGGTAACCACCTCAGATGCCGGCGCGGGGGTGGGTTACACCGGTTTTCGCGTTCGTGGAACCGGTAACCAGGGAATCAATGTCACTATCAATGGTATCCCGTACAATGACGCAGAAAGCCTGGGAAGTTTCTTTGTGAACCTACAGGATTTTAGCAGTTCGGTACAAAGTTTACAATTACAAAGGGGCGTAGGTACATCAACAAATGGGGCAGGGGCCTTCGGTGCCAGCCTCAACATTTTAACCGAAGCACTGGATGAAAAAGCCTACGCTGGCGTAAGTGTTTCTGGTGGTTCTTTTAACACCCGTAGGGCCAATGTCAAATTTGGGACCGGACTCCTCAATGATCATTTTAGCTTTTCCGGTAGACTTTCCAGCATAAAGTCAGACGGTTATGTAGATAGGGCCAGTTCAGATCTAAAATCCTATTATCTACAAGGTGGTTATCGCGATGAGAACACGTTGCTAAAAGTTATAGGTTTTGGCGGTGCCGAAGTTACCTATCAAGCCTGGAATGGTATAGATGCAGAAACCTTGGCCACAGACAGGACATTCAACCCTATTGGATTTCAATATGACGACGCGGGTAATCTGCAGGGCTTTTATGACAATCAGGTTGATGATTATAAGCAGGACCACCTTCAATTGTTATGGAATCAAAAATATGGTGGCGGATGGTCTACTAACCTGAGTCTAAATTATACCATGGGGCGTGGCTTTTTTGAAGAATATGTTGACTCCTGGTACTATGCCAATGTTAATTTTTCTGATGACGCTACCTTTGATCTTATAGGTTGGGAACCCTATGAAGTAGATGGGGAATTGCAATCAGATACAGATCTGGTACGGCGCCGCTGGCTGGACAATCGTTATTATGTGGCGAACCTAACTACCAATTACAATGACAAAAACCTGGATTTTGACGCAGGTCTTTTTGGTAGTATATATACGGGGGATCATTTTGGCGAAATTACCTGGGCGCGCTATTTTTCACAAACCGAAGAAGAGGGATACCGCTACTATACCGGTACGGCAGACAAGGATGAATTCACCGCTTTTGCAAAAGCTACCTGGAGAATTGATGACACCTGGAGTGTTTTTGGGGACTTGCAACAACGTTTTATAACCTACAAAACAGATGGTCTAAGCGATAATAAAACGCCTTTTGTAATTGATAAAAGCTATTCTTTTTTCAATCCCAAGACCGGGGTAACGATCTCATTGGACGATTTCAGTAATGTTTATGCATCTTATGCACGGGCAAACCGTGAACCCAACCGCACCGACTTTGAAAACGGAAATCCCGTGCCAGAGACGCTGAATGATTTTGAACTGGGCTATCGTTTGACTAAAGAACGCACCCGTATTTATGCCAATTTATATTATATGGACTACCGCGACCAGCTGGTTTTAACCGGAGCGATAGATGATGTAGGGGCTGCCATACGTCAAAACAGTGGTTCTAGTTACCGTCTGGGACTTGAAGTGGAGGCTGGTTTTCAGGTGGGAAGTCAATTTGCGATCTCCCCTAATGTAACTTTGAGTACCAATAAAAACAGGGATTTTTTCTTTCAGAGGGATGGTGTTTTACAGAATTTGGGTAACACGAATATTTCTTTTTCGCCCAATGTTGTCGCGGGTAACCGTTTTGACTTTTATCCGGTTCAGAACCTGCGCTTATCCTTGTTGTCTAAATATGTAGGAGAGCAATATTTAAGCAATATAGATGCTGAAAGCTCTAAGCTGGAGGCGTACTTTGTAAATGATTTTAACCTGCAATACGATTTGAAGGGTATAGGATTCGCAAAAACGATTACATTTACGGCCTTGGTCAACAACATTTTTAGTGAAGAATATGTTTCCAATGGATATTTTTTCACCTATGATGATGACTCCATAAATCCAGGAAATATAACGACCGTTGAGGGTGCAGGCTACTATCCACAAGCGAAAATTAATTTTCTTTTGGGGGTCACAATCTCATTTTAAAGATGGTTTTTAGGCGTTTCCCTTTGGGTCGGGCTTTACGTTGCAATCTTTTTGCTCGTCCCTCGCAAAAAGGATTTTCACTGCAATCCCTAACACAAGATCCGTTTCTGAATTACAGGGTTGTTTTGATGATTTTCCCAGGTTTTTGATATTTTGCCTGCGACAACCAACTTTCTGCGGGACGTGGTAATTCAGTTTAGCAGTTTCAAACCATTTTCAGTATCAAGGAAAGCAATACAATAAGAATGGATTTAAACTAAAAAACCGGTAAAAACATCAAGTTTTTACCGGTTTTTTGATTGTTTACAGCAATTTCTATTTAGCTTCTACGCTGTTATTGTTAGCGCTTTCATTGAAAAAATGCACATCCCGCTGTGGGAATGGAATTACGATACCTTGCTCCTCAAGGCGTTTTTTCCCTTCTTCTAAAATATACCAGCGCAGCGCCCAGAAATTATCATTGGTCGCCCAGTATCTCAGCGATAGATTTACAGAGCTATCGGCAAGTTCTGCCAAAACGATCATAGGTTCTGGATGAGGATCATGCAATACATTTTCCTGCTCATTTACAAGGTCGAGTAAAATATCTTTGGCCAATTTGATATTACAATCATAAGATATTCCCCAGGTCATTGCCTCGCGCCGTATACCTTCTATACTGTAGTTTATGATATTGTCATTAGATAGTTTTCCGTTTGGGATAACGGCCAGTTGATTGCCAAAAGTGGTCATTCTGGTATTGAAAATAGATATCTCCTTTACTGTACCATCAATTCCCTGAGCTGAAATAAAATCCCCCACTTTAAACGGTTTAAGTAGTAAGATAAGAACGCCCCCCGCAAAATTTGCAAGAGAACCCTGTAAAGCCAGGCCTATCGCAAGACCAGCAGCACCTATTATGGCAACTAACGATGTGGTTGCCACTCCCAGCTGGGTAATCACGAGTACAAACAGGATGATTTTTAAAGACCAATTGATGAGATCCTCTATGAATTTTTCTAAAGTAATGTCATAGTCTTTCTTTTTAAAGAATGTCCTAATGAGTCGGTTGATGATTTTTATCAGCCAGAGGCCAACAAATATCATTAGAATGGCGGCAATTAAATTAGGGATAAAGTCGATTACTTTTTCAATGGCCTGGTTGGCAAATTTTTCGTAATCTTCTGGTATAAGGGTCATATTATGTGTTTTTTGCAAATTTAGGGTTATTGAATGAACCTTAAAATCTCAAGCGTTAATTAACGTTAATTTTTTAAAAGAGGTAGTGCTTCCTTTACAGAAGCTACAGGTCTTTGACAGGTTCTATTTGTGCAGATATAAATCCAGGTATTGTCATCATCCCATCGGCTTTCGAAGAGATCAAGATATTCCTCTGGGTTATTCATGGTCGCAATTATGGCGTTGGGAAGATAAGTTCTGTTCAATTCTTCCAGTTTTTCTTCAGCTTGATTTCCAGTAATTACCACCTCGTAAAACGGATTTGTAAAGTTGAGCATAAGGTCCAGCCAGTTACTGTAACCACCGGGATACGTATTTATTTCTTTGCTCACATTGAGCAACATCTTCCCAGACTGCTCCACATAGGGTTCATTAAATGTAATATGACCCAGTTTAAAAAGATTATTTGCCATAATTGAATTGGAAGCAGGGATTACATTATCCTGATATTCTACATTTCGTATAATGAGTTCTGGATCCTGATCTGAAGTGAAATAAAGCATACCATTTTCCACATTTTTGAAGTGTTTTAAGGCAAAATTAGTGAGATTTTCTGCTTCTTTGAGCCATTTACGGTCTGTTGTCACTTCATAAAGTGCAATAAAACCTTCTATCACCGAAGCGTAATCTTCTAGATAGGCGTTTATTGTGCTGGCACCATTTTTATGCGTACGGTAGAGGCTTCCATCTTCTTTGATTTGATTATCCACAATAAAACGGGCATTTTTCAAAGCAAGTTGTAGAAATTCTGGCTCGTTAAACGTTTTATACGCAGCGGCGAGTCCGCTTATGGTCAGGCCGTTCCATCCCGTTAATATTTTATCGTCCAGTCTGGGAGCTTTTCTTTTTTCCCGGGCTTCCAATAGTATTTTATGCCAGTTTTCTTTCTTTTCCGCGAATGCGGAAGCATCCAGATTTTGTTCTTTTATGAAGTCAACGTCTTCATCCTGGCGTATGAGTACATAATTGTTGTGTTCCCACAAACCATAACTGTTTATATTGTAGTATTCAGTAAAAAGCGGAAAGTCATCTCCCAAAAGTGAACGCAGTTCTTCTTCAGTCCATACATAAAAGGCCCCTTCTTCAAGTTGATTTTTGTCGTTCATGCTATCTGCATCAAGTGCAGAATAGAAACCGCCACTGGTATCTAACATATCCCTTTTTAGAAAGTCTACTATACCATAGACAGTTTCCTTGTACAAAGGTTCAGCGCGGTTAAGATAAGCGTCGCTATAGAGGCTGAGCAGTTGCGCATTATCGTAAAGCATTTTCTCAAAATGTGGAACGTGCCACTTCATATCTGTGCTATAGCGTGAAAAACCGCCTCCTATCTGGTCATAAACCCCACCAAAGGCCATTTGCTGTAAAGTGGTATGAACAAAATCAGTTACATTTTTATCATTCTCCTGATGGCCATAGCGCAGGAGTAGGGCGTAGTTGTTTGGCATCATAAATTTGGGCGCCCGGCGCATACCTCCCTGTATAGTATCAAAACTCTTTGACCAGCTCGCAATGCTTGAAGTCAATAGGTTTTTGTCAAATTCCAGCGGGCCTTTTTGAAGTTCTATAACGCCCATGCCTTTGAGTCCCTGCTCTAATTTATCTGCATATTCTACCAGTTTTTCAGGGTTTTTGGCATAAATATCAGCAATTTGCTGGAGTGCGTCCATCCAGTTTTCTTTTGGAAAATACGTGCCGCCCCAGACCGGTCTTCCATCAGGTAGCGTTATGACATTGAGCGGCCACCCACCCTGTCCCGTCATAAGTTGGACGGCATTCATATAAATATTATCAACATCTGGACGTTCCTCGCGATCTACTTTGATGGGAACATAATGTGAGTTCATGACTTTAGCCACAGCAGTATCTTCAAAACTCTCGTGTTCCATGACATGGCACCAGTGACAGGAACTATAGCCTATGCTCACGATCATCAGTTTGTCTTCACTCTTTGCCTCTTTATGCGCTTGCTCTCCCCAGGCTTGCCAGTCTACAGGATTGTGAGCATGTTGAAGCAGGTACGGGCTTGTTTCGTTGATTAGTGCGTTGTTGTGCTGTTGTTTCACGGTAGGGTCTTTTTTATTGGTGCAGGATAGGGTGCTTATCAGAAGAAGCAAAAATAAATACGGTTTGTAAATAAAACGCATAGGAGCTTAGTTGGAAAAAATATTCCGCTACCAGTAGGACCGATAGCGGAATATTTAAAATAAGGTTTATGAAGGCATTATATTACCTCAAAAGAAATTTTCAGGTTTACCCTATATTCGGTAACGGTATCGCCAGTTACCACTGCACTTTGCTCCTGTACATAAGCGGAGCGTATATTTTTAACCGATTCTGAAGCGTGCTTAACGCCATTTGCGGTGGCCTGTTCCCAACTTTTGTTAGAACTTGCCATAATTTCCAATACTTTTAAAACTGCCATAATTATATATTTTTGACTTATTGATTAGTATTTTAATATACAAAAAAGTAGGCTGCCTTCAAAAGAAATTATCTCTTATCCATTAATAGCTTCAACGCTGTTGATACGACCGTGCATCATTTCTTTCAACATGGTTTCTATACCATTTTTTAATGTGAAGGTAGATGATGGGCAACCACTGCAAGCACCTTGCAAAACAACCTGAACATTTTTAGTCTCAGGATCATAGTGCTTGAAAAGAATATTGCCACCATCACTTGCTACGGCAGGTTTTACATATTCTTCGATAATATTTACGATCTCTTTAGAAGTGTCATCAAGTTGTTCAAAATCTTCTTCTTTCTGACTTTCGGCTTGTTTAGGGGTCTGTAACAGGTTATCTGCTATGATCTCCTTTCCTTCTTCAATGTAATTCTTTATGAATTCACGTACTTCCTGAAAGACATCATCCCAGGCTACGATGTCATATTTTTGAACACTCACGTAATTTTCAGCAAGAAAAACTTCTTTTACAAACGGAAAATTAAAGAGGGCCTTTGGCAGTGGCGCCTGTTGTGCTTCTTCAATATTCTTGAATTCAAGGGAAGAGGTAACAATTTTCTTATTTGTAACAAATTTGAGAACCGCCGGGTTAGGCGTACTTTCAGCATAAACCGTTACCGGAATTTTTTTGGTGGTGGTTTCTGTAATTATTACAACGCCGTTATCATTGAGAAAATCTTCTATCTGTTGTGAGAGTTGGTCTTGAATATCAATCCACTCTACGATATTATATTTTTCAACCGCAATAAAATTTTGTGAGATATAAACCGTTTTTACAAACGGAAGGTAAAACAGTTGCTGTGCCAATGGCGAATTTGCAGCTTCGTCAATATTTTTGAACTCAAAACTTTCATGTTTGACAAGAAAGGAATCAGCTTCAAACTTTTTGATCGCATCGTTAGATGTTGGGGCTATGGATATGGTGAATTTACTCATGGATTTCGATTTTGGCAAATTTAGGCAAAAGCCCGCGTTTTAGGTTTGATAATATGATTTATCACAGTTTAAACTGAATGAATTTAATTAGTTTTACACTTTTGTAAGAATCGACGCTCAAAGGCGTGGATAATGTTGAATGTTAATGTTTTAACGCGCCTATTTTGAAGAAAATTTTATTAGTATTGTTTGTTGTCCTTGCTGCTGTTGCCCATGGTCAGGAAGGTATACCTGTATATTCAGACTATCTTTCAGATAATCTCTATCTGCTGCACCCATCAATGGCAGGAGCTGCAAACGCTAGTCAAATACGTCTTACCGCCCGGCAACAATGGTTTGACGTGGATGACGCGCCCAACTTACAAACGCTGAGTATCAACGGCCGGGTAGGGGAGAAAGTAGGACTGGGTGCGATCGTTTTTGCAGATCATAACGGTTATTTTTCCCAGGCGGGTTTCTATGGTAGTTTTGCTTACCATTTGTTGATGTCGCGCAATACCATAGATTTAAACCAGCTGTCCTTTGGGATGAGTGTTGGTGTTTTGCAAAATACACTGGATGAAGGCGAATTTGACCTGCGGAATATTGACCCTATTATCACCGGTGGAAACCCCAGTGATACCTTTTTTAATGTAGATATAGGAATGTCTTATTATTTTCTGGATTTTTTCGCGCATGCTACCGTGAAAAATGTACTCCCGCGCAACCGCCGTATTTTTACACAGGAATTTGAATCAAGCAATCAGCGGCGTTATATAGCCTCAGCAGGGTATACCTTTGGCCGTTTTGGAGCGTGGAAGTATGAGCCTTCTATTATGCTTCAGGCTACAGATGAAACCAAGGAAGTTACCGGGGATCTCAACTTTAAACTGTATTATGATCTGGAATGGGGCACATTGTGGGGAGGTGCTTCGTATAGAAGAAGTTTTGATGGCGCCGAATATACTCAGGACGGGACGACCGTAAAGAGTCAAAAACTACAATATATCACCCCATTACTCGGTCTGAATTACAAGAACTTTCTTTTTAGCTATACCTATTCTTATCAGAGTAATAGTGTAGTGCTTTCTAATGGTGGTTTTCATCAGATTACTTTAGGTTATGACTTTGGGAAACGTAAAGAACCTTACGACTGTTATTGCCCGGCAATCAACTAAAAGTCGAGAAAGGACACCTCCTTTTTAACCTGTATATTTTCGGTTAATTTATGAAGTACTGCTGTATTTGCGTTGCTGTATAATTTATGCCTTGCCGAATTAGTAGCTGTAAACAATCCCTCTTTTTCCAGTACGGCCTTGATTTGTCTGGCCACTGCTACACCAGAATCTATAATGGTCACCGCGCTGGGTAGTAGGCTTCGCAACACTTCAATAAGATAAGGATAATGGCTACAGCCTAGAACCAGAAAATCTATATTGGCTTCGAGCATGGGTTGGAGATAAAGTTTCAGCAGCTCCCGTGTTTGTACACTATCTGCTTTACCGGCCTCTATCAACTCTACAAGACCCGTACCTACAACTTCGATAACATTTATAGAACCGGCATAAATACTGGATGTCTTCGCAAATAAGGCACTACTTAATGTCCCTTTAGTGGCAAGTATGCCTATAGCTTTGTTTTTTGAAGAAAGTGCCGCAGGTTTTAGGGCAGGTTCTATACCAATAAAGGGCAAGTCAAAATTTTCCCGAAGATAGGAAATGGCATTTGTGGTCGCCGTATTACACGGAACAACGATCATTTTACAGCCAAAATCAATCAATTTTTGGGTGTTTTTAAGTGATAATTGAATGATTTCCGAAGTACTTTTTTCCCCATAGGGAGCATTGGCACTATCAGCAAGATATATGGTAGATTCAGCAGGCAGTAAAGCTACAGATTCACGCCATATGGAAGTTCCACCCACGCCGCTATCAAAAAAACCGATGGGATTGTTGTTTGCCATGATATAAAAATAAGAAAACCGCCTTAAAAAGGCGGTTTTTCAGTATATTTTAGAGGATAATCTTAGATACCCAATGCTTTTTTCACATCTGGCATAAGATCATAACCATCTGCAAGTAAAAGGCCGGTACCGGTTGTGCTGTCAAGTACATAGTTGTATCCTTTATCACGTGCTATCTTTTGAATAGTGGTACGTGCTTTCTCATAGACTGGCTTAAGAAGATCAGATTCTTTTTTCTGCATATCCTGCATAGCCGTCTGGCGATACTCAACGATTTTGTTACGGGTCTGCTCAACTTCCTGCTGACGGCTCATGTTCTCCTCGTCAGTTTTAGTTTCTGCCTCACGGCTATAACGTTCCATTGTTTTTTGTAGCTCCTGGCCCATGGTCTGCATCTCAGCTTCGTAAGAAGATTGTATTTTTTGCATTTCTCCCTGTGCAGATTTGAATGCTGGCATTTGTTCAAGCAATTCTTGTGTTGCAATATGTGCAATCTTAGAGTCCTGCGCCTGTGCAATCCCGTTCATTCCTAAAATCAAAGCGATCGCTAAAACTAAGGTTTTCATTTGTTTCATTGTAAAAGTAATTTAATGGTAAGTGTTATATGATTATTTACGTTTTAAGTTCCGTATGCTGCCTTTTCTAAGGCCACCCTACGGCAGGGTGTTTATCGTTAATTTATTGAATCTTTTTTACGTTGCCTTACCTGCATAACCGAATCTTTTATACGCTGACGTGCCTGCAATATAGAATCTTTTCTGGCTTGGCGTGCCTGTAACAACGCTTTTCGTCTTTCTTCGGCAGTTGGAACATTGTTGTTTTCTTCTTGCACGGCTGCACTTTCAGTTGTTTCTGTGTCTCCGCCTTCACGGGCACTTGTTATAGAATCCCTGCGCTGCTCACGTTCTTGTAAAATACGCTGGCGGCGCTCTTCAAATTCCCTCTTTTTTGCTGCGCGCAGGGAATCCCGTTCTGCCTTGCGATCCTGAACGAACTGTTCCCGTTCTTCCTGCTTTTCGTCAATGGCTTTTTCCCTTTCGGTGACTTCGCGCTCTTCTTCTACGCTGCGCGCATCATCCCTTTCCACTTCCTTACGATCGCCTCGACTATTAGTTTGTTTCCTTTTTGATGCACGATTGATACTTAAAAGTACCTGATCGCTGACATCATTTCTATCATTTGCATAAAGCATCACCAGATCTGCCGATTTATCGAAGATAAAATCATACTTACGTGCCTCGGCGAGCTCTTGAACCGCATTGAAAACCTGATCTTGTACCGGCTCAACCAATGTACGGTTCTGGATCATTAAGTCCCCTTGCGGGCCAAAGCGTTTTTGCTGATATTCAAAAAGTTCATTTTCTACAAAGGCGATTTCTTCCTGACGCTCTGCAACTAATTCCTCTGTAAGCAATACCCGTTCATTCTCAAGCGTTTTTTTCATCTGCTCGATGGAACTTTGTTTTTTCTCAATTTCAATTTTCCACTGATCTACTTTGGCATTTAAAACATTCTGCGCTTCCTGATATTCAGGGACATTTTCAAGGATATAATCCATATCAATGTAGCCTATACGCATACTGCGTTGTGCACTGGCACAAAAACCAACCATAAATACTAAAAAACTCAATAAAAAGGCTTGTTTTCTCATATGCAGAATGGTATTAGAAAATATCGTGCCAAATTTGAAAATGCTTTTTAAGTTATTTTTATCCTATTAAAATTGCTGACCAATAATAAAGTGTGTTTCCCATCCATTAGGCCCTACAGTACCTGGTATGGGGTCAAATCCATAACCGAAGTCAATACCCAGCAGACCAAAAGCGGGCATAAATATACGAATTCCAGCTCCAGCGGATCGATTTAACAAGAACGGATTGTAGTCCCTAAAATTGTCATAACTTGAACCACCTTCAGCAAAGGTGAGCATGTAAATAGATGCTGATGGCTTTAAGGTAATAGGGTAGCGCAGCTCAAACTCAAATTTATTGTAAAGAGTTGCACCATCGTTTACATTTAAACCAGAATTACTATCTCTGTCTATAGGAGTCACCCGTTGATTAGGATAACCGCGTAGTCTTATAACCTCCCGGCCGTCTAATGCGTAACCTCCCAGACCATCTCCCCCTAAAAAGAAGCGGTCAAAAGGTGGGATACCACGATCGTTATTATAGGCACCAAGGAAACCGAATTCCATTTTGCTGCTTAAAACCAACTTACCAACCAACGATGTAAACCACTGACCTTCCATTTTCACTTTATAGTATTCCAGCCAGTTAAAGCGTTCCTGGTCTATTTCACCTCTTCGTTCAATCATTTGCGTGCTAGCAGTCTGTGCATTTACAGCGGCTTGCAATGGCGCACGTTCTTCGGCTAGTGCTTTGTAATCTACCCCATTAAAAAGAGAGTAGGGCGGAGTTAATTTGGCTGTTAAGCTAAATTTTGAACCACTTCGAGGAAATATAGGGTTGGCATCTCCTTGATTTCTTGAAATCCCAATGGTATAGGCCAGGTTTTCTGAAGATCCTTCCCCAAACGTAAAGAGCCCCACGTTGTAATTTTTTAGGTCAAAATGCTGAAAGCTGATCGCATGGGAGATGTAGAAATAAGGATCTGGAAGTTCCAGTCGTGTGCTTATCCCAACAGATCCACCGGTGATGGTAAAACGTTGATCAGTATTTGGTCTAGCTTGACGACGGCCCGGTTGAAAATCGTAGCGAAATTGTGTACTGTGGCTAAAAGAAATAGAAGCCTGTACCGGTTTTTTACCGCCTAACCAGGGTTCTGTAAGTGAAGCACTATAGGTGCGGTAAAATGTACTTGCCTGTGCCCGTAAGCTAAATTGTTGCCCATCACCCATAGGCAGTGGCTTATACGCTTCTTTGTTAAAAATATTCTGTATGGAGAAATTATTGAAGGTAAGTCCAAGTGTACCCACAAAACCACCACCACCGTAACCGCCTTGTAATTCTATCTGACTTGCGCCCTGTTCTACCAGATCATAATTGATATCAATAGTACCGTCATTAGGGTTTGCATTGAGAAATTCTGGGTTTAATTGTTCAGGGTCAAAAAAGCCAGTTTGTCCCAGTTCGCTTACCGTTTGTAAAACTGCAGCCTGACTATAACGCTGTCCAGGTCTTGTGCGCAGGTTACGGTAGATCACCCGGTCTTTTGTTTTGTCATTACCTGAAACTGTTATTCTGTCAAAAAAGGCCAGTTTACCTTCGGTAATACGTATTTCAAAATCAATGGTATCGTTTTGTACGTCCACTTCTACAGGGTTTATACTTGAAAACAGATATCCGTTGTTTTTGTAAAGGTTAGAAAGATCGTCTGCCTGAGGATCGCCTCCTTTTGAAATACGGTTTTTAAGCAATACGCCGTTGTACACGTCGCCTTTAGAAAGACCTAGTTGACGCTGCAACTCATTGTCTGTATACACACTGTTTCCTATGAAATCAATGTCGCCTATATAGTATTTGTCACCTTCTTCTATATTAAGGTTAAGGGAGATGCGATCATCACTATCGCGTACCAGTGTATCAGAAACTATACGGGCATCACGGAAACCTTTTTCCTTATACTTTTCAATTATACTTACTTTATCTTCTGCGTAATCCTCTTCTATATATTTCGATCTTTTCCAGAACCTAAAGATGTTGCGCTCCTTGGTATTCTTCATCTGCTTGCGCAGTTTTGCATCAGAGAGCTGCTCGTTGTTCTCAAAGTTGATGTCCGTAATTTTAACTTTCCCGCTTTTCTCAATGTTGATCAACATGTCCACCTTGTTTGAGGTGCTGGATGTGTCAACCACGGGCTTGGTAATGATGGTTACGTTAGAGTTGAGATAACCGTCTTTTTTATATTTATTTTCAATATAAAATTTGGTCTTGGTGATTAGGTTTTCAGTGACTTTTGTACCTTTTTTAAGATCATTGTCCTCTTTGAGCTCTTTGGTCTTTTTCTCTTTGATCCCTGTAATGGTAATTTCATTAAGTTCAGGAACCTCTTCTACCACAAGCTCCAGATCTGCTACGTTATCGCGCACGTCCTTAACATTAAGGCTTATATCGCTAAATAAGCCAATGGCCCAGAGTTTTTTTATGATCTCACTAATGCGGTCACCGGGAAGATAAACGAGATCGCCGGTTTTAAGACCGGTATAGGCTATGATCGTCTGTTCATTATATTGCTGGGAGCCTACTACGCTTATGGTACCTATTTTGTACTGTTTTCCCTCTCCGGCTAGTGGAGCGGTCTGTGCTTGTACTGTAGTGGTATGGATAAAGCAGTAAAAAAGGACTGCGGTAATAAGGCTTGCTTTGATGGGCATCTGCTCAATTAATTTGCTCACTCGTCTTTCCAAATCTTCTTTCTCTTTTCTGATAATTATAAATTGCTTCGTACAGATGTTCTTTAGTAAAATCGGGCCACAATACAGGCGTAAAGTAGAGTTCAGCATAGGCGATCTGCCATAGCATAAAATTACTTATACGTTGCTCCCCACTTGTCCTGATCAAAAGGTCAACGTCTGGCAGGTCATGAGTGTACAAATGTTCTTTAATGACTGCATCGTCAATTAAATGTGGCGAAATTAAGTCTTTTTTAACTTTAAGGCTTATTTCCTTTACGCTTTTTATTAATTCTTCCCGTGCGCCATAACTCAGCGCCAGGGTTAAGGTCATACGCGAATTGTTCCTGGTTTTTTCGATAACCTCTTCAAGCTCCCGCTGTGCTTTAGCGGGGAGGGAACTCAGATTGCCAATGGCGCGCAGGGCAATATCGTTGTCCTGCAGTGTCTTTATTTCTTTTTTTAGGGAAGAAACCAATAATTTCATGAGTGTATCCACTTCAATCTTTGGGCGGTTCCAGTTTTCAGTTGAAAAAGTATACAATGTCAAATACCTGATCCCCAGCTCTGCACTGGCTTCTACCGTTTCCCTCACCGCTTTGCTTCCTTTCTTATGGCCAGCAACACGCATAAGACCCTGGCCTTTTGCCCAGCGGCCGTTACCGTCCATGATCACAGCGATATGCTGTGGCAGTTTTGACGTGTCTATTTCCTCAATAAAGTTCATAGATGATTGATTAAAAGCCGCAGTAACACGGCTGTCTGCCAAAGGTATAGGTAAGTATTATTCCGCTAAATACATACCAGTCATTATTATTTGGATTGCCAAAGGGGCCAGAATCTATTTCGGGGCCCGGTGCGCTACCGTCAATATTATCTGTAAACATATAACGGGCACCAACTTCTGCCGCTAAAATAAAACGCCTGCTTATTGCTTTTTTATACCCAATTGCAATAGGGATCGAAAAATCGAATTCATTACCAAAATCCCGCAATACAAGATCGCCATTTTGATCAAAGCCCTGACCATGCTCCTTGTGATAAAAATAATTGATCCCTGCAAACAAGTAGGGTGTACCGGGCAAACTGAAGCCACGGGTCATATCAAACTCCCAGAAGGTATATTCAATACCCAGTGAAGCTTCCACAACGGGGCTTTTAAAAGACAAACCTCGTTGCTGGCGACTGGTTTCATCAGAGTCCAGATCATTTCCTTCAATATTACCAGCTAAAATACTTGCCCTAAAAGAATGCCTTGGACTACGATTCCATTTTAAAATTCCGCCTACGGCTGGCGTATTGGGATAAATGTAGTTTGTTCTACCCACATCTCCTATATAGTTTAGCCCACCAGCCATCACACCTATTTCATAGGTCTGGGCGACTGCCGTGCAGCAACAGATCATGGCGATCAATACAACCGTCAAATGCTTCATAGGTTTTAAAAAGTTTGCAAATATAACAATAAAGTGCAGCCCATGGCAATGCATGGGCGGGTCTTTCTGATAAACAGCAAATTCGGCTAATTATTGCCTTAATTGCGCTTATCTTCCCCCCATAGAAGTTTTTTGCGCAGTGTAGTGAGAAAGGTATCTTTTTCAAGAACTACCAGTTTGATTTTAAAAGAGGCTTTTTTAAGGATGATTTTAGTTTCCACGGGAAGTGTTGCTATTCTTGAATCCAATGAAACCAAATGCTCTTTTTCCCTGCCCGAAACCCGTATGGTTATTTCAGTGTCATCTGGGACTACAAGAGGCCTGGCGTTGAGGTTGTGCGGTGCAATTGGCGTTATTATAAAACTTGGGGTCGTGGGCATGATCACCGGGCCGCCACAGCTCAGGGAATATCCGGTAGAGCCTGTGGGTGTAGAGATTATAAGTCCGTCAGCCCAGTAATTGGTCAATTTTTCACCATTCAAGTGCGTTTCCACAGAAATCATGGAGGTGCTGTTCTTTCTACTCACCGTGATTTCGTTGAGCGCAAAGTTGAGTTCGCCCAGGTTGTCCTCTTCACCTTCACATCGCATACTAATGAGGGAGCGTTCTGTAATGCTGTAGTTGTTATTAAAAATATCCTGAATGCTATCTGCAAGTTGCTCTTTTTGTACGGAAGCCAAAAAGCCTAAACGACCTGTATTTATACCTACAATAGGAATATTAAGATCCCTTATATAGGTAATAGTCTGTAAAATAGTACCATCGCCCCCTATGCTGAAGAATAGGTCGTAACTATCGTCAAGTTCTTCAAAAGTGCTAAAATGAGAATAGGTTTTATTAATTTGTTCGTTGTCATTGATGAGTTTGAGAAAATACTCTTCAATAATCACCTCGGCATCTTTTTGGTCCAGGATATCCAGCAACTGCTGCACGTAAATACCAGAATTTTCATGATAAAACTGTCCGTAGATGCCTACTTTCATTTGTGATGTTTTTTTCAACTTATATATTTAAATACTTCTCCAGATAATCAGAACGTTCCCGTAGGTCAATAAGATAAGAATCTTCCTGGTGTTCAGAAATAACCTCATAGCCATACCTTCTAAAAGACTGCAATAATGCATTTAAACCTACGTCGCCACCTACCTTTAAGGAAAGCTGAACCATATCCTGATCAAATTTTGATATAAAAGCACCAAGTATTTTACCCTCATTGGATTCTACGATCTGGCTTATTTCACTAAAACTATAATCAAAAATACCCTTTTCAAGGACTAAAATAGTGCCTTCCTCGCTCAAAAATGGAGTCTGGTTAAAGTAATTCATGACATCCTTGAGTTCATAGTAACCCAGGTACCTGTTCTGGGAATCGAGTACGGGCATGATATTGGTCTCATTCTGGCCAAAAGCCTCAAGGGTATTCAACCAGTTTGATCTTTCCCTTATAAAAAACCCTTCATATAAGTGCGTTTGCTCGTCAATGTGCTCATCAGCTTCATGGCAATGCACATCGTTTTCGGCAAGACATCCCAGGTACACTTCTTCCCGCATAACCGGTATGTGGGAATAGGTTGTTTGCGAAAAAAGTTCCTGCGCCTCGCCCATTTTACTCTTTTCGGTAAGGGGCGCTATATCGTTTATTATATAATCAGTAAGAGTCATAACGAGCTTTTATGCAATTTAATTAAAAAAACAAGGCCAAGCCTAGGGTACTTCGTATTTTTGTCGAACAAAGATAGATGAACTGACAATGACAAAATTAAGCGTTAACGTAAATAAGATTGCCACATTGCGCAATGCCCGTGGTGGCAATATCCCCAATCTAATTAAAGTAGTTAGGGACATAGAACGATTTGGTGCACAAGGTATCACGATACACCCCAGACCAGACGAGCGTCATATAAAATATGAAGATGCCCGCGATCTAAAGAAAGTGGTGAGTACTGAGCTGAATATAGAAGGGAATCCTCTGGAGAAGTTTATCTCGCTGGTTCTTGAAGTGAAGCCAGACCAGGTTACCCTGGTGCCAGACACCGTAGATGCTATTACTTCAAATGCGGGCTGGGATACCCTAAAGAACAAATCTTTTTTGAAAGAGGTAATCGCGGAATTTAAAAGAAATGGGATAAGAACCTCCATTTTTGTGGATCCTGACAATAAAATGATTGAAGGTGCAAAAGAAACGGGTACAGATCGTATAGAACTTTATACGGAAGCTTTTGCGACAGGTTTTGCCAATGCGAACAAAAATGCGGTAAAACCCTATGCTGATGCCGCATTGTTTGCAGACGATCTGGGTCTTGGCATAAATGCCGGGCATGACCTTTCTCTCGATAATATAGAATTCTTCAATAACAGCGTTCCACATCTCATGGAAGTATCCATAGGGCATGCGCTGATAGCCGAAGCCTTATATATGGGACTTGAAGAAACGATTCACAAATACCTAGCCTTGCTAAAATGAAAGATATCCATAGCAATATATTAGGCAAGGGGACCCCTTTTATCATACTTCACGGCTTTCTGGGCATGGGGGATAACTGGAAAACCCTGGGTGGGCGGTTTGCCGAAGCTGGTTATGAAGTACATCTTATAGATCAGCGCAATCATGGGCGCAGTGTAAATAGTGATGATTTTAGTTATGACCTCATGGCAGAAGACCTGAAAAAGTATTGCGACGAGCAAAAACTGGATCAGATCATCCTTTTGGGACATTCGATGGGAGGAAAAACAGCAATGAAATTTGCAGTCAACTACCCAGATCAAGTTTCAAAATTGCTTATTGCCGATATAGCACCAAAGTATTACGCACCACATCACGAGCAGATATTAGAAGGGCTCACTGCGCTACAGGCGAATGAGGACGCGCGTACCTCTCGTGGTGACGCAGATGAATTTCTAAAGCAATACATTCAGGAATGGGGAACCCGTCAGTTCCTGCTAAAAAACCTCTATTGGAAAAAAGATAAGATTTTAGCGCTGCGCTTAAATTTACCGGTGCTTAAAAATGCCGGAGAGACCATAGGGGAGGCTCTTGAAGAAAATGAGCGCTATGAGGGAAAAACACTTTTTCTGCGCGGAGGAAAATCCGCATATATAAAGGATTCTGATTTCAACCTTATAAAAACACATTTCCCAGAAAGTGAGGTTATAACAGTTCCTGATGCCGGTCATTGGTTACACGCCGAAAATCCTGATTTTTTTTACCGCGAAGTAATAAATTTTTTATAATATTACTACTAATTATTGCTATGCATGCATAATAAATGGCTGTTTATTGCCGTTTTCTTAGTTATGCTGTGAATTTTTGAGGATATTAAAACAACCAATTACTATTTCCCCATGAAAAAACTTTTAGGAATTTTACTTTTTTTTAGCGCCTTTACTGCAGTCTATGCGGGTGGATACCGCGTTGCAATACAGGGTCAGCGTGGTCTCGCTATGGGGCACACCGGCGTTGCCTATGTAAATAGTGCAGAACTAGCCTTTTTTAACCCCGCTGGTCTTGTTTATCTGGAAGATCGCCTTAATATCTCGGCCGGTGTAAGTGGTGTTTTTTCTAATGTAACCTGGCAAAACGAGAATTTTGGGCAGGCATCAAAGACAGATAGTCCCATGGGAACACCCTTTTATCTTTATGCCTCCTACGCGGCCACAGATTGGCTTAGTGTAGGTCTTGCGGTTTATACGCCTTATGGCAGTAGTGTAGAATGGCCCACAGACTGGGCGGGTTCTCATCTGGTAAATAATATTGAGCTGCAGGCTATTTTCGTTCAGCCATTGGTTTCCTTAAAAATTTCCGAAAAATTTAGTGTGGGCGGTGGACCTATTTTTGTTACCGGAAATGTGAATTTTAACCGGAATGCCAACCGTACCTTAACGGATCTGGAGGGCAACCGCGCAAACGTTACCGTTGACGACTCTGGCGTAACAAACTGGGGCTGGTCACTTGCAACGATGTTCAACTTTACAGATCACTTTAGAATAGGTGCGCACTACCGTTCTGAAATCATACTTGACTCTAAAGATGGGGATGCGACTTTTGCCAATTTCCCAAACAATACAGGGCAGCCACTGGTGGTGAATCCTACAACGGTAATTCCTTCTAACGGTACAATTGGGTTTAATGCGTCCTTGCCCATGCCGGCAGAAATGACCGTGGGACTTTCTTATGACAAGGAGAAATGGGCGTTCAATTTTGATTACTCCAGGACGTATTGGGATGTATATAATAACCTGGACATACTATTTAGTAATGGCGGCGAGGCGATAAACCCACGGAATTATAAAAATTCCTCTACTTACAAATTCGGTGTACAGTATGATGCAAACGAACTGATTTCACTTAGGGCTGGTTATTATTTTGACGAATCACCGGTTCAGGAAGGTTATTTTGCCCCGGAAACACCTAGAAACGATGCTGATGGTTTTACCGCTGGTGTTTCATTTACCGTCAATAGCCATCTGGCCATTGACGCGTCTTTTCTATACCTCCGTTTTGAAGAAGTAGATGCCTCATACAATTTCTATTCTGAAAATGGCCAAAATGTACCCTTCGGTGGAACCTACAAATCCAGTGCTTTTGTGCCAGGGATAGGAGTAAGTTACAAATTATAAGTTTAGCAAAAATGATGAAAAATTATATCAAATATTCCGTAGTACTTGCACTGGGTTTACTGGCCTGTGAGCCAGAATTGGAAAATCCCATTGATGAGGATGATTTTTATACTTCCGGCACGGCAGACCTTTCTAATTTTGTGGCTCTGGGTAACTCGCTTACCGCTGGTTATGCAGATGGCGCGTTGTACATTACCGGTCAGCAAAACTCCTTTCCCAATATTCTTGCAGGGCAATTTGCACTCGCAGGTGGTGGCGAATTTACCCAGCCTCTAATGGCCGACAACCTGGGTGGTTTTTCCGGTTTGGCAACATTTCCCAATAGGCTGGTCCTTTCCCCTGGCGGCGACGGTCTCTCGCCCACACGCCTTGGCGGGACGCCCGCTACAGATTTTACTAATGTGCTTTCGGGGTCTTTTAATAATATGGGTGTTCCCGGCGCAAAGAGTTTTCACTTAGGTCTTGCAGGCTATGGTAGTGCGGCAGGCGTTTCCGCAGGTACTGCAAATCCATATTTCGTGAGGTTTGCTTCATCGCCAGATGCCACGGTAATAGCGGATGCTGTTGCTCAGAACCCCAGTTTTTTTACGCTTTGGATAGGTAACAACGATATACTTTCTTTTGCTACCAGTGGCGGGGTAGGTATAGATCAAACGGGTAACCTTGATCCTGCGACCTACGGTTCTAGCGATATTACAGATCCTAATGTATTCGCCTCTGTTTACAATACTTATGTGAGTGTTCTTACCGGCCTTACTCCAGATGGTATTCTTGTAAATATACCAGATGTGACCTCCATACCTTATTTTACCACCGTTCCATTTGCACCGCTAAATCCGGCAAGTCCAGATTTTGGCGCGCAGATTCCTACCTTAAATGCAACATTTGCCCCCATAAACCAGGCGTTTGCATTTTTGGGAGTTCCTGAACGTTCTATTCAGTTTAGTGCAAATGCTGCCAGTGCGGTCGTGATTATGGATGAGTCTATGCCTAATATCTCCCAGCAGCTGACCCAGGTTTTGATAGGTGGTGGACTTGATGCTGGTACTGCGACAGTCCTGGGACAGCAGTTTGGGCAGGCCCGCCAGGCGAATGAAAATGATTTGCTTGTACTTCCCAGCTCTTCCATTATAGGAGAGCCTAATGCAGAATATATGCAGCAACTTATTGCTATGGGAGTGCCGGAGCAGTTTGCCGCACAACTTTCGGTAAATGGAATAACCTATCCGCTTCAGGATCAATATACATTGACCGCTAGCGAACAGGAAATGGTCTCTACAGCTCAGCGTGCATATAATCAAACCATTGCTGCACTTGCCGCTGCTAATGATCTTATACTTATAGATGCGGAAGCAATTTTAAACCAATTAGCAGATGGCGGGATTTCCTATGATTCTGGAATGTTGACATCAACTTTTGCTACCGGCGGCGCGTTTTCATTAGATGGCGTTCATCCCACACCACGCGGGTATGCATACCTTGCGAATGAAATGATCGCAGCGATCAATAAAAAATATGAAGCGAATATCCCAAGGGTAAATCTAGGCGATTACAATACGATCAGCGTTTCTGCCAGCGCAGACTAAAATTTCTGAATTTGCTTTAAATGATAAAAAAATCGGCCTTTTTAGGCCGATTTTTGTTGGTTTTAAGGCTATTTTTAGCTGTTTTTTGACAAAAATGAAATCCTATTTCTATGAAAATACTATTAAAATTAGTGGTTACTGCCATTGCCGTGCTCGTTTTGGCCAACCTGCTACCGGGGATCTATGTAGATTCATTCTGGACATCGCTTGTCGTGGCCGTTGTTCTGGGTTTGCTTCGGTTGATCGTTAAACCTGTCCTTGTGCTGTTGACGCTTCCCATTACCTTACTTACTTTAGGTCTGTTCCTCCTTATTGTCAATGCGATCATTATTTTGATGGCGGGATATCTTGTTTCAGGTTTTGGGGTAGAAAGTATTTGGTACGCATTGATATTTAGCGTGCTTTTATCCTTATTACAGTCCGTTCTTTTCGGTTTAATTAAAGAGGAATAGGACACGATTTGCCATTTGACAAATGCTAATCTGAGCAATATTAAAATCTGCTTTTCCGTATTTTTTTGTGCTTTTCATCTAAATGTCTGGCAGATGAATACGACTCTCTAATATGGAAACTTGGCAAGGATGCAAAAAAAGTGTACTTTTGCACTCCAATTTTTATCTCCAAAATTCTATATAGCAAATGAATATCACAAGAGAAAATAAAGACGAGCTTAATGCGGTAGTAACCGTTGAGATTGCAAAAGATGATTACAACGAGAAAGTTCAGAAAATACTGAAGGATTACCGTAAATCTGCCAACATCCCCGGTTTTAGAAAAGGTCATGTGCCCATGGGACTTGTGAAAAAACAATACGGAAAGGCTGTGCTGGTAGAAGAGGTAAACAAATTATTGCAAAGTTCCCTTCAGAAATACCTTACCGAAGAAAAATTAGAAGTGCTGGGCAACCCATTACCTAAAGATCAGCAAGATCTTAACTGGGATTCTGAAGATTACAAATTTGAGTTCGAGCTTGGGCTTGCGCCAAAATTTGAACTTGACCTGAGTCCGAAAAAAGAAATTACCGCTTATAAAATTGTGGCAGATGATAAAATGCTTGACAATCAGGTAAAAACGATCCAGAAGCAATACGGTAAAATAAAGAGCCAGGACGAAGTAGCGGAAGGCGTGGAGATCACAGGTTCTTTTATTAATGAAGACGCTGAGGTAAACAAGCACACCACTTTTGAAATCAGCAAACTTGCAGATGCCCCTAAAAAAGAGTTCATCGGTAAAAAAGAAGGCGATACGGTTACCATAAATACAAAAGGCCTCTTTACGGAAGATGCCAACTATTTTGCGCACCTGGGTCTTAAAAAAGAAGAAGCTGAAGAGAAGAATGCTGATGTAACGTTGAAGATAGAAGAGATCAACCTGCGCGAACCAGCAGAATTGAACAAAGAGCTTTTTGATAAACTTTACGGGGAAGACGCCGTAAAAAGTGAAGAAGAATTAAAAGCTAAAATCAAAGAGGAAGCGGAAGCCCAATTTGAACAACAAAGCGATCAGCAGTTGCTCAACGATGTGACTGAAACCCTTCTTGAAGAAACCAAATTTGACCTGCCATCTGAATTTTTGACACGTTGGATACAACGTTCAGGAGAAAAAGAATTAACGGAAGAAGAAGCAAAAGCAGAATTTGAACGTTCAGAAAAAGGACTGCGTTACCAGCTTATAGAAGGTAAGATCATAGCAGACAATGAGTTGCAGATCACTTTTGAGGAAATCAAATCTTATGCTAAAGAAATGATCAAGGCGCAAATGGCACAATACGGTCAGGCAGATCCAGAGGAGAAACAATTAGATGATATCGCGGCACGTATATTGAGCAACCAGGATGAAGTAAAGCGACTTTCTGAACAGTTGATGAACAAAAAGTTATTGGAATTTTTTAAAGAGAAAGTAAACACAAAAACCAAGGAAGTAAGTTTTGATGATTTTGTGAAAGAAGTTTATAACTAGAGCCTTAGTAGAAAATATAGTATCTTTAAGGCGTTTGACCTAGTTAGTTAAACGCCTTTTGTTTTCTGGTTAGGATCGTTTTACCCGCTAAGTAAACTGAAAATAATGTGAAACTTCCAGCCCTATAATGGTACTGGAAAGATTCAATTTAAGGTAAAGAAGAAAAAAATGGATTATAATAAAGAATTTAAGGATTTTGCGACTAAAGATCAGGGAGTCAACAGTATGTACTACGACCAGATCATGAGCAGCATGTATCCCGTGTCCCTGACACCTAATATTATTGAGGAGCGTCAGATGAACGCGGTTGCCATGGACGTTTTTTCCAGGCTGATGATGGATCGTATCATCTTTATGGGAACCGGTATTAACGACCAGGTGGCAAATATCATACAGGCACAGCTTCTGTTTCTTGCCAGTACAGATTCCTCAAGGGATATCCAGATATATATCAACTCTCCGGGAGGTAGCGTTTATGCAGGTCTGGGTATTTATGACACCATGCAGTTTATCGCACCAGACGTAGCTACGATTTGTACCGGTATGGCAGCGTCTATGGCCGCAGTACTTCTTGCAGCAGGGGAAAAAGGAAAACGAAGCGGTTTGACACATTCCCGTGTCATGATCCATCAGCCTATGGGCGGTGCTCAGGGTATGGCCAGTGATATTGAGATCACGGCCCGTGAGATTTTGACTTTAAAAGAAGAGCTTTATAAGATCCTCGCAAACCATTCTGGTCAATCGTATGAAAAAATAAACGAGGATAGTGACCGTGATTACTGGATGAAGGCAGATAAAGCCTTGGAATATGGTATGATAGATGAAATCCTGACCAGGGACAATACCAAGAAAAAATAAGGCTGCAAAGCGTATGAAGCCTTGACAAAACGTCATAAACAGATCGTATCTAACGCTATTGCGAAGTACCCCACTCAATAGTTCATAAGATAATTTGTGCGCATTCAAAATAACAAAGTATACGCTAAAAGTGGGATTTTAAAACACTAGATTATGGCTAAAGAAGAGTTAGAATGCTCATTTTGTGGAAGAAAAAAACCGGAAACCAATCTGCTTATCGCAGGTCTGGATGCCCATATTTGTGATCGTTGTATAGAACAAGCACATGGTATTGTTCTGGAAGAATCAAAAGAGACCCAGAACGGCGATCTCTCCAAAGATTTGATGCTTAAAAAGCCAAAGGAGATCAATGCTTTTCTGGATCAATATATTATAGGGCAGGAGTATACCAAGAAGGTTATGGCCGTTGCGGTATATAACCACTATAAGCGTCTGGTTCAGCCCGGAAATGATGAAGATATAGATATTCAAAAGAGTAATATCATCATGGTAGGGCAGACCGGTACCGGAAAAACCTTAATGGCCAAGACCATTGCCCGTATGCTTAACGTACCCCTCGCAATCGTGGATGCAACAGTACTTACAGAAGCAGGTTATGTAGGTGAAGATGTGGAAAGTATCCTTACACGCTTGTTACAGGCAGCAGACTACGATCTTGAAAAAGCACAACGTGGTATTGTTTTTATTGATGAGATTGACAAAATCGCACGCAAGAGCGACAATCCTTCCATTACACGTGATGTAAGTGGTGAAGGCGTTCAACAAGCTTTATTGAAACTGCTGGAAGGGACAACGGTAAACGTTCCGCCAAAAGGGGGTAGAAAGCATCCAGATCAAAAGTTCATTGAAGTAAATACTGAAGATATCCTGTTTATCGCCGGTGGTGCCTTTGACGGTATCGAGCGCGTGATCAGTAAACGCCTTAATATGCAGGCGGTAGGTTTTAGCGCAAGTAAAAATGAAGATGTTTACGAGAAGGATAACCTACTGAAATATATCATTCCGAAGGATCTTAAGGATTTCGGTCTGATCCCCGAGATTATAGGTCGTCTGCCCGTACTTACATACATGAACCCACTGGATAAAGAAGCACTTCGCGCCATTCTTACAGAGCCTAAAAATGCCATTATCAAACAATACCAGAAGCTGTTTGAAATGGATGAGGTCGAATTTGAGATTACCGGTGAAGCTTTAGACTATATTGTGGGCAAAGCGATGGAATATCAGTTGGGCGCCCGTGGACTTCGTTCTTTATGCGAAGCGATCCTTACCGATGCCATGTTTGAACTACCAAGTTCTGAAGAAACGGAATTAAAGGTTACCCGCGATTATGCAGAGCGGAAGTTGGCCAAATCAACCATTAAAAAGTTGAAAGCGGCCTCTTAGAATCATAGGAGTAGAATAAAAAACCTGTCTGATTTGAAAGAATCAGACAGGTTTTTTTATGCTTTATAGGTTTAAAAATTAATAAAGCTTATTTATTCGAAAACAGGATATTCAATCTAAAATCAGATCATATTTAGATAACAATCCCTGCAAGGCTGGCCAGGAGAATTTCGCTTTGCGCACTTTATTTTCTTCAAGATTGATACGGTAATTTAGGGCAGACCGAAAATCAGCACCGCTCAGATTGGTATTTTCAAAAGTAGTCCCCGCAAAATCTGATAGATCAAAAATGGCCTGACTTGCATCACATTCAGAAAAATTGGCTTCTTTGATAGAGCAATCTAAAAATGAGGTTTTAGCGATTTTTTTACCGGTAAAATCAGAAAAATCAAGTACGCAGTGATCAAAATTCACAGAAAATAAAAAGTCGCTGCACACGCTAAAGTTGACCCCCAGTAAGGTACAATCCTGAAAAGAGCAAGAGTCCAACTGACTTGTATCAAGTTTGAGCATCTTAAGATTGCATCCCGTAAAAGTACAATTAGTAAACGTACAGGAAAGAAAACAGGCTTCAGAAAAATCACAAGCTATAAAAGAGCAACCGTCATATTCCACATGGCGTATAGTCCTGGAAGGAGACTTTAGTTTTTCAAAATCGGTATCTAGATAATGGGATTCGGTCATCATTTCGGTAAAAAAAGGTCTTAAATAGGCTGTTTTTCGTTCATTTTAAGTAATTCTTCAAGGTACTCGCGCGTATTGCTCAGACGTGGTACTTTGTGCTGGCCGCCTAGCTTGTTTTTTGTCTTCAACCAGTCGTAAAAAAGATTTTCACGACCGTAGTGAATTGTAGGCTCATTCAAGGTGAGGTTGTTAAAACGTTTGGCCGCATAATCACTGTTTATTTCCTGTAGTGCCTTGTCCAAGGTTTCTTTAAACCGTTGAAGGTCTCTGGGCTGGGTTTTAAATTCAATGATCCATTCGTGTGCGCCTTTTTCTTTTCCCTTCATAAAAATGGGCGCTGCGGTGTACTCCACAATTTCAGACTGCGTCAGGGCCGTTGCTTTTTTAAGGGCTTTTTCGGCATTTTCAATGATTAATTCTTCTCCAAATGCGTTGATATGGTGCTTCGTCCTGCCGGTTACTTTAATACGGTAGGGGCTTATCGAGGTAAACCTGATCGTATCGCCCACTTTATAGCGCCACAGGCCGGCATTTGTGGTAATAATCAAGGCATAATTGATCCCAAGCTCCACCGCGCTCAGCGGGATAGGATTTTGATTCCCTGAGGCTGGGCCGCTCATGGGAATAAATTCATAAAAGATACCGTAATCAAGCATCAGCAATAATTCTGAAGAATCATTTTGATCCTGGATCGCAAAAAAACCTTCTGAAGCATTATAGATTTCGTAGTATTTAAAACGAGACCGCGGGAGTATTTTGTGGTACTGTTCGCGGTAAGGTTCAAAGCTCACCCCGCCGTGAAAATAGACTTCAAGATGTGGCCAGATTTCAAAAATATGGCGTTTTTGCGTGGTTTCAAGTACCGTATTGAGCAATACGAGCATCCAGGAAGGAACGCCCGCGAGGCTGGTCACCTTTTCATTTATGGTTTCATCTACAATGGCCTGCATTTTGGTTTCCCAGTCATCCATAAGTGAAACTTCATTGCCCGGGGTGCTACTGAATTCGGCCCAAAAAGGCATATTATCTATCAGAATAGCCGATAAATCCCCATAAGAAGTCCCCTTGTTCTCGTATAATTTTTTGCTCCCGCCCAGGCGCAGGCTTTTTCCCGTAAACATTTGCGCCTCGGGATTGTTATTTAGGTAAATGCAAAGCAGATCCTTGCTTGCGGCATAATGGCAATCCTCAAGAGACTCAGGGCTTACGGGAATATACTTGCTGCGCGCGTTTGTGGTGCCACTGCTCTGGGCAAACCACCTAATGGGCGTGGGCCAGAAGATATTGGCCTCGCCCTGCCTACCGCGTTCTATTTTTTCCATAAAGCACTCGTAGGAAGTTACGGGAACGCGATTGGCAAACTGCTCATAATTCTTTATGCTCTCAAAATCATAGTGTTTGCCCAGTTCGGTGTTTTTTGCGCGTTGTACCAATTTTAAAAGTACTTCCTGCTGTACATCGTGAGGGTATTTTATAAAGAGCTCCATCTGGTGGATGCGCTTTTTGAGGAACCAGGACGCGACCGAATTGACTAAAGGAATAGGCATTTTGTTAGTATCTTTGGTTTTCTCTTAAAGGCATAACAGTTGGCTGTTTTAGCAAATGTCTTTAAGGGATTTAAAGTTAGGTTTTTCTAAATTTTAGGTACTGAAGTTACGAAATGGGAGCGGTTTTGATCCGTTTTTTTTCAAAACCAAACGCGTTTCGGCAGTAATCTTTAGAATTTTCCAAAAATACGTTTTTCCGATAATTTATTTAAAACGTCTGCGAAAGCATTCCGCAAAACAACAAAAGTTATTTTATGCACTATCAAGGGGTACTCACTAAAATGAAAACAGAATTTCAAGAACCTGTACACTATTACCTGCTGTTTGAATCTGATTTTATACATGTGAACCAACTATTAGATAAGCACATACATATAGAATTTTTACGGTATCAGTGCCTTGCCTGCGGAAAAAACAAGAAAATTTACCGTCAGGGCTATTGCTATGATGACTTTTTTAAACTTCCGCAAACGGCAGACTGGGTCATACGCCCAGAACTTAGCACTGCACACTTAGACCAGGAACACCGCGACCTGGCCTATGAAAAAAGTGTACAGCTCAAACCGCATGTGGTTTATCTCGCAAACAGCAGCAATATAAAGGTTGGGGTGACCCGAAAAACGCAGGTTCCCACGCGGTGGATAGATCAGGGTGCGCATGAGGCCATTGAAATCCTGGAAGCGCCTAACCGTTTCCTTGCCGGTATTACCGAGGTTGCTCTAAAAGCGTTTGTCGCAGATAAAACCAACTGGCGAAAAATGCTCAGAAATGATATTGAGGATGAGGATCTCTTCGCGCAGCGGGAAAAACTAAAAGGCTACATTCCAAAAGAGGCGCAGGATTATTTTATAAGCAGCACGCAGGAAACCCATATTAAATTTCCCGTATTGCGCTATCCCACGAAACTGAAAAGCCTCAACCTTGAAAAAACCCCGAGCTTTGATGGGGTTTTAAAAGGGATCAAAGGCCAGTATCTGATTTTTGAAGATGATACGGTTTTTAATGTGCGCAACTCTGAAGGTTATGTGGTAAGCATTAAAGTTTCTACTTGATTTTTTTAATGCGAAACGCTTCCCCTCTTTTCAAGGAAGGGGTGGCCGCGAATGTGGCCGGGGTGGTTAAAAACGTGAACTTAAGGTAAAACCACTTTACGTATCCAACCCTTCCGTCACCTGCGGTGCCACCTTCCCTTGACAAGAGAAGGAGCTTTTTTTTTGAAAAAAGCGACCAATAGCGCCGTAAAAACCTTTATAAAAGGCTTATTTACTGTCCTTTTAAGTTATTTTTTTAAGTAGTTCTTTGGGTAGAAGTATACAAATTCCTTATTCCTATGAATAATTAAACTAAATAATTAGTTTAAACTAAACATTTAGGTATATTTGTAAAAGAAGTAATTCAAATACCCGTACATGAAACAGTTGACAAAAGCAGAAGAAGAAATAATGCAGATCCTCTGGGATCTCAAAGAGGCGAATGTGGCCACGATTATTGAGAAAATGGCTGAGCCCAAACCTGCTTACAATACGGTATCAACGATTACGCGCATTCTCGAAAACAAAGGTTTTGTGGATTATAGAAAAGAGGGCCGTGGCCATATTTATTTCCCAATAGTGGAAAAATCGAAATACAGCAGTGACTCCATGAACAAAATGGTAAACGACTATTTTAATGGAAGTTTTAAAAGCATGGTTTCTTTTTTTGTGAAGAAAAAAGATATGAGTGTTGCAGAACTGGAAGCGATACTTAAGGAAATCAATAAAGAAAAATAATTCTGATCATGGTCAATTATATAATAGAAATAGTAGTTTTTCAAGCCATTTTTCTAGGTTTTTACCTCGTTTTTCTTCGCAAAGAGACCTTTTTTCAATGGAACCGGGCATATTTGCTTCTCACCGCGGCACTCGCATTTGTACTTCCATTTATGGAACTTCAAATTTTTAGTAACCCGGTAAATATTCCGCTGCAAATTCAGGAATTTGCCCCCGTTTTTATTGGTGAATCTTCTGCCCCAACTGACCAAGAAACAACGCAAACAGCCGAATTTTCTGCCGATGTATGGTGGATTCTTGTTTACGCAGCGGGCTTACTTATTAGCCTGGGAATACTTTTCAAAAAGTATGTAGTGGTGCGCCGGTATTTTCGGTTTCAGCAGAAGGAAAACAAGACTTTAATTAGTGTTCCCAACAGTGATGCCGCTTTTACTTTTTTGAACACCATATTCATAGGCAACAAACTGGATGACAGTACTCGCAATCATATCCTTGCACATGAGCGTGTGCACGTAGCTCAAAAACATGGCCTGGATCTGTTGTTTTTTGAACTGCTGAAGGTGTTGCTCTGGTTTAATCCCCTTATTTACGCCTACCAGAAAAGCATTAGCGAAGTACACGAATACCTCGCTGATCAACAAGCTGCCAAAATCATAGAACCCAAAAGTTATTATAACCAGTTACTGAATACCGCTTTTGGCACCCACGAAATTTCATTCATCAATACATTTTTCAATCAATCATTAATCAAAAAACGAATCGTTATGTTACACAAAAATTCAAAAACCACTGCAAAATGGAAGTATGTTCTCCTTGTTCCCGTACTTGCCGGAATGCTTACCTATGTGGGCTGCTCAAGTGATGAAAGCTCAGGAAAACTACAATCGACGTCCTTAGATCAGCAGATTTCAAACTTACAGGCAACCATTGATGCAAAAGGCGAATTGAGCGAACAGGAGAAAAAAAGAATTATAAAATTGGCCACAAGTACAATTTCCAAAGAAAAAGGTTCAAAGGCGGTTGTCTCGGTAAATCCAGGTAATTCTTCCCAGGAAGAAGATAATGTGCCTTTTGCTGTAATCGAAGAAGTTCCTATCTATCCAGGTTGTGAAGATCTAGAGACCAATGATGCTAAAAAAGCTTGCATGTCTGAGCGTCTCACTGAGTTTGTAACTAAAAACTTTGACACTAGCCTGGGTAAAAAATTGGGTATGACGGGAATTAATAAGATTTATGTACAGTTTAAGATCAATGAAGAAGGTATTATTGAATTCATGGGTTCTAGGGGGCCACATCCTGATTTGGAAAAAGAAGCTGAGCGTATTGTAAACCTGATGCCCATTATTAAACCTGGTAAACAAGGTGGTCAGAAGGTGAATGTTCTCTACGCAATGCCTATTGTTTTTAAGGTTGCTGAATAGTCTGGCAGCAAATTAATCCATAAGATTTAGGTTAAATTTAAATCATGCATAAACTACTATTTTTAATTTGGATAGCCTTTTTTCTCAAAGCCGAAGCTCAAAAAACTTCGGCTTTGACCATTGCAGATAGTCTGCATGCCGTAGGAAATTATTCTCAAGCTATTGCGGGTTATTCACTTATTCTGCCCAAAAACGAATCGATTTACTTAAAACTGGCCCGTGCGCAACGGGCAAGAGGTACTTTTGGTGATGCTTTGCAAAATTATGAACAAGCTTCAAAAAGCGGAAAAAATACCATTGCTTCAGCCGAATATGGAAAACTCCTTATTACGACTGCACAGTATCAGAAGGCCGATAGCATTTTTACCGAATTGATAGATCGCTATAACAACAACCCTGATTTTTATTATCAACGGGGCCGTGCAAGAATAAAAATTGCAGATGATCCACAAGCTGTTGATATAGACACAATCGCTGATGAAAGTTTTGAAATTGAAGCTTATATTGAAGATTTTGAGAAGGCTGTAGCGCTTGATAGTACGCATCAAAAAGCTCTTTATGAAACGGCCAAGTTTCATTTGCGGCACAAAAACTATCTTTTAGTGGAGCGTTTATGCAAAAAGGCGCTGGTAACCTATCCTGACAATGTAGAAGTCATCTCGTTGCTGGCTCAGGAAAATTTTATACGTGGTTTTGTAAGTGACGCCATTCCGCTGTTCGTGAAATTGCTTCAGTTAGGACAAGATTCGCAGTTCATTTATGAGAAACTGGGTGCGTGTTATTATAAAAAAAGGCAGTATCAAAATGCCATTTCGGCTTATCTCAAGGCCTTGAACTTTTCACAGGAAGATCACAGCATACATGCAAACCTGGCCCAACTCTATAATTTTACCGAAGATTTTGAAAATGCCGAAATGCATGGAAAACTGGCTATTTTATACAAAAAACTGCCATTGGATACCAATTATTATACACTGGGGAACACCTATAGAATCCACCAAAAGTGGAAAAAAGCATTGGAAAATTATAATAAGGTCCTGACCGAAAATCAAGAGTATAAGCAAGCCCGTTATTACAGGGCGGTAGTGGCAGATAATTATTATGAGGATAAAAAGGAAGTGCTTCAGTTATATGAACAATTCATTGAAAAATACGACGGCACCGCAGCATATGATCCTACGCTAGACCTTGCCCGTGAACGGTATAAATTACTGAAGAGGGAAATTTTTATGGATGAAAATAATTAGTTTTTTGCAATAAAATAAAAAATATGGAGCAGTTAATACTACTTACAGTTCGTACATTTGATCTTTAAAGCACCACTTTTTTGAGATCTATCCTAAGCATTATTATAATTCTTGTTTTAAGTTCCTGCGATAGCGAGAACAGTTTTGATTGTGTTCAGGAAGCCGGGGAACGGGTAAGTCAGGAATTTGAGGTTGCCCCATTTAAGTCCATAATCGTTGAGGAGCGTTTACAGCTCATCCTTAAACAGGGTTTGCAGCAAAACGTGGTTGTACAAACCGGTAAAAACCTTTTACCGGATATTGAAGTCAGCGTTGTGGATGGCGTGCTCCAACTCAACAATAGGAACGGTTGCAATCTCATTCGAGACTATAATATCACCCAGGTGGTGGTGACTTCGCCAGATCTTGACACCATTCGCAATGCTTCCGGCTATGAAGTGCAAAGTGATGGTGTGCTTACGTATTCATCGCTAACCTTGCTCAGCGAGGATCTGGAAGAGGAAGATGCATATCATAAAGACGGTGATTTTAGGTTACGTCTGGCGGTAGATACGCTCAAAATTACTGCAAACGGACTCAGTAACTTTTTTTTATCTGGAACCGCAAATGTGGCCAATATCCAACTTCTGGAAGGCGATATGCGGGTAGAGGCGCAAAATCTTGCCGTGCAGGATTTGAATATTTTTCATCGCGGAACGCAGAAAGTTATCGTAAATCCCATCCAGAGCATGCATGGTAAAGTGTTGAGCACCGGCGACCTTATTTCGGTGAACCGGCCGCCCGTGGTTGATGTAGAAGAAACCTATACGGGAAGGCTTCTTTTTGAATAGTTTTTATTTCCGCCACGGCGGAAATATGCTGAGCTCAACTTTAACCGTATCTTTGCAGTTGGAAATCTTAAAATACAACACGCTTGGACTCTGAAAATAAAAATCCGTTAACGGCTCAACCACAAGAAAATAAACCACATAAAGCTGGTTTTGTAAACATTATAGGGAATCCCAATGTGGGGAAATCCACCTTGATGAACGCGCTGGTGGGCGAGCGCCTTTCCATTATTACCTCAAAGGCACAGACTACGCGTCACCGCATTCTGGGGATTGTTAACGGCGATGATTTTCAAATGATCTTTAGCGATACGCCGGGAATCATAAAACCCGCGTACCAGCTGCAGGCCTCGATGATGGACTTTGTAAAGTCGGCTTTTGAAGATGCTGATGTGCTTTTGTACATGGTTGAACTGGGCGAAAAAGAGCTGAAAGATGAGGAGTTTTTCAAAAAAATAACCAATACGAATATCCCCGTTTTACTGCTTATCAATAAAATAGATAAAGGCAACGAAGAACTACTGGAAGAAAGCCGCGCGCACTGGCAAAAAATGGTTCCCAATGCCGAAATATTCGCGCTTTCCGCGCTTGAAAATTTTGGTGTACGGGAGGTTTTTGACCGTATTTTGACCAATTTACCAGATTCTCCACCCTTTTATCCCAAAGATGCGCTTACAGACAAGCCCGAACGTTTTTTTGTAAACGAGATCATTCGCGAGAAGATCCTGATGCATTACAAAAAAGAGATCCCTTACTCTGTAGAAATAGACACTGAAGAATTTTTTGAGGAAGAAAAGATCATACGTATGCGCAGTATCGTCATGGTGGAGCGCGAGAGCCAAAAAGGAATCATTATAGGTCACAAAGGGAACGCTTTAAAACGCGTGGGAGTTGAAGCGCGCAAAGATCTGGAGACCTTTTTTGGTAAACAAGTGCATATAGAACTCTACGTAAAAGTCAATAAAGACTGGCGCAGCAGCGACCGGGAACTCAAGAGATTCGGTTACAATAAGTAATGAGTTGATAGCATAAAAGAGGGTATGGGATAGGTTTTTTCAATATCTATAGCTCAGAATTAGAATGTTCTCTAAGTTTAATTTTAACGAGATCTTTGGATTAAAGAAAAGTTACCAGATAGGTAACTTTTTTTGTATTTTAGCATTAAATTATTTATGTGAAAATTTTTTCAAGAGGAACGTTACGTGATTTTTGGTCAGAGCATGGGGATTGCGAACTTCAGCTAAAAACGTGGTATCGTGAAATCGAGAAATCTACTTGGACATCGATTAACGACCTCAAAATGGATTATCCCAGTGCAAGTATTTTAAAAGATAACCGGATTGTTTTCAACATTAAAGGAAATAATTATCGGCTGATTGTCAAATTCAATTTTGAATATCAGCTTGCGTGGATTCGATTTATTGGAACGCACGCGGAATACGATAAAATTAACGCAAACGAGATTTAAGATGAATATAAAACCAATTAGAAGCGAAACAGATTATCAAAAATCAATGGAGCGTCTGGAAGTTATATTTGACGCAAAAAGAGGGACTGATGAAGGCGACGAATTGGAAATTTTAGCAATTGTCATTGACAAATATGAAAACGAAAGTTTTCCCATCGGTATGCCAGACCCTATTGCTGCAATCCATTTCAGGATGGAGCAAATGGGACTGAAGCAAAAGGATTTGGTCAATATTATTGGTTTCAAAAGTCGTGTCAGCGAAATAATGAATAAAAAGCGCAAACTGACTTTAGAAATGATTAGAAAACTTAATACTGAATTGAATATCCCAACCGAGGTACTAATCCAAAATTATTAAACATTTCGGTAAAGATTAAGCATGACAGCGAGCAAAAAATAATCAATTACAGTTCTTCAATCAATCCCATAAAAAGCTGGATCATATCAGGCTCCGCTTTTGCCGCAGCGGCCATAATATCATCAATGTCAACCGGTTTTAGGTTGTCAGGATCACATTCATCAGTAAGCACCGAAACCGCTGCCACGGGAAGGTCCAGGTGATTGGCCACAATTACTTCGGGAACCGTGCTCATTCCCACGGCATCTGCGCCTATAATTTTGAGATAGCGGTATTCTGCCCGGGTTTCCAGCTGTGGACCCACAACGGAAGCATAAACACCTTTGTGGAGGGTGATTCCCTTAGCTTTTGCGATCGCCTCTATTTTATCTGACATATCCCTGTCATAAGGCGTGCTCATATCCGTAAAGCGGGTGCCCAGTTTACTTACACCTTTAAATGCAAGCGGTGAACCGCCCTGTAGGTTGATGTGATCTTCAATTAGCATGATCTGGCCTTTGTCAAAGTCAAGGTTGATCGCCCCGGCGGCATTTGAAACCAGTAATTTTTTGATACCCAGCGCGTGCATAACACGAACGGGATAGCTTACATCGCGCAAGGTATAGCCTTCATATACGTGAAAACGCCCTTGCATAACGATTACTTTTTTGCCGGCCAGATCGCCATAGATCATTTTTCCCATATGAAATTCTACCGTAGCTGTTGGGAAGTTGGGAATATGATTGTAGCTCACATCTATGGCATTTTCGATCTTATCTACGATCTGTCCCAGGCCTGTACCTAAAATGATACCTATTTCCGGGACATCAAAGCCGCGCTGTTTTAAAAATTGGGCAGACTGGTCTATGTATGTTTTCATTGCTTTATTTTTTATCCTTTTAGGTTTTTTATCTTTTAAAATATCCGGAAAGAGTACAAATATAAAAGCAGATCATTTCAAGAATGGCTTAAATAATTGTTTCTTGGACCTCTTTTTGGTTATTTTATTGGTTTGGGCGTTTCCCTGCGGGTCGGGCTTTGCGTTGCAATCTTTTTGCCCGTGCCTCACAAAAAGGATTTCCGCTTCAATCCCTAACGCAAGATTCGTTTTTAGGGCACAAGATTATTTTTTTACCTCTTTCTTAAGGTTTTCTGGTAAAAACTGCTGAAAAATGGCAACATCTGCGATATCTTCGTAGTAATCCACGTCATTGCGTTCTTCAATAATCGCGACGCTTTCTTCTTTAAGATCCTTGAGTGTATCTTCAAAAACGCTAGGTGTGCTCCATTCTTTATTTTTAAAAACCTTATCGTTTAGTTTTTTCATCCCCAGTAGATAATAACCACCATCTTTTGCCGGGCCTATTACATAATTGTGATCGTTGAGTTCCCTAAAAGCAGCTTCTATATCTGGTGCGGTAAGCTCATAAAGGTCACTGCCCACGATCATTACTTTTGTGTATCCCGAGTCAAAAAGACTGCTAAAAGCGTTATGCATTTTATCGCCCAGGGTTTCCCCTTTCTGAATGCGCTTCGTGTAACTATTGTCATCCCAAAAATCATTTTCACGAATGGAATCTGTGTAATAAACAAATTTATCGGCTTTTACGCTTTTTGTGATTTTGGCGGTATGTTCTAGTAAAAATTTATAAATGCGCAACGCGCGCGCATCGCCCACGGTTTTTGCAAGCCGTGTTTTGCACTTGCCCAGTTCTGGGTTGCGGGTAAAGATCACAAGTGCCTGGGTTGATGTGGGGTAATGAAAATCTGTAGCAAAATCTACATCTTCATTGGTTTGCTTATTAAGTAATATGCCCATAAATAACTTTAGAATAATTTTTTATTGAAAAGAATTAGGCTGAAAAAAAGCAAATCATCGCTTTGATTCCCAGCACTGGGAAACCCTTTATTTACTTGTAAAATTCGGGAATTTCAATAGATTTTCTCACCATTTTTAAGATACTTTCCCCAGATCTTAGAATATACATGCACTTTTTCTGTTTCTCTTCCCGTCAGGTCAACAATGGGGAAACCTGCGTTTTTCCAGGCAAAAATGCTTCCGTAGAGGTTGTTAATATCGGTAAAACCGGAGTTTTTTAGCCGTTCGCCATAGCTTTCGCTGCGTACGCCCACCGTACAATATACCACGATAGGTTGTTCTTTTTTTAGTTGTAGGGACTCAATACGGGCAGCATCAAAATGCTCGCCCACCCAGATCGCTTCGGCAAGGTGACTTACATCGTACTCCTCTTTTTTTCGGGTATCCAGAAGTACATAGTTATCCTTTTCCATTTTTAAGGTTTCCACCGAAATATAGGGCACGCTCTGCGTATTGTATTTTTTAAGGATATCGTCTATACTTTGCTGGGCGTGCAGTGATTTTATAAAACCAAATAGAAAAGGAATTGTAAAAAGGAGGGAACTGAACTTTTGGGGCGATACGATCATTATTTTTGAATGGGGTTGAGACTATATACCGTAAAATGGGACGAGGTGGATGTGAAAATAATTACCCTTGAAATTCAAAAGTGATGCTTCCCAGCTGGTCACTTCGGGAGGCATCATTAAACATCGCCCTTTTCGCATAACTGAGCGCCTGTTCTACCAGGCAACCATTTGAAGTGGTAGAAGCGGCACCGTTAAAGGATGTTTTGGTCACATTCCCATTACCGCTCACCTGGACGTTGATCACTACTTTACCCACCGCATCGCAGGTGTACACAGGATTGGGAATGGCTAGCGCATTACGCTCTTTTAAAATGTAGCTTATGGTCGTTCTCCTGGCAGTTGATGAGGATCTGGTTTCTTTTTTCTCCGGTTTTTCTATTGGGGCGCTTTCTTCTGCTGCTTTGATCTTAGCGCGTAATTCAGCTATTTTATCCTGATAATCTGTACGTTCATTTTCCTCATTATTTTCATCACTCTCTGCCGCATTTTCCTCCTGCGCCAGTGCTTCACGTACTGCATCTAATTCTGAAAAAAACTTTTCGGCCTCGGTCTGTAAGCGTGATTCGTTTTTGAGTTGGTGGGAAATGGGTTCATTCTGAGCAATTGCTTCCTTTTCTTCCATTTTTTCCTCCAACTCTGGTTCTTCAATAATGGGAATATCCATAAATTCCTCTGCCGCCACCTGCTCCTGATAAGGATGCAGCTTACTGAAAAAGAACACCAGCACCAGTACGCATGCACTGCTAAAGGTGATCAAGAAGGCTTTATCTTGTGGACTGATATTCATAGTATAAACCGAAGTTTTATAGGGCTTTTAAATACGTAAAGTCGTCTATAATGTGTGGTAAAATAACGTTGAAAAGTCTGGTTTCCAAACGATTTATGAAACTTTTAGAGAAAGGGCATTCTTAAATTTAATCCTTTTTAGTCAAATAGTGCTCAAAATCTTCCAGATTGAGCCCGTTTTTGACCTCAAAATCCCCAATTTTAGTCCGTCGCAAAGCAGAAAGATGACCGCCATTGTTCAATGCTTTTCCAAAATCATGTGCCAGTGAGCGGATGTAGGTCCCCTTGCTACAAACCACCCTAAAATCAACATTGGGTAGGGCGATCTGTGTGATTTCAAACGCGCCAATATGTACTTCCCGCTCCGGGATTTCAACCTCTTCCCCGGCACGGGCAAACTCGTACAGCCGTTTTCCTTCTTTTTTCAGGGCCGAAAAAATAGGTGGCCGCTGTTTGATCGTTCCTGTAAATTGCGCGGTGGCGGCTTTTATTTGATCTTCTTTAAGTTCATCAAGGGGAAACGTGGCGTCAATTTCGGTTTCCAGATCGTAGGATGGCGTTGTTGCGCCCAGGGTAATGGTGCCGGTATATTCTTTTTCCTGGCCCATAAATTCCTCAATACGTTTGGTGAATTTCCCGGTACAGATGATAAGGAGTCCGGTTGCAAGCGGGTCTAAAGTTCCCGCATGTCCCACTTTTATTTTTTTGATCCCGTAGGTTTTTCTAATTAGCCAGCGCACTTTGTTCACCACCTGAAAAGAAGTCCATTCCAGTGGTTTGTCAAAAAGCAGCACCTGGCCTTCTTTAAACTGTTCTTCGGTAAACTTCATAAAACGGTATTGAAGATTCTTTTTCGGCCCTGAGCCAAAAGATCGTGTAATTAGGTAAAATAGGCGAAAAATGGGCTAAATAATCGTTTTTTAAGCAGAATAATAGCCAAAACCAACCGCAATGATACCCACAATAAGGCAGTAGATAGCAAACCAGGAAAGTTTGCTTTTCTTGACCAGTTTGATCATCCAGGTACAGGCAACCAGGCCGCTTACAAATGCGGCGACAAAACCTATGAAAAGTGTGGTAAAATTTCCTGATTCCACAGTAAGATCCCCGCCCAGAATGTCTTTGGCGATTTTGCCAAAAATCAAGGGAACCACCATCAAGAATGAAAAACGCGCCGCTTTGCTCTTATCGTTCCCCAGCAACACGGAGGTTGAAATCGTCGCGCCACTACGTGAAATACCAGGGAGCATGGCAATTGCCTGCGCAATCCCTATCGTAAATGCATTGCTGAAACTTACTGGTTTCTGGGTATCTTTAGCCCGGTCTGCCAACCAAAGCAACAAGGCGGTAATGATAAGCATCATGCCTACAAGAAGAATATTTCCGCCAAAAAGCGATTCTAACTGTTCTTCAAAAAACAGCCCTATAATTACTGCCGGGATCATAGATAAAACGATCTTGGTGCAAAACTGCGTTTCCTCATTCCACTGAAACTGGAACAAACCTTTAAAGAGATCAATAATGTCTTTTCTAAAAACCACAACGGTACTCAGTGCGGTTGCAAAATGAAGCACCACGGTAAAAAGCAAACTCTCTTCTGGTACGGTACTATCGCCTAAAATGGCTTTGCCCAGTTCCAGGTGACCGCTTGAGGAAACAGGTAAAAATTCGGTAAGGCCTTGAATAACACCAAGGATTATAGCATCTAGAACGTCCATTTACTTGTCGTGTTTTTCAGAATCAGAAAGCGTATCGTTTAAGTTTTCGCCCGCTTTAGGAGTGGGATTGAGCAAAATGGCATAAACTTCTATACCAAAACCTATCAAAACGAGGGCAGGGGCAAGGCGTATGCGTCTCCAGCTATAAATTTCGGGATTAAAAACAGTGGGGTCATCGCTGCCACCACCGGCCATGAGCAAAAATCCAAGGGTGATCACCCCAAGCCCAATGAGCATGAATTTATAGTTCTTTCTGCCAAAAACAAACGTACTGCGGTGCAGTTCGCGGTTTTTCTTTCTTTTCTGTTCTCCCATTTTTTTTGAAATTAACCTGCAAAGTGTTGCCGACGTTAGAAGGTCTCCTTGTAGGTTTTGTTTATTCTTTTATCTTTTATCGCTTCTCGATACATCCCGATGAAAAATCGGGACACTCGAAGTGACAGGCCATTTTCATCATTGTCGTCTTTATTCTATTTTCTCTATTCTTTTTTCCATTCCCCACTTTTAGGGACAGGGGATCAATAATACAATTCGTCTGTCCTTAAATTTAAAAAGCGCTGTGTGGCGAAAAAAGTTGATAACCAACTTATAACAATCCCGGCCAGAAAAACACCTCCAAAGATGATCGCCAAGATTTTCTTATCACCCAGTAAATCCAACTGTGGAAAGGTCTTGTTGAGGTAATATAGTACTCCCGCCATACCGGCCAGGGCGATAATGGCTCCTATAAGCCCCAGTTTTACATTCTGCAAAATGAAAGGACGGCGAATAAAACCTTTGGTAGCGCCCACCATTTGCATGGTTTTTATGGTAAATCGCTTTGAATATACCGAAAGCCGAATGGAACTATTGATCAGTAAAATGGCAATAAACATGAATAAACCGCTTACAATTACAATCCACAGGCTTATTTTTTTGACATTTTCGTTCAGTAAAGAGATTAAGGGTTGGTCATAATTCACCTCATCCACAAATTCCTTGCTGGCAATAGTGTCTGCAATTTCCTTCACCTGTGCTTCTGAAACAAAATCAGCGTTCAGGAACACGTCAATGGAATTCTGAAGTGGATTGTACCCTAAAAAGTCCATAAAATCCTCCCCTATTTCCTCGCTTTGCTGTTTTGCCGCCTCATCTTTGGTAATATACTGGGTGGATTTTGTGTATTTGGCAGCAGCAAGAGTATCGTTGAGCGCTTTAATTTCATTCTCTTTAGCCGAATCTTTCAGGTAGATATTTAATGCGATCTGTTCCTTGAAATGATCGGCAACCTTTTTTGAATTCAGGACCAGAAGCCCTAAGAGACCCAGTAGGAAAAGCACGAGCGCAATGCTCAATACCACCGAAAAATAAGAAGACAGCAATCTGCGGCGTTGGTACTTTTCAAACGAAGCCATAAATAGGTTAAGAATTTGGGCAAAAATAAGAAACTTAAACCTTGATAAACGTCAGTTTCTGGCTATTTGTATGCAAAACGGTTTAAAATAATGCAAAAAGCGCTATTAATTGTAAATTTGCGCCTTCCCCCTAACCCCCGAAGGGGAAACATGACCTGCTGGATTTTCAGCGAGGCAAGAGCGGTTCCTTGTAGGTCTTTCATCACATTAATGACAGAACGAAGACAATAAAATGAAATACGATCACAGCGCAATAGAACAAAAGTGGCAGCAATACTGGAAGAATAATAATACTTTTCACGCTACTAACAATCCCCCTTCGGGGGAATACAGGGGGAAATATTATGTGCTTGATATGTTCCCTTATCCTTCTGGGGCGGGGCTGCACGTAGGGCACCCGCTGGGCTATATCGCCAGTGATATCTATGCGCGTTACAAACGCCATCAGGGTTTTAATGTATTGCACCCGCAGGGGTACGATTCCTTTGGTCTTCCGGCAGAGCAGTACGCGATCCAGACCGGGCAGCACCCGGCTATCACTACCGAAACGAATATTGCGCGCTACCGCGAACAGCTTGATAAAATAGGTTTTTCATTTGACTGGAGCCGGGAGGTGCGCACCTCAGAACCTGAATATTACAAATGGACGCAGTGGATTTTTATTCAGCTTTTTGAAAGTTGGTACAACAACGATACTAATAAAGCCGAGCATATAGACACGCTTATCGCGAAATTTGAAAAAAAAGGAAATGCTTCGGTTAATGCGGTTTGTGATGAAGATATTGAACCGTTTTCCGCAGAAGAATGGAATAATTTTTCGTCCAAAGAAAAACAACAAATCCTCCTAAAATACCGCCTCACCTACCTTGCAGAAACCGAAGTGAACTGGTGCCCAGAGCTGGGAACGGTACTGGCTAACGATGAGATCGTAAATGGCGTTTCAGAACGTGGCGGGCATCCTGTTATTCGTAAAAAAATGACGCAGTGGAGTATGCGCATTAGTGCCTATGCACAGCGCTTGCTAGATGGTTTGCAGGATATCGACTGGCCACAACCGCTTAAAGACAGTCAGACGAATTGGATCGGGAGAAGTAAAGGGGCTCAAGTAGAATTCAAAATTCAAAACTCAGAATTCAGAATAGGAGTTTTCACGACTCGTCCCGATACTATTTTTGGCGTTACGTTTATGACTTTGGCACCAGAGTTGGATTTAGTACAAGAGATCACCACTCCAGAGCAAAAAGCTGAGGTTGATGCTTATATCGAGGCGACTGCAAAGCGCAGTGAACGCGAGCGTATGGCTGATGTCAAAACCATTTCTGGGGCGTTTACCGGGGCGTATGCAGAGCATCCATTTACTAAGGAACCCATCCCGATCTGGATAGGGGATTATGTACTGGCCGGTTACGGTACAGGCGCGGTGATGGCCGTTCCCTGCGGAGATCAGCGGGATTGGGATTTTGCTAAACATTTTGATATTCCAATCAAGAATATTTTTGACGGCATTGATATTTCGGAACAGGCTTACGCCGAAAAAGACAATACGCCGTTGAAGGATTCTGATTTCTTAAACGGACTTTCCTATAAACAGGCGCTTCCCAAAGCGATAGAGGAATTAGAAAAATTAGATGCCGGAAAAGGTAAAGTAAACTACCGTTTGCGTGATGCTGTTTTTAGCAGACAGCGGTATTGGGGAGAGCCTTTCCCCGTGTATTATGTGGATGGAATGCCGCAGATGATCGATGCAAAACACTTGCCGCTCCGACTTCCCGAAGTTGAGAAATACCTTCCAACGGAAGAAGGTGAGCCGCCTCTAGGTCGCGCTACAAAATGGCATTGGGACACAAACACTAACGAAGTTGTTTCAGTCCCGGAAGGTGAAAAGCCCCCTTCGGGGGTTTGGGGGATAGAATTAAACACCATGCCGGGTTGGGCAGGGAGCAGCTGGTATTTCTTTAGATATATGGAGAAAGCGATGCGCGACGAGACTTTTGCCTCAAAAGAAGCGATGGACTACTGGCAGAATGTTGATTTGTACATAGGCGGTAGCGAACATGCAACGGGTCACTTGTTATACAGCCGTTTTTGGGTTAAATTTTTAAAAGACCGCGGGTTTGCTTCTGTAGAAGAACCCTTTAAAAAGCTGATCAACCAGGGGATGATTCTGGGAGAGAGTGCTTTTGTTTATAGACTTATTGGTAGTGAACCCCTAAGTGGCACTTCTAAAGCCAATAGAACGAATGAAGATGCAAAACAATCATATTACCATTCTGGCTATTTCATTTCAAAGACTGTTGCAGATAAAATAGAAGATAATTCACTTGATTTTGATTTGAAAATCAACCTTGTCAAAATTCTGAATTCAGAAGTAATTAAAAATGGAAACAAGGAACACTATCAAGAATTGAATGTTTCAAAAACTCATACAGATGTTTCTTTTGTAAATACTTCCAACAATCTCGACATCGAAGCTTTTAAAAACTGGCGCTCGGAGTTTAAAGACGCCATTTTTATAGGAGAAACTGGCGAAGAAATCAATGATAATACCAGTAAAAATAACAAATATATAGTAGGCCGAGAAGTCGAAAAAATGTCTAAATCCAAATACAACGTGGTTAATCCCGATGATATTTGCGACGAGTACGGCGCAGATACGTTGCGTATGTATGAGATGTTTTTAGGTCCGTTAGAGCAGGCTAAACCGTGGAATACCGCTGGGATTACCGGAGTGCACAACTTCCTTAAAAAATTCTGGAAACTGTATCACGAAGTAGATAAAGATGGAAATATTGGATCTTTTAAAGTTCCCCCTTCGGGGGCGGAGGGGGATTCGGATGCAATGAAAGTATTGCACAAAACCATTAAAAAGGTACAGGAAGATATTGAGAACTTCAGTTTCAATACTTCGGTTTCTACGTTTATGATCGCGGTTAATGAACTTTCGGCCTTGAAATGCAACAACCGTGAAGTGCTGGAACCTTTGGCCGTTTTGATCTCGCCTTACGCGCCACACATCGCAGAAGAATTATGGAGTTTGTTAGGCCATGAAGGTTCTATCGCTACAGCGCCGTTTCCGGAGTTTGACGCGAAGCATTTGGTAGAAAGCAGTAAAGAATATCCCATTTCGTTTAACGGTAAAATGCGTTTTACGATGGAGCTTTCCTTAGACCTTTCTAAAGAAGAAATTGAAAAGGCGGTGATGGCAAACGAAAAAACCCAGGAGTATCTGAATGGTCGCACACCTAAAAAGGTAATTGTTGTCCCCGGTAAAATTGTGAATTTAGTGGGATAGTGCATGATAAAATGCTAAATACACGTCAGGAATCAAAGTCCAACGTAGTTAGAAGTAACCTCTAGAACTAGCCTCCTACAAATCCTGAGTCACAAAATGATTTCAGGAGGCTGTTCTGTTTTTTTTCTTGTTCTCAGGATTACCAGTGTCGCACCATAAATTAGACAAATTGCGAAAGGGATGGCTATAAATCGGTGTTCGGGAAGCAGGTACCACAGTATAAGAATCAAAATTGTTCTTGTCAGGGCGTGAAAAATACCGACCCAGTGATTTACAATCCATGAGAATGGTAGCCACATGAGTCCGGTTAAAATCCCTACGGTAAGCGGTAAAGAGGAATAATCTATTTGAAAAAATGGAATTGCAATTGCATAAACCAATATAGCTTGTGCAACTGTAAAGAAGAAGAGTTTATCAAATTCATTCTTTGGTTTACTCTTATCCATAAAATTTTCACCGGTAAATTTGGAGAGGAATAGACTTAGGTACACGATACTTCCAGTTCCTATAAAAATGGACCACACCGAAACAAAATCAGAGAAAAAAATACCGATAAATCCAATGATGATCCAGATAATCAAGCCTGCCAAAGGGGTCGCCAGAAATCTTTGATTTGAAAATGCAACCCGCTGTTCTTCAAGTGTTCTCCTCATTTCTTTCGTTTGAATAAATGTACATCATTATTGATTAAAGAACCTGTAAAAATGGAGTCAAATATGTTTGCAGTGTGCTGTAATTATCACATTCTCAAAATATAACGTTCATTTTTGCTGATTAATTTCCGCGCAACTCCCAGCTAAATATTATTTTGCCTTTTTCATTTAAAGAAGCGACTTATGATCATTGGCGTTCCCAGCGAAATTAAAAATAACGAAAACCGCGTAGCGATTACCCCTGGCGGAGTTTTTGAACTTACTAAACAAGGTCATCACGTGTTTGTGCAACAGGACGCCGGCTTTCACAGCGGGTTTTTTAATGAGGATTATAGTGATGCGGGTGCAAAAATTCTCGAAACGATCAATGAGGTTTATGCCATTGCAGAAATGATCGTAAAGGTAAAGGAACCCATTGAAGAGGAATATAAACTGGTAAGGAAGGACCAACTGATTTTTACCTATTTTCATTTCGCTTCCAGCGAAAAACTGACCCGGGCCATGCTTGACAGTGGCAGTGTGTGTATCGCTTATGAAACCGTAGAAGAAGAAGACCGAAGCCTTCCCCTGCTCACGCCCATGAGCGAGGCTGCCGGGAGAATGGCCATACAACAGGGCGCGCGCTATCTGGAAAAACCGGTAAAGTGCTTGTTCTGGGTGCGGGAGTTGTTGGGATTCAGGCGGCAAAAATGGCCGCGGGACTGGGAGCACACGTCACCGTTATGGATATCAGCATGAAACGCTTGCGGTATGTAAATGACATCATGCCACCGCACGTGGTCACCGAATTTTCCAGCGAATATAACATCCGCCGTCTTATTAAAACGCATGATCTTATCATAGGTGGTGTGTTGATACCCGGTGCGCGGGCGCCAAAACTGATCACCCGCGATATGCTAAAAGAAATGCGGCCGGGTACCGTGATCGTAGATGTGGCCGTAGATCAAGGGGGATGTGTAGAAACTTCCCGACCCACAACCCATGAAAATCCCGTTTTTATCATAGATGATGTGGTGCATTACTGCGTGGCGAATATGCCTGGCGCCGTGCCCTATACCTCTACCGTAGCGCTTACAAACGTGACCCTGCCCTATGTGGTCATGCTGGCCAATCAGGGGTGGAAAGAGGCCTGTGCCACAAGTCCAGAACTACAAAAAGGACTGAACATTGTTAACGGTGAAATTGTTTATAAGCCTATATCAGATGCCTTTGGGATCAGGTATAAGGAGGTAGATCTTTGCCTTTAGTCCTTTTATTAGGTTTATTTTATATTTTTTGACGCTCATAGGTCAAAACGACAGGTTGTTATTTCGGCTTAACTTTTGATTCTTAATTGTAACTTTAAACATCTAAAAACAAAAGATTATGATGGGAGGATATATGGGTTACTACCTAATTATAGGGGTGATCGCACTGGCCAGTTGGCTGGTAAGCAGAAAATTAAAAAGCAAATTCAAAGAGTATTCTAAGGTACACCTGCAAAACGGCATGAGCGGCGCAGAAATCGCCCGAAAAATGCTGAGTGATAATGGTATTAATGATGTAAAGGTAATCTCGGTACAGGGCCAACTTACAGATCATTATAATCCTAAGGACAAAACGGTAAATCTTAGTGAACCGGTATTTAATGAGCGTAACGCGGCAGCAGCTGCGGTTGCAGCACATGAATGTGGGCACGCGGTACAGCACGCCAAGGCCTATTCCTGGTTGAAAATGCGTTCTACACTGGTGCCTGCGGTAAGTGTCGCCTCAAAGCTTTCTATGTTTGTGATCATGGGCGGGGTCGTACTGATGGCAACCACTCAAATGGGCTTTACCGTTGCGTTGATTGGGCTTTGTCTTTTTGCAATGGGAACCTTGTTTGCCTTTGTCACCTTGCCTGTGGAATATGATGCGAGCAATCGCGCACTGGCCTGGATGAAAAGTTCTAATGTGGTAACCTCAAAAGAACTGGCCGGGGCAGAAGATTCCTTAAAATGGGCTGCACGAACGTATGTGGTTGCCGCATTGGGATCACTGGCTACATTACTTTATTTCGCTTTGCAGATTTTTGGCGGAAGAAGGTAAGCGAAGCAATAAAGATTTTGAAAAGGTCGCCCAGAAGCCGGGGGACCTTTTTTTGCGCAATGTTGTAAAGCAGATTGGTTTTCAACGGCTATTTTTATGCGTAAATAAGTTATTTCTCAATCGTTTTCGGTAATTTTTATGTATTTTAAGTACTTGAAAATAAATTAACTATGGGAATAAAAAGTTTTATGGGCAAACGCTCAGCGGTAAAGGAGGCCCCGGTAAATATACGGGTATCTGATTATATGACTCGGAAACTCATCACTTTTAGGCCAGAACAGTCTATTATGGAGGTGATGGAAAAACTGATCAAAAATGGTATTTCTGGTGGGCCCGTTGTGAATGAAAACAATGAACTGTTAGGCATAATTTCTGAAGGGGATTGTATGAAGAGGATCAGTGATAGCCGCTATTACAACATGCCCATTGATGATGCGACGGTAGAAAATAATATGGCCAGCGATGTAGACACGATAGATGGCGATATGAATGTCTTTGACGCGGCAAAAAAATTCCTGGAGCTAAAACACCGCAGGTTTCCTATTCTTGAAGATGGAAAACTCGTGGGCCAGATTAGTCAGCGGGATATACTTAAAGCGGCACTGGAACTCAAAGGCCGAACTTGGTAAAATCTCCTTTTTAGACGAAAAAACGCCAATTTTCAGCCTAAAAACGGTGTTTTTTTGCTATTTATGGTAGAAAAAAGAACTCTAAATTCTGGGAATCCCTTCCTCAAAAGGCTCAATATGAATGTGAACGTTGTCAATGTTCGGCATTTTCTCCACGAGCGTATCCTTAAGGTCGTGTGCCAGTTTGTGACCTTCGGTAACGCTTATGTGTCCGTTGACCATAGCGTGCAGGTCTACATGAAATTTCATTCCTGATTTTCGGATATAGCATTTTTCGGTATCCTTGATCCCTTTAACGGTTAATGCGATTTCCCGCACTTCATCAACCAGGTCATGATGTCGCTGTTCATCCATAATTTCCCCAAGCGCCGGCCGTAAGATCAAATAGCTGTTGTACAGGATAAAAGCGGCAGCCACAAGGGCAGCCCAATCATCTGCCGTCTCATAGCCCTTGCCAAAGATCAATGCGATTGAAATACCCACAAACGCGGTTATCGAAGTGATGGCATCGCTGCGGTGGTGCCACGCATCTGCTTTAAGCGACGAACTCTGCGTTTCCACACTTTTGCGCATCACGATCTGATAACAAATTTCTTTCCAGACAATGATAATCCCTAGAACGATGAGCGTCCAGGCCTTTGGGATTTTGTGCGGGGTACGTATATTTTCAATACTCTCGTAAGCAATTATGGTCGCTGAGGTTACCAGAAAGGCAACCACCACAAAGGTGATCAGCGGTTCGATCTTGCCGTGGCCATAGGGATGGTTATCATCTGGCGGGCGCTTGGCATATTTAAGCCCCAGCAGCACAAAAAAGGATGAAAAAATATCTGTGGTAGATTCGATCGCGTCTGCGATAAGTGCGTACGAATTTCCAAAAACACCGGCAGAACCTTTGATAAGCGCCAGGCCCAAATTGCCCACGATACTAAAATAAGTGGTTTTTATAGCGGTTTCTTCTGGGGTCATGGCCGGTTTAAATAGGTTGCCTGCATTAGGAAACCGCAAATTTACGAAGAGATAAATCTAAAAGGTGTTTTGTCTGTCCTTTTTTAGAACCGAATATACCCTATATCAAACTATTTAGACGCGAATGTAGTTTTGCCCGTGATCTTACAGATTTAACAGGTTAATGTGCTACTTTGAGGCCCAGTGCTTCTTCAGATTTTTCAAGGTGTTCTTTAAAAAGTGCTTCATTGAGCTCCGTTTTATACGTGGGTACGATCGCATTCAGTCGTGCTTTTCCTTCCTCTGTATTTACCACTTCAGGGAATGCGCGTTCAAAAACGTCAAGCATGATTTTTACCGCGGTAGAAGCACCCGGGGAAGCGCCCATTAGGCAGGTCACCGTACCATCTTTACTGCTGATGACTTCGGTACCAAATTCTAATTTTCCGCCTTCATATTCATCGCGTTTTATGGTCTGCACCCGCTGGCCGGCAACGACAACTTCCCAATCTTCGTCTTTGGCATCTTTTACAAATTTCCGCAGATCGTCCATACGGTCACTAAAAGACATCGCGACTTGTTTGATAAGGTATTCGGTAAGGGGCAAGTTGTGCCAGAACGCGCCCAGCATGGATGGGATATTTTTAAAACTGATGGATTTGAACAAATCAAGGTTAGATCCTTCTTTTAAAAACTTCGGACTAAAACCTGCAAAAGGGCCAAATAAAAGTTCGCGTTTGCCGTCAATATAGCGGGTATCCAGATGCGGAGTTGACATAGGGGGATCGCCCAACCCCGCTTTACTATAAACTTTTGCCTGGTGCTGGTCAATAACATCCCGGTTTTTGCAGACCAGCCATTCCCCACTAACGGGGAAACCGCCGTAGCCATCTTTTTCATCTATTTCCACTTTCTGTAACAAGAGCAAACTTCCGCCCCCGGCGCCTATAAATACGTGTCGCGCTTCGAGTTGGCGTTCCTTTCCGGTTTTGGTATTTTTTACTTCGACTGACCAGTCTTTTTGATCAGGATCAATATCCTTGACCTCTTCGTTGCACTGTACGGGCGTATCAAATTTGGTTTCCAGAATGTCAAAAAGCTTCCGCGTAAGCGCGCCAAAATTGATTTCGGTTCCGCGATCAATACGGGATGCCGCCATGATCTCATCAGGTGTGCGCTCGCGCATGATCAGCGGAAACCATTCATTCATCACATCTATATCCCGTGTAAAATGAATACTTTCAAACATAAAATGCTCCTGCATTTTATGGTATCTTTTTTCCAGATAATCTGCATTTTCCTTACCGCTTACCCAACTGTGGTGCGGGACATGGGAAATAAAGGATTCTGGATCGTCAAGCAGGTTTTCACGCACTAAAAACGACCAGAATTGCTTGGAAATCTCAAACTGGTTACAGATGTCTATCGCTTTTTTGATATTAATGGAGCCGTCTTCCTCCTCTGGCGTGTAATTGAGTTCGCAAAGTGCAGAGTGCCCGGTGCCCGAATTGTTCCATGCGGCAGAACTTTCTTTTGCCACTTCACCCAGCTTTTCCAGGATAAGTATTTTAAGGCTGGGATCCAGCAATTTTGCGATAAGGGCGAGCGTTGCGCTCATAATCCCGCCGCCTACGCAGATCAAATCGTATTCATATGCTGCCAGAGGTGTTTTTTTGCTCATTTTATAGCGTTTTTTGGTAATTATCGTCGGTTTTTGGTCGGTTTTGAAAAGTCCAATTTCGTATTGAAAACAGCTTTTTCGGCTAAAAAATGGTCAATTTAACTCCTAAACAGCCCGTTTTTTCAATTGTAAAATTAGTCAAGTAATTCAGAAAGAAACAGAAGGCTATGTTAATTCCGTTCTCTCCGGCCGGTCTCTATTCCCCACCCGGCTTCCCCTAAGGGGAGGAGCTCTTACGCATCTGCTAATTTAGATGTTCCACTCCTTTGGACTTGCATCCTGCGCGGGTACTGAGCGGAATACGCAAGGGGAGGATATTAACGCCATTTTTTACAGGAATCCCCCTGTTGTCTTTAGCTTTGTAGGACAAATTAGACTATATGAGCACGACCACCGCCTTACCAGGCAACCCAGCCTTAGTATCATCACACGAATCCCTTGATGCCCTGGCAGCACTGGATACCGGAAAGTACAAATACAATGTTGAAGATTATTTTGCGAAGCCCATAGCGGCAAGCTTTAATGTTTCCCCTGATGGTACATACATTTCCTATCTGGAGAAGAATGCGCAGGGCAAGCGCCATGTGATGGTAAAGGTGCAGGAAACCGGAACGGTGAAGCGCGCGATAGAAGAAAAAGACGAGCTCATACGCGGTTACGGCTGGGTAAACAATGAGCGTCTTATTTATGCGATGGACAAAGGCGGCGATGAGAATTACCATCTGTATACGGTTCATGTAGATGGCACGGAAGCTAAGGACCTCACGCCCTTTGACGGTGTTAAAGCCAGTATTTTACGTTTGCTCAAAGAGGATAAAGATCATATCATCATCTCGATGAACAAGAACAATCCTGCGATATTTGATCCCTACAAACTCAATGTGGTAAGTGGCGAGATGGAGCAGTTGTACAGCAATGACGATGAGGCTAATCCCATAACCGGTTACGATTTTGACAAAGATGGCAATCTGAAGGCCTTTACCCGTATGCGCGACGGTATAGAACAGGATCTTTATTATGTCAACGACAGCCGGGAATATGAATTGTTGAAAAGCCTCAACTGGAAAGACGCATTTTCCATTTTGGGATTTGACTATTCCAGTAAGAATCCGCATGAAGCGTACGTAATTTCCAATCTGGAAGGGGACAAGGTCAAGATCATTCTTTATGACCTGAAAAAGGATGAGAAAGTGCGTGATATCTTCAGTCATGAAGACTATGATGTTTCCGGGATTTCCATTTCGCGGAAGCGGGGCTATGAGATCGATTACTTCAGGTATGAAGGGGAAAAGAAGGTCACCATCCCGGTAAGCGATTATTATAAAAAGCTGGATGCGCGTTTTAAGGAACACTTTGGCGAAAAGCAATACGGTATAGCAGACAAGACAGATGAAGAAGACTTTTACCTGATCTATGTAAACAGCGATCGTGATTATGGCACGTACCATTCCTACGATGTTTCCACAGATACCTTTGCCGTGGTTTATGAGCTGATGCCTCAATTGCACGAAGAAGATATGTCTGAAATGAAGCCCATTTCCTTTAAAAGCAGGGATGGGATTGACCTGCACGGTTATATCACCTTGCCCCCGGCCGCGCTGGAAGGTAAAGAGGTACCGGTGGTTGTGAATCCGCATGGTGGCCCACAGGGCATCCGCGATTCCTGGGGTTTCAATCCAGAAGCGCAATTGTTTGCCAGCCGTGGTTATGCCACGCTACAGGTCAATTTCAGGATTTCCGGAGGATACGGAAAGGAGTTTCTGGAATCTGGTTTTAAACAAATAGGCCGAAAAGCGATGGATGACGTGGAAGATGGGTTGCACTATGTGATTGATCAAGGTTGGGTAGATGCCAAAAAGGCGGCAATTTATGGTGGAAGCCACGGCGGTTACGCAGTATTACGCGGACTCACAAAAACACCGGATCTATACGCCTGCGGTATAGATTATGTAGGGGTTTCTAACCTGTTTACATTTATGCAGACCATACCGCCTTACTGGAAACCGTATCTTAAAATACTCAAAGAAATTTGGTACGATGAGGCGATCGCCGAAGAAAAACAAATTATGGAAGAGGTAAGTCCGGTTTACCAACTTGACAAGATCAAAAAACCGCTCTTTGTGGTACAGGGTGCCAATGACCCACGGGTGAATATTGATGAAGCAGATCAGATCGTTTCCGCATTACGCGAAAAAGAAGTAGATGTTCCCTACATGGTGAAATATGATGAAGGGCATGGTTTTGCAAAAGAGAAGAATTCGCTTGATTTTTACAGGGCGATGATGGGATTTTTAGCAAAACATCTAGCATAGAAAACAGATGGTTTCATAAAAATGTTTAAAATTTGGCCGTTCAAAATGATAAAGGCTCTTTGTTAAGGATTATTTATCATTTTCAAAAACTACATCCCAAGAATTGGTTTTAAGTAAATTTTGAAGAGCATCCACCTTTTCTTGTTTCAGATGTTTTTTGTGGGCAGAATGACCACAACATAGTTTCTAGGACTGTTTTGTTGCGCATTTAATAAAGCAGTCACTAAATCAGATACATTTGAAAGTCCAAAATCATAAATTAAAAACGCTGAATATTCTCTAAGGTTGGGTATTCAATAGATTCAATTGAAGTAATATTTAGTGTTAAGGCTTTTAAATTATCCAAGCTTGCCAACCTTTTGTTCGATGGTGGAATAAAATGATAATAGTTCCAAGTTTGGCAGACCGGCAAGCAGTTCAGTAATATTATCTATCTGCACATCAGTCAAACTTAATTCTGTAAGTTCATCCAGATCATATAGCACCATCTTGTTTATTTCGGCTCCATCATATACTGCTGTACCCCCATTAAAAATGGCGCTTCATATATAAGTCCCATTTATTGCCAAAAACCTCCATTTTTCATCGAAAAACGGAGGTTTTTTTTAGTATTAATTCGTTTTAAAAACGAGAAATTTTAAACAAATAAGAGGATCACTGTCAGCATCACACCGGCCACGGCAAAGTACATTCCTTTTTTGAAGATAGGCATTTTAGGCGTATACATCCAGAATGCGGACAGTACAAAAAACAAAAGGGAAACGCCAAAAAAGATATTTAGGAAAAACAGCGGACTGTTTGTATTTGCTTTATGCAAACGTTCCATTTTTTGCAGTAAATAGGGCAGTTGTTTTTTCTTTACTTGAGCAATCCCTGTTTTCTGGTTGTAAGTGCCATTTTTGAAATATAAAATATCACCTTCCTGCTTTTCAATAACTTTTGCAGTGCGTATTTTTGAACTTAAATTAGCGCCGGTTAAATCAGGCTGAAGTTTTTGTTCTACCGTTACCTCGCTCTTCAGAAAATCTGTGTTCCTGAAAATCATTAAAATTCCGCTTAGCGCATATACGGCCATGATTCCCGCTAAGAAATAACCCAGATACCGGTGAATGATCCTTACCTGAAAAGAGAAAGGTGTTTTTCGTTTTGCCATCACTATAATTTGATTAGTTCACGCATTTTAAGACCCCAAAAATAATCAAGAGTTTAACGGCGCTAAAATAGGATTGTTTTGGGTTAAAACTGATTGGACAACTATTTTTCTTCAGTCCGATTATGAGCTATCAGGGTTTACATATTATTTTTACTTTGAGCGTTTGTAACCCTAAAGGTTGCAGCATAAAGAGTTGCGTCTGCATTTAATTTTCACATAAAATATCATGGGAACTGAAGCAAAACTTACCAGTAAAAACTTCTAACCGTATACTGTTCATTACCTCAACAGTTACAGCAACTCTGCCGTATTTTTAATTTCGGCATAGAAATAATCCAGCGCTGCAATAAAAGCGTTTTGCACATCAGCTGCCTTTACCTGTTTGTTGTTGATTTCTAATGTCCGCGTTGCACACGCATCTGCAATAACGGTGCACTTAAATCCTAAATCCTTAGCCGCGCGTACGGAAGCATCTATGCACATATGGGTCATCATGCCCACAAAGACCAGTTCGGTTATGTTTTCTGATTGAAGGTGATCCAGAAGATCGGTTTCCCTGAACGCGTTTGGAAAATGCTTCGTGATCACCTTCTCACCACTAAGCGGTTTTACATTGTCGTGAATTTCCGCTCCTTTGGTATCCGGTAAAAAGAAACCGGCATCTGGAGAAGCCGCGCGGTGCTGTATGTGTACGATCGCTTCTTTATCGTTTCTGAATTTTTCCAGCAATTTCTTTGCATTTTCGCTGGCTGCAAGAGGGTCTTCAAGCTCCATCGCGCCACCTTTAAAATAATCGTTTTGTATATCAATAATCACTAATGCCTTGCTCATATTTTTTTGTTTTTACAAAGGTCAAGATAAATGTGCGGAGCGGCTGTTAAGAAGTTATGAAATAGTGTTATTTTGAACTTCGTCCTTGGTGGTTGGCAGTAGTCTGCGCACGGTGATGGTATTCGAATAGTTGCGAATTTTAAACAACTAATTTTGTTAATACGAACCGAAGAAAAATTAGCGACGTTTCTAGAAGTTGGTGATAAAAGGCAATTATTTATAGCTATCATTATCGTTGTTATAAATAATTTTATACTTCTAAATATTTTGTAATTTCTTCTGGCCAGATTATAAACTGCCCATATTGACCACTTTTCTCGATTCCGCCAATTTCTTTTCCGCGTTTTGTGGTAAGCCAATCATCGTTTTTCTTGTACATAAGTTTATTGTGTGTCAACCAGCTATTAATTTTTCGACTACTTAATCCTGCAATTTGAGCTAATTCTTTTGTGGTGAGAAATTTTGAATTTGAAGTGCTCACAGCTTTTGGTTGAATTTCTTTCTTTTCCGTTGCAGCTACTTCAGGAATGGAAGTGAATTCAAATCTTTCACTCGTTTCGTCAATGAAATCTATTTCTTTACATGCGTCTTCAAATAATTCTTTGTCTAATTCGTCATTCAAGTCTATTAGAACCCCCATCTCTTTATTATTGTTCATTGAGAATTCGTAAAGATTGAGGGAAGTAATAATCATTTTTTCATCATTCAGATAACATTTTGCGTGTAAATCTTGATTGTATTTTAAAATCACAAATCTCAATCCTTGAAGAAATTTCATTTCGTGTGGATTCAATTCTTGTTTTCCGAAAATTACTGTTGTTATTTTATCCTTGCTGTTTCTGTATGTCAGTAATTCTTTAAAATCTTTTGATAATTTTAGATATGGTGAGATTAAAATCAGTCGGGTTTCAGCATTTCTTATTAGGTCTTCTATTTCAGATACTGCCTTTCTTGTGTTTAAAAATTTTGCCATTTATCTTTCAGTTTATCGGTTTCTTTTGATTTTCGTAAATTATTTGCAATAGGATTGCATAAGATTAGACACGTGTTCAAGCAATTTATTTAGCAAATACGCCTCTTCTGAAAATCATTGATTTTCAGAAGAGGCGGAAAAAAACAGTTATTTAAAGCATTTGCTAGAATACAGCTACTATTTTAATTTTTTCAGTTGTCCCACTTTTTCGGAGTTTGCGTCATTATTCATGCTTATTGTAATCAATAACTTTCCACGTTCTGTAGTGTATGTTGTTCCACTTTTAAGGGTTCCATCAATTTCTTCTGGTTTTAATTTGTGCATGGCCCCAGTAATTGGGTCAATGATAAGTCCTATCAATCCTCCAAAAGCAATATTTCCTATGTACCACGCATTGAATTTTCTTTCCAACTTAGTCTCATAAGGTTCGTAGCCGTCTAATTTGAGGACTAAACTATACTCCTGATTTCTTTTGAGATTTTTTTGTACCGGTGTGTTTCCTATTTCGATCCCATTAATGTAAACTTCAGCTGAACCTGGTTCAGAATTGATTTCCACGTTTTGGCGTGAACCTGAAATAATTGTTGCGCAACTTGAAAGCAAGAGCACAGATAAAAGCAAGATAGATTTAGATATAATTTTCATTGATTTGAATTAAAGGTTAGTCAAGTGTTAATTTGTATTGAGGTAAAGAGGAAACATCGCCATTATAGCTGTAAAGTTCAATGCTCAAGCGGTAGCAACTGCTCCATAAATTAGGTTCTTTTTTTTCCACAATTTTTACAATATTTGCTCCACTTTTTCTTGCTTCAATCCTTGCCTGGTTCATCAAGCTGTTAAAACTACAATCTGTAGAGAAACCAGAATCCTGAAATCTTAAATCTCCCACTTTTATTGGATTTTTAGGTAGTTTGTGTTCAATATCCAATAGGGCTACTTTCTCATCGCTTGCAAGCGTAGGCTGGGGATTGGTAAAATTTGATTTGATCTTTGGGCTACAACTTGTAAAGCCAACAATCAGTATCAGAAACAGTATTTTAAAAATAGCTTTCATGAAATAGTTTGTTTTCAAGTAGGATTCTTTAAACAGTACTAAAAAAGTGAATTAAAATTCACTATGCTTGAGGTTGCCAAATATAGAAAAAGTTAAAAAAATTCACATTATTTATTAAATAAATAAAAACAAACGACGAAATAACTAAAAAAGTGGTTTTTGTGTAGGCTTTTAATAACGCTTTGGTGGTGTAGATGCTTTCAGAGTAGTTGATGTCAAAACTGGTATTCTCTGATTTGAGTTATAGGAAAGTGGTTTTCTCGTCTGGATTTATATTTCCTGGTAATCCTTGTAACTTTCAAAAAGCCGGAATCACATGCATTATAAACGATTTTCAGATTCTCTCTGGTAGCTAGATTAGGTCTGCCCTAAGATGAAAATTACGTGTCCGTTTTGGTAAAAGGATAGGTCAAAAGTGAAATAAATATAACAGCCAATATCTAGAATTGTAGATTATTGGCCAAGGATAAATATGTCTCAGATTTAATGTGGAAAAGAGTTGTTTTTTACCTCAGTTCTTTGTTACCACACGTTTTTTATTCAAATTTCACTTCTCTGTATATAGCAATCGGACTTACAGAAATTTTTGGATATGTAGGAACAAAAAAGAATTTTTCAAATCCCTCAAAAGAAGAGAATACACCTCTAAATGCTTTTACAAATATTTCTTCGTCTTTTAAATCCTCATCTTCATAGCCTAAATATTCATCATTAAGGTCAACTCTTACATCTGTTTTTTGAGGACAAGATGTTATAATTCCAAATACTGATAATTTGATATTAGGTCGACTGCCATATGTGTAAATTACATTCTCAAAATCCCCATTTACTAAATATTCACTTTTCAAGTTTGCAAGGATTTGAAAATCATTAAAAACATCAAATGGTGCTAAACGAAAATTTAATCTATTTGCTGAAAATGTATTTAAGAATGTTTTTACTCTATCAATAAATGTTTCGTCAAGAAATACTGCTCCAGCTTCTGTTTCGATTGTTTTATCAAAATTTTTCTCTATAGCATTGAGTTTCCTTAATTCAGATGTCTTATTTGATTTATTACTAGACCTTATTTCTTTTCGTAAATCATTAATTTGTTCTTTTTGCTTAATTACTTCAGGATTATTTTCCAAAACAGACGCAAAAATTAATCTTTGAATTTCATTGAAATTATCCATTATATGCTTAAACCTTTCAAAATCTTCGAAAGAACTCCAACCTGTAGATTTGATGTAAGTAAAATCAGGAACTTTTTTTAAAAAATCATTAAATGGAATTCCTCCATTATCAAACTCGTCATTTATATCAGTCAGAATTTTTTTTTCAAAAAGCGACTTCTCGATTTCATTCAAAAGCTCGTGATAAAGTTCAATTTTTTCTGTTTTGAATGTTTTTCCTTTATCAGTTCCGCCAACGCTTCCTTTTAGAACTTTAATATCAAACCCTATTTCGGTCGATAATCCAGTTTCTTCTTCCATTGCTCTTGTCAATTCACTAATTATTCCACCATTCAGTTGGCTGTTTAGTGATTTAGCCTTGTCATAGTCGAAATAAATTAAATCTTTGATTGAGCTCATAGTTTTTTTCAAATGTGTGGTAACGGTCTCGGCTATGAGTAGTTGCGCGTTTTAGCACTTAACTTTGCAAGTACACACCAAGCTGAAAATCCGCAAGGATTTTCAGAAGTAGGCGAGAGCAAGCAATTACTTATAGCCATTGTTGTGCTTTCGTACTTTTAGTTTAATAGTTCATTTATTGTCTCTAACCATCCTCTAACTTCATTATTTGGGTCGCGTTCTTCAATCATATCTGCTGTCATATTTGGAAAAGCTCGTTCCGCTAGAAACTTTTTCGCTTTTGTATCTTTTATTGTATTTGGTAGTCCAGTTTTTTGAGAGTATGCTTCTGCGAAAATTTTCGGTGTTGCTTTACCATCTTCATTTAACTGGTCAGGTATTTCGATTTCTATATCAAACCCAGTGATAATGGCATTTTTATGCAAATAACTTTCTATTTCAAGCTTTTGGGTAAGTTGACCACAAGAATTATCATCTCTATTATTAACTTGGTCGATAGATTGTTGATATGTGTTTACATCATTATCGTACAAGTGAAATTCAGGCTTCCCTAATTCTTTTAAGTAATTGTGGTTAACCCAATGTTTAAGAGTAGAACCACCCATTAAAACAAATACAACTTTCTCGTTATTTGTTAAATCTGGTAATTCGGGATATTTATTATTCATTGCTTTGCTCAAAGCACAAAGAGCCGAAACATCTGTTGGGCCTTCAACACAACACAAAACATTAACTCTACTATCTGGTGTTACACCTAATGTCTTTGCGATTTTTAAGAAAACATCTTCACCAAAGCTAACTTTTAAATTACCTGAATCGATGTTTACAAACCTTAAACTCTCAATTGGTAATTCTGAGGCTAATCCTGGACTGTGTGTTGTTAATATTATTTGACAATCACTTTCATTAGCTAGTGATTTAAAAGATTCAATTAATATCTTTTGATTGTTTGGATGTTGGGCAGTTTCAGGCTCTTCGATTGCATATATAATGTTTTGTTTTGATGAAGATTTTAAACGCCTTTCGGCTTCTGCTTTAAAAAAACTTACAAGAATCATTCTTCTTACACCACTTCCTCTTTTGTTTAAAGGAATGCCATCATCTGTATCAAGTTGAATTGAAAATAGTCCGTTCCATCTTGCTGGTGTTGGTGGATTAAATTTAGGGTCTAATTTACTTGCTAAGTTCTCGTCAATTTCTTTCAATGCTTTGTGGGTATTGTTTGCAATTTCTTCTGCTTTTTCCCTCACTTTTTGTTGAATATCGTTTATTTCTTTTTGAACTTCAGAAATAGCCGTAGCAATAGCTGCTTTCATTGGGTCTTGAATTTCATTATCAGTGTCACTACTGCTTCTATCACTTTGGAATAAAGCAAAGATTGGAAGGTAGCTATCTATTTGTTCCCAAATTCTTTTTGCATCTTCTTTAGGTTTTGATACAGGTATTTCTATCGTTTGAAGTTTTAATTCGCTTATTGATTCCCAAATTGCTTTTCGCATTGTCGGGTTTCCTTTTAATTTAGAATCTAAAGATTTTGACTTTATAATTGCTTGAAGGTCTTTTTCTTTTAACTCTAAAAGATTTGAAACTTCTTTCTCAGTTGGATGGTTGGCGATAATAAATATGTCGACACTCGGTGTTTTTTTGCCACAATCAAATTTCTTTTTAATAACAAGAGTTTCATCTGTCGATAATAAATATTCGTCTTTTAAATTTGTTGGTGATGAAGTGTCTATTGATATTTCCGCGGGATAGTCTGTAAACTCACAAGTAATTTCTACTATTTTAGAAGTCGAATGGATATTGGGATCCGATGAGTCAATCTTTATTGTTTGATTATTGAAGAAGATTTCAAGAGCTTCAAGTATAGTTGATTTTCCAATATCATTTCTACCAATAATGGTTGTCAATTGGTCAAATTCAATTTTAGTTTCATTTTGATAAGCTCTAAAATTTTTTATTGTAATTGATTTTAAGTTCATTGGTTAGTTTTTTTTCAGTATGAAGCACAACGTGTTTGTGTATGATTTCGTTGCGTATTTCAGCAACTAAATTAGCAAATACAAACCAAATAGAAAATCCGCGAGGATTTTCGTAAGTAGGCGAGTACTAGCAATGAATTATACACGGTGTTGGCAATAGTGTTTTAATAAATTAATAATCGAATATCTAAATTTTTATTAAAAGTCATAAACGCTTTTAAACCCATTTCTAAATATATTCCATCTTTATCCGCTTGGACAAATTCTTCAATAATGGCGTTATCTGTTTGGTTTATAATTTCAACGAGATATCCTTTCGAACTAGTCAAAGTGAGTTTGCCATAAAAATCAGGTATTTTTGCATTGTCTGACTCAGCTTTAAAATCGATTGTACGAATTTTTTCTGATGTTTTTTTTGTATCGATTTCTGTAATAGTAATTTTTCCTTCCATTAATCCATACCAGTTTTCAAGTATACTTTTTAAGGTTTTATAGTTTTGTTTTTCTTCTAAATTCCATAAAAGTTCTTCGTATAGATTTTTAATTAGACCAAAAAATTCGGAAGTGAATTTTGGGCTTATAACTCTTAAAAATTGACTTTCCTCATTGTAGTGAAAGCTGTCAGAATATGTTTTTACAAATTCTAAAATTGATTCACCAGTCATTTGTGAACCAGCGTGAATAATTTTGTTTCTTACTTTTTGAATTTTTTCGAGCTTAGAAATAGTGCTTTCAAATGGTTCTTTAGGTATGTCAATTACTAGCTCTAAATAGTCAAAAGATGCTTTCAAATAATCCCTTGAGTTGAAATGAGTGACTTTTATTTTTTGGTTAAATATTTGCGAAGCGATATCACATATTTTGTTCAAAAAATTTTCATTCAATGAATATATTGAAACCAAAGTAGATTTACTAAAAAGGTCTAAAAAATCAGAATATTTTAGTCTAATTTTTTCAATCTCCTCATATTTATTATGCATTATATGGTCTATTCCGGAAATATGCGTAGCATAAGCAATATTGTCTTGGTCATCGGGTTTTTCGGTACTAAGAGCCTCATCATATCTTTTTTGAGCCTCTTGTTCTATTTTTTCATATCTTTTTTCTAAAGACCCTAATTCTTCATTTCTACTTTTTAAATACGAATTAATAGTGTTTGAAAACTGTTTTTCATACAAATCAATTTGTTCATTAACTTCCAAAAAAGAGTTCTCGAGGATTTCAATTTCTCGCTTATTATTAATGTAATGAAATGTAATCTGGAAAGGTGTCATTTTGTTTTTTTAGCATTATTGCCAACGTATGTATAAACGCACCATTACGCTTATCTAAAATATCCTCTCAAATATAGCAAAGCTATCTTTTTAAAATTTCCGGTTTTCCAGAATTTATTAAAAAAAGTCACAGATTTAATAAAAAAGTGACTTAAAAACACCTATTTTAGGCCAAAATATTGAGTAAATAGCCAATTTTTCTTAGTATTCAATTCCGCTTAACCAGCGCATAAAAATCCCCTTCAATAGGTAAATACCCCTGATCATACACAAAATAATAGACCGTTCCCGCCTTGGTGGTGTAGATACTCGTAAAATAGGTAAAATCAAAACCGGCGTCGAGAAGTTTGGCTTTGGGAGCTGTGGTTTTATCGTTGGGATTTAGGGTTTCCAGGATGCGGTGATTCTTGCGTAGTTTATTGTTGATGTTACGCACCAGTTTTCGGCTATCGCTGTTCAGTCGGTTGTTATGACTGTTGCGGCAGGCGTCACCACAAAACTTTTTATCGGAACGGCCCTTAAGAATATCCCCACATTCTAAACATGTTTTTGGCATTTTAAGGTTGGTTTTAGGCTGTTTTTGAGTGATTTACGCATAAATATACCTATTTATTAGATAGCAAATGATTACAAACGTTTGTAACCGGTTATAAACGAAAGTAAATAATTCGTCACCGACTTTCTTTTGCCACCCTCACCATCTTTGCCCTATCAAAAATAAATAACCACTTAATATATAGTATGATGAGCACACTTAGAAACAAAGTACAATTGATAGGCAACCTGGGCAGCGATCCAGAAATCCTCAATCTGGATTCCGGTAGCAAGTTGGCCAAATTTAGTCTTGCCACAAACGAATCCTATAAAAATAAGAACGGCGAGCGCGTTACAGATACGCAATGGCACAACGTGGTCGCCTGGGGAAAAACCGCCGAACTTATTGAAACCTACGTTACCAAAGGAAAGGAAATTGCCATAGACGGCAAGCTCACCTCAAGAAGCTATGAGACCGCTTCTGGTGAGAAACGATACATTACGGAGATTGTCTGTAATGAACTTGTTCTGTTGGGGAAATAAGTCCCCACCCAACCTCCATCCCCTCCCAGCCTCAATCCCCTCCCAGCCTCCCCCAAGGGGAGGGGTTATAATCTTTTTGCGGACTTAGATTATAATTAAAAAAGTCCCTTATAGATAATCATCTATAAGGGACTTTCAAAGTTCCCCCCTTTCTCCAAAAGAGTCAGGGAAGCAATCCCCCTCCTTCGGAGGGGCTAGGGGAGGATGGAGGATTAATAAGGCGAATTCGGGAACACGTCGTTACCGGAATTTACGTCGGTCACCTGTTTTTTAGGGTCAAATTCAACTTTTACGACCGTTTTATCGGTGCGCAATAAATGCGTCCAGCTATCGCCGCGTTCCCAGATCTCTACGGGAAGCATCACTTCTTCGGTACTTTCGTCTGTGTAAGTGACCTGTAGTTTTACGGGAATTGGGAAATCGCCCTTGTTGCTTACCGTGATCAGATAACCGCCCTGCACCGCGCGGTAGTCGTCTACCGAAATATCAATATTTCCGTTGCCATAAAACCAGCCTTTCCAGAACCAGCTTAGGTTTTCACCGGCCACATTTTCCATATGGTTAAAGAAATCTGAAGGCTGCGGGTGCTTAAACGCCCAGGTCTTGATATACGATTTAAAAGCATTGTCAAAACGCTCTGGCCCCAGGATATAATCGCGTAACATAATCAGGCCGGTCGCTGGTTTGTAGTACGCTGTATACCCTAAATTGCGCGTGTTCACCACATCAGGATAGGTATTGATGCCCTCCCGTTCAGGATTAGTCAAATAGCTGTTGATCCTGCGGGTTTCGTTTAAGGTGGAACCAAACTCGCCGTTGTTGAAGGCCTGTGTGCTGTAATGGTTTATAAAGGTATTGAAACCTTCATCCATCCACGGGTAGCGACGCTCGTTTGAACCTACGATCATGGGGAACCAGTTATGGCCAAATTCATGATCAGTCACGCCCCATAAGCTTTCTCCAGTACTCTTCCAGCTGCAAAAACTAACGCCGGGATATTCCATACCGCCCACGTTTGCCGCAACATTTACCGCATTCGCGTATGGGTAGGGATAATAGGTTTCAGAATAGAATTCAATCGCTGCTTTGGTATATTCCGTAGAACGTGACCATGCGGCATCGCCTGCGCTTTCTTTAGGATAAGCGGACTGTGCCATTCCTTTTTTACCACTGGAAAGGTTCATGCGCGCTGCATCCCAGATAAATGCTTTGGAAGTGGCAAAGGCAACATCGCGGGTATTTTCCATCTCAAAATGCCAGGTAAGGGTACCAGAACTTGTAGGTCGGGATTCAGGTTTTCCCACTTCGTCTGCCTTGATGATCATCACGGTAGAGTCGCTTTTTGCTGCTTTCGCCAGTCGCTCGCGCTGGGTGGCGGTAAGCACGTCGCGTGGATTTTCCAGCACGCCAGATCCTACTACAATATGGTCGTAGGGTACGGTGATCTCATAATCAAAGGCACCGTATTCCAGGTAAAATTCACCGGCGCCCAGATACGGTTCGGTATTCCAGCCTACCACATCGTCAAAAACGGCCACGCGCGGGTACCATTGTGCCATGGCATAAATAGTCCCATCTTTTACATCCAGCCGGCCCATACGGTCCATGCCTTCTATCGGTATTTTGTATTCAAAGTCCATCGTGATTTCGGCTTCATCGCCATCAGCTTCAAGGGGCTCGTCAAAAAATACCTGCATGCGGGTATCGTTTATAAGGTGTTTGCTGGATGCGTTGCGGCCCACTTTGGCCTTAAGGTTGCTAATGGTGTAGCCGCCGTCAATATCGCCATTGTACCGGTTTCCCTGTACGGGCGTGGTCAGGGTGCCGCGTGAATCTTCGGTAAAGCGGTTCTGCTCCAGGTAAAGCCAGATAAAATCCAGCGCTTCCGGACTGTTATTGGTGTAGGTGAGGGTAAGTTTTCCGGTTAGGGTGTGGGTTTCCTCGTTCAAGTCGGCCTTGATATTATAATCGGCTTTGTTTTGCAAATAGCTGGGGCCAGGTTTTCCATCTGCGGTGCGATAGGCACTGCCCTGGCGGTACATTAGGTCATCAAATTGGGTTTGGTTGTCTTTGGCCGTGCTTTCCTGCGCACGTGCGCCCTGCGTGATCCCCATCGCTATAAGAAGGGTGAGCAGCACATTCATTCTATAGTTCATGTATTATAATTTTAGGATGTCAAAATTACGGAAACAAGCGGCATCAGGCAGCGCCATTGCTCAATTTCTATAGTCCTGGTTTATTAATATTTTCATAATGAAAAGTGAAACTTTCTCGATCTTAGGATTGCGTTACAGGAATAAAAGGCCATTAAATACCCTCAACTGATTGATCTGTATTTATTTAATGTTTTTATTTTAAAATTTATAATGCGTTCCTTAACCTGAATGCGCAGATGTTTTAATACGGCAGAGCCGGAAGAAGTTTGGCGTATAACTGTATATTTAGCCCTATTCTTGAATGATAAACGGTACACTATGAAAAAGATACTTTTAATGTTCGTTTTGATCGCGCTGAGCACGGGCTGTGATACCAAAGAAAAACCAAGTTCCATTGACCCTATTAAATGGGAAGAACGCGAGGTGACCAAAGGAAAATTGCCAGATTCGCTGGAAAGTGGTAAAAGTTACCTGTCTATTTATTCCCAGATTTTTAGCCTTACAGAACACAAAACGCATAATCTGACTGTCATGGTAAGCTTGCGGAATACCAGCGATACAGATACGATTTATATGGATACTGCACGGTATTATGACACGCATGGCAAACGCATTCACGATTATTTCAAGAACACTATTTATCTCGCTCCGCTGGAAACTCTTGAAATAGTCATTGACGAAATGGATACCGCAGGGGGCACAGGCGGTAATTTTATATTTGATTGGAAAATACCGCGGTCATCACCAGAACCTCTCTTTGAGGCGGTTATGAGTTCTACCACCAGCCAGCAGGGACTTTCCTTTATTACCGAAGCCAAACGAATTGACTAAAAATGCCGGTTTACGGCCGATTTTTGGGTAAAAAACCAAGTATTTTCTTCTATGACGCTCACCACCGAAAACATTTTACTCATAGGCTCCATTTTGCTGTTGATCAGTATCATAGCGGGTAAAACCTCCTACAAATTTGGAGTGCCCACTTTAGTGCTTTTCCTCGCTATTGGTATGCTCGCGGGATCAGATGGGATAGGGGATATTCATTTTGACGATCCCAGTGTTGCCCAACTCATAGGCGTGGTATCGCTCAATTTTATACTTTTTTCCGGGGGGCTTGATACGAACTGGAATGCGGTAAAGCCCATTCTCAAAGAGGGGATTGCGCTTTCTACCCTTGGCGTACTGCTTACCGCGCTTTGCGTGGGCGGTTTCGTTTTTTACATAACCGATTTTACAATTTATGAGAGCCTGCTACTGGGGGCGATTGTTTCTTCTACAGATGCGGCCGCCGTATTTTCCATTTTGCGTTCAAAAAACCTGGACCTTAAGAATAATTTAAAGCCCACTTTAGAACTGGAGAGCGGTAGTAACGATCCTATGGCGTATGTGCTTACGATTGCCTTTTTAGGTCTGGTGGTCAATGAAAATCTGAGCGTATATTCTATGATACCGCTTTTTTTACAGCAAATGATCCTGGGCGCCATTGCAGGATATATCTTTGGAAGGTTGAGCAAAATGATCATAAATGAGATCAGTCTCGATTTTGAGGGACTGTATCCGGTACTGGTCATCGCATTGATGTTTATCACTTTTTCGGCAACAAATTTTATAGGTGGTAATGGTTTTCTTGCCATTTACATCTGCGCGGTCTATCTGGGCAATCAGTACCTGATTCATAAAAATACCATACTCAGAATGTTTGACGGTCTGGCCTGGTTAATGCAGATTGTCCTTTTCCTAACCCTGGGCCTGCTGGTGTTCCCCACGCAGGTACTGCCGCTTATGGGCATTGGTTTGATTATTTCGCTGTTCCTGATGTTCGTGGCGAGGCCCGTAAGCGTATTTATAAGTCTGATCCCTTTTAAAATGAAAATGCGCCGGCGTTTTTATATTTCCTGGGTTGGTTTAAAAGGTGCGGTGCCCATAGTGTTTGCGACCTATCCGCTGCTTGCCGGTATAGAAAAGGCAAATGTGATTTTTAATATCGTGTTCTTTATATCGCTGACTTCTATTTTAATTCAGGGAACCACACTATCGCTGGTCGCAAAGTGGCTCAAGGTAGCCCTGCCGGAACAAACTAAAAAGAAAAATCCGGCTGAATCCCTTGCTTTTGAACACCCCAAAGCCATTATGCTAGAGATAGGGATAGATAACCACAGTATTGCCGTGGGCAGGAAAATCGTAGATCTGGAATTCCCTAAAACCGCAATCATCGCCATGATCAAGAGGGATGATAAATACATCACACCGAACGGTTCTTCTATCATTGAAGCGAATGATCAGTTGGTCGTACTTTCAGATTCACAAAACGGAATTGATGAAGTTTATGCCCGACTAAAATAATATTCATTTTCAAAAAAGGCAATTTACTTAATCTTTTAATGAATATGCGCAAAGGATTTCAATATTGAGGGAACGTGTGTTGGAGAAGCTTGATTATGTGATTATTTTATTGTTTTTGGGCGTTACCCTGTGGGTCGGGCTTTTTGTTTTAATCTTTTTGCTCGTACCTTACAAAAAGGATTTCCACTTCAATCCCTAACGCAAAACTAAGTAGATTTTGAAGGTGGTTTATATCTCAACTATGCTATTTATTATCTATTCTGATCAGTTTTTGAGAGTTTTGGGTTTTTTTTGGGCGTTACCCTTTGGGTCGGGCTTTACGTTTCAATCTTTTTGCTCGTACCTCACAAAAAGGATTTCCACTGTAATCCCTAACGCGGAATAAGTATTTTTTATGGTGGATTTTCGAAAGCGCTTTATGGTTTAATTAGGCTATTTATTACCTTTTATGGTCAGTTTTTTAAAGGTTTTTAGTTGTTTTTGGGCGATACCCTGTGGGTCGGGCTTTTTGTTTTAATCTTTTTGCTCGTGCCTTACAAAAAGGATTTCCACTTCAATCCCTAATGCGGAATAAGTATTTTTTATGGTGGATTTTCGAAAGCGCTTTATGGTTTAATTAGGCTATTTATTACCTTTTATGGTCAGTTTTTTAAAGGTTTTTAGTTGTTTTTGGGCGATACCCTGTGGGTCGGGCTTTACGTTTCAATCTTTTTGTTCGTGCCTCACAAAAAGGATTTTCACTGCAATCCCTAACGCAAAATTTGTTTTCAGGAATAGGATTGTTTTCAAGGAAAACGTCTTAAACAACGCAAGCGGTTTGGGAACTCTAATTTTCAGGTTTTGACCCGTTTTTTCACTAATAAATAGCGATTTTTGAAATCATTTCTTCGCCGCCATTTCTGTGATGCATTGTTACGATTTGTTATTTTTGCGCAATTAAGTGGTCAATTTCAGAACTAAGTTTAGGAAGGTGATATATTAAAATTGACCAAATATTCTCGTCAGAAATATTATCATAAGCATGTATTACGTGATTTCGAAGACTGATAATTGATTTGGCATTTGAAATTTGATTTTCTAATGTTTTATCCTTCTTAAGAATTCTATTTATTGCTTCTCCAATTATTTCTAAATCCCGTTCAATTGCCCTTTTGAGCATTGTGTTTTTTTGATATTGAAAGAAGTCCTACTCTTGATTTTCGAAATATCCATCAATTTCATCAATAGCTATTTTGATGTCATATAACCATTTGAGAATTCTTTCATCCATAAATCAATTCTTTGTTTTTTTCAATTGAATTGATAAGTATTGGATTTTTTAAAGTCTGTTCTTCGACCAAATCAATTTCGCGTCCGAGAAGTATTTTTAAATTCTCTTTGAAATCCATATAGTTTTCAAAGTATTTAGCTAAATCGATAGGCTTAAACTTTACCAGAAAATCAATATCACTTTTTGAGTTAAAATTTGAATTAAGAGCGGAACCAAATAGATACATTTTGTCAACGTGATATTTATCACATAGATTTTTTAAATTTTCAATTTGATTTTCAATTAATATCATAATCAAATTTACTTAAAATATTCGCATCAATGTATTAACGTTTGTTTTTATAAATGCTAACTAACGCATATACAAATCTTTCTCCTTTAGAATTCTAATTTTAAAAAAACATTCCAAAAGCATTCGGTTTTTTAAAAAATCAAGAATTGAACGCAGCGGAAGGATTTCTTTTGAGGTTCCGCTGATGTCTCAGAACCATCAAGGTGACCAGCGCACCGCTCAATGCGAGACCGGCGCCCACCCATTCTGGTGAGGTAAACCCATAACCTGCCGCTATGGGAAGTCCGCCCAGAAAAGCGCCTATGGCATTTCCTATATTAAACCCTGCCTGATTAACTGAAGAGGCCAACATCTCTGAACCGCTTGCCGCCCTGATCATAAGCATCTGTATAGGGGAGGATATGGAAAATGCAAGTGCACCGGTAATGAAGGTCATCGTAAGCAATGCCCATTGATTTTCTGCCACTTGTGAAATGGTTAAAAGAGAAACCGCGATAAGTGTTAGTAAAATAGCGGTTGCCTTGCTGGGGGAGACGGCATCGGCCATTTTTCCGCCCGCAATATTTCCTACCGTCATGCCCACCCCGGCAAACATGAGGATAAAAAGTACATTGTTTTTGCTAAAACCGCCTACTTCGGTCAGCAGCGGCGTGATATAGCTGTACCAGGCAAAAAAACCGCCCGTACCTATAGCGGTAACCGCCAGGATAAGCCAGGGTTCTTTTCGGGTAAAAACGCGCAGTTCGTCTTTCACACTGGAACCTCCATTCTTCTTGGGTAGTGCCGGCATTAAAAAAATTAGGGAAAGAATGGCCAGTACGCCTACAAAAGCAACAAGGGCAAAGGTGTAGCGCCAGGAGATATTTTGTCCTAAATACGTACCTGCGGGTATTCCAAAAATATTGGCAAACGTGAGACCGGCAAACATGATGGATACCGCGCTGGCAGCTTTATTCTCTCGTGCGAGTCTGCTCGCCACTACCGCACCAACACCAAAAAACGCCCCATGCGGCAATCCTGAAAGTAAACGCGAGGCCATCATAAAACCATAGTTGGGCGCCATTATGGTCAAACTATTAAAAACGGTAAAGCAGATCATCAGGGTGATCAATAATTTCTTAGGAGGGAAACTGCCAGCGATCATTACCAGTAAAGGGGCTCCTATAACCACGCCCAGCGCATAGGCTGAAATAAAATGTCCCGCCTGTGGGATGGTAATGTGAAGGTCTGAAGCTACTTCGGGCAGGATGCCCATCATCACAAATTCTGTAAGGCCTATTCCAAAGCCTCCCATTGCAAGTGCCAGTAATCCTTTATGAAATCCCATAAGTTCCTTTTGATATCAATGGGCAAAAGTACGTGACCAAATCTGATACTAATGGATTTTTTATAGCAATTGTATGTTTTCCTGTTATTTTTATCAATTTGATCGGTAATGGTTTACAAAGCTTTTAAGTTGGCAATGCTACGAGGTTTTCGCCTGTCGTTTTGATTACAGATACCGGCAGACTGTCCATTCTAAAACAGATTGATGTATCATTGCAAATCTATATTTAGTCTATTATGTATTTTTTGAACAGCATTTTAATTGCGCTTATTCTTTTTATTGTCATTGTCATTGCAAATGAGCTTGGTATGCGTCTGGGACAATACCACGAGACGCAATCCAACAGTGATATAAAATCACAAACGACCGCAATACAGGGCGGTATTTTAGGGTTGCTGGCGCTTATTTTGGGTTTTACATTCAATATGTCTTTACAGCGTTTCGACAACCGTGCTGCGGCAGAAGTGGCCGAAGCTAACGCCATAGGCACAGCACTTTTGCGTACCAGCCTGTTGCCTGATCCTTACAATGTGCAGGAAGAAGGGTTTATTAACGAATATATCAATTTGCGTCTGGCCGAAAACAAAACCGATCTTACCCAGAAAAAGTTACGCGCCACCTATCATAAAAAAGTGCAGCATTTGCAGCAGCAGATCTGGGATACTGCAATAAATGCGGCAGATGAAGCGCCTAATCCTGTAAAAACTGGTTATTTTGTTCAGGCAGTCAACGATATGATAGACGCACAGGGCTATCGTACAGACCAGCTGGAACGCCACGTGCCACCAGCCATATTTTACCTTCTTTTTGTCATTTTTATTGCTACGGGAGCGCTTATTGGCTACGCGACCGGCCTGGGGAAACGAACGTCAAGAACGCCCGCCCTGGTGTTGAGTTTCCTGATCTCGCTATTGGTATTTATCATTGTGGATCTTGACCGACCCAGACGTGGGATCATTCAGGTGAAACAGGATAGTATGGAAAATTTGATAGACGGATAATTACTATTCTATCCTACACTTAAAAGTTCCAAAAAGTTCATTTCGCCTTCAGCGGAATCTATAAAATAACCAGCAAGTTTATCAGCACTGTTAAATTGAAAATTAACCTGGGATTCATAGGCAGCACAGGCCTGAAATTTCAGCATATTGACCGATTTTAAGTCGAAAAGGATCGGTTTTTCACTGTTTTCTTTAAAGAGACCTTTTAAAATTTCTACGGAAACCTTGTTCTGGACGATGGGATTTTCAGTAAGACTGTCTGGATTTCGCATTAGATAGGGCTGGTCGTACCATTGCAGATAATTTATGGTGGCAAACCTTTTTTTTAGTTGCTGCATGACATTGCAAACCTGTTGATGGTCCACGTGATTGCCTATCCCTTTTGGATAAAGGACAAGCCCGGGTTTAATTTCTTCAATCCATTTTTCGATTAAAGGGAGTAGTTTTTCGGCAATAGTATCTTGTTTTTTAAGATCCTGAAACAATTCTTTTGCCGAAGTATAACCGCGGTGCGGCGCTTCGGGTAGATCGCCCCAGTAGGTTTTGATACCCAGCAGTTGGCAGGCTTTCTGATCTTCCAGTCGGCGCAGTTCCATATAATCAACATCTGCGGGCAGGTTTTTATCTAACTGGCAGGCGAGGGCAAAACCGGTAGGGTTTTTAACTGATTGCGTAAAACACGTGAGTATAGAAACCTCAGTTCCCTGTGCAGCGAGTTCAGCGGCAATGCCACCCACCGAAAACACCGCATCATCCAGATGTGGGGAAATAAGAAGGATTTTTTGTTTTTTGTTCATAAGTATAGAAAAACGGTAAAAGGTATAGAACTAAGATTAAGTGGCTCCTCCCCTTAGAGAAGGGGAGGTACCGCCTTTTCGGCGGTGGAGGGGTTTTTGCTGAATTTTATAACAAATGTGGATTCTTCCTGAACCTACAACTCAAATCGGCATCTTCAAGTCTATCTGAAATATTATATTTTTCCAGCCAGTCCGTATCAATTTTCTCTTCGGAAATTTTCTTGTAGACCGTTTCCAGTTGCTCCGCCACAACCGGCCAGGAATATTTGGTTTCCACTTCTTTTTTAGCGTTTTCGGCCAGTTTTCGGCGTAATTCTTCGTCAGAAATGAGTTCTTTGAGAACTTTTGCCAGCGCAGGAATAGCTCCCGGCTGGGTCAACATTCCGTTGATTCCATGGGATACACAATCTTTCACACCCACCGTGTCTGTTGAAACTATGGGCAACCCACTGGCCATCGCTTCTAAAATGGTATTTGAAAAACCTTCGGCATAGGTGGGCGAAACAAAAATATCCCCTTGATGATACACCTCATGCGCATTTTTATAGGAAACCATACCTAAAAATTCGGTTACAGCGTCAATTTTCAGTGTTTTTACCCTGTTTTTTGCAGCTTCCAGATCAGGTCCAATACCTGAAATTATCAATTTGATATTGATTTTTTCATCCAGCAGTAATTTTCCTGCTTCAATAAAATCAAGCACTCCCTTCCGCTGATCTACCCGACCGTGATACAGTAAACGTGCAGGATTTTGAATGTTTCCCAATGCTTGCGACGGTTGAAACTGTTTTGTATTGGTCGCTCCGGGTATGATCGTAAACCGTTGCAGTGGAATATTGTGATTTTCGGAAACTTCCTTCGCAAAACTTTCGCAGCCTATAATAAGCGCCATGGCGTGTTGCAGCACGGCGTCCATCGCTTTTTTATGGGTCTTGCAGCATAATCCTACCCAGTGACCATCGCCGCCCTGTATAGAGGTAATGTTAGGTACGTTCCAGCGTCTGCTGAGCTCTAGTGCGACCAGTCCGTTAGGGTAACAGTATTGCGCATGCACCACATCAAAAGGTTTTTTTGCGTGGTATTCTTCCGCGGTAGCGAGCATTTCACGCATATCCATTTCAAAATCTGCCGGAGTGTTTTCATCGGCTTGCTCTTCGCCAAAAGAACGCAGGCCGTCCACTTCCATCCAGGTTTCATCAGGCGGAGGGCCGCCCCCATAAATTCCCACCCCCTTTTCATCCTCCCGATACTGACTGATCATTACAATCTCATGCCCACGGTCTGCCAGGGCTTTGGTCATATTGCGCGCATAGACGCTCATGCCGGAAACGGCTGGAAAATACCTTCTGGATAAAAAACAAATTCGCATATTATGAGTTTAATTTTTTGTTTTTATAGGATCAATAGTTGGTTGCACATACCATCAACTCTTTAATATTCTAACCTTTCATTGAATTTGTTTCAGGATCACATCAACAACTTAGCACGCGTGATACTGAAACAAGTTTGGTATGAAGGAAATCATTTCTCTCGTCTCTTCTTTTTTTTCTTTGCTCTTTCAGCGAAGCGGTCTTGAATTTTATTCCATCTCCATCTTCCGCAGGGCAGCAATACTTTCAAAAATAGCTTTGTGCGCGCGGTGCGATTCCCGGGAAAGCTCCACACAGATCAGTTTATCATAATCCTGCTTTTTAAAAGCGGCAATGATTTTAGGCACATCCATATCGCCTTCAGTAACGGGCAGGTGTATGTGCACCCCTTTATTCATGCCTTCAATCGCTGCGGTGGCGCTGTTTTGTACATGTTGCCTCACCGCTTCGTCAGGATCCATTTCCCCGGTTACCCAGACGTGGCCCACATCAAGCGCGAGCGGCAGCGGGATGGTGAGCTCTTTGTTCAATTGTTCCAGATCTGCTAGCGTTTCGATCAACATACCGGGTTCTGGTTCTAAGGCAAGCGTGACTTTTTTCATTTCCGCATAAGCGCATAATATATCCATCCCGGTTTTTAGATAGTTCCAGGCATCCTTAGTCTGTACTTGTTCCTGTTTTACGCCTGCCCAGAATGAAACCGCTTCCGCATCAAGGATCGCAGCGATATCCACAGCACGCTTTAAAAATGCGAGTCGGTGGTCGCGGCCTTCCTGCAGCGGATTTAAAAAAGTAGGTTCGTGTTTCTCCCGTGGATTGAGCAGATAGCGCGCTCCGGTCTCGATCACACAGCCCAGTCCCAAGGTGTGCAGTCTCTCTTTTAATTTTTCGGACTGGTCCTGCCAATCTTCCGCAAAAGGATCCAGATGTTGCCAGTCTAACGTCAGCGCGACACCATCATAACCAGCTTCGGCGATGAGGTCCAGCGCATCGTTAAGGCGGTGATTGTTGCAACCGTTTGTGTTATAGGCAAAACGTAATTTTTGAGACATGGGATTTATATAGTTTTTTCTTCTGAAAAATAACCGGTTTTAAGCGCGTGCATGGCACTGTGGGCATTGGGTTCGCGGTATAGTGGATAGAGATCGTTGATTTTTTCGTCCAGCGCGTGCGTATCGAGCCAGAAACGACCTCCCAGCTCTTTTTCTTTTTCCGCGGTGAGGCGTATACGCTTTTTGCCTGGTCCGGAAACCGTGCTGATCAGTTTGTCTTTGCGTTCCAATAGTCGCTGTATCCCACGATAACCAATACGGTGGTAGCTGCCAAATTCCATTTCTATGCCCGGTACGATCGCGCGAACCACTTGTATGGGATGCCCTGGTGGCGTGGCCTGGTAATAATAGATTTCCAGACCTTCTTTTTTATACCCTTTGATAACGTGTTTCAACCGATCGTCCACGGAAGTCTTATCAAAATGCGGTAAATTTTCAGTCGAAATAATTTCTTTTTCTGAAAACACGCTATCGTTTAATTTCTCGCGTAGTTTTTCCTTGCCCATTTCCAGCCATTCCACGTGGGTACGCAGGGCGCGCTGTTCTTCGGCTTCAAGGTCAATAAGTTTTAAATTTTCCTCCGCATAGCCTTCAGGCGTGATCGTGGTCTTGCGCTCCATGCTGCTGTGATAGAAAATTTTCCGCGAATGTGAAGAGGCACACTCAAGGACCGCCTTGCGGATGGCATGGTCAAAATCTGGATCAGCCGCTTCCCCACACGCGGCCACCGTAAACGGAAAATCATCTTCGGAAAGATCGTCGCCCACCGCATATAAACTTACACAGCCACAGGTGGTTCGCGCCAATTTTGGGATCACTTTCAGCCCTTTCTCTTCTAATTTTTGCATCAATTGGCGTGTTTCTTGTGAAATTCCTTCCAGATTGATCACTTTTCCCTGATCCAGCGCCCGGAAACAATCGGCATTGCCATCACGCTGTAAAAGTTCTAAAAGGCCATGCAGGAGCGCGCGTTCAAAAGTATCGCCGGCGCCACAACCATTGGTAATCGCAGTGATCAACTGGTTGGGATAGGCAACATATTCATTATAATTGCCCAAAAATTCAAGGGGAACCCATGCCGGCGCATCGTCTGAAAGCCTATTGATCTGCACCCATTTTAAGTGTAAATCCTTATCGTATTTTGAACCGGCCTCAAGCACCAGCGTAAGTGGATCGATCACGATCTCTTCTTTATATTTCTGCTGCATATCAGCAAAAGAAGCTTCCACGCGTGGTATATTCAGCGAAGCCTGCATAATAAAAAATTCTTCATAAAGCTCGCCATAAGCGCCCACTTCAGCCTCTGTGGGCGTGGCGCCATAACCCAGCCCATTACCGTATGAACCGTCATCGCCCAGAAAAGTAGCATCTACGATAGGAATTTCCAATTGGTCAATACCGTCAATGCGGAAGGTTTTCAGTTCCCCTTTCGGCATACTGTTTTTGTAGGTCTCAAGTACTTTTTCTAATTGTTTGTCTTTGCTCATGCCAGAAGGGTTTTTAAGGAAACGGGATGGGTGTGCGGCTCGGTTTGCAGCAAATGGTTTACCAGTGAGAGCGCCTTTTTCTGCGAAACATCGCGGCCAAATTCAAAGGGCGTGCACACATGGTCAAAATCATACATGGAAAATATTTTCTGATAATGCCGCAGCTCATCTGGCGTAAGCGGAATGTGATAATGATAGCCTTTGTGGCAGCTCAGGGCGCAAGCTTCGCCGTTTGAATCAAAATCAATTTTGAGCGCATCGCCGGCAAATAGGATTTTTTTCTTCGCATCAAAAAGTGCGGTCTGACCATCATAGTGCCCACCCATGCGCACCATCACATGGTGGTCGTCCAGCTGTTCAAAATCATCAATGGGATGATTTACCTTAAAAGCTTTCGTATGTTCCAGGTCGTTTTTATGAATGATCAATTTGGGCGAAAAAGCTTCCTGTAACTTCCATAACGCACCATAACCGTGCGGATGCGAAGCCGCGAGGATAGAAATCCCGCCAAGCGCTTCAATCTTGTCCAGTGCGGCCTGCGAATAATGCGGCGCGGCCTCAAATGCGATATTGCCACCTTCGCGAATGATCAACCAGCCATGGGAGCCCAGACCCAATTGGGGCGCGGTGCTAAAATCCCACAATCCCGGCAAAACTTCCTGCCATTGGGTTGTATATTTCGCTTTGGCAGCGTCAATATGAATATAGGTAAAATCTTCATCGGGCAGGGCGTTCCGCACGTCCATACAATTTTTGCAGTAAATGGGCTCGCGCGTATCAAACCACAAAATCCAGCTTCCACAGTGCGTGCATGCGTAGTGCGTTAATGCCATTGGGTTTCTCTTTTAAGTGCGTTGAACAAAAGTGTGAATAGGCGGAGGTCGTCTTCCGGTGAACGTGACGGAATCTTTTTTACTAAAATACTGTTCACAAAACCGTTTAGCTGGGCTTCAAAAGGGGATTTTTCCATGTCAAAAGCAATTGGTTTTTGTGTTCCGGTAGCGCTATCTATAAAGGTGAGGTTCCCGCCGGGATCCTGACCCATGGTATTTGTGGCGCGCAGCATTCCGGCAGTGCCGAAAATTTCCAGTGTGCGCCGCGGAAGCGTATCTGGACGGTTGTAACCTACGTGCATACTTCCCAAAACCCCTGAGGCAAACCGAAGCATAAGCACCCCGCCATCATCCACCTTATAATCCTGAACAACATTTTGCTCAAAAATTTTAATTTCCACAATTGTATCGTCCAGCAGGGTTTCCAAAAGATCAAGACCATGCGGCGCCAGGTCTATAATAGCGCCACCGCCGGCCCTTTCCTGGTCTATACGCCAATTATCAACGCTCCAGTTTTTGGGCAGCCAGCACGCATAATCTATTTTAACCTGTGTAATTTGACCGAGTTTACCTTGCTGAATTTGCTCATAAACCTGTTCGTGCGCAGGGTGAAAACGCTGGTCGTATGCGGTGGCATAGACCGTTTTAGCCGACTGCGCGGAAAATATCATGGCTTCTGCATCTGCAAGGCTCGTGGCGAGTGGTTTCTCGCACAAAACATGCAATCCCGCCTCAATACTGGCAATCGTATGCGCTGCATGCAAATGGTTTGGTGTCGCAACATAAACAGCATCCAATGCGCTATGCTTTAAAAACTCATCTATTTCAGTATATTTTTTGACCGTTTGGGGCAGGTTTTTCATTTCCGAAGCGTGTTGCGCACAAGCCGCCACCAACTGAACACGCGGATTTTTCTGAAGCGCCGGGTACATATAATCCCGCGCCACCCAGCCGTAACCTATGATTCCCATTTTCAATATACTGCTCATAATTGTGGGGTATCAAGCAAAATACGCTGTTTGAAATAGTCCATTTTATGGGCTTCGGAAGCCGTTTTTAGGACATTTAAGTCCGTTTTTGACAACTTTACCGCATTAAAATACGGCATTTCCGCTTCGTATTCCTTTTTATAACCAGGTGTGGGCCAGTTGATTTTCAAACCTTTTTCTCCTTCGGAAAGCATAGGGTTGAGGTGCAGTTCGCCGGCAAATTCATTAAGTGGGTCATTTATTTCATCTGATGGATTCTCAATCCAGGAAACTACCGGATGATCCCCTGACTGTAGTGGTGTGATCCCTTGTTTTTCGTTAGGATTTAGCCAAAAATCAACCAATTCCTTATCAGCGTAAAACATGGTGTTTTTAGGTGCCATATCCCGGTATTCCTTTTCTGAAATGGGATGGCCACTTACGCCGTGATCAATTGCGTTAGTATGTACATGGCCCACAATAATGCTGCCGCCAGCCGCAAGTTTGCGGAGATTTTCAAGAACTTTTTCCTTTTTTTCAAAGAAATAAAACGCATCATGACAAAAAACGGTAGCTGGTTTAGTCGGTTTAAAAATGGGTTTCCCCATGGTGTCCGCACAGATTAATGGCCCCTGGACATTCATAAACTTTCGCGCCAGCCAGAGTTTAGAGAACACAAGATCAATTCCTGTTGCCTGATAGCCGTTAGCTTCCAGCGTACGCAGAAAATGACCGGCACCGCAGGCGACTTCAATAAGCGGAACTTCCTTTTGCGCCCCCAGTTGCAGTAAGGTCAAACCTGATAAAAAAGTGGGTGCGGTGGTGCGGTGGGCAAAATACTCGGTGACGGGACCATAATTGAGCAGGCGCATGGTTTCCAGAAAACCGGTATTTTTATCTAAAATCTGGTCTAAGGCTTCATTTTCCGGTGGCGGAAGAGGCGCAAAATCATCCTGATCTTTAAGTAAAACCCGGAGGGCGTTTTTAAGTTTTCCTTCTTTTATAAACTTTACCGATTGCTCCCGTAGCGCAGGTTTATCACGTAAATAAGCAATGTTTTGCAGATAGGGAAATTCCTGTTTTCCGTCTGTAAGTATATTAGGTTCAGACTGCCACAAAAGCTGTTCATTTGAAGGACTTAATAATCCCTCTAAAACACCAATTTTCGCGTCTTTTTGGTCGATTTTGGTCATAAGTCGGCACTTTTTAGCACTTCCATCTGAAAGCTTTTTATAGGTCCGTCATGTACAAGTTCAAGATCATCAAGAACATCCTTTTCAATTACCGATGCGGCACGAACGCGCCATTTAATATCCAAAACACGATCTAAAACGTCTGCGGCGCTGCTGCTTCTGCCTTCGGCATTTTCCAGATTTTCATGGTTTAAAATGGCATTCATAATATGTTCTGACGATTTTTTATCCACATGCTTTAGCGCCTCAGCCCTTGAATTTTCGATAATGGGATGCAAATATTCACCCAGCGCAATCTCCCCGGCAAAGCCACAATCTGGCAAAACTGCGTTGTGCAAATGGTGCGTAAGACCAGTCAGAAAGGGCAGGCCTATTTCCGCATTAAAACCGGGACTAAGCAATACCGCATACACTGCGGTTATCAAACAATGTTCAGAATGCATCTCTGGCGGGACCAGCAGCAATCTTGACATTCCGGGTTTTGTGGCGCCGGCGCGCGGCTGATTGCAAAGGGCTTCGACAAACCAGTATTTTGAATCGTAAGGGTCTAATTTTTTTCTGAAATTAGTTTCGACAAAAAATTCCGCGACCAACTCAGGGATTTCCTTCCATAAATTTTGATAGAGTCTTGAATCGATTCTATCCCCAATTTGTTCATAAAATGCCGATTTTAATATGGTTTCAGCCGATTTTTGATCAATCCCAGCTGTTTTAAAGAAATGCCCGTCGCAACCTGGCAGTACTATGGCTAGCAAGGCTTTCAGGGTAATCCTTAAAGCAATATCCTTTGGGTTTTTCCCATATAAAAGCCGCTCCCAGCTTTCTGTAAACAGGCTGGAAGCAATGCTTTTAGTATAATGGGCGGGCTGTTGCCGTTTAAGATCCTGAAGTTCGGGAAGCATTTCTTTTAATGCTCCCATAGGTTCAAGATGCACGGTCTGCGCGTCTGTTTTTTTCAAAATCAGTGGGACTTAGACCAGTGATTTTTCGCCTTCTGGGGCTTTGATTTTTTCTTTGTTTTCCTTGTCTACATCCTCATGCAACCAGTCCACAAGGTTTTGCTGCTGGATAGCAAAACGGTGTTCTGGCGCTTTATTATCGGCAGTCAAAGGTGCTTTAAAAAATACACTGAGGGCTTCTATGGGGCCGCCTTCATTACGCTGTGAAGCAAGGTTAAGGCAACGCGCGATCTCTATGGCGAGCGGTGCCGCAAGAATGGAGTCCTTACATAAAAAGTTGATCTTCATCTGCATTTTGTGACCTAAAAAGCCGGTGACATCAATATTGTCCCATGCTTCTTTATCATCGCCCCGAGGCTTATAATAATGAATCTGCACCATATGATTTTCCACCTTATAGTTGAGGCAAGAATCGAGTACGCTCCCTTTCGTATTGATTTTGGACTGTAAAGATTCTGGTTTGGCCAGTGCCTGGCCGTCGCGGTTACCCAGAATATTTGTAGAGAACCAGCCGTCCACTTTAAGCGCGCGTGCACGTAAGGCAGGAGCAACAACGGTTTTGACAAATGTCTGACCGGTCTTGCCATCTTTACCGGCAACGGGAACATTCCGCTCTTGTGAGAAATGAATGAGCGCGGGAACATCCACACCCATACTTGGGGTAAAATTACCGTAAGCAACACCCATATCTATAGCGGCATAAGCATACACCATTGCCGGGGAAATTTTCTTACTGTCGTCATCAAGCGCTTTTTCAAAAGCTTCCACGGTCTGAAAAATAGGATCGGTCACGTCAACAGCGTGTTCGGTAGAGGCAAGGTTGATGAGGATGACAGGGGCATTTATATCTTCGGAAAAAGACTGAAGGTTGTCCTGTATTACTTTAACCTGATCGCGAAGGGTATATTCACTTATCTTATTGTCAGTTACGCCAGAGCAAAAATCTTTATTGGCAATGGCTTTCCACGGGGTTATTTTCTCAAGATCGTCCTTTATGGCCGCGAGTTGCTCACTGTTGAGAACACCATGTTTTTTTGCGGATTCATATAAATTATCGTCAAAAATATCCCAACCGTTATAGTGGATATTCTCGTAAGCGGTAAGATTTAGATTGTCAAATTCTGCAAGTGGCAGCCCGGTTTTATCCTGAATACCGTTCTTAATAAGCAATGAACCAGCAACAGCGGTAGTGCCTACCGCACCGCCAAGACCTACAATGGCAATACCTAAATTTTTGTTCTCTTTTTGCATAAAGCGTTTTTTTAATTTGTTTTTTAAGTTGATCAAAACGTATTCTTAAACTAAAAATCCTTAAAGATAGAATTCAAATTAGTTCAAAAATTATTCACTAGAAGGTTGTGGTTGCAGGTTGTCTTACAAGTAAAAATAATTGAAAACTATTTTCAAAACGGAGAAACAAGTGTTAATTGATTGCTAAATCCAAACCATCTGATCGTATTGATTTGCAAGATCCAAAAAGCAAAACAGACCGCAATGCCAAAAACGGTATAATGAAAAATTCAGGTTGATCCAGAATGCCCACTTTTCCTTTTATCAATTCAAAACAGTATCGTATTTTTGTAAAACGGCACTAGTATTCCGGCTGAAGAAATTATAACGATGTTGTGTTGCCATGCCTCGTGTATGGCAGGGTTTGTAGTGAAACCCAATGAGAAGCTTTACCTATACAGGTAAGGCTTTTTTGCTTTTATGAAGATAGTAAAATAGCTATATTCAGCCTAAAAAACGGATGTTTTTATGCCGTTTTTTGCTACTTTTAGGGGTAAATTCAGAAAGCATTTTTAATGGAATTCATAGATTACTATAAAACGCTGGAGCTCGATAAATCAGCTACAGAAGCAGACATCAGGAAGGCATACCGCAAAGCTGCCCGTAAGTACCATCCTGACCTCAATCCCAATGACCCGGTGGCGGAGCAGAAGTTCAAGGAGGTCAATGAGGCAAACGAGGTGCTGAGCAATCCAGAAAATAGAAAAAAATATGACCAGCACGGTAAGGACTGGCAGCATGCAGATCAATTTGAACAGGCACGAAGATCACAGCGATATGGCAGACCGGGAGGGCAGGGTGCAGGTTATGGCCAGGGCTCTGATGCAGATTTTTCAGATTTCTTTGAATCCATGTTCGGCGGTGCGGGCGGCCGTGCGCAAAATTCCCGTAACGTGAGGTTCCGTGGGCAGGATTTAAATGCCAGTTTGCAGCTAGATCTTCTGGATGTGCTCACCACGCAAAAGCGCACACTTACCTTAAATGGAAAAAATATAAGGATTACCGTACCCGCGGGTATTGAGAACGAGCAGGTCATTAAGATAAAAAATCACGGTGGCGAAGGCAAAAACGGTGGTCCCAACGGTGATCTTTTTATTACTTTCAGAATTAATAACAATACCGCTTTTAAACGCGATAAAAGCGATCTTTTCAAGGACGTGGAAATTAGTTTGTACGATGCCGTGCTGGGTGGCGAGATTATGGTAGATACGCTTAGCGGCAAGGTCAAATTAAAAATCAAGGAAGGCACTGATAGCGGTACCACGGTTAAATTGAAAGGAAAAGGTTTTCCGGTATACCGAAAAGAGAACGTATACGGCGATTTGTACCTGAATTACAAAGTGATTATGCCGAAAGATCTTTCTGCGGAAGAACGGGAATTGTTCAGCAAACTAGCAGCACTTTCATCAAAAAAATAAAATCATGAAGACCGAAGCATTAATACTTGCCGAAACCTTTTGCAGCAGCCATGAGATTGAGTTTACCTATATCTACACCCTGCGCGATCATGGGTTTATAGATCTTATTGAAGAACAGGAAACGGTATTTATAAAACCGGAAGAACTTCCTAAACTGGAACAGATCATGCGTTTTAACCGCGATCTGCACATCAACCTGGAGGGTATTGACGTTATCATGAATTTACTGAACAAAATTCAGGGTTTACAGGAAGAGAAAAGAACGTTGAAAAATAGGGTAAATATAAATCCCCTGCCGACCTCTAATCCCCACCCAGCCTCCCCGAAGGGGAGGAGTTTGTAATTGCTTTCCATGGGAAGGCCACGGGCTACTTAATCTTCAATTTCTACGGTAGATTCAAATTCGCCTGTTTCAAAATCAGTCTGGTCAAGCCAGTATTCTGAAGTTATAAGTCGGTACTGATCTTCGCCCAGGTCTTTAAATTCCCAGAGAATAGCTTCCGCCTCCGGAAACTCTTTTTCGCCATTGAGCTGATCTTCAAAAAGACGTTTAAGCACCGCGCGCTGGTTTATTCCTCCCGCAAGTGCCCGCAATGCAAATACTTTATCTACTTCTTCGGGTTTTTCCTTTTTGAGCGGTTTCAGTTCAAATTCTATGATACTCGCTTTTGCACTTGGGAAATTCCCGTTATAGCCTTTATATAAGAGCTGATTGATGTGGAATAGCTCATGGTGAAAGTTGATATTTGCGTACTCTTCAGAAATTTTGTCCTGCAACATTTCATGTGAGATCTGATCAATTTGCCCTTCGTTCAGACTGTCGCCCAGTTTATAATCAAGCACGATGCGCGCAGATTCTTCTGGTTCAAGGTCAGACATGGCAAGAAAAAGCATCTCGCGCAGTTCGCTATCAGCAACACCGGCTGCGTCGCTAAATTCAAAAGCCTCTAAGAGTTGGCGGTAATCATCGCTGCTCCAGTGCTCTGGGAATTCGTCTACAAGTTTTGCTTTCGTTATGGTTATGTTGAATTTCATGGATGGTTTATTTTATCCCAAAGTAGGCAAATAGCGCACGGCAGCAAGTGGTATTGATCTTTCTTTAACGCGGAAACAACCTTCATCTATAGGCATATATAAAGCCTTAAAAATTAAATAATTAAGCCTTTGTTAACGCGGTATGTGTTCATGCGTGACTACTTTAGGCAAACAAACCAAAAACGAGTCACTATGTCTATTTTAAATATAATCCTGGCTATTTTATTGCCGCCGCTCGCCGTTTTTCTTACCCATGGGCTGGGCAGTAAATTCTTGATCTGTCTCTTATTGACCTTTGTAGGATGGCTTCCCGGTGTGATCTATGCGTTTTATGTAAATTCCAATTAATAGGTTTAATACTAAAGTTAACGCTTTAAACGGGTGATTTTCATGCTTTTTCGGTAATTTAAATAAAACGGGGCATGATGTTCGGCTATTAAATAATTGAAGTATCTTTGCGCTCTTAAATAACAAAATTATAAACGGGGTCGGGTACCTCAAAAATTAATTCTTATGCCAGTAAAAATTAGATTACAGAGACACGGTAAAAAAGGAAAACCTTTTTTCTGGGTTGTAGCAGCAGATGCACGTTCAAAGCGAGATGGTAAATTTCTTGAGAAATTGGGAACCTACAATCCTACCGCGAATCCAGCGATAATAGATCTTGATGTTGACGCTTCGGTAAAATGGTTACAAAACGGGGCGCAGCCCAGTGAGACCGCTAAGCGTTTGCTTTCTTATAAAGGAGCATTGTTGAAGAACCACCTTGCAGGAGGCGTGCGTAAAGGCGCGATTACCGAAGAGCAGATGGAAGAAAAATTCAATGCCTGGTTAGAAGAAAAAGGTGGTAAGATAGATTCTAAGAAAGAGAATCTTACCAAAGAGCAGGAAAAAGCCAAAAAAGAGGCATTAGAAGCTGAAAAAGCGGTGAATGATGCACGTATCGCAGCAAACCAGCCAGAACCAGAACCAGAAGCTGCGGCTGAAGGACAGGATGATGCTCCGGCCGATGCTGAAAATACAGAAGCCAAAGAAGCCCCTGAAGAGGAAAAAGCTCCTGCAACAGAGCAAGAAACAAAGGAAGAAGAAACTAAATAAATACGCGGTCACGATGCTAAAAGAGGATTGTTTCTATCTGGGCAAAATCGTGCGCAAATTTAGTTTTAAAGGCGAGCTGCTGGCCAAACTGGACACAGACGAAGCCGAAACTTACCAAAATCTGGAATCAGTTTTTGTCGATTTTAACGACAAACTGATTCCTTTTTTTATTACCTCCTGCCAGCTTCATAAATCTACCTTGTTGCGTATTGATTTTGAAGATGTGGAAGATGAGGCTGACGCCGAAGATCTTATAGGCGCAGACCTTTACTTACCCCTGGACAAACTGCCCAAACTTACGGGCGATAAATTTTATTATCACGAGATTACCGGTTTTGCCGTTGAGGATGTTTCCTATGGCCCTATAGGCGTGATCAAAGGTGTAAATGACAATACCTCCCAGGCGTTATTTGTGATTGACGCTAACGGAAAAGAGGTGCTAATTCCGGTAAACGATAAGTTTATCAAAAAACTCAATCGCGAAGAAAACAAGATCATTCTTGATGTTCCCGAGGGATTGATTGAGATTTATCTTTAGGTTATTCTGGTTTTTTACTTATATTTATAAGCATTACCTTAGCTTTTACAAAGATTGTTCAACTATTAATCTTATAAGTTTTTTTAAATTTAAAAGTATGTATAACCCCCTTGCAGTTGCTAATTATTTCATTTATAAATCTATAGATGAAGGTGTAAGTATTACCCCGATGAAGGTATTAAAACTGGTTTACATCGCACATGGCTGGCACTTGGGCATTAGAAAAGAACCTTTGATTACCGAACAAACCGAAGCTTGGAAATATGGCCCTGTCGTAGAATCAGTTTATGTTGCATTTAAAAAATATGGCCGGAATGATATAGATGCGATGCAGTTTTTTAGCAAAAATGATAAATCTGAATTTAATGAGCTTTTAGCTAATTTTAATGATAGAGCCCTTCTTGATAAGGTATGGGAAGTTTACAGAAATTATACGGGAACAGAGCTTTCAGCGCTTACTCATATGCCAGACACCCCCTGGTTTACTACGTGGAACAAAGAAGGGGGAAGTTTAAAATCTGGCGCTATAATTCCCAATGCCGCCATAAGGTCATACTACGAAAAAAAAGCCCAAACCAGCAGTGAGGAACTAGTCAATTCTTAAAATACCCCCCTGTGGATCAAAAAAGTCAGGAAGAATTAGAGGTTATTGAGGAAGCATCTAGCGAAAAAAGGAAGCTTTTAAAAACCAGGGAAGAAACTGAACTTTTTGAAGAAGAAAATAAACGGGCTAAAAATAAACATCGACACAGAATATTTATAGGTTCTCTTTACTTTCTGTGGATTGTTGCCCTTATTGTGATTGTCATACGCGTTTATCACTTTCTAGCACCCACCTATTTATTCTGGCTGGATGCCAATCAAATTCAAGCGTTGGACAAACTCGTGTTCAGCGGAGCAATTGGCGCCTTATTGGGTCGCTACGGAAACAAATTGCTAGAATAAATTGATTTTTTGAATCTTTAGGAAGCGAAATTAATCCTGTATACATTTCCACCAAAATACTTATCTTAACGGTTTTTCCACAAACCAATGAGAGCAATCCACACCTTCCTATTTCTTCTTTTTTCCAGTACACTTTTTAGCCAAACTATCATGCTTTCCGCAGAGCGTCTTTTTGACGGAATGGAAATGCATTCTAATTATGCTGTTTTAGTAAATGGCAACAGGATAACGGAAGTAGGCCCTACCAAAAACCTGCAAGGCAAGGCAGATTCCATAATCAACCTGGGAAACAGTACGCTGATGCCGGGAATGATAGAAGGCCATTCGCACGTGCTGCTTTATCCTTATGATCAAACCGACTGGAATGATCAGGTGCTTAAAGAATCCCGTAGCCTTCGCGCCATTCGCGGTGCAAAAATGGCCGAAAAGAACCTTATGGCCGGTTTTACCACTATTAGAGATCTGGGTTCAGAAGGCGCTGCTTACGCAGATGTCGCTATAAAACAGAGCATTGAGCTGGGCATCAATCCCGGGCCAAGGATGCTTGTCGCTGGTAGGGCGATTGTCGCTTCGGGCAGTTACGGCCCAAGCGGTTACAACCCGGATATGGATGTGATCCTGGGCGCACAACCTGCTGATGGTGCTGATTTAATTCGCGTGACGCGGGAGCAGATAGGCTACGGAGCAGATGTGATCAAAGTGTATGCAGATTACCGCTGGGGACCCAATAAAACCGCAATGCCCACCTTTTCGGTTGACGAACTCAAAACGATTGTGGAAACGGCAAAAAGCAGTGGCCGCGATGTGGTCGCACATGCGTCAACCGCAGAAGGCATGCGCCGCGCCATACTCGCCGGTGTACGCTCCATTGAGCACGGCAGCGATGCTACGGATGAGGTTCTGGAACTAATGAAAGAACATGACGTGGCACTGTGCCCTACACTTGCCGCGACCTACGCCATCACAACGTATCGTGGCTGGGATGATAAAACACAACCTGAACCGGAAGCAATCCTGAAATCCCGCGAGTTCTTTAAAAAAGTGCTCAAAAGTGATGTAAAAGTGGTTGCCGGCGGCGATGTTGGGGTTTTTGCGCATGGCGAAAATGCGCGCGAACTCGTTCTCATGTCTGAATATGGAATGGAAAATAACGATGTTTTAAAAGCAGCAACCAGCGGTAATGCCGAAGTATTTCGGCTTTCTGATTTGGGACAACTAAAAGAAGGTTTTTTGGCAGATATCATCGCAGTTAACGGGAATCCACTAACCGAAATTAAGGACCTTTTTAATGTTGGTTTTGTGATGAAAGACGGCGTTGTTTATAAGAGTGAAAATAAATAGTTCTCCTTTAGTTCCCCTTAATCCATATTGTATGAAAACGGTTTTAACGCTATCCCTTTTACTCTCGATTATAGTACTTTCCTGTAAAAGTGAAAAAGTGCAGCCAGATCTTTTATCCAATGGTATTTCGGAAAATCTCGCCATTTACCGGAAAAATCAGGTAGATGGTGTCATTTATCGGCTTGATTTTAAAATTCCGCTTCAGCAGGAGGATTCCATTCCCGCAAAACTTGAGCTTAACCTGAACATCAATACGCTTGACCAGCCGCTTTACCTGGACTTTAAGGAGAAGAAGGAAAATCTGATATCGGTTTCGGTTAATGGTAAAAATATTCCCATTGATTATCGCGAGCAGCATTTGATAATTGACCAAAAACACCTGAAAATCGGTGAAAATATCCTGAAAATCGACTTTATTGCCGGGGAATTATCTTTAAACAGGAATCCGGATTTTCTTTATACCCTGCTCGTTCCAGACCGCGCCAGTACGGTTTTTCCGTGTTTTGACCAGCCTAATATTAAAGCAGAATATATTCTGCATATCACCGCGCCAAAAGACTGGAACGTAATGGCCGGTGCGCCGGAAGAAAAAACAATTGAAAAAGATGATTTCACCGAACATCAATTCGGCAAAACGGACAAGATGAGCACCTATTTGTTTTCTTTTGTCGCTGGTAAATTTGAGGAAGCGATCAGTGAAAAGGAAGATCTCACCATGCACATGCTCTACCGCGAGACAGATCCCGAAAAGATAGAATACAGTGTAGATACTATATTTGATCTGCATCAGCAGTCAGTTGATTTTCTGGAAGACTACACCGGTCATCCGTTTCCGTTTCAGAAACTGGATTTTGCCGCGATTCCTGTTTTTCAGTACGGCGGGATGGAGCATGTGGGCGCGATTCAGTATCGGGAATCTTCGCTTTTTCTGGATCACACAGCCACCGAAAGTCAAAAACTGAGCCGCGGCAAACTCATTGCGCACGAGACTTCGCATATGTGGTTTGGCGATCTGGTGACCATGCAATGGTTCAATGACGTCTGGATGAAAGAGGTTTTCGCCAATTTTATGGCAGATAAGATCGCAAATCCCGCATTTCCTGATATTAACCACGATTTGCTTTTTGTGCTCAATCATTATCCCAGCGCCTATGGCGAAGACCGAACGCGGGGCACAAACCCCATACGTCAGGATCTGGAAAACCTGAAAGATGCAGGGTCACTTTATGGCGCTATAATTTATAATAAAGCGCCCATCATGATGCGGCAGCTGGAGCTTGCCGTGGGCAAAGAAAAATTCCGCGAAAGCATACGGGAATACATAAAAACCTACGCGTATGACAATGCCGACTGGAACAATCTGATTGAAATTCTGGATGGGAAAACGGCACTGGACATGAAAAAATGGAGCGCTATCTGGGTAAACCAAAGCGGCCGTCCCGTTTTTTCTGATGACGTAAAGTATGATAAGGATACAATTTCATCTTTTGAAATTCTTCAGCAGGCAGAAGATGGTTCAGATAAAATCTGGCCACAAACCTTTAAAATCGGCTTGATTTATCCCAATTCTACCCGGATTTTCACCGTTAATTTAACCGATAGAAAAACTCAAATTAATGAAATTGAAGGCTTACCAAAACCACAAAACATCATTTATAACTATGATGGCCTGGGTTATGGCGTTTTTCCGCTTGCGGAAAATACAGTGATGCAAATCCCACAAATTAAAGATGAAGTGGCGCGTGCTTATAGTTATATCAACAGTTACGAAAAGACACTGAATGGGGAAATTGATGTACTTGCGGAATTTAAATTGCTAGAAGAAGGTTTAAAAAGTGAGAAAAACGAATTTATACTGAATTTGATCTCAAGTGAATTGCAGAGCATTTTTTGGCATTTCCTCACGCCTGAACAACGTGATGACCATCAAAAAGAGCTTGAAACTTTAGTTTATAATGCGCTTAAAAACAATTTGAAACCGAACATAAAGAAGACCCTTTTTAATGTTTTTAGCAATGTGGCATATTCTGAAGAAGGCAGGGAAAAACTGTATAAAATCTGGAAAAAAGACACAAAAATAGCCGATTTAAGGCTAAACGAGGACGATTTTACGGCTATGGCGCAGGATCTGGCGGTTTATAAACACCCAAAAAGAGCAGAGATTTTAGAACAAACGGAAGATTTTATCTCAAATCCAGATAAGAAGAAACGCTTTCAGTTTTTACTTCCTGCCTTGTCTGAAGATGAAAATGAAAGGGATGCCTTTTTCAATTCCTTTAAGGAAGAAAAAAACCGCGAGAAAGAATCCTGGGTTACAGCTGCAGCAAATCTTATCAACCATCCGTTGCGGCAGCAAAGTGCGATAAAACACATACAACTTTCGCAGGATCTGGTAGAAGAAATTCAGCGTACGGGTGATATTTTCTTTCCCAAAGCCTGGCTGAATAGCACGATAGGCAATTATTCAGGCAAAGAAGCCTACGATATCCTGCAAAACTTTTTAACTTCACACCCTGATTTTAGTCCTATTTTGAAAAAGAAATTATTGCAGGCGACAGACGATCTGTACCGTGTGCAAAGTATTAGAATCGATAAAAAATAAAATCATGAAACACCTAAAATATATAGTTGCAGCTCTCTTTTTTGTACTAAGCTTTTCGGGAAATGCGCAAACCCAGGAAGCTAGATTGATCTATGTGATGGACCCGCAATGTAGCTGGTGCTACGCAAATACCAGTAATATTGAGGAAATCGAAAAAGTCCTTAACGGAAAGATGGATGTTCAGTTAAAAGCGGCAGGTATGTGGCTGGGCAATGAAGCACCACAAGGTGGCGTTGCTTTTTTAAGTAGGATATCGCAGCACCTTCCGGCAATGATTTCAAGGACCGGTGCAAGCGTAGGGACTAATTATTACGATCTCGCCTCAGATGCTTCCTATACCTTCAGCAGCCTGGAACCAGCGGCCGCCATTGAACAGGTGGGTGCCACAAATCCAGATAAAAAGTTACTTTTTGCCAAAATGGTTGAAGAAGCCCTATTTAAAGATGGAAAACGCCTTGATAAATTAGAAACCTATCTGGGAATCCTCAAAACTTTAAACATAGATGTCGAATTGTTTAAGAAAAACTGGATGAGCGCCGAAAATCTGGCCAATACCAGAGCGGATTTTGAACGTGCCAAAAAGCTGGTTATCACGTTCCCTACCTTAGTACTGCAAAAGGGCGGAAAAAATGAGATTTTAGGTGTGGGATATTTTACAAAAGAAGAGATACTGCCAAAGATTGAAGCCGCTCTGAATAATTAGAAATTCCTCCCACTCACAGAATTATCAGTTTTTTTATATGTCAAAACCTTTTCGCTTTAAACAATTTACGGTTGCCCAGGACCGCAGCGCCATGCAGGTGGGAACAGATGGTGTATTGCTGGGCGCCTGGGCTCCGCTGGATACAACACCAGAAAGTATACTTGATATAGGCACCGGTACGGGAGTAATTGCCCTGATGCTTGCTCAGCGCTGTGACGCACAGACCATAGACGCACTGGAGCTTGACGATGCCGCTTATGAACAGGCGACCGATAATTTTGAAGATTCCCCCTGGGGCGACCGGCTGTTTTGCTATCATGCACATCTTTATGAGTTCGTCACCGAAATGGACGACACCTACGATCTTATAGTCTGCAATCCGCCTTTTTTTGAGAACGGACAAAAAACCGGTGATAATGCTCGGGATCAGGCGCGTTTTGAAGAAGCCATGCCTTTTGAATTGTTGGTTTCCGCTGCTGCGAAATTATTAAATCCCGAAGGTGTTTTTGCCGTTATACTTCCCTTTTCCCGCAAAGCGGAATTCTTGAAACTTGCCGCTCAGGTGGAGCTCTTCCCATTTAAAATCACCAATGTGAAAGGTAACGCTGAAAAAGATTTCAAAAGGGTATTGATCGCTTTTTCAATCAAAACAAAGGATATGACAGAAGACGAACTTGTGATTGAAAAAGCCCGTCACGACTACACCGATGCCTATATCGCACTAACCCAGGATTTCTATCTCCAGATGTGAGTTATTGATTCTCTTATAAAGAAATCATCCTAAAAAAGACTTTTTCGTTCAAAAAATGGACTTAAAATAGGTGTTTTTTTGCCTTTTCAAGCCTTTTTTTCTTTTTGCTGAATACTTTTAAATAGGCCTAAAATATTGCTTTCTCCTTGCTAAAAACCTAAATTTACGGGAAGTCCATTGCGAAATTATTAATCGCTTTTGGGCCGCAATAAAACAATTTCTTATGAAGCCAGATCTTTTTGAAGCCCCAGATTATTACAATCTCGACGACCTGCTTACTGAAGAACATAAATTAGTACGCAGTGCCGCACGGGAGTGGGTGAAGCGGGAAGTTTCCCCCATTATTGAGGAGGCCGCACAAAAAGCGGAATTTCCGAAACAAATTATCAAAGGTCTTGCAGAAATTGGTGCTTTTGGTCCTTACATTCCTGAAGAATATGGCGGGGCAGGGCTTGATCAAATTTCGTACGGTCTCATTATGCAGGAAATTGAACGCGGTGATTCTGGGGTGCGTTCTACCGCTTCGGTACAATCTTCGCTGGTGATGTACCCCATTTATAAATATGGCAATGAAGATCAGCGGAAAAAATACCTTCCCAAGTTGGCCAGCGGCGAATTTATGGGCTGTTTTGGCCTTACCGAACCCGATCACGGCTCCAATCCAGGTGGGATGACGACCAACTTTAAAGACAAGGGCGATCATATTGTTTTGAACGGGGCGAAATTATGGATCAGCAATGCGCCGTTTGCAGACATTGCCGTGGTGTGGGCAAAAAATGAAGAAGGCCGCATTCATGGAGTTATCGTAGAACGCGGGATGGAAGGTTTTACCACGCCCGAAACGCACAATAAATGGTCGTTGCGCGCAAGTGCTACCGGCGAACTCATTTTTGACAACGTAAAAATCCCTAAGGAAAACATCCTGCCGAATAAATCAGGTCTCGGTGCCCCGCTGGGATGTTTGGATTCCGCACGTTTTGGTATTGCCTGGGGAGCTATAGGCGCCGCAATGGATTGTTATGACACAGCTTTGCGTTATGCTAAAGAACGGCATCAGTTCAGCAAGCCCATAGGTAGTTTTCAGCTGCAGCAAAAGAAACTTGCTGAGATGATTACTGAAATCACAAAAGCACAATTGCTGGCCTGGCGTCTGGGAACGTTGAGAAACGAAGGGAAAGCAACTTCGGCACAAATATCGATGGCAAAGCGTAACAACGTGGAAATGGCCTTAAAGGTCGCAAGGGAAGCACGTCAGATCCTGGGCGGTATGGGAATTACCGGTGAGTATAGTATCATGCGGCATATGATGAACCTGGAAAGTGTTATCACTTATGAAGGTACCCACGATATTCACCTTCTAATTACCGGTCTTGATATTACCGGTCTAAACGCTTTTAATTAGCATTTTATCCTTTTGTCTATTAATAAAATCATTTTTTTATTTTAACCCGTTGTTTGTCAGTAGATGTGTGTACTTTTATAGTTTTGTAAACCTAATTCCAACTTATGATTCAAGATATAGAGAAAGCCATTCAGCCTTATCAGCAACAATTGCTAAAACATCCCCTTTACGAGTCGCTAAAAACACCAGATGACCTAAAACGTTTTATGGAGCATCACGTTTTTGCAGTATGGGATTTTATGTCTTTGCTGAAATCTTTGCAGTTTGATCTTACCAAGGTTTCTACGCCCTGGTATCCACTGGGCAATCCTGAGATACGTTACCTTATCAATGAGATTGTTCTCGCAGAGGAGACTGATATCAATATGGACGGGAAGCGCCAGAGTCACTTTGAGATGTACCTGGATGCCATGGATAAGGCGAACGCTTCAACCTCAGATATCAATAGGTTTATCAATCACGTTAAGCATGGTACAGATATCTTTCTGGTTATATCAGTAAGTGAGATTCCTCAATCTGTAAAGGATTTCCTTTTGTTCACATTTGAAACTATAGCAGATCGAAAACCGCATAAGATCGCCGCTGCATTTACCTTTGGAAGGGAAGATCTTATCCCATCCATGTTCACGCAGATCATAGGCAGTATCCAAAAGAATTTCCCAACGAAAGATCTTACGCTTTTCAAATATTATTTTGATCGTCACATTGAACTTGATGGTGATGAGCATGGCCCAATGGCCTTAAAAATGATTTCAGAACTTTGTGGAGACGATGCTACGAAGTGGAAAGAAGTTGAAGATATTTCTGTTGAAGCACTACAAAAGCGTATAGGCCTTTGGGACGGTATTGCTCAGGAAATTGAGCAAAATAAGGTCGCCAAAACAGTTTAAAAAACGCTTTTATTTATTAAGAAACATTAATACGCTAAAAATTAAGTTTTTAGCGTATTAACTTTCTGGGGCTAGTTTTACTTCTAATCCGTTAAGATCTGGGGTAATGGGTATCTGGCAACCCAGGCGGCTGTTATCTTCCACAAAAAACGCTTCAGAAAGCATGGCTTCTTCATCATAACCCATTTCATTGAGCTTGTGGTCAGAAAGCACATAGCACTGGCAAGAAGCACACATCGCCATACCTCCACAGGTGCCTTCCACAGGGAGTTCGTACATTTTACAAACTTCCATTAAGTTAAGATTCATATCTGTAGGCGCTTCAACAGCATGAGCTTTTCCTTCGCGATCTATAATATTTATGGTAATGTCTTGCATGGGTATGTAGCGGTAGGTTTTGAAACCTCAAATTTAGGCATTTTCAGGCGATTCTTAATTGAAAAAGACAATTTAAGGCGTGTATTGTACGTATGTAAATGGCTTAGAAAAGTGAAATTTAATTTAAGCTCATAGCAAAGTTGAAACTAGAAAAATTGGTAATCCTTACGGAATCTAGGAAGAAGGATTCAGAAGTATTTTTTTATTCTTTTATCATTCGAATTGTTTCTTTGCCTACGGTAGTATTCAGCTGAATAAAATAAATTCCGGGACTCCATGCTGAGCTGTCAAGACTGTAGGAAGTAAACTGCGTTTTAGTAAACGGCTGATTTTTAATAAGACGTCCCTGTATGTTATATACAGAAATTTGAGAGATAGGGGAGTTGCTTTGCAGGTTTACGCGTGCGCTGGCAGGATTCGGGAAAACAACGGTTTTTCCTAAACTTTCGGATTCTATGCCGAGCGTTATGCCCATGACGTACTTAATACCTTCTTCAATATGTTTTCTAAAGTTGGCATCTCCCGTGTAATCGCTTTCATTGTGACCTAGCGCAGTATAAAAAGACCTGCCTCCTTTGTATTCTTTGTACCAGGACATGGGACGCGCTTCATCGTAGGTCTCACTTCCCGTAGCCTCAACTTCAAGAATATTGATATTGTCCTGAAATAAATAACCACCGTTGCGTTCCCAGTAATAATATTCTTCTGCTTTAGGGTATCCATTATCCAGAAAATCTACGGCAGGATGCGAATTTATAACAGTCATGGTTGCCTGATAATTGTTTGCCGTATGGTTTGGGTTTGCCTGAATGATACCGCCCACAAGTTCGTTATAAAAAGGCCAGCTACCGTTGCGATAAGTGTCAGTTGCAGCATGAATGCCCATAAAGCCGCCACCATTAGCAATATACTCTTCAAAAGCCTGTTGCTGGGACGTGTCTAAAAGGTCATCGCCGCTGGTATTGCACCAGATCACTGCGGAATATTTGGCAAGATTTTCCGAAGTAAATACACTGGCATTGTCTGACTGATCCGTTTGCCACAGGTCATTTTCGGCACCAAGATCAGTAATTAACTGTATACCCTCGTCAATTGAAACATGTTCAAAACCATTTTGCGCACCCACTTTTGTAAATACCAAAACACGCTCTTGCGCCGAGAGCATGAGATTAAAATAGAGGAACAAAAAGGCAAATAGAAAAGAAGCTCTTGATGTATTTTTTTTCATGGCGAGTTGGATAACGTATTAAAAACCTTAAAGTTATAAAACCATTGCACATAGAATTCGCTTTAAAGAATGATTTAACTATATGCGATTGAAAATATATTTTTCAGCTATAAAAATGCTTTCAAAACTTTTAGGGAAATGCAATCCTGTAATGGTTCTGAATTTATATAAAACAGGTTTAAAAAGTACCGGAAACCTCCTGTTTTTACGTCAAAAAGGTCTGTTTTTGAGTAAAAACAGACCTTTTTATTAAACTTTTCAAGCAGGATTAAACCTCAATATTGATCACATTTTCAATTTGTGGCGCATGTTTTTTAATGGTCATTTCAACTCCGCTTTTAAGAGTCATTTGATTTACCGAACAACTGACACAAGCCCCCATCAATTTAACTTTTACAGTCTTACCATCCTCAATGGAAAGCAGCGAGATATCCCCACCGTCACTTTGTAAAAAAGGCCTGATTTCATCTAAGGCATCCTGTACTTTTTTCTTTAAAATTTCTTCGCTCATTTTTTATTTTTTAACTGCAGAACAACCTGCCATCGTGGTTATTTTAATAGCCTCGGTAGGGGGGAGTTCGTCATTACGGTATACAACCTCTTCAACCGTGTTTTTTGTAAGTTCTTTAAAAGCTTCTTCTAAAATGCCAGACTCTTGAAGGGCAACCGGCCTACCTACATCACCAGCTTCACGAATACTTTGCACAAGTGGAATCTGCCCCAATACCCTGACGTCAAGATCTGCCGCAAGATTTTTAGCTCCGTCTTTACCAAAGATAAAGTATTTGTTGTCAGGAAGCTCATCTGGGGTAAACCAGGCCATATTCTCAACGATGCCCAGTACGGGGACGTTGATACTTTCCTGTTGAAACATGGCGACACCTTTTTTTGCATCGGCGAGGGCCACATTCTGCGGCGTACTTACGACCACTGCACCTGTAAGCGGCATGGCCTGCATAATGCTTAAGTGGATATCTCCCGTTCCCGGAGGCAAATCAACAAGTAGAAAGTCCAGTTCGCCCCATGCTGCGTCAAAAATCATTTGGTTTAGTGCCTTAGAAGCCATGGGTCCGCGCCATACCACCGCCTGGTCAGGCTTGGTGAAAAAACCAATAGATAATATCTTGACACCGTAATTCTCTACGGGTTTCATTTTTTTCTTACCGTTTTCGGTCACGGAAAGGGGGCGTTCATTTTCCACATCAAACATCATGGGAATGGATGGGCCATAAATATCAGCATCTAGAATACCCACCTTAAAACCCATTTTAGAAAGGGTCACCGCAAGATTTGCAGTAATGGTAGATTTACCCACACCCCCTTTACCAGAGGCTACCGCAATAATATTTTTTATTCCCGGTAAAGGTTTTCCCTTAATTTCGTTTTTGGCTTCTTTAGGGGGTGCATCTACACGCACGTTCACCTTTACCTTGGCTTTCTGGTGTACCTGATCATGAATGACTTTCATGATATCCACCTCGGTACGTTTTTTAGCCTGTAGGCTGGGATTTTTAATAGTGATATCAACGACTACTTCATCAGCAAAAGTCATGATATTGGTAACCGCCCCACTCGCGATCATATTCTCTCCTTCCCCGGGAGCACTAATGCTCTGCAGGGCTTCATTAATGTCTTTTTTCTCTATCTTCACAGCTAATTACTTAGATTCATTCTAAAAACAAAGATACACGGAATACTTCAGAAAGGCGAATCTCAAAATCAAAATGATTGATGCTTCTATTAAAGAGCGTTATCGTTTTCCTGTAAAAGGAAATATTGCTCTAAAGAGCCTTTAGCGCATATTTTTTAGCTGTTGATTCCTTTGATACTTTTGTATTTTTGTCCAAAATAATTTGATTTATGGATACTGAAAAATGTTTGATTACCCGCCGGTCTATTTTTCCGGAGCAATTTACAGATAAGGAAGTGGCCAAGGGGGATATAGAACACATCCTTGCGATGGCAAACTGGGCACCAACCCACAAACGAACGGAACCCTGGCGCTTTAAGGTGGCGACCGGCAGGGCAAAAGAAGATCTCGCCGAATTCTTTGTAAGCCTTTATAAAGAGAACACGCCAACCGAAGAACAAAGCGATACTAAAATCGAAAAAACCCGTTCCAAAGTTGATAAATCTGCAGCCGTTATCGCCATTTGTATGCAACGCGACCCTAAGGAGCGTTTACCAGAATGGGAAGAAGTTTCGGCTGTGGCCATGGCAGTACAGAACATGTGGCTTATGGTCACTGCACTGGGACTAGGGGGCTACTGGAGTTCTCCAGGTACCATAGACCAGATGCACCGGTTTTTTGACCTTGCGGAAGGTGAAAAATGCCTGGGCTTCTTTTATCTGGGCCATCACGCTGAAGAACATAAAACCGGAAGGCGCGATCCCATTGAAAATAAAGTAGAATGGCTGTAGCCTGCTACTCATTTTTGTAGACCACACCATTTTTCATCACAAAAACGACCTCATTCATCGTGTCGATATTTTGCGTGGGATCTTCTTTTAAGGCAATGATATCTGCCATAAGTCCAGATTTTATGGCGCCTATGTTGTCATCCTGCCTTAAAAGTTTTGCGTTTACGCTTGTTGCACTTTGCAAACTCTGCATTGCAGGCATATCCGCTTCAACCATATAACCGAATTCTTTTGCATTTTCGCCATGCGGAAACACGCCTGCATCAGTACCAAAGCCGATAGAAACACCTTTTTTATAGGCCTTGGCAAATGTTTTTTCCAGTTGGGGGCCAATGGCCAAAGCCTTAGGGACAATGATCGCAGGATAATAACCGTCAATTTTAGCTTTTTCGGCTACATATTTACCGGCACTTAAAGTAGGTATATAAAACGTATCATACTCCTTCATTAGGTTCATGGTTTCCTCGCTCATGAGCGTACCGTGCTCTATGGTTTTTACGCCATTTTTAATCGCGCGCTGCATCCCTTCATCACCATGGGCATGCGCGGCCACCTGCATGCCATAATCAGCAGCGGTAGTTGTTATCGCTTTTATTTCCTCTTCGGTGAATTGTGGATTTTGACCGTTTTTAGCCACGCTCAGTACCCCACCAGTTGCGGTGATCTTAATCCAGTCCGCGCCATTTTTATAGCGCTGACGCACGGCTTTTCGAGCATCGTCAACACTGTTGACGACTCCTTCTTTAGGACCGGGGTTGCCCATTAATTCTTTACTGTATCCATTAGTGGGATCTGCGTGACCTCCCGTAGAGCCTATGGTTTTTTCAGCAGTAAAAATACGGGGGCCGGTGACTTTATCTGCATTGATGGCATTGCGCAAAGAAACATTGATGCCACTGCCGCCCAGATCCCGAACAGTGGTAAAACCTGCCATTAAAGTTCTTTCGGCGATAGCCTGTGCATTGTATGCAACATCAGCATCGTTCAGGGTAAAAGGTTCGAGGTAGCGGTTGGGATTGGTCTCACCTTCAATGTGTACGTGCATATCGATAAGGCCTGGCATTACCGTTTCTGTCTTCAAATCCACTACACTATCCTGATCATTTTTGGCGGGAACATAGCCGTCCCGGACTTCTTTGATCTTTCCTTTGGAAACGATTATGGTCTTTTCTTTGAGTACTTTCCCTGCTTCGGTATCTATAAGCTTACCGCAATGCAGGTAGGTGTCCTGAGCGGAAACAGAGAGAGCCAAAAAGAATAGGATAAGAAAGGTGTAATGGTTTTTCATGTAAACTGGTTTTTTGTTGGTATCAAAAACCAAGATAATAATAAACTCATTAATTCCTTCAATTAATATTTATGATTGAGCAATAAACAGGATATTTTATACTGAGAGGAAATTGAATTATGCTTTATCAATAAATTCCAGAACGGTTTTGGTTATATAATCGATCTGCTCGTCATCTAGTTCCGTATGCATGGGTAAGGAAATCACTTCCTGGACCAACTGATTTGTAACCACAAAATCGTTCTCGTTATAGCGCTCATCTGCATAGGCTTTTTGTTTATGCAAAGGTATGGGATAGTAAACGCCACAGGGAATGTCTTTGCTGTTTAGGTGTTTTACAAGCGCATCACGATCTACATTCTTGAGACGTAAGGTATACTGGTGAAACACGTGACAATCGCAAATATCACAGATCATGGGAGTCGTGATTTTTGGATTTCCTATCAGCGCTCTAGTGTACTTTCTCGCCGCCTCACGCCGCTTGTGGTTGTACGTGTCCAGATGTGGAAGTTTTGCGCGCAAAACTGCCGCCTGTATGGAGTCAAGTCGGGAATTTACACCCACTACATCATGATGATAGCGCTCATACATACCGTGGTTTACTATTCCACGTAAAGTGTGAGCTAGGTCGTCATCATTCGTAAAAATGGCACCACCATCACCGTAGCAACCCAAATTTTTAGAAGGGAAAAAAGAAGTGCTTCCCACATGGCCTATGGTGCCGGCCTTAATTTTAGATCCATCAGCCTGTGTATAGTTTGAACCAATGGCCTGGGCATTATCCTCAATTACAAAAAGATCATGCGTTTTTGCGATGCGCATAAGTTCCTGCATTTCGGCAACCTGTCCAAAAAGATGAACGGGAACAATAGCTTTGGTTTTTGGGGTAATCGCCCGTTCCACCGCTTTGATATCAATATTGAAAGAATGTGGATTCACATCTACCAGAACAGGGGTAAGCCCTAAAAGCGCAATGACTTCCACGGTTGCCGCAAAGGTAAAATCTGCGGTTATGACTTCGTCACCGGGCTTAAGGCCAAGTCCCATCATGGCAATCTGAAGGGCATCTGTCCCGTTCGCGCAGGGAATTACATGTTTTACGCCCAGATATTCTTCAAGTTCTTTTTGAAAGGCCTGTACTTCAGGACCATTGATGAAAGCGGTACTTTCCATTACTTCGGCAATAGAAGTATCTACGCGCTCTTTTATTTGTTCATATTGACCTTTGAGGTCAACCATCTGTATTTTTTTCATGCTTTACTTTTAAAACAAGGTTCCTTAAAAAGAAGGATAAGCGCCATTATGCAGTAGCATTATTGAGGCTCAATTTTTATACGAAAATACAAAACTAGCACCTTCCTATCCTCTGGTTTTTGTGAAAAGGCTATTTTTACGGCTTATGCATACACTATATTCCATTTTTATTCAATTATTCGACAGTTTACTGCCCCTATTGGGTGTTTTTAGTGAAAAACTAAAGACCTTTTATACGGTACGAAAAGATGTTTTTGATACGCTGGAAGGTCAAATTTCCCAGAACGAACGCATCATCTGGGTGCATGCCGCGTCGTTAGGAGAATATGAGCAGGGCGTACCGGTGATGGAAGCTTTAAAAAAACAATTTCCGCAGCATAAACTACTCCTTACATTCTTTTCACCCTCGGGATATACACAGAAAAAAAACAACCCAATTTCTGACTTTACAACCTATCTACCGCTTGATACTTCAACTAATGCAAAACGTTTTGTAAATATCGTAAAGCCTGAAATGGCCTTCTTTATCAAGTATGAATTTTGGCCAAATTATTTGAACGAATTGGATAGAAAATCGGTGAAAACGTACCTCATTTCGGCTGTTTTTAGAAGAAAACAGCTGTTTTTTAAGTGGTACGGGACATGGATGAAAAAGTCGCTTCATGCTTTTGACCATTTTTTTGTTCAGGATCAAAAAAGCATTGATCTAGTTAAAACCCTCGGTTTTCAAAACGTTTCCCTGAGCGGGGATACCCGTTTTGACCGGGTAAGCAAACAACTGGAGATGGATAATAGCCTGCAGGTTGTTGAAGCATTTAAAAACGGCATGCCGCTGCTGGTCTGCGGAAGTACATGGCCAGAAGATGAACTCCTGCTGCTTGATTATATCAACAAGCACGCTGCGCAGAAGGTGAAAATATTGGTTGCACCCCATCAAATCCAGGAGGGAAAAATTGACCAATTTATGGCAAAAATCGGTTCAAAAGTGGCAAAATATAGTCAGCATAATCCTGAAAATCTGGCCGATACCGATGTATTTATTCTAGACACTATAGGGATGCTGGGCCGCGCCTACAGCTACGCAGATGTGGCCTACGTGGGTGGCGCGGCCGGCAAGACCGGGATGCACAATATCTTGGAACCGGCAACCTTTGGAATTCCCATCTTAACGGGAACGCAGATTGATAAATTTCCGGAAGCTGAACAATTACGTCGTATTGCAGGATTATTTACGGTGGAATCCCCGGAAGAAACCACCGAAATCCTGAAAAAATTGTTTGCCGATATATCCTTCAGACAAAATGCAGGAATGATTGCGGGCCATTATGTACAGCAACAGACAGGGGCTACCCAGATAATCCTGAATTATTTAGAAAAAAACAATGCTGAAAACCCTGACTTTTGAAAAGTTAAACGCTTGCCGCTTTGTTGAGGTAGTTTCTAAAAGGTAACATCTCTTTATAAATTTCGACCACACGATCATCAAAATCGGCGCTTAGTACTTCTTTCTCGGTTAATTCAACCCGAATGGCAAAGGTTTTTCTACGTAGCAATTCTATGTGCTTATGCTCTTGAGAATAACCCTTGGGAGCTGTTTTTAGGGAATCTCCATCATCAGTTAACTCACCAAAAAGCGCTTTAAAGCTTTTTTTATTCCTTATTTTGTTAAACTCTTCGCCATTGTAATCAATGCCCTGTCTAATGCTTTTTAAGATGGAAGGTTTCGGTTTATAAAAGCCGCCGGCAATAAAACTTTCCCGTATTCCCAGGTGAATATAAAAATCGCTTTGTTTGTTTTCCTTGTCAAGCCCCGCACCAAAATGATCTTTGTAAATGGGTTTGTGAGGATGGTACATTAAATTATTATTGATGCGGTTTATCGCCTGTTTACCGGTAGTGGAAGAATAATCGGGATCTATTTTTGCAAGCTTTAGATCCATTGTGTTTAACCAGGATATATAAGAATCACGTACCTCTTCGTAGCGTTTTCTGTTGGCATCCATCCATTCTTTACTATTGTTTTGCTGAAGCTCCTTTAAAAAAGCATATAACTTTTCGAAATCCATTTTTTAAGTGCAAAAGTAGTTTTGATGGAATGGAAGGATACCCTTGAGTATATATTTTAACGTAATATTCAAAATAACCGATTTTTATTTCATTTTATCGATTAAAATATTACTTTTGTCGCCAATCCCAAATTGTAATTATGAGAAAAGGAATATTTTTTACGGTATTTTCACTTTTAGCAGTGATTGCCTGTCGTGAAACAGAGACTAAGACGGTCGTACGAGAAGTGGAAACTACTCAGGAAGAAAAAGGTGCTCTTGAACGTACCGCGGAACGTGTGGATAATGAAGTAGATGAAAAAGTAGATGAGCAAATCGATAGAATAGGGGACGACAATTAACATCCATCTTATCTAAAGTATTGAAAACCTCTTCTACAACTTTGAAAGAGGTTTTTTTATGCTTTTATGCTACTTACCTGGTTTTTCAATTCTTCCATAGAGCGATGCAATTCGCGTAGTAAATTACTTTCAGAAGGAGCTTCTAAGTTGAAGGTGAGTTTACTATTGACCTGCCACAATTCCTGAATATCGCTAACATTGACTTCAAAAGGAACATATTCCTGGTTTAGGGAGATCAATAAGATTCTGGAAGGATCTGGAAGTTTTTGTAGTTTTTTTACAAGAACCGAATCCGGTAAAACCACAACATAGATCTTATTATTATTTGCCTCATTCATATTTGCGGTTGCCTTGGCAAGAACCCAGTCTTCTTGTTGAAAAACGGGTAGCATACTATCCCCTTCAATCTGAAAACCGCGGTAGGTCGCGTTGCGATATTGTGGTAATGGAAGATCAAAGGCCGGGAGCTGTTGATACCATTCCACGTCCTGAACGTTATGGGGATAACCCGCGGCCGCTTTCTGATTTACGAGCACAAGGTTTTCATTATCCATTTTGTCTATGGTCACCACCTTAGGACTTACATCGCCCTTGCCTGCATTAAGGTTTTTCTGGTTACTGAAGCCGTAAAGCCATAACGGATTTACATTATATATACGCAAGAGTTCGGTCACGACTTGTCCTGATAGTTTTGTGCGCCCACGCTCTATATCTGCTGTAGAATTTTTAATACCCAGCGCTTCTGCGAATTCGCTCTGCGTGAGCTGCTGCTCCTCGCGTATCTGCTTAAAACGGCGAACATCGCCTGTGACATCGTTGATTCCCATATCGTAAATATACCATAATCTGGAAAAAATCCTAATGAATCTTCGGAAAATGTCCTTAAAATAGGAAAATTACCTTAATTTTGAATAAAGGCTATAACTATCGATTATCAAATGCAATCGAATATTTGACGGGTACGTTAGCACGACAATAAAACCATCACTATGAACTTTGAACGCATCAAGGAGAAATTAAATATACTGGCAGACGCCGCCAAGTACGATGTATCCTGCTCGAGTAGTGGAAGTGCCCGGAAAAACACGAATAAAGGCTTAGGCGATAGCAGTGGTATGGGGATTTGTCACAGTTACAGTGAGGATGGCCGTTGTATTTCCCTATTGAAAATTTTACTTACTAACCATTGTATTTTTGACTGTGCGTATTGCGTGAGCCGCAGCAGCAATGATATTAAAAGGGCCGCGTTCAAAATCCAGGAGGTGGTAGATCTTACCATAAATTTTTATCGCCGCAATTATATAGAAGGTTTGTTTTTAAGCAGCGGTATCTTTCACACGCCAGATTATACGATGGAACGGCTAATTACGGTTGCCAGAAAATTGCGTTTGGAAGAAAATTTCAACGGTTACATTCATTTAAAATCCATTCCCGGTGCAAGCGATGAACTCATGCGCGAAGCGGGACTTTATGCAGACAGACTTTCCATTAATATTGAAATACCTACCGTTTCTGGCTTAAAACTTCTTGCTCCGGAAAAAGACCACAAAGATTTCATCAAACCCATGGAAAAGGTGAAGAATGAAATCATCCAGTACAAGGAAGAAAAAAACTAATCAAATCCACACCAAAATATGCCCCAGCAGGTCAGAGTACGCAAATGATCGTGGGCGCTACTGGGGAAAGTGATAAAGATATCATGTATTCCGCAGTGCATTATTACTCTAAATACCAGATGAGGCGTGTGTACTATTCTGGTTATGTGCCGGTGATGCAGGACGATCGCCTGCCGGCCTTAGGTTCTGAAGTGCCTATATTAAGGGAAAACAGATTGTACCAGACAGACTGGCTGCTTCGGTTTTATGGTTTTGATGTCCGCGAACTCCTCAATAACGAGCATCCCAACCTGGATGTTGATATAGATCCAAAATTGAGTTGGGCGTTGCGTAACATGCACGAATTTCCCATAAACGTAAACACGGCAGATAAGCGCATGCTTGCAAGAATTCCTGGTTTGGGAATGAAATCAGTACATAAAATAATCAATGCGCGGCGCTTTAGGAAACTCTCTTTAGAGCATCTCAAAGCCTTGGGAGTAGCCCTTAACAGGGCAAAATACTTTATCGTCTGCAATACGCGGGACTGGCGCTTTAACGATCTTGCCCCAGAACGTATAAAAGGAATGATACTGCAAAGCTCGCAGAGCAAGTATCAGAAAATGTACAACCAGCAGATGCGCTTGTTTTAATGGAAGCTATGCAGCACCAACTTGTTTACGATGGCAGTTTTGATGGTTTTTTAACCGCGGTGTTCATGGTTTATGAGGAGCGGCTGGAAGTTGTAAGCCTTACACCAGAAGCTTATTTTCAAGCCGGTTTTTTTGCTGAAGGCATTACCGTTATTACAGATTCGGTAAAGGCAAATCGTGTGTGGAAAGGGCTGAGTAAGTATGCTAAATTTCGTTCAGATGTCTATTGGTCTTTTTTAAGTGAAATTGAAGGTAATGAGTTGGTGTTGCTCAAGGCCATTCAGTACGTGCTGGCAACTTCCCGGGTTGCAGATTATGGTCACCCACAGATATTGCGCACTGCGCAGGTGCGAAAAATGGTGGGCAGGGAAAAACATCGCATGGAAGCCTTTATACGTTTTCAACTTACCAAAGACGCGATTTATTTCGCCCATGTAGAGCCAGATTTTAACGTCCTTCCGCTTATTGCCACGCATTTCAAAAATCGATATGCTGATCAGGCCTGGATCATTTATGATTTGAAAAGATCTTACGGTCTTTATTATGATTTACATGACGTAGTACCCATGCAGATGGACTTTAATGAAAAGAATTTTAAGAAAATCGATTTTACCGAAAATGAGCCCGATTATAGTGCGCTTTGGCGGAATTATTTTAAAAGTACTACCATAAAATCCCGCATCAACCTGAAACTTCACACGCAACATGTTCCTAAACGTTATTGGAAATACCTTAATGAGAAAGCACCTGATTAAAATAGATACATTAAATGTACATATCCTTAAAATTAAATAGAATATATAGTTGTATTACAGATATTTAGGTTGAAATGATTTTCTGTAATTATGGTGAATTTTATTTTTTATTTTTTAGTTAAATTATTCATTATACCCCTAACTAGTGTTTCTTAAATTATATACATTTACCGCCAATAAACACTAATTATAAAACAAACTTATCATGAAAAAATTAATGTACAGTGCTTTTGCACTTATGCTCGTTGTATCTGTTTCTGCTTGTCGTGAAACTCAAGCTGACAAAACTGAAGACGCTATGGAAGATATGGGTGATGATATCCAGGATGCAGCTGATGATACCGGCGATGCTATCGAAGATGCAGCTGAAGATACTGGTGATGCTATGGAAGACGGAGCTCAAGAAGTAGAAGACGAAGTTGAAGGAAACGATGACAATATGTAATATTGTTTGATTATAAAATGAAACTGCCTGAAAACATTATGTTTTCAGGCAGTTTTTTTATGTGGTTAGTTGAAAATCTAGTCTAAACTGGCACTTTTTGTTTCGACATTTCGGTCTATTTTTTTCACGAGACCCTGAAGTACTTTCCCTGGGCCAACTTCAATAAACTCTGAAGCTCCATTTTCTATCATTTTCTGAACGCTCTGTGTCCATTTTACGGGAGAAGTAAGTTGGAAGAGCAGGTTTTCTTTTATTTCTTCCGGTTTTTTAACCGCAAACGTACTTACGTTTTGATAAATGGGACATTTTGGTTTGTCAAAAGTCGTGTTCTCTATGGCCGCGGCAAGCTCTTCGCGTGCAGGTTCCATTAAGGGAGAATGAAACGCGCCGCCCACAGGCAATAGCAAAGCACGTTTTGCACCACGCTCTTTAAGGCGCTCACAAGCTTCTTCGACTGCTTTATTTTCTCCAGATATTATTAACTGACCCGGACAGTTATAGTTAGCGGCAACGACCACGCCGTCAACGTCAGCACAAACAGCTTCCACCGTTTCATCATCCAGTCCTAAGACTGCGGCCATGGTAGAGGGTGTATTTTCACAAGCCTTTTGCATCGCCTGAGCTCTGTGCGCGACTAATTTCAGTCCGGCTTCATAGCTCAAACATCCATTGGCCACGAGAGCAGAAAATTCACCTAAAGAATGACCTGCAACCATATCTGGGCGCGCATTATTCAAACTTTTAAAAAGTGCCACAGAATGAATAAAAATAGCGGGCTGGGTAACTTTGGTTTCCTTTAGTTCATCAGCGCTGCCTTCAAACATTATTTTTGTAATATCAAAACCCAAAATATCATTGGCTTTTTCAAATAGTTTTTTCGCTTCTGCTGAGGATTCATACACCTCTTTGCCCATCCCTGTAAATTGCGCTCCCTGACCGGGAAATATATATGCTTTCATGTTGGTTAATTTTAATTGTTTAGCAAAAATAGTTATTTGGAAGGGAAATGGCTTTTAAAGCCAGGGTTCTCTCTCATATGTGAAAAATTCTATTCGGAAAATGGCTAAAAATGATCAAATAATGGCTGTTTTAAGGCGAAAATTGCCTTATTTTCTTCAGAAATAGTAGTTTTTAAAACATAAAAGTTGGCAAAAAAACATAAACAAAAACCTCATAAGTTTGAAAGCCTATGAGGTTTGAATATGTATAGAATCTAGTTCCTTAATTAGGGGAAACTACATTTCGAGAGCTCTAAGTACGTCGTTGTCCATAAGAAGTTCTTCAGGATTCTCAAGTGCTTCTTTAATGGCCACTAAAAAGCCAACGGATTCTTTTCCGTCAATAATACGGTGATCATAAGAAACCGCAACATACATTACGGGAGCTACAACAATACCACCATCACGAACAATAGGGCGATCTACGATATTATGCATACCCAGGATTGCGCTTTGCGGAGGATTTATAATGGGTGTTGAAAGCATGCTGCCAAATACGCCACCATTAGTAATGGTGAATGTACCACCGGTCATTTCATCAACGGTAATCTCACCATCACGCGCACGTAACGCAAGTCGTTTAACTTCCTGCTCTATACCACGGAAACCAAGATTTTCAGCATTACGAATCACCGGAACCATCAGGCCTTTAGGCCCAGATACGGCAATTGAAATATCCTTATAATCGTATGTGATCATTTCTTTGCCATCTATCATTGAATTAACGGCAGGATATTGATCAAGCGCGCGGACCACGGCTTTTGTAAAGAAGGACATAAAACCAAGGCTTACGCCATATTTCTCTTTAAAATCTTCTTTATACTTGCTTCTCAAATCGTAAATGGCCTGCATATCTACCTCATTAAACGTGGTAAGCATAGCGGTCTCGTTTTTAACCGAAACCAAACGCTCTGCAACTTTGCGACGCAACATGGATAATTTTGATCTGCTCTCGCTACGGGTTCCCGTACCTGCAGTTCCCATAGAAGGTTTTGCCTGTATGGCATCTTCTTTTGTAATACGACCGTCACGGCCACTGCCTTTTACATCTTTGCTGTCAATCCCTTTTTCATCAAGGGTCTTTTTGGCCGCGGGAGATGGAGTTCCCGTTGCGTAGTTTTTAGTGTCCTGCTTTTGATCTGGCGTGGAAGATTTTGAGGGCTGTTCGGTTTTTGCCTCAGCCTTTTTATTGGTGTTTTCCTTCTCGTAATCTTTTTGCTTTAATTCTTTTTCAGCATCACCACCGCTACCTTCATCACCAGACGATTTTTTTGTGTCCTCTTTTTCTTTAGACTCCTTTTTGTCTGAGCCTCCACCTGGTTTTTCGGCTTCTGTATCAATCAGGCAAACAACTTCCCCTACGGCTACAGCATCGCCTTCTTCCGCTTTAAGCGTAATAATCCCACTCGCTTCCGCAGGAAGTTCAAGAGTTGCCTTATCACTATCAACCTCTGCAATGGGTTGGTCTTTTTCTACATAATCGCCATCTTCAACAAGCCATTGTGCGATTTCAACTTCTGTGATTGATTCTCCCGGAGAGGGGACTTTCATTTCTAAAGCCATAATAATTAGGTGTTATTTTTAGTTGTGCAAATGCTATAAAAGAATTTGCTTTATTGTTTTCTTTATTTTTAAAGATCTATTCTGATCAATCCTGTTCTTTATTAGATGAAAATACATCTTCAAGAACGCGCTGATGTCTTCTTTTATATCGTGCTGAACTACCTGCAGCCGGAGCACCGTAAAATTTACGGCTACAAACCCTAAATTTTTGAGCTTCTGGCAAATGCATCAACATATGCCCGTATGCTCCCATATTGCGCGGTTCTTCCTGTGCCCAAACAATATCTTCTGCGTTGCTGTATTTCTTGATCGCAGCCCGAATCTCTTTTTTAGGTACGGGAAACAATTGTTCCACACGAACCAACGCCACGTCATCACGATCTAACTCTTCGCGTTTATCAAGCAGGTCATAATAAAATTTACCCGTTACAAACACCAGTGTTTTTACATTTTCAATAGTAACATTGTCATCATCAATAGTCATCTGGAAGCTTCCTTCAGCGAGTTCTTCTTTGGTTGAATTTACTTTTGAGTGTCGTAGCAGGCTCTTCGGCGTGAATACGATTAAAGGCTTCCTATAATTGGTTTTCATCTGGCGACGAAGCAAGTGATAAAAGTTGGCCGGCGTCGTACAATCTGCAACATACATATTATCCACTGCGCACATTTGCAGGTAACGTTCCATACGAGCAGATGAATGCTCCGCTCCCTGACCTTCGTAGCCATGAGGTAACAATAATACCAGTCCATTCTGCAATTTCCATTTATCTTCTGCTGCGGAAATGTATTGATCAATCATGATCTGCGCGCCGTTGCTAAAATCACCGAACTGCGCTTCCCAGATAGGCAACGTATTGGGGCTGGCCATTGCATAGCCATAATCAAAACCTACCACTCCATATTCTGAAAGCAAAGAGTTGAAAATATAGAAATGCCCCTGATCACCGTCAAGATTGTTTAGAAGTACAATTTCTTCTTCACTTTCTTCCACTTTGGTAACGGCATGGCGGTGGGAGAACGTACCACGTTCACAATCCTGACCGGTCATACGTACATCAAAACCTTCTTTGAGCAACGTTCCATAAGCAAGTAATTCTGCAAGGCCCCAGTCTATTTTGTTATCTTCAAAATACATCGTTTTGCGCGCGTCAATCAGTTTTGAAATCTTGCGCATAAATTTCTTGTCCTCGGGAAGCTTAGTAATAACTTCAGCTATTTCAGAAAGCGATTCCTCGTCAAAAGTTGTATCTACCGGCGTCATCATCTGTTCTTCTGTGGCAGGTTCAAAACCATCCCACTCATCCTGCATGATCGCCGTGATGTGCGTAGTATCTTCTTCTTTGGACTTTTCTAATTTTTCTTCTAAAGCCTCTTTATATTCCTCTTCAAGTTTGCTTACATAGTTTTCATCAATGATACCCTGCTCAATCAATTTTTTGGCATAAATATCACGGGGATTATCATGTTTAGCAATGGCCTTGTACAATTTAGGCTGCGTAAACCTGGGTTCATCCCCTTCGTTATGGCCATATTTACGATAACCCAGAAGATCAATAAAAACGTCCCTACCAAACTCCATTCGGAAATCAAGCGCGAACATGGCAGCATGAATAACGGCTTCCGCATCGTCTGCATTTACGTGCAATACCGGCGATAAGGTGGTTTTTGCAACATCTGTACAGTAGGTGGAAGAACGCGCGTCCAGGTAATTTGTGGTAAAACCTATCTGGTTATTGATGACAATATGAATGGTTCCTTTTGTGTTATAACCATCCAGTTGCGCCATCTGTATAACTTCATAAACCACACCCTGAGCAGCGATCGCTGCATCGCCGTGTACAACAATAGGTAAAACATTGTTAGGCTTATCAAAATGATGCCTGTCTTGTTTTGCCCTTGCGATCCCTTCTACCACAGCGCCCACGGTTTCCAGGTGCGATGGGTTAGGGGCGATGTTGATGTTGATCTCGTGACCGTTTTTGCTTTTACGTTTAGAGGTCCATCCCAGGTGATATTTTACATCCCCGTCAAAAACTTCCTGATCATAATCCTTACCATCAAATTCGCTAAAAATATCCTTGGCATTTTTACCAAAAATATTGGTTAGTGTATTTAGTCGGCCACGATGCGCCATGCCCATAACAAACTCCTTTACACCACGGTCTGCAGCTTCCTCAATGATGGCATCTACAGCGGGAATGAAGCTCTCACCACCTTCCAGTGAAAAACGCTTTTGACCTACATACTTAGTATGCAGGAACGTCTCAAAAGAAAGGGCCTCATTTAATTTTTTGAGAATATTTTTCTTGGTTTCCGGAGAAAAATCAGGATGGTTGTCGTTTTTGTTCAACTTGTCCTGTATCCACTGAATTTCCTCTGGCTTGCGGATGAACATATATTCCACACCTATCGCATCGCAATAGATCCTTTCTAAATGTTCAATAATATCGCTTAGCGTAGCATTGCCGATACCCAGTATCTGTCCTGCTGAAAAAGTAGTGTTCAGATCGCTTTTCTGGAGACCAAAATTCTCGATATCTAGCGTAGGATTATACTGGCGCCTTTCGCGTACGGGATTTGTTTTTGTAAACAGGTGACCGCGCGTACGGTAACCATCAATAAGGCGTACTACCTGAAATTCTTTTTCCAGGTTTTGAGGTATTTCCAAACTTGTTGCGGATGCGACCTGTTGAGGCGCGGCAACGGTTTGAACTTCTGCTTCTGCAGATTCCTGAGAACCAAAGTCAAACCCTTGAAAAAAAGCTCTCCAACTTGGCTCTACACTATCGGGATGTCTTAAGTATTGATCGTATAATTCAGCAAAATAGGCAGGCTGAGCTGCGTTAAGAAACGAAAATCTATCCATTATATGGTGTTGAAACTGTCAATTTTTTGGGCAAATATGTTTCAAAAATACAATTTTTACAGGGTTACGCCTTTGGTAATAGCTTTTTTTATGGTTTTGGTTAACTTATATTTAACGATATGCGGTATCTTGTATCATCGTGCATAATGGATTGATTTAACGGTTATAAGAGCGCATAAATATGGGTAAAAATAAACCTCAAATTAAAATAGTGTTATATCCTTGTGCGTATTTTTCTGCTCAGGCAGTATGTATGCGCAACAGAGCCAGTCTGCTTTTTGGGATAGGGTTTCTTACGGGGGTAGCCTCGGGATTAATTTTGGTAGCGGTTATTTTTCCGGGAATGTTGCGCCAAGTGCCATTTATGAGTTCAATCCTTATTTCTCAGCAGGTCCCGGACTGAGTTTCGGCTATGTAAAAAATGATTTTTACAGGTCTTCCCTTGCGGGTGCCAGTCTTATTGCGCTAGTGAATCCTTATAGATACATACAATTTTCGGCGGAACTTGAAGAGGTTTATGCCAGTCAGAAATATGAAAATTCTAATGTTGCCCAGACCAGGGAATTCTGGAATACCGCACTCTTTTTAGGCTAAGGCTACCGTAACGGACCGATGACTTTTGGGGTGCGCTATAACGTACTGTATGAAGAATCAGACCGAATTTATACAGATGCTTTCCAGCCTTTTGTCAGTATTTATTTTTGAGGATAACTTTGTTGAATTCGCGTTTGACAATAAGCAGGCATACGGCTTGAGCGAGTTCATCAACGTTTTGTACAGGCATTTTTTTTATCTCTATTTCATCTACATCAATAATATAGAGCAAGCTCAGATAGCGCTCAAAATCTGAAACTATAAGTGCGTAAACCGCTGCTACAAGATTGCGGGCGGATTTTGCAGGTTCATTTTCCGCCATAAAATTTTCCGATAGGCCAGCCCTTAAAAAATCTTTATCAATTTGCCTGAGCAATGCCTCAAACAATCCATCTCCTTTAGCATTTATGAATTGCGCTTCGATTTCAGGAGTGGACGACATATAATGAATTTATGCTTTTCGGTTCATCAGGCTTTTTCCAAAATCGCGTAAAACCTGCTTTTTTTCGTCAGAAACCTCGATTTTCTCCAGTTTTTCAAAGGCACGTTGCGTGTATTTCTGAATTTCAATCTGTGTGGCCTGGGCTGCGCCCGAATCGAGAAAGAGCTGTTTTACGGTTTCGATTTTCTGGGTGGGGTCAGTAGGTTCTATAGAAAATAAATGCCGCAATTGCTGTGATAAACCAGTTTCTAATTGTGCGCTTGCCGTAAGGTACAGAAAGGTTTTTTTGTTTTCAATGATATCACCACCCACTTGTTTCCCGAAGGTCTCGGGGTCTCCAAAAGCATCCAGATAATCGTCCTGTAGCTGAAAAGCAATACCCAGATCCCGACCAAAATCATAAATATTATCACAGCATCCTATGGGTGCGCCGGCCACTATACCTCCCATTTTGAGGGAAGCGCCCACAAGCACGGCTGTTTTATACTCGATCATTTTTAAATATTCGGGCAGTGTAACATCGTCGCGTGTTTCAAAATCAACATCATATTGCTGTCCTTCACAAACTCTAATGGCAGTTTGGGTAAACAGTTTTGCTAAATCCCTGAACGTTTCCCCCTCATAATTTTCAAAAAGTTGATACGCGTTAATAAGCATGGCATCGCCTGAAAGTATCCCGGTATTGATATCCCATTTTTCATGTACGGTTTCATTTCCCCGCCGTAATGGCGCATCATCCATAATGTCGTCGTGCACCAGTGAAAAGTTGTGAAATACCTCAACCGCAAGTGCTGCGTCAAGCGCTTTCTCGTACGTTGTGTCAAATAGTTCTGATGCAAGCAGGGTTAAAACCGGCCTAAGGCGCTTGCCGCCTATTTGTAGGATATAAAGAATAGGTTCGTAAAGATTTGCCGGTTCCCGGCTCGTGATACGCTTGTTGAGATAAGAAGTGAACAGGCCGGTAAACTCTTCAATAGAACGCATGAAATACTTTTTGGGCAAAAGTAGGAGAATAATGGCAATTAGCGATCAAAAAGGTTCTGGACTCCTAATAATTATGAGTGTCTGCCCATCTCATTTTTATGCTTTATCAAAAATCTATAAAATACTTAGGAAACTTATATAGTTTTTTTAGTTTCCTTTAGTATATTTGCAGCATTATGAAAGAGGAGATTTTAGAGAGCGCCACAGATCTTTTTTTGAACTTAGGTTTTAAAAGTGTCACCATGGATGATATCGCCACAAAAATGGGAATATCAAAAAAGACGATTTATGACCATTATAGTCACAAGACTGACTTGATACATGAGGTATGCGTGTTTCTTCTCAATCAGATTTTATATGGGGTCGATGCCATTGTAGAAACAAATAAAAATCCCATTGAAGAACTTTATGCAATCAAAAAATTTGTATTGCAGCATTTAAAAGGGGATAAATCATCTGCGGTTCAGCAATTACAGAAATACTATCCCAAGGTTTGTGAAAGTATGCGTTCCAGGCAATACAACTACATGCAGGAACGCGTTTATCAAAATCTGACAAGAGGCATTGAGCAGGGATTGTTTCGAAGAAACTTAAATATAGACTTTGTTGCCCGTATTTATTTTATTGGCATAACCGGTATAAAAGATTCAATGATCTTTCCCACTGATAAATACCCGGCGGCTATGCTGCACGAACATTACCTTGAATACCATTTAAGGGGCATTACCACTGTAAAAGGCAGAGAAATACTCAATAAACTGATAAAACCCGATACCGAGCAATGAGATATTTATTAATTACAAGCTTGTGCTTTTTTACAAGTATACTCGCAAGTGCCCAGGATAGCCCCCAGGACAGCCTTGTGCCGCAATCCTATAGTTTTAGTCTGGAGGAAGCCCTTGTCTATGGGATGGAGAATAATTATACCGTTAGGAATGCTGCTACTGATATCACCATTGCGCTCAAGCAGAAATGGGAGATCATAGCACAGGGATTACCGCAAATAGGCGGCGAGGTGACTTATCAAAATCAGTTGATTCAGCCGGTATCCTTCATTCCTGCGGTGTTTTTTGATCCTGAGGCACCTGCCGGGGATTTCATACCCGTTCAGTTTAGTCCCAAACAGAACGTAAGTGCCCTTGCTACCTGGAACCAACTCATTTTTGATGGTTCTTATTTTGTGGGAATACAGTCCGCTCGTACCTTACTTCAAATTTCAGAAAATGCTAAGGTAAAGACAGATCTGGAAATTAAGGAAGCCATAACCTCAGCGTACAGCAATGTCCTATTGGCGCAGGAAAGTCTCGCTATTTTGCAGGAAAATCTTAAAACCGTCAAGAAAAACCTTGATGATACAAAACAGATTTTTGAGAACGGTATGACCGAAGAAGAAGACGTGGAGCAGTTGGGCATCACATATCTCGACCTTGAGACAGACCTCAACAATACTTTACGTCAGTTAGCTATTGCTTATGATATGCTTAAACTTACTTTGGGCATGCCATTGGAAACAAAACTCGCCATTACAGATGATCTTGATCAACTTTCCATGCAATATTATGATCTTGAACTGCTCAAAAGGGAGATACCGCTTGAAGAAAATATAGATTACCGCATCTCGCAGGATCAGGCAAACCTGGCCGAAGTTGAAGTAAAACTGGAAAAAAGCAAAGCCTTACCACGGCTTAGTGCGTTTGTGAATTATGGCGCAAATGCAAGTTCCAACTCTTTCACGTTCCTTAACGAAGAGCAGCGTTATTTTGAACAAAGCATTTTAGGGTTCAATTTAAACATACCTATATTAAGCAGTGGTATGCGGGGTGCACGTACGGCACAAAAAGAATTGGCGTATCAACAACGCCTTGTTGATCTGGAGGAAACCGGGAACCAGGTAAAGCTTGATATCGCCTCTGCCCGCAATGATTATCAGTTTAGCCTTGATAATTTAACCACACAAGAAAAAAACCTTGACCTCGCCCAGCGTATCGAAAAGAAAAACCAGACCAAATTTTTTGAGGGAATTGCTACAAGTTTTGAACTGAGTGAGGCCCAGCAGCAGCTATTTCAGGCGCAGCAGAATTATTTACAGGCCATGCTTGAAGTAATTACCAATAAAGCAGCCCTTGAAAAAGTACTTGATACCCGAAAATACCAACCCAAAGAACAAAAAAATTAAATACTGAATTTGTCATGAAACAATTCTTCAAAATACTTTTTATAAGCAGTTTTCTTATCGCCTGCGGCGGAAAATCGGAATCTGTTGACGATGTTATCAAAGAAGGCGACCTGGCCAAGCTTAAGGCAAAAAAGACAGAACTGGCCTCACAGCAAAGCGCGCTAAAGGAACAATTAGACCGTCTGGATACAGAAATCGATAAAAAAGATACACGGAAACGTGGGTCACTGGTAACGGTCATGACGCTTCAGGACAGTATATTCAAACATTATATTGAAGTGCAGGGCAATGTGCAAACGGATAAAAATATTATTATCTATCCCGAATATTCAGGGATTTTAACAGAGATCTTTGTCAAAGAAGGCGATAGGGTACGCAAGGGGCAGCGTCTGGCACGTATTGACGATGGCGGTTTGAGCAGTGAGATGACGCGTCAAAAAGCGCAGACCGCGCTGGCAAAAACTACTTTTGAGCGTCAAAAACGACTGTGGGACCAGAAAATTGGTTCAGAAATGAGTTATCTAGAGGCTAAGACCAATTATGAATCTTCAAAGGCAGCGTCAGATCAGTTAAGCTCACAAATAGGTAAAACGGTAATTACCGCACCATTTTCTGGGGTTATTGACGATATTATAGCTGATCAGGGAGAAGTGGCCATTCCTGGGCAAACTCAAATTATACGCATCGTCAACTTGGAAGATATGTATGTGCGCGCATCTGTGCCTGAATCGTTTCTTGGCAAGATGAAAGTAGGTACTGCGGTCATGATAGAGCTTGCCTCACTGGGGGAAAGCTACGAGGGCAAAATAAGTCAGGTAGGTAATTTTGTGAGTCCAGATAACCGTACGTTTGATATTAAGGTAGCTATCCCCAATCCGGATAACACCGTAAAACCAAATCTGATCGCTACGGTAAAAATCAACGATTATACCTCAGAAAACGCCGTTTCTATACCAGAAAACGTGATTCAGCAAAACGCCGTGGGCAACAGTATCGCCTATGTATATGAGCCCAGCACAGACAGTACGGGTGTGGCAAAACAAGTAAAACTGGAATCCGGCTATTCTTACGATGACCGTGTAGAAGTCGTTAGCGGTGTCAAAGCCGGCGATAAACTCATAATTGAAGGGGCGAGGTCCCTTCGCGATGGTCAGGAAGTGACTATTAAAAGTCAGAATCAATCCCAGAACTAAATAAAATGGCAAAAAACACCTACAAAGAATTTGGCATTTCGTCATGGGCCATTGATAATAAAATGACCGTCTATGTGATCACCGCAATTATATTGATAAGTGGTATCGCCGCTTATTATAGCATGCCGCGGGAAGCCTTCCCGGAAATTGTGGAGACAAAAATCTATGTAAGCTCGGTCAATCCCGGTAACGCTGCAGAAGATGTGGAAAAATTCATCACAGAACCGCTTGAAGAAGAATTCAACGATATAGGTGGTGTCAAAGAGATTTCCTCTACGACCTTACAGGATTACTCCATCATTATTGTGGAGTTTGAAGAAGATGTAGATGTTGATGTCGCGAAAACAAAAGTCAAGGATAAAGTAGATCTTGTAAAGGCCGAAACCACCTGGCCCACGTTAGATAATGGTGCTAAGGTTGAACCCAATATTTTTGACCTGAATATTTCTGAGGAAATGCCTATCCTCAACGTAAATTTTACGGGCGACTTTCAAGTGCAGCAATTAAAGGATTATGCTGAGCACCTTCAGGAAAAGATAGAACTACTTCCGCAGATTAAGGAAGCCACCATACGTGGAGCAGAAGATATGGAAGTGGAAATTGCCGTAGATGTCTATAAAATGACAGCTTCTAAGGTAAGTTTTGATAATATCATCAATGCGGTGCGCTCAGAAAACAGTACAATTTCTGCGGGTAATGTTATCGTGAATGGCCAGCGCAAAAATATACGCGTACTTGGGGAAATTGAGAATCCCAGCGAGTTGCGCAACGTGGTCGTGAAGCGTGACGGGGGCAATATTTTTCTCAAGGATATCGCAACTATAAAATTCAGGGAAAAAGATCCCACCACGTTTGCGCGCGAGAGCGGTCAGCCGGTGGTCATGCTTGATGTTAAAAAGCGTGCCGGGAAGAATATGATTGAAGCCGTAGATCAGATCAAGGAACTTGTAGCTCAGGAAAAGGATGATTATTATCCAGAATCGCTTCATATTTCACTTACGAATGACCAGTCTATAAAAACGGCAAACCAGGTAGATGATCTGGTAAACAACATCATTTTTGGGGTAATTCTCGTCGTGGTCGTGCTCATGTTCTTTTTAGGTTTCCGCAATGCGTTGTTCGTAGGTTTTGCCATACCGCTTTCCATGTTTATGTCGCTGACCATCCTCTCCGCTTTTGGACTGACTTTAAACACCATGGTACTTTTTGGCCTGGTTATGGGCTTGGGGATGCTCGTGGATAATGGTATTGTGGTAGTTGAAAATGTATATAGCCTGATGGACCAGGGCATGCCCCGTATCAAAGCGGCAAAACAGGGTCTGGGTGAGATTGCGTGGCCCATTATCGCTTCAACCGCTACAACGCTTGCCGCATTTTTCCCTCTGGGACTATGGCCGGGAACGATAGGGAAGTTTATGGTTTATTTCCCCATTACGCTTTCTGTGGTACTGAGTTCGTCACTCTTTGTCGCCCTGATCATCAACTCCATGCTTACTTCGCAGTTCATGAAAACGGAAGAGGAAGATATTTCCAAGAAAAAACTGATACGCAATAGCCTTATACTTGCGGTTATAGGTGTTATTATGCTTATTGCCGGTTTTGTGATGGATGTTGGCGGTTTGCGCGGCATGGGTAATTTATTGTTGCTATCTGCTATTTTATTATGGTGCTATAAGTACTTTCTTGCTGGAGCGGTGCGCTATTTTCAGTATAAATCCTTAAAAAGACTGGAAGAGTTTTACGGGCGTTTTTTAAAGTATGCGCTTCGCGGAAAAAAAGCCTATGTGTTTTTCTTTGGTACACTGGTCATGCTTGTCCTTTCGTTTGTTCTGCTTGGCATCGTTCAGCCTAAAGTGTTGTTCTTTCCAGAAAACCAGCCCAACCAGATCATTACCTATATTGAATATCCTGAAGGTACCGCAATTGAGAAAACCAATGAACTGACCAGGAAAATTGAGGACCGCATCTTAAATACCATTAAAAAATATGAAGTTGATAATGGTTACAATTACATGGTTGAAAGTGCTATTAGCCAGGTAGGACAGGGTGCCGGAAACCCACAAACCGATGGTGGTCAAAGTAATGAAATGCCTCAAAAGGGTAAAATAACCCTGTCTATGCGTGATTTTAAATTACGTCGTGGTGTAAAGAGTAGCCAGGTGCTTTCAGAAGTCCGTAATGCTGTTAAAGGCTTTCCCGGTGCTTCGGTTATTGTAGAAAAAGATGCGGCCGGACCTCCTACGGGTTATCCTGTGAATATAGAACTTAAAGGTGAAGATTATGGCCAGATGCTTATTGAAGCCGAAAAGATGCGGAGTTATATAGACGGCTTGGGTGTAAGTGGTATCGAAGAACTCAAAATTGACGTCAACAAGAGCAAGGCAGAGCTTGGCGTGACCGTAAACCGTGAGAAGGCGGGGCAACTGGGTATTTCCACCGCTCAAGTAGGACAGACCCTTAGACGTTCTGTTTATGGTGAGGAGGTTTCTACCTATAAAGAAGGAGATGATGATTACGAGATCAATGTGCGCTTCTCCCCAGAAAACCGCTATGATGAGAACATCCTTTTCAATCAACCCATTACCTTTAGAAACAATCAAGGGGAGATATTGCAAATACCTATTTCTGCACTGGCCGAGAAAAAAGCTTCCGCGGCTTTTAGTTCCATTAAAAGGAAAGATCTAAAACGGGTAATCACGGTATATTCAAACGTGCTTGAGGGTGCTAATCCCACGGAGATCGTAAACCAACTCAAACTAGAGTTAAAAGGTTATGAACTTCCTGAGGGAATAAATTACGCCTTTACGGGAGAACAGGAGAAGCAGGCAGAGAACATGAGTTTTCTTCTGCTGGCACTTGGTGTTGCCATGGGTTCTATTTTGCTGATTCTCGTAGCGCAGTTCAATTCGCTTTCTAAACCCATTATCATCTTAATGGCAGTGGTTTTAAGTCTTGTGGGCGTGTTTTTTGGGCTGATCATTTTCAATATGGACTTTGTGGTGATCATGACCATGATGGGTATCATATCGCTGGCTGGTATTGTGGTTAACAATGCGATCGTACTTATTGATTATACCCAGATTCTTATAGATCGTAAAAAGGACGAACTAAACCTTGAAGATGAAGATTTGTTAACTAGGGAACAATATTTTGCACTTACTGTTGCTGGTGGTAAATCAAGATTACGCCCCGTATTGCTAACGGCAATTACAACCGTTCTTGGGTTGATACCGCTCGCCGTGGGATTAAACATTGACTTCTTCGGACTTTTTACAGACTATGACCCGGCTATTTATATAGGTGGGGACAATGTAATTTTCTGGGGCCCGCTGGCATGGACGGTAATCTTTGGACTTGTTTTTGCAACATTCCTTACGCTGGTAATCGTGCCGGTAATGTTCTATCTGGTAAACCGTGCAAAAGTGCGCTTTGCAGATAAGAGAAAATTGAAGGCAGCAAAAAGAGCCGAAGAAAAAGCAGCGCTAAACAGGCCTGTTGGGGATGAAGAAAATAGAGCTTAAACGTGTTCTAAGGACACGGAGCTTTAGTTGATATTATTTACCTTTTTTATATAAAATAAAAGGCTTTGTTTTAACTTTACCATTGTGAAACAAAGCCTTATTTTATTTGCTTTAATGATCGTGTTCAAACCGGTTTTTCCAGTCGTGGAATATGTGTTTGATTACGAGTATATCAGCGAGGTTTTGTGTATTAATAAGGATAAGCCAGAATTGCATTGCAACGGTAAATGCTACCTGATGCAATCCCTTGCTGAGGTCGCAAAGGAAGAAGCCGCTCAGAAAAAACAGGATCTGCTCAAAAAAGTGGATGTTCCCCTTCTTTTTATTGAAACGATGGAACGTACTGTTGCAGCAGACGCTAAGATTTCAGAACAGCGCATTATCTATTCTTTGCCCAGTTGCTACACGTTTCAGGAAACATCAAATGTTTTCCATCCCCCTATAGTCTAGAACACTTTTTTCAGTCCTGAAAAATTAAATAGATTCAAAATTATCCACTGATTTTCTTCGGAAAATAGCTTGTTAAATGGGCTATTTCAGATAAAAATTGGTCAAAAAATGCATTTTTCTGATCGTTTTGTACTTAAAATTGCCAGAAAATGTGTTTTTACACCAGTTTTTAATCCGCTGAATATTTTTAGTGGTAAACTACACTACAATGATTTCAAAAACTTTTTTGGCAGGCGTCTCCTTTCTTGCCCTTTTACTAATTTCCTGCGGTGAGGATACCTCAAAACAACAGGAAGAATATCAATCTATTTTTAAAGATGTATTGCATGAGCACGATAAGTTGATGGTGCGCATGACCGATATGTATGAGTATTCTAAAGAACTTGAAAATATTGCAGATACCAGCGCTACACCAGAACCCTATGTAAAAGCAGAACAAGCCCTCAAAGAATCTGATGATGCGATGATGAACTGGATGGAACATTTTGGCGACGAATTTGTGAAGAACAAGTCCGCTATTAAAAAGATGAATTCCCAGCAACTCGACGTACAGATTGAAGCCATAAAGGACGAACTGGAGAGCGTTGAGGTAATGCAAACCGAAATGACGGCGCGTCTTGATAAAGCCCAGGCATTAATAGAGCAATAAAGGTTATCAGTGCGCTACTTAGGGCTATTTATAGTATTGCTTATCGTGGGGAGACCCGCGCTGCCGGTTATTGACTATGTCTTCAATTATGAATATATAGCCACGCAACTATGCGTTAACCGCGAGCGCCCAGAACTCAACTGTAATGGGAAATGTTACCTCATGCAGGCCATGGCCCAGGAAGCCGCTCAGGAACGGCAGGATAAGAAAGGAAACCTCATCCTCAGGTATGAACTTCCCGTGCTTTATTTTGAAGAGCTTTCCCTTCATTGGGACCATGCTAGCCTTGTAACCCCAACTATAGTCGTAGCTGACAGTTATAACAAATCGTATCGATTGGTTTTTCACAAACTTCCACTGCGCCCTCCCATCGTTTAAAATGACATTCCGAAAAGTTGCTAAAACAGCCAGAAAACCGGTCTTTTAGCCCCAATTATGTTCCATTTTAAACAAAAATCACAATGATTACCAAGCATATAAAACTAGTATTATTAACCGCGCTTATTTCCCTTAGCGCGTGTTCATCAGATGATGACAATTCCGCAGATAACCTTACGGGCACTAATGACCTTACCCTTGAATTTGATAATGGTTTTAACGGTGATGACCTATTGTTAGGTGCATCAACGTTTACCAATTCAAACGGCGAGGTATTGACCATAAATCGCTTCAATTATCTCGTGAGCAATTTTGTGCTTATTGACAAAGAAGGCAACGAGTATGTTTACCCAAAAGATGACAGCTACTTCGTCATTAGCGAGGAGAATGACCTTACGGAAGTAAAACTTACAAATATCCCCGCGGGAGAATATGTAAGTGTACGTTTTGGTTTGGGAGTGGACCAGGAAAAGTACCAGCAGGGCGCCGAAGGTCAAAACGATGTTTTTTTAAAAACTGCCGAAGACAACGAGATGATGTGGTCCTGGCAGGCGGGTTACAAATTTTTGAATTTTGAAGGAAGTTTTACCAGCGCTACGGTAACCGAAGCAACCAATTTTCAAATTCATATGGGCAGTCACGGCACCGCATTAGATAATTACAGGGAAGTCGAAATTACCATGCCTACGACGGCTTTGGTAAGTGCTACCCTGAGTCCTGTGGTACACCTTGCCGTAGATGCAAACAAAATACTGGATGGCGAGCATAAGATCATACTTTCTGAAGCACCAGTGGTAATGGTAGATGCAGTTAAAAGTCCGCAAATCGCTGAAAACGCAAGCCAGATGTTTCGTGTGGATCACGTGCATAACGGGGAAAATATTGACCATTAAGCAATAAAAAGGAGCCGAAAAGTGGTATAAATTACCGCTTTTCGGCCTTTTTTAATCTTCTATGATGAAAAATCAATTAAGAGTTTTTCCACTGCTTTTTGCGGTCATTTGTTGTATTTCCTGCGCTACGGATTCTGATGAAGATTATGTGCCAATTAATGAAGAACTGCAGCTTGAGATTCCTGCAAACTTCCCGGAAATGGTATATGACGTCAGTAAAAATCCGCCTACAGAACAGGGTTTTGAACTTGGTAAAAAGCTGTTTTATGACGGTAAACTTTCCGCAAACGGATTTATATCCTGCGGTTTTTGCCACCAGCAGCGCTTTGCTTTTACGCACCACGGCCACCAGTTTAGTCATGGGATAGATGACCTGGAGGGTGTGCGAAACACGCCCGCTATTCAAAATGCCGCTTACATGCGCCAGTTTACCTGGGATGGTGCAACGGCACATCTGGATCTCTTTCCCATTATTCCCATTGCTAACGAGGTTGAAATGGGGGAGACGGTTTCGAATGTACTGGCAAAGTTGAAAGCAGATGCTGAGTACCGGCGTTTATTTGCAGATGCATTTAAAAATGGCGAAGTGAGCAATGAAAATTTCTTCAAGGCCCTTTCTCAGTTTATGGTGATGATGGTTTCTTCCAATTCAAAATATGATAAATATGTGCGGAATGAAGAGGGCGGAACCTTTACCGAAGAGGAGGAGCGCGGACTGGGAATTTTTCGGCAAAAATGTGCCAGTTGCCATAAAACCGATCTTTTTACGGATGATTCCTTCCGCAATAATGGCCTGCCGCAGTATCCAGGACTTAATGATTTGGGTCATGCCGAGGTGAGCGGCAATGTTGCAGACAATTATAAATTTAAAGTTCCAAGCTTGCGCAATGTGGCGGTCACGGCGCCTTATATGCATGATGGCCGTTTTGGCAGTTTGCAATCCGTACTTGATTTTTATGCTAACGGTGTGGTAGATTCCCCAACCTTGGATCCTATTTTAAAACAGAATGGTAAGTTGGGCATTGACTTGAGCGCAGAAGATCAGCAAGCGCTTATCTCTTTTCTCAATACGCTTACCGATGAAGACTATTTAAACGATAAACGCTTCGCAGAATATTAGCAAACAAAACATAAACTCATGAATCAATTTAAATATATAAAGACCAATTATTTCCTTATAGTTACCTTGTTTACCTGGCTTAGTATGAGTGCAAACACACCGCTGGACTCTATTGCCGCAACAACAGTTTCCCATTATACATTTGAAGACGACTGCGACGTGTGTGGTTGTGGCGGCAGTGGTGGGAGTATGGGCTACGGCACCGTGGGGAATGGTAATTTTGTAGGGTTGCGCTACATTTATCAGCAATATCGCTCTAAAGATGGCATTTTCAACAACTCCCCGTGGATTGATGAAAATTTTAATACCCTACAGGTATGGGCGCAGATCCCAATCTCAGATAAAATAAGCGTCAATGCGATTGTTCCCTATCATTTTCACAACAGGGAGTTTAACGATGGCAGTGGGCAAAATATCAACGGACTGGGAGATATAAGTGTTTTGGGCTTTTACAACCTCATTTCCCCACGAATTGATGGACTTTTCCCGCAGCAGCAGTATATATTAAAACATAATTTGCAAGTGGGCGCGGGTATAAAATTGCCCACAGGGGATTACAAACGGGAGAATAATACCGGCAGTGTAAATCCCAGTTTTCAGTTGGGAACAGGGAGTCTGGATGTTGTTTTGGCCGGTAATTATTCTATTTCTCACAACGAATGGGGCGCTGGCGTTCTTGCCAATTATACGTTTAAAACAGAAAATCAGGAAAACTATCAGTTTGGGAATCAGTTCAATTATGGTTTTAATATTTACCGAACATTTACCACAATGAAAATGCGCTCCTTTACTCCCGTTGTGGGATTGGCCGGTGAGGTTTATGAGACCAATAAAAGTTTTGGTTTAGATGTGGCAAAAACTGCCGGGAATATTTTGTTTACCAGACTGGGTGTCGAAACCAATATAGGTAAATTCTCAGGTGGTATCAACCTGATGTTGCCATTGGCTCAAGAACTTAATGATGGTAATGTAGCGGCTAAAAGTAGGCTAGGGATTCATCTGAATTTTATTATTTAAGGGATAGAATTCAAATTTATCCCGATAAAATAAATGGGCCAGTCCATTTACAATCGCTGGAAGGTGAATTTAATATCACCGGCCACTACTGCCGGTGTTTCCTGAATTTCCTGTTCTTGCGTAAAAGTAAATTCAAGGACCAGGGTAGTTTCATCAAGTTCGAGAATATTCATTTGTTGCGTCTCAATGCCATTGTCAACGGTTAGAAGCGCAGTACTTCTGGACCAGGTTCCTGAGTTTAAAACTTCTGTAGCCTGTATTTCCTGTAGTTCGTCAAGTGTTTGTAAACCAAAAGAAATAGTGATGTTTTGAACATAAGAACCTGTAGCAACCACTTCATCATCCTCAGTAAAGAGAATTTGAAGGTCATAATCCCTTCCGCTTCCGGTAATGGGAGTAACCACGGGATTTCCATTTATATCTAAAGTAGCGGTGGTATCCAGGAGTATGGCCTCGGTGAGGTTCCAGTTACCTAGGATCAGGTCCGCCTGCGGTAGAGGTTTGGGTTCTGTGGTTTCCGTAAAATCTATGGGTTCGTTATCACAGGAAAGCAGAAAGAATAAAGAAAAAATGGAAAGGAATAGGGGATTTATATATTTCATGGGGGTGCTTCTTTGGCTCTTGAATAAAATCGTGTTTGCTCGTACTATTTTAAATACAGTGCTGTAATTTACGATCTTAAATGCCTTTTGCGTCAAATTTATTCCTTTACAAAGATCATGCAGTGCTGCCAGGGCAAGTTGGTCATGTTTTCCATAAGTTTCATGCCGGCTGCTTCCATCTCTTTTACGGCTTGTTTTTCGGTCATTTTGTGCAGTTCTTTGATAGGGATAGCAGCGTCTTCACCACGGTATTCTATAAGATAGATTTTGCCATCTGGACGCAGGGCTTTTTTAATGGAGGCAATCATTTCAACGGGATAATTAAACTCATGGTACACATCTACCATAAGTACTTTATCTACTGAATTTTCGGGTAGATTTACGCTTTTTTCGCTCCCTTTGGTCAGTTTTATATTGCTGATACCGGTTTCTTCTTTTTTGGAGCGCATGGCAGTCAGCATTTCCTCCTGAATGTCTACCGCATACACAATACCTTTTGAAGCTTTGGGTGCCATTTTAAAGACGTGGTAGCCAGATCCCGCGCCAATATCTGCAATCGTATCATCTGCCGCGATATCCATATTACGGAGTAGCTTGGTCGTATTTTCCTCTTCCTCCCGCTCGTCCCGCTCCAGCCAGTTGATACCCTGATAGCCCATGACATGGGCAATTTCCCTTCCCAGGTACCACTTCCCTATACCATCATAACTTCCCTGTTTATAGGTGTAAGCACCTTCTGCGCGAGTTTCCTGACCTTTACAGTGCATGCAACAAAAGGCTAGGCAAAAAAGGATTAGGAGAGAAAATAATCTTTGCATTTTTTAAACTTTTAGAAGGATAAAAAATACACTATAAAGAGCAATTTATTGCCTGGTAAAGGTAATTTTATTAGTGCCTGTAACATTTTCGAGAGCGCCTTCAAACAATTCTGGAGAAACCGTTTTAAGATCAACACTTATGCGTAAGGTCGTTTCGGTAAGTTCGTCAATAGCTGCGTTTACCGTTTGACCAGCGTTGATCACGGTAAGCTGATCATCTGAAATTCGGTATTTGCCAGACAGTAATAAACCATCACTGCCATCACCAGTTTGAAGTGGGATTTCCTGAGTTTCGCTTTCCGTTAGAACGCTAAAGGTTAGCACAGCGGTGAATCCGCCTTGTTCCTGCACATTGTTGTCTTCATCGAAAGTAAGCTGGTAATCATAATCCTTGCCTTCTCCTGTAATATTTACAGTAACGGGAAAACCCTGTACCGTAGTGCTTGCTCTCCCGTCTTCTACAGTATTTGATGTCATGTCCCAGGTGCCCACGATAAGATCTGCATTTGTAACTTCTGGGGTGGCATCATCATCGCTTTTACAGGAAATAGTAGTTGTGAGGCATAAAACGGCAATAAAGAGGGTAGAAATGACTTTCATATCGTGTTTTTGAGTTTTGTGCTAATGTACTATTTTAGGATATTGATTTGCAATTTTTTAGTCAAAATACTGATTATTCAGACAGTAAGATTAATCACTGATTTTTGAAAACGGATTTCGCGTTAGGGATTGCAGCGAAAATCCTTTTTGTGAGGCACGAGCAAAAAGATTGCAACGTAAAGCCCGACCCGCAGGATAACGCCCAAAACCAACAAAAGAACCAATTTAACGATTTTACAGCCATTCAATTAAAATTATGCCTGCTGAAAAATTAAGTAGCGCCTTATCTTCTTAAATTTGCACCTTCAAAATCACAAGCATGTATAGAACGCACAACAATGGTGCCCTTAGGGCAGAACATATAGGAGAAACGGTAACACTGGCCGGCTGGGTACAAAAAAGCCGCGATAAAGGCTTTATGATCTGGATAGATTTGCGAGATCGTTATGGGATTACCCAACTTATTTTTGACGAGGAGCGTACGCCCAGCGAAGTGATGGAACTTTCTAAAACCTTGGGCCGTGAGTTTGTGATACAGGTTACGGGTAAAGTGATAGAGCGCGAATCTAAAAACGCAAATATGCCCACGGGTGAGGTAGAACTTTTAGTTGAAAAACTTGACGTTTTGAACCAGGCAAAAACCCCTCCTTTTACCATAGAAGATAAAACCGATGGAGGCGAGGATCTGCGCATGAAATACCGCTACCTGGATATACGCCGTAACCCGGTAAAGGAGAAACTTATCTTTCGCCATAAAGTGACCATTGCGGTGCGCAATTACCTTTCGGAAAAAGGATTTATCGAGGTGGAAACGCCGTATTTGATCAAATCTACCCCAGAAGGTGCGCGCGATTTTGTCGTTCCCAGCCGTATGAACGAAGGGCAATTTTATGCCCTGCCACAATCGCCACAGACCTTTAAGCAATTGCTTATGGTGGGCGGTATGGATAAGTATTTTCAGATCGTAAAATGTTTCCGCGATGAAGACTTGCGCGCAGATCGCCAGCCCGAATTCACCCAGATTGACTGCGAGATGGCTTTTGTGGAGCAGGAGGATATTTTAAATGCCTTTGAGGGACTCACAAAGCATTTATTAAAAGATGTGGTAGGTTTTGAAATTGAAAATTTCCCGAGGATGACCTACGATGACGCCATGCGGAAATACGGTAACGACAAGCCAGATATTCGATTTGGGATGGAATTTGGTGAGCTTAACGATGTTGCCCAACATAAAGAGTTCAAAGTATTCAATGACGCCGAACTTGTTGTAGGTATTGCGGTGCCCGGCGGTGCAAGCTACACCCGTAAGGAAATCGACAAGTTGGTTGACTGGGTAAAACGCCCGCAGGTAGGCGCGCTGGGCATGGTTTACGTTAAGTATAACGAAGACGGAAGTTATAAATCCTCGGTAGATAAGTTCTACGATCAGGAAGATCTGGCAAAATGGGCCGAAAAAACGGGAGCAAAACCAGGTGACTTGATCTGTGTCCTTTCCGGCGACAGTCATAAAGTTCGTGGTCAACTCAGCGCCCTACGTATGGAAATGGCCACGCGTTTAGAACTTAGAAAATCAAACGAATTTGCACCGCTCTGGGTAACCGACTTCCCGTTATTGGAATGGGATGAGGAAACCAATCGCTACCACGCGATGCACCATCCGTTTACCTCACCCAAGACTGGCCAACTGGAACTCTTAAAAACCGATCCTGGTGCCGTAAAAGCCAATGCGTACGATCTAGTTTTAAACGGAAATGAAATAGGCGGTGGTTCCATTAGGATTCATGACCGGGAAACCCAGGCAAAAATGTTTGATTACCTCGGTTTTACCGAAGAAGAGGCGAAAGCACAATTCGGTTTCCTTATGGACGCGTTTACCTACGGGGCGCCACCACACGGCGGGATTGCCTTTGGTCTGGACCGATTGGTCGCCATTTTGGGCGGTCAGGAAACCATACGTGATTTTATCGCCTTCCCTAAAAATAATGCGGGCCGCGATGTAATGATCGATGCACCGGCTAAGATTGATGATTCACAATTGAAGGAATTGAATCTAAAGGTTACTGTGTAGTTTAAAAATCGTTGTTTAAGTTCATTTTTTTACCATTTAAGCATAAAAAAACCGGCAATTTGCCGGTTTTTTTATTTTATATTTATAGTGAATCAAGTGGCTATTGAATAGTCCAGCCTATACCCCAAGTGGCATAGTCTGTTCCTGTAGCTTCACCTTCGGTAATTAATTGATCTATGGTAAAAGCAGGGCCACTGTTATCTTCTGCAGGCACATCTAATAGTGTTCCTACATTATTAAAGGCGATGTTATTGATGTTGAGGTTGTCATCCAGAATTTGCTGAGCTGTTGGACCAGCAGAATCATCGCCTCTAATCTGTACGCCTATTTGAAAATCATTGACAACAAAATTTGTAAATGTTCCTTGCGTACCTTCCCTTAATAGAATAGCACGTAAACCATTATTTTCACCAATACCATTTATGGTGAAATTTTCGAATATTGGGTTGGCAAAGTATTCTGGGTTTGCGTTATTGCCTGAATCTGGGCTGTAGCCATCAGCTTCAATACCGTGATCATGCTCCTCGCCATGTCTGATGTAAACATCTGTGAGCGTACCGCTATATCCTTCCGTATAATCTATTGAATCATCTTCACAGTCAATGACTACAATGTGGTTTGCATTTACGGTTCCACCAAAAAACTCAACGCCATCATCGGTACCTTTAAATGCTTCAATGTATTCAACTGTAGTTCCATTTCCTACACCATAAAAAGAAAATCCATTATTTTCAGATTGACCGTCTGCTGCTGCGCCAGAGTATTCTACACGTACATAGCTCAAAATACCAGAATTGTCTGCTTCATCAACCCCTCCATATTTTAGATTCCCAATTTCTGAAGTGGCAAAAGCACCTGCACTTACATCTGCAGAATTAACAGGGGCCTTGCCCAACAGGATAAGTCCACCCCAGTCACCAGGTCTTGCGCTTGAAGCTCCAGAAGTCATAACAATAGGTTCGTCAGCAGTTCCCTGTGCATCAATTTTTGCTCCTTGGGAAATAGCGATATAAACGTTAGCTCCACCAGCGAAAGCGTTAAGGGTTGTGCCTGCTGGGATAGTAAGGGTTGTACCCTCAGCCATAATCATACTCCCGGTTATGGTATATGTATTGTTAGGATCCAAGGTAAGATCAGAATCGTAGGTTCCCGTTAGATTTATCTGCTCCCCCGTTGGTGTTGTTGGGGTGTTACCACCATTATTGTTTACAACACTGTTATCTGTGCTATTTATAACGATATCCGCAGTATCGTCAGCTTCACAAGAACCGAAGAGGGCGGCCGCCGTAATCAAACCTGTAAATAAATAATTTATTTTCATCACTTTTAAATATTTAATTAATTTTTGTTCAGTTATTAAAATTTGTATTTGGCAGAGAGGCTAAAATCAATACCTCTCTTGTAGATTGACGTTGTAAAATCTCCTGCCTCTGTACCTTCTCTTACATACTCAAAATTTGGATCGAGTAAATTTTTAGCCCCAAGATTTATTTCCAGATGATCGCCAATAGCATTTCTCATAATAAAATCAAGACTTGTCACGCTTTTTTCAACGAGATTACCAATACTTCCAGAACCTAAAGCGTCAATACGATCTGCAAAATAGGAGAATACTACATTGGCGACAGGTTTGTATGTTCCGAATGTTGGAGAGTAGCTCACGTCGGCATTAAGCAAAAATGGAGAAGCTCCTTGAAGCTGATCAGTACGGTCCAGTGTAGTAGAAAAGAGTCCGTTCACGCTGCTTAGTTTCTGCTCAGTATACATATAGGTGGCATTCAAACCCATTGACATTATATTGTTCTCGTCCTGATCTGATAATAAGTTTTTTCTTAACTCCAGCTCAACCCCATAAACATTGGCTTTATCTCCAGTTCTAAAAAAGCGCTGATCTCCTGTGGCACTATTGGAGATCACTTTGTTTACCGGATCTTTAATTTCTTTGGCAAAACCAGCGATGGAAAATAACTCCCCACTTGACATGAACCACTCGTATTTTAGGTCTAAATTATAGATGTCGCTTACCGTGGTTCCTACCAACAGATCGGAATTACCACCTACTCTGGTTGTTACGTCTTCGTAAAGGAATGGTGCTACTTCTTTAAATTCTGGTAGCGATGCGGTTTTGGAGATTGAAAAACGTAAGTTCTGATCTTCGGAGAGAGCATACTTAACATTAATGCTAGGTAAGAATACATTAGTGTAGGCACTAACAGTATCTATATTTTTACGGATGTTTATCACATTGTAATTAATGGCCTGTTTAATGGATTCTACCCGAACACCAGGTACTATCAAAAACTTTCCAGCCGTGATTTCGGCATTGATATATCCCGCATGGATATCAAGGTTACCTGTATATGTATTCTCTGGTAAACCAGGAAAATTACGTTGATCTATACCCAATTCAGGACTTATACTGTTGAATACAAACGTATCATAGTTTTGGCCTAGGTTGCTAACATCAAAAAAGTCATTCAGATTATTTACGTCAGCAACGGTTACATTTACTCCTAAAATATCATATCCGTAGCGGATATTCTCAAAATAGCGTTCTTTGGTACGCCCATTATATCCAAAGTTAAATTTTAGCTTGTCTGACGCTTTATATTCAAGGTTAAGGCGACTATTGAGTTCTTCGTCCTCGATATCTTGAAAATAGCGCTGATTGTCAAAGTTGACGTTATCATAAAACGAAGCATTAGTACTTGGATCACCGTCTAGGGCGAGATTATAGTTCTCAAAACTGAATCGCTTTCTATCTGGCTGATGAGCAAATACCTTATTGTAACCCACACCCCAAGTAAGTTCAAAATTTTCACCTACCTGATCAACTCCAGATAATTGATTTACGAAGATGAGGTCTTCTTTAAATAAAATATTTTTAGTAAAAAAACCTGCGTCTTGATTGAGGAATGCATTTCTATTCCTACCATTACCATCTATCCCAAAATTCCCTACCTCATCAGAAGAGCTGTTTAGAAATAGAGAATTGAAATTAATGCGGTGTTCATTGCTTATTCGGTAAGCGAGATTTAGCATTCCCGTTGTAGTTGTTGAATATTCATATTCTTCAACGTCGCTATAACTTGTTTTTACCCGAGTCGTAAAGTCTGCAGCAGAACCTCTCCTATACTCAAAATCATTTGTAAAAGATGCTGTACCAAAAATACTTAGGCGGCTTTCTCCAAGATCAAAAGATTTTCCTCCAGAAATAGAACCATTGATGTTGATTGCTTCTCCTCCATCAACTGCATCTACAGGGTGAGAAAGTATTACTGCAAATGGATTGTTGTCGTATCTATTATAGAATCCAAAATATCCTGTACCCTCACTGCGTACGAAATTTTTGCCTGCTGCACGCGAATTGAACCCTGTGCCCAGATCAATATCCAGAAAGCCCCTGCCCTTATAATCTTTAGCAACCACATCTATGTTTCCGGCAGCAAAGTCTCCAAAGAACTTCGTTGAATATGCCTTGCTCACTGATACGTTCTGAATAATATCAGAAGGAAATAGATCCAGGTTCATATTTTTTCTGTCAATGTCATTGGACGGGAGTGAAAGACCGTTATATGTGGTGTTTAAATAGCGATCACCTAAGCCCCGCACATATACGTTGCCTGTACCTCCCGATTGTTTAGATACACCTGATATTTTTGCAATCGCCGCAGCCGCGTTGCTCACCCCTTTTCTGGCTAATTCATCGGCGCCTATGTTCTGCTGAATAGCTACCGCGTTTTTCTGCTCCAATAAGAGCGCAACTTCAGATTCTCTTGAAGTCGTAACCGTGATCAAAACCTCGTCTAGCGTTGCTGAACTGGCGCCCAATCCGGAATTTATCGTGGTCACCTTACCAGATTCTACGTTTACATTGGGTACTTCTAGGGTTTCATAACCCACAAAACTAAATACCAATGTATAAGTACCGGGATCTACATTGTCTATTTTATAAAGCCCATCAAAGTCGGTAGTCCCACCTTTTGTTGTGTTTTTGAGTTGGACGGTGGCAAATGGAAGGGGTTCCCCATTTGCCTCTTTATCGCTTAAAACGCCCACTATACTTCCTTTTTCTTGTGCACCGGCAGAAAATACCGTTGTTATTAGTAATAAAAGTATATAGATTGCTCTCATTGTGTTGTTTCAGTTTATATGGGGGCAAAGTAACGGGACGGCTGTAATGCTAATGTTACCTCAGGATTAAACTAGGGTCACCATTGCGTTAGCTTAATGTTACCATGTGGTTGAAAGATGATGTGGTTGATTCTGTTCTGTTTTTCAAAAAATGTATCTTGCGCCAAATAGAACAAAGGAGTTATGATGCACTGGGAGCAGTTACTTTCATTAAAACGCTTCGGCGATACCGCGATACGTCAACGTAAGGAACAAGATGAAACCCGTCTGGGTTTTGAAGTAGATTATGACCGCATTATATTTTCTTCGGCCTTTAGGAGCTTGCAAGATAAGACCCAGGTCATCCCGCTCAGTAAGACAGATTTTGTGCACACCCGTTTAACGCATAGTCTTGAGGTGTCTGTGGTGGGGCGTTCTTTAGGAAGGCTGGTAGGGCAAAAACTTCTCGAAAAATACCCAAATTTAGCCGAAAATGGGTACCGTTTCAGTGATTTTGGGGCAATTGTGGCTGCGGCGGCACTGGCACACGATATCGGGAATCCGCCGTTTGGCCATTCTGGCGAAAAAGCCATTGGTGCTTATTTTGAGCACGGCGAAGGCGCACGTTATAAGGATAGCCTAACGGCGAAAGAATACCAGGATCTTATCAAATTTGAAGGTAATGCCAATGGTTTTAGGATTCTCAATGAATCCAAACCGGGCGTTCCCGGCGGCATCCGACTTTCTTACGCTACTTTAGGTGCATTTACTAAATATCCCAAGGAGTCGCTACCGCATAAACCCACAAAGAATATTGCAGATAAAAAGTATGGTTTTTTTCAGAATGATAAAGACTTTTTTAAAGAGGTAGCTAGAGAATTAGGTATGAAGCCTACGGGAAGTGTAGATGATCAGGCTTTTGCCCGGCATCCACTCGCCTTTCTCGTAGAAGCTGCTGATGATATCTGCTATACGATTATCGACTTTGAGGATGGTATAAACCTGGGGCTTATCCCGGAGGAATTTGCATTGGAATATCTTATAAAGTTAGTAGGCAGTGCCATAAGTACGAAAACCTATAACCAGATGCAGGACACGGCATCCAGGCTGAGTTATTTGCGTGCCTTAGCGATCAATACACTGATCAGGGAAGCCGTCAATTTGTTTATGGCAAACGAAGAGCAGATCTTAAAAGGTGAATTTCACGTTGGTCTGCTTGAAAAAAGCAGTTTTAAAGCGCAGATTGAGGATATTATCAGTCTAAGCGTCGATAAAATCTACCAGAGCCGTGAAGTTATTGAAAAGGAGATTGCTGGTTTTGAGATCCTGACCACATTGCTACATGCACGTACAAAATGCATTGATGACGATTCCCTGCATTATAATAAACTGGTAAAAAATCTTTTTGGTTCGGCAATCATTGCTGAGCCTTCAAGTGTTTACGATGCCTTGATCGCAATCTGCGGTGAGATTTCCATGCTGACCGATAGTAAAGCGTTACTTTTTTATAAAAAAATTAAGGGATTAGATATAGAATAGAATCTTTAGATTAAATATTAAGTCTGCGGTATAAAACCTTCAATTTTTTATATGATTTGTTTAAAGTTCTGTTAAGCTGTCCGTGATTACTAAACGGTTGGTTAGTTTTGCAGAGTAGTATAGGAACAATGGCCAGAAAAAAAGAATATATAGAAGAAGAAGTGATTGAAAAGGCCATGAACCTATTTTGGAGAAATGGTTATGAAAATACTTCAATGCATATGCTGGAAAAGGAAATGGGAATCAATAAATTCTCAATTTACTCCAGTTTTGGCAATAAAAACGGTGTTTTCATCGAAAGCTTGAAATGTTACAGGCAAAAGCTAAATGCACTTATCGTCAAATTGAAAGCTTCGGGAAACGGGATTACTGGTATTCAGGAATATTTCTACGATTTTATTGAATTTACAAAAGAGACTGAATTTGGTAAGGGATGTCTGGTAACCAATACCGCTAATGAACTCCGTGAAGAAACAGATGTGAATATTAAGGATGTTCTGTCCAAATTTACCGAAGATATTAAAGCCATTTTTGCCGAATGTTTGAGACAAGACCAGAATAAGGATAAGGAGACTATCGAAGAACAGGCTGATTTTCTGTTGATCTCCATGTTTGGATTGTCGTCCGCCACACGGATATTCACTAAAAAACAACTTGATAATTATATAACAAACATTTTTAAGCACATCGCTTAATTTTTTGCCTCATTTCTAAACAATCGTTTAGAAACTTAATAATCAGAAATAATTGAACTTATGACATCATTAAAAATTCACAGTATCGAATCTGCACCTGAAGAAAGCAAGGTGTTTTTAGAAAAATCCAAGAAAGCTTACGGGATGGTTCCCGGATTGCACGGCGTGTTGGCCGGGGCTCCCCAATTACTTGAGGCCTATCAAACCTTGCACGAGCTTTTCACACAATCATCTTTTAACAAAGAGGAATTGACCGTGGTTTGGCAGGCTATAAATGTAGAGCATGCTTGTCATTATTGCGTACCTGCTCACACGGGGATTGCCAAATCTATGGGCGTTGACGATGCAATCACCGAAGCTCTGCGCAACGAGACCCCTCTGGAAAATGAGAAATTGGAAGCCCTGCGCACCATGACACTTTCAATTGTACGCAACCGCGGTAATGTTTCACAAGAAGAATTAGATGCGTTTTATGCAGCCGGTTATGAGGAACGACAGGTATTGGAGATCATTTTGGGACTTTCTCAAAAAGTGATCAGCAACTATACCAACCACATTGCGAATACCCCGGTAGATAAAGGTGCAGAGAAATACGCGTGGTCAAAAGAAAATGTTGAGAAATAGGCTGTATTTAATAATATAATTTCGAAAATAGCTTTTGCCATTTCTTTATGTTTTAATGAAGGAGCAAAAGCTATTTTAAATATTTTCAGCGCATTTTTGAGCCGTGAATGGTTCGTAATTTGCACTATACCTTACAATCGATAAATTTTCAAAAAATGAAAGATAAAATAAAGATAGATATCGTTTCTGATGTGGTTTGCCCTTGGTGTACCATAGGTTATAAGCGGCTTGAAAAAGCAATTGCGGTACTGAATATGGAAGATCAGGTCGAAATTGAATGGCAACCCTTTGAACTGAATCCCAATATGCCCGCAGAAGGTCAAAATCTTAAAGAGCATATTGCAGAAAAATACGGTTCTACGGAAGAGCAGCAGCAGGAGTCGCAGCAGCGTATGATAGATGCCGGCGAAGAACTTGGTTTTACATTTGATTATTTTGACGGAATGCGGATGGCCAATACTTTTGAGGCGCATGTCTTACTGGATTACGCCAAAGCATTCGGCAAGCAAACCGAACTAAAAATGCAGCTTACCAAAGCCTTTTTTAGCGAAAGAAAAGATGTTTCTAAAAGAGAGGTTTTAAAACAAGCGTTGCTGGATGTTGGCCTAAATGCAGAGGAAGGCTTGTCTACATTGGATAATGAAGAAGCGCGTTACCACGTAAGAACCGAGCAGAATTATTGGAAAAATTCGGGAGTGAATTCTGTGCCCACCATCGTTTTTGATCGTAAAAGTGCCGTGACCGGCGCCCAACCTGTAGATGTATTTAAACAAATACTAACTGAAATAGCCGCGGAAGCTTAACAGAAATAGAATTATTCAGTATTTGAGCTTAGTATGTATTCTGGATTTAGATTGGTTCAAATCCAGAATTGTATTTTTAGGAATGCACTTTAAGTTGGCCATTTAATCGTTCACTTGTTTATAAGTGTTTCAACTGTTCGCGCAGGATTTCTTTAATCGTATCTACATCTATTCCAGCTTCTTTTTGTAATTCATCAATACTCCCATGTTCTATAAAGCGATCGGGAATGCCCAAGATTTTGATGGAGCCTTTATAATTCTTTTCAGCCGCATATTCCGCTATTGCGGAACCGAAACCACCAATTTTTACGCCATCTTCTAAGGTGATAATAGCCTTAAATTGGTCAAAAATGGTATTTAACGCTTCAAAATCAAGTGGTTTTATAAAACCAAAATAGTAAACGGCTACTTTCTTTTCACTTTCTGAAGCAATTTTTAGTGTGCGCTCCGTAAGATTTCCGGTTACCAAAACAGCAATTTTGTTTCCATCGCGCAGTTTTTCGGCCTTGCCAATTGCGACTTCTTCAAACGGCGTTTCCCATGCTATTACATTTCCCCTTCCTCTTGGGTAGCGAATGGCGATAGGATGTTGCAAGCCTTTTTGCGCGGTAAACAGGATATTCCGAAGGGTTTCTTCATTCCGTGGAGCGTAAAGGATCATATTTGGGATACAGCGCAGATAGGCAATATCAAAAATACCGTGGTGGGTGGCACCATCTTCACCCACAAGGCCGGCACGGTCCAGACAAAAGATTACAGGTAAATTTTGTAGTGCCACATCGTGAATAAGTTGGTCATAACCGCGCTGTAAAAATGTAGAATAAATAGTACAAAAGACCGAAAAACCTTCGCTGGCCATTCCTGCCGCAAGGGTAACCGCATGTTGTTCTGCAATGCCCACATCAAACGCGCGCTCCGGGAAGCGTTGCATCATGTATTTTAAGGAACTCCCCGTGGGCATGGCAGGAGTGATACCTATTATTTTTACGTTTGTTTCGGCCAGTTCTACTAAGGTATGGCCAAAAACATCCTGATATTTGGGAGGTTGAGGTGCTGCAGGATATTGCTCTAGATCACCCGTTTTGGCATTAAATCGGCCAGGGGCGTGGTACTTTACCTGATCTGCCTCGGCTTGTTTCAGTCCTTTTCCTTTTGTGGTTATCACATGCAATAAACGCGGGCCGGTTTCATTCTTTAATTTATTCAGAACATCTAAAAGAGCGCTAAGATCATGCCCATCCACAGGGCCATAATAGCTAAAATTAAGTGCTTCAAAGCTATTTTTAGCTTCAGAATGACCATTTTTTAGCTCAAAAAGGTAGTTTTTAAAAGCGCCCACGCTGGGATCAATGCCCATCGTATTGTCATTGAGCACCACGAGTAGGTTAGCATTTGTCGCGCCGGCATGGTTGAGGGCTTCAAAGGCCATTCCGCTTGCGATGGAAGCATCGCCTATTACCGCAATATGTTGTCGGTTTTTGTCACCTTTGAGTTGGGCGCCTATCGCCATGCCCAGCGCGGCAGAAATAGAAGTGCTGGAGTGTCCAGTCCCAAAGGCGTCGTATTGGTTTTCTTCCCTACGCGGAAAACCGCTCAGACCGCCATATTGCCTATTGGTTTCAAAGATATCCCGCCGACCCGTAAGAATTTTATGCCCATACGCCTGGTGTCCCACATCCCAGATCAACTTGTCGCGTGGGGTGTAAAAAATGTAGTGGAGGGCGATAGTCAATTCCACCACACCCAGGCTTGCACCCAGATGCCCTTCTTTTACCGCAACTATGTTAATGATAAACTGGCGCAGTTCCCTGGCGAGATCATCCAGTTTTTCCGGGGGCAGTTTCCGCAAATCTGCGGGGTCATCAAGGTGTGAAAGTAAATCTGTAGACATGCTGCAAAGGTAGCCGAAGTGTACATTATTTTTTAAAATGTGGTCAAAAATCAATTACTTGCAGGTAATTAATCCGAATATACAAAGCGACGAAATTCAGTGCCATGCTACAACCTTTTGACGATACCTATTTTATGAAAAGAGCACTGCAGGAAGCGGAGATCGCCTATGAACTTGGCGAGATTCCAGTAGGTGCCGTCATAACGGTAAACAATACAATAATCGCCCGCGCGCACAATCTGACCGAACGTCTCAATGATGTCACCGCGCACGCTGAAATGCAGGCCATTACCGCTGCAGCGAACTATCTGGGAGGCAAATATCTTACCGATTGTACACTTTATATCACGCTGGAACCTTGTCAAATGTGCGCCGGTGCATTGTACTGGAGCCAGATTTCAAATATTGTGATCGCTGCGCCAGATCCTGTGCGGGGCTATCAGCATATGGGTACGCAATTGCATCCCAAAACCAGGGTACATCAGGGGATTATGGCAGATCAGGCTGCTGCTTTATTGAAACGTTTTTTCATAGAACGACGCAATCTAAATTGAATGAAAAGTCTTGTTTTATGCTGAATTTAAACGGTTTAATGCTGATTTACGCCTAAAAATGTCCTATTTATCGACTTTGGTGGTATTCGATAATAAAATGCGAAATTTACATTGACCGCAAACGATCCAAACGTCCCCTGTCATGCAAAACACAATTGCCGAACGCATTTATGATTTTTTAAAAGGATTTCCCCCATTTCAGTTTATGGATGAGAAAAACCTGCTCATCATTGCCGGTGAGGTAAAGGTCATTTATTTAGAGAAAGACAAACCCATCTTCAAGGAAAACGAAGCAAACCACGGGATGTTCTATGTGGTAAAGGACGGTGCGGTACGCATTTTCAGAATAGAAAATAAAGAACCACAGATCGTTGATATTTGCGATGAAGGTGATCTGTTTGGGTTGCGGCCGCTGATCACTAAAGAAGATTATCAATCCTCAGCTTCGGCAAACGAAGAGAGCATATTGTATGGTATTCCCATAGCTCTGTTTCTACCCATGGCGCTGGAAAATAAAAAGGTAAGCAACTTTTTGATCGCCAGTTTTGCCTCAAACGTAAGTGACCCGCGAGCACTGGAAAAAAGTGGTAAACTATTCACCGAATATTCCGTAGAGCGGGGCAGTGAGATTTTAGACCTGAAAAAAGCAAAATACACTAAAAATCCAGTCACCTGCGCACCAGAAATCTCCATTAAGGAAGCGGCAAATATCATGGTAAGCAAACATGTGGGCAGCATTGTGGTCATTAAGGACAAGAAACCCGTGGGAATGATCACTAACCAGGATCTTAGGGATAAAATCGCAACAGGAATAAACAGTATAACAGAGCCGGTTACCCAGATCATGAGCGCGCCGGTAAAATGTTTTCAAAAAGGGCCCACGGTATCCCAGGCCCAACTTATTATGCTTAAAAATGACATCAGTCATTTATGTATTACCCAGGATGGGACACCAGATACGGAGTTGCTGGGTCTTATCACGCAGCAGGATATAGTAGTTTCTTTTGCCAATAATCCCATAGTGCTCCTTAAAGAGGTAAAACGGGCGGATAAACCTAATACGCTGCGCGAAATCAAGATCAAAACCGGAGAACTACTCAAAAAATACCTGGATCAAAACCTGCCGCTTTCCCAGATCTTAAATATCCTCAATGAGATAAACTATGCGATCACCGTACGCGCGATCGAGATTTCCCTAAAAAAGATGGAAACACCGGCACCGTGCAAATTTGCCTGGCTGGCACTGGGCAGTCAGGGGAGAAAGGAACAGACACTTACCACAGATCAGGACAACGCGATCGTATTTGAGGACGTGCCCGCTGCAGATTATGAGGTAACCCAGGAATATTTTCTGGAGCTGGCGCGCCATGTTACACGCACATTGCATAAAGTGGGCTACGCGTATTGTACGGCAGATATGATGGCCAGCAACCCGCGCTGGTGCCAATCCCTAAGTGAGTGGCAATCCCAGTTTACCCAATGGATCACAAACCCCAGTCCAGAAAGTTTGTTGTTGTCTGCTATTTTCTTTGATTATAGTTATGTTTATGGAGATACGCCACTGGTCACTACGCTGTCTGACCAAATTTTTGAAGTTTTGGACGGCAATACTTTCTTTTATCGCCATATGGCAAGGGACGCAACCAAGAGTCCGGCGTTGCTAGGATTCTTCCGTCAATTTCTGGTGGAGGAAAGCGGGGAGCACAAAGACTTTTTTGATATCAAGCAACGCGCATTGATGCCGCTTATAGATGCTGCACGCGTATTGAGCCTGCACCATAAACTACGCAATATCAACAATACCGCGGGACGTTTTGAACGTCTTGCAGAACTGGAAGAAAATAATAAGGAAGTTTATGAAAGCTGTAGCTATGCGTTTAAGGCACTTTTAAAATTCAGGACAAAACAGGGCTTGCTTCATGACGATTCTGGTCGTTTTATAGAACTTGCCAGTTTAAATAAAGCCGAAAAGCTGAAATTAAAAAGATGTTTTAGGCCTATACGGGATATTCAGGAAATACTTACCGTGCGCTATCAGTTAAAATAGTTTTCTTTAAAAAGACGTAAGATTTAAGACATTTGAAGTAGAATGGCTCGATAATTTTTAATTTTGTCCTAAGTCCTAAGTCCTAAGTCCTAAGTCCTAAGTCCTAAGTCCTAAGTCCTAAGTCCTAAGTCCTAAGTCTGGTTTTCTCAAATTAGATAAACGTATTGCTAGTTAGAAAAATCACCCTATAACCTCAAAAAGTATGATAAAACTGCCATTTTTTGACCTTTTTAATAGAAAATTGAAAAACGCTCCTGCTTTCTATAAAGACTATGCTGCTGCTTTTCAGGCAAAAAAGGTTAAGAATGCGCCACTTCATTCCCTTCGTTTTGTGGTTTTTGATACGGAAACAACCGGTCTGGATGTTCGCAATGATCGTATGCTCAGTATAGGCGCGATAGGAATTGAGGGAAATGTGATAAATGTGAGGGATACTTATGAATATTATATCCATCAGGAGAAGTTTAAGGCTGAAACCGTTCCCGTACACGGTATTCTAAAACAGGGTAAACAAAAGCAAATTTCGGAAGAAGATGCGGTAAAAGGATTTCTTAAATTTATAGGCAACAGCGTTTTGGTAGGTCATCATGTGGGTTTTGACCTGGCCATTATCAATTACGCATTAAAACGCCTGGGCGCGCCAAAACTTAAGAACAAAGCGCTGGATACAGGGATACTTTATAAAAAAACCATTCATCAGGTCAATATTCTCAATAAGGATAAGCAGTATAGTCTTGATGAACTTTGCGCAGATCTCAAAATAGAAAAAGCCGACAGGCACAAGGCAGCAGGTGATGCCTTTATCACAGCACTTGCATTTCTAAAGATAAGAGGTAGGCTTGACGTAAAAGGGCAACTGACCTATAAACATTTAACAAGGGGGTAAAATTTTTGAAGACAATGCGTTGTAGGAAATAGCTTTTTTTGCCTAAATTCAGGGTGATTTTGACTAATTTGTGGTGTTTCTTGAAGAAAATGCTTTTAATAACCGCTGCTTGGCATCATTCGTTTTCAAAAAAGGTTCTTCTTTTTCCTCCCTAAGTTGTTTTATTTTCGCAGAAAAAGGAACGCGATCCTCAGTAATCAAACGATTGAGTTGGTTATCAAAGCACGTATAGAGCATCTTGTTTAAAGGGGTTTTTATCCCCAGATCGTTAAAACGTGCAATAAGTTTTTTACTGGTAGATAAAAATAACTGGGGATGCCCGGAGAGACTTTCCACTGCATGGTCAAAAAAATCAAGGACAGCAGTCCCATTCCTTTCTTCCATACTTAAGGAATTTTTTTTATCACTTTTGTCCGTTTGGAAAAACCATAAATGCTTTGATATAAAGGAGGCTTTACTGGTGGTTGATAAATAGTACACATCAAGCCCCAGACGCGTACCTATTAAAAAAACATTTTCCCCAAGGGCACGCGTCAGGAAATTCAGAAAAGCGTATTCTTCACTGGGCAAAAGTAACTTTTTGCCCGTGTAGCCCCGATTTCTAAATCTTACCGATTGCAATTCCTTTATGGGTGCCTCAATCATTTTTCGAATATATTGACGATATCTTTAAGTCCCTGCATTTTTGCATGATCTACAGCTTTAAGTCCCCTGGAGTCCTTTAGTTCAGGATCAGCTCCATTTTGAAGCAGCAATTGTATAATATCTTTTTGGTTGAATGTAGCCGCATAGATCAACGCTGTAGCGCCATTGAAGTTTTGCACATTAACGTCTGCTCCTTTTTGAATGAGCATTTTAGCAATTTCTGGATAGCCTTTAAAACATACGCCCATAAGTGCGGTGTTTCCAGAAGCATCTTTAGCATTAATGGTACCTTCCCGTTGCATTAAAACTTCGGCAATAGTCATATGGCCATAATAGGTTGCCAGGAGCAGGGGTGTAGAGCCACGCGCATCCTTTTCATGAATAAGCTCTGGGTTTTCATTTAAAAGTGATTCTACCTGAGCGGTCTCTCCTATGCGTATAGCGTCGAATAATTGATCTGTTTTCATAATTTTAAAAGTAGCATAAAATATATTAAATACGTCATGCGTGGTATCACTTTAGTCTATTTGGTCATTGTCTAATTTAAGAAAGATACTCTTAATTTTGAGTTGGCAGTACCAATAAACTTCCAATTTTCACTTCGGAATACCTATTTTAGCCTGCAAAAGCCCAATTATTTATGAAAATTCATCTTTTAGGAATATTACTGTTTGTTTTTTACGCTGGCGTTTACGCTCAGGAAAGCTATTTTCCAGAATCTGGACCCAATTGGGAAAAGCATTCCGCTAAAGAAGCGGGCATAACTGCCAAAGATCTTCAGGAAGCCATTGATTTTGCCGAAGCAAATGAGTATACCGGTTCTCGGGATTTGCGACAAGCTATTCTCGAAGGTTTTGAACATGAACCCTTTCACGATATACAAGGACCAACAAAAAAACGGGGAGGCCCGGCCGGGATGATTATCAAAAATGGTTATCTGGTTGCGTCCTGGGGCGATACGCATCGCGTTGATATGACCTTTAGTGTTACAAAAAGTTTTCTTTCTACGGTTGCCGGTCTTGCCGTGGATGAGCAGATTATAGGATCAGTCAATGATTCGGTTTCCAGCTATGTATGGGATGGAACTTTTGACGGCGAGCACAACGCTGGGGTAAGTTGGAAGCATCTATTACAGCAAAATTCTGACTGGAGCGGTTCGCTCTGGGGCAGTGCAGACTGGGCAGACCGGCCACCAAAAGAGGGCGGACTGGACGATTGGCGCTATAGGGAACTAAACAAACCGGGAACTGTTTTTGAATACAATGATGTGCGCGTAAACGTGTTGGCCTACGCCCTTACCAATGTATGGCGCAAACCTTTGCCTGTGATCTTGAAAGAAAAAATTATGGACCCTATTGGCGCTTCTACCACCTGGCGCTGGTACGGTTATGATGATGCTTTTACCATAATAGATGGTCTAAATATGCAATCGGTCACAGGTGGTGGCCATTCTGGTGGGGGAATGTTTATTAGCACGGAAGATATGGCGCGCTTTGGCCTATTGTTTTTAAATAATGGTAACTGGAAAGGTAAACAGCTTCTTTCCGAAAGATGGATAAAGGAGGCCATTCAACCTTCCCGGCCCAATGTGAATTATGGCTATATGTGGTGGATAAACAAACAAGGTCCTCGTCACTGGGAAGGCGTTTCAGAAGATATTTATTATGCGGCAGGTTTTGGCGGTAATTTTATTGTTGTTGATAAAGCAAACGATCTGGTGGTGGTATTGCGCTGGTTAGAGCCATCAAAAATTGAAAATTTTATGCAATTATTAGGCAAAGCGCTATAAACCGCAAGCTAATCTTTAGGCGCTACAGGATTAAAAAGCATGTTAAATGCGAACTGTCAGAGGACAGGTTTTTTTAAATTTGATTTAAAATTAAAGACAATGAGTTCAAATATAGAAGCCTGGTTAGAGAAAGATACTCTGGCCTCAAATGTAAGTAGGGGATTAATTTCTGGTGTATTGGGAGGTCTTGCTGGCACTATGGTAAAAGTGGCCATTGAGCAGGTTTTGCCCGTTAGAAGACCTGATACAAAATCTGCACAATTAAAAATGGTAGATGAACTTTCGGTAGTGGTGACCGGTGAACCCATAAGTGCGAATAATAAAGAGCTGGCAGAGCAATTTGTAAATTTCCCCTTTGGGGCAAGTATAGGCGCGACCTACGGCTATGGCAAGCGTGACGATATGGAAACAAGTCTTTTTGATGGCGCAATGCTGGGCGCCAGCACTTGGGTGGGTACACATGAAACCTCTTTGCCCATGCTGGGTTTAAAAGAAAAACCAGAAGATATCCCGATGAAACTTCAGGCGAACGAACTTATAGCGCATGTAGCCTTTGGCCTTACTGCAGAAGTAGTGCGTGCATTTGTTGCCAGAAAGTTGAGGGAGTAAAATTTTTGGTGTTGACCAAATCAATTTAGCTTTAGGTTTGAGAAGCTGTGCAGTAAAAATTATCTTTGCGCATATAGCATAGATAATGATACAGAAAAACATACAATATATACTGGGCCAGGAGCCCAGACAACAGGAACTTGAAATTAAGGGATGGGTACGCTCGTTTAGGGCAAATCGATTTATAGCCCTTAATGATGGTTCTACAATAAATAACCTGCAGTGCGTAGTAGATTTTGAGCAGACAGATGACGCGTTGCTCAAGCGTATTACGGTGGGCGCCGCTATTGCGGTAAAAGGCAATCTGGTAGAAAGCCAGGGCGGCGGACAGGCAGTTGAGGTCGCGGCTATCGAAATTACAATCCTGGGCGATGCTGATCCCGAAGAAGTAAAACGCACCATTTTACAGCCTAAAAGGCACAGTCTTGAGAAATTGAGGGAGCAGGCTCATTTACGCGTGCGCACAAACACTTTTGGTGCGGTGATGCGTTTGCGCTCTAAACTTTCTTACGCCATTCACCATTATTTTCAGGAAAACGGTTACTTTAATGTACATACGCCGGTAATTACCGGGAGTGATGCAGAAGGTGCTGGCGAAATGTTTAAGGTAACCGCGATGGATCTAAAAAATCCCCATAAAAATGAGGATGGAACTGTGGATTTCAAGAAGGATTTCTTCGGAAAAGAGACAAATTTGACAGTTTCTGGTCAGCTGGAAGCAGAGACTTTTGCCATGGGTCTGGGCAAGGTGTATACTTTTGGCCCAACATTTAGGGCAGAAAATAGTAATACTTCACGTCATTTGGCCGAATTCTGGATGATAGAACCAGAAATGGCGTTTTGTGATCTTGACGGAAATATGGATCTCGCGGAAGATTTTATTCAGTTTGTAATTAAATACGCATTGGAGCACTGTCAGGACGATCTTGAATTTCTGGAACAGCGCTTAATAGATGAAGATAAGTCAAAGCCCGCGGCAGAACGCGCGCCCATGAAGTTGCGTGAAAAGCTGAGCTTTGTACTTGAAAACAACTTTAAAAGGGTAAGTTATACCGAGGCCATTGACATCCTTAAAAATTCCAAACCAAACAAGAAAAAACAATTTAAGTACCCCATCGAGGAATGGGGAGCTGATCTACAGAGCGAACATGAGCGCTACCTGGTAGAAAAACATTTTAAATGTCCGGTAATTTTGTTTGACTATCCTGCAAAAATAAAGGCGTTTTACATGCGTCTCAATGATGATCAAAAAACGGTGCGGGCGATGGACATTTTATTTCCCGGTATAGGTGAGATCGTAGGAGGTTCTCAACGGGAAGAGCGCCTGGAAGTGCTACAGGAGAAAATGAAAGCCCTTGATATTTCTGAAAAGGAATTATGGTGGTATCTTGATACCCGTAGATTTGGTACTTGTGTACACAGTGGCTTTGGTCTTGGTTTTGAACGTCTGGTATTGTTTGTTACCGGTATGAGCAATATACGTGACGTGATCCCATATCCCAGGTTTCCACAAAATGCAGAATTTTAAACTGAAATAGGTTTTTTATCGTATATCGGTGTGGTATATGAGTAGGAAGATAGCCACGTATTTTAATGCTTAAAAGCTTTCTTACCCGTTAACCGCTACAGCACATGTAAATTTTAGTGCTTATTTGTCTATTTTTGTATTATTATAGCTGATTTATGCTCAAACAACAATTAAACTTCAAGCTTTCCCAGAAGCTCTCGCCGCAGCAGATCCAGTTGATGAAACTGATTCAATTGCCTACTCAGGCATTTGAACAGCGCGTAAAGCAGGAGTTAGAGGAAAACCCCGCACTTGATTCCGGCAAAGAGGAAGCAAATGACGAATTTGAAGAGTTTGATAATACAGATCAGGAAGAGCAGGATTCTGAATCTATAGAAACCGAGATTAACGTAGATGATTATTTATCTGATGATGAGATACCCAGTTATCGCTTAAATGCAAGCAATTACAGTGCAGATGATGAGGACAAGCAGATCCCCTATGCTTCTGGTACTTCTTTCACACAATACCTACAAGGCCAGCTAAATACATTTCGGCTTGATGAAGAGGAGCTGCAAATCGCTAAATTTTTAATAGGTAGTGTTGATGAGAGCGGTTATTTAAGACGTTCTATGGCAGATATTGTAGATGATATGGCTTTTACCCAAAACATCTATACTTCGGTTGATAAAATAGAGCGCATATTGATGCTTGTTCAAACCCTTGATCCCGCAGGAGTAGGTGCACGCGGATTAGAAGAGTGTCTTTTGATTCAATTAAAGCGCAGGGAGGCTACAGAGTCTGTTAGTCTTGCAATTGATATCCTGGAGAATGCGTTTGACCATTTCACAAAAAAGCATTACGCCAAACTAATTTCCAAATTCAATATCACCGAAGATCAGCTGCGCAATGCTATTGAAGAAATAGAACATCTTAACCCTAAACCTGGAAGTTCCTATAGCAGTAATTCCCGTATTGTGGAACACGTTGTCCCAGATTTTACCATTCGCATTGCAGATGGGGAACTTGACTTAAGCCTGAATGGCAGGAACGCGCCGCAAATGCACGTTTCAAGGGAATACAGTGATATGCTAAAAGGGTATAAAGCTTCTAAAGAGAAAAGCAAATCGCAAAAAGACGCGGTTATGTTTATTAAGCAAAAGCTAGATTCGGCAAAATGGTTCATTGAGGCTATAAAACAGCGCCAGCAGACTCTTTTTGTTACCATGAGCGCGATCATGAACTATCAGGAAGAATATTTTCTAACCGGGGATGAACGTAACCTGCGCCCCATGATCCTCAAAGATATTGCAGAGGAGATCGATATGGACGTTTCTACGGTTTCGCGTGTAGCCAACAGTAAATATGTGGATACACCCTACGGAACTAAACTGATAAAAGTTTTTTTTAGTGAAAGTATGACCAATGATCAGGGAGAAGAAGTGTCTACCCGCGAGATCAAAAAAATACTGGAAATTACCATTCAGGAAGAAAACAAGCGTAAACCGCTTACCGATGATAAACTCGCTAAGATTTTGAAAGAAAAGGGCTATCCCATAGCAAGAAGAACTGTGGCAAAATATAGGGAGCAACTAGATGTTCCCGTAGCGCGTTTGCGCAAAGAAATATAAAAAGAACTTACTTTTGTAGGGCATTAGTTGATTTAAATCAGAATCTTACGTTAATAATGAAATACTTTTTGAGGTCTTTTTCGTACGTATTTCATCCTATATTTATGCCTCTTCTGGGCACTGTCCTTTATTTTAAGATTACCCCTAAATTCATCCCGGAGAGCTTTTTGTATGCCAAATTAATGGCAATTTCTATTCTCACGATTATAGTACCAAGTTTGTTTTATTTTATGCTCCGTAATTTGGGGAGGATAGATAGTATTTTTGTTGAAAATATAAAACAACGCAGGACTCCTTTATTCTTTCAGGTAATACTTACAGGAATCGTTCTTTTTATAGTTGTAAAGGGATATGAATTTCCTGAGCTTTATTACTTTTTCCTGGGAATACTTGTTTCAGCTATTATTGCCTTTTTAGCGTCGCTGCTGCGTTATAAATTAAGTCTGCACATGGTAGGTATTGCAGGAGTTCTTTTCTTTATAATAGCGCTTAGTATGCATTATGGCAGCAATCTTCTTATGGCTATTGGAGTACTCTTTTTTATTACGGGTGCGATTGCTTCCTCCAGATTAGAGCAGAAAGCACATTCATCTTCTGAATTATTTATGGGAATGGTAATAGGTGCGCTGCCTCAATTAGGATTATTGTTTTTCTTATAGAATGTAGAAAATCAAGCCTAATTTAAAGGCATTTAGTTCGATAGTCTGATTTTCTACCGTATACGCATTTTTAAAAAAGGGTTCAAGGCTATAATAAAAGTAGAAATTAAAGCTGGCATAGCCAAAGGCAAATGTCGCACCCACCCTGTAGCGCTCCAGTTCGGGAATGTCTGTTTGTATAACTTGATTGCCCGGTTGTTCAAAATTTGCCTTATACGCATAGATATAGCCTAGTTGAAGCCCTGAATAGATTCTCCAAAAATTATACGTGTCTGCTGTTGAGGTGCGCCATCGAAATTGCAGCGGTACTTCAATTTGATACGTAGAAAGCCAATTTTTATTATAATCCAGACCTGGGCCTAAAACCTGAAAAACAGTCTCTTCATTTTCCAGCTCACCTATAAAAAGATTCTCATTATAAGTATTCATTGAAAGTCCGGCACCTAATCCTATAGATAAATTGCGTCTCTTATTGATTGGCATATCGCGTATATAACCAAAATGAAGACCGCCGCTAAAACCATTCTGAGATATGCCATCAGGTTTGTCAACGAGCAGATTGAAGGTAATCGCTAGATAAAACTGATCTTCCCGGTATTTGTTGTCAATAACGGAATCTTTTATAGTTTGCTGGCTGTACACCGGGGCCAACGAACACATAAACAAAATCAACAGATACGTAAATTTCATGCTATAAAGATACTTTAGATGTAGGTAACGAAGGTATTGTATAGACTAAATAAATTTCAGAAACTTTATTTGAAAATATGGCACAAAAAAAACGCTCTGATAGGAGCGTTTTTAAATTTTTGAAACTTTTTAAATTAGTTATTGGCTTCAACGGCATTACCGTTTTTAGTCACATAATTAATTTTAAGTGCATCTACATCTCTCAGATGTTGTTTTATGTCTGAAACTAGGCCCATATTCGTATCACCATCTACTTTAAGCGCAGTGGTAAGTAATGGTAAAAGTTCTTCTCGCTTTGTAGCTCTCTCCTCGTAAATAAAACCTGGGATATCATTAACATCAGCTAATTTATCGTTCAGTTGTATTTTTGCTTCGGTTCCATAGGTACTTTGATACCTAGGGCTTGGCTTACCAGCGTAAACATACATGATAAGATCTTTTTTATCAAGTTTTTCAATCTGATTGGCTGTAGGCAAATTGTTATTTATTTTCAAAGTGGTTTCTCGCATTGTTGTAGCAACCATAAAGAAAAAAAGTAACATAAAAACAATATCGGGTAGTGAAGCCGTATTTACTGCCGGCAGGTCACCACTTTTCTTTTTTGCAAATTTAGCCATATTGATATTTTGTTAGATTAATTACTTTTAGGTTCAGCCTCAGAAAGTTTTTCAGGAAACATTTCCCTAATTCTCTCTAATTTAGGCCTTAGCTTATCTTTCGTGCTTGACGAAGTTCCAGGATCATTGTACGTGTTCTCCATTTCTGTAAATGCGACATTATACATTTTCATAGATTCTCTATCACGCAGCTGATTGTAAGCAGCTACAAGCTCGTTTTGTACCGAAATATACCGTTTGTACGATGTACCTCTATTATTAACCAGGGATATGATTGCCGTGGTAGGGTTCACAGATGAACTTTCATCCTTAGCCCCCTGGCAGTAATTACAAGCATCATCACCTGTTCCAGCGCCGTTGTCCAAAAATTCTACAGCGGCGGCACGTAAATCTTTTAAATCCATTGATTCTTCTTCAACAAGAAGATCATCATTGGCATTTACATTTACCACAAATAAATTACGCTGTTTAATAATAGGTGGTGGCGGTTGGTTCTCGTCTAATTTAGGAGGCAGCTTACGGCTAATACCGCTATCTGTCTCAATTGTCGTCGTTACCAGAAAGAAGATAAGCAATAAGAAGGCAATATCTGCCATCGATCCTGCATTCACCTCTGGTGCATCTCTCTTTGCCATAGTATTGTTATTTAGCTAATTTTTTAACGCCGGAAAAGACCATAGCGCCAATCGCAAGTATTGCTAGGATATAGAATGCATAAATACCAGTCTCAACCCATCGTGATCCCGATGCCGATAACACTTCGCCATCCTGCATTGGGGTCTCCTGACCTGAAGCCAACACATAGGATATGACAATTACCGCGGCAAATGCGCCCAAACCTATTAATGTACTCTTTAAACTATTAGCATTGCTGAAAAGGTTCTTAAGGACAAAGACCACTACGAACACCAGGGCTATTGCAAAAATTATGTATGCAATATAAATAAATGGTGTAACAAGAGAACTTTGTAAATCATTAGAATCTGCAATTGCTGTATCGCCGGCCAAGATGATCCTCACAAGCCAGACAGCCGCAAGAATACTTATTATGATCGAAACGATTTTTAAGATTTTATGTAACATAAGTATAAATTGTATAAAAGATTGATATTACTTTCTGATAGTAGGATTCTTGTAACGTACAAGCATGTCAATCAAAGTAATAGAAGCATCTTCCATATCGTTTACAATACTATCAATCTTAGCGATAATATAATTATAGAAAATCTGAAGGATAATTGCCACGATAAGACCGAATACAGTCGTCAAAAGTGCAACTTTAATACCACCCGCAACAAGTGAAGGCTGCATGTCCCCTGCTGCTTCAATACGGTCAAATGCCTCAATCATACCAAGTACGGTACCCATGAAACCAAGCATAGGAGCAAGAGCGATAAATAAGGATACCCAAGAAACGTTTTTCTCAAGTTGGCCCATTTGAACACCACCGTAAGCTACAACAGCCTTTTCAGCAGCATCAACGCCTTCGTCAACACGGTCTAAACCTTGGTAATAAATAGATGCAACCGGTCCGCTTGTGTTTCTGCAAACTTCTTTAGCTGCTTCCACACCGCCACTGTTTAATGCATCTTCTACATCCTGCGCTAATTTTTTTGTATTAGTTGTAGCAAGATTAAGGAATATGATACGTTCTATAGCAATTGCAAGACCTAAGATCAAACATAAGAGTACAATACCCATAAATGCTGGTCCACCTTCAATAAAACGTTTTTTAAGCGTTTGTGTAAAAGAAAGATCCTCTTCAGTATCGGCTGCCATTTCCTGGTCAGCTTGCTCATCTTGTACCGCTGTGATTACGGCAGAATTAGTTAAAGTTAATGCAGCAGTATTTGCCTGCATCGAAAAATTGCCCACTGCCATAACAGCTGCGATTGTTAAGATTGAAAATAGTCTTTTCATTGCTTTTGATCTTAAAATTTGGTTAGTAAAGTGATAAAGATATAAAAATAATTGTTTAAAAATAAAATTAGCAGAGAGGAAGGGATTCGAACCCTCGATACGCTTTTGGCGTATACACGCTTTCCAGGCGTGCGCCTTCGACCGCTCGGCCACCTCTCTCAATAACAAAACCCAAAAAAGGCATAAGGTCCTTTCACTGAATTAGGGATAAGCAAATAACGAAAAAAAAACCGTTCTCAAAAACGTGAAGAGAATAAAATATTTTAAATATTAGCACATTTCCCCACGAATTGATGTTTCAAATATAGTTTTAAAGACTTGTTTTCCCAAATCCTGACCCAAGAGATACATCATCTTTGCAATCGCCGCTTCGGTTGTTATATCCTTGCCAGAGATCACTCCAAGTTGCCCCAATTGTGTACTCGTCTCATAGTTACCCATTTGCACAACTCCGGAAAGGCATTGTGTTACATTGACCACTGGAATATCCCTGTCTATACAATTTTTTAAAAGTTTTAAAAACCAGGGTTGTGTACTGGCATTTCCATTTCCAAATGTCTTTAAAATCACTCCCGAAAATTTTGTTTTCGTGAGCATTTGTGTTAATAATTCCTCATTTAAGCCCGGAAAAAGATGAATAACCAAAATATCGGTGATCATTTTTTCATGAACTATAAGTTTTTTACGCCTATAGGGACGCAGATTTTGATCTGCAATCGTAAGATTTACCCCAGAAGTGGCAAGTGGAATACAATTAGGAGAGGCAAAAGCTTCAAAATGTTCTGCACTTGCCTTAGTTGTCCTATTGCCACGATATAGTTTGTATTCAAAGTAAAGGCATACTTCGGTAATATAAGGACGTCCATTTTTGCGTAGGGAGGCCAATTGTGCCGCGGTAATCAGATTTTCTTTTGCATCTGTGCGTAAGTCGCCTATGGGCAATTGTGAGCCGGTAAGTATTACCGGTTTTGAAAGGTTTTCAAGCATAAAACTAAGGGCAGAGGCTGTGTAGCTCATGGTGTCACTGCCATGAAGAACTACGAATCCATTATGGTCTGCATAGTTTTCATTGATAATGTTACAGATGTCAACCCAATTTGTAGGTTGCATATTTGAGCTATCGATAGGTTGCTCCAGCGAAATAGTTGAAATATCGCAATCAAGCAACTTTAGTTCAGGGATCTGATTTAAAAGTTGGTCAAAATTGAAATTCTTTAGGGCACCGGTTTCAAAATCCTTAACCATACCTATAGTACCACCAGTATAGATAAGGAGTATAGAGCTCTTTTTGCTCATTTCTAAAATTTTTCCTTATTGATTACAGGGTTGGCGTACATAAGTAAGAAACTTTCGCGGGCAACTTCTGTTTCGGTAGTTATCCTTCGTTCTATACGTCGTTCAAAAGAACGCTTGTCCCTTTCTGTATAGGCGTGTTCATATTTTGTGGTATTGTTGTAAAGGTCGTAAGCCACAAGATTAGAAGGCCATAATTTATAAATACCATAGATACAGCGGTCTATTTCCTGGGCAAGTTCTTGTAGCTTATCATTATCAGAAATGGGTTTTGCGTCTATGGTGTCAAAAATTGAATCATCAAGGCTGCCAAGGCTTATATGAACACGTTTTTTGCTGCCCAGGGCACCGCGCATGATACTATTAAAATCCTCATTGCTGCTCTTTACATATTCTACATCTTCACTTTTTGCTATGAGTTCAGGGACCTTGAGAATATCTGTGGGATCAAATTCATAAGAAATCGCCACAGGTACGATTCGCATTTTTTTCAAACAGGTCATTACTGAATCTTGGCCACGATTCATTGCAAGCATTTTCAAAACACCCTGCTGGGTCCTGTCGTTACCATCTTTTGTGCGGCCTTCGCGTTGCGCCATCCATATAGATTGCTTTTCACTTAACAGCGTCTGTATATAAATAGACAGTTTTTTTGAACTGGCAAGCATTTCACGTGGTGATAGGCTGCGGCGAACGAGAAAGTTGCGGTTGAGCTTTGAAAGCGTCAACAAAAAGGATTTTTTGACAAGATTGTCACCTATGGCAGACGCGGTCATGATTTGCTCATGATTTAGTAAGGCAAAATTGATAAAGGAAGTATCCAGGATAATATCCCTGTGATTAGAAAGATAGAGATAGGACTGTGTTCTGTCAAGGTTGTCAAACCCTGATGTGGAAAAGCCTTCCGTACTTTTCTCTATTACTTTTGCCACGGAATAATAGATCACATAGTTCTGAAAATCTTCAATGGAATGGCATTTTTCTAAAATTTCCAGAATTCCCTTTTCATCTTTATCTGGAAAAGTGAATTGTAACAGAGCCCGAAACATGGGGTGCCTGGCGTACTCCATAATGGCGCCATTTACCTCTGGTGCATCGTAAAACCGGATGTCATCGAAAGTTTGCAATAGTTTGTGTTTAATCGATTAGCTATTTATTGGGTAAAAGAACAAAATAATTTGATTTATAGGCAAAAAAACCTGCTTTTTACATGTTTTAGCTCATTTTTAGATTAGGATTTAAAATATTTCGATCAATTATACGGAAGATTTTTATACTTAAATATGCATTACCTGGAGTAGGCCCATCATGTCTAAATATTTCAGGGCTACTTTGTAACTGCCTTAATCCGTATTCAGGTCAAAAATTTGAAGGGTGTTGGCACTTGTTATTTTGGCGACTTCCTCTAGTGGTATGTTATAAATGTGCGCTATTTTTTGTGCTATTTTTAGGAGATAGGCACTTTCATTTCTCTTCCCACGATAGGGGGCAGGCGCGAGGTAGGGGGCATCTGTTTCAAGTATAATTTCTTGAATGGGTATTTCTTTTAAGAACTGATCTATTTTCCCGTTCTTGAAAGTAGCTACACCACCTATGCCCAGTTTTAAATTAAAACTTAGCGCCTTTTTTGCTTGTTCGAGTGTGCCGGTAAAACAGTGAAACGCACCATACAGGTCGTCGTCATGTTCGCTTTCTAAAACCTCAAATGTTTCTTCAAAAGCATCTCTGCAGTGAATTACGATGGGAAGCTTATTCTTTTTCGCCCATTGGATCTGGGTTTTAAATGCTTCCTTTTGAATGTTTAGTGTTGACTTGTCCCAGTAGAGGTCAATCCCTATTTCGCCAACGGCCGTAAAACTTTTTTCCCCGAGCCTATCTGCAACATGTTTGAGTTCACTCTTATAGGTATCCTCTTTCACCTGAGTGGGATGAAGCCCGGTCATTAGGTGCATTTGTTTAGGATATTCAGATTTGAGACGATCCATTTCAGGGGTGTGGGTAGAATCTATTGCGGGCAGGACAAAATTCAATATTCCAAGATCATTTGCCCGTTTTATTACGGCATCACGGTCCTGGTCAAATTCTTCTTTATATAAATGAGTATGTGTGTCTATAAAATGCATGGGCTAAATGTAACCAATGGGAGCCCGTTGTTACAAACTTTAATAAACATTTAATGGAGAGAAGAGCCGTTAAAATCTAAGTTTGTTTGCAATCAATAAAACCAATAGATGTCTTTACGCCAATTTCTAGAACAGAAGGATTATGAACGTATCAAGTTAAATACTACACAAACGGGTCATTATAAGTTTTGTCTTTTCCTTAATAATGTAAAAGGCACGTTTATATTAGATACCGGCGCTTCAAATACCTGCGTTGACCTTAATGCCATAGATCAGTATAATCTATTTGCCATTGATAGCGATATCAAAGCCGCAGGAGCTGGTGCCATTAATATGATGACTCAGATTTCTTCAGATAATACCATAAAAATAAATAAGTGGAAATGTACTGGCGTGGATATAGTCCTGTTTGATCTCTCACATGTAAATACGGCGCTAATAGATCATGAGATTGCTGCCGTTGATGGTATTATGGGTGCAGATATACTCAATCTGGGTAAAGCTATCATTGATTACGACAAAAACTGTTTGTATTTAAAAAGGTTAAAATAAAAATTCGAACAGCTCAATTATCGGTCGAAATGCATATATTTAAAGATAAAGTGAAATTAAGTGTTAAATTAAACTAAATATTTATTATATTGCGGTCTGTTAATTTGATAAACCCCATTTGATATGCATTTAGTTCCTGTTTTCAGCACTTTTTGCGGAATGTTATTATTAGTCATCTTGATTTACAAAATCTTTCAACTATGTTGTGGTAAACGCTACACGGAGAATATGGTAGACGATCAATAGATCGCATTTGAAGAGCACTTTTTTTAGAGGTAAAGCAATTGTGGCGTAGGTATAAATAAAGAAAGCCAGCTACGAGAGCTGGCTTTCACCCCAAATCATAATTGATTATTACAAGTCAATTACAACAGTCTTAAATATTTTCTGCCGTTAAGCAACGCAAATATAAAATAAAATTTGCAATTAGTTCCCGATCCTAAAATTAAATTAAAATTTTTTTATTTTATTTAATTTCAATGGTTGCGTAAATCTAATCAAAAGTATGAATTTTTAAGTGTTGAAATGATTTTTTTCATAAAATTTTTATTCGATTTCTACTTAAAAAAATCATCGTATTGATCATCCCCCAAAAATTAGGACAGTAATTTAAGTTCAAAAATAACTTTAAATTTACTGTATCATGACAAGAAGAAAATTCACATCGAAATTCAAGACCAAAGTAGTCCTTGAAGCTTTAAAAGAGCGTCAAACAACCCAGGAACTGGCTCAGAAATTTGAAATAACCCCTCAGCAGATAGGCACTTGGAAACGGGAGTTTTTAAAAGAAGCCGATACGGTTTTTTCCAAGGGGGGCAAATCCAAAAAATCGGAAGAAGAGGAAAAGAAAGATCAGCTTCTTAAGGTGATCGGGGAGCTTAAAGTTGAGAATGATTTTTTAAATAACGCCTTGCGATAAAGCCTTTAGGGGAGCGTCGAACAATGATAAGCAAGGGTCATTCCAAACTCAGCCTTAAGCGGCAGTGCAAACTATTACAGATCCATCGCAGCGGTATTTATTACAAGCCCCGTGGGGAGAGCGAACTTAATCTAGAACTTATGCGATTGATGGATGAACATTATACCGATCATCCCTTTAAAGGGGCCAAACGGATGCATACCTGGCTTAGCCTGGACAAAGGATACAAGGTTAACAAAAAGCGTATTGAACGCCTCTATTCCAAATTGATGGGGCTCCAGGCTATTATGCCTGGTAAGCATACTTCACGGCGACACAAAGAACATAAGGTTTATCCCTATCTCTTAAGAAACCTCACAGTAGAGCGTCCCAATCAGGTCTGGGCCACTGATATTACTTACATACCCATGCGAAAAGGTTTTATGTACCTGATAGCGATCATAGACCTGCACAGCCGCTTTGTGCTCAATTGGTCGGTATCCAATTCCATGGACGCCCAATGGTGTAAAGAAGCTTTGGAAGAAGCTATTGAGCTGCACGGTAAACCTGAGATACTCAACACAGATCAGGGAAGCCAGTTTACTTCAGAGACCTTTACTGAAAGTGTGCTCTCCAATAAAATCAAACTCAGTATGGATGGTAAAGGAAGAGCTATTGATAATGTTTTTATAGAACGCTTATGGAGAAGTGTGAAATACGAAAACATTTATCTCAATCCCCCGGAATCCGGGGTGGGCCTGTACAGGCAACTCCGGGAATACTTTGATTTTTACAACCATAGACGAAGGCACCAGGGAATAGAAAATCAGATACCCATCAACCGATATTTAAAACAAGAAAGAAAAGCTGCTTAATAAATGAAAAATAGAACTTAATTTAGCAGCAAAGCTGTCCTAACAAATGGGGTTCTTCATTATCTCCTTTCTTTTTAGAATCTTTATATGGTTTTAAAATTTAAAGCCAAATAATCGTATTTAAATGAATTAAAAGACTTTTAAAAACTAATTTTCTGGCACTCTGTATTATTACTTTACGCTAATTTCAGCTTTATGATAACTTTAGTTTAGAGAGTTTTATTTTTTGAAATTGAAAATATTAACACCTTCTTTAAAGGTTTTAAAACCATGATTTCAATTATTCAATACTGGCTATAGTATTTATTTACGGTTCTCTTTTTTACATATTATTCATTTTTAGAACTTATCACACTTAAGTGTAAAGTTTCAGAAGTAGAATTGAAATAATGCTTTCTGAGTAAATGAATATTTTGATAAGATAATTTACTAATTGCATAATACCTGGAAAATAGTGCCGTGTTTTTGAATATGTACTATCATCTTACGGTATTCATTGACTAATATTGCGAACTAAAATCGTAGTATGCGTTGGTTTATTTTTATTCTTCTTTACATTGCCATAGATATTTATTCATTTCAGGCCTTTAGGACGATCACAAAAGTGCAATGGCTACATTATGTGTATCTCGCTCTATCTTTAATTGTACTTGCCAATTTAATTTATCATATCGCCAATACCGATCCGTACAAAGGGTTTGATAGGCTTACCATGTACGCCTTGGGATTTTTTTTGGTCCTGTTTGTACCGAAACTTTTGACGGTCGTTTTCATGTTGATGGAGGATCTGATTCGTTTGTTGGTGGGTCTTTATGATAGATATATTGCCCACGAAAATAGGTTTGTCCTGCCTTCCCGTCGCAAATTTATAAGTGGTTTGGCACTTGGCCTTGCCGCAGTTCCTTTCCTATCCCTTTTGTATGGGATGTATAAGGGTAAATACCGGTTTAGGGTACTTAATTACGAGTTGTTCTTTGAAGATCTGCCGGATGCTTTTGATGGTTATAAAATTACACAGATCAGCGACGTACATAGCGGAAGTTTTGATAATCGTGAAAAAATTGCTTATGCGGTAGATCTCATTAATCAACAAAATGGTGATGTAATTCTTTTTACTGGTGATCTGGTGAATAATACCGCCACGGAAATGAATGATTGGAAATCCTTATTTAGCACCTTACAGGCTAAAGATGGAGTTTTTTCAATCTTGGGAAACCATGATTATGGAGACTATGTAACATGGAAAAGTGGACAAGCCAAAAGGCAAAACCTTGAAGATCTTAAGAATTTACAACGTGATATGGGTTGGGATTTGTTGCTAAATGAACATCGTCTCCTGGAGCGTGATGGTCAAAAGATCGCATTAGTAGGTGTGGAAAACTGGGGTGCCGGGGGTTTTAAAAAAGCTGGAGATGTAGATGTTGCTTCCGCTGGTTTAAAAAGTACAGATTTCAAGATACTTATGAGTCATGACCCTTCTTACTGGGCGGAAAAAATTAAAATGCACCCTAAGAATTTTCAGCTTACACTGAGTGGCCATACCCATGGGATGCAGTTTGGTATAGAAATACCTGGATTGATTAAATGGAGTCCCGTGCAATATCGCTATAAATACTGGGCAGGAATTTATGAGCAGAATAAAAGAATGATAAATGTAAATAGGGGTTTTGGATTTTTAGGTTATCCTGGAAGAGTGGGAATATGGCCAGAAATTACCACTATCATTTTGAAAAGGGGAAATATGAGTACTATTTAACACGTCCTTCGTAAATTTAATCTGAGTATAAATCTTAAAATAAATCGTTTAAATAACAAATTATTACGATAATCGGTATTTTTTTGTAAATTGGTATAAGTTTACAAAAATAAATGTTATGCGTTTTTTTATAAAGTTTTTGACTTTGGCCTTCTTCTTGAGTACACCTAATTTGGCCATAAGTCAAATAGGAATAGGTACCCAGAGCCCTGATGCCTCTGCATTAATGGATATAAGTTCACAGAATCAAGGTATTCTTACCCCGCGAATGACCACGTTGCAACGGGAAGCAATTGACAATCCCGCAAATGGTTTACTTGTTTTTGATACTGATTTAAATGCTTTTCAGTATTACAACAGTTCTTTAGGAACATGGGAGAAAATGAGTAGCGAAAAAAGGAATAATTATGTACTGGTTAAAAGTCAGGCAGATTTTCCCATGCCATCAGGGGGGGTGATCACTCTTGATGCCGGGACTTATTATGAAATAAACGGTCTTATAACACTTTCTTCACCCATTGATATCAACAACGCTTATATCTCAGGACTTGATTCGACTGAAGATGTTTTATCTTATCCTGGAGGAACAATTTTTCAAGGAAATAATGGAGGAAGTATACGTAATGTGACCTTAACAGGTGGAAGGGCTTTTAATATTACTGGATCAGGATCCAGTAACAGTATAATGCTGTTACAAAATTGTATTATTACTAATATGACTATAAGTGTAGGTGGCATATCTGGTATAGGTGTATATTTTAGCAGTGTAATTCAATTTCTAAACAACGCAGATGGAATAACCTATAGCAACATTGGTAAATTGTTATTAAACAATCAAGGTTGGTTCACTAATAATGCGGGAACCTACGAAACATTGAAAGGTGCGTTCAACCAAGTAGAAAAAATAGGAGGATTTTCTAATGTGGAAGGATCTGCCGTGGGTTTTGATGTAAGTTCTAATCCCACAGTTAAAACAGGCGTAGTTCTAAGTAGGGTTTTTTCGGGATCAGGTATTTATGTAAAGGGATATACATCTGGTAGTTACCCGGGGTATAACTTTACAAATAACTGGACTATTAATTGTCCTGGTCTTCCAGAAGAGTCTGATGTTAGGGCAACGGCAAATTTGTATTACTCAAACTCTAACATTGTAGTTTTGTCAAACAATACACCTAGGAAGTTACCTGTAACTACAGTGAGTGCACGCAATTTTAGAACTACTAGTCCAGAATCGAATCAAGTTGTTTATAAAGGGTCGAAGCCACGTTCTTTAAATATTTATACCTCAATTTCATTTACTGCCATAGCAGGAATGCGCTTAACTTTTTCACTTTATAAAAACGGTAGCCAAGTAATTGGTACGAACACTGTCTATGATGTACCTCAAACAAACGGACGTTTAAGTTTGCCCATAATAGGTACTGTAATGGTTGATCCCGATGATAAGATAGAAGTTTGGGTTGAAAGAAATACAGGTAGCGGTGGTAATGAATTTCTTGTCACCAGCTATAACCTATTGGTTAATTAATGTTCTTTTAGTAAGATTTAAGACAAGCGACTTATAAAGCTTATATTTAAACTTCTAAATTAGAAGGTACTATGTCAAATTTTGGGACACTTATAGATTCAGATTTTCCTGTTTTGCTTGATTTCTACACAGACTGGAACGAAGCTTCTACCACAATGCATCCCGTATTAAGGGATGTGGCCGCGGCGATGGGGGATCATGCCAAGGTTATTAAAATAAACATAGACAAAAATCCAGAACTTGCCGAAGCCCTTCGTATAAAAACGATTCCCACTCTAATGATCTATCAACGAGGAGAGATGCGATGGCGTCAAAGCGGTGAACAGGATGCAAATACACTCATTGCACTTATACAAAAATTCGCTACAAAGACTTAAAAGTATAGCCTTCACGGGCAAAACTTTCCAGCACTTTGGGCAATGCGATTTTAATATTCTCATAAGCCTTTAAACTATCGTGAAAGAGGATAATACTGCCATTTTCGGCATGGTTTAAGACGTTTTTTGAGCATTTATTGCCAGTAGTAGATTTATCCCAGTCGTAGGCAAGTACATCGTAAAGTACGATGGTGTAGCCTTTCTTCTTTAATAATTTAGCCTGGTTGCTTCTTAACTGGCCATACGGTGGCCTAAACAATTTTTGCTTTTTATGATATGCTAAATAGCGTTCTGGCGCTGTTTTTTGAATGTTTTCTTGTATTTTTTGGTCTGTTTTAATGATATTCTCCCAGTAAAACTTCAACTCTGATTTCTTACCATTTAGGTGATTGTAGGTGTGATTACCTATTCTATGACCATTGTACAAAACATCCTGAAAGATTTCAGGATGTTTTGCTACATTTTCACCTATGACAAAAAAAGTGGCTTTTGCATCGTATTTTCTTAAGAGTTCCAGAACCCATGGTGTTACCATGGGAATGGGGCCATCATCAAAGGTCAGGAATAAAATTTTCTCTCCCTTGCACTCCTTTTTTTTATCCCATAAATAGTTGGGATAGATCCATTTTACGATCTGTGGCATTTTTACCGGTAGTGGTAAACGTATCATCGCATGGTGGTGTCTGGCATTTCTGGAGCAATCTGCCTCGACTGATTTGTGTCTCTTGGCATTAGTTCAGGGTCAGACGGTATTTGCTCCTCGTCGCTATAGAAGTGCGCAAATTTTTGTAAGTAACTGTTGAATTCCTCAGCTTTTTCAGGAAGTAACTCGCTGTCTTTGTTGCGTGCAAGCAGATCAATAAGACTTCGGTAGCGCTCTATGTCTGTAATCACATCTTCGGCATAATTGCGCTGTCTGGAAATAGGCAAGGTGCTCCAGTAATCCAGCTTTTCCTGATATTTCTTAGCTAATTCATTCCAGAGATTGCGCGCGGTTTCTTTCTCACCTACCGCATAATAACCACTTACATAAGGCTCCAATAACGTGTAATATTCAAAGTACTCTAAAGGCATTTTTTCCATAGCGAGATCTAAAAGGTCTTTGGCTTTATCCTTTTTACCTTCCGAAAGTAATTTTTCTATTCCCCTGGCGATGTTTCCGCGGTAAGTAATCCCATTGCGACGGGTTTCTGTATCATAATATAAATCAGGATCACCACTATTTCCCCAGTACCAACCTGTAACAATATTATAGAATTTATCGCTATCTATCCTTCCCATATCGTACGGGTTCCGCTTATCAATAGGTGTTTTTATGGGTACAAGCTTATAGGTAACTCCATCCAACTGGAGATAATCTTTCATCCAGAGATAATCATCATCGCCAAAACTTCCACCGGTAAAATTAATAGGCCGTTTCCAATTATTGTTTGCTATAATATCCAGCATAAGGAGTCGGTTTTTATAAAGAACATCCCCTTTTATGGTTAAATTGACTTCATCTGCGATACGATCGGCATCCTTTTGTGCGACCACTTTATTTGCCAAAACACTGCCTTTATCTACCGGAATCGTAATATTTTTAGTAGGGAATGTATGTATCATGGTACCGCTTTGTAGTTCTGCCATGGTGCGAGGATCATCACTTGCGATCCAGTTCATCCATTGTTTGATATCTAAGGTATCCTTAGTGGTGGGTTTGAAAAAGACAGCATCACGCGTACCTGCTATATACTGATCATGCGTCAACTGAGACGGTATGGGGTCGCTGTCGTAAGCCTTTTTCTTCATATCGTCAATATACCATGACGTCTGGAAAAGACTGGTGTTTACGATACGTACATCCCGGCGGTATCCTTCAATTTCCTGGGCGTACCATAAGGCAAAAGTATCATTGTCCCCTATGGTAAAAAGTATGGCATTGGGGTCGCACGAATCCAGATACATTTTTGCCATGGCAAGGGCTGTTTTTTTGCCAGAACGGTCATGATCGTTCCAGTTTTCTGAAGCAAGTACAACGGGTACGGCCAGCATGCAAACTACGGTCACAAGGGGCAGGACTATTTTTGGTTTCAAATATTCCTTTAGCATATCAAAAAGCGCATAAACCCCAAAACCTATCCAGATGGCAAAGACATAAAAGGAGCCCACCAGTGCATAATCCCGCTCACGAGGTTCAAAAGGACGCTCGTTTAGGTAGATTTTAAGCGCAATACCGGTAAATAGGAAAAATACAAGCAATACCCAAAAGCTTTTTCTGTCTTTGCTGGCCTGAAATATCAACCCAAGCAAGCCTAAAATAAGCGGTAGAAAATAATATGTATTTCTACCTTTATTGTTCTCTACATCGCTGGGCAGATTTTCCTGGGAACCCAAGCGGGCTTCGTCAACAAAATCAATACCGCTCAGCCAGTTACCGTGCAGATCATTGTAATTACCCTGAATATCGTCCTGTCTGCCAGTAAAATTCCACATAAAATAGCGCCAGTACATATACCCAAACTGATAATCGAAAAGGTAGTTCATGTTATCGCCAAAGCTGGGTTTTTCTACATCGATATATTCCCTAATCTGCATAAGGAATTTGTGATAACCATCATTATCTACACGACCTAACGCGTAATCAGATCTAAACTTTGCAATGGCCTGTTGCAAATCCTGGTTTGAAGCATATTCTGGTTTAACGGTAAAATCGAGAGGCCCGGTAAACTGCATATAATTTGCAATATGCTCTGTGCTCCACATTCTGGGAAGCAATGCTTTCTGGGAATCATCTGTGTTTTGAACAGAATTTTTCCAGTTGTTTACAATGATGTATTTTCCGCTTGCTTCGTCTTTTTCATAATTGGGCTTATCATCAACATAAGGATTGTCAGGATCCAGCCCACCATAAATCTCTGAAAACTGGGGTCCGTAGAAAAGTGCAGGGCCAGAATATTGTTCCCTATTGTAATAAGCAAGCAGTTCCTGTGCATTGTCCGGATTATTTTCATTGATCGTGGTGCCCGCATTCGCACGAATGGGAAGCATCAACCAGCTGGAAAAACCGATAAATATAAAGACTACACAAAGCAATAGAGTATTTAACTGATAGTATGATTTTTTTTGTGTGTAGCGGAACAGGTAATAAAAAATAGCGATAAATATAAGGCCTGCGATGATAGTACCACTGTTAAAAGGCAGACCGAAGGTATTGACGAAGAAAATTTCGGCGTAGCCAAAAAAGCTCAGTGTATAGGGAAGCAAAAATTTAAATATAAATAGGAGTATCGCGACTACCACCACGTTTGCAATAATAAAATTGCTTACGGTGACCGGTTTGTAATTTTTAAAGAAGTAAAGGAAACCAATAGCGGGAATCGTAAGTAGAGCCATGAAGTGCACTCCAAAGGAAAGGCCTATGACAAAACAGATCAATATCAGCCAGCGATTGCCGCGGGGTTTGAACATATCCCGTTCCCATAACAACGCGAGATAGAAGAGAAGCGCCAATAGAAAAGTGGCCATTGCATAAACTTCTGCCTCAACAGCGTTAAACCAAAAGCTATCTGTAAACACAAATGCCACAGACCCTATGAAAGCGCTTGAAAGAATAGCCCAGGATTTTGTGACGGTCAGTGATTCTTTAGAACGTTTTAAGAGTTTAAGGAGTAAAAGTATGATAGACCAGAACATAAAAAGTACCGCAAAAGCAGAGGCGAGGCAGGACATAAAATTTACGGCTAGGGCAACATACGTGCTATCTGGGGCAAAAGTTGAGAAAAAAGCGCCCATCATTTGATAAAGCGGTGCTCCCGGCGGGTGACCTATTTCTAATTTTGAAGAAGTGGAAATGTATTCTCCCGCATCCCAGAAACTTGCGGTGGGCTCTACCGTTAAACTAAAGGTAACGAGGGCAACGGCGAAGGCCAGCCAGCCAAATATTCTGTTATACTTCCTAAAACTGAAGTCATTCATAAGGTCAAAATTGTCTATGGGAGCGAATTTAAGCATTTAATATAAATGCGATGCCGTTTTTTGGCAAACGCGTTAATAGACGTGTTATTTTTACAAATGAGAATTTATTCACTAAAAGTTTGTACAACTAAAAGTTTGTTTTAAATTTGCACCCGCCTACAAAACGCTAGTGCGTTTTTACAACGGTTCATTCCGTTTGATTTTTATTTATTTTATTGGCCTATGGTGTAACTGGCAACACGTCTGGTTTTGGTCCAGAAGAGTCTAGGTTCGAGCCCTAGTAGGCCAACGCTTATTCAAAATCCGTACTTAATTTTAAGTACGGATTTTTTTTATGCCCTAAAAATTGGTGCAACGTTTATTCTGAGCGAGTGGCGGGCAGAGTTTAACGTCAGTTATTCATGATAAAAATCGATATCAAGTTTTTGAATAGTTGGTTGTGGTTTTTGTACTATAAACTTCAGCATCCGTCTCCTTATCTCAAATTAGCGCGTTCAGTTTTTACTAAGTACTTCTTAATTAACCTTTATTTAGAACCTCGTAGGGGATCGCTTTAGTAACTTTCAGAAAAAAACAAAGATTATGGCAGAAGAAATCCATAAAGTGAAAATCCTGAGAAAAAGTTTTATCAATCATGATGTGATGCATATTGAAACCGAGAAACCGCAAGGTTACTCTTACACACCGGGACAAGCCACGCACGTACGTATAGATAAAGAAGGCTGGAGGGGTGAGAAAGGAGCTTTTACGTTCACTAATCTTCCAGATGAAGACCATTTGGAATTTACCATTAAATCCTACCCTTCGCACAATGGCGTTACTGAGCGTATGGCGAGCCTTGAAGAAGGTGATACCTTGATTTTAGAGGAGGTTTATGGCGCTATTGAATACAAAGGCAAGGGCGTTTTTATTGCGGGTGGTGCTGGAGTCACCCCATTTATTGCAATCTTTAAGGATTTAGTCAATAAAAAAGATATTGAGGGCAATACCTTGATTTTTGCCAATCAAGAAGAGCGTGATATTTTCAAAAAGGAAAGCCTTGAAGCAATATTGGGAGACAATTTTCTAAATATTCTTTCTGAAGAAAAAACAGAGGCTCATGCCCATGGCCGTATAGATCTCGAGTTTCTAAAAAAGAACATTGAAGATTTTAGTCAATATTTTTACCTCTGCGGTCCACCAAAGATGATGAAAGAAGTTAAAAAGCATCTTTTTGGACTGGGTGTTACCGAAAAACAAATCGTTCAGGAGGATCTCGATTAAACCGAATTTTGGTACTTAAAAAGCTAAAAACAGGTCGTTTTTAGCCTTTTTTGTGCTTTTTATTTCAAATATTAAATGTTATTACGGGTCGTTTTGCGTGATTTACCAGGTCCTGACTTATGGATCCATTGAAGAAATGGGAGAGTCCTTTGCGGCCATGGGTTCCTATACCTAGAAGTTCAACGTTCTTGTAATTTATAAAGTTGAGTATGCCGCGTTCTATGGTCTGGTCATTGAAGATTGTAAAATTGTCAATTGAAGTACCCAGATACTCCACAAACTTATTAAAATTGTTCATGATTTCCAGTGTGGTCTTAAACCTGTTTGGCGTATTGATATAGACTAGCTGAAACGTTGCCTTTTCCTTGTGTGCAAATTTTAATGCCTTTCTTACAGGTTCTATATTGTCTTCCTGTAGATCTGTTGCAAAAACAAAGTTTTTGATCTTAAAATCAAGGTTTTGGCTCTTTATTACCAAAACCGGTACTTTAGAATGACGAACAACCTTTTCTGTATTTGACCCTATGAAAAGCTCCTGGATCCCTTTTGCGCCATGAGAGCCCATAACAATGCCATCAATTTCATATTTATTGACGTACTCCATAATTCCTTCAAAGGCCCCATAAAATTCTGCAGCTTCTATAATTTCAACATCTTGTAAAAGTGGTAATTCCAGTATAGAATCAAATTTTTTGTGTGCAAGGCGCATAAAAAATAATGCTTCAGGCAATTCGCTGGTTTTTGCCAGAGGGCCATCGCCCAGCATTTCCGGCATTTCAAGCAAATGCAAAAGATAGATTTTTGCATTGTAACGTTTGGCCAGTTGAACAGCAATTTCCAATGCATACATGGCCTGTTCTGAAAAATCTGTTGGGACGAGTATTTTGTTCATGATTCAGGGATTATAAATTAGGGGTGTTAGCTCTATCGTTTAAAAATAAACATTTTATTTGCCTTGACAGTCAATTTTATATATCGATAATTATTATTATATTTGCAGCGTTGAAATTAGATAATCTACTTGAGGGGACAAAAAAGTCCCCTCTTTTTATAGTAAATGTGCTTTGTTTAAGGAAAAAGTAAATGCTCTGGTTACACAGGCATTAGAAGAAAATACATCCCTGTTTTTAATAGACCTGTCCATTAAGGGCAATAACGCGATCACCATAGTGCTTGATGGCGACAATGGTGTGACCATTGATGATTGTATTGCTTTCAGTAGGAAGGTAGAGCATAATCTGGATCGTGAAGAAGAAGATTTTTCACTCGAAGTTATGTCTGCAGGTGCTACAGAAACGTTTGTAAACAACAGGCAGTACGGTAAAAATATAGGCAGGCTTTTAGCGATCAAGCTAAAAGATGACACCAAGATGGAAGGCGAATTGCTGGATGTCAATAATGATTCTGTAAAAATAGGCTGGAAATCGCGCGAGCCGAAGGCTGTAGGTAAAGGCAAGGTGACCGTAAACAGGGAGGTAGTCCTCAACTATGATGATATCGCCGAAGCTAAAGTGAAGATTAAATTTTAAGGAACTTTCCATATGGAGAATATTGCATTAATAGAGTCATTTTCAGAGTTTAAGGACGATAAACTTATCGATAGGGTAACGCTAATGGCGATACTTGAAGAAGTCTTTAGGAGTACGTTGAAAAAACGTTTTGGGAGTGATGATAACTTTGATATCATTATAAATCCAGATAAGGGTGACCTTGAGATCTGGCGTAATCGTATTGTTGTTGCAGATGGTGAGGTTGAAGATAACAACTCTGAAATAAGCATTTCAGACGCCAGAAAAATAGAGCCTGACTTTGAAGTGGGGGAGGATGTTTCGCAAGAAGTGAAATTGATTGATCTGGGGCGTCGTTCCATATTGGCGCTGAGACAAAATTTGATAGGAAAGATACACGAGCACGACAACACGAATATCTATAAGAACTTTAAAGAGCTTGAGGGTGAACTTTACAATGCAGAAGTGCACCACATTCGCCACAGGGCGATTATATTGCTTGATGATGAGGGCAATGAAATCATCATGCCTAAGGATAAGCAGATCCCTTCAGACTTTTTCCGTAAAGGGGAAAGTGTACGTGGGCTCATAGAAAGTGTTGAACTTAAAGGGAACAAGCCCGTCATTATCATGTCGCGCACGTCTCCTTTGTTTTTAGAAAAGCTATTTGAAGCGGAGATCCCAGAGGTTTTTGATGGTTTGATCACTGTTAAGAAAGTTGTACGTATCCCTGGTGAAAAAGCAAAAGTTGCAGTTGATTCTTATGATGACCGTATAGATCCCGTTGGGGCCTGTGTGGGTATGAAAGGTTCGCGTATTCATGGCATTGTTCGTGAGTTGGGCAACGAAAATATTGATGTGATCAACTTCACAAACAATTTACAACTTTATATCACCAGAGCCCTTAGCCCGGCAAAAATCACTTCCATAAAAATGGATGATGAGAAGATGACTGCAGAGGTTATGCTTAAGCCAGAGGAGGTTTCAAAGGCTATTGGCCGGGGCGGTCACAACATACGATTAGCTGGTCAGCTCACAGGCTATGAGATTGATGTATTTAGAGAAGGCGTTGAAGAAGACGTGGAACTCAAAGAATTTTCAGATGAAATTGAGGATTGGGTTATAGCAGAATTTGCTAAGATAGGTCTGGATACCGCAAGAAGTATTTTAGAGCAGGATGTAGAGGAATTAGTGAGGAGAACTGACCTGGAAGAAGAGACCATTGCAGATGTAATGCGCATCCTTCGGGAAGAGTTTGAATAAAACTAGGATATTACTAGTATTTTAGGTTAATTTTACAAAGAATTAAAGCAGTTTATGGCAGAAGTAAAAAATATGAGGTTAAATAAAGTGTTACGCGAACTTAACATCTCACTTGATCGTGCCGTTGATTTTCTTAAAGAGAAAGGTCACGAGATCGAAGCGCGCCCAAACACCAAAATATCTGCCGACATTTATGGGGTCCTTTCCGATGAATTTCAGACAGATGCCCATAAGAAAATAGAGTCCAAAGAAGTCGCTATTGAGAAAGAGAAGGAGAAAGAGGCATTGCGTGCTGCCCGTGAAGAGGAAATAGAAGAAAAGCGGAAAAAGCAGGAAGAGTCAGACAGGAGGAGAGAGAAGGAGTCTGATGTTATCAAAGCTAAAGGCAAAATTGAAGGTTTCAAACAGGTGGGTAAAATTGACCTGGACAAGAAACCTAAGAAGTTTGTCAAAGGTGAGGACAAGGAAGTTGAGAAAGAACAGCCGAAGGAAATAGAAAATCCAAAAGAAGAGCAAGTTCCAGAAGCTAAAGAAAATAAAGAGGGCACTGCAGATAAGAAAACTGAAGAGCCGGCAGCTGTAGCGCCTAAACAGGAGGATAAAGTTCAGCCAAAAGAGGAGGCTAAAGACCAAAAAGAAGATTCTAAAGTAGAATCCCCTAAAGTCGAAGCGCCAAAAGCTGAAGCGGACAATAAAGAGGCTGTAAAAGTTGAGGGTGATCAAAAACCTAAAGAAGAAGTACAGGCTTCTACAGAAAAAGAAGCATCTGCCGAATCCAAGTTAGGCGATGATGTTGTAAAGACCGATTATAAGAAACTGGAGGGATTAAACTTCACCGGTGAAAAAATTGATCTTTCCAAATTTAAAAAACCTGAAAAGAAGAAAAAGGCTACTGCTGCTTCGAATGATAAAAAACGAAGAAGAAAGCGTATAACCAAGAACGCCCCCACAGGAAATAGACCTCGTGGTACGGGTGCTCGGGGTGGTAACCGCAGAGGTAGTACAAGTCAGGTTTCCAAAGCTGAGCCTACGGAAGAAGAAGTACAAAAACAAGTGCGTGAAACCCTTGAGAAGTTACAGGGGAAATCAAGTAAAGGTAAAGGTGCTAAATACCGTAGGGACAAGCGTGATCAACACCGTCAGAAAACGGAGGACGATGCTGCGCAGCAAGAAGAAGAAAACAAAATCTTAAAAGTAACGGAATTTGTTACGGTAAGCGAAGTAGCTACCATGATGGATGTTTCGGTAACTAAAATTATATCTGCGTGTATGTCGCTAGGTATGATGGTAACCATGAACCAGCGTCTGGATGCTGAAACGTTAAGTATCGTTGCAGATGAGTTTGGATTTGAAGTTGATTTTGTAACTGCAGATCTTGAAGAAAATATTGAAGTAGAGGAAGATAGAGAAGAAGATTTAAGGTCTAGGGCTCCTATCGTGACCGTTATGGGACATGTTGACCATGGTAAAACCTCGCTACTGGATTATATAAGGGAAGAAAACGTAATTGCCGGTGAGAGTGGTGGTATTACGCAGCACATTGGTGCCTACGCAGTAACACTTAAGAATGGTCAAAGTATGGCATTCCTGGATACTCCAGGTCACGAGGCCTTTACGGCAATGCGTGCACGTGGTGCCCAGGTTACCGATATCGCGATTATTGTGGTTGCAGCAGATGATGATGTGATGCCGCAGACTAAAGAAGCCATATCTCACGCCCAGGCTGCAGGAGTTCCCATTATATTTGCAATAAACAAGGTGGACAAGCCAGATTCCAATCCAGAAAAGATAAAAGAACAGTTGGCAAATATGAACCTGCTGGTAGAAGATTGGGGTGGTAAAATTCAATCCCATGATATTTCTGCAAAAACAGGTATAGGTATACCAGAGTTGCTTGAAAAAGTACTCCTTGAAGCCGAAATTTTAGAGCTGAAAGCGAATCCTAACAAAGCTGCTAACGGTACTGTGGTAGAAGCTTTCTTAGATAAAGGTAGAGGATATGTTTCAACGGTTCTGGTTTCCGGAGGCACGCTGCGTATTGGGGATTATGTCCTTGCGGGCACTAATAGTGGTAAAGTTAAGGCCATGCAGGATGAACGCGGGAAAGAGATCAAGGAAGCCGGACCTTCTACGCCTGTATCCATTTTAGGTCTTGACGGTGCGCCACAGGCTGGTGATAAGTTCAGGGTAATGGCAGATGAGCGTGAGGCTAAGGATATTGCTTCAAAACGTACACAATTGCAGCGTGAACAATCTGTAAGAACACAGCGTCATATTACACTTGATGAGATAGGGCGTCGTATAGCACTTGGTGACTTTAAAGAGTTAAATATCATACTGAAGGGTGACGTGGATGGTTCTGTAGAAGCATTGACAGATAGTTTCCTAAAACTTACAACTGAAGAAATTGCGGTTAATATCATACATAAAGGTGTGGGTGCCATTACAGAAAGTGATGTACTCCTGGCATCTGCTTCAGACGCCATAATAATAGGTTTCAACGTGAGGCCTGCTGGTAATGCCCGTCAGATTGCAGACAAGGAGGAAATCGACATCCGTATGTACTCTATCATCTATGATGCTATCAATGACTTGAAAGATGCTATGGAGGGAATGCTTTCTCCAGAGATCAAAGAGGAGATAACGGGTAACGCAGAGATACGTGAGACATTCAAAATTTCTAAAGTAGGTACCATTGCAGGTTGTATGGTTACAACTGGTAAGATCTTCCGTAATTCTGGAATACGTCTCATACGAGATGGAGTAGTTATCTATACCGGGGAGCTTGCATCCCTTAAACGTTTCAAAGACGATGTTAAGGAGGTTAGCAAAGGTTATGACTGTGGTATACAGGTCAAAAACTACAATGATATCCATGAAGGTGATATCATAGAAGCTTACCAGGAAGTAGCTGTTAAGAAAAAGCTGAAATAGGACTTGAATTCATAGAATAAAAAAACCCTGACTATTTAAGTCAGGGTTTTTTATTATAAAACATTACACTGAATACGTCATTTGGACACAAAAAAAGAGCTGGTACAGCTCTTTTTTTATTTAAATTAAAGTTATTTGAAATACCAATTCAAAACTTTATCTGATTATTTCATAATAGGCATTTAGTTATTAGGCTGAAATACAAAGGCATTGGGGAACTCTTTTTTGACTTCCAGTAAAGCACGATCTGCCTCAAGCCTGTTTGCAAAATGGCCCACCCAGACTTTATAATTAGGGGATTGATAGGCCACATTAGCAGGCCATTGATCAAATGTTTTTTTGTAAGTATCTATTATATCGTTGGCATCTTTGAGATCGCCAAACCCCATTATCTGGATTTTAAAACGGTCGTTGAGTTCATTATTCTTAATCATTTGAGATTTTAAGGCAAGAAGTTTAGGGATTTTAGAATCCTGAACAATAGTAACTTCCGCGTTTTGTGCCAAGACGTTATATGAATTAAGGGCGAAAAATGAACCCAGGATCAACGTGCTAAAAGATTTAAATTTCATAGAAAATTGTTTAATGCAAATGTATATTTAATAACTTTAAACCCTATGTTTTTATTATTTAGAACAGGTATAAATTATGTTTTAACGGATTGCTAACACTTTAAAACGCTTCAAAAATCCACTTTGAAGTCTTACTTTTGCGTTCAAATTTCGCGGTATCTTTTTCATGTTTGAGCTTGAAATCTGTACTGAAAAATTTAGCAAACAACGAAGACAATTCTATCTTACTATGAGACAGGTTAAAAACCTCAATTCAATTTCAAGAACCGCATTGCTTCTGCTAGCATTTTTGATTTCATTATCATCTGTAGCATTCGGTCAGGATGCTGCCGCTGCGGCAGACGGGGCTGATACGCCTTCTGGAGAGCCGCAATCTGCAGCTGTTTCAAGTGCTGATGCCGGTGCCGGTAAAGAGCTTTTCAATGCAAATTGTGCGGCATGTCATAAGCTTTATAGCCGTGCAGTGGGGCCGGCACTTTATGATGTAACTAGCCGTCATGATAAGCAGTGGCTTTATAAGTGGATCAAAAACAATAAAGAACTTATTGATGCAGGTGATTCAGAGGCCCTTGAAATTTATAATGAATTCAATCAAGCGAACATGAATGCGTTTCCGCAATTGACCAATGCGGATATTGATAATATTCTAGCGTATACTGATACTGCAAAACCGGAGCCAACTGCTGGTGCAGCTACTGCAGTAGCTGCTAATGGATCTGGTGGTGGTTCGGGTATCTCAAATAATATCATTTTAGGTGTTCTTGCTGTTGTTTTGCTAATGCTTGTCGCCATATTATTTTTGGTGAACAATACACTAACTCGTTTTGCTACCTTACAAGGTGTTGAATTACCTGTGAAAGAAAAGCGCAAACCTATCTGGAAGGCTTTTGTCGATAATCAATTTTTAGTACTTGTATCCACAATATTTCTTCTTTTGGGAGGTGCGTATTTTGCCTATGGGTGGATGATGCAGGTAGGTGTTGATCAGGGGTATGAGCCTATACAGCCTATACATTATTCACACAGAATCCATGCGGGGTTGAATGAGATAGAATGTAAGTATTGCCACTCTTCCGCACGTACTTCCAAACATTCCGGTATACCTTCTTTAAATGTTTGTATGAACTGTCATAAAAGTATAGCCGAGGTGGCGGATGCTACTTCTGAATATACTTCTGTTACTGAAGACTATTCAAAGGAATTTTACGATAAAGAAATTCAGAAGCTTTACAAGGCTGCAGGTTGGGATCCTGCTACGCAATCTTATACTGGTGTAACCCAACCAGTGGAATGGGTTCGCATTCACAATTTACCTGACTTTGCATACTTTAATCACTCACAACACGTGACTGTTGCTGGTATACAATGTCAAAAATGTCATGGTCCTGTAGAAGAAATTGAGGTTATGTATCAATTTGCTCCGCTGACAATGGGGTGGTGTATTAATTGTCACCGTGAGACACAGGTTACTATGACTGGGAATGCATATTACGATAAGATACACGAAGCGCTGTCCAAGAAATACGGTCTTGAGAAATTGACCGTTGCGCAGTTAGGTGGACTCGAATGTGGTAAGTGCCACTACTAATAAAAAAAGACTAGGCTTTAGCTGCTGCTAATCCTTTCAAATATAATAACAGATAATTTATGTCATCAAACAAGAAATACTGGAGAAGTGTTGAGGAGCTTAAAGAAAATAGCTCTATTGTTGAGACACTCAAGCAGAATGAGTTTGTTGAGGAGATACCTACAGATGAATTCCTTGGTAACAAGGAGTCCCTTGAAGGTTCTGCAACCTCACGCCGAGATTTCTTAAAGTATGTAGGTTTTTCTACTGCGGCCGCAACACTGGCTGCTTGTGAGGGTCCCGTGAATAAATCAATACCTTATGTGGTAGCGCCAGAGCGAATCACGGTAGGTAAGGCTGACTATTATGCTACTACAATGGCTAATGGTTTTGATTTTGCGAGTATTTTAGTTAAAACCCGCGAAGGCCGGCCTATCAAAATTGAGAATAATGACATGGGCAATAACATAGGCAATACCAACGCCCGTGTACATGCTTCGGTTTTGTCTTTATACGATTCTAAAAGATTACAGGAGCCTAAAATCAAGGGTGAGGCTGCATCCTGGGAGCAATTGGATAAAGATCTTTTAAGCAGGTTGAATTCTTTGAATGGAAAACAAATAGCGCTATTGACGCCTACCTTTGCAAGTCCTTCTACAGAAAAACTAATTGCTTCTTTTTCTAGTGCTTATCCTAATGTGAACCATGTCATTTACGATACAATAAGTGAAAGTGCCGCATTAGATGCTTTTGAAAGTAAGTATGGCTCCAGGGCCTTACCAGATTATGATATGTCTGATGCCGAAATGATTGTTTCGGTAGGAGCTGATTTTCTAGGAGATTGGCAAGGTGGCGGTTACGATTCCAGCTATGCGCAAGGTCGTATTCCTAAAAATGGTAAAATGTCGCGTCATGTACAATTTGAAGCAAATATGACACTTACAGGTGCTAATGCTGATAAACGTATAATGATGACCCCGATGCAGCAGAAGCAAGCCGTTTCTGCAATGCATGCGCTGATAATGGGCGGTAATTCAACTGGTCTTTCCGGTAAAATGGATGAAGCGGTGCGTAATGCAGCGGCTCAACTTCGTAAGGCTGGCAGCAAGGGTGTGTTTGTTACCGGAGTTCAGGATGCAAATGCTCAGATGCTTGCGCTTTCTATAAACGAAAGACTTGGAAGTACGATAATAAATACAACAAAGCCCAAATTAATACGCCAGGGTAGTGCTCAAAAAGTTCTCAAGCTAGTTGAGGATATGAATGCTGGCAACGTTGGGGCGCTACTTGCGGTAGATGTGAATCCCGCATATAGTTTGCCCAATGTTCAGGAATTTAAAAAAGGCATCAAGAATGTAGATCTTACTGTTTCTTTTACAATGAAAGAAGATGAAACTGCTATTCTTTGCGAATATTTGGCTCCCATACCTCATTATTTGGAAGCCTGGGGTGATGTTGAAATTAAACGAGGATCAGTTTGCTTGATGCAACCTACAATACGTCCTTTATTCAATACGCGCCAATTTCAGGATAACTTGCTTATATGGACTGGTGCCAATACGAGTTATTATGACTACTTGAAGTCTAACTGGGGTGGAAGCAGTAAAAGTTTCAATCAAGCCCTTCAGGATGGTATTGTTGAAATGGATGCTTCTTCATCACCTACTTCAGAAAACGTGCAAAATGAAAGCATGAGTTCTTCCGCAGGGATTACAGTAGCAAGTGCTGTTGCTGCTCTTTCTGCTCAGGAGCAAGCTGCGTCAAATAATGGTTTTGAGCTTACTTTATATTCAAGCACAAGCATAGGTGACGGTCGCCAGGCAAATAACCCATGGCTTCAAGAGATGCCAGATCCTATTACCAGGACTTCCTGGGACAACTACTTAACAATGTCCAAGGCTGATGCAGAAGCCCTAGGTGTTGAAAATGAACATGTTTCAAACGGTGCGCTCAACGGTAATTACGTAAACATCACCGTTGATGGGGCAACGCTTAAAAATGTGCCTGTCTTTATACAACCGGGTCAAGCTAAAGGATCTGTAGGTTTGGCCTTAGGTTATGGTAAAAAGGAGGCCGTACAAGAAGAAATGCAAGTAGGGGTAAATGCTTACCCTCTTTATAAAAATTTCAATACTGTTCAGTCGGTAACTATAGAAAATGCAGAAAATGGCTGGCATGAATTCGCATGTGTTCAGTTGCAAAATACAATGGCTGGGCGTGCAGATGACATTATAAAGGAAACTACTTTAGAGATATTTAATACTAAAGATAAAGGTGCCTGGAATCATGTAGGAGAGGTTGATTATAATCATTCTGAAATAGATGTGCGCAATCCTAAAGCTGACATCTGGGAATCTTTTGATACTTCCCTAGGGCCTTTCTTCAATCTATCAATTGACCTGAATGCCTGTACGGGTTGTGGAGCTTGTGTAATAGCATGTCATTCCGAAAACAATGTCCCGGTAGTAGGTAAAGATGAAGTGAGGAATTTCAGGGATATGCACTGGTTGCGTATTGATAGATATTATTCTTCTGCAGATACTTTTGAGGAAGAAACTAAAAATCTTGAGGAATTACCTCTAATGGACTCTTATTCAATTGTTGAAGAGGAGTCTTACGATAATCCTGAAGTTGCTTTTCAACCAGTAATGTGTCAGCATTGTAATCACGCACCATGTGAAACTGTTTGTCCAGTGGCGGCAATAGGCCACGGTAGACAAGGTCAAAATCAAATGACTTATAATCGTTGCGTAGGTACCAGGTACTGTGCAAACAATTGTCCTTATAAGGTACGTCGTTTTAACTGGTTCCTGTATAGTGAGAATGATGAGTTCCCATACAATATGAGTAATGATTTAGGCCGTATGGTTCTCAATCCTGATGTAACGGTGCGTTCTCGTGGTGTTATGGAGAAATGTTCTTTTTGTATCCAAATGACGCAGAAAACCATTTTAGATGCTAAGCGTGAAGGCAGGCCAATAGAAGATGGTGAATTTTCTACTGCATGTAGTAATGCGTGTAACAAAGGGGCTATCAAGTTTGGAGATGTAAATATTCCTGATTCAGAGATATCTAAATTGAAGGACGATGACCGTAAATATTATCTGCTAGAAGATATTGGTGTTAAACCGAATGTTTTTTATCATGTTAAGGTAAAAAACACAGCAGAAGCTTAAATCTAGTACAATAAATATCAATAAATTAATATGTCGTCACATTACGAAGCACCTATAAGAGAGCCTTTAGTTCTAGGAGATAAATCCTACCATGACATTAGTGTTGATGTGGGAGCTCCCGTCTTGGGGAAGGCCAACAAATCATGGTGGATAGTATTTTCTATCGCACTTGTTGCGTTTTTATGGGGATTGGGCTGTATCGTTTATACCGTTTCAACAGGTATAGGCGTATGGGGTCTAAACAAAACAATTGGCTGGGCTTGGGATATTACCAACTTTGTATGGTGGGTAGGTATTGGCCACGCGGGTACTTTGATTTCTGCGGTTTTGCTGCTCTTCCGTCAGAAATGGCGTATGGCAATTAACCGTAGTGCGGAGGCAATGACCATCTTTGCGGTAGTGCAGGCAGGTCTTTTTCCTATTATTCACATGGGTCGCCCCTGGTTAGCATATTGGGTGTTGCCTATCCCTAACCAATTTGGTTCTCTATGGGTCAATTTTAACTCCCCATTACTTTGGGACGTTTTCGCGATATCAACGTATCTTTCAGTATCCCTTGTATTTTGGTGGACCGGTCTGCTTCCTGACTTTGCTATGATTCGGGATAGGACTAACAGTCCCTTCCAGAAGAAAATTTATACAATACTAAGTTTTGGGTGGAGCGGTCGCGTTAAAGACTGGCAACGTTTTGAGGAAGTATCACTGGTTTTGGCAGGTCTTGCTACTCCACTTGTACTTTCTGTGCACACGATCGTATCTTTTGACTTTGCTACTTCCGTAGTACCTGGATGGCATAGTACTATATTCCCTCCCTATTTTGTTGCAGGGGCGATATTTTCTGGTTTCGCCATGGTGCAGACTCTTCTTTTGGTTATGAGAAAAGTATCCAACCTCGAAGATTATATTACGGTTACGCATATTGAGTTTATGAATAAAGTAATACTTCTTACGGGAGGTATTGTTACAGTGGCATACCTGACGGAATACTTTATAGGATGGTACTCAGGTGTCCCTTATGAAAATTATACGTATTTGTCTTTTGGTGCAGCTACCGGTCCTTACTGGTGGGCATTCTGGGCACTTATAATATGTAACCTGATCGTTCCCCTTTCCTTATGGGTTAAGAAACTGAGAAGGAATATAAAATGGACGTTTTTTGTTGCATTGGTCGTGAACATCGGTATGTGGTTTGAGCGATTCGATATCATTGTTATCTGTTTAAGTAAAGACCGTCTGACTTCTTCCTGGGCAATGTTTACCCCTACATTTGTTGACATTGGTATCTTTATCGGAACGATAGGCTTTTTCTTTGTATTATTTTTGCTATACGCAAGAACTTTCCCGGTAATTGCACAAGCAGAGGTGAAAACTATCCTAAAATCATCTGGTGCTAAATACAAAGCACTACGTGAAGCTGGTAAGGTTATGAATGGAAGTGATAAGAGAACTTCCAGTAGTTACAAGGATTTTAATGTAATGGCAAGAACGCCTGTAGCCAACTCTTCTGTAAGTGAAGGCCGTAGTGGTTTTGATGATAATAATCTGGAACATGAACCTACAGTTAATGCTGATGCGCTTATAGATAGCGAAGTTAAAAAGGATCAAATTGACCAAATGCTCGTTCGAGTAGGAAGATTCAATCCAGCCAATCAAACTGCTGATGATCTTCAGAAAATCAGCAAAGTAGGTCCTGTAATGGAGCAGAACCTGCATCAGGTAGGTATCTACACCTACGATCAGGTTAGCAAAATGACAAAAAAGGATTACGATCTTCTGGATGATATCATACCTTCTTTCGCCGCACGGGCGGAACGTGATGATTGGGCAGATCAAGCAACAAAACTTAAAAAATAAGAATATGGCATCGCCAAATGTTATCCATGTACTTTATAACGATGACGACATTCTAATGAATGCTGTCAAAGAAATTCGTGCAAATCATTATACGATCGAAGAAGTGTATACACCTTTTCCTGTGCATGGTCTTGATAAGGCTATGGGTCTAGCACCTACACGTCTCGCTATCACTTCCTTTATGTATGGCCTTGTGGGCTTGAGTGTGGCGGTTTTAATGATGAATTATATAATGATCGAAGACTGGCCACGAAATATAGGTGGTAAGCCAAGTTTTAGTTTTCACCAGAATATGCCGGCATTCGTACCGATTATGTTTGAACTTACCGTATTTTTCGCGGCGCATTTAATGGTAATTACTTTTTATATGCGCAGTAAGATATGGCCTTTCAAAAAACCCGAAAATCCAGATTTGCGAACTACAGATGACCATTTTCTAGTTGAAATGCATATTGGAGACAATGATCTTGAGAAGGTGTCTAAGTTTCTTAGGGATACCGGTGCAGCAGAAATCAGTTTAGTTCATAATGAAGAAGCTTAATAAATGAAGAAATCAATCCAAATAATGCTAGTGACCGCTATGGTAGGTTTTCTAACCTCCTGCCAGAATACTGGGGAACCTAACTATCAGTATATGCCAAACATGTATCAAGAAGTTAGCTACGAGGCATATGGGAATTATGAGGTATTTCCTAGTGGAATGGAAGCGATGATACCTGCCGAAGGTTCTGTCTCCCGAGGATGGATGCCCTACGAGTATGACAACGATAGGGAAGGGTATGAGGCGGCGAAGACCAACTTGAAGAACCCTATCCCTTTTACTGAGGATAACGTAAATGAAGGGAAAGCCCTTTACACAACGTATTGTGCCGTATGTCATGGCGACCAGGGCAATGGTAAAGGTATTCTTGCACAACGCGAGAAAATTTTAGGTATACCTGCTTATAATGATGAAGGACGGGCTATTACAGAAGGTAGTGTTTACCATGTGATGTATTATGGCATAAACAACATGGGTTCTTATGCATCACAGACAACAGAGAATGAACTTTGGCAAATCAATCATTACGTTATGATTTTAAAGGATAAGCTGAACGGTAATCCCGAACGTCCTTTTGAAAATTCAGGTTCTTCAGACAATGAAGTTCAAATGACAGCTAGTAATGCTAACGCTGGAAGCAATGCCGACGATGCTGAAGCAACTGTAAAAAATCAATAATACACCTCAGGAGAACTATACTTATGTACACTTTATCTAGTAAATTAAGAATCTTTTCCATAATTATTATGGTGCTCGGCCTGGTAGGTTTGGTATTCGGTTTTATTTCGGTTCCTTCCACTATAGAGGAAGCCAAAGCCGCGATGACTACTTCCCATGAAGGTGAATCTCATGGAGAAGCAACGAATGAACATGCTTCGGATGCACACCATGAGGAAGAAGCCAGTTTCGTTGATATGGCTCGAGGGGAAGAAGGATATTCTGAAGCAGCAATGTCTAAATCCAAGGATTCTGGCACAGCAGAACATCATAGTGATGAAGAACATATGGGTCACGTCTTGCACCAGATGCAAACTAAACCTTGGTCTGCTTTATTTGTCGCTGCATTTTTCTTTATGATGATTGCTTTGGGTACGCTGGTATTCTATGCTATTCAATATGCATCACAATCAGGGTGGTCACCAGTGCTATATCGTGTTATGGAAGGTATTACTTCCTATTTGTTGCCTGGATCTATAATTGTAGTGCTCATCGTTCTCTTTGCAGGAACACATTTTTACCCTTGGCAGGACCATGAACTGGTGGCCGAAGATAGTATCCTACAAGGAAAGTCTGGTTATCTTAACTTTCCATTCTTCATTATAAGGGCAGTTGTTTATTTGATCGGGTGGAACCTTTTCCGCTATTTTTCAAGAAGAAATTCTTTATTACAGGATACTGCCAATGACATTGAGCCTTACAAGAAGAATTTTAAATATTCTGTATTATTCCTGGCCTTTTTCCTGGCAACGGAATCGATGATGGCGTGGGACTGGTTCATGTCTATGACTCCGCACTGGTTCAGCACCTTATTTGCCTGGTATATTCTTGCAAGTATCTTGGTTTCGGCAGTTACTGTTATAGCTTTAGTAACCATATTTTTAAAAGGTCTTGGTCACTTGGATTTTGTAAATGACAGTCACTTGCATGACCTGGCCAAGTTTATGTTCGGTTTCAGTATATTCTGGACCTACTTATGGTTCGGTCAATTCATGTTGATCTGGTATGCAAATATTCCAGAAGAGGTCACCTATTTTATTTTAAGAATTCAGGAGTACAACTTGCTGTTTTTTGGGATGCTAGTGCTTAACTTTGTGTTCCCTATTTTAATGCTTATGAACAGCGATTATAAGCGCGTACCATGGTTTGTTGTTATGGCGGGAGTGATCATTCTAGTAGGACATTATATAGATATATTTTTACTTGTTATGCCCTCTACTGTTGGGCCATACTGGTCTTTTGGAATTACGGAAATTGCAGCAGTACTTTTCTTTTTAGGTCTTTTCATTTTTATTGTGGGGACCGGTCTTGGAAAAGTATCCCTGCGACCCAGAAGAAATCCATATATTGTGGAGAGCGAGCATTACCATTATTAATAGCAACGACAAAGAAAAGAGACTCAAATGACCGTTTTTTTAGTACTTATAGTAATTATTCTTTTTGCTATTGCCATTTGGCAAATGAGCAAGATTTACAAGCTTTCTAAGCCTGTCAATAAGGATAGTAGTTTTCAGCACGAAGTTGCTAATGATAAGGATAACCGTATCAATGCAAAATTGATGCTTATGTTCCTCATTTTTATGTACTTTTTGATGGGGTATTGTTTTTGGTATTACTCCAGATTTTATCTTCCAGAGGCTTCATCAGATCATGGCGGACTTTATGATAGCTTATTTTTTATAACCCTTGCGGTAATAATGTTTGTGCAATTGGTTACACAGGTTTTAATTCACTGGTTTTCCTATAAATATCATGGGAAAAAAGGAAGAAGAGCATTATTTTATGCTGACAATGATAAATTAGAGTTTATCTGGACCATTATCCCGGTAATAGTTCTTTCTGGATTGATTATATATGGATTGTTTACCTGGTCTGATATTATGAACTTTGAGAAAGACGAAGATGCACTTGTTGTAGAGCTTTATGCGCAACGTTTCAACTGGAAGGCCAGATATGCCGGAGAAGATAGAATATTAGGTAATGCTAATGTTCGCTTTATCGAAGGTGTTAATACTGTAGGTGTTGATGCCAGTGATGATGATGGAATGGATGACGTTATCACTCAGGAGTTACATTTACCTGTAGGGAAACAGGTCGTTTTTAAACTGCGTTCTCAGGATGTATTGCACTCCGCATATATGCCTCATTTTAGGGCTCAAATGAACGTGGTTCCTGGGATGATTACTCAATTCTCATTCACTCCTACTGTTACCACAAAAGAGATCCGTGAAACTGATTATATTAAGGATAAAATGAGAAGGATCCAAAAAATCAGGACTGAAAAGAGTAAGGAGCTTGTAGCTTCTGGTCAGGCACAACTTGATGATTATGAAAATTTTGATTACTATTTGTTATGTAATAAAATTTGTGGTCAGAGTCATTACAACATGCAAATGAAGATCGTAGTGGAAACGCAGGAGGAATATGAGGAGTGGATAGCTACTCAAAAGACTTTTAAGCAAACGATCGCACAACAGTAAAAAAATTGTTTTTAAAGAATAGAACTATATGTCAGCACACGCACCAGCATTAGACCACGGTCATGATGATCATGCGCATCATCATAAACAGACTTTCATAACTAAATATATTTTTAGTACAGATCATAAAATGATCTCAAGACAATACCTAATAACTGGTATTTTCATGGGATTCATTGGTATCGCAATGTCCCTTCTTTTTAGGATGCAATTAGCGTGGCCAGGTGAAAAGTTTGCCATTTTCGAAGTATTACTTGGTAAATGGGCGCCTGACGGTGTCATGGATCCAAGTATTTATCTTTCTTTGGTTACTATTCACGGTACCATTATGGTATTCTTCGTACTTACAGCTGGTTTGAGTGGTACGTTTAGTAACCTATTGATTCCACTTCAAATAGGTGCCCGGGACATGGCTTCAGGGTTTTTGAATATGGTATCTTATTGGTTGTTTTTCTTATCATCCATCATAATGCTGAGTTCTTTATTCGTTGAATCTGGACCTGCAGCTGCAGGCTGGACAATATATCCACCTTTAAGTGCCTTACCAGAATCAATCCCGGCAGCTGGTCTGGGGATGACTTTATGGTTGGTATCTATGGCTGTATTTATTGCATCTTCATTATTAGGTTCTTTAAATTATATAGTGACCGTCATAAACTTAAGAACTAAAGGTATGTCTATGACTAGACTACCTCTTACGATTTGGGCGTTCTTTGTTACTGCTATTATTGGTGTCGTATCGTTCCCGGTTTTGGTATCTGCGGTTTTACTTCTTATAATGGACCGTAGTTTTGGAACCTCTTTTTACTTATCTGATATTTATATAGGTGGTGAGGTGTTGCATAACAGTGGTGGATCTCCGGTTTTATTTGAACACCTTTTTTGGTTCCTGGGTCACCCAGAAGTTTATATCGTACTGTTGCCAGCGCTTGGTATTACTTCGGAAATTATTGCAACAAATTCCCGTAAACCTATTTTCGGTTATAGGGCCATGGTTGCCTCTATTCTAGCAATCGCATTTTTATCTACGATTGTATGGGGACACCACATGTTTGTCTCTGGTATGAATCCATTTTTAGGATCTGTATTTACTTTTACAACTTTATTAATTGCAATTCCTTCGGGAGTTAAAGCGTTCAACTATATAACCACTTTATGGAAGGGTAATCTTCAGATGAACCCAGGCATGCTGTTTTCCATAGGTCTTGTTTCTACGTTCATTACTGGTGGTCTTACGGGTATTATTCTTGGGGATAGCACACTTGATATAAACGTACATGATACTTATTTTGTGGTAGCTCACTTTCACCTGGTAATGGGTATATCTGCACTTTATGGACTTTTCGCTGGAGTGTATCACTGGTTCCCTAAAATGTTTGAAGGCAAGATGATGAACAAGAATTTAGGCTATCTCCACTTTTGGGTGACTGCTATAGGTTCTTACGCTATCTTTTTTCCCATGCACTTTATCGGGATGGCAGGACTTCCAAGACGATATTATTCTAACACGGCTTTTCCATATTTTGATGATCTTGCAGATGTAAATGTTATGATCACCATTGCGGCACTTGTTACTGGCGCTGTACAATTGGTCTTCCTTTACAATTTCTTCCATTCTATGTTCTACGGAAAAATAGGAGCTAAGAATCCATGGAGGTCTAATACATTGGAATGGACTACAGAGCATAAGCATATTCATGGTAACTGGGAAGGTGCGATTCCTCATGTATACAGATGGGCCTACGACTATAGTAAGCTTAACGAAGACGAGGATGACTACGTAATCGCTGGTCAGGATTATACTCCACAGAATATTCCACTTCAGGAAAATGAGGAAGAGATGAATCACTAAATATCTTTGATTTCTATAAAATTTAAGACCCGTTCCATGTAGGAACGGGTCTTTTGATTTGAAAGGTTTTAAATATTCTTCTATTTATTCTTTTCCATTTCTATAGTAAATAATAACAAACAAGAGCTTGATTCGTTTTCTTATATTTGATGTATGAATGAACATCTTGATCCCACTGGTGAGAACCTTTCAAATACGGAGCATGATATAGAACGTGCCCTACGTCCTGTAAACTTTGACGATTTTGCCGGGCAGGATCAGGTGCTTGAAAATCTTAAGGTATTTGTGGAGGCTGCAAACCGCAGGGGCGAGGCGCTTGATCATACCCTTTTTCATGGACCTCCGGGACTGGGTAAAACTACACTCGCCAATATACTTGCAAATGAGCTTGGGGTCAGTATCAAAATAACCTCTGGTCCCGTACTTGATAAACCTGGTGATCTGGCAGGTTTGCTTACAAATCTTGAAGAGCGGGATGTCCTTTTTATAGATGAAATTCATCGTCTCAGCCCTATAGTTGAAGAGTATTTATATTCAGCTATGGAAGATTACAAGATCGATATCATGATAGAAAGTGGGCCAAATGCCCGCACCGTACAGATTAATCTTAATCCATTTACCTTAATTGGCGCGACTACCCGTTCCGGTTTATTAACTGCGCCTATGCGTGCGCGTTTTGGTATTGCTTCGCGGCTGGAGTATTACAGTACAGAATTGTTGACCACGATCGTAGAACGCAGTTCAGAGATTTTAAATGTTCCCATAGCGCTTGATGCCGCTATTGAAATTGCCGGTCGTAGCCGGGGTACACCACGTATTGCAAATGCCCTTTTACGTCGTGTTCGTGATTTTGCCCAGATCAAAGGCAATGGATCCATAGATCTTGAAATCGCTAAATACAGTCTGAAGGCATTAAATGTTGACGCGCATGGCCTCGATGAGATGGATAATAAAATCCTGCGTACCATCATAGACAAATTCAAGGGCGGTCCGGTAGGAATTACCACCATTGCTACCGCTGTTTCTGAAAGTCCGGAGACCATTGAAGAAGTATACGAACCTTTCCTAATTCAGCAAGGGTTTATCATGCGTACCCCACGGGGTCGGGAAGTAACGGAAGCGGCCTACAAACATTTAGGACGCGTTAAAAATAATATCCAGGGGGGCTTATTTTAAAAGTTTTGCTTTATGGCCAAATTTACTGAAATACCTCAGGTTTCCACCTTTCGCTTTGTGCGTCACGCCAACGAGATCTTAAATAAGCCGCTGCCATTTCACGCCGAAAATTTTAAGCGCCATGGGGATACCTTTCAGCTCAATCTAGGCTTTGGTCAGTCCGTTGTATTTTCCAGGGATGCGGGCTTTGTTCAGCATGCCCTGCAAAAAAATCAGAAAAACTATTCCAAATCCCCCATACAGACTAAAGATGTTGCAAAATATGTGGGTGAAGGACTCCTAACGGCTGAGGGCGAACATTGGCGTAGACAACGTAAAATGATTCAGCCGGCATTTCATAAGAAACAACTTTATACGTTGCTTGGGCGTATTCAAGAAGCCATAAATACCGAACTAAACCGTATAAAAACTGGTGAAAAGATCGATATTTTTCCTGTTTTTAATGATCTGGCTTTTCAAACTGTTGTAAAGTCATTGTTCAGTAGTGCCGTGGGAGTTGAAGAGATCAACAGGTTGCAGCATATAACGGAAACTACCCAGAAAATGCTGGTACGGGAATTACGTCAGCCTTTTAAGGGATGGTGGTTCAAATTAAGTGGACAAATTAAAGAACATACTGATTTAACGGATGAAGCCCGGGACATTTTGATAAAACTTGTACAGGAAAGGCGTAAAAGCAAACAACGGGAGGATGATTTGCTTGACATGTTGCTCGAGGCACGTTATGAAGATGGTAGCGCCATGAGTGAAAGACAGCTCATTGATGAGATTTTAATCCTATTTACCGCGGGACATGAGACCACTTCAAATGCACTCACTTTTACTGCACAATTACTGGCACAACATCAGGATATCCAGGAGCAGGTTTATGAAGAAATATGTCAAATAAGGTCAAAAACAACCGATTTATTGTCCTTTTTAAAAGGTTTAATCTACACAAAGCAAGTGGTTGAAGAATCATTGAGGCTCTACCCGCCCGCCTACTTTATTGACCGCATGAACAGGGAAGAAGATATTTATAACGGCATGCGCATTCCGGCGCAATCCCGTTTGCTGTTTTCCATACAGGAAATTCACCGGCATACTGCGCATTGGGAAGCTCCAGATACATTTGATCCCTCGCGTTTTGATGATGGGAATTCCTTAAAATATTCTTCGTTTTATTATCCTTTTGGAGCTGGTCCAAGAATGTGCATCGGTAATAATTTTGCTATGTATGAGATGATTTTGGCAGTTGCAGAATTGATCGCTACCTTTAAGATCTTTAAAAAGAAAACTCCTATTGAAATATTGCCCCTGATCACACTGAAACCAAAAAACGCGTTTCTGGAGTTTGAAAAGAGATAGCAATGACTTCTAATAAAGCAAACCATACTGCTTTTATCAAAGCCGAAGCAAAGCGGCTTGGATTTATGTCCTGTGGTATTTCCAAAGCCGAATTTCTTGAGGAAGAAGCCCCGCGGCTGGAATCCTGGCTCAACAAAAACCACAATGGTAAAATGCATTACATGGAAAACCATTTTGATAAGCGCCTTGATCCTACAAAACTCGTTCCCGGTGCAAAAAGTGTGATTTCCATGTTGCTCAACTATTATCCAGAAAAGAAACAAACAGAAGACAGTTATAAACTTTCCAAATACGCGTACGGTACAGATTACCATTTTGTGATCAAGGATAAATTAAAGGAACTCCTATTTATGATCAATGCTGAGATAGGCGAAGTGGATGGCCGCGCCTTTGTAGATTCGGCTCCCGTTCTGGACAGGGCTTGGGCCGCAAAAAGCGGTCTGGGTTGGGTAGGTAAAAGCAGTAATTTATTGACAAAACAAACCGGTTCCTTTTATTTCATTGCAGAACTGATCCTGGATCTGGATCTTGAATATGATCATGCGGTTACAGATCACTGCGGTTCCTGCACTGCTTGTCTTGACGCATGTCCCACACAAGCTATTTTAGAACCTTACGTGGTAGATGGCAGCAAATGCATAAGTTACTACACTATAGAACTCAAAGATGAAATTCCTGAAGAGGCTAGTGGTACTATGGCAGACTGGATGTTTGGCTGCGATATTTGCCAGGACGTTTGCCCGTGGAACCGTTTTTCCAAAGCACATAACGAACCCCTTTTTAATCCACAGCCTCAGTTGCTGGATATGACTAAAGAAGACTGGCAGGAAATTACCCAGGAAGTTTTCTCTCAGATATTCAAAAAATCAGCCGTAAAACGTACAAAATTCAGTGGCTTGACCCGAAATATCGACTTTCTTCAGAAATAGAAGTTTAAGAACAATTTCAATCTCTTGGATCTTTCCGAAGCAAATACTTCAAATATTTGAAATGAGAGCCAGAAAACCCATGAAGCGTCAATAAGAACAGTTATTTTTGTTTAGCATAGGCCTAACAATACCTTCCATTATGAGTAAAGAAAGCAAACGGCGAGAAGCCTTGATATATCATGCAAAACCACAACCTGGTAAAATCGAGGTTGTCCCCACTAAAAAATATTCCTCGCAGCGGGACTTATCCCTGGCCTATTCGCCTGGCGTGGCAGAACCTTGCCTGGAGATTGCAAAAGAAACCGAGAACGTATATAAATATACCGCAAAGGGTAACCTTGTTGCCGTAATTTCAAATGGAACCGCGGTACTTGGTCTGGGTGATATAGGTCCGGAAGCATCAAAACCAGTAATGGAAGGCAAGGGACTTCTTTTTAAGATTTTTGCAGGTATTGACGTTTTTGATATTGAAGTAGGTACTAAGGACGTTGATGCTTTTATAGAGACCGTTAAGAATATTGCGCCAACATTTGGCGGCATCAACCTTGAAGATATTAAAGCTCCGGAAGCCTTTGAGATTGAAAGACGTTTAAAGGAAGAACTTGATATTCCCGTGATGCATGATGATCAGCACGGTACGGCCATAATTTCTGCGGCTGCACTTCTTAATGCTTTGGAAATTAATGGTAAAAAGTTAGAAGAAGTACGTATTGTAATTAGTGGTGCTGGAGCCGCTGCGATCTCATGTACACGTTTATACCAGGCCTTTGGTGCAAAACGTGAGAATATTGTCATGCTTGATAGCAAAGGTGTCATTCGAAACGATCGCGAAAACCTGGCTGGCGAAAAAACCGAATTTTCCACCCATAGAAAAATTGATACGCTGGTTGATGCTATGAAAGACGCAGACGTGTTTGTAGGCCTTTCCATAGCAAATATAGTTGATCAGGATATGCTTAGATCCATGGCACAAGACCCCATTGTTTTTGCGATGGCTAACCCTGATCCTGAGATCGCCTATGATCTTGCCATTGCAACCCGGGATGATATTATTATGGCCACAGGCCGTTCAGATCATCCTAATCAGGTAAACAATGTATTGGGTTTCCCTTTTATTTTCCGCGGAGCGTTAGATGTTCGAGCCACGAAAATCAATGAAGAAATGAAAATGGCAGCGGTCAAAGCACTTGCTGATCTTGCGAAGGAGTCTGTACCTGAACAGGTGAATATCGCCTATGGGGAGACCCGTCTTAACTTCAGCAAAGAGTATATCATACCTAAGCCCTTTGATCCGCGTCTTATAACTGCCGTTCCTCCAGCAGTTGCAAAAGCAGCCATGGAAAGCGGTGTTGCCCGTGAACCTATAACTGACTGGCAAAAATACGAGGACGAGCTGCTTGACCGTATGGGCTCTGATAATAAAATCGTGCGCCTACTCCTCAACCGTGCACGTACAAATCCTAAACGTATCGTGTTTGCTGAATCTGACCAGCTGGATGTGCTCAAGGCAGCCCAGATCGTTCATGATGATGGTATTGCGCACCCAGTACTTTTAGGTAACAGGGAAACCATTCTGGAACTTATGCAGGAAATAGATTTTACTGCAAACGTAGAAATCATTGATCCAAAATCTACCGAAGAAAAAGATACTGTAAACAAATACGCAAACACCTACTGGAAGTCACGCAAGCGGAAAGGAATAACCCTTTTTGACGCCCAGAAGTTGATGAGGCAACGTAACTATTTTGCTTCCATGATGGTAAGTGAAGGGGATGTAGATGGTATGATTACAGGGTACAGCAGCAGCTACCCTTCAGCCGTAAGACCTGTACTTGAAGTTATAGGTGCTGCCCCCGGCGTTCAAAAAGCTGCAACCGCAAACTTGATGATCACGTCCCGCGGCCCACTGTTTCTTGCAGATACCTCTATCAATATTGAGCCTTCTGCTAAAGAATTGGCTAAAATAGGCCAGATGACCGCACATACGGTGCGTATGTTTGGGCTTGAGCCGGTAATGGCCATGACTTCCTATTCTAACTTTGGATCTTCGGCAAATGAGAAGGTTGCCAAAATAAGGGAGGCCGTTTCCTATTTACACCGTAATTATCCAGATTTGCTTGTTGATGGGGAGGTACAAGCTGATTTTGCGCTGAATATGGAACTCATGAAAAGCAAATTTCCATTTTCAAAAATAGCGGGCAAAAAGGTAAATACACTCGTTTTTTCTAATATAGATTCCGCTAATATTACCTACAAAATGCTCAAGGAGCTGAATAAAGCGGATAATATTGGTCCCATAATGATGGGTATGCGTAAGCCCGTACACGTTTTGCAATTGGGAGCGAGTGTTGATGAGATCGTAAATATGGCAGCGATTACCGTAATTGATGCCCAGCAGAAGGAAAAAAAGCAAGAAGTCGAAGAAATTTAGATTTTTAAAATTTAAAATGTTTTTTACAGAGGTATCTAGAGAGGTTTCTTTTGATACCTCTACGTTTTTTTGAGGGTCAATATTATAAAAAGTCAAATTTTATGATCTATATTGAAACTTAAGATCGAATAAAATTACTCAAATATATTTTCGTAAATTTCTAAATAATTGAAAGATATTATGGGTAGATTTTGAATTCCCTCTACTTTTTGTCTAACGGCTATAATTAATTTCCATTTATAAATTTATAATTTCTTTTGAAACAAAACAACAATAAACAGGGTGTGGAACATATTGTACTATTGGGTGCTTCTGCCGGCGGCCTGAAGGCTTTCAAAGAGTTTCTGGAAGGGGTTAAAAAGAGTTTTTCTACGGCATATATTCTGTTACAACACCTAGACCCCAATCATAGAAGCATGCTCCCAGAGCTTTTGCAAAGTGTTTCTTCCATTCCTGTTGTTGAGATTTCAAATGGGCTTACACTAGAAAGTGATACGGTTTATGTACTGCCAAGTGATAAGGTGCCGCAACTTAATAAAGGTGTTTTCAGCTTACATAAAAAAGATAGTGTAACTGGATCTGCGCATTTAATTGATGACTTTTTTGAGATCATGGCAAAAGAATATTCTTCAAAACTTATAGGTGTTATCCTATCTGGTACCGGTAGTGATGGAGCTAATGGCCTTAGGAAAATAAGGGAAAGAAAAGGGGTTACTTTTGTACAGGAACCCGCTTTGGCAGAGTGGTCTGATATGCCAGAATCTGCAATTAATAAAGGTGTGGTGGATTTTATACTTCCTGCGGCTGAAATCCCACAAAAGATCTACGAACTTAATATTACTGGTAATCTAGATATGGCTGGAAACGTCCCACAGATGCAGCAGGATTCTCAACAGGAAGAAGTACTCTATGAGATATTGCTGATCATGGAGCGTCGAAAGGGTACAGACTTCAGTAATTACAAAAAGAATACCATCTTACGACGCGTAAAGAGACGCCAGGTATTAAACGGCTATAATAATTTAAAGGATTATTTAGAGTATATGGAAGATAACAATGATGAAATTTCGGCATTGTTTGATGACTTTCTTATACCAGTGACAGAATTTTTTAGGGATCAGAGCACTTTCGTTTATTTGGAAAAGGAGATTTTTCCAAAATTACTGGCAAATAAAGATAGCAAAAACATGCTGCGTATTTGGATACCGGCATGCAGTACCGGGCAGGAAGCCTATTCCATTGCCATTTGTATTCTGGATTATATAAAGAAAATAGGTAATGACAATCCGTACGGTGTGACAAATGGTAATGAAAAAGAATTCATTAAAATATTTGCTACAGACCTAAGCTCTAAAGCTATTCTAAGGGCGAGAAAAGGGATTTATCAAGAACCTGAGTTGAAAGGTGTAAGTAACGAGAGGCTGGAGGCCTATTTTAACAAGACTTCTTCTGGCTATGAAATTAATAAGGATATTAGGAGCATGTGTGTTTTTGCGGAACACGATTTTCTAAATGATTATCCATTTGGTGCCATGCATCTGGTCAGTTGTAGAAATGCACTTATTTATTTAAATTCAGAACTTCAGGAAAAGGCGCTTACTAATTTTCATTATGCCTTAGTGGAAAATGGTATGCTGCTTTTAGGTAATTCAGAAACTATAAATAGTGTTCCAGAGCTCTTTAACCGTATAAAGAGTGGTTATAAAATATACAGGCGTAGCAGTGCAAAACGTAAAATCATAACACATCTGGCAAAAAATAAAAATCACAAATCCCTAAAACCTTCTACATCTGCGGCAGGAAAGAGCGTGTCACGGAATATAAAAGACTATGCTGAAGCACTTTTGTTAAAAGATTATGCTCCAGTTGCCATTGTGGTAAACAAAAACCTAAACCTTGTAACCATACATAGCAAAACCGGTAAATATTTAGAACATGCTCCTGGTACTGTTAGTCATAATATTCTGAAACTTGCCAAGGGAGACTTAGGATTTGAGATTAAACGAATCATAAGAAAATTCAATCTCGAGAAGGATAAAACTTTAGAAAGGAAAGGCATAAAATTATTAAGTGAAGGTAGAAGGTATTTAGTTGATATTTCGGTAAGCCGTATAGAAGAAATGGATCCCCCTCATTTTCTTGTGGTTTTTAAAGATAAAGAAATTGAAGAGTTACCTGCGTTACATGAAGATAGTGATGAGAAGGAAATTTATATCGCTTCATTAGAAAGAGAACTGGTGAGTTTAAAAGAGGAAATACTCGCAAATTTAGAAGAACATCAGGTAGCGGAAGAGGAATTACAAAGTGCCAATGAGGAGCTCATGAGCAGTACCGAAGAGCTCCAAACCCTTAATGAAGAGCTTGAGACTAGTAAAGAAGAATTACAAAGCACGGTTGAAGAAATAACAATTGTAAACCAGGAGCTCAAAACCCTTAATAGCCTATTGATACAGGAGAAGAAATTTTCCGAAAGTATAATAAGGACCATTAGAAATCCTTTGTTAATTCTTAATAAAGACTTTGAGGTAATAATGGCCAATAGGTCATTTTATAAGAATTTTAAAGTTGAGGAGTCCACTACATTAGGGAGACTCTTATTTCAATTGGGCAATGGCCAGTGGGATATTCCAAAGCTGCATACATTACTCGAGTCTATCCTTCCCTTAAGAGGGGCATTTGCAGATTATGAAGTCACACACACGTTTGAGACACTAGGCAAGCGCACCATACTGCTCAACGGGCAAATATTAAAAGAGGAAGCCGGTCAGGAAGAATCGATACTCCTTTCTTTTGAAGATGTTACAGAACGTAACAAAGCGCAAAAAGACCTTAGGGAAAGTGTAAATATTCATAAAGAATTCATAGAAAGTTCTCCTTGGCCTATTGCTGTATTGAAGGGGGAAGAACACACGATTGATATTGCAAATGAATCTATGTTGAGATCACTGCGCAAGAAGAGCAATATTATAGGCCAAACCTTCAAAAAAGCGATGCCGGAACTTGAAAAACAGGGTTTCTTTAAATTACTTGATCAAGTTTACAAAAGTGGTGTGGCGCACGAGGCTTTCAACACACCAGCATATTTTATAAATGAAAAGGGAGAGGAAGAACTGGACTATTTTGATTATATCTATCAGCCACAGCGTAACCTGGATGGTGATGTGGTAGGTGTTTCAATAATTACTACCGTGGTGACACAACAAGTGATTCTAAATGAAAAGATTAAAAAAAGCGAGAAACAATTCAGGCAGCTGGCAAACCATCTTCCTGAGCTAATCGTAAGTTATGATATCAAAGAAAAAACACGTTATTTTAATAAAAGCTTTCTGAAATTTACGGGAATGAATGTCAGGGAATTGAAAGAAAAAAGTTGGTATACTGCTGTACATCCTGATGACTATGAACGCATGATGAGAGAGTATGGAAAAAAAATAGAAAATGCTGAAAATTTTGAAATGGAACTGCGTATCCGCAATGCAGATGGTGACTATCTCTGGTGCCTCAACAAAAATCATTGTGTGACTGATCGCCAGGGCGAGCCCATAAGGTGGATAGGTACTAATATGGTGATACAGCGTATAAAGGACGAAGAAAAACGTAAGGAGGATTTTCTAAAACTCGTAAGCCATGAGCTAAAGACCCCAGTTACTTCCATTAAAGGGTATGTGCAAATGCTCCTTAGTATGATCTCAAAAGATCCAGGTAAATCTATAAATGCACTACCTATTGAATCTTCACTTCTTAGGGTGGAAAATCAGATCACGCGTTTGACACATCTTATTTCAGAAATGTTGGACCTATCTAGGGTAGAGGAAAGCAAACTGGAACTCAATCTAGAAATGTTTGAACTTTGTGAACTTGTGGAAGAAACCATTCAAGATGTAAAACACTCAAACGGTATGGTGCCTATCGTTTCAGATTATATAGATGACTGGGAAGTCAGGGCAGATAAGGACCGCATAGGCCAAGTCCTCATTAATCTCATCACTAATGCCATAAAATATTCACCTAAACAAAAAAACATAAAAGTAACGGTTTATAATAATGAACCTGGATTTATCGCAGTAAGCGTTAAGGATTCGGGTATAGGAATAGGTAAAGAGGACTTAAGCAAGATATTTGATCGGTTTTACCGTGTAAGTGGGGAGAATGAGGCTACCTACGATGGTTTTGGTATAGGTCTTTATCTTGCCAAAGAAATTTTGGATAGGCACAAGGGAAAAATTAAAGTAGAGAGCACGCTAGGGGAAGGATCAAATTTCATTTTCAGCCTGCCTCTTGAATAATAAATTATGAAGAAAATTTTAATCGTTGATGATGATCCCATTCTGGGCATTATGATTCAAGAAATGCTGGAGTGGAAAGGTTATGAAGTTACTTTATTGCGCTTACCACAAGAAACGGAACAAAATATTATAGAAAAACAAGTAGATCTTGTGATCCTTGATAAACTTATATCTGGTACAGATGGTATAAATGTCTGTAAATGGATTAGGATCAATGAAAAAACCAGAGATGTGCCTATAATAATGATAACGGCAATGCACGCTTCTAAACAGGCCTGTTTGGACGCAGGAGCTGATGAGTTTATAGCGAAGCCTTTTGAAATGGAAGATTTTTTATCAAAAGTTAAAAAGCTATTGGCTTAGCAAAGAATCCTGAGTAAAATCAATTTGCATAGTATTTTGCTTTGCTTTTTATGTAATAAAAGGGTAGAGTACTTATTGCTCGTAGTATTCAAAAGCATCAACCAGATCTAAATAGACTCCATTAAAACCAGCATTGATTATTTTATTTAGATAAGAGTCTGAATTTCCAAAAATGATTTTTTGCCAGTTAGGGTTCCAATATTTCACTTTATAATTGCCTTTCCAGTCGGGATTTTCATTATCTAACCAAGAAGGTGGGTTCTTCGTCCATTCCTCTTTCCAGTAATATCTGTAATCTTCAGCCTCACCTATGGACATGTAGGCAATTACCAAACGACTACCGCCATTTTTCTTGGTTTTTAATTGGTTGATTTCAGTTGCTGTTAAACTGTTTCCGTCATTAAAGAAAAGGTCTAAAATTATAAGATCGTAGTTAGTATTTGCAATAGCTTCCAATAGTTCTTTTCTAGATTCAAATTCTTCAAGATTGATGAGGTATAAAAAGTTTTTGACCAGTCCTAAATTTTCTATGTTATTTGAATTTTCGGCATATATGGGAATTGGATGGTTAGGGATATTATTGAGTTCTCTGTGATCTGCGGCAAAAGAAACGTAATTTAAGTCGTTATTGTTTTGATAAGAATCATTCATTTTGGCTGGTGTAGATACATAATCGGTAACCAGGATTTTCTTTCCGTTATTTTTAGAAAGATTTAAAAATTCTTTTAGGTAAAGAGTCCTCTCTTTTGGAGTGACTTTATTGTCCTCGTCATAGCCATAAAATAGATCTTCTTGACCATGACCATCTATAGCGTTGATGTATGCTGATGTTATTTCCTCTGTGGTATTTTCAACTCCTGCAATCAGTTCAATACCGTTTTGGGGAACGACCAGAAATGAAGAGTCCCTTTCTTTTGCGTAACCACTCATATTTTCAATAAAAGATCGCATTTCATCTCTGTAGGTAATATTTTCGGTTTCCATATCATCTTGTGAGTTTGAGGATGCACAAGAGATTAAAAAAGCGATTATAATCAAAAGGACGATAGAACAGTGGGTTGTTTTCATGGCGGTAAAAGTAATTTTTTTCATATAAATGTTGAGATTAAGTTTACATAGAAAGTTTCTATGATATAGGAACACAACATTTTAGAAGGGTTAAAAACTTAGTGGGATGCTTCAAAAAGAATTTTTTTTATACGGCTCTGTTTTGGGATTTTGTGCTTTTCCTAAATCCGCTTTATACTGGATGTTTCTAGAAAGATAATTTATTTACGCAATTATGAAAATTATGAAAATTCGATTTTGGCAAAGCAATAATGAGTATTTTGAATAATTTTTTTGTATATGAACGATATTATTACATATAAATTTGTTAATTTATGTTAATTGCATATATTTGTAATCCTACACAAAGGTTGTTTTTAGTTGAGTCAAGTGGATTATAATAATATAGATTCTTTTCTTAACATAAATTTTCTATGTGAGTTTAACCCCAACAATAATGTTTCCTGATAAAAAATCCATTCTGCTTATTCTTGAAGGTACCTATCCCTTCAATGGGGGAGGTGTATCAACCTGGGCTCATATTTTATGCAACCGCGTTTCCTGCGTAGATTACAAACTTTATTCAATAAACTCTGATTTTGAGGATAAACCGCGTTATGAACTAAGCAAAAACATTAGCGAGGTTCTTCAAGTACCGCTTTGGACCCCTGATGAACCCTATGATTATAGAAGCTATGGTGAGGAATATTATAAAACAGTAGGCAAAAAAGAGTGGACAACGGGGGCCGTTGTGAAGCGTAAGTTCGTTCCTATTTTTAAAGATCTTTTAAAAATTATTTACAGTGATGAACCGAACATGCCAGAACTGGATGCTATTTTTAAAAAACTTTGGCTCTATTTTGAACATTATGATTATAAGGAGACCATACGTAATGAGTTTGTGTGGATCACCTATAGGGACACCGTTTCAAAATTAATAGTAGGTGAGCGCAACCCAGATGCTTCACTTATAGATTTAACCATTGGCTTAAGGTGGATCTACCGTTTTTTAATTCCTTTGGCCATTGTAAATGTACCAAAGGTTGATATTGCCCATTTGACGCTGAGTGGTTTTGTTATAATACCTGCCCTAATTGCTAATTATAAGTATGGCACCAAGATCATGCTTACGGAGCACGGGGTTTTTATCAGGGAAAGATTACTCGCAATAAACAATTCAGAATATCCTTTTTTTCTTAAAAATCTTTTGATAAAATTTTCAGAAGCCATGGCCAGGTTGGTTTATTATAAATCTGAAAAAATTATTTCTGTGAATAATTTTAATAGGAAATGGGAAATCATGTACGGGGCAGATCCTAGAAAGATCCAGGTTGTTTATAATGGTATAGATACAGATCTATTTAAGCCCAAGGCTAAACCAGATCATCTATCTGCCATTCCTACGGTAGTTGCGGCAGCGCGTATCTTTGATCTCAAAGATATCGTTACCATGATCCAATCGTGCGCTGTGGTCATAAAGGAAATTCCTAACGTACAATATCTAATTTATGGTGATGATCAGGCAGTTCCAGAATATACCGAAGAATGCCTAATCCTTATTAAGGAACTTGATCTGGAACGCAATTTTAAATTTATGGGCCCACGCCCAGATCCTCATAATATTTTTCCTGAAGGCGATATCTCTATTTTAACTTCCATTTCAGAAGGTTTTCCCTATACCGTATTGGAGTCTATGAGCTGCGGCGTGCCGGTTATAGCCACAGATGTGGGTGGTGTTAGTGAAGCTCTAGGTGAGGGTTGTGGTTTTGCCTGCAAGCCCAAGGATCCCGAAGAAATAGGTGCGCGCGTAATTGAGGTGCTTAAAAACGTTGATTTAAGAGAGAGAATGAGCAAAAATGCCAGACGGCGGGTGCTCGAAAATTTTACTATAGATACGTTTATAAACCAGTATGAAGAGGTTTATGAGTCAGTACTAAAAGGTACAATTAAAGAAAATTACGAACTAGAAAAAGTATTACTCTAATTTGACCTCCCACCACCTCAAAGCAGTAGCAAAACTCATTGTGGCCGTAAAAGAGCGCAATGGTAAGCCTATTAACGTAAATGTAGTTGCGGCCTCTATAGAGTCTTTTGGCATTCGGGATATGGATGTTAAAGAAGATTATGGTTTTGAAGATATCTCAGATCTTGCCCGTTATATTTACAAAAGCTTGGATTTCAAAGCTTTTGCTAACCTGAAAAATAACAAACAGCGGGTTGCAGAATTTGAAAATAGGAAAAAATTAGCGCTCACGGATTATATTACGGCCAGAAATACAAAGCGTTTTGTACGTGATTATACTGCCGGGCTCATTCATCTTTTTCCTGTTTTTCTTCAAGTTGTTGGCATCGTGCTCTTCGGTTTTTCATTGTGGACCTTTTCAAAGTTCAACAACTTACAATCTACCGCAGTTGTATTAGGTGTGATAATTGGTTTTGTTGTAACGGGCGGTTTTGTACAGGTTGTGGGTAAGCAGGTCTCCTTTTACTGGTATAATAAAGATTTTGTTATGGCAAAACATTCAATAATTAATATTATTAGGAATGGAGTATTGACAATGCTCGCTGTTTTTGGACTTATTGCCATCTTAAACATTGTTCTTCCGCTTTATCCATTTTCTTTTATACTTATAACATTTATATACGCATTTTTAATAGGTTTTTTATTGCTTGTACTTTCCCCATTATATGCAATAAAACAAAGGTGGGTGCTTTCCGTAAGTATTTTAATAGGGAGCCTTACCGCATTTTTCTTTCACTTTTATACACCCTTATACATATATATCGTTCATTGGGTAGGGATTTTGACATCCTGTTGTTGCTCCGTTATATTCCTTTATTTTTTCCTAAAACATACCTTGGGAAATCATAAAGGTCTAGCGAATGCAGCACCTAAATTAATGCTTTCGGTATACCGTAATTTCAACTATTTTTTCTACGGTATTTTACTTTTTATTTTTGTTTTTCTGGATCGTATTTTGGCCTGGTCGTCTACCTTGAACCGTAATATACCCTATGTGGTATATTATGAAAAGAACTACGAAATAGGTATGGACCTTGCGATCCTGATGTTTTTTCTTATGGGTGGTGTTCTGGAATATAGCATATCTTCTTACAACCGCCATATGGATTTTCATCAGCTTAAAACCAAATACTTTGAGTATCATGAGTTTAATAAAAAACTGATGAAAATGTATGTAAAACACCTGCGAATATTTTTTTTTAGCGCTTCTGTTATCGCATTTTTTCTCTATTGTATTATAACAAAACCCTGGGGGTACCAGGCGGGTTTTGACGAGTCATTATTGCCACTTAGTATTAAGGTTTGCGTCATAGGTGGAGCAGGTTATCTTTTTTTGACTTTGGGAATGCTTAATGTACTCTACGCCTACACCCTTGGTCAACATAGAAAACCACTGGTGGCCATAATAATCGCACTTGCATGTAATCTGGTTGTGGGTATACTGCTCAGCAGATTAATTTCATATGAATATAGTGTGGTAGGCATGCTCGTGGGATCTATTGTTTTTGCCTTTATTACCACGCTAGATACTTATAGATTTTTTAAAAACCTGGATTACTACTATTATGCCGCTTATTAATTTTTTATTTATTTTTTTAGCTTGCTCCATGGCAAAATCACTTAATTCCCAGACTTTGGTTCGCCAAAAAGTACTTTTCAACTACGGGGATTTCTATCCAGAGGATGTTGCCGGTTATGATTATGTGATATTGGAAAGTGCTCATTTTAGCAGTGCTGATATTGCAGTCCTAAAAAAGAACAACGGTCTCGTACTTGCCTATGTTAGCCTGGGGGAAGTAAATGAAGGCGCTTTACATTACGATGAGATTAAGCAATATACTTTTGGAAAAAACAAACTTTGGGACAGTCACTTTCTTGATATTAAGAATGAGGAAACAGCCGCTATTTTGCTCGATATATTTGAGTTGAACATCGTGGAAAAGAATTTTGACGGTATGTTTTTGGACAATATAGATAATTATACAATTCACGGGCCTACTCCAGTCCGTAAAGAAGCGCTTATTGAATTCCTGTCAAAGGCGAAAATTAAATTTCCAGAAGCGCATTTTATGCAAAATGCAGGGGTACTGATCTTAAAAGATACCAGTCCTTACATCAATTCGTTGGCGATAGAGTCTGTTGCGACCGATTATGATTTTGAAAAATCCAAGTATAAGTTGAGAAAACTTGAACAATTCTCCTCCATTTTAAATGAACTGGAGCAGGCGCATCAAGATTATGATCTACCCATAATATTAATAGAATATGCCGACACAAAAAAACTTTATAACGAGGTGATAGACCGTATAGCATATAAATGCTGGCCTTTTTTTATTGGTTCAATAGAACTTCAATCCATAACAGAATTCAAATAAGACCTGGTCTTCTATGAACGCAGCCCCATCCATGTTTTTAGGACCTTTAAGACTTAGCATCTTTTTCTTTTTGATCTTTGTGCTATACCGTATTGCGTCTCTAAAAATCTCAAATCAGAAGGGGCTTAACTTCTTTTTTCCAAGATATTGTTTGTTGCTTTCTATTAGCGTGATCACTGGCTTTCTACTCACGCTTCTCAACGCTTTTGATCTAATGGTGATCTTTTTGATCCTATTTTTTATCATTCTAATGGTCTTTATGAACCTCAAAAGAAAGAAAGCCCTTCGTAAACAATTCAATAGAATATATACCAGGATTATTCTTTATACGGTAATCAAATTTGAAAAGGACGAGTTTTTTATTGATAGGGATAATGTGAACAAACTGAAAAAGACAGACAGCTTCTCAGAACTTTCAGGTCTCAATAGAAAGTGGCAATATGCGCTAGCTACAGTGATCCTTGTTGTGACCTATTCCTCAAGGTACTTTTTTTATGAATACGATAGTTTCACACTTTCAGAATCTTGGTATTACGAACTTTCCCTTATCAAGGAAATTTCTGCTCAGCGGTGGTTTTTTCATTCGGGCAGCATGATGGGAGATCATGTACTGATTAATATTTATGGAAAATTAGCTCACCTAAGCGATGCTATTGCCCTTCAAAGTTTTGGCCTTATAGAAATTTCTATACTCGCGCTGGTATTGTACTGGGTCTCTTATAAAATTACAGGAAGGCATGGTCCAGGTTGCATTGCGGCATTTTCTTTTGGTTTCCTCTATGCTTTTTTGCCTTTGAATATTGATCAGTTACTTCAACATAAATCTATTTTTTTAGCGTTGACACTGGCCATTCCCACTATGGTATTTTCTATATATCCTAAGGCACTTCGGTTAAAACACAGCATCTATTTACGGTGGATGACTTATTTCTTTAGTGCTGTTTTATTGATCGATCTGTACGTAGGTCTTTATATAATACCTCCATTTTTAGTACTTACCGGTCTATTCAACTATAAATATAGAAAACCCTATGTGCTGCGGGGCCTTCTTGCATATGTTATTGCCTTCGCATGTGTGGGAATCATATATTATGCTGCTTCAATTATTAAGGACCAGAACTTACGGGATTTTGTGATCTCAAATTTATTTTCATTCAATAGTTATACCTACACTCCACAACTCATTATTCCTTTTGATTCGCTCATGCACTATTATCAGGGAGCAGCTGTGCTGTTGCTGATAATAAGCTTTGTAAGATATACTTTGAGTCCAGAAAAGTGGACGGGAGTCATCATTTTTATGGTTTATTTCAATCTGCTTTTTAACCTGTACTGGCTAGATGATTACTTTCTTGACTATGATTTATTTACCCAGACCATCTCTGTATTTTTACCATTGTTTTTTGGATTAGGTTTTTACATTCTGTCCTCTTTGATCCCCACAATTAAAAAAAGTGTAAGGTTTATTACGGGGATGGATTTTGCGATTGCAACGGCCTTTGTTTTCTTGATTGGTTTTTTTACTAAAGATTATCTCACCGTACTACCGGTAACCGGGTACAGGTTGCAAGACCAGATCTTTGATGCATACATTGATATTGAATCTTCAAGATTGCCCTACTCCTACACGGTGGTCAATTCTAATGCTAATTCCATTCTGAGCAGGGGGAGTCATTATTATTTGAGCTACAATGTTTTTAATGCAGATTACCTTGATCGCGATGCGCGGTTCAATAAATTCAAAAAAAATACGGAGTATCTCAGGAAGCATACAGAGCTGATACTGCCGCAAAGTGTCCTTGTATTTATTTATAATGATGAGGCCCTTAAAAATAAATCGTATGGCCTATATGAAGACCAGCAAACTTTGACAAGAAAACAATTGGCAAGACTAAAAGAGCGCGGGAGAAGCGTAGAACTTGTTTATAAAAAACCATTACTGGAAGTCTATGAAATAATAAATAGACCTCGCTCCAGTAAAATCAATGATCTAATATTTTGAGCAAAACCCATTCAAACATACTGTTCATTTTATTCATCTATGTTCTGGGCGCTTGCTTTCTTTCATGTCAAAAAGAGGAGCGGGAAGATAAGATTGATAAAAGTAGCCCAAGGGTAATCTATGCGCCAGAGAGTCAACAACCTCTTGTTGCTTTTGTGCGCGATAGTACAAATAATCAAAATCTACAGCTTGAAGGGCAAATAAGAAAACCTCTTGGCTATAGTAAGATACCATACCAACACATAGATCTAAATGAATTGAATAAAAAAGCCAGCATCAAAAATTCAGTAAGGGTCCTGGTTGTACAGGATGTTTCAATATTAAGTGATGTGGCTATAACGGCTGTCATAAAATTTGTAGTGGAAGGAGGGACGCTTTTTTTACCACAGGGAAATACAGACCGGAGTTTTGGTTTTTTTGCAGGTGTAAAAAAGGATGCTACTTATAAAATTGATTTTGATGCCATAGGTCTGGATTTTAAAGTGGCTCTTGTGCCTGATTTTAAAGGGAAAACCATAAAGAATGGACAGCGGCATTATGGCCTTGAAGCTTCTAATTTTGATGAAAATATTGAATTTATCGCAACTTCATCATCAAATCCTGCATACCCGCTCATCATAAAAAATAAAATGGGCGTGGGCAAGGTTATTGCTTTTAATACACAGTTACAGCCAGAAAAAAGAAACCGCGGAATCTATTTTGGCTGTATGCTTTACGGTCTTAATGGGATTCCCTATCCGGTTGCCAATGTAAGTAGTATTTTCCTGGATGATTTTCCAGCGCCATTGTATAACTTAAAAATGGAACCGGTGGCCTCTGAGATGAATGTCACACAAGCTGCCTTTTATACAGATTATTGGTGGCCAGATTTACTCAAGCTGGCCAAGGATGAAAATTTGGAATATACGACCTATGTTTGTTTTGATTATCGTAATCTAACAGAGCCCCCATTCAACTTTAAAGAGTGGGAAATTGCCAGCACTAATAAGGGCAACCATACTGTTTCGGCACCAGACTGGCTTATGCAAGAGGTACGCAACAGTAAGCACGAACTTGGATTTCATGGCTACAATCACGTATCGCTTATTAAAAAAGACTGGAACAATCCTTCTTTTATGGGCCTTGGTCTGCGGGCGGTAAAGAAACGGTGGGAGGCAAGGGCTTATGGTAATTTGCCGGTCTCTTATGTCCCACCGTCAAACGATATTGATAGTATTGGGATAGTAGCCCTCGCCTATAATATGCCCTCTCTAAAATATAACAGTAGCCTGTATCATGGTACTTTTGAAGAAGGTGGGGAGCGAGAATTTGATCCTGAGCCTTTTGCCCCCCAACTATTCAATTACCCACGTGTAACGAGTGGATATATAATGAACAATTCCCGTCAATTTTCCCAGCAGTCCCTTTACCTTTATACCGGTATTTGGACACATTTTATACATGCTGATGATATTTACCAGATACCGTCAAACGATACTGATAGCGTTGATGATGAGTATGGCTTGAGAAATATACATGGTTATGGCTGGCACATTTCGGAAAACGGCTCGCCAGGTCTTTTGCCCAGGTTTAGGGAGTATCTCAAACATATTAGGGAATTATTTCCACTCTCTCGCTATCTCACAGTAGATAAAGCTGCACCCATTACTAGAAGTTGGAGGGAAGCCACCTTTCAGCACTCCATAAAAAAGAACTCCTATACGGTTAAAACCACTTCAAAAACAGAAAAAAACCAACCGTTCTATTGGTTTTATTATGCCGAAGAAAATGATATTAAAAACATTGAAAACAAATTAGAATCAAAAGATTATAGGTTTCATAAGATCCCTTTACTTGATGGAGCATTGTTTAATATCGAAACAAACTCAGGCTCATTAACTTTACCAGTCACTCAACACAAAGAGGAAAAACTATTGACTTATGTTGATTTTAAAGCGTATAAAGGCTTTTTAGATGAGGAAGGGTCGCCACAACAAGATACAGAGACCCAGATAACCAACCTCAAAATACAGCTTGCGGGATCAGCAATTGTTTCAGAAAAATCCTGGTTTTCTTTATTTAAATATTTGGGCTGGCAAAGTCGGGAAAAAGAAATCTGGCCTTTGCTTGAAAATACGTACAACAAGTTGAAATCAAATAGCCTGGTGGTTTTGGCAGACAAATTCATTGCCCACAGCGATTACCCAGATATGGAAACAAGAAAAAGGTGGATGCAACGTCAGATAGCAAATGATCCTCAGGACCTTGAGCTCAAAATGCGTTATGTCTCTTACTTTGGCGAAGACCAGAATGTGCAAATCCAAATGGCTGAACTCATAAATATTTTTGAAAATGAAAAGAGTATAGAAAATAGGACAAGCACCGTTGACCTTCTAATTAAAAAATATCCCGAAACAGCCAGCTCGTTTCTCTCAAAAATTGATGCTGAAAATTTAGATTATAACAAAGCAGCAAAAAACATCATGTGGTTTTTCGCAGATCAGGAAAATTACTTAAAAGCAATTGCCTGGTCCAAGAAAGTGGAAACTATAGACGTAGAAACGGTAGATAACTGGCGCTTACAAACCGGGGATTATGAATTTTTAAAGGAAAAGGATTTTCCTAAATACATCAATTACCTATTGGGCTATAATCCAAAAAAGGCAACAGCCGCCCTTATTGATAAAACGCCATGTATGCCGGTATTGCTCCCACAGGCCACTGCTATTGCATACGAATTTGGCAATCAGGGAAGTTATAGAAAAGCAATTGCCTGGTCTAAGTGCGCGGTAGATTTTCCGCTGGTTAATCAATTGCAGTGGTATTATGGGCTCAAGGATACTAAAGCAATAGATGCTATCTACACGGCGCATATTCAAAATAATATTCCCACTGAAGCTTTGAAAGGTTTCATGGCCGATTATTATATAGGGCGCGCCCAATTTGTAAATGCCTGGAAAATGGCAGAATCCCTGAAAAATTCAGACAAGCGGGAGACATTGCGCTTACAGTACAACAAAGATGTGGTTTTTGCCGAAAGCGAAACTCAAAAGCTGCTCATGAATGAAAATCCCGATTTTTTCTATCCTGAAACCTTGGCTAGAATTAAAAAAGACCTGCGCATTGCAACTGGTGATTTTTTAGAACTTGAAAATAGGGTGATCAGCGATCGCTTTGAGCCCACATCTTTGGGCAATGCCATTTTTTATGGTATTAGGGATTCGCGTTTAAATGAACATAAATTTGGTATAAGTCAGTTTAGGGCTTATCCGTTGATCGGTAATTTTGATGCTCGTATAAACAAGCCGCACGACCTTTACGGCATTGCCTATGAATTTAAAGAACTGCCGAAACCAAACACGTTCAGTTATGGGGCAGGGGGCAAGATTGAATTTGATGACGAGGGTAAAACATATTACCACATAAATACATCCGCGGCAATTACAAAAGACAGTCTTTATGCCTCTGTACAGATCTTTAGGCGCCCGGCGATCACAGGCCCAGCGTACAGTTTGAATATATATCAAACGCAGCTCAATATGTACTCAGAACTGCGTATGAAGAAGAATTATCAGGCCATTTTTTACCTGGAAAGCAATCAGTTTGACGATCAGGGCGCGCTGGATGCTACCGCACTGATCAATTTTGGGAAAAATTTTAAATTAAACCAAAGCGTCAAAATTAAGGGCTACGCCGAAATTTCAGGAATGCTGGGCAATACAGACCAGCGGCAGGGTTACCCATATTGGACCATTAATGAACGGCTATATGGTGGCCTTGGGGTGAGCTACAATTACGCTAACAATAGCAATAAGCTACAGTTTAGCTTAGATGCCTCCTCTTTTCTTGATACATTTTCAGAACAGTTTCAGCGCTACCGCGGGCAGTTGAACGTACCGCTTTTTAACTATTTGCACCTGGAGGCAAATGCCGAATTCTTCACGTTGAAAGACTTTTATTCCAATAGTTTTGGCCTTGGTCTACGGTATTATTTAAATTAAAACTATGTTGGATTTTGACGTTTAAAAGGTTATTTTAAGAACGTAAAAATCCATTTTATGCCAGAGTTGCCAGAAGTTACTTATTATAAAAAATATGTGGATGCCACCGCCCTGCATCAGGAAATTGTTGCAGTGCATGTAGATGATCCCAAGATTGCCCAGGCTTCAGAAAAAGATTTTAAAGAAGCTTTGCTACAGCAAAAACTGGAAAAAAGCCTTCGTCACGGCAAATATGTACTCCTCACTCTGAGCAATAACAAGATACTGATATTTCATTTTGGGATGAGCGGTAGTTTTGAATATCTCAAACACGACGAACTCCCGAAATACGCGTATTTTACATTGATTTTCAGTGATAATTCGAGATTGTGCTTTACATGTCCGCGTAAGTTCGGTAAAGTATTTTTGGCCGAAAGTATTGAAGCGTTCAAAAAAGAGCATAACCTTGGTATTGACGCTATGGATCTTGATTTCAATACTTTTAAAAATTTACTTTCCGGTAAAAAAGGAAGTATAAAAGGAGCCCTTCTTGATCAGCACCTTATCGCGGGCATAGGGAATATGTATGCTGATGAAATGCTGTTTCAGACTAAAATACACCCTAAAACAAGCATAGATAAACTTTCTGAATCCACTATTAAAGCACTTTTCAAAAGCATGCATCCAGTCCTAAAAACTGTGATCAATAGTCAATCTCAGGATGAACCTCTGCCTAAGGACTATCTTACGCCCCATCGTAAACCAGATGCTCCATGCCCTAACGGAAATGGAAAAGTAGAGAAAATAAAGGTTTCCGGAAGGAGTACTTATTTTTGTCCGGAATGTCAAAAGGAAAAGTGATTGTTAACTTTGGGTTATTTCCCATTAAATAGCCTAAAAACTACTAAAACCTGTTTTATACTGATTTTTTTCAATTGGTATTCTGCTTTTTAATTTTTAAAATAATTCTATATTTATTGTTGGAAATAGGGTGTGGGCGTGAATGGAAATAGTTCCGCCAGAGGCGAAAAATCAGCTTAAAATGCCTAAAAAACGGTTTAAAACTATGAAAAAACTACTACTTTTTATCTTCGTCTTATTTTTGCTTGCATCCTGTAAAACCGAACCAAAAATGGAACCCCAGGCCCAGATTCCCGATACCATGGATCAAAAATGGTGGAAGGAAGGTATTATCTACCAGATTTATCCACGCAGTTTTAAAGATACTGATGGCGATGGGGTAGGCGATATTCCAGGGGTGATCGAGAAACTGGATTATATAGACAGTCTGGGTGTGACCATGGTGTGGATGAACCCGTTTTTTAAATCTCCCAATGTAGATAACGGTTATGATGTGAGCGATTACCGCGTCATTCAGTCTGAATTTGGCAGTATGGAAGATTTTGATAAACTGCTCGCCGGGCTACATGCCCGCGATATCAAGTTTGTGCTTGATGTGGTTGTAAACCACAGCAGCGACCAGCATGAGTGGTTTCAACAAGCACGCAGTTCACGCGATAATAAATACCGCGATTACTACCACTGGTGGCCGGCAGAAAAAGGAAAACCCAACAACCGCTACAGCTTATTTGATGAAAAGGGCGAGGCGTGGAAATACGATAGCCTTACAGACGCGTACTACCTGCACTATTTTGCCCAGGAGCAGCCAGATCTCAACTGGGAAAACCCAAAAGTGCGCCAGGAGGTTTATGATATCATGAAATTCTGGGCAAAAAAGGGTGTTAATGGTTTTCGGCTTGATGCGTTTCAGTATGTTTCAAAAGACACCATCTTTCCCGCCCTTCCCGAAGGTTATGAAAAGGATGTGATCAAGTATTATGGTATGGGGCCAAACCTGCATGAATACCTGCGCGAAATGAATGAGGAGGTGCTGAGCAAATATGATGTTTTTGCCGTTTCTGAAGGTGTGGGCAGTACCTTTGAAGATGCCCACGATCTTGTGGACGCTGATCGCGCTGAACTCCAGCTCGCCTATCATTTTCAGGGTATGGATGTGGGCAACAGTTTGGAAGGTTATGACCTTTCGGAATTCAAGGAAGTGTATTCTAAATGGGATAGCGCATTTGCGAAAAAAGGCTGGCTTTCTATTTTTCTGGCGAATCACGATGTGCCACGCATGGTTTCAAAATTTGGTGATGACCGCCCAGAATTTAGGGCTGCCTCAGCAAAAATGCTGAATACTTTTTTATTGAGTATGCGAGGAACGCCCTACTGTTATTATGGTGACGAACTGGGGATGACCAATATTGATTTTCAGGAAATTGACCAATATCAAGATATTTCGGCTATAAACGGGTATAAAAAAGCCAAAGCTGAAGGTAAGGATATGGAGCAATTCATGAAAGAACTCAACCTGCTCTCGCGTGACAATGGCCGCACGCCCATGCAGTGGGATGCTTCGGCACATGCCGGTTTTACGGTGGGAAATCCCTGGTTGCCAGTCAATGAAAATTATAAAGAAGTAAATGTGACGGTGGAACGCGACGATCCTAATTCTACCTTAAACCATTTTATGAAAATGACCGCACTGCGAAAAGCCAATAAAGTACTGGTTTATGGCGATTATACCCTGATTCAGGCAGAAAATCCTACCATTTATGCGTACACACGTACTCTGGGAGATAAGAAAATGCTCGTACTTCTCAATTTTTCAGATGGCAATTCCACTATAAAATTGGATGCTGAATTAAAAATGGAAGGAGTGCATATCAATAATTATCCAGATTTTCAGATAAATGAAAATAGGGTTGAATTGAAGCCCTATCAGGCGATGATTGTTGAAGTTGAAAACTAAATAGATATAATGTTATTCGCTAATTTAAAAGATGAATAATGCTTAATCTATACCTAAATTAAGCCGATTTTTGATATAAATAACCAATTTTTCCAACCTAATCTAACAATGAAATTAATTTTTTCAATTTTAATCACCTTGGTTTTTGTTTCATGCAAAACCACAAAAGAAGATTTACCCAAGTATGCCCGCGTATCCACGCAAAACGGTAACTTAGAAGGTATTTACGCGCCAGATACGAAGCTAAATATGTATTATGGTATTCCCTATGCATCCCCTCCGGTGGGCGATTTGCGCTGGAAGGCACCCCAACCTGTTGAAAACTGGACGGGAACGCGTGATGCAAAAACCTTTGGAGATCGTCCCATGCAAGAGCGCCTGTGGGATGACTTAATCTACAGGTCCCAAAAAATGAGTGAGGATTGCCTCTATCTCAATATCTGGGCTCCTGCAAACGCTTCAGGAAAGAAACTTCCCGTTCTTTTTTACATACACGGCGGTGGTTTTAATGCTGGTGACGGTTCTGAGTTACGTTATGACGGTTCAAGCATGGCGCAAAAAGGCATGGTCGTGGTCACGATCAATTACCGTTTAAATATTTTTGGGTTTTTAGCATCGCCCGAACTGAGCGCCGAATCAGCATACAACGCTTCCGGAAATTATGGGTTACTGGATCAGGTCGCAGCCTTAAAATGGGTAAAAAACAATATCGCAGCCTTCGGGGGAAATCCAGACCAGATCACGGTTGCTGGTGAATCTGCGGGATCTATTTCGGTAAGCAGCCTTATGGCTTCGCCACTTTCAAGGGACATGATCGCGGGAGCAATAGGGGAGAGCGGTGCGGCAATAAATCCCACGTTAGCACCTGTTTCCCTAAATAAGGCGGAAACTAACGGTTCCACTTTTGTGAAAGCTATGGGAAATGTTTCCCTTGCAAATTTGCGTGCGATGGATGCCGAAGAACTTTTTGATATCTATAAAAACGCAGAAAATAAAAGCTTCCCTACGGTTATTGATCAGCATTTTTACACAGAAAATCTTGCTCAAACATTTAATGCAGGCAAACAGGCGCAGGTTCCTCTATTAGTAGGATGGAATTCTGCTGAACTTCCCGGCGCCGCGTTTATGCAAGGCCAGGAAACTACTCCTGAAAATTTTATAAACCGTGTGGAAGAAAGCTACCCAGAAAACGCAGATGAGGTTTTAAAACTTTATGCCCATGATACGCCCGAAGAAGTGGGGCTGTCCAGTACCGCATTGATTTCAGATGGTTTTATAGCTTTTAGTACATGGAAATGGTTTGACCTCCACCGTAAAAACAGCGATCAACCGGTTTACAGATATCTTTACAGTAAAATCAGGCCGCAGGCCGAAGCAGATTCTTTAGCGCCGAAATCCCTGGGTGCAGGTCATGCGAATGAGATTGAATATGCCCTTGGTAATTTACACTATATAAAAGCACACCAGTGGACTGAAGAAGATTACAGCGTTTCAGAAACAATGCAGGATTATTTTGCCAACTTCATCAAAACGGGCAATCCCAATGCGGAAAGCCTACCGCAATGGCCAGCTGCCGAAAAGGATTCCGCTGCGCCCCCACTTATGAATATTGACACAAAATCACAAGCGGAAGAAGCCAAGGATGACGATCGCTACCGCTTCTGGGATACGTATTATTCAAAGAATTAAATTTGATTAGCCAATAGTCAACTAATTATAAAACTTGGATTTTTTAATAAATAGGGTTAGAATTGTAGTGTTAAAATCAGTAAATCGCATAAAAAAACCGGTAAAAAAGGAGTATTTAATCCTTTTTACCGGTTTTTTAGCAAAAATTCTATTCCGTTTTAGCGGTTTATTTTCCCCATTCGGTATGAAAAATTCCTTCTTTGTCCTTACGTTCGTAGGTATGTGAGCCAAAGTTGTCACGCTGCGCCTGTATTAAGTTCAACGGTAAATGGCTAGAGGTGTAGGCTTCAAAATAATTGAGCGAATTACACAATCCAGGTACTGGAACACCGCTTTTTACCGCGAATGCGACAATTTCCCTTACAGAACTTATGGTATCCTGAACCTGAGGTACAAAAGATGGCGCTAATAACAGATTTTTCAGGTCATTATCTTTCTTGAACGCATCGGCGATGTCTGCAAGCAGACCGGCACGTATGATGCAACCGGCACGCCATATTTTAGCGACGGTGGCCATATTCAGTTCATATCCATATTCTTTAGAAGCTGCCGCCAGCTGGCTCATACCCTGGGCATAGGCCATAATAAAGGAAAAGTACAGCGCTTCTTCTGCCATACTGATGAGTTTTTCCTTTTCCATTTCTAAAGGCTCTGGGCGATCGTATAACTTGTCTGCCGCTACACGCTCATCCTTAAGGGCAGAAACCTCGCGCATACTAACCGCGATATCAATTGTAGGAATAGGGATTCCCAGGTCCATGGCGTTTTGTGAAGTCCATTTACCGGTACCTTTTTGTTTGGCTTTGTCTAAAATCTTATCTATAAGATCACCATCTGATTCTTCGTCTTTCTGGGCAAAAATTTCAGCCGTGATTTCAACAAGGAAGGATTGCAACCTTCCATCGTTCCATTTGCTATAAACTTTATGAAGCTCTTCATTTGTGAGTCCGCCGGCTTTTTTCAGAAGATCATAAATTTCTGAGGTAAGCTGCATCATACCATATTCAATACCATTATGAACCATTTTCACATAGTTTCCGGCAGATTTTGGGCCTAAATAGGCAACACATGGATCTCCTTCATACTTTGCGGAAACCGCTTCAAAAATTGGTTTTACATGTTGATAGGCTTCTTTATCGCCACCGGGCATAATGCTGGGGCCTTTACGCGCGCCTTCTGCACCTCCGGAAACACCGGCACCAAAAAAGTGGATGCCTTTTTCTTTTAATTCTGCTTCCCTACGGTCAGTATCTTCAAAATAGGAATTACCACCATCTATAATCAAATCGCCTTTGTCAAGGTGCGGCAGCAAACCATCTATAACGGTGTCAACAATTTTTCCGGCAGGTACTAATAACATGATGACCCGTGGGGTGCTTAAAGATTGCGTAAATACTTTAACATCTGTTGATGCATTTACTTTTTCCAGATCATCACCTGCTTTTTTTAGCGCATCTACTTTTTCCTGATCAAGATCCTGACCAAAAGCCCTAAAACCACTGTCTGCGACATTTAAAATAAAATTTTGTCCCATGACCCCAAGACCTATTAATCCAAAATTATAATCTTTATACTCCATAATTATTTGTTAGCATTGTTATAAATTAAAAGCCATTCTCTATAAGAAAAGCCCGCACTCAGGTAAATTATCTCTAACTTTACCTTTGATGCCATTCAAATTTAACTGAAATGATTTAAATGACGTTTTTTTTAGACTTAAACTAGCCTTAAAATACCAATAATAACCTTAAATCAGCTTTACAAAATACCTATTATTTATGGAAAAGACCATTAATCAAATGCTTATCATATTTGGAGCTTCGGGAGATCTTACGGCTCGTAAACTTATCCCAGCGCTTTATAATCTATATAAAAACAAACATATCCCAGAAAATTTTGTTGTCCTGGGAGCCAGCCGTAGTGCAATGACAGATGCCGCTTTTCGTAAAAAAGTGGTTCAGGAGAGCAAATACCTGCAGGAAAAAATAGGCAAGGAGGACAAGGATTTCATCAAGAAGTTTTCTGATAAAATGCACTATGAAGACATAGGGGATGATTATGATACAGATTATACAAAACTTGCAAAACGCATAAAAGAACTGAACGAAAATGCGGGCACAGATGATAATTTCATCTTTTACCTTTCCACACCGCCCAGCTTATATGAAACAATCGCAAAGAACCTTTCTAATGCAGGGCTTACCGATGAGAAAAAAGGCTGTAAAAGGATCATTGTCGAAAAACCTTTTGGCTATAGTTTAAAAACCGCAGAGGAGCTCAATAACGGACTCCAGAAATATTTTGGGGAATCCCAGATTTACAGGATTGACCACTACCTGGGTAAAGAAACGGTACAGAACTTACTGGTAACCCGCTTCTCAAATTCTATTTTTGAACCGTTATGGAACCGTAACTACATTCATCATGTAGAGATTACAAATGCCGAAACGGTAGGAGTTGAAAAACGTGGTGGTTATTACGATAAGTCTGGAGCCCTACGGGATATGTTTCAGAGTCACCTGCTACAAATTGTATCGCTGATCGTTATGGAACCGCCCATAAACTCAAGCGCTGAGGAAATCAGAAATGAAAAGGTAAAGGCCTTAAAATCCCTGCGTATTATGAAGGATAAGGAAACCCTATTCAATAACACGATGAAAGGGCAATATGTTTCTTCAACTATAGATGGTAAAAAAGTTAACGGCTACCGTCAGGAAGAAGGGGTAGATACAAAATCAAAAACCGAAACCTATGCGGCGATCAAATTTTTTGTTGACAACTGGCGATGGAAAGATATCCCATTCTATGTGCGTACCGCTAAGCGTATGCCTACTAAAGTTACCGAAGTAGTAATACATTTTAAATCGCCACACCATGCGATTTTCACGAACGAAGATCGCTACAATACCGATAATAAACTTATCATCAGAATTCAGCCAGATGAAGGTATTTTGATCAAATTTGGTGTAAAAGTACCAGGACAGGGCTTTGACGTAGAGCGTGCGAACCTTGATTTTTATTATTCTGAGCTTGTGGATACCGTGGTTATGGATGCTTATGAGCGTTTATTGCTGGATGCGATGCAAGGTGATGCCACCCTTTACGCGCGTGCCGATGAAGTTGAGGCCGCATGGGCATTTGTAGATCCTATTCTTGAATACTGGGCGAAAGATAAAAGCGTTAACACGTATGGTTATCCTGCCGGAACCTGGGGTCCCAAAAATTCTGATGATTTGATTGAAGATAGTTTTGGGTGGAGAAACCCAGGTCAGCATCTAACCGATGAATCAGGATTTTCAATTATTAAGTAAAATCGGCATTTTTTAGCTAAAAACCGGCAAAAAGAACAAGTAATGGATTTACATGTAAACGATACAAAGCAGGAAGTTGCGGAGAATTTTTCAAAGTATTTTAGAAATGCTGCCCACGATACCGATGTTTTTCGGGTGGCACTTTCTGGCGGAAGCACACCAAAAATAGTTTTTGACTTTATGGCCGAACATTATAAAGAGGAGGTGGACTGGTCGCGCGTACATTTTTTCTGGGGTGATGAGCGCTGTGTGCCACCCACAGATGAACAGAGCAATTATAAAATGACCAGGGATCATCTGTTGTCGAAAATTGATGTTCCAGAAGCAAATATATTCCGTATAAAGGGAGAAAATGACTCGGAAGAAGAAGCAAAACGCTATAGTGAAGTGCTTGAGAAAGACCTTCCTTCCGCAAATGGATTACCGCAATTTGATCTTGTGATCCTGGGAATGGGCGGTGATGGACATACAGCTTCTATTTTTCCCAGTGAAATACACCTTTGGGATGAGAAAGCCTATTGCGCGGTTGCCACGCATCCAGAATCTGGTCAAAAACGCGTAGGGCTTACCGGCGGTATAATCAACAATGCAAAAACGGTTGCTTTCCTGGTAACGGGTAACGACAAAACCGAAAAAGTATCAGAAATCATTGGTCAAAAGTCGGGTTACAAAGCATACCCTGCAAGCAAGGTAAATCCCAAGTCTGGTGACCTGCAGTGGTTTTTAGACGCTAATGCAGCTTCTGGCCTCAGTTAATATCTTGAGTGTTCGGTAATAGGTTTAGTGGTTCTCGCAGACTTTTGGTCTTCCGGTTTACCATTTTGACGAATTTGGGCATTATAATACGCGTATAATTCGTTAGCATCTGCTCCCTGCCACTTCTTAAAATATATTTTTAAGAAGTGGTACTGCACATGCCAGACGCCTTTTCTTTCATACAAACGTGCTGAAGTAGTCAACCAGTGCGGGATTACAGTAAAAGTATTGCGTGCGTAAAGTTCGTCAATGAGAATATTGTCCTCATAAATTATATAGGTTTCATCATATCCGCCTATTTCCTCAAAAAGAACTTTGGTAATAAAGAGACTTTGATCTCCCCCGCGGCAGGCACGCCAGTCAAACTGGGTGAACCAACTTACTAAACGCAACCACCAGTGCTTACTGTCAAAACGCATGCAAAAACACCCTGCTGAATTGTCATTTTTAACGGTTTCTACTATAAATCTATCAAAGTAAGCAGGTGGAAAAGAATCTGCATGCAGAAAATAAAGAACGTTTCCTACAGCGATAGCGGCACCCGCATTCATTTGTTTCGCCCTCCCTTTTGCCGAAGATATTACGCGTATAGCGACATCAGTATAACGATTTGCGGCGTACGCCACCTGTTCTATGGTATCATCTTCGCTTCCCCCGTCAACCATAATAATTTCTGAAATATTAGCGGGATTACAGTGAGTAATGAGGTGATCAAGCAGGATTTTAATAGTGCCGGCTTCATTGAGTACAGGTACGATAATGCTTAACATAAGTACTATTTACGAAAGGGATTGACATTGGGTTTTCAATCTTTCGTTTTTATTATTGTTCGTTGAGCGACCAGTTGTATTCCTTAAAAACAATAGGAGCATCAAGATTTATTTTTGTGTCGCTAAATTGATTGATATATGCGTTTAGGCTAGGTGTTTCATCGGTGATAAAATCTTTCGTATAAAATTTAAAAATCGCCGATATTTTCGGGTTATCAGCTGTGATATCATTTTTTTCCGAATTTATAAATCCTTTGACCGCTTCCTCGAGTTGTTCGTTAATTTTAGCGGCCGTATAGGCATCCCGGGAAAGTTTAGGACAGGAAACCGAAGCACAGTTTATGGCAAAATGAATACGCGGCTCGTTCATTTTGCGCAATACTCCATTTTCAAGTCCGCCCAATGATAACGTATGTTTTCCAATGGGAATAAACGCTTTTGTAAACGCGCCATCTATATCTTGAATACTCTTTAAAGGATAGTTCTTCAGGATCAAATCTACCGTGTATACATTATAAAGATTAATGTAATACGCTAATAACTCTTGAACTGACCAATTTTTATCAGGTTCAAGCGAAGAGAGTTTTTTCATATAAGCATCCAGCGCAGGGCGGTCTTTTTCAAAACCTTTATAATCCAAATAGCCAGCAGCATTTACATGCTTTTTCAGCAGTGCGTCCCAGCCGCTATGATCAACGTTGACTTCAGAATTAGTGGTCATTGAGGTCAATTTATCAGGTGTTTTTTTTGTAGGCTGGCCCTGACTTCCCAGTCCGGCAGCGGTGAGAAGGTGACAAGAAACAGCGCTATGCGCAATCAGAAGAAGCAATAGCAATCGTATATAAACTTTCATAAAACAGGAATTAAAATAGGAAAGGTACTGGCTAAATAGATTAAAATGACGATGAACTGCAATATTTTTTCTGAAAATACATTAAAAACCTTACAAAATCAATTAAAAAGGAGCAATAAATAGCCGGTTTGTGCCATTAATTATTATCGTAGTTTTGCAGCCTTCCCGTAAGGGAATAAAAGATACGTAATATGAGCAGTATAGTGGCAATTGTAGGGAGACCTAATGTAGGAAAATCAACACTTTTTAACCGATTGATTCAGCGTCGTGAAGCGATAGTAGATGCTGTGAGCGGTGTTACCCGTGATCGTCACTATGGTAAAAGCGACTGGAATGGAAGGGAATTTTCAGTAATAGATACCGGAGGTTATGTGAAAGGAAGCGATGACGTGTTTGAGGCACAGATTGATAAACAGGTGGAAATCGCCATTGAAGAAGCAGATGCCATCATTTTTATGGTAGATGTGGAGGCCGGGATTACCGGCATGGATCAGGATGTTGCAAAATTGTTGCGAAGGGTCAAAAAACCTATATTCCTGGTAGTAAATAAAGTGGATAACGCAATGCGTGCCCAGAATGCGGTAGAATTTTACAATCTGGGCCTGGGAGATTACTTTACCATTGCCAGTATCAATGGAAGTGGTACCGGTGATTTGCTGGATGCGGTAATAGATGCCCTGCCAGAAAAAGAACCCGATACAGATTCAGACCTGCCACGTTTTGCCGTTGTAGGCAGACCTAACGCGGGGAAATCTTCATTTATAAATACATTGATAGGGGAGGAGCGCTATATCGTAACGGATATCGCCGGTACTACACGGGATTCAATAGATACAAAATACAAACGTTTTGGTTTTGAGTTCAACCTTGTGGATACGGCCGGGATACGCCGCAAGTCAAAAGTAAAAGAGGATCTAGAATTTTATTCGGTGATGCGGTCTGTCCGCGCCATTGAGCATTGTGATGTTTGCCTTGTTGTCGTTGATGCCACCCGTGGATTTGATGGTCAGGTTCAGAATATATTCTGGCTGGCAGAGCGTAACCGCAAAGGCGTTGTGATCCTTATAAATAAATGGGATCTGGTCGAAAAGGATACGAAAACCGTCAAGGAATACGAGCAGTCCATACGCGAGGAAATAGCACCTTTTACAGATGTCCCTATTGTGTTTATTTCGACCATTAGCAAACAGCGTGTTTTTAAAGCTATTGAAACGGCCATAAAGGTATATGAGAACAGGAGCAAGCGTATCAAGACCAGCGAACTCAACGATGTGATGCTTCCTATTATAGAGCATACACCACCACCAGCGATCAAAGGAAAATATGTTAAAATCAAATATTGCATGCAGTTGCCCACGCCGCAGCCACAATTTGCATTTTTCTGTAATTTGCCGCAGTATGTAAAAGATCCTTACCGCAGGTTTATTGAGAATAAATTACGGGAGCAATTTGATTTTAACGGTGTTCCCGTTGCGGTTTATTTTAGAAAAAAATAAGTACGCGCAGACGTTTATCAAAATTCAAAGTAACAGACCGTTTAGCATAATCCTAGCAACGTTTTCAAAAAAGAACAATTCATTGCTGTTATCATTTGAAATACTACCCGCTATTTTAATAAAAGAGCTGGTATATCAGTGTATATTGTACTTTAAATAGAATATTGAATACACCATTTATTTAAGTTAGAGTATTCTACTTAAATGATTTAGGAAGTGGATTAAACATGTTAATAAAAAACTAAATATAAAACTATATTTTTAGTTTTTACTTTTAATGTAGTACTTGCAGTATCAATCAAAAATCAATCACTGCATGAGATCCAAGTACTGTTTTTTAATCCTTTTTGGATGCGTTATTTATTCCACTCAAGCGCAAAAATTCAAAATTACAGGTAAACTTATTGATGCTCAAAATGAAAGTCCGTTAGAAGCAGCGACGGTAGTGGTAGAAACTGTTAAGGATAGCAGTATGATCACCTACACCATTACAGATAAATCGGGTGCTTTTAACCTTGAAGGAAAAGCGTATCAGGATACCGTAAACTTTTACGTGACTTTTGTGGGTTATGCCCCGTACTCAAAAAAGATCAACTTGAAGGAAAGCACCGCTATCAGTTTAGGCGACATCCCCCTGGGTTTTGCGGTAGAAGCCCTAGGTGATGTTGTGGTAAAAGCACGTGCGGCCCCCGTTACCATAAAAAAAGATACACTTGAATTCAATGTAGCCTCTTTTAAGACGAAAAAAGATGCCAATGTGGAAGATCTTTTGCGCGAACTGCCCGGTGTGGAAGTAGATGAGCAGGGACAGATCACCATAAATGGAAAACCGGTCAACAAAATCCTCGTAAACGGTAAGCCATTTTTCTCAGATCCTACCATGGCCACAAGAAACCTGACGAAAGAAATCGTAGATAAAATCCAGATTGTAGATACAAAAACCGAATCTGAAGAATTTACCGGGGAAGAGGGGGACGATCAGAACAAAACCATTAATATCACGATAGACAAGGAAAAGAACAAGGGGATTTTTGGACGCGTGGCCGGTGGTTTGGGTACAGATGAACGGTTTGAATACGCCGGAATCCTTAATTATTTTGACAATAATAGGCGTCTTAGTGTTTTGGGTAACGGGAATAATATCAATTCGCCGGGTTTTAGTTTTGGGGAAATTGAAAGTATGTTCGGTAGTGCGCGTTATATAAGTGTAAGTGACAACGGTAGTTTCAATATAAATGGCAGGAGTTTTGGGGGTGGTGATGGTATAAACAATTCACGTACAGCTGGGGCCAATTATGTGGATGTTATAGGAAAGGACAATGATGTAAGCGCAGATTATTTTTATACCGGTTCAAATAATTTTCAGGAGGAGAAGCGCAGCAGGGAAACCACACTTCCAGAGCGTTCCTTTTTTTCAAATTCAAGTTCGCGTAGTGTGGGCAATAATGACAGCCATGCGCTAAATACGCGATTCGAAATTAGGGTGGACTCTACTTTTCTTATCGAAGCAAGGCCAGAATTTACGTACACCGAGGGGATGAACAACTTCACCAGTAATCAAAGTACCCGTAATGCAGATGGAGAACTTACTAACCAGGCAGATGTCAATAATGCTAGTTATCGCAATGGACGTAACTTCGAGAACCGCCTTACGTTTACTAAGCGTTATGGTGGCAAGGGTGGTTTTGCACAGTTAGAAGTACAAAATAACATCAACAATACTGCGACAAATGCCTATCTGGAATCCAATACGCAGATCTTTGATGATACGCTAACGGTAATAGAGCGTAACCAATTTACAGATGGTACACTTGCCACGAACGGAATTGGTTTTAATGCGGAATGGAGAATTCCCCTGATAGCAAAAAAACTTTTTGCCCGAGCGCAATACCGTTACAATACAGACAAGAGGGAGGACAGGCAGAGTGTCTTTGACTTTGAGGATGCAAACAATCAATATACGGGATTTAATATAGCACAGAGCACAGACTTCACAAATACAGATCGTAGTTCACGGCCAGAGTTAGGTTTAAACTTTAATAGCGATAAAATGCGGCTTAGTTTTAGTGCTGCCTATATTTTCCGTACGTTAGAAAGTGACGACGCGCTTCGCGATATCAATTTTTCAAATGAGTTCAATGCCCTGGAACTGGACGGTCGTTTCAATATTAATTTTTCAAAAAAAACGAGCTTATATTCCGGTTATAGCCTTAATAACAATGCACCCGGCGTACGGCAGTTATCTCCTTACATAGATGTTTCTGACCCTTTGAATACGGTACAGGGTAATCCAAACCTCAGACCGACAAACTCACATAGTATCTATTTTGGTATTAGCAATTTCGACTGGCAATCCAGGACGGGCTTCAACAGTTATTTCAACGCTAATTTTGATAATGACAGGGTGGTAAACCGTTCTACCATAGATGAGAACAATGTTAGGAATACAACCTATGCTAATGTAGACGGGTATTATAATCTCTATGGGCGGGCGAGCTATAGCAAGAATATAGAAATTGATACCTCGCGAACCCTCAAATATGATCTATCAATAGGTATCAACACGTCAAGAGTTGTAAATTTTAATAATGGTGTTCAATACGCGAGCAGGACCATCGCCTATGAGCCTCAAGTAGAGCTTCGTTTTACCTGGAAGGAAATTCTTGATATACGACCAGCCTACACTCCAAGTTTCAGTAGAAATTCATTTGATCTTGACATATTTAAAGACAGGGATTTCACCCGTCATGAATTCCGATTAAGAACCACAACGTCGTATCCCAAAAGGGTGGAGTGGGAAAATGATATTCGGTTTATCAATAATCCTAATGTGGCCTCCGGCTTTCAGACAAATTCAGTTTTCTGGAACAGTTCGCTGGCGTATTCTGTACTGGATGACAAAGGTACAGTTGCCTTAAAGGCGTATGACCTGCTCAATCAGAATACAAATGCGCAGCGTACGGCAACAGAAGATTATATACAGGATATACAGAGCACGGTACTGCAACGGTATTTTATGCTTAGTTTCAGTTATAAATTCAATACGCTTGGGAAACAGGGAGAGATCAGGGAAAACAATTGGTTTGATTAATTTTCAAATCATCATGGCCTTTGATATTTTATGTTGAACTTTACTTGACCGTTATACTTGATAATGATAAAATGTTAAGGGAAATGCACTTAACATTTTTCAATTCGATTATTCAAATAGTTTTTTTAAATTTCAGCCTTAATTAAATAGATGAACACGAAGTACATTGATCTCATAGATCAGACCTTTTACTTTCCACAGGAAGATTTCAAATTAGAGGACAACCATTTACAGTTTCATGACATCGACCTGATGGCGCTGGTAGAAAAGTATGGCTCTCCTTTAAAATTCAGTTACCTTCCAAGTATCTCAAACAATATAGCGCGTGCAAAAAAATGGTTTGCGGATGCTATGGAAAAGCATGATTATAAGGGGAATTACAATTATTGTTACTGTACAAAAAGCTCTCATTTTAAGCACGTTCTTGATGAGGCCCTTAAAAACAATATTCATATTGAGACCTCTTCAGCCTTTGATATTGATATTGTAAACAGTTTAAAGAAAAGTGGTAAAATCACAAATGATACTTTTGTGGTCTGTAATGGTTTTAAGCGCAATGGTTATATTAAAAATATTGCAGACCTTATAAATAATGGTCACCGCAATTGCATCCCTGTGATTGATAATCATGAAGAGGTAGAACTTCTCACAAATGAGATTAAAGGGGATTATAAAATAGGGATTCGTATCGCTTCGGAAGAAGAACCCAAGTTTGAATTCTATACCTCAAGATTAGGTATTGGGTATAAAAATATCATTCCATTTTATGAAGATCAGATCAAAAATAATGACAATGTTGAGCTTAAAATGCTTCATTTCTTCATAAATACAGGTATCCGTGACACGGCATATTACTGGAACGAACTTAATAAATGTTTAAAAGTTTATACAAGGCTCAAAAAAGTCTGTCCGTCATTAGATAGCCTTAATATAGGCGGCGGTTTTCCCATAAAAAATTCACTGGCCTTTAATTTTGATTATGCCTATATGGTAGATGAGATCATCAACCAGATCAAAATTACCTGTAAAAGTGAGGAAGTACCTGTGCCTAATATCTTTACGGAATTCGGGAGTTTTACCGTAGGTGAAAGTGGGGGTGCTTTGTACGAGATACTTTATCAAAAGCAGCAAAACGACCGCGAAAAGTGGAACATGATCAATTCCTCATTTATCACTACTCTACCAGACAGTTGGGCAATTAGCAAACGTTTTGTGATGTTGCCGCTCAACCGGTGGGATGATGAGTATGAACGCGTGTTACTGGGCGGCCTTACGTGCGACAGTGACGACTATTACAACAGTGAGCAGCACAGTAATGCTATTTACCTGCCCAGATACAGAAAAGACAAGCCTTTATATATAGGTTTTTTCAATACGGGCGCCTATCAGGAAACCATAGGCGGCTATGGCGGCTTACAACACTGCCTGATCCCACAACCTAAGCACATTCTTATCAATAAGGATGAAAATGGTAACATAACCACAGAATTGTTTAACGAGCAACAAAAAGCAGCCGATTTGCTTAAAATATTAGGCTATGAGCACAACTAAAAATTATGCAGGCATTGCTGATGAGCATGCCAAATTGGAAACTTCTAAAATCGTACTTATCCCTGTGCCCTATGACGGTACAAGCACATGGCAAAAAGGAGCAGACAAAGGCCCAGAGGCTCTTCTGGAGGCTTCCCGAAACATGGAAACCTACGATATAGAAACAGATACCGAAGTTTTTAAGCAGGGTATTTATCTTGCAGACTCCATTGATGAGAAGGAATCGCCCAAAGCTGTGGTTAAAACCATGCACACCACGGTAAAGGATTACATAAAACGCAACAAATTTGTGACCGTTGTGGGGGGTGAGCATTCTGCCTCCATAGGTACGATCAGGGCGTTTAGCGAACTTTATGAAGACCTAACTGTAATCCATATCGATGCGCATGCAGATATGCGCAAAGAATATAACGGCAGTAAATATAACCATGCCTGCACCGCATACGAGGCAAGCCAGACCACAAACCTCATACAGGTGGGCATACGCAGTATGGATGTGCTTGAAAAAACGGTCATGGATGAAGAAAAGACCTTTTTTGCGCATCAGATGATCCAGGATGAATACTGGATCGATAATGTGATTGATGCCTGCACTGAAAATGTGTTCATCACCTTTGATCTTGATGCGCTTGATCCTTCCATTTTTCCGGGTACGGGAACACCAGAACCTGGCGGACTTTTTTGGTATGAGACCATGGATTTCCTAAAAAGGCTATTTGAGGAGACTAATGTAGTAGGTTTTGACCTGATGGAACTTTGCCCCATTGAAGGTGATAAAACTTCAGAATTCCTTGCGGCCAAGCTGTATTACAAAATGCTTAGTTATAAGTTTCAGGGGCAGGAAGTAGAAGAGGATTATAATAATACTTACGCTGCAAAAGATAAAGCAGGATTAGGAAAATTAAAAGATAATGACAAAGACTAAAGGAGCAATCTCTGAATTTATAGAGAAATACTATTTACACTTTAACGCAGCCGCGTTAGTGGATGCCGCAAAAGCATATGAGGAGCAGCTCAATAAAGGCGCAAAAATGCTGGTTTCCCTGGCAGGTGCGATGAGTACGGCAGAACTGGGTAAAATCTTTGCAGAAATGATTCGCCAGGATAAGGTGCAGATCATTTCCTGTACAGGGGCAAATCTTGAGGAAGATATCATGAACCTCGTTGCGCATTCCCATTACGAGCGCGTACCTAATTACCGCGATCTTACCCCTAAAGAGGAGTGGGATCTTTTAGAAAGGGGACTCAACCGTGTTACAGATACTTGTATTCCCGAAGAGGAAGCTTTCCGTCGTTTACAAAAACATATTTTTAAGATATGGAAAGATGCAGATGATAAGGGCGAGCGTTACTTACCACATGAATTTATGTATAAAATGCTTTTGAGCGGTGTGCTTGAAGAGTATTATGAGATCGATCTTAAAGATTCCTGGATGTACGCTGCCGCGGAAAAAAACCTGCCCATAATCTGCCCAGGTTGGGAAGATAGTACGATGGGAAATATTTTTGCCTCCTACGTGATGAAAGGCGAACTTAAGGCCACGACCATGAAAAGCGGCATTGAATACATGACATTCCTTGCTGACTGGTACACCGAAAATTCGGAGAATGGCATTGGCTTCTTTCAGATAGGTGGTGGTATTGCGGGAGATTTCCCTATTTGTGTGGTACCTATGCTTTATCAGGATATGGAGCGTACAGATACACCATTTTGGAGCTATTTCTGCCAAATTTCAGACTCTACAACCAGTTATGGTAGTTATTCCGGCGCAGTGCCGAATGAGAAGATCACCTGGGGAAAACTGGATATCAATACACCAAAGTTTATCATTGAAAGTGATGCTACCATTGTGGCTCCTTTAGTATTTGCTTACATACTGGATATGTAACCCCCCCCTGGTCCCCAAAGGGGAACTACTTAAAATAATTAGACCTCACAGATATGTAAAACCTGTGAGGTCTTTTACTTTTTAACGCTATGAATTGATGAAGAATTTCGCGTTAGGGATTGAAGTGAAAATCCTTTTTGTGAGGCACGAACAAAAAGATTGTAGCGTAAAGCCTGACCCGTAGGGAAACGCCAGGAATCAATGAAATAATCAAAAGTAGCTCCTGAGCAAATACTAACGATTACTATTGAGACCCTCAATTCTTAAGATGCTTTATGGGTTTTCAATTCAAAATTGCACGCACATTAATCTGGATGACTTTACCTACATTGAATAAGAAAAGTGCATATTTTAATCTCTTTCAATCTTTTCGTTCTGCTCTTTTTCAGTTTTCCAATCTATCAGAGGGGAAGGATAATAGTTTACGTCCATACGTTCTAAAAATGGTGCCTGATTGCCCAAACGTACTTTGTAATTTTCCCAGTCCCTGTTTTCTGGTTTTGACCAGTTCAATTCAGCAAAACCTATGGCTCTGGGGAAAGCAAGGTATTCCAGTTCGTTGCTATTGCTTACAGTTTCTGACCACAAAGGCGCTTCGATACCCATAACACTTTTTAAAGGAATATTTTCGTAAGCTTCCGGTTTCCAGATGTAAGCAGAATCCACGGGCACATATCCCGCCCAGTTAAGGCCATATTCTGATTCTAAATCGTATTTCATATCCAGGTAGGCTTTATTTGCTGGGGACATGATAATCTTCAGGTTTTTGTCAACTGCCTTTCTTGCATTCTCTGCATTGGACCAGAATTGTGAGATGGAGGTAGAATCCACATCCGCAGTCGCGATCTCATCCCAACCGATCATTTGCTTGTCATATTTCTGCACAATTTTCTCAACCTTATTTACAAAATAAATGTAATCAGCCTTTTTTGTCGCGTGACTTTCATCACCGCCAATATGAAAATAAGGAGCAGGTGACAACGCGGTAATTTCCCTTACTACATCATCTATAAAAGCGTAAACCGTATCTTTTCTGGTATCAAAAGTGCTGAAACCTACTTTTGTGCCTTTATAGATTTCTGGGGTTTTGCCGTTACCGTTCAAAAATGGATATGCGACCGAGGCTGCATTTGTGTGTCCCGGCATGTCCACTTCCGGTACGATCATCATGTAATTTTTAGCCGCGTAATCCACGATTTCTTTGTAGTCTTCCTGGGTATAAAAACCGCCGGGTTCATCGCCCACTTCGGTGATGCCGCCCACTTCCGTGAGTTTGGGCCATGATTTGATCTCGATACGCCATCCCTGATCATCAGTAAGGTGAAGGTGCAGTACATTGTATTTATAATAGACGAGTAGATCAATATATTTTTTTACTTCCTCCAGCGTAAAAAAGTGCCTGGCCACGTCTAGCATGGCACCACGATATTCAAAAAACGGAGCATCTTCAATTGATCCCGAAGCGATGGGCCAGATGGGATAATCAGCAAGCGTATCATTTGACTTTAAGGGAATCAGTTGGCGTAGGGTCTGCACGCCTCTAAAGGCACCTTCGGCACTTGCTGCGCTTAATACAATACTATCTTTTCCTATTTTCAGTTGGTACCCTTCCTTATTTTCCGCGGGAATACTATCTGATTTTTTTATATAAATAGTACTTTCCTGATCTTGTTTGTCTTCATTAATAGATAGGTCAAGTCTGGTAATGTCTTTTATTTTTTCAGCAAGGAATGAGCCTACATTTTCGAAATCTTCTGCGCTTGAAGTTGTATAAACCGCGGTATATCGATCTAATGGAAAAGCGGTCATCGTCGCGTTTACCATCGCTGGTTTGGGAATAAGATCCCTGGCTGCAAGATCGGTTTTGGGAAGGTTTAGCATTCTTGGTTCCTTTTCCTCTTTGCAGGAAAAAAAAGCCAGTGGAATACAGATTAGTGCTAAATACGCAAATAGTGGGTGTTTCATTTAGTAAATTTTCACTAAAGTAGCATAATATTTTTAAAAAAGACCTATTTAAGAAATACAAAGCCATGTTCTATTGCCTGCTTTGGGACGTTTTGAATAAATCGATTTAATACCACATATGGAAAGGGTTCTTTAAATAGTTCTAAATGATCAAAAAACAGGTGCTATTTGCCTAAAAAAGGTCTAAAATACCCAAAAATCAAAAACCTACAGTTCTTAAAATTTCCTTTAAAACATTTACGTATTTTCGCCCCTTCAATCAACTGCATGAACTATTTATTGACCATCGTAGTACCGCTTTATAACGAGGCTGATAACCTGCCACGGGTAGAAACCGCTATGCAGGATTATCTTAAAGGCGCCGCCGCCAAATCAAAAATCCTTTTTGTAAATGACGGCTCTACAGACGATAGTTTGCGCCTCGTAGAAGCTATTTGCGCTAGAAATATGGATTTTGAATATATTTCATTTGAAAAAAATTGTGGTCTTAGCGCGGCTATAAAAGCAGGTTTTGATTATACCGAAACCGAATATGTGGGCTATATAGACAGCGATCTGCAGACTACGCCAGAGGATTTTAATACACTTATGCCCTTTATAGGGGAGTACGACCTGGTTACCGGCCTGCGTGGGGCTCGGAAGGATAGGTTTATCAAAAATATGTCCAGCAAAATAGCAAACGGGATACGTCGCGCGTTCACCCATGATGGTATGGATGACACCGGTTGCCCACTTAAGATTATTAAAACAGATTACGCTAAACGCATCCCTATGTTTAAGGGGTTGCACCGCTTTCTGCCCGCAATGGTTTTGTTGCAAAATGGGAAAGTGATCCAGATTCCCGTCAACCATTTCCCACGGATTGCAGGAACGGCAAAATTTGGTGTCTGGAACCGACTTTTAGGTCCTTTACTGGACTGTTTTGCCTATTTATGGATGAAAAGAAAATATATAAACTATACTGTATCAAAACGTTCTGATGCATAGCCCGTGGTGGATTTATACTGTAGGGTTTTTAGCGCAGCTCATGTTCTCTGGCCGGCTGGTACTGCAATGGTTGCTTTCAGAAAAGCAAAAAAAAGTACTTACGCCATCCACGTTCTGGTGGTTTAGCCTTGGCGCGTCATTTCTTCTTTTTGTTTATGGCTATTTACGGGAGGATTTCGCCATCATGCTGGGGCAGGCGCTTACATATTTTATTTATATCCGGAATTTGCAGCTGCAGGGGCAATGGTCAAAATCACCTAAAATCGCCCGTATTTTTTTACTCATATTCCCTGTTTTAATTGTGATCTATGGTTATAATAATGGCGATTATGATATTGAAAAGCTCTTTCAGAACGAAGCAATACCGCTGTGGCTATTGCTTTTGGGAACGGTGGCGCAGATCATTTTTACCCTGCGTTTTATTTACCAGTGGATTTATTCTGAACGAAAGAAAAAATCAAGCCTGCCGCTGGGGTTCTGGATGCTGAGTCTGGCCGGTGGCCTGCTCATTCTTACCTACGCGATCTTACGGAAAGATCCCGTTTTGTTTGTGGGCCACCTGATGGGTGTATTCATTTATATTCGGAATATTAAACTTTCATTCGGTATAGATAAGTCATGACAATAAGATCAAAATATCACCTTTTACTGCTATTTTTTGCCTGTTTTTGCCTGTTTTTCACCCATCTTGACGTCCTTTATGAGAACATCATGGAAGCGCGTAATTTCAATACGGCACGTGAAATGGTGAACTATGACAACTGGGTACTCACTACCATGAACGGCGAGGCACGTTACGAGAAACCGCCTTTGCCCACCTGGCTTGCTGCGATTTCTGGGGCTATATTTGGGATGGAAAATACCTGGGCCCTTCGTTTGCCCTCGGCACTGGTAACGACTTTTTTAATTTTCTTTTTTTACCGCTTTGTGGAATATAGCACCCGGCAAAAAGAACAGGCTTTTAACGCTGCGCTTATTCTTGCGACATCCTTTTACATCTTATTTGCAGGGCGTAATGGCACTTGGGATATTTTTGCACATGCCTTTATGCTTGCGGGTATTTACTTTCTGTTTCAGTTTTTTGAAAAAACAGAAAACACCTATAAAAATGCTGTTTTTTCGGGCATTTTCATCGGTTTATCGTTTATGAGTAAGGGGCCGGTAAGCCATTTTGCGCTGCTGTTGCCTTTTCTCATCGCTTATGGAATCGTTTATAAATTCAAAGCTTTTCGGCCTAAAGTGGTGCCTTTTATTCTTATGATCATCCTGATCGCGGTGCTGAGTTCGTGGTGGGCGATCGCGGTCTATGTTCTCGATCCTGCTTCGGCGACCGCGATAGCGGATAAGGAAGCGACCGCCTGGGCAAACCACAACACGCGACCGCTGTATTATTACTGGAGTTTTTTCACGCAAAGCGGAATCTGGACCATCCCGGCCTTTATCGGGTTGTTATATCCCTATTTAAAAACACGGGTCGAGAACTTAAAAGCTTACAAATTCTCCCTGATCTGGACGCTTGCAGCGGTAATCTTACTATCGCTCGTCCCCGAAAAAAAATCACGTTACCTGTTGCCGGTTTTGATTCCGCTGGCGATGAATACTTCATTTTATGTTCAGTATTTATTCCGATATTTTTCGGCTTTAAAGGATAAAAAAGAAACGGTGCCAGTCTATTTCAATTTCGGTTTGATCAGTGTGATTGCATTGTCCGCGCCTGTTGCAAGTTATATTTTTCTTCGTGAAAATCTGAACGGTTTATGGATTTGGTTTATCCCATTCAGTATATTTTCGGTGGTTGTTGGTATTTTTATGTTCAGGTCTTTGGTTAAAAAAGTGCTTCCCAATGTATTTTATTTGACCGTTTTATTTCTTTGCGGAATCGTTGCGCTGGGATTTCCGCTGGCAAGGGCAAGTTATACCAATACGGATTATGCCCGTCTCGCACCAAAGGTTCGGGAATTAGACAAACAGGAAATTCCACAGTATTTATTCACGAATGGTTCACCGGAGCTCATTTGGGACCTTGGCCAGCGCGTGCCGTTGATTCAAAGCGCTGGTAAAACGTTGCTCCCTTCAGAAAAGAAATTCGCCGTGTGGATGACGCCCGATGAGGAGACTGATTTTAAGTCCGTTTTTAAAAACTATAACCTGCAATTTCAAACGCAGATTGATGGCAACATCACTTCAAAAGCCGACAGAAATTATAAAGAACGGCGTATCGCAAAGCTTTATTTTGTGCAAAAAACCGACTAAAATGGACTAAAATTGGGCTATTTTTTGTGGTTTTATACCGGTTTATTACCGCTGTGTTTACCAAAAGTTAACAACTGTATCTATTTAAATTAGGGTGGCCGAATCTTAAAGTAAGGATAACCCTTGTCATCATTCTCTTTCAGGTCTCGAAAGTAAATTGTGTTTTTAATTCATAAAAACCAATTTCGATGAGAAAAAATTACATGAGCCTTCTTTTTGGCTTTTTCAGTCTTTTAGCAATAGCACAGGCAGATCCGGAAATCAATTTTGATGAGGCTTATATTTCGGTGAATGAAGATGAAGGCACGGCCACTTTAACGGTCAGCATTTCAGAATCACCTTTGATGATTGCTTCTGTAGATGTTGCGATTCTTACAGAGGAAAGCACGGCAATGGCGGGTACAGATTATGAGTATGACAGCCAGACGCTCACCTTTGCTTCTTCAGGCGATCTTACCCAGAGTGTGACCATAAACATTACAAACAATGCTGAAATGGCTCCCGATAAGTTGGTCGCGCTCCAGCTACAAAATCCTGTAAATAGCAGTGTAGGTGAAGACAACATTGCCGTGATCTACATTCTTGATGATGAAGCGCATACGCCCAGTTTTACTAATTCGCTCGGAGTGACTTTTGGGACCAGTTATGCGATCACCGGTGATAATCCCGGTTCTGAAATCGTGGGCCATGATCCCGAAACTTCCCGCCTTTTTGTAATGAACAGCGGCAATGCTTCCGTAGAAATTCTTGATTTTAGTGATCCTTTAGACATAAGTGCTCTGAGCACGATAGATCTTTCGGCTTATGGCGAAGGAGGCACCAGCGTGGCGGTTCATGATGGTATTGTGGCTGCAACCGCTGTTCCTGATGAAGTGGGCGTTAATGGCACTGTTGTTTTTATGGATGTAGACGGCACCATTCTCAGCACCATTGAAGCGGGCGCGCTTCCTGATATGATTACTTTTACCCCAGACGGGAGCAAATTGTTGGTAGCCAATGAAGGCGAACCCAGTCAGGATTATTTGACCGATCCCGAAGGAAGTATTACCGTGGTTGATCTTTCCGGCGGGGTTGAAAATCTGACTCAAAATGAGGTGAAAATGCTGAATTTTAATGCTTTTGATGCCGAAATTGACGCGTTAAGGGTAGAAAATATCCGGATTTTTGATCCCAATGCAAGCGTTTCACAGGATCTGGAACCTGAATATATTACCGTTTCAGCCGATTCACAGCACGCCTGGGTGACTTTGCAGGAAAACAATGCCATAGCGGTCGTTGATCTTGATGCTATGGAAATTACCGATATTTTTCCCATGGGTCTTAAAGATCACAGTTTGCCACAAAATGCGCTGGATACTTCTAACGAAATGGATTTTGCTTTTATGGCCAACTGGCCCATCAAGGGGATGTATATGCCCGATGCGATTGCAAATTATACCGTGGGCGAAACTACCTATTATGTAACCGCAAACGAAGGCGATGCGCGGGAGTATGATGCTTTTGAGGAAGAAACAAACCTGGAAGATATGGTGCTTGATGCAGCAGTTTTTCCGAATCAGGAGTTTTTACAGCGCGAAGAGAATCTTGGCAAACTCAATTTTTCAAGTGTAGATGGTGATCTTGATAATGATGGGGAGTATGAAGAACTGCATGCTTACGGGGGGCGTTCTTTTAGTATTTATAATGGTACAACCGGAGAGCAGGTTTATGACAGCGCAGACGATTTTGAACGTTTTACGCTTGAGGATGACGTTTTCGGTGCCATTTTTAATACGACCAATGATGAAAACGAATTTAAAAACCGAAGTGATAACAAAGGTCCGGAGCCCGAAGCGTTGATTGTTGAAGAAATAAACGGTGCTTTTTACGCGATCGTTGGGCTGGAACGCATTGGTGGTTTTATGGTTTATGATGTGACCAATCCTATGGCACCGGTTTTTGAAGGTTATTTTAACAACCGCAGCACAGAACCTGGTGAAGACATAACCGGCGACCTGGCTCCGGAAGGAATAATTTATGTAAAACCGGAAGACAATGCTACCCAAAAAGGACTTATTGTAATTGCCAATGAAGTGAGCGCCACGATTAGTGTATATACGTTAGAAAACAACAATTTGTCGCTTGAAGATGCTGTAACGGCCAAAACAGATTTTACAATGTATCCGAATCCCGCTGCGGGCGAACGTATATTTTTCAACAAGCCCACGACATTTGTGCTCTATGATATACAGGGACGTGAATTGCAGCGCAAAGAGGATGCAACTTATATAAATAGCACCAGTCTGAGCAGCGGAACCTATATTGTTTGGAATGATAAGGGCGAGAGCAAAAAGCTTTTGGTAAAATAATTTTTCCAGATTCAGACCTTGAGCAGCACATCGTAAAGTTTTGCTCAACGGAATAAACAGCTGAAAAATAACTCCTAAAATGGCCATTTTTAGTGCCTTTTTGGAGTTTTTCATTTAAAGATTATTTGCCAGGTTGAAGTTGTAGATTATGACGTAACCACAGTCTAAAAACCTTATTCTGACCTAAAAAATGCGTCAGATTGAGTGAAATTCTGAAGGAATTTCGTATCGAGATCAGCGTTTTTCGATTAAAAATTCATCTTTCTCAATACAATTTTTTTGCAAAAAATCACTCGAAATGACCAGTTTTAATGTTATAATAGTGAATTTGGCATAAAACAGATTTTTGTCATGCTGATTTCGTTTCAGCATCGCACTAGAATCTGCCGCATGTAGCTCAAGGGGTGACAAATCAATGCCTGAGCTACTTGTGAGACCCCGAAATAAATTCAGGGTGACACTGGATTAATATAGTTTAAGAATATTTAAAACCATAATATATTGAATCAAAGTCAGATTAAATGGTTCACTATACAATCTACAGTTTGAGTTATACAGCTTTAATAGTCTCCATATCTTCAGATTTGTTAAATTCCCAAACCGCATAACCAATCGCTACGCTATATTCCAGCGCGACAAGCCACAGATTTTCCTCCACTTCGTTTTTACCATAGGCGGAATAACTCAAAAATACAAGTGCGCACCAAACAATAGGGAACCGATATCTGGTAAAAATACTTAGAAGCAAAGGCGTAGCCAGGTACCACGGGTGTACGGTTGTACTCAGTAGAAAATAAAAACTTACCGCAAAAAGCATGGCTTCCAAAAGACTGCGTAGGCTTATGTTGTTTCTGAAAAAAGCGAGCAGTACCACAAAAACAAAAATATATTTGGGCAGAATGGCACCTATTTCAGCAATCATATTGAAACCGCGATCCTGATAGCCCAGCCAGCGGATGAGGTAATACACACTGGCATTGAATTCAAATTTCTGAAACCAAAGGGAGATAGTAGCGGTAAAATTTGTCAGGAATTCGCCGGAAATAAGGGGGGCAAAAGTGAGCAGTACCGCAAGCAGTACAATAAGATAAAAAGCTATAGGTCTTAAAATCCCTTTTCCGGTGCCTTTTAAAATATGCGTTAATTGTTTGGGAATGTTTTTTTTCGCAGGAATATCTTTGATTAAAGATTGCCAGAGCAGTGGCAGGAACAGGAGCGGCAACAATTTCACCGAAACAGAAATCCCCAGGATTATGGCGGCCCAAATCCATTTTTGCCGCAGTAAAAGATAAATGGAAACCAGCATAAAAAAGAGCATAACGCCTTCAAAATGGAGATTTCCGGTGAGTTCTATAATGATAAACGGATTCAGTGCATACCAGAATATGCGGGTTTTCGGCAGTTTTAAATAACCCAGGATTTTAGCGCCTACGTATAAAATTCCCAAATCTGCCGCAATAATCAACATGCGTAAGGCGATTATTCCGCCCAGAAGACTGCTTTTTCCAAGGAAAGCGGCAATTGCGAAAAGCAACTGATTTATGGGCGGATAGTTGGAAAAATGGGTTGCACTCAGGTTTCCCATTCCAGATAGAAGCTGGTCGCCATGCGCGATTTCCGCTCCCGAGGCGAACAGTTGTTGCGGTGTAAACAGATATGGATTTATGCCTGATAACACCAACTGCCCATCCCAGAGAAACCTGTAAAAATCCTGAGAAAGATTAGGTGTGGCAAGAAGAAAAATCAGCCTAAAAATCACCGAAAATAGCACTAAAACTGCCCAATTTCCTTTGAAAATGGAGATTATTTTATAGCTCAGAAAGCAAAGCGCGGCATAAAGCGTAATGAGTTTTGTAAAATCCCAGCGTTGCAGATCATACGCAAATGACCAGTAAAAAGCCAGCGCACTGAGAACCAGCAGCAGCGGTATTTTATAAAGCTGAAAATAACGTTTTAGATCCAAAAGACAATTCTTCTATAAGAAGGAAAGATAAGGAACAGATGCCAATTTTTGAGAGTGCCTCAACGTACTTTTTTCGGCTAGGGAAGCGAGAAAAAATGACCTAAACTCTGGAGAAAACCGATTTAAAAGCGACAAATCCAAAACCGAAGAAAAGCATGATATGAAAAAGGATGAGCCCAAAATCCTGAATTAAGAATGCACTATAAATGGCAAAGCCAAAGTAAGCGCAAAGCAAGAGTTCAAGAACCGTATTCAGTGGGATTTTGCGATTGATGTATTTATTGTTTTTTAAAGTGCTGAGATTAAATTTTGGGGTACGTATAAAATCTGATTTCTTTCCAAAATGCCCTTCCAGCACCGCCAGCGAATTGTGCACGCTAAAGCCCATCGCCACCGAAAAAAACGTAAAAAACATCCCGATATAGCTGATGAAATTCTTGAATCCGCCGCCATGTATGCGTTTGTAGGTGACCCAGTAACAACCAAAGAAAATCACCGTGCTAATGGCAAAAAACGCGATGATATTCAGGTAATTGCTGTACATGGGATTCGTATTTTTAATATATAAAACAGGCACACTGAGTATGGCCAGAATAAGTACGAGCAGGAACATACTACTATTGAGGAGGTGAAAAAAGCTATGGAATTTCGTCTTTAGGGAAATACTGGGATCTTTTAAAAGCCTTCCATACAATTTCTGAAAATTTTCGGCAGCGCCCTTGTTCCACCGGAATTGTTGCGATCGCGCGGCGCTTATCGCCATGGGAAGTTCTGCCGGGGTAACCACTTCTTCCAGATATTTAAACTCCCATTTTTTGAGTTGGGCGCGGTAGCTGAGGTCAAGATCTTCGGTGAGGGTGTCCCCGGCCCAGTTGCCGGCATCTTCTATGCAGGTTTTGCGCCATACACCCGCGGTACCGTTGAAATTGATAAAATGATGACCATAATTGCGCCCCACTTGTTCCAGCATAAAATGAAAATCCAGGGCAAAGGCCTGAATACGTGTTAAGATAGAAAAATCCCGGTTGAGGTGGCCCCAGCGCGTCTGTACGACGCCTACCTTATCATCTTTAAAATACGGAATTGTGTTGCGCAGCCAATCGGGTTTTGGTATGAAATCAGAGTCGAAGATGGCAATAAATTCGCCTTTTGCTGACTGTAATCCTTCTTTTAGCGCTCCGGCTTTAAAACCCTGGCGATCGGTGCGGGTGAGGTGTTTGATATCTAGCCCGGTTTGCTGTAGCTTTTGGATCTGAGCCCTGGTGGTTACAAGCGTTTCATCAGTAGAATCATCCAGGACCTGAATTTCCAGTTTATCTTTTGGATACTCGAGCAGGGCAATATTTTTGAGCAAGCGTTCGGTAACATACAACTCATTATATAAGGGGAGCTGAACGGTAACCGTAGGGATTTCTTCGGCTTTTTGAAAATCAAATTTGGGCGCGGTATCTTCTTTTTTCTTTGCTTTTAAATAATTGATGAGCAAATGTAGCTGTGCCAGGCTGTACACTAAAACGAGCGTCAGGGCCAGGGTATAAAGAATGATGATCGCGGTCTGCATTATTTAAAACTATACTTAAAGATCCAACCTAAAATTTTCACGCCGGCCAGAAAAGCACCTTTAAACGTGCCGGAAACTTTAGAAACGCCGATACGTTTGCGGTATTTTACCGGTATTTCTACATACGTAAAATCTCTTTTTAAGGCTTTCAATTGCATTTCTACCGTCCAGCCATAGGTTTTGTCCTGCATGTTGAGCGTCAGTAACTTATCATATTTTATGGCTCGGAACGGACCTAGATCAGTGAATTTTGAATTAAAAAAAACGCGCATTAAAAAGGTGGCCAGCGCGTTACCAAAGCGTTGTGGAAAGGTCATGCTTCCCGCTTCCCTCAAATTTTCCGCGCGAGCGCCAATCACAAGATCTATATTTTCTTCAACAATAGGTCCTATAAGTGCGGTCATTTCTTCAGGATAATCGCTGTAATCACCATCTAAAAACACGATAATATCTGGTTTTTTGGCCTTATTTGCCACATATTCCATTCCCTTCAAACAGGCATAACCATAGCCACGTTTGTTTTCGGTTAGTACCGTAGCACCTGCGGAAATGGCATTTGCCACGGTCTCATCCGTAGAATTGTTGCTGACAACAATAATTTCAGCTACAAAACCGGGAATATCACTAATTACCTTTGCTATGGAATCTGCTTCGTTAAAAGCCGGTATAATGACCTTGATGCAATACTCCATAGTTTAATTTCGAAATTGCCGATTGAGGTTGCAAAAGTCGGTATTGTTCTGTAAAAAGAAGGGTTTTGAGCAGATTTTATGCCCAAAAACAGTGGATTTTAGCTGAATATTGGCAATTTTAAATAGGTTGCCTATTGGTTGAAAAGTTCTCAAAAAGAAAACTTAACTCAGCGCCTATACTATGGGATTTAGTTTCCCTGATTTACATAATCCATCAAATCCACATCATTGCCCAGTAAAACCTCCCGGGAATTGATACGGTTTGAATACGTGTCATTTTCCAGTTTAAGTACGCCACGTGGACAAACAGCTGAGCAGATCCCGCAGCCCACACATGAGCTTCGTACGATGTTTTCACCCTTTTGTGCATACGCCCGTACATCAATCCCCATCTCGCAATAGGTGGAGCAATTTCCGCAGGAAATACACTGACCGCCGTTTGTGGTTATCCTGAATTTTGAAAACAAACGCTGCTGAAAGCCTAAAATCGCTGCCATGGGACAACCAAAACGGCACCAGACCCGGCTACCAAATATAGGGTAGAAGCCCACACCTATAACCCCGCTGAAAATTGACCCGATCACAAAACCGTAGGTAGATCGCAATTGATAGGCGTCAAAAAAGAAAAGCTGGCCAGAACCGTTGAAATAGGTGATAAACAAAATAGACATCACTACTACAAAATAACCTATAGCGCCATATTTTGCGTCTTTGGCCAGTTGCTTTCTTCGGAAAATCATCACCCAGCCGAAAACGAGGGTCAAAAGGGCGACCACAGACCACATAAATGCTTCTTTGCTCAACCACAAATTATCAAAAAACTGCGTCTGTGTTTCTGAAGAAATATTGAGTTTAGGACTGTTTGCAGCCTGGTTTATAAGTGTAGCCGCACCGCCTTGTTGAATTGTTTTAAGTGCCTGTACATTTTCGGCTTCAGAAATAATCGTGTATGGTATTTTTATAGCGCTACTGCTTTCTGGTGCAACTTGTTTTTTATCGTTTTGATTTATAATTACCACTGATTTGGCACTGGCTTCTTCCGCGGCAGCAATGCGTTCATTCAATGGTTTAGTGCCGCTGGCATTCATAAAGGCGACCTTGTCCTGCAAATTGCTCCATTGCGAGATCCCGGAAGATTCATTGCCTGCCAGATAGGAAAATACAACGGCAATCGTCATTACGGTCACAAAAACCACTACGCTGTGTACGACCCAGCGCTCAATTTTCCAGGCTGACTGACTTTTATCTGAAAGATGCCGGTAGGGATCCCCGGCAGTTTCCGCCAGGCCGCCGCAGCCGCAAACCCAGGAACAATACCAGCGTTTACCATATTTGTACGTAAGGATAGGAGTGATCACAAAGATGGAAAGTATGCCGAAAATCAGCATGAACAACCCAATATCACCCGCGCTTAAGAATTCGTCGATTTTATAACCTGCAAAAAGCTCGTAATTGAGCGGCCAGATGTTTTTAAGATCATAATACGGCTGGTTAAGACGCGCCAGAATCTCAGGAATTATGAATGCAAAACTCAATTGAAAAAACATAACAGAGCACGTACGCAAAATTTCATACCGACTGTGGCGGTATTTTAGGATAAATTTCACCCCAAAACTAAGTATGGCCAGCGTGTACAGCGTCCCGTAGACAAACCACTGGCTTGCGGGATTTCCACTTATGAATTTGCTTAGTGGGTCAAAAAGTCCCACCAGACCGGTATTATCGCCTTCAGTATTAAGACCCAAATACTGTGGAAACCAATACAGCGCAACATAAAAAAGGGTAAGCAGAATCCCTGTCGCCCAGCCAAGTACTCCTCGCGAGGTCATGCTCTTAAAGTAAACACCATCATTTTTAATGCCCGCGTGTTTGTTTAAATACAAGTCTGCGGCAAAAAGAATGGTTCCGCCGGCGATAAGTAAAAGTGCTGCACTTAGGAAAACGGTCTTATTGGGGAAATTGACATTAGCAAGGGCCAAAATCAATATAAATAAACCGATCAATCCAATGCCCACGGCCAACTTTTGACGCGTGGTAATAGCTTTTGGCGGTTCACCGGTAAGGGACATATCGCGGTTGAGGGTGCTCATAGGGATTTATTGTTATTGCAATTATTTTAATTCCTTTTTCAGGCTTTTAAGATCTGGTAGTCCTTGTTTATTTGTCAGATCGAGTGCGCGACGTCAGGAGCGTGTATCGAGATCGGTCTGGGTTGAAAAGCTTCTCGATACATCCCGAAAAAAAACCAGGATACTCGTAGTGACGTTTTTAGTTGTTCTCAAATTTTAAACAATTTCTTTTTTGGCAGTTTTTTGATATGCCCTCAAAATCTCTTTTTCGTAATGTTTGTAAAATTCAGGATCAAAATTCGCTGCTTTGAGGTTGTTAATAACAAAATCAACATCTTTTTCGGCAGTAAGCCAGCGATTAAAAACTTCATGCCGCATGCGTATTCCGAAGGTGTTTATTCCTAAAAATGCACCGGTTTCTTTGTTATAGGCGACCGTAATACATTTGGTGTCGTCCTCATGTTTCCAATGAAAATGAGCCTCATGTTCCGGTTTTGATTTTTCACTGAATACCCATCCATACGTCTGATATTCGATATCAAAGAATTTAGCCGAATTGAACCAGTGCCCGGGCTTGTATTCAAATGTTTTTCCGCAAAGGGTCTGGGCAAGAGCTTCGCCCATCATGCGGCCGGTGTACCATACCGCTTCTACCGGTTTTCTATTTCCTATAGCTTCTCGCTGCTGTGCACAATCGCCAATGGAATAAACATCCTTAATATTGGTCTCCAGCATGCGGTTGACCAGAACGCCTTTGTCTGTTTCAATGCCAGAGTCTTTTAAAAAGTCAATTTTTGGCTTAACGCCGGTGGCAATTCCCACGAGTTGGCATTCAATTTCTTCCCCAGCTTTAGTAAGTACGCCGCGAACACGACCATTTTCATCCCCCAGAATTTTATCAAGGTTGGTCTCGTGGCACAGATCAATCCCGTGGGAAAGAATGTGCCTGGAGATCATTGCCGCTTCGCCTTGAGGTAGCGTACCGCCCCAGAATGCATTTTCCCGAACGAGCATGGTCACGGCGATACCGCGGGTATGCAGCATTTCTGCAAGCTCCACGCCTATGAGTCCGCCGCCCACGATCACTGCGCGCTGACAAACTTCTTTATTTGGCGCGTTCTTTTCCAGCTTTTCAAGATCCTGTTTTGTAACAAGTCCCTGTACACCTTCTAACTCGAGACCTTCCCAGCCAAAAGTCTGCGTGGTAGAGCCGGAAGCAATGATTAATTTGTCATAGGCCAAAGTTGCGCCATCTGCAAAATGTAGGGTTTTTGAAGTGACATCAACCTGCTGCACATATCCACTTTTACGTTCCAGAAGGTTTTTATCCCAAAAGTGTTCTTCGTAAGGTTCAATATCCTTCCAGCGCATGTGACCCATATACACATACATTAACGCCGTACGTGAAAAAAACGCATCACTTTCCGCAGAGATCAGCGTAATTTTTTTGTCGGAATTTTTACGGATATGCCGTGCAGCGGTAACGCCCGCAATGCCATTACCTATGATAACAATATGTTCCATACTGGGGAGTGCTTGCTTTTATGGTCGGTTTTAAAGATAGGAACTAATGGGCTTTATTTAATTTATAAGCACTCTAAATATGTTGTGGCATTATACTTGGTTTTATGTAACTGGAAAAATGCCATTTTACGGCTCTCTTATCTACTGGCTCATTTAAAATAGTGCTTTATGAAAATGTTGATGTTAAGTTTTTTACTGGTTTGGAACAGTACTGTTTTTAGTCAGGAAACAGCCTTTTTTGATGCGGCGAATACTGTTTTTGTCACCTATGTTTCTGATGGAAAAGTAGATTATGCCGAAATAAAAAAGAATCCCGAAACGCTCAATAAAGCGTTGAGTCTCGCCGCAGAAAGCAGGGTTACCCCTCAAAATACGGAAGTTTATAAAGCTTTTTGGATAAACGCTTATAACCTCGCGGTCATTAAAGGGATTGTAGAGACTTACCCTATCAATTCCCCACTGGACAAAAAAGGTTTTTTTGATGAAATTACCTATGATCTTGGCGGTCAGAAAATAACATTGAACGCCATTGAAAATGAATTTTTACGGGCAACATTCCCTCAGGAAGCGCGCTTTCATTTTGCATTGGTCTGTGCCGGTTTAAGTTGTCCGCCATTGATTGACCAGGCGTATTATCCAGATACGCTGAAGAACCGGTTGCAAAAACAGACTATAGCTGCCCTCAATGATCCCAATTTTATAAAGGTAAAAGGCAAAAAAGTAGCCGTTAGCATGATTTTTAAATGGTATGCAGCAGATTTTGAAAGACAGGGCGGTGTACTCTCCTTTATCAATAACTTCAAGACTAAAAAATTACCAGAAGATGCCGTTATGAGTTTCTACGACTACGATTGGGCGCTAAACGAACAGAAATAAACCTCAAAAACGCTCTAAAAACACGCCTATTTAGGCTGTTTTTTGATTGTTTTAGGCGTATTTTGACTTTATGAAATACAGCTACTTTGGATTTCTGATCGTTTTACTTCTTTCCGCCTGCCAGGCGCAAGAGGTTTCTACCACCCCTAAAATAAATGGTGTGAGCTATGTTGCCTCCCGCGATATTGTGGAGGAAAATCATTTGCAGCCACTCGTAGACCTGGGTGTAAATTTTGCCGCTGTGATGCCTTTCGCCTTTATGCGGAGCACAGAGGAGCCCCGGCTTATATTTAACGGTGAGCACCAGTGGTATGGCGAGACCTATGGCGGTGCAGGTGATTTTATCCAACTTCTGCACAAAAAGAACATACAAGTAATGCTAAAGCCCCATATATGGATAGGCCGCGAAACCTTTACCGGTGATATGCTCTTAGATTCTGAAGAAGATTGGAAGCAATTTGAAACCGATTATGAACGCTATATTTTGCTTTATGCAAAACTTGCTCAGGAAAATAAAGTAGCGGTTTTTTGTATGGGCACGGAGTTGTTTAATTTCGTCAATGCCCGCACCGTATTCTGGGAGCAGCTAATTGTAAAGGTCAAGAAGATATATACGGGCCACCTTACCTATGCCGAAAACTGGGATAAAGTTGGAGCAAATCCGTTATGGGCATCACTGGATTTTATAGGCGTTGACGCTTATTTTCCGGTTTCAGAAGAGAAAACGCCAAGTGTAAAACAGGCCCGGTCTGGCTGGAAAGTGCATAAAAATAAACTCAGCGAACTTTCAGAGGATTTTGAAAAACCCATCCTTTTTACGGAATATGGCTATCGAAGCGTGGATTATGCCGGCCGTGAACCCTGGCTTACAGATCGCAGTACGGGCGGTGTAAATTTGCAGGGCCAGCTTAATCTTACGGAGGCGCTTTTTGATGAATTCTGGGATGAGCCCTGGTTTGCCGGTGGTTTTATCTGGAAATGGCACCACGACCATGAGAATTCCGGCGGAGCCGAAAACAATCGCTTTACCCCGCAAAATAAACCTGTGCAGGAGTTTTTGAAGAAGCGATTCAACTTAAATTGAGCCTTGTGGGGCTATTAAGGTTCCTAATTCGGGGTTTCTGACATCAAACTAAATCAATATATTATTCAATTCTCTCCGCGTTTTTATTGAGGTGGGGAATTTGCAAGCTAATTCTAATAGTTTTAGTAAATTCAAGAACAATCTCAATTTTTCATTTTAAACGCTTCAGTAAACGATAATTAAAACTCTTGGCAGCGTTAAAAATAACATCAGAAACTCTTTTTCCTCTATGCTAAGATCATTACCTATTTACCTCATTTTATTAATCCCGCTCTTAGGACTCGCCCAACAGAATGACAGCCTGCCAAAACCCATTATCCCTGCAGATAAAGCAGGGCTCTTAAAAAACATAGATTTTACTTTTGCGATGCGTATGGGGTTTCGCGCTTATACCTTTAGGGGAGGGGACAATTATTATAATGGATTACAGTTTCAAAATGGTTTTACAGCGCTGGGAATTTCAGGTAAACTGCATAAAAAGGTTTATTTTAAATTCAGGAATCGCTTCAACAATACCAGTGAGGTGCAAACCCTTGACCGGTTGGGCAGCAATATAGAACTGGCCTATATTGATGTAACGGCAAGCCCTAAGCTTAATCTTGTACTTGGTAAAATGTACGCTTTTTATGGCGGCTATGAATACGAGTTCAGCGCCCTGGATATATTGGAATACAATGACATTTACGGTAATGCCCTGGCATTTGTGACCGGTGCGGGAATTACCTATCAGGCTTTTGAGGATCATAAATTTGGATTTCAGGTACTGAATTCGCGTACCAAACTTTATGAGGATATTTATGGAGATGTTGTCGCAGAAAACATTCAAGAGCCAGACTGGCCGGTAGCGTTTGTGGGAAACTGGCGTGGAAGCTTTTTTGATGGAAAGCTTAGAACCATTTACAGTTTAAGCTACTCTAATGAAGTGCGAAGTAGGGGTACGACTTTTTTTACGCTTGGCCATAAATATCAGGATCGCAAACTTACCCTCATGTATGATTTTCATTACAGTAGTGAGCAAATTGACACCAAAGGAATTATTACATTAATTCAGGAAGAGGAAAATGTGGCCGAAAATGTCGCTTACGCCGAAAACTGGTTACGGGCAGAATACCGTTTTAGCCCAAAGTTTACCGGCTTATTGACCCTTATGAACAGTAACGCGTATGCAAATACCAAAACCAGCAACGATCATATAAGAACCAGCTACGGTATGATCCCTACCATTTATTACAGTCCCTTTAAAGATATTGATGTACGTTTTTATCTTGCCTATATAGGGCGGTATTATGATTATTCAGGTTACGCCACAGAAAATTTTAACGTGTCAGGTTATAATAAAAATGAAGTACGGATTGGGTTTATTGCGCCTTTCTTGTTGCTGTAAGGGATTAAATATAGTCGAACGAGTCATCGAAATTGGTTAAGATTAATTGTAAAATAATCTTATTTCAAAAGCGATCCTTGAATTGAAAAGGAACTTATTGTTGCGGCTAGGGATAGTGCGGAAGCAAGGAGAAGTTCAGTTTTCGTCTGCGCAAGCAGCTAAAAATTATTTTCAAGTTTCATTTTTTCTTCTCGAAAGATAAATCTATAAAATTTAGCGCCTTCATAAATATACACAGACCTTTCCAATATGTCTCAAATTCCGGATTATGCTTAGGTATTTTATTAACGAATGTTTTTACACTTCTATAATTTCAATCGAATCTGGTAAAACCGGTATTCTCTGATTTCCATCTTGATCAGTTTGAAACGCATTTGTATTAATCTTTCGATGAAAGGATGACATCGCTATTTTACCCCAAGGATGTTCAATATAGGTTTTGATATTACTTGGAATTAATGTGCATTTTAAAATTAGTGGAACTCCTAAATTTTGAATTTTAGCCTGCAATTTTTTATTGCGGCAAAGAGGCCGATAGACTTGTTCCCCTCCAATGTTTTTAAGTAATAAATCTGCTCCACCGTTTCTCAAACCTTCTTTAGTGAAGTTGAAAAAAATTCGATTGTCTCTAGCTTCTACATCTATTTCATCAAATCCGTTTTTCCAAGCACTTTTCATCTCTTCTATTTCGTCAACATTGAATTTGTTACCATAGTTTGTTAAGAAGTCCTTTCGAATTTCTTGCCCCGTTCTAGATAGAAGTCCATTCATTAGAATAAGTTTTGGGTCAGCCCGAGTGAAGTGGAATCCAATAATATAATTTTCACAACAGAATTGGTTAATATTATAGATCAATTCTTGTATTGCTATATTCCCGTCTAATTCTTCTAGAAACTCATAATCTAAAAACTCCTGTCTAAAAGCAGCTAATTTTTCGATGTAACTATTTGGAATACCTTCTAAACTTTCCAGATTTATAATGTTCATCGAAGGGGGGCAATTAAATATTATTAACGCAGAAGTGGGAATATTTTAGAAGAAATCTTCTAAAAAAGCAAAAATATTCTTTCACGAGCTAATAGCAGCTTCAATCTATTACTTAGGCTTTTTCAGACAAAAACCAGTTCAGTTACGCATCAATAAGTCCGCGGGAAATAACGATTTTTTGAATCTCAGAAGTACCTTCGTAAATCTGGGTGATTTTTGCATCGCGCATCAAGCGCTCCACGTGATATTCCTTGACGTAACCGTTACCGCCGTGCACCTGAACCGCTTCTACCGTAACATCCATTGCGACCTTGGAGGCATAAAGTTTTGCCATGGAACTTGCCATATCATAATTCTTGCCCTGATCTTTTTCCCATGCCGCTTTTAGCACAAGATGTCTTGCCGCTTCAATTTCAACATACATATCTGCAAGCTTAAAGGCAATGGCCTGGTGGTTGCAAATTTCTGTGCCAAAGGCTTTGCGTTCTTTTGAATATTTAAGCGCCATTTCATAAGCTCCGGAAGCGATGCCCAGCGCCTGTGCCGCGATACCTATACGGCCACCACTTAAGGTTTTCATCGCAAATTTGAATCCGAATCCGTCTTCTCCTATGCGGTTTTCTTTGGGGACTTTTACATCATTGAAAAGTAAAGAATGTGTGTCGCTCCCGCGTATGCCCAGTTTTTGTTCTTTGGGGCCAATTTCAAACCCTTCCCAACCCTTTTCTACGATAAATGCATTGATACCGCGGTGCTTTTTGTCACGGTCTGTCTGGGCGATAACCAGATAATAGTCGGCAGAACTGCCGTTTGTGATCCAGTTTTTTGTTCCGTTCAATATATAGTGATCCCCTTTGTCTATCGCGGTGGTTTTTTGGGAAGTCGCGTCACTACCGGCCTCTGGTTCACTCAGGCAAAAAGCGCCCAGTTTCTCACCGCTGGCAAGTTTAGTAAGGTATTTTTGCTTCTGATCTTCATTACCATATTCTGAAAGGCCATAACAAACCAGACTGTTGTTTACAGAAATAATAACTGATGCCGAGGCGTCAATTTTTGAAATTTCTTCCATAACCAGGGCATAGGAAATTGCATCCATGCCGCCGCCGCCATATTCTGTGGGGGTCATCATGCCCATAAAGCCCATTTGACCCATTTTTTGAATCAGTTCCTTGGGAAATGCCTGCTTTTCATCACGCTCTATTACACCGGGCAAAAGTTCGGTTTGAGCAAATTCGCGTGCTGCGTCGCGTATCATTTGATGTTCTTCGCTGAGACTAAAATCCATAAGAAAAGGGGTTATTTTATTATATATTCAAAAAACGATGCAAATATAGTGGTTTTATTCAATTTTTTTAATTATTCAATGTCCTTTTTAGGAATATGGAATTTGAAACTTTACTTTTATCTCATGAGATCTAAAGATATGACATCCTATTTAATTTTAGGCGTGATGAGCGGCACATCAGTAGATGGTATCGACTTTGCACTTGTACAATTTCAAAAAACCCAGTCCTGGGCATTTGAGATTGTAACTGCCCGTACCATTCCCTATCCTAAGGAATGGCAACAAAAACTGCGGGAAGCAGTTGATTTTGATGAAATAGCGCTGGAAAACCTTGATAATGAATACACTGAATTTTTGGCGAAAGCCACAAACACATTCATAAAAGACGAAAAGATAGCGCAAATTGACGCGATCGCCTCGCACGGCCATACCATTCTGCATCGTCCAGACCAGGGCATTACCTATCAAATTGGGAATAAAAAAGAACTGGCAAAACGTACGGAAAAGCTTGTGATCTGTGATTTTAGGGTACAGGATGTAAAACTGGGTGGCCAGGGCGCGCCGCTGGTGCCCATAGGCGATCAGTTGCTTTTTGGGGCGTATGATGCGTGCGTGAACATAGGCGGTTTTGCGAATATTTCCTATCTCAAAAATGATCAGCGTATTGCCTACGATATTTGCCCTACGAATATTGTACTGAATCATTACACGGAGAAATTAGGCCTGGATTACGATAAAGGCGGAAAGATCGCCTCAGGAGCAAAAATTGACCAAAAATTGCTCGAAAAGCTCAATAATCTGCCATTTTACGCCCTAAAACCACCAAAATCACTCGGGCTTGAATGGGTGAGGCAAGAAGTTTTTCCGTTACTGGAAGCGTCAAAACAAAAACCCGAGTTTATAATTGCCACGTTTACCGAACATATGGCACAGCAAATAGGTCAAGTCCTGTCACGTGCCAGCCAGAAAAATGCGGATTTTAAAGTGCTTATTACCGGCGGTGGCGCGTACAATACCCATTTAATAGAACGCTTAAAAGCGCTAACATCCTTAAAAATTACCGTCCCAGAACCTCAAATTGTAGAATTTAAGGAAGCGCTGGTTTTTGCATTTATGGGCGCGTTGCGCTTGAGAAATACGCATAATATTCTTAAAAGTGTAACGGGAGCAGAGAAAGATCACTGTTCAGGAGTTATTTTTACCCCCTAAATATATTCGAAAATTTAGCAAGAGGACGCTTAATGTTTATATTTGTCACCCTAGTTAAAACGATTGATGAGAGAATTACTACAACGTTACGAAGATAAAGAACCTGAAATTGTATTTCACTGGAAAGATCAGGAAACCGAAGCCGAAGGGTGGACCGTGATCAATTCCCTGCGTGGCGGTGCCGCCGGCGGTGGTACGCGCATGCGTAAGGGTCTGGATAAGAATGAAGTATTGTCGCTGGCAAAAACCATGGAAGTCAAATTTACTGTTTCTGGGCCACCTATTGGCGGGGCTAAAAGCGGTATCAATTTTGATCCGGCAGATCCCCGCAAAAAGGGTGTGTTGGAACGCTGGTATTCCGTCGTCTCGCCCTTATTAAAAAGTTATTACGGTACAGGTGGCGATCTCAACGTGGATGAAATTCATGAAGTGATCCCCATAACTGAAGAAAGTGGTGTATGGCACCCGCAGGAAGGGGTTTTCAATGGTCACTTCAAACCTACCGAAGCAGATAAGATCAACCGTATAGGCCAACTGCGGCAAGGGGTCATAAAAGTGCTGGAAAACCCAAAATATTCCCCAGACGTTAGCCGAAAATATACCGTGGCAGATATGATCACCGGTTATGGCGTTGCCGAAGCGGCTCGTCATTTTTATGATCTCTATGGAGGAAATATGGAAGGCAAACGCGCCATTGTTCAGGGATTTGGCAACGTGGGTTCTGCCGCTGCGTATTATCTGGCGCAGAACGGAGCTAAAATCGTGGGTATTATTGATGTGGCCGGCGGACTCATAAAAGAGGAAGGTTTTAGTTTTGAGGAAATAAAACAGCTTTTTCTCAGCAAAAAGGGGAATACCCTCAGTGCTAAGGACCTGATTCCTTTTGAGGAAATGAACGAACGGATATGGAGTCTTGAAGCCGAAATTTTTGCCCCCTGTGCCGCTTCTCGTTTAATAACACAGGATCAGATTGACAGCCTTATCAATACGGGGCTGGAAGTGATTTCCTGTGGGGCAAACGTGCCCTTTGCAGACAAGGAGATTTTCTTCGGTTCTATTATGGAGCAAACTGATGCGCGTACCGCGCTTATCCCAGATTTTATATCAAATTGTGGGATGGCCCGGGTTTTTGCTTATTTTATGGAGCGCCGTGTACAAATGACAGATGAGGCCATTTTTAACGATACCTCACTGACCATTAAAAATGCCATTAAAAAAACTTTTGAGAACAACAGTGATAAAAAGAATTTAAGCCGCACTGCTTTTGAAATTGCTTTGCAGCAACTTGTATAAATAACCATTAAACTAAAATTACCAACTATGTTTAAATATTTCCTTGGCAACAGCCCACGCTGGTTTAAGCTTACCATGATCACCTTTTTAATCTTTAACGTGGTCGCAATGTTTACTTTAGGACCGGTAGTGACAGCCTGGTGTTTTATAGGCGAATTCATATTTACCCTCGCGATGGCACTTAAATGCTATCCATTACAATCTGGTGGTATCCTGGCACTGGAGGCCCTGATATTAGGTCTTACCTCTCCAGAGGCGGCCTATCATGAAGTAGATCAAAACCTTGAAGTTGTGTTGCTTCTTGTATTTATGGTTGCCGGTATTTACTTCATGAAACCGATGCTTATGTTTATTTTCAGTAAGGTTTTTACGAAGATAAAGTCCAAGGTCGTGCTTTCCATGTTGTTTGTATTTCTGGCAGCACTACTTTCTGCATTTCTTGATGCGCTCACCGTAACTGCTGTACTTATTAGTGTGACCGTTGGTTTCTACGGTGTTTATCATAAAATCCATTCAGACGCCGATGCAGACTACGATCGTGATGCCATTCCTGACCGTGAAGAATTAAGCGGTGAAACACTTGATAAGTTCAGGAGTTTCCTGCGTAGTTTAATCATGCACGGTGTGGTAGGTACGGCTCTGGGTGGTGTTTGTACGCTTGTAGGTGAACCACAAAACCTGCTCATAGGTGAGAAAATGGGTTGGAACTTTGTGGAGTTCTTTGTTAGGATGTACCATATTACGATCCCGGTTTTAGTGGCCGGTTTGCTGACTACCTTTTTACTTGAAAAGTTTAAATTATTCGGTTTTGGGGAAAAACTTCCCGAAGTCGCGCGACGTATCATAGAAAGCTATACCGAAAAAGAAGATAAAAATCGAACGGATAAAGAGCGCTACGGACTTTACGTTCAGGGTATATCGGCGATATTGCTTGTTGCGAGTTTAGCACTTCACCTGGCGCCGGTTGGTTTTATCGGTTTGTTTTTAATTGTTGTTCAAACGGCTTTTATGGGTATTATCAAAGAACATAACCTGGGAGAGGCTTTTGAAGAGGCGCTTCCGTTTACGGGGCTTTTGGTCGTATTCTTTGTGATCGTTGCCATGATTCACGACCAGCATTTATTCACCCCTATAATTGATTATGTACTGGCCATGCCGCCATCATCGCAGCCTTCTATGTTTTACATTGCTAATGGAGTACTTTCTATGATCAGTGATAACGTATTTGTGGCTACGGTTTATATCAACGAGGTGCAGGCCGCTTTTGATAAAGGTTTAATAGACAGGGAGCAATATAATCACCTGGCAATTGCAATTAATACGGGTACTAACCTGCCGAGTGTCGCGACACCTAACGGTCAGGCCGCATTTTTGTTCCTGTTGACATCCTCTTTAGCACCATTGATCAATTTATCTTATGGTAAAATGGCAAAAATGGCATTCCCCTATACAATTGTTATGGGTGGTGTTGGGCTGCTGGGCGTATGGTATTTCCTATAATGACCACGAATTGCCCCAAATACCCATACTAGAGTATTTTTTTAAAGATAAATTATCAGTTCAGAAAATAATTAAACCCAAATATCTACGTTAACCACCTATCTAATCAATTATAACTATGCTATCACTTTTTGTGCAAGAGGGTGCAGAATCCCTGGATTCCCTTACTGCTGATGAAGAACCGGTCGAGAAGACCCTGTCTATTATAGACCTTTTGATGAGCGGTGGGCTTGCCGGGCAGATCATAATCCTGGTGCTTTTTATCCTTCTTTTTGTCGCTATCTATATCTATTTTGAACGGCTATTTGCCATTAAGGCGGCCTCACAAATAGATGGTAATTTTATGAACCAGATCAAGGATAATGTTTCCCACGGAAATATTGAGGCCGCAAAAATGCTTTGCGCGCAGCAAAACAGTCCCGTGTCCCGTCTTACCGCAAAAGGAATTTCCCGAATTGGAAGTCCGCTGGAAGATATCAATACGGCCATTGAAAATTCGGGCAAGCTAGAAGTTTACCGCCTGGAACAAAACGTGAGTGTACTTGCAACAATTGCCGGTGCTGCGCCCATGATTGGGTTTTTAGGAACCGTTATAGGGATGGTAATCGCCTTTCACCAGTTGGCCACCAGTAGCGGTCAGGCAGAAATGGGAACGCTCGCGGAAGGTATTTATACGGCCATGACCACGACCGTTGCCGGTCTTATCGTGGGAATTATCGCTTATATGGGCTATAACCACCTAGTTGTACGTACAGATAAGGTTGTGCACCAGATGGAAGCCAATGCCGTAGAATTCCTTGATTTACTAAACGAACCAGCATAATATGAACTTACGCGGAAGAAATAAAGTAAGCCCGGAGTTCAGTATGAGCTCCATGACCGATATCGTGTTCCTGCTGCTCATCTTTTTCCTGTTGACCTCACCGGCAATTACGCCAGACGCGCTGGATTTAATTCTGCCGAAGGCAAAAGGAAAGACAAGCAACAAGCAAAACCTTTCGGTAAGCATCACAAAAGATCTCGACTTTTTTGTGAATAAAGAGCGGGTGCCACAATCCAGCTTAGAAAGCTATATCACCAGCGAACTAAGCGGCGTTGAAGAACCCACGATTATTTTGCGCGCTGCCGAAGGTGTACCTATAGAAGAAGCGGTGAGCGTGATGGATATCGCCAATAGGAACAAGTACAAGATTGTTTTGGCCGTACGGCCGAATTAAAGAGGGCATAAAGGTTTTAAAAGCGGTAAAAAAACAGGTAAAAACCGATTGTTTTCCCTGTTTTTGAGGCAAAAAAGGCAATAAACTGGACAAATAATCTTAATACATCTCCTTGAGTTTTTTAGATACCGTACATAAACGCAAATCCTTTACGATAACAACCATAATCTATGCGTTGTTCATCCTGCTGCTCTTTTTTGTGGGCATGACCTACCTGGACCCACCGCCCGAAAGTGGGATCGCGATCAACTTTGGCACCAGTGATGTGGGGCAGGGAGCGGTACAGCCTAAAGCTGCCATAGCTTCCGCACCGCGGAACACCACGCCAGAGCCGGAACCCCAACCTCAAAAAACCACCGAAATCAAAGAAGAAGTGGTTACACAGGAAGTTAAGGATGCACCGGTAATTAAGGAAGAGCCCAAAAAAGAAGAAAAAAAACCAGTAGTAGAAAAACCGAAAGAAGAGCCCAAAAAACCGGTAGAAGAGGTCAAAAAACCAGATCCCAAGCCCGATAAATCCACCACTGATGCGCTTAGCAGCATTCTCAACGGACCTAAAAGTGAGGGTTCTGCCACCGGCGGTGAAGGCAATGATAGTAAAGCAGGCGATAAAGGGGATCCCAATGGCTCCATGGAAGCGTCAAGCTATTACGGTCAGGGAAAAGGCTTGGATGGGGACGGTAATTACCAGTTGGGCGGCCGCAAAGCCCTCAGCAAGCCCAAACGCGTTCAGGAATGCAATGAAGCCGGTATTGTTGTGGTAAGCATTGAAGTAGACCGCAACGGTGACGTAATCAAAGCCACTGCCGGTGTACGCGGTACCACAAACAATTCCAAGTGCCTGCTTGATCCCGCTAAAGCGGCTGCCCTGGCCACACGTTTCAATTCAGATAATGAGGCACCGTCCAGGCAGATAGGAAAAATTGTTTACAGATTCAGTCTTTCCGACTAATGGATTATCAGGAAACTTTAGAGTGGATGTTCGCACGTTTGCCCATGTATCAACGGCAGGGCGCTGCGGCTTTTAGAAAGGACCTGACCAATATAAAATTGCTTGATGCACATCTACAGCACCCTCACAAGTATTATAAAACCATTCATGTAGCCGGTACTAACGGCAAGGGAAGTACCAGTCATATGCTGGCCGCAGTATTGCAAGAGGCGGGCTATAAAACTGGTTTGTACACTTCGCCGCACTTAAAAGATTTTAGGGAACGCATCCGCGTAGATGGGACTATGGTTCCGCAGGACTATGTGGTCTCTTTTATTGCGGAACACAAAACATTTATTGAAAAACATTCGCTTTCCTTTTTTGAACTTACCGTGGGCATGGCCTTTGACTACTTTGCAAAAGTACAGGTAGATGTCGCCATCATTGAAGTAGGTCTGGGCGGAAGGCTGGATGCGACCAATATCATTACCCCTGAAATTTCGGTGATTACGAATATAGGTCTGGACCACACCGCATTTTTGGGCACAACCCTAAAGGAAATTGCCGGTGAAAAAGCAGGGATCATTAAACCCGGGGTTCCGGTAGTTGTGGGGGAAAAACAAGATGAGACAACCATTACCTTTATACAGAAAGCGGTGCGGGAGGGAAGCGAGATTTTTTTTGCTTCCGATTCCGATTTCCCCGAATACCCTTCAGATTTGAAAGGGGTGTATCAACAAAAAAATAAGAAAACCGTATTAAAAACCCTGGAAACCCTTCAGGGAAACGGTGCTTTTTTAATCAAGCCAGAGCATATTTCCGAAGGGATTAAAAACGCTGCCCAACGTACCGGCTTGCAGGGACGCTGGCAACAGCTGGGCAGCGCGCCAAATGTGTATTGCGATACCGGCCATAATAAAGAAGGCCTGGTTGAAGTTTTCAAGCAATTGCGCCAGGAGGTTTATGACAACTTACACATCGTACTCGGTGTGGTAAGTGATAAAGACCTGAACACGATTTTACCGTTATTCCCCAAAGAAGCCGTGTACTATTTTTGCAAACCCAACTTAGAACGGGGGTTAGATGCGGTAATTTTAAGCGAAAAAGCAGCCTTTTATAGCTTGAAAGGGGAAGTTTATGCTACTGTAGCGGAAGCTTATAAAACGGCATTAAAAAGGGCAAACAAAGAAGATCTGATATTTATAGGGGGAAGCACATTTGTGGTGGCAGAAATAATTTAAATTATTTTTCAAAAAGTGTTTTGTGATTCTAATATTTGATCTATATTTGCATCCGCTAAGACAGGAAATAACTACTGTTTAGCGAAGTTCATAACATATTGGGGCAATTAGCTCAGTTGGTTCAGAGCATCTCGTTTACACCGAGAGGGTCGGGGGTTCGAATCCCTCATTGCCCACCAAAAAAAAAAAAATACCGTAACTTTATTGTTACGGGATTTTTTGTTTTGGTACTAACCAGATTCTATTTTTGAAGCAGGATTATTCTTATCCTGTATCCCCATTTTTCTCATTTCCCAATATCTACTCAAAGTCCCAAAAAACGGCTTGAAAAACCTTTTTTTCGGCCAAATTGCGCTACTTTTTTTCTTGTCTTTTGGCGTTATAGCCCTTTATTTCTAAACTTATACATTGCTTTATTAGTTATTTTTCTAAGCTGTATGTATGCACCATTTCAAAATATTGATTTTTTTTTAAAGTAAGTGATTTTAATAGTTTTATGATTTACAGGGAACTAACAAGATAAATTTGTTAGATTCGTGTTTATAAACATTGTTAGCGGCTGGCAGTTTATTCGTTGTTCAATTTAAGAATTTCTTTAACTATATTATCAGCTATTCTAAAATCGGTTAATAATAATTTATCGATTAAAGGTTTTACTTTGTCAATCAATTCCATCTGTTTTGCTCGATGGATTACTCCAAGCGTTCCACTGATTTTAAAGTTTAACTTATTAGCCAACTTACGTGCTTTCAAATCGTCCAACAATAACAATACATCTTCATAATCACTGGCTAAAGCAATTGCGCTGGCCTCTCCTAAATCAACTTGAGTTTCTAAAAAGATTTGATATTTTTTATCGGATGCGGTTTTTATTTCGATCCAGTTCGGCACAGTTTCCCCGAACTCTTCTGCAATTTCGGGCGTTGTTACTAATTGGCCGTATACACTTTGAAGAAGATCTAATTCGCCAATTTTATGAAATAGTATAAGAGTACTTGTGTCAGAAATTACAATTTTAGGCATTGTTTATGTCAGAATGTAAATCTGTTTCCGATGTGCTAAAGATAGAAACTCCATATTTTCCGAGCATCTCTATAAATGCACGTTTGGACAAGCCTACAATTTTTGCCGCCTGACCAGCAGAAAGTTTAGCATCTTGGTATAATTTAGAAGCGATTATCATTGAAAGGTCGTAATCCTTTAAATCAACGCTATCGGGTATATTTAGCTGTAGTGTTCTCATTTTTATTAAACTTACTCAAATATAACTTTTCTAGACTGATTTTTAATGTTCAGAATGTATTTTTTGCTTGCCGCTAACGTTCTCGTATAACCGAAGTGGTGGAGTTAAATTACCGATTTTTTGATGTTTTTACCCAATTTTAGCGAATAAACAGCGGCTTTTGAAATCATCCCTTACCCACCATTTCTGTTATAATAGAAATAAACGTACTGGTACGTTTATTCATATGTTGTATGCCATTTTGAAATCCCGTTGGACACTTTTCTTGCAAGTTGTACGGGAAACAATGGAGCCGACCTGTCCTTTTCGGATATCAGTGCTCGACCCTGGGAGAGAACTGCATCAAGTAGTTGCGCCTGGCAGCGTGGAAAGCAGACTTTCCAAACGTTGACACGTAAAAACTACTTGAAGGACGGGAAAATTTCCGACATGGTCAAGTTTTCACGGACTTAATTGATGAAAAGGGCATTTCGGCGGTTCTTCTGCTCACCGGGCCACTGATCTTATCCGGGCATAAAATCAATGCCCCGGTGGAGGCCCGCAAAAAAGTGGCTCATTAAACGCTAGGGATTTCAAAACGGTTCACTTATATTTATTTAAGTTTTAGGGAAAAAACCTAAAAACTGAAATAAAAACGTCATACAACAGGCTATATAAATAATGGCCCAAGAGCAACCAACCCGTTAGGGGCCACTATTCATATAGCTGTCGTTAGCAAAAATTAAATAAATGATTGAAACAAGAGAGATTACTGATATCCAGAGAGATAAAATTCTAGCAATTGTTGAAAATCATTTCAATGATTTAAAGTCTAAAGAAATCGCACCTGCGAAGTTAACACGCACCCTTTCCGCTTTTTCAAATGCCGTTGGTGGAGATTTATATCTTGGAATACTCGAGAACGATAATAATGGAGTACAACATAGGCAATGGATAGGATTTTCTGATGAAGAAGAAGCAAATGGACATATCCAGATTTTTGAAGAGTTGTTTCCATTAGGAGATCAGTATTCTTATACCTTTTTGTCGCATCCAAATGAAAGTGGACTTATTCTTCACATTTCTGTCAAAAAGAATTTAGCAATTGTTAAGGCCTCTAATAAAGTCATATACAAAAGAAGATCTGCCCAAAACATTCCAGTAACAACTGAAGATGCAATAAAAAGACTAGAGCTTGATAAAGGAATTTCTTCTTTTGAAGACAACACAGTAAATGTTCCTCTTGATTTCGTAACTGACTCTTTCTCAATTTTCGAATTTATGGCAGAAGTGATTCCTACTGCAGAACCAGAGCCATGGTTGCGGAAACAGTTGCTTATACGAAATAATCTCCCCACAGTAGCCTCTGTAATGCTTTATTCAGACACTCCGCAAGCGGCTCTTCCAAAACAAAGTGGAATAAAAATATATCGTTATAAAACCAAGGCAGAAGAGGGCACTAGAGAAACTCTCGACTTTGTTCCTTTATCAATTGAAGGTCCGGCATACACTCAAGTATACGAAGCTGTCAAAACGACTAAGGATATCATAGAGAGAGGAAAAGTTTTAAAAGAAACGGGATTGGAGGAATTGGAATATCCAGAAAAGGCACTCCATGAAATCATTACCAATGCCGTGCTTCATAGAGATTATAGTATTGCCTCTGATATTCACATAAGAATATTTGACAATAGAGTTGAAGTAATAAGTCCAGGTTCTTTGCCAGGCCATGTGACAGTTGCTAATATTCTCGAAGAACAGTTTGCAAGAAATGGGAATATGGTTAGACTGATAAATAAATTCCCAAACCCACCTAATCAAGATGTTGGAGAAGGATTAAATACCGCTTTTAATGAGATTGCAGCGTTAAGACTAAAACGTCCAGAAATAATCGAATTAGATCATGGCGTTTTGGTTGTTATAAAACATGAAGCTCTTGCCTCTCCCGAAAAGATCATAATGGAATACTTAAATAAAAATGAAGAAATTCATAATAGTACTGCTAGAGAATTAACAGGTGTTCAGTCAGCAGATATTATTAAAACTCATTTTTATAGATTAAGAGAAAAAGGATTGATTGAAATGAATCCTGACCCTAAAAAGCGAGGACGAAACTCCACATGGATATTAAAAAAGTAAACTTTTGCTAACATTATATATGAAATCATAGCACCCTGCGGGATGCTACGCTTTATATACTAACCGTCGGAAATAATATCAACTGAACGTAAAAACGAACAATTGGATTAATGAAATATAGCATTCCAGATACAAGAGAATTGACAAAATCCGAAATTGAATTTCTGACTTATCTGTTTGGAAAAGAAAAATCGGAATGGACTAATCTAATCGGAAATCTGAAAGTTATTGCAAGATGTGGTTGCGGAAAATGTCTGACTATAATATTTGGAAAAGCATTTGACTCGGAAATTCAAAATGGGAATTTAATAATAGATTACGCTGGAAAAGGTAAAAACGGAGAATTAATTGGAATATCTGTATTCGGAACTGACCAAATGCTGACTGAATTGGAATTTTACTCAATAGATGGAGAATTTGAAATTACAGAAATGCCGAAAATTGAAACTCTGAAATCTATAAAGGAAAATCTAACTGAATAAAAAATACTATTGCCAACAAAGAACTGAGGTAAAAAACAACTCTTTTCCACATTAAATCTGAGACATATTTATCCTTGGCCAATAATCTATAATTACAGCATATCCCACTACGTCTGAATCCGCTCTGGGTTGCTAACGTCAGTTCTAACCTGAAAATTAAAGCATATTAACCCGTAATTGACGGTTATACGAGACCGTTGTAAAACATTTGAATGTAAAACAGCTAGTTGCTTCTAAAAGTAACAAACTAGAAATCCAATAAATGCTCTTTTTCTAATTTCTCTCTGGTCGATTTTATTAGTAGATCTCTTTCCTTAGTGATTTGCGATAAAAAAACATCATTAACATCGCTTTCCTTATCGTATTGCCCACTCCAGCAAACCATATCTAACATAAAGGGAAGCATATTGATTCCCTTTTTGGTAAGGCTGTATTTAATGCGTGATTTTTTGACCGTATCTTTTCCTTTACTAATGATACCTGTTTGTTCCAATTGTTTTAATCGGGCTCCTAAAACACTCGTAGAAATCTTTTCCCTTGATTCTAAAAATTCATTGTAGTGCCTTTTGTTATTGAACATTAAATCTCTAACAATTAGTAAAGACCACCTATCCCCAAAGTGTCCCAAAGCATAATTTATGGGGCAATGCGATTTTGTTTTCATCTATCAAATATAATAAACCGAACGTACTTTAACTTCGAAATTAAAAGTTAATTGCAATTTAACTTGCTTTTTAAAAGTTAAAATGTAATTTTGGCGCGAATAGAAAATATACTATATAAAGATGGAAAACAACATAACATCAAAAGGAGGATTAGACACATTAGTATTTTATAATATTGCCTTTGTCGTATCTAATATTGAAGATTCAATACAATGGTATACTGATACTTTAGGCTTTAAATTGATAATAAAACAAGCTATTCCAGTTCCAGAAGGAAAAATGGAAATGGCTTTTATGGAAGGCGCAGGTATGAAAATTGAAATGATTGAAAATTCAAATAACCAATTGATTGATTCCATTAGAAAAGATGCAAAAACTGATGCAGCACCTACAGTAATTGGTTCAAAGGCATTAGTATTTTATGTAGACGATTTAAATGCAACAACCAGGGAACTTGAAGATAAAGGAGTTAATTTTTTATGGAAAGAGCGCTATTTAGCAGGGGACAGCCTTCTTTGTACAATGATTTTAGATATTGATGATAACCGCATCAATATATTCCAAAGAAACACCATTGCCTAAATTACGCTGGGATCGGTTAGCATCAATCAAACTATCTTAGAATGGTAACTTGAATACTATACAAAATATAAAAGTGTTTTGTAATTCGATATGTAATTAATGGCTAGTTATAGCTACGTTACGAAAATCCTCGCGGATTTATTATTCTGTTTGTATTTGCTAAATTTAATGGCTTAAAGCACCATACTCATTTTAAGTATCAACGTTGCATTATTTAAAAAAATGACGAAAAAGCTAATACCTGTAATTTTGATATTTTTGACCTTTAGTTGTTCTAATATAAATCAAGTCGAAAACACGATCGAAAAATTGAAAAATCTACGATCGGAAAATGATAGTTTGCGTGAAATTGTGGCCGATATTGAAACTAAATATGTTTTTGATAGTATTTCTTTTAGGGAAATTTATGGAAAAGATAATACGTATGAACGAAACGCTGAATTCAACGTTGAATTATTAGTTGTTGGGTATAATCCAAATAAAAGCTATTTTGTGAAATTTGATAGCATCGTTGACGGAAAGAAAATAAATACAGATACTCTAAAACAGAAAAACGGGGGCTTTAAATATAAAACTAAACTAACCGAAAAAGAGAATGTTATCAGAATTGACATGAATGTTGAGAACGAATTCGGACAGAAGAAAATGGGAACGTTGCTCGAAACAATACGAACAAAGAACTAATGACAACACCGGTAACCGTTGCAAAAGCTTACATTAAAACAATAATCTTTTATTTCAGAATTTAGCAATACGACTTAGTGGTTTATTTGTCCTATTTCGAATATTTTTAAATGATCAAATAACTTGGAAATCACCCTATTTACATCCAATTTCTAGCTATTATTCGATGTTTTAGGCAGTTTTTTGTCTTTTTCCGAAGGATTATGTGAGCATTAGGGATTTTGTAATTTAGCGGTATTTCTAACCTTCCGTAGAAATTATAAGCTTTCTTACCAGTGCTTTTATCGTATTGCGTGAGATCAGTGTAGGTGTTCTTTTCCCTACTTTTTTAGTTCTTCCTGTGAATTTTAATTGTTTGATCTCCTTTCCCCACAATGACAAGGTCTGTTGATTTGAGAAATAATCCGGTTTCCACAATTCCCGGTATGTTTTGTAACATGATATTGAGAGTATCCAGATCGCTAAATTCATAAATATCAATATCTATGATCATGTTGTTTTGATCTGTCAGGTAGTCTGCATTGTTCTTTTTTCGAATTTCAGAATTCAGCCCCTGACCTTTTAATTCTTTGAGGATAGATGGCGTTGCAAAGGGAATGGTTTCAATGGGTAATTTAAATTTTCCCAGTTTTTCTACTTGTTTCGTAGAATCTGCTATGATGACATTATAAGCGGAATTGTGCGCGACGATTTTCTCTCGCAATAAGGCACCGCCGCCACCTTTTATCAAACGAAGTTGGGGATCAAACTCATCTGCCCCGTCAATATTGATGTCAATTTTATCAACCTCTTCCAGATCAACGAGCGGTATACCCAGTTTTTTGGCAAGATCATGGGTTGCTTCAGAAGATGGAACGCCTTTAATTCGAAGTCCGTTAGCAACCATTTTGCCAAGTTCTTCAATCATAAAGGCACTGGTGGACCCTGATCCCAAACCAACGATCATTCCGTTTTCTATAAGTTTGACGGCCTCCATAGCTGCTACCCGTTTTTCATTATCCAAATTCATGAAGATTGTTTTTGACTGTTACTTACAAAAGTAAGGTACATATAAATTAAATTGAATGCTTCATTTGAGCGCTGAATGTTATCTCTGATAAAATCAGTCAATACTGTTATTTTAGAAAATGGGAAGTCAATCCTTTTCAAGTTATTTATCAGAGTCAAATATAAAGGCTTTACTTCTGTTTTAACAAGTGATTACTTAATTAAGTATTTGGGATTTAAGAGCTGGAAATATTCGATCTAAAAATGGCATATGGACATAAAAAAAGCCAATTTCCGTAAGAAAATTGGCTTTTAATATAAATTTATTACTGAACGTTTTAGTTCAATCTGTCGTCAATTTCGGTAGTTGGCAAAAAGATCTGGATACCGAAGTTCAATCCCAGACTGTTCTGGTAAGTTGTGTTTCCACCACCCACAAGGCCATTGTACTTCAGAGAAGTTTCAAGCGCTACATTAGGCGTGATGAAATAAGAGTAACCTGGTCCAAAACCAAACGCAAATCCATTTGTAGTTGGCCCATCTTCAACATTCACACCAGCAATACCGGCATTACCTTCAAGGAAAAAACGACCTGAATTGAGCATGTTATCAATACCGGCTTCACCTGGGCTTAAATAATATCTTGAAAGCGCCTGAAAACCATATACTGTGGTTTTTGTCGCAATTCCGTTATTTTCAGCTGATTTTTGAAAACCTAAGTTGGCCACTGCTCCTAAAAGGAAATTATCATTTACGAAGTAACCCACTTTTGGGCTTAAACCTATGTTGTAACCAGCACCGTCATTCAGGCCAAAGTTGAACCCAAAAAGACCGTTGCTTCCCGTAGATGTGATTCCACTACCGATGTCACTTCCCAGCATCCAGGTTCCTTGTTCTAGTTGGGCATGGCTAACACCGTAAGCCCCGAAAATCAAAGCAAATGCAATTAAAATTTTTTTCATGTTAAGTTGAGTTTTTGTTTTACAGCTAAGTGCTGCAAATAAGTTGTTTTTATAATTTTAGTTGGGTAAAGTTAGAGTATTCCCAAAGCCGCTATATTTTTTTTGCTTTAATTTAGTAAGGTGTTAAATAAACTTTAAGGTTGTGCCGGTAGGGTATCTGAATTAAAGGAATAGATCGTTTTAAATTAAGGCTACGCTGATAACTGCGCGTAGGATCCCTGTATAAAGGAGCGACCGTACTTGCGCTCTAACCGGCGAAGGGTAAAATGTGCAGTTGCCATTTTTTGAAAGTGGGCGATAAACAGCACATTTATAGATGCGCCGGCTACACCGCCCACTACGGGTAGTAGTTGCGCCATAAATTTTTCACTCACTTGAAGACTGTACCGTGCGCTTACCTGGCCTATTACTTTTGCAAGTGGGGCAGAAGATTGTGCTGCCAGTGTTTCAATAACCCTGGAGGTACCATTATTTGCAATATAGGTACTGGCGTGGCTCATTGCAGAGCGTAGGGCTGCGCGGGTAGCATAATAGCTCGTATCCAGTTCGTCGTCATCTTCAGAAGTGCCGCCCAGGGCAAAAACCTCAAGACACGCGAGCTGTGTTTCTATCGCATACACGTCCTCACCCTGACTGCGGGCGATATCCAGGATGGAACGCATCATAAACTTAGTGGTAAACAACAAATCTGCCGTAAAGCCTGCTACGCCCAGAAATCCACCTGCTGCACCAGAAAAGCCGGTGACCATTTTGTACATGGTATTTAACGATTTCTGGCCTGTTTTACCATTGTTCATGGTTTTTAGATTGGCCTTGACGGCAACGCGCAACGCCTGTTGAATGGTGTGCTGTACTTTATCCTGATATTTCTCGGGAATCATGGCCAGGCCACTATCTATGGGTGTCCCTATGGTATTAAAAGCCCTCATTAAAAAGGAAACATGTTCCAGGTCATATTTGGCTTTTTTTAGGGACTGAAGATCTTCTTGGGCAATATGTTGTAAACTTAGGGATTGGGAGGTCATGTATAGGTTTTTTTAATGGGACAAAAGTTGGTTTGGGTTTTCCGAATTTTAAAATAGAATATAAATTCTAATTCAAGTAGTAACGCACTCCTCTTATTTAATATTAAAAGATGCATTTTATTGATAGATCAAATAGTATGCAAAAACACGGCTTTGTATATCAAAATTGCCAATTTTGTTTTAAAAAGCATGTATCATTTGATATAAACTACACCTTTGAAAATACTATTTTGGGTTGAAATTCCGCTAAATCAGAGGGGTTTTTACCAATATATTCCTTAAAAATGGGGCACTTTTTACCAATTATCAACCCAATTTTAAGGTTTTAATAAAAAATCAGTTGATTATTTCAGATTCTAAAATTAAACCATCTCTTATTTTTAAAGTCATAGTTCTACATAGGTGTTGAATATATCTTCAATACTTGATTAAATTTGCCATTGTACATAAATAGTAGCCGGTAAGGTCAAAGAATGAAAACAAAATACATTGTATACTCGGTACTCATACTGGGTTTGCTGGGGCTGGTAGCCTACAGGGTAATTGATAATAAGGAAAAAGATGAAGCTGGTGAGCAGGGACGGGGCAACACGATGGTTACCGTGGGCGGCATGATTCTCGAACCGCAAAAATTTGAGGACAACCTGTCCTTATCTGGTTCCCTTGAAGCGAATGAGCAAATTGACTTGCGCAGTGAGGTCAACGGCGTGGTGGAGCAGATCAATTTTGAAGAAGGTTCTGAGGTAAAAAAAGGCCAGGTTCTTTTTAGGGTAAATGATGTCGAGCTGCGCGCCCAGCAGTCTATGATGAGCAGCGCCCAGAAGCTTGCTTCGGAAAATGAACGCCGGGCCAAATTGCTTCTTGAAAAACAGGCTATTAGTCAGGAAGAATACGATGTTTCAAATGCAGATCTTGCCTCCTCTAAAGCTTCCTCGCAATTAATAAACGCCCAACTATCAAAAGCTACCGTGCGTGCACCTTTTTCTGGTACCATTGGCTTAAGGGAAATATCTGAAGGTACTTATGTGACCCCGCAGACACCTATTGCAAAACTTGTCAATACGAGCCAGTTGAAGATCACGTTTGCCATCCCCGAGAAATATGCTTCCCGGATGAAAATAAATAATGAGATCAGTTTTACGACTCCAACATCTACAGAAGAACAAACGGCGAAAATCTATGCTATTGAACCTGCCGTAGAGATCGCGACCCGAACTCTGCGTATGCGCGCAGTAGCAGACAATAGTTCAGGGAAATTGTATCCTGGGACCTTTGTAAATGTTCTGCTTCCGCTGGAAACTATAGAGGATGCCCTTCTTGTACCTACCGAAGCTTTGATTCCCATTCAAAATGGAAAGAAAATTTTTGTGTACCGCAACGGTAAAGCACGTGAAATCGAGGTAAAAACAGGATCACGCACAGACAGTCTGGTGCGGGTCATAACAGGATTGAAAGCGCGGGACACCATACTTACCTACGGCGTAATGGCGCTCAATGACGGCACGCCCGTTAAGGTGAACCTGGAAGATAAAGCTAATATCGCCGCAAAATGAATCTTTCTACCCTAAGCATTAAACGTCCCGTACTTACCATTGTAATGAATATATCGCTGATCCTTTTCGGCATTATTGGGTACACCTATCTGGGCGTTAGGGAGTTCCCCTCTATTGATCCGGCGGTTGTTTCTGTAAGCACCAGCTATTCTGGCGCCAATGCAGATATAATTGAATCGCAGATTACGGAGCCCCTGGAAAAATCGATCAACTCCATCGATGGTATTCGGAATCTGACATCCTCAAGTGTTCAGGGTTCCAGCCGTATCAATATTGAATTCAATCTGGATAAAAACCTGGAAGAAGCGGCAAACGATGTGCGCGATAAGGTTTCCCAGGCCGTGCGGAGCCTACCTGATGATATTGATGCGCCACCTGTGGTTTCTAAGGCAGACGCAGATGCAGAGCGTATTCTCTCCATGACGATCCAGAGTGACAATAAGAATATCCTTGAACTTTCAGATTATGCAGAAAATGTAATCGCCCAGCGGCTGGAGACCATTCCGGGCGTGAGCAGTGTACAGATCTGGGGACAGCGCCGCTACGCCATGAAATTGTGGATAGATCCTATAAAGCTGGCTTCTTATGGTGCTACCGTTTCTGACGTGCGTAGCGCCCTTTTAGCGCAAAATGTAGAATTACCATCTGGAAAATTAACGGGTGCCAACACAGAACTTACCGTAAAAACTATAGGAAATCTCTCTACTGAAGATGATTTTAACAATATCATTATATTAACAGACGGCAACAAGATCGTTCGGCTTAGTGATATAGGTCGTGCTTCTCTGGAAGGGGAAAACATGGAGACAAAAATGAGCGATTCTGGTCAGCCTATGGTCGCCACGGCCGTTGTTCCGCAGCCGGGAACCAATTATCTGGAGATCGCAGATGCGTTTTATGCCGAATATGAAAAACTGAAAAAAGACCTGCCGGAAGGTTTTAAACTCAATGTGGTCATAGATGACACCGTATTTGTGCGTCGCGCAGTAACGGAAGTGGCCGAAACCCTGGGGATTTCCATCGTGCTTGTGATCCTGGTGATTTTCCTGTTTTTTAGGGATTGGTCCATGGCGCTTCGGCCGCTTATAGATATTCCCGTTTCGCTGATTGCCACCTTTTTTGTGATGTGGATTTTTGGCTATTCGGTCAACGTTCTTACCCTTTTGGCAATCGTACTAGCCACGGGTCTGGTGGTAGATGACGGGATCGTGGTAACCGAAAATATTTATAAAAAAGTAGAGGAGGGGATGTCGCCCATTGAAGCTGCGATCAAAGGTTCAAACGAAATCTTTTTTGCCGTTATTTCAATTTCCATTACCCTGGCTGCGGTCTTTCTACCGGTTATTTTTCTGGAAGGTTTTGTGGGTAGGTTATTTAGGGAATTTGGTGTTGTTTTAGGTGCTGCGGTGCTTATTTCCGCCTTTGTTTCCCTTACGCTCACTCCTATGCTAAACGCGTATTTGATGAAGCCCGGAAAGCAGAAAAGGGGCAAATTTTATAATGTGACCGAAAAGTACTTTGTGCAGATGAATAAGGGGTATGCTGATTCCCTTAGCAGTTTTATGAAACGCAAATGGCTCAGTTTTCCCATTCTGGCCCTGTGTATTGGCGCTATCGCATTATTCTATACATTACTGAAAAAGGAAACGGCTCCCTACGATGACCGAAGTTTTGTGCGTTTAAGTGTTACCGCCCCAGAAGGTTCTTCTTATGAATATATGGATCGTTACATGAACGATATTACCCAACTCATCAATGATTCCGTTCCTGAGAAAAAGGTGAGCCTTGTGCTTACTTCTCCCGGTTTTGGAACCTCTTCGGTAAATAGCGGGCGGGCGAATATTGCGCTCGTAGAACCTGGAGAGAGGGAGCGTTCCCAGCATGAGATTGCCAATGACCTCAATAAATGGGCGAGTGCTTATGTGGGTGCAAAGTCCAATGTTTCCGAAAGGCCTACGATATCTGTAAACCGTCGTGGAGGGCCACCTATTCAATATGTAATCCAGGCGCCCAATTTTCAGAAACTACAGGAAAAAATACCTGAGTTTATGCGCGAGGCAGAAAATGACCCCACATTTTCCTATACTGATGTTGACCTCAAATTTGACAAACCCGAACTCTACGTCACCATAGATCGCGAGAAGGCAGAAAGTCTTGGTGTTTCAGTTCGAGATGTGGCGCAGACGCTTCAATTATCGCTTAGTGGGCAAAGATTTGGTTATTTTATACGAAGCGGGAAACAATATCAGGTCATGGGACAATTTGATAAAGATGACCGCAATGCACCTACTGATCTTACTTCTATTTTTGTCAGGAACAAAGATGGTATTTTGATCCAGTTGGACAATCTTGTCAATACGGCAGAACATAGCAGTCCGCCCCAGCTCTTTCACAACAACAGGTATATGTCTGCCACGGTTTCTGCTAATCTTGCGCCCGGTAAGAGCATAGGCGATGGGATCGCGGCGATGGAGCGTATTAAAGATAAGGTGCTTGATGAAAGTTTCACGACAGACCTGGGCGGGGAGTCCCGCGATTTTGTAGAAAGTAGCAGCAACACGCTTTTCGCTTTTGGCCTTGCGCTATTGCTTATTTATCTTATACTCGCGGCTCAATTTGAAAGTTTTATAGATCCCTTTATCATCATTCTTACCGTTCCCATGGCTGTTGCCGGAGCGGTATTTTCCCTGTGGCTGTTCGGACAGAGCTGGAATATTTTTAGCCAGATCGGTACGATCATGCTCATTGGTCTGGTGACTAAAAATGGTATTCTTATCGTAGAATTTGCCAATCAATTACGGGAAGAGGGTGTTCCTAAACTTGAAGCTATTTTAAAAGCCTCTGAGTCGCGTTTGCGTCCTATATTGATGACGAGCTTAACGATTGCACTGGGTGCTCTGCCTATAGCGGTGTCCCTGGGTGCAGCATCAGAAAGCAGGATAGGGATGGGCGTAGTAATCATCGGTGGAACTGTATTTTCACTGATTCTCACCTTATTTATTATACCGAGTATTTACGTTATGTGGTCAAGGGAGAAAAAACACAATCCCGAACTGGACCGCGTTGAAAACTATGAAAATGAACTACAGCATACCTAGAATGATTCGTTTATTCATTTTTTTAGTCGGTTTTGTAAGCTTTGCGCAGGCACAAGAGTTGCTTACCGTTGAAGAGGCCGTACGCATCGCCCTTGAAAATAACTACGAAATACGCCTGGCCAAAAATGAACTGCAAATAGATGTAGAAGGGGTAAGCCTGGGCTACGCCGGAATATTACCTAATGTACAAGCGCAGGCCACTGATAATAACAACATACAGGACATTTACCAGGTGCGGTCTGATGGTACGGTACGTGAACTTGATAACGGTAAGAACAACAACCTGAATTATGGAGTGAACCTGGACTGGACGCTCTTTGATGGTTTTGGGATGTTTGCCCGTTATGATCAGTTAAAGGAACTAAAAAACCTGGGCGAGGCAGAACTGCAACAGGCAGTACTGGGCCGGGTTGCAGATGTGATGACCACCTATTTTCAGTTGGTACAGCAAAAGCAGGAACTTGCTGCACTAGACAGCACCCTGGTTATTTCAGAACAGCGGGTAGAATTTGCCCAAAACCGTTTCACTATTGGGAAAGCTTCAAAACTGGAAGTACTCAATGCGCAGGTAGATTTAAATACAGACCAGACCCTATTATTGCGCCAGGTAGAAGAATATAGCAATACAAAAACCCGCCTCAATGAAATCATCGCACGCGATATAGAAACCAAGTTTACCGTGGAAGATGCTATGCTGGTAGATCAGTCCCTTGAACTGGAATCGCTTGAAGATAAGGCAAAGGATCAAAACCCTGAACTTCAGGCGCAGCTCATCAACAAACGTATCGCAGAACTTCAGTTCAAGAGGGTTCGTGCCAATCGCTATCCCGTGCTTGTGGGGACAACAGGCTATAATTTTAATGAATCTGAGTCCAGCCTGGGTTTTACCACAACCTCATCATCACAGGGGTTTAATTATGGTTTTACTGCCAGTGTGAATATTTTTGACGGTTTTACCCAAAACAGGGATGAAAAGATAGCCAAATTACAAATTGAAAACAGTGCTGTCATCATTGAACAACAATTGCAGACCCTGCAATCGCAACTGGCTACCGCCTTTCAAACTTATCTTACTAATGTTCGATTAATCGAACTGGAGCAACGCAATGAAGCGATAGCAAAGGAAAACCTGGATATAACCCTGGAAAAATTTAAGATAGGAACCATCCCCACGATCGAGTTTCGTACTGCCCAACTCAATTACATAAATGCTAAAGTGCGCTACAGCGAGGCGACGTATCAGGCGAAACTTTCTGAAATTACGCTAAAGCAACTGGCGGGAAGTCTTACTTTATAAATTGGTAAAATAGTGCTCAAAACTGTTCTAAACCTTGTGTTTTTAGCAATTTTTTATCTGTTTTTGGTAATTAATGATTTGGCTTTCTCAAATCAAATAGCCCCATGGTAAATAAACCGTGGGGCTGTTTGTTAATTATAAATGAGAAGGACTAGGTAAGTGACCAGCCTGGGCTGTACTCCCTTTTCACAAATTTATTAGCCTCTTCCAGATTTGTGACACGCATATTTTCTGCGTCCCAGATCATTTCGATATTTCTACCGGGGTAGGTCATATAGGTCTCTCCATTATCCCTTGTTTTTTGCTCCTGAATATCTGTTCCCCTGATGGCAAGGTTGGCAATCAAAAGAGTTTCGGTAAGTGGGCCAGCAATTTCAAAGGGCGAACTTACCTCCATATTGCCGTAACCAGCGATCGCAGCTTCAACCCATTGTGCATAATGTCCTTCGGCACCGCCGGGAACGCGTTCGATGGTTTGGGCTACGTTAGCTTGTTCTGTTTTTGAAAGCGGTAATAATTGTGGGTTCACACCATAAGTGCCACACATCATTTTCCCTTTGGAACCTATAAAGAGTGCACCGTTGCCGCCGTCACCAAAAGTTTCATTGGGACCTAATTCTTCTGGCCGCGTGGGTTGGATACCGCCGTCCATCCAGTGCATTTTAACTTCACCCTCGGTTTTGTCCGTTTTAGGGAAAGTCATGGTAACGTGACTAGAAGGTGGACAGCTATCAGGGAAATATCCACGTTTAAATTCGTCTACATAAACACTTCCCACACTGCACTGTACATTTTTAGGGTAGCCAAGGTTGAGCACGCGATAAGGAGGTTCAACAAGGTGACATCCCATATCGCCAAGGGCTCCTGTACCATAATCCCACCAGCCGCGCCAGTTAAAAGGCACCAGACCACCTACATAATTCTTCTTGGGAGCAGTACCCAGCCACAGGTCCCAATCCAGTTCCTTTGGTATCTCTGTAGCGTTGTCTGGCCATGGAATTCCTTGTGGCCATACAGGACGGTCTGTCCATACATACACTTCACTTACATCACCTATGAGACCAGCATCATACCATTCTCGCAGTTGGCGTACGCCATCACCAGAAGAACCCTGGTTTCCCATCTGGGTGACCACTTTATATTTTTTTGCAGCCTCGGTAAGTTTACGGGCTTCATAGATATCATGGGTAAGCGGTTTTTGTACATACACATGTTTACCAAGTTCCATGGCAGCCATGGCTGCGACAGCATGAGTATGGTCTGGAGTTGAAACCGAAACGGCATCAATATTCTTTGCTTCCTTATCAAGCATCTCACGATAGTCCTTATAGTATTTAGCTTTAGGAAAACGTTTTCTGGAATTTGCGGCACGGCGGTCATCAACATCACAGAGAAAGGCAATGTCTGCTTTTCCTGATTTAGCGAAACTGGCAATATCACTCTCTCCTTTTCCACCTACGCCTATACCTGCTACGACCAGTTTATCACTTGGGGCAATAAAACCCGGACCGCCCAATACGTGACGCGGAATAATGGAAATACCGGCGGTGGCTATAGCAGTACTTTTAATGAAATTCCTTCTGGAACTGGCTGTTGATGATTCTTTTGATTTCATAATATCTAGTAAAACGGTTTAGTTATTTTCATTTAATAGGTATCAAGATACTTATAACGTTTGCGTTATGCAAGCATTAAAATTAATTTCTTTTCAACTTAGAGTTAAATCAATAGAGAAATACATAACTATCCCTTGATATCACTATCATTTATTTGAAAAATAATTTTTATAACATTAGAATAAGCAACCTGGTACTTAGGAAATGGGAGTTAATCAATATTCTCAACAATGCTATACTTATAAAGAGAGGTATTTTGATCATCAATCATCGCTATTAAATGTTCTCTAAGTTCTGGTTGAACCTTAAATGAAATCTCTGCATCTATATCCTCTACAAGTGCGTCCATAAAGGAGAATGCGCGATAGACTTCTTCTCGAGTAAAAGGTTGTTTTACTATGATCTCTAAAGATCTATTGGCAATATTTTTATAAGTGAACATATAATTATTATTTAAGGCACGCTTTTAAGAGCTTTTCCAGTTTGGAGTATATTGAAATTTTGGAATTAAAGAGTATTGTCTTTCTAAAGTATTCTTCTTAAAGTACTCCTTTAACTACGCTATTGTTACACAATACAAAAACAAATTGGTTGAAGCGAATCGTTAGTATAGTCTCTATATATAAGGAGTATCTAAAAAATTATATAGGCATAAAAGGATTTTAGAGCGCAAAGTACGATAATTCTTTTAGTTCGGTAATTTCAGAACTAAAAATTGATTCAAAATATTTATTTTTCACTAAATTTTCTTTGTAAGAAATAAGCTTCAAATTGAATGTACTATAAAGATTAAGTGCATAAATTTTGGTCGTAATAATATATTTAGTATATTGCCGCACCTTAAATCATAAAATTTTATTAAATTAAAGTAGGTCTGTTATGAAAAAATTAACCTTTTTAACCTCTCTTTTAATCGTATTGATCTCTTGTACTACAGAAGAAATGGATATGATCGAACAAGAATTTACAGCTGTAGAACAGGAAACTAAACCACTAGAAGCGCAGCCCGAAACGCAACTTAAAATACCGTCAGATTCTGTTGCTATAGAAGTCGAGGTATTGGAGAGTAAAGCGCTCCGTACTACTTTAGAGGTATTCAAAGACGATCCAGACTTCAAAATGAATGCACAAACAAAGGAAAATCAAAACTCTTCCCTTTGTTTTCAGTTTGTCTACCCTCTGGTTGTGGCTTATAATGATGGTTCTGAAAAACAATTAAAGGATTATGATGCTTTATTGGGAGCTTTATTGGATGAAAGTACTGAACGGCATATTACAGGAGTAGGTTTTCCATTTGAAATTTATAAAGATGGCAGCAATCAGGTTTACGAAATAAATGATGAAGAAGAATTCAAAATGTTAATTGCAGACTGTGGCTATGATGAAGTAAGCTATACAGATGTGATTCATGTAACAAGTCCTTGTTTTACGGTAAATTATCCTCTGGAACTAATAATCAGCGATAAGGTAAAAGCATTCGAAAGTCAGGAAGAAGCAGATACCTATTTTAATACTTTCTGGTCTTCTTCTACAACCGTTACTATTTCATATCCCTTCCGTGTAACATTGCATACAGCAGACGGGGATGAGCGTACATCAATTGAAAATGATTTTGAGATGATCAATCTTGTTAAGACAATCTGCGGAATAGAATAAATACAAGTTATTTTACTTAAAAAACCCCACTAAACCACCTATTACAGGTGGTTTTTTATTGTTTTACTTCGGAATAAAGCTTATATTAAATCCTATCAAAAATCAATATATGAGCAGAGGTTTTGTAAAGGAAGACGATCAGGAGGAAGCGCCCATTATACCGCCACGCGCCGCACTCCCGGAGGGCGCGATTAACTATGTGACTCCCTATGGATTGCAGCAATTGCATAAAGAGCGTGACGAACTAGAAGGTAAAATTGCCAGCCTCGATGAAGATGATGAGCGGGAGCGCCGGCGAGCGATGGCCCTTCTAAATGGTAACCTCAACCTCCTTCTTGAACGTATACATGCCGCCCGTGTTCTTGAACCCGAAAACCAGAATCACACTGAAATACGTTTTGGGGCCTGGGTAACCTACACAGTCAATACGGGTGGAAAACCGATTAAAATTCAGATTGTAGGCGTAGATGAGGCTGATGTGAAGAAAAACAAAATTGCGTTTACTGCACCCATCGCGATTGCACTTACCGGAAAGAAAGCCGGCGACGAAGCCGTACTCAACCTGGGTAAAGAAAAAAGAAACCTACATATTGAAGCTGTAGCGTATGAGAAGTAAAAATTTTACGAATTAACGCTTATAGCGTCACTCAATTTTAAGGTACCTGTAGATTTTGGTACAAGATAAACACCGAAATCAACACCTCCTTCCGCCTTTTTATAACTGGCCAACTCGCGCAGCGGCTGTTGATCCTTATCTTTCTGTGAAGTATCAGGATCTATTGTAATCATGGTGCAGCGTTTAGTACAGGAAACCACTTCAAAAATACAGTTCCCTATTTTGATATTTTTCCAGAATTCCTCTTCAAAAGGCTTACTCCCAGAAACCACTATATTGGGTCGAAAACGGCCTATTTTTACCTGTTTTTTAAGTCTTTTGTTCAGATTTTCGAGCGAAGCCGTGGTTACTAAATGTATGGGGGAGGCATCACAAAAGTTAATTGGGATTTCGCTTTTGCTTTTTGAGGAGAAACGTGGTTTTTGTTTGTCTATCATCACAAGCCTACAAGATTGATCCAGCAAATGGCTGAGCCATTTATTTATAGGATGCTCCGCTAGAAGTCCCTCTGTGGGAATCTTAAAAAGTTCTATTTGTACCTTATTTTGAAAGTCTTTTGTATAGTCGATGCATATTGGTTCTTGGTCATCAGCGGAAAGTTCTAAAAGATCGCCTCGCAATGCTACTTTTATATTTAATAAGGCAGGATTTTCCCTGGCGGTGATTATTTGCTCTTCCGTATTAATTACCGCAAATTCACGATCCCTGAGAAACCCTGTTTGCACAACTTCAACTTCTTCCCTTGTGATTGATCTGGCCGATTTCAGCGGGTAAACATACAATTGTTCTATTTTCATAACCAGATTTAAGGTGAATCCCAACCAATTTTATGCTAAAAATACCGATTTATAATAAGAAAAGGTCCTGAAATCTTAAGCGCGAATGCTCAAAATTTCAAGACCTCTTATTAGATCCTCAAAAACCAAATTAGTTCATGGGGGTGTATTCAAATTTCTGTCCACCTACAGATATGTCTACCATAAGACCACCTCGTGGCACTATAAATACGGCTACGCCCTCACGGTAATTTACGTCTGCGGCAGCGCCACTTTTAAGCATAACAGCTGAAACATTTCCGGTAAATTCAAAATCATCATCCCTAAAACGGTCAAAAGATTTTGCGTCTTCAAAGAAAATAATTTCACTGAAAGTTTTTCCACCGGCTTGCAAACCAACGTCAAGTTTTTTCACATCGGCCATTCCTACCATTTGTCCGTTCTGGTATACAACGCCATTTCCGGAGGCTGCGCCTACGATAAAACCGCCCTTGCCTACTTTAGGAAAAACAACATATGCAATGGCATCATCCATAAATTTCTGAATGCCGGCATCCTTTGTTATTAAGCTGCTTTTCACTTCATCTGCAGCGGCAATTACCTTCTTATCTTTCTTGCTTTGAGCAAAAGTACCTATGCTTATAAAAAGCATGGCTACCATAAAAATCTTACTCTTTTTCATACTATGTTCTGTTTAAAGTTGAGTTCAAAAGTATCACTAAATACCTCAGGTGATAGTTAAAACTGCGTTACCTTATGTGAAGGCATTGCTAAATAATAACCATTAAAGGGTCTTTATATTCTTGCCTATTAGAAATAAGAATTTGACTTCAAGCTTGCATTTAATATGGGAGCTTTAAACGAATAAACAGCATGGGAAAATCAGTGTGCTTCCACACCTTCCTCAATATTTTCTTCGATTTCTTCTTCGGTTTCTTTGTCAAGATCGGGATGGGTATCTACGGGAGTACCGTTTTTGATCAATAAAGAAAAATACATAGGAAAATGATCTGACCCGTAGTATGAAAGTCGGCGCATTTCCTCTACATAAATATCCTGGGAGTGAAACATATGATCAATGGGAAAGCGTAAATACCAGTACTCTGCATGAAATGTAGGATACAGTCCCCGGCCTATACGCGGGTCTATAAGTCCGGTCATTTTTCTAAACAAACGGGATACCCGCGACCATACAACATCGTTGAGATCACCACACACGACAATGGGTGCATTGAGATCGCGCACTTTTTTACCGGCAAGAAGTAGCTCGGCATCACGTTCTTTAGAAGTTTCGTTTTCTGTTGGGCTGGGCGGTGCGGGATGTACGCAGATAAGATTGAGTGGATCGCCCTTCCGGTAATGTACTTTAGTAAAAATGGAAGGTACATCCTCTTCAACCATGTATTCTACGCGGGTGTCAGTAAGTTTGTATTTTGAATATAAGTGCATACCGTAGTAATTGTCAATGGGAACCTTGACGGTATAGGGATAGTCCTTTTCAAAGCATTCCAACTCTGCTTCCCATTTTTTATCGGTTTCCATGGTCAGGAAAACATCAGGCTCCTCTTTGTAGATCAGATCACGGAATTTGTCATATTCCCTATTGTCCTGAAGCACATTTGCGGTAATTAAGCTCAGTTTCTTTAAATGTGAAGTGTTTTTGGGACGTTTTCTGCCTACCGGATATATTTTAGAATACGGTATTACGATAATGATCTGCAGGGTTAGCGTTGCGATAAGGCCTATGAGCATACCCCATTGCCAGTCGCGTTCAGGATAGGAAAGTATAAGAATAAGAAATATTACAAAAGCCTGAAGAAAACTTGTTTGCACGCGTACATAATCCCAGCCACGAACCGCCCAGTGTTTTATATGCACAAGCGGCAACAGGGCAATGAGAATGAAGAAGCCGGCAAAATAGTATAAAACCATAGGTTAGTTGTTTTTTGTAAGATCTTGAAAAAGTGATTCTAAGTTGGTATTTTTTTTATTCAGCTGAAGTATTTTCAGGCCATTGTCGTGGGCAAAATCAAACACCGCCGGCCGCATGTCCCTTTTAGTATCAAAAAGAATTTCATAGCAAAACCGGGTAGTGTTTTTAATTGCTATCACTTTATGAAGCTGCTGCAGGGCCACTTCTTCCACGCGGTAATCAAATTCTACAACGAGCAATTGTTCTTTTTCATCCTGAAGTTCCGCAAGGCGTTTGTCTGCAACTATAATCCCGTGGTCTATAATTATGGCGCGATCACAAATGGCTTCCACTTCTTGCATGATATGGGTTGACAGCAGCACCGTTTTTTCTTTTCCAATGGTCTTTATGAGTTCGCGGATATCTACAAGTTGATTGGGGTCCAGCCCCGTTGTGGGTTCATCGAGAATAAGCACTTCCGGATCGTGCAATAGGGCAGCGGCAAGGCCCACACGCTGGCGATAGCCCTTGCTGAGGGATTGTATTTTTTTATGCGCTTCGGGCAGGAGGCCGGTGCGCTCAATAAGTTCGTCAATTTTAGGATTTTTCAAATGATGCAGCCCCGCGTTGAACTTTAGGTACTCGCGTACGTACATATCCAGATACAGGGGGTTGTTTTCGGGAAGATAGCCCACGCTTTGCTGAACCTTTTTTTTTGAAGTAGCCATGTCATAACCGTTTACCTTGACAATTCCCGAAGTAGGGGAAATGTATCCCGTAAGTATTTTCATCATCGTGCTTTTGCCAGCACCATTAGGACCCAAAAAACCAGTTATTTCCCCTTTTTTTATAGTGAAACTTATAGCTTGAAGTGCCTGTTGTGTGCCGTAGCTTTTAGACACTTCAGATACGGTTATAGACATTTTTTGCTTTTGTTGACCGGTTAATTAAAAGGGTATAACGCATTATGATTCAATTTGTTCTTAATGAGGATTCAGGTTCAAAATTATAGAAATAGAATTAATTCGTTTCAGTTTGTCCCTTTAATCGCAAAATACACAGACTACTTGGCACTGAAAGTAGCGCCAAAGTGAGTTGGCAAAAATAAGATTAAGTAGCTTGTGCTGCCTATTTTTAACAATCCTGATGTTCTGATGGTATCAATTTCTTAAAAATATTCCATCAAACTACAAATATGTTAAAAATCAAGAATATTTAATAGATTTAAAATGCGTTCCTATTATTTTTTCTACTTTAGCGACTCATTTAACAGCAAATGCTCAACCTACGTTATTTCTGGAACCGTTATTACTTCTTTTTCTTTGGGAAAGAGGCGGGACCACTATAGCGATAGGTATAGTAAAAAATATTCAGGTCCCGATGTATAATCGGGGCCTTTTTTAGTTTCCGCCAATGCGGAAAAAACAAAACGAAATGCATTGAAACATATAGTAGCAATACAAGGTATAAAAGGCTCCTTTCACCATCAGGTGGCACAGGATTTTTTTAGTGAAGATGTCGCCGTACTTGAGTGCCGCTCCTTTCAGGATGTGGTGAACAGCTTACTGGCGGGTACCAGTACAGACGCGGTGATGGCCATTGAAAACAGTATTGCGGGAAGCATCATTCCCAACTATGCGCTTATTGATGAATATGACCTCAATATTGAAGGTGAATATTATTTACCCATAAGCCAAAACCTTATGGTACTTCCGGGTCAAAAGCTGGAAGATCTCAAAGAAGTCTGGTCCCATCCCATGGCTATATTACAATGTCGGGAATTTTTTAAGGGAAAAGAGCATATCAGGCTTATTGAAGATGATGATACCGCTGGTGCGGCCAAACGGGTTATGGATGAAAAGGCCATTAATGTAGGGGCTATCGCCAGTAAAATTGCGGCAAATATCTATGGTCTTGAAATCATAGCGCCAGATATGCAAACGATAAAAGATAACGCTACCCGTTTTTTTATTTTGAACACCAATGGCCGGAGCAATACGGAAACGCCGGACAAAGCTTCCGTAAAATTTCTTACGGACCATAAAAGGGGAAGTCTAGCCGCGGTGCTCAATGTCATGAGCGATTGCAGGCTCAACCTTACTAAAATACAATCCCTGCCCGTTATTGAAACACCCTGGATCTATTCCTTTTTTGTAGACGTGACCTTTAAGGATTACAGGCATTTTGAAAAAGCCAAAAAATTATTAGGCATCATGGCCAAAAAATTTGAAGTATTGGGCGAGTATAAAAACATGAAAAAATGATCAAGCCAGCAAACCGCTTACAACAGACTACCGAATATTATTTCTCACGCAAACTAAAAGAGGTACGTGCGCTCGCCGCTGCCGGAAAGCCTATCATAAACATGGGTATAGGCAGTCCAGATCTTGCGCCACCAGATCAGGTAATCAAGGCCTTGACAGATGCCATGAAAGACGGGCACGCACACCAATATCAAAATTATAAGGGTTTGCCGCAATTGCGTGAGGCAATGGCAGATTTTTATAAGAAAAGTTATTCGGTAGTGCTTGATCCTGAAACCGAAATTTTACCTTTAATGGGGTCAAAAGAAGGGATTATGCATATAAGTATGGCCTTTTTAAATGCTGGTGATGCGGTTTTAATCCCTAATCCTGGGTATCCTACCTATACATCAGTTACAAATTTGCTGGAGGCGACACCCCTTTATTATGAACTGGATGCAGAAAATAACTGGTTGCCAGATTATAAAAAACTGGAAGAGCGCGACCTTAGCGGGGTAAAATTAATGTGGGTCAATTACCCGCATATGCCCACGGGCGCTACCGCTACTGCTGCAGATTTTGAGGAATTGATCGCGTTCGCGAAAGCCAGAAATATCCTTGTCGTCAATGATAACCCCTACAGTTTTATCCTTAATGACAAACCGCTTTCCATTTTAGACGCGCCCGGCGCTAAAGAGGTCGCCCTTGAGCTTAATAGTCTCAGCAAATCGTTCAATATGGCCGGCTGGCGCGTGGGTATGGTGTTAGGCGCAGAGGTGTACATAAACGATATTGTGAAAGTCAAAAGCAATATGGATAGCGGTATGTTCTATGGAATTCAGCAAGGAGCCGCAGCTGTTTTAAAAGAAGGCGAGGAATGGTTCGGTAAACTGAACAAGATTTATGAAAAACGCCGACAGCGGGTCTGGGAACTGGCAGAAAAACTCAACTGTACCTTTGATAAAAATGCCGTAGGTCTTTTTGTCTGGGCAAAATTGCCCCAAGGAAGTATGGACGCCGAAGCATTTATAGACGAAATATTGATCGAAAAGAGCATTTTTATCACTCCGGGGACGATTTTTGGCGATCAGGGAGCAGGATATATCCGTTTTTCCCTTTGCGTAACCGAAGAAAAAGTTGAAGAAGCGATAAGCAGATTTTAGTCACCCTGGCCCTTAAATGGGAGACTAATATTTTTACCATTGAAAGTAGTAGGCGGCTGAGTAAATTTATTTAAGCGCAGCGTAAATTAATTTGAATAGAATATAACAGGCAGGCGGCTGAGTAAATTTATTGAAGCGCAACATGAATAAATTTGAATAGAACACAATAGGCAGGCGGCTGAGTAAATTTATTGAAGCGCAGCGTAAATAAATTTGTACCGAAGCCCCGTTCAAAATAATAATAGGAATAGCAATAATAGTAATAGCGTGGAAGATTTCAAGAATATATTTATCATAGGCGTAGGGCTTATAGGTGGTTCGCTTGCGAGGGATTTTAAACGTTTATTGCCAGAAGCCCAGCTTTACGGTATAGATTCAAGCAATGACCATCTGGAAGAAGCTGTTGGGCTCGGGGTAGTAGCGCATTCCGCAGGACTTGAAGATCTGCACAAAGCTGATCTTGTGATCCTCGCGGTGCCCGTGGACCAGGCCAATCTCTTTTTGCCACCGGTACTTGATGCCGTAGGTGATGAAGCGCTGGTCATAGACGTAGGTTCCACAAAAAGCAGTATTTGTGATGCGGTGGCAGAGCATCCTAAGCGCCGTAACTTCCTGGCCGCGCATCCTATTTCTGGTACAGAATTCTCTGGTCCCACCGCTGCCATAGAATATTTGTTCAGTGGTAAAACGATGATTATCTGTGAGGTTGAAAAAACAGCTTTCAAATTGCAGGAAAAAGCGCTTGCGCTCTTTAGCGCCTTGAACATGCGCCTTCGCTATATGGATCCGCAGTCGCACGATAAGCATATTGCCTATGTGTCGCACCTTTCTCATATTTCCAGCTTTATGCTGGGAAAAACCGTTATGGAAAAGGAAAAGAACGAAAAAGATATCTTTGATATGGCCGGTAGTGGTTTTGCTTCTACAGTGCGTCTCGCTAAAAGTAATCCCGCTACGTGGACGCCCATTTTCAAGGAGAACAAAGTGCATGTGCTCGAGACACTTTCAGAATATATACAGAACCTTAAAACGTTCAAAGACCTTCTGGAATCAGACGATTATGAGAGCATTTATACCGAAATTAAAAATACAAATCACATAAAATCAATACTTAAAGGAATCTCTTAATTGGCAAAAAGCCGTAAATTTGTAACATTATGGAAAACAAGAAAGAACTTAGAAATTGGCTAGACGCCTTCAATTTGGACCATCCTTTAGTGATTGCAGGTCCTTGTAGTGCAGAAACCGAAGAGCAAGTGCTCAAGATAGCACACCAACTTAAAGATACTGATGCCACCGTATTGCGTGCCGGTATCTGGAAACCACGTACCCGCCCGGGAATGTTTGAGGGTGTGGGTGCGCTGGGACTTAAGTGGCTTCAAAAGGCCAAGGAGGAAACGGGTATGCTCATTACCACAGAGGTAGCAAATGCAAACCATGTAGAGCTTGCTCTCAAGCATGATGTTGATATTTTATGGATAGGCGCACGTACCACTGTTTCCCCATTCATCGTTCAGGAAATCGCTGATGCGCTCAAAGGAACTGACAAACCGGTACTTGTCAAAAACCCGGTAAATCCAGATTTGGCGTTATGGTTGGGCGCTGTAGAGCGTTTCTACACACAGGATATTAAAAACCTTGGCGTTATTCACCGCGGTTTTTCCACGTATGAAAAAACGAAGTACCGTAACAATCCAGAGTGGCAATTACCTATTGATCTACAAAACGAATTCCCAGATTTGCCACTTATTTTAGATCCTTCGCACATTGCCGGGCGTCGCGATATTATATTTGATTTGTGCCAGACTGGTCTTGACCTCAACTATGATGGGATTATGTTTGAAACCCATTACGATCCAGACAATGCCTGGAGTGATGCGAAGCAGCAAATCACGCCAGAGCGTCTTATCGAGATCATGGTAGATCTTAAAATACGTAAGGAAGTAGGTACCGAAATGGAATTCAACAATAAGTTGAGCACCATGCGGACGCAGATTGACGTGATAGACCACCAACTTATAGAAACGATGGGCAAGCGTATGAAAATCGCTGATTCCATTGGGGAATTGAAAACACAAAATAATGTTGCCATTCTACAAACTAAACGTTGGAATGAAATTCTGGGCGCAATGATCCTGGAAGGTGAGCAGCACGGGCTAAGTGAAGAATTTATCCTTAAAGTGTTCAAAGCCATTCACCAGGAATCTATCAATCACCAGAAAAAGATTGTTAGAATGGAAGAGGCGTAGGTAGAGGTTGATCTTTTGAGCTGAAAATCTGGAAAGCGCCCTCACAATAAAACAAATTATGCCTAATAACCTGAATTTTACAAATTAAAGTTATTTGGCTAATTTACTTTTTAATGGGCGTTCCCCTGTGGGTCGGGCTTTACGTTGCAATCTTTTTGCTCGTGCCTCGCAAAAAGGATTTCCACTTCAATCCCTAACGCGAAAATTTTTTTCGATCTAATTGGACAGTTGTGAAAGTGCATACTAATCTTTTTCAGTAGCAATAGAATTATTTCAGAAAGAATAAAAGAAATATTTTTTCAATATCAAAAACGGTTTTCAGTCCCTGAAAGCCGTTTTTTGCGTTGCAGCGGTAAAAACACCCTATTTTTAGCCGAAAATAGGGTAGTTTTGTACAATAAATCTCAAAATTAATTCTTGAAGGGAACAGTCTATAAATCAACAGGAAGCTGGTACACGGTAAAAGCGGAAAACGGCAAGTTTTATGATTGCCGTATTAAAGGAAAATTCCGTCTAAAGGGCATAAAAAGCACGAATCCGGTTGCAGTGGGCGACCACGTAGAATATGAGTTGGAAGAAACCAGTGACACGGTCACCGGAGTCATAAAAACCATTCAGGAGCGAGAAAATCATATTATCCGTAAATCAGTAAACCTTTCTAAACAAACCCATATCATCGCGGCAAATGTTGACCTTGTTTTTTTGGTAATTACGCTCAACAATCCGCCTACATTTACTTCTTTTATAGACCGTTTTCTGGTAACCTGCGAGGCGTATCATATAAAAGCGGTATTGTTGTTCAATAAGATTGATACCTATACCCTTGAGGAAAAAGGGGAAATTAAATATCTGGCGGAAATGTACCGCAGGATTGGTTATACCTGTCTGGGAACTTCGGCCATAACCGGCACCAATGTGGATGAGGTTAAGACGCTGATGACTGGCAAAACCAGCATGTTTGCGGGACATAGCGGCGTAGGGAAGTCAACACTGGTCAATGCGATTGAACCTACGCTAGATCTCAAAACAAAGGCCATTAGTGAGCAGCATGCACAAGGCCAGCATACCACGACCTTTGCAGAAATGTATGATCTTGATTTTGATGCACGAATTATAGATACGCCGGGTATAAAGGGTTTTGGCGTGGTGGATATTGAAAAAGAAGAGCTGGGAAGTTATTTTCCGGAGTTTTTTGCATTGAAAGAACATTGTAAATTCAACAATTGCCTACATCTGGAAGAACCGCATTGTGCGGTAAAAAATGCACTGGAAAATGACGAACTCGATTGGTCACGTTACCGCAGTTATGTGCAGATTTTAGAAGGCGATGATGAAGGGTTTCGCCGGGATATTTATGATTCCCCCTAATCCCCAAAGGGGGAATGTCAAAAGTGTTTCAGGTTGCAAGTTGCAAGTTTTGAAGCAGGCATTCTACTAGGTTTTGCCGAGTAAGGAAACCTTCTTGTAGGTCTTATTTACAAAATAC